>DASVAS010000053.1:0-225180 GCA_036376245.1 Thermoanaerobaculia bacterium | reverse complement strand
CTCCAAATCTATGTTCATCTCTCCACGAAACAGAGCATCCCGCGACCCTTCAGGCCGCATGGTTTGTATGGGCTTCCTGACCCAGGGCGTCGGCCTCCGGCCTCGGCCCTGGGCTATTTCTCCCGGCCCGTTGGGCCGGTTCTGTTAGAGACTCTAAGCCAATGTGGTGCGAGGTGTGCGGGCAAGACGCGTTACAACGGCTCGGAAGGCGGGCTCCTGAAAGCCGTCGGACAGATCCCCGAGCGCCGCCGCCATGTTTTTCTCGCTTATGGTCCTATTTCTCTGTTTCACCTCTTTGTCTCAGAGCCAGGGATTGGGCGTGTCCCGCCGGAGCTCTAAGGTATGATCACAGGCACGAAATTGTGGTGGATGTCCTCAACATGGGCCATTTCTCTTCGCTCGGTCCTCACTCAGGAAACGGAGGCGCGTGATGACACGTAGATCGATCCATCTTCCGACGCGGCTGCAAGTCGGCGGATTGGCTGTGTTCATTGTGCTCGGATTGTTCGGCAGCCTGCCGGCAATGGCCTGGGGACCGTCCGGGCATAGACTTGTCTGCGAGATTGCGTTTCAAGAACTGAGACCTACTGCAAAGGCAGCCGTTGTCGCCCTTCTCAGTAACGATTCCGAGTTCACCACGTTCTCAGCGTCCTGCAACTGGGCCGATAATCCGAGAAAGAGAGCCCAGGAGCACTACATCAATGTGCCTCGCCACTTTACGTACATCGGCAATGCCGAGTGCCGAGTCGGTAACGTATGTCTGTTCAGTGCAATTCGCAATGATGTGGAGATTCTTCGTCGTCAGCCTGGATCCCCCGCCGACAAACTCGACGCGCTCAAGTTCCTTGGACACTGGGTTGGAGATATCCACCAGCCTCTTCACGTATCATTCAAGGACGACAAGGGGGGAAACGATATCATTGAAGCGCCAGAACCACCTTGCGACGGACATCTACACAGAGTTTGGGACTCATGCATTCTCGAGGAGAGGATAATCAAGGGCAGGCAGATCGGCGACGTAGCCAAGGAGCTCCGCGATTCTGCCAGCGATGACGATCGACTGGATTGGATTGATTCAACCGTCGTGGATTGGGCTGACGAGTCCTTCAAGATTACAAGAAGAGGCGACGTTGCCTATTGCTTTGAATCGACCCCAGGAACGTTCTGCAAGTACGACAGCAACAACGGGAGGCTCGATTCTGGGGAACCAAAACGAACTTTCGTCGTTGACGAGAACTACCTGAATAGCCATGCCGATCGGGTAAGGACTCAGATCCTGAAGGCTGGAGTGCGATTGGGGGCGTTGCTGAACGAGATCTTCGATCCGGAAGTTCCCCCTGAATAGATACCCTCCACTCGGGTGGAGGAGCGTTATGTCCATGTCGCGATTTTGAGGGCGCATGGAACTATGTGGCGGCCAGGGACAACCACCGGGAGATCCCCGCCGCGGAATCGGTAGAGCGCGTTCCGGCCGGCGGCTCGTGCGGGTAAACTCTCCCGCCGTGACGCTCCGCCGCGACCTCGTGCCCGCCGTCTGCCTGCTGCTCTTCGCGGCGGTGGCGGGCACGGTGCGTCTGAAGGCGTACGACCTCTTCTGGCACCTGGCGAGCGGGCGGTGGATCCTGGAGCACGGGGAGCTGCCGCGGACCGATCCGTTCCGCTTCACGTCGCACGGGGTGCCCTGGGTGGACCACGAGTGGCTCTTCCAGGTGGCCGTCGCGACGCTGGAGAGGGTCTGGGGGCTGCCGGCTCTGGTGGTGGGACTGGCGGCGCTGGTGGTGGCCCTGGCGGCGCTGCTGTTCAACTCGCTGCGCCGGGCGGGAGCGCCGGCGGCCGGGGCGGCCCTGGTCGTGCTGATCGCCATCCTGGGAGCCCGCGGACGCTTCTTCCTGCGGCCGGAGCTGGCGAGCCTGTTTCTGCTGCCGCTGTCGATCGCCCTGCTCCAGTCGTTTCGCCGGACGGGGAGCCGCGTTCCGGTCCTGATCCTGCCGGTGCTCGTGATGCTGTGGGTGAACTTCCATCCCGGGGCCCTGCTGGCGCCGGTGGTGACGGCGGCGTACCTGGTGGGGACGCGGCTGCCGGGCGGCGCGCGCGGAGGGCGTCCGATCCCCTGGACCTGGGTGCTGGGATTGCCGGCGGTCACGATTCTGGCGCTGTTGGCGAATCCTTACGGAGCGGGGCTGTTCACGGTCCCGTTCGGCATCGCGGAGGCCCTGCGCGGCCTGCCGGGGACGAACCCGGAGTGGCTGCCGGTGTGGCAGAGGCCGGAGCCGTTCCTCTTCTTCTTCTGCGGGCTGGCGGCGCTCCTCGCGCTGGCCGTGGCCGCCGGCGTCAAGGCCCGCCGGCTCGATCCCGCGACGGGGCTGGTGGCGCTCGCCCTGGCCGTCCTCGCCTCGACAGGGCTGCGCCACCTGGGGCTGTTCTTCGTGGGCGCGGCGTTCTTCGCGGGCGAGGCGCTGGCGGATCTGGCGCGCGTCCGCGATCCCCAACGGGAGGAGAGGCGGCTGGGGAGGCTCCTGGTGCCGCTCGCCTGCCTGCTCGCCGCGTTCTGGTGCGTGCTGCCGCCGTCGCGGGGACCTCTGCGTCCGCGCCAGGGCGCGTTCCGGCCCGGCTTCGGCATCGAGCCGGGACGTTTCCCGGAGAAGGCGGTGGACGATCTCGCCCGGCGGCAGGGGGTGGGGAACCTCTACAACGACGTGGCGTTCGGCGGCTATCTGCTCTGGCGTCTGTATCCGCCGCGGCAGGTCTTCATCGACGCCCGCAACGAGGTGAATCCGGGGCTGTTCCACGAGCTGGCCGCCGCCCGCGGCAGCGAGGAGCGGTGGACGGCGCTGCTGGCGCGCTACGGGATCGACGGCGCGCTGGTGCGCTACGACGACCGTCCCCGGGCCGTGCTCTCGCCGCCGGCCGTGCCCGGAGGGCCGCCGCGGGTGGAGCATCACACGACCAACGCGCTGTTCTTCCCCCGCGAGCGTTTCGCCCTGGTCTACTGGGACGACGTGGCCATGATCTTCCTGCGCCGCACGCCGGAGAGGGCGGCATTGCTGGAGAGGGAGGAGTACCGCTACGTGCACCCCGAGGACTGGCGGGCCACCCTGGCCCAGGCGGAAGCCGACCCGCTCTTCCGCGCCGCCGTCCTGGAAGACGTCGAGCGCCGTCTCGGCGAAGACCCGGGAGTCGTCCGGGCGCTCCAGCTCCGAGAGGCGCTCGCGCCTTGAACCGAGACGAGGGTTTCCCTTTCACCCGCTCAGCGGTCGGTCGGAATCTTCCCCGCTGACGCGATCAACTCCTCCAGGGCTTTGAGCCGCTCACCGAGATCGGCGTTCTCGCGCCGGAGCGCCGCGACCTCCTCGTCCCTTTCGTTCATGATGGAGTGAAGCGCCTGAATGGCGGCCATGCTGACTCCCGCCATGTCCAGGGTCGAGATGGACCGATCGTCGTCGCCAAGGTCGAAGATCGCTTTGAAGTCCTGGGCCATCGGCCCCAGGTGCCGCACCGACGCGGGATCGGTGTTGCGGGTCCAGGTCGAGATCGGAAGAGCGGCGAGCTTCTCCAGGATCTTCCGGGGATCCACCGCCACGATGTCGCGTTTGGTGAAGCGGTCCGAGCCCTGGGTCAGCGTCCCCTGGATCGTCACGTTGCCGGTAGACCCGGAGATCTTGAACGGAATGGTGCCCGCAGTCAGATTACGGATGTAGAAATCGCCGTTGGCGTTGAGCACGTCGTTCACCTGAATCGCCCAGTCGCGTGTGCTAGGGTGGCAGCAGCCGATATTGTCGAACGTGATCTGAAGCGGTCCGCCGAAATCTTCCTTCAAGGTCAGCGTGGGACTGCCGGCTGGGACGGACGTGCAGACGGGACCGACACACGCACGCCCCTGGACCACGAGGTCCGCTCCCCTCACCGACAAGGGCGCGGCGACGATCATCGCCAGCAGAATCGAGCCGACAGCGTTCTGTTTGCGAAGCATGGGGACTCCTTTCTCCGCGCTTGCGGATCTATTCATCTATAAATTAAATGTGCTACAAAGGCCTTCCGGCGGGACAAGCGTTTGACTTGAGCCGACCCTTTGGCTATGGGCCCTTCGCTCAAAAGCCTTCGACCTCCGCGCCTTCATGGACGGAATGATGGAGATGGGACCGGTCCCGGTGGCGCACTACTGGCGGCGGATGTTGCCGTAAGGAACAGCGGCCCGGTAAGGCTACCGGGCCGCCAAGAATCGACAGATGAGGGCTACTCTACGTAGGTGGTACCGCACGGCATGGCGCAGTGGATTCCCACAGCCTCTTCATGGCATTCGGGATCCACTATGAGAGAGCAGTCGTACGCGTAGTCTCTGTACATTACCGCTTTCTCCGTCGCGCGGCTCTGCCGCTGCCGCTCCCAAGCCGGAGTCCAGCCTGCCTGGAAGTTCCCGCTCGTCTTGGGGAGATAGGTGTCCGGGACCTGGTCGCCATCGGTGTCCACCAGCAAGGTGCTCTGACGGGCGCCAAACCTCTTGTTCTCGACCGCGCCCCACGTAGCGTTGGGGGCCGGAGCGAGAGTGAAGCCGCGGATGAGCTCCAGGGGCTTCGGCTGAGCAACGTTGGTGGAGAAGAAACTGATCTTGTACCGGACCTGGATCGGCGCCACGAAACGGCCGCTGGACTCGTCGTCCTTGATGATCCTCATCTTGGTCGTCGGCTGCGTGCCGCTCAGGGTGACCCGCATTTGGAAGTCGCCGCAGGTCGTCTTGAGGGGAGCCACGCTCTCCAGTTGGAGCGCGCGAATCTGGATGCGGGTGGTGGCCACGCCTTTGGCATCGAAAGTAGCGTTGTCCAGGCGCTGAACGATGGTGTCGGCGCCACCGAGCTCACCGGCGACCCCTGTCGTCAGCGGGCGGCCCTGGAGCGCGACACGGCCCTTGAAAGCGGCCGAATTGGGGCAGAAGAAGCCTTTCGGGATCGGCTCTTTGGCGAACTCGATGTACGACGTACCGTCGCCCGGCGTAATCCAGACGTCGATCCCGTTATCGATCGAGCGAACGGGCGCCGCGGCGGCCGGCAGAGCGGCCAGAATGGCGAGAACCAAAACGCAGAGGAATGCGTTTTTCATTGATTCGGTCTCCTGGATTGTTGCGTTAAATGAAGCTTTGCCTCGGTTGACGCAAGGAACCGTTTCAACAGGGGAGGACCGCGAGATCGCGCAGCACGCACGGATCGTGTCGCCTGTCCGGCAGCGGCCAAGAGCCGAAGTGAAGCCTTCGGGATGATGCTGTCTTACTAAGAATGGTGTTTGCCGGGGAGGAAGCGTGACACGACTACGCCTTCCGTCGCCGGCCTTCACGCCCACCCTTCGGCGGAGCGTCACCTATCCCGCGGCATGGCGCGCCGGGCCTTCGCGCAGGCGTAAATGAATTGTGGGCTCGCCAGGAGTCGAGCCATCCACAGCGGCCTCGGTACCGTGGGCCGTTCTGGTTGCACGGATTTTCAGGAGGCTCATCATGCGCAACCATCGGTGCTGGGCTCTCGGTTACGTCCTTCTCGCGCTGTTCATCCTCGGCGCATGGGCGGCCGGCGCGACTGACGCCCAGTCGCAGTGGACCACCGGCGGGATCACGAAGAGCGGATCCCCGGCGCCCAAGGAGCTCAAGGGCAGGATCACGCGCGACGTCTACACCCCGCGGGACAAGTCGTTCCGTGTCGCCTTGCCTCATCCGAAGGACTCGTACGAGTTCAGCTACACGCGGATCGTGGAGGGTGTGACGGAGCGGGAAGGCGTTATGACCACCTACGTCACCTTCGGCCCGGCGGCTTTCGATCGCTGCGTCTATCACGCCGTGGCCATCATCCCCACAGGAGAAAAGGCGCAGCCGCAATCGATGCTCCTCGATGAGAGGGCGGTCTCCCAGTTCGAAGGGATGACCGGGTTCCTCCAGAAGGAGCACGGCGTCGCTTACCGGCAGATCCTCAAGAAGAGCCTGACGGTCAACGGCCGGGAGGCGGTGTACGCCGTCTACGAGCGCGAGCCCTGGGAAGGCGGCACCATCGAGCTGCAGCCGAACGTCCAGGTCCTGGTCGAGGGACCGCCCCCGCACGTCGCGCTCTGTCTGATCGACTTCGGCAACGGCCGGTTCGCCTATCTGATCGGAGAGCATCAGGACGACCTGGCGGGCATGGAGCAGGGCGTCGACCTGACGAAAGGGCAATGGCCCCGCTTCGACTCCCTGATCCAGTCGATCGAGCTGGCTCCATGACCGCCGGTGGAGCTATTCCTTCTGCCGCCGCCGGCGTGACTTCTCCTGGGTGCCGCAGGTCTCCATCTCGCACCAGCGCCGGAGGCCGTTCCGGCTGCGGTCGACGTACACCCAGCCGCAATCGGGCGCGCCGCAGACCCGGATCCGTTCCGCCTCCTCAGAGGTCAGCAGAGCGGCCGCGGACCATAGGATGGGCCAGAGGACCGAATCCAGGCTCTCTTCCTGACCCCGCCAGGACCAGTCCGCCGCCTGGAGCCCCTGCCGTACGGGCGCGAGCCGCAGCCGCCGCAAGGCCTCGGAGAGCAGCTCGTTGAATTCGTCCCAGGAAGATCCCGCCGGCTCGTCTGTGGCAAGGGACGTGTACAGGCGCTGGAGCACCCACCGCAGCCACCTCGCGGCGTCGTAGGCCTCCCGGGCCGCCTCCGGCCGCGCCGCGGCCGCCCGCCGCAACCGCCTGGCCTCGGCCTTCGGCACCAATCCGGCCTCCTCGGCCCATCGGGTCAGCCGCTCGTAGTCGGTGAGCCGCTCGTTCACCAGCCCGTTCCCGGTCCAGGTGACCGTATTGACCAGATCCAGGCTCGGATCGCCTCCGACGAGCTTGAACGGCTGGTCGGGGCGAAAAGACGAAGCTTCGGGCGCCGCTCGCATGCCGCGATTTTAGCACCGGTATTCGCCTCTTGACTGGTGCAGGATGCCGCCGTACTCTTGCACCTGTAATGAGGCTTATACCGGTGCAAGCCCGGAGGAGGGACACTCATGAACCGTTCCATCGCCATCGTGGGGGCCGCGTCGAGCATCGGCATCCGTCCCTATGACGACGGCGGCATCCGCCGGCTCGATCTGGCGCCGGGCGTCCTTCGTGAGCAGGGGCTGGGCAGTCGCCTCGCCGCCCGCGACCATGGCGACGTGGTTCCTCCTCCTTATCGCGACTTCGTGCGTCCGCCGGGCCGGGCCCGCAACGAGGAGGCCCTCGTGTCCTACTCCCACGCGCTCGGGACCCAGGTCCGCGCCGCGGCCGAGGACGGCGCGTTCGTGCTGGTCCTGGGAGGCGACTGCAGCGTCGTCCTGGGCGCGCTGCTCGGAATCCGGCGGCCTGGCGGTCCGCCGGTTGGACTGGCCTATGTGGACGGCCATGCCGATTTCGCCACGCCCGAGGAGTCGTACACCGGATCGGCCGCCAGCATGTGCCTCGCGCTGGCGGTGGGGCGCGGCGATTCGCCGCTCGCCCGTCTGGCGGGAGAGGAGCCTCTGGCGCGGGCGGCCGATGTAGTGGTCCTCGGCCGCCGCGATCAGGAGGACGACCAGTGGTACGGGGAGGATGCGCTGCGGGTCTCGCCCCTGCTCGACCTTCCCAATGACGCAATCCGCGAGAGTGGACCGGAGACCGCCGCGCGCGCCGCCCTGGAACGGCTCGCCAGACCCGACCTGGGAGGCTTCTGGATTCACCTGGACGCGGACGTGCTCGATCCGTCCGTGCTGCCGGCCGTGGACTCTCCGGAACCCGGCGGTCTCGGTCTGGACGAGCTGGCGGAACTGCTCACGCCGCTGGTCCGCCATCCCAAAGCGTTGGGGCTGGAGCTCACGATCTACGATCCCCAATTGGATCCGGACCGGACCAGCGCCGCCCGGCTGAGCGGGTTGCTTGGACGGCTGCTTGCGTGAAGGAATTGAAATCCTTTCGCCCGTAGAGACGTCACAGACGATCAACGATACCGCCTCGGAGGCCACGGAGACGGCGTGACGTCTTTTCGGAGGGCAAACCGCATCCTTCAGCCAGCCGGATTGAACCGACCCAACGCCATGGGGCAGGGGAAGATCTTCAGGAGGGCCTGCCCTTTGAGGCGTTCTGCCCTTCGAAAGACGCCACGCCGGTGGTGGTCTCGGCAGGTGTTGCTACATCGTCTGTGGCGTCTCTACGAGGACGTGGCTAAAGATGTGGGTCAATCCGCCGCGCCACGCCCATCACGTGGTGCGTGTTGTGATACAGCGTGAACAAAAGCATCTCACGCACCGTGAGCAATCCCAGGCCGGGGTGGGGGAGACGGGCCCGGTCCATGGCGCGTTCCGGCCAGCGGCGGAGCGCGTTCCCCAGCGCGTCGAAGGTGCCGTTCAGAGCGTCGAGCGCGCGCTCGCGGTTCTCATCCGTCTGCTCCCCGGCCGGGACCGGCGACGCGGTGAACCGCCCCGCCTTCAGGCCGGCCCCCAGAGCCTCCTTGTAGGTCGAAAAGATCTCTGAATACCGGCGCGAGGGCCGGCGGGCGAGGCCGAAGCGGAAGTAGAGGACGATCCGCGGCAGACCCAGCGCCCAGGCCACCGGGCGGTTCGATTTCACCAGGTGGCGCACGTTGTCCGCCGGCGACCACGCTTCGCCTTGGGGCGCGAAGAATGCGGCGGTCTCGAACTGGCGCCAGAATTCGAGGCTCCAGTCCCGGACCGCTTCCAGGTCGCGCAGGATCTCCGCCTTCGTGAACGGCTCGTCGATCGGGCTCGGTTTCATGGTCGTCCATCCTATACGCCCGGGGAGCTACTCCGAACGGCTACGGGTCAGGGGAGGGCTATCCAAGATTTCAGGCTTGGAGTAACATCATTGAAGACTCCCCGCTTGGGAGATTCACAAAGGAGAAGAAATGAAGGCGAAGCTTCTCGTTTTGGCCCTCCTCCTCACCGCTGTCGCTCTGGTTTCGGAGCCGCCCGCCTGGGCCTACACCTGCCCGCCGTACAACTGCTTCGACATCACCCAGGATTGCGTGGAAAGCGGCGGAGCGCCGGTCCCGTACGCCCCGGGACAGACCTGCATCGGCCCGCCGCATGGCGACGAATACACCGTGAACTTCGTCTCGTGCTGGTACTCCGACAGCTCCAGGAACTGGACCCTGGTCTGCTACTACTAGAGATCGGTGTCTAATCCGGACGGCGGGTCGGCTGCGTGTGCGGAGTCTTGTTCGGCTCTGTCCCCGCCGTCGCCCGCCGGATCGCGGCGAGGAGATGGTCCTGATCGACAGGCTTGGCAAGATGCTCCACATAACCGGCGGCGAGCGCGCGGGCCACATCGGAATCCCGCGCGAAGCCGCTCAGCACGATGGCCGGCGTTTCGACTCCTCCCGCCGCCCAGCGCCGCAGGTGCGGCCGGATCCGCGGCAGGAGATCGAAGCCGCTGCCGTCCGGGAGGTGCAGATCGCAGAGCAGGAGATCGAACCGCTCGGCCGCGGCGGCACGGTCAGCGGCATCGAGGCCGCTGGCGACCTCGACGGTATGGCCGTGGCTGCGCAACAATCGCGCGATCGCCCTCGCGGTCGCCGAATGATCTTCGACCAACAGGATCTTGAGCGGCCGGTCCGTGCCCGCCGGCTCGGCGGACGGCGCCGCCGCCTCGGGCTCGAGCGCGGCTCCCGTAGCCCCGGCCGTGGTGAGACGTAAGGTGAAGGTGGCCCCACCGCCAAATCCCGGGCTGGCCGCGGTGAGCTGGCCGCCGTGCAGCTCCGCGATCCGCCGGCTGATCGCCAGCCCCAGGCCCAGCCCCCCCAGCGAGTCCGGCTTGCGGCCGCCGCGCTCAAAGACATCGAAGATCCGCTGCAACATTTCGGGCTCGATACCGGCGCCGTTGTCCTCCACCTCGAGCACGAGCATATCGGGCTCCGGATTGATCGTACGCACGACGATCGTTCCTCCCTTCGGCGTAAATTTGACGGCGTTCTGGATCAGGTTCCACAACACCTGCTGCAGCCGGAGAGCGTCGCCCTTCACGATCGAATGGGCGGCGGAGAGGTTTTCGATCACGGAGAGATGCTTGAGCCGGGCGAGCGGCGCGCAGATGGAAAGAGCGCGCCGCGTCTGCTCGTGGATGTCCACCGGGGTGACGTTGAGCTGGATCGAACCCTGCATCAGGCGTTCGAAGGCCAGCAGGTCGTTGATGAGCCGCACCTCGGCGTTGATGTGTATGCAGATTTCGGCGACGACGGCGCGGTGCTCAGGCGCGAGGGTCTCGTCCCGCTCGAGCATCTGCGCCAGGGTGCGGGCAGGCGTCAGCGGTGTGCGCAACTCGTGGCTCAGCATGGCCAGGAATTCGTCCTTGGCCCGGGTTGCCTCTTCGACGATCGCCTTGCCGGCGAGCATCTGCTCGGTGATGTCGAGGGTGATCCCGTACAGGTGTGTCGGCTGGCCGTCAGCCCCGCAGCGGCGCCGTGCACGGAAGGAGCGCCAGCGCTCCTGACCCGCGGGTGCGACGAGGCGGAAATCGATCGCGCTCAGCGTCTCGCCGGCGATGATGCGCGCCGCCGCCTGGCGCACACGCCCGAGATCCTCGGCGTGGACCCCACGGAAAAGCTCTCCGCCGGAGTCGTCCCACATTCCGAAATCGTCGAGCAGAGGCACGACCCTGTCGGTCGCGAGCTCCCATTCCCAAACCAGCATCGGAGTGGTCGACAGCGCGAGCCGGAGCCGCTCCTGATCCGCGAGTACCGGGCTCGGGGAGCTCTCCAGAGGTAGCTTCTGTCCCCCTTTTGGGGCCGGTGTGTCCGATTCCAAGGGAACCTCCGGTCTTGGATTCTACACCCCTCCCCGGTAACTGAAGCGCCGGACGGTATGTTCATGACCCCCGCGAAGTCTAGTACGACATCCCCGAAGTTCGTGTCGGGTTTCGGCTGAAGCGCGTCGCCCCGCCCGGGCATTTATGCCCGAGCGGGGCCGGAACGGGGAAGCCGTACCGGCGGAGCCTCCTGCAAACCCGGAACGAATTTCGGGGACGTCGTACTAGTCCCCCCTCGTCGCGACCACGACGTCGAACGCGCCGGGAATCACCCGGATGTCGGCGAAGCCGAGCGCGGCGAGGGCTTCGGTGTACCACTCCACCTCGCGCAGGCGGCTCGTGCAGGCGTCGACGCCGATGAGGAACCAGGTCCAGAAGAACTGGATGGCGAGGCGGTCGCGGGTGCGGAACTCTTCGCAGATCACGAGCCGGCCGCCCGGCGGGAGCGCATTCTTCGCTTTTTCGAGGAGCATGCGCGCCACGTCGGCCGGCCAGTCGTGCAGGACGCGCACGAAGGACAGCGCGTCGTAGCCTTCCGGGAGCGGCCCGGCGAGGAAGTCGCCGCCGACGAATCCGAGCCGGTCCGCGAGGCCGGCGGCGCGGGCGCGCTCCTCGACGAGCGGGGCCACCGCCGGCAGATTGAAGATGTCGCAGGTGAGCCGCGGATCGGCGCGCAGCAGCGTCCCGGCGACCGTGCCGTCGCCGCCGCCGACGTCCAGCCAGCGTGTGCGCGAGCCGAAGATCTCGCCGCGGGCGGTCACCAGCGCTTCGTTGATCGGGCCGCATCCCGCGGCCATGCTGCGCTCGAAGCCGCGCACGTCTTCGTCGGTGACTGGCGGCCAGTCGAACTTCGCGTCGAGACCGCCGGTGAGGACTTCGCCCAGCCGGCCGTGGAGGTCGCGCCAGGGATAGCGATCCCGGTCGCGTTCAATCGATTTTTCGCCCAGCACCGCCTCGAACGCCGGCGTGAGCGGCTCCCTGGACACGTACTCGGTGGCGAGCAGGTCGTCCGAGGTCTGCCGGCGCTCCACCAGGCCGAGGCTCTCGAGACCGTCGAGAAACTTGTACAGGCGCAGCGGGCGGGCTCCCACCGCGTCGGACAGCGCGGCGAGGGTGACCGGTCCGGCGTCGAGCCGGGGCAACAATCCGAGATCGTTCGCCGTCCGCAGAAGATCGAGGGCCTTGTCGGCATTGAAGAGCAGCGCCATGAGGGACCGCGCGTTCATGCCGCCTCCCGGACACGCGACACCAGCTCGTCCATGAATTGATCGATTTCCTGGCCGGTGTTGTAGAAGTGTGGCGCGATCCGGAGGCCGCCGCGATAGCTGCACACGAATCCGCTGGCGATGAGCTCGCGGGCCACCCGGTCGGCGCCGGGGAAGCGCAGGACGACGATGCCGCCGCGCCGCTCGTGCGCGCGCGGTGTGGCCACCGGGAGGCCCGCCGTGTCGGCCCGCTGAATAATGTGATCGGTCTGTTCCAGGGACCAGCGGCGGATCGCGTCGACGCCGATTCCGCGCAGGATGGCGAGGCCCGGGCGCGAGAACAGCGCCGGCAGCACCGCCGGCGTGCCGCCCGCGAAGCGCCGCGCGCTGTCCGCCCAGCCGGCCGGCGGCGCGAACGACAGCGGATCGGCCGAGGCGATCCAGCCGGAGGCCGCAGGGTGGAGCCGCGGCAGCAGATCGGGACGCACATAGAGGAAGGCGCTCTCGTACGAGCCGCACAGCCACTTGTGAGCGCCGCCGAGCACGAAGTCGACGCCGCTCGCCATGACGTCGATCGGCACGACGCCGACGGACTGGTAGGCGTCGAGCACGACCAGCGCGCCGACCTCGCGGGCCCGGCGGACGATCGGCTCGACGTCGAGCAGCGCGCCGGTCTCGAACGTCGCGTGCGACACGCACACGAGCTGCGTGCGCTCGTCGATCTCGGCGATCAGCCGCTCGGCGTCGATCTCCACGCCGTCCCGCGACGGCACGATCACCGGCTCCGCGCCGTAGAGCCCGAACGCGCGGATGGCGTGCGGGAGGGCGGGGAACTCGCGGTCGCTGGTCACGATGCGTGGCCGCTCGCGGTAGTCGAAGCAGCTCAACACGCGCGAGAGCAGCGTCGAGACGTTGACGTCGCAGACGACCGAGCCGGCGGGCGCGTGGATCAGGGCCGCCAGCTCGTCCGCGTAGGCGTGCAGGTCGTCCCACCAGCCGCCCCAGGCCTCGTCGCGCCAGCGTTCCAGGGTGCGCCAGTATTCGTCGAGCACCGCCTTCGCGCCTCGCGGGACGGCGCCGCTGGCGTTGCTGTTCAGGTACACGCACGTTTCGAGGACGGGGAACTCGGCGCGCGCCACGCCCGGTCCGCCCAGCACGGTCGGCGGCGTCACGTCATGCCTCCGCGCGCAGACCCGAATAGGGGCACACCGCGCCGCGCCGCTCGCCCGGGGCGTATCCGCCGTCGCGCGACCAGGACTGCGTCATCTCGATGCGCACGTTCCACAGCTCGGCGAACAGCGGTTTCGTGGCCCGCCCGACGAGCGCCGCGGTGGGGAAGCCGTCGAGCGCGCGCACGCTCTTGTCGACTCCCATCGTGCGCCGGACGAGCATGAAGTGCTCGACGAGCCAACCCTGGACCGCGCTGTCCCAGTCGACGAAGCGCTCGGCGAGGCGGTGCAGGTCCGGGTGGGCGTCCGGGTCGCGGTAGATGTCGAGCAGCGTCGCGCCGCGGCGGGCGATCAGGCGGCCGAGCGCGCTCCCGGCCGCGGCCGCCGCGGTGAGGATCTGGTTGTAGCCGGGCGATTGCAGGCCGCTGCCTTCGCCGAGGCTGCGCCGGATGATCTGAAACCGCGCCGGCGACAGCGTATCCAGCACGCGCATCTGGTCGCGCAGGACCTGCGCGATGTGGACGACGCGGTCGAGCGACGCCAGGGCGGCGAACAGCTCGTCCCGATCGATCTGCTCCACCAGGTTCGCGGCCTCGAACGCCGCGCACTTGAGCCACAGCTCCTGGGTCTGGTGGATCACCACGAACAGCATCTCGTCCGGCACGACCAGCTCGTCCGGGGAGGGCTGCAGCGCCAGGAGCTCCTGGGTACGCACATAGATTTCATAGTCGAGCTCGCCGCGCCCGACCTCTTTATGCAGGACTTTGTTGTAGATCGGGCATCCCAGTGTCTCCCGCAAGGACGCCGCTTCGCTGCCGTGGTTCATGCTGAGGGTTCCTTTCCCGATCCGGTCCGTTCCAACTCGCAGGCTGAAACGGCCGGGAGGAGGGTTTCCCCTCACCTGGGCGGCTCCGGGAGTGCAGCCTCCGCGTCCCACCTGCCTGGACAGGAGGGCCTCCTACCCGGACATGTGTTGCCGAAATCCAGCAAGGCCAACAAAGTAGGTACAGGAGTGCTGAGAGCACCGCCCTTCCCTCTCCCTTCGACTCTCTTAGGAGGAATGATCATGTGGATCACAGACCGCCGTTTTCGGGTTTTTCTTTTCGTGGCGCTGTCCGTCCTGGTTGAAACTCCGTCCCGTGCGCAGATCACGGTCGCGCCTGGCTACACCGTCAAAGTCGTCGCCGAGGGTCTCGACGGACCTGAAGGCCTCGGAGCTCATGGCGCGGGACAGATTGCGGTGGTGGAGGCGATCGATGAGCCCGGCCTCCAATTTACTTCCGCGACCCCGCGCCTCACGCTCGTCCACCCGAGCGGCCGGAGGCGCACATTGGCCTCGGAAACAGGGCTCCTCTGGATCGATGTGGTACGCGATCCTTCCCGCGGCTATTTCGTCACCATGTTGGGCGGGAATGCCACACCGCAGACCCGCGGCATCCGGCTCGTCCTTCCAAGCGGCCGGGTGTCTCCCTTCCTGTCAGCGAACTACCACTTCACAGGCATCGCGCTTGACAGGGAAACCGGCGATCTGTACGTGTCCCGCGTCTCGCCGAGCAGCTCGATCGACAGAGTGGAGCCGGATGGGACGAGCAGCGTGTTCCTGGCCAACGTCCGGCCTGAGGGCGTCGTGGTGACCAGGGATCGCATTCTTCTGGCCACTCTCCAGTACCGGCCCGCGACGGCGCCCACCGCTTTCAACCAGGTCGTGGCGATCAACCTGGACACGGGGGCCGAAACGCTGATCGCTACGAACCTCGGTACTCTCGTGGGCAACATCGAGGTCAGCGACGCAGGCGAGATCTTCGTGTCGGATTTCAAGGACGGCAAGATCCGCCGCCTGACCCCCGACGGCACAGGCACCTACACTGTCAGCATGCTCGCCGAGGGGCTCTCGACTTCGAGCCAGCGGTATCCGCCGAACACACCACCGTACTTCGGCCTGAGCTTCAACCATCTCGCGTTCGACCCGGCAGGACGGCTCTACGTCTCCGATTTCGGCGCAGGCAGGCTCTATGTGATCGACGGACTGTTCTAAGTCGCGCTCCCGTGCCAGGGGGGGCCACTTCCCTGGCGTGGGGGCTATCAGCCCTGGTTGACAGCGGATATGGCCGATGTGCCGGTATCGATCGGGCTCGTGGAAGTAGACCACCTGTTGGGTTGTTGTTTCCCGTCCCGATACGTACATTGATAAGATCTACTATCAGAGTAATGTCATGTCTCAGGGAAGCCTAGCGTTCTTGTCGCGTTGGATCCAATTGCTTCTCGTCCCGTTGCTGTTCTATCTCGGCGCGAAGCTGAGTCTGGCCTTCGCGGTCATGCCGGAAAAGCTGGTGATGCTGTGGATTCCGAACAGCATCCTGCCCGCGACGCTACTCGCTACGTCTGGTCCGCCGCATCGATCATCGTGGCCGAGATCGCGGCCGACTACCCCACGTTCTCGCTGACCGAGGCGGGCCTGCTCAACCGGCGCGCCGACCAGGCGCTGTACGCCGCGAAAGCCGCCGGCCGCAACCGGGTGATCGCCGGATCCTGAGGCCGCTTCAAGGAGCGAAGGCCTGAGCCGGCGTGAAGTCGTACAGCGGAACGCCCCGGGCCAGGAGCTGGGCGCGATACGTGAGCCCCGACAGGTCGAGGCCGGCCGGCGGCGTCCAGGCGTAGGAGACGCTGGGGGCGTAGGGCACCGAGCCCACGATCCCCAGGCCGCTCACCCAGAAGCGGACGGCGGTGGGGTTGGACGGCAGGCCGCCGGGCGAAACCACGGAGGCGGTGAGGATCAGGCGGCCGCCGTCCCGGCCGGGCGGGGCCGTTCGGGCCCACTCAGGCGCCGGCCAGGGCGAGGTGCCGTGAGCCTCGACGGTGTAGCCGCCGGGTATGGACGCCGAGTTCAGCGTGACGTCGAAGCGGCACCAGCCGTCGGCGCCGAACCACCAGGCGGCCCGGGAGCACTGCCCCTTGCCCACGAACTGGCCACCGAGGTTGGTCCCTCGGCTGTCGTAGGCGAAGAGCCAGCCCTGGAAGTCGGAGTGGGAGCACAGCTCGATCCGCACCCTCTGGGGCGCCTTCATTCGGAAGGTGAACGGATCGGTGCCGTCGCCGGCGGTGATCAGGCCTGAGATCTCCGCCGGCAGGGCGATCTTGCGGGGAGAGGCGAAATCGCCGGCCGGCGGCTCGTTCCAGAGGGCCTCGTCGGTCCGTCCGTCGCAGTCGTCGTCGATGCCGTTGGCCCGCTCGACCGCGCCCGGGAAGACAGCGGCGCGGCGTTCGTCGCAATCGCCGGCCAGCCGGGTGACCCGGTCACCGTCGATGTCTTTGCAGTCCGCGTTGGGACCGTAGAGTTGGGCCATCCGCTTCCGGAGAGAGGCCGAAACCTGCCAGTGCCAGATGTTGGCGATGCAGCCGAGATCGCGTCCCGCGCCGGCCGCCAGAGCTTCGACGTAGAGATCGTTCTTGCCCTCCACCGTGGGGGGCGGCGTGTGAGACTGCCGGTAGGTGCGCAGGAAGCCCATGAAGCCGCGGGCCGAGCGGGGACCATAGAGCAGAGCCAACCGGAAGCCGAGGCCGCCCCAGGCGTTGTTGGCGGTGATGCCGAGGCTCTCGCACAGGCCGTCACGTACGCAACGCTCCCAGGTGGCCGTGCGGTCGGCGAAGTAGGGCGCGGTCGTAGCCTTCCAGTCGCGGGCCACCTCCTCGGGAGTGGCGTCCACCTGCCCTTCGCGGGTGTAGACGAAGTAGTAGAGGTTGACGAAGTCGGTCCAGGCGTGGGGATGGCCCGGCAGGTAGTACAGATAGGGCCAGAAGACGTCGAAGTTGTGGGTCATCTCGTGGATGAGCACCGAGACCCCTTTGTCGGCCGCGATCTCTCGCCAGAGGATAGGGTTCAGCCATCCGATGTCCGCGATCTCCACGCCCTTGGAGCCGATCATGCCGCAGCCCCAGCCACAGGTCTCCCCATCCGGCAGGATGGCCACCGTCAGGGGGCCTTCTCCCGCGGGTTCCACCCCCATCCAATCCATAAATTGACGGTAGATCAGATCGGAGCGGTCGACGAAGGAGCGGATCTGGTCCTGCGAGAGCGCCGCGGGCCCCATCCAGGAGTCCGGCAGGAGGATCGCGACGTATCGGCCCTGGAATCGTGTCAGCTCGTGCGCCTTGCCGTTGAAAGCCGTGTAGGTCACCCGATCGCCTTGACCGAAGGCGGGGCTGGGCAGTGCCTGGAGGGCCTCGACGCGCGGAGCGAGAGCTTCGGAAGGGAAGAGATAGTCGGCGCCGGGCTCGCGGACCGGCGGGCTCTGCCCTCCGGCGGGACGCGCGAGAGCCAGGACCAGGAGAATGGCCAGCAGAATCGCTACAAGGATCTCGGTGGGAGAGAGCCGCTGGACGGCCGGGGCGGGGGGAAAGGTCGTATTGCCTGACATCGGCATTCTCCTTCCAGCGCCAGCATGCGCTTTTCTTGGGCTGCGGAGAATGTCTCATGGGGTGGGCCGCCGCCCCGCCCGGCAAGGTGGCCGACGGCCGGGATCAGCGTCGTGTCCACCCGAACGGTGACCGGCGTGGGCAGGAGAAATACCTGACTCCCTTCCGGCGCGCGCACCTGGATATGTGGTGCGTCCAGGCACGATCAAGAGCTGGAATCGTTTTTCGCCCGCAAGTCCTCGCCGGCCGGCGGAGCCGGCGGGGGCTCGGGCGGCACCGGGACCGAATAGCCCGCCCGCTCGATCGTCTCCGCCCTCTTGCGCGACCGCTCGGCAAGGTATTCCTCGATGGCTCGTTGCGCCTCGGGGCTCAGATTCACCTGATTGGCCATGGCTGTCCTCCGATGAAATCTCCCCACCCTCCGCTGAGCCCAGCGTACTCCGCCGAAGAAACGGACGCGCCGCCCCTCCGGACGGCTTCCGCCGCGCGGAGGAGCGGCGTCGCCCCGCCCTGACGACGGGCGGGGCGCGCTGTCAGCACTTGGCGACCGCGTCTACTTAGCGATCACGTTCACCTTGACGACGAACCCGCCGACCACCTTGTTCTCCCGGTTTCTCTGGACCAGATGGGTCTCGATCACGTCTCCGGGCTTGGCTTCTTTGGGCACGTCGATCCGCAGCTCGAGCGGGACCAGGGTCCGCGCCGGCAGGGTGACGGGGAACCCGGCCAGAGAGCCCTGGTGATAGGCGAGGTGGAAGCCGCCCTTGGCGGTCGAGATCTCGCCTTCCCGGTGCAGGAGCGCCGCTGGAGCGCCGGCCGCCTTGAAGATCTTCTCCATGTGCGCGTCCGGGCTCACCAGGGAGACCGCCGTCTTCGGCCACTTCTGGGGGCGGCGCACCTCGAGGCGGAACACCTCGGCCTTGTCACGGTACAGGCTGCCCATGTGGAACGGGAACGTCAGGGACGCCCCTGGGAGCGCGGCGACGACGGTCGCGTTCTTCTGCGCCAGGTTGTCGCTCTCCCACACGTTGATGTCGTTCGCCGTGAGATCTCCCAGGCTCTGGACCGTGGCCAGGATGCAGGAATGGCTGCCCGTCACAGGCACGTTCTCGGCCGGCCACTTCGCGTGGACGATCTGGCTCGTGCCTGGCTGGAGATGGGTGCCCGCTGCGATGTTGATGAAGGGGAAGAAATCCTGCGGATAGAAGAACTCGGTGCCCGGCCCGACCCGTTCGCGCGGCCAGAGCAGGACGTTGAAGGTGACCCAGAACGTCTCGGCGACCTTGGAGCCGTTGTTGGTCACGCGCGCATAGAACCAGTTGTCCTTTCCGGCTTTCGGGTCCTGGTGGACCGTGCCTTTGTCCTCGGCGTTGCGGATCCACAGGTTGGGGTTGTCATAGAAGGTATCGCCCGGAACGATGGCCAGGTTGTGCCTTCTCTTGAGCAATGGGGTGATGAATCGTTCGGCCTCCAACACCGCGGTCGGGGGCTCCAGCGTGAGGGTCTCGCTGACCATTGCATCCTCCTTTCAGGATTGTCCGGGGGGGCGTAGGCCATGCTGCCGGTAGGCCCTCTCGGCGATGTTTGAAGGGGTGGCCTGCGGCGCTCCGGAGGACCAGGTGGGTGGGGCCTACAGGCTCACTTTAGGCATTTGGAGGGGCGCTCAAGCCACCCTGAAAGGTAGGCGCGGGCAACACAAACGGGTAGTTCCTGGAAAGCTCCGATCGCCACCCCGCCTCAGCCGTGAACCGCCGGCGAGACGCCGAGGCCGCGCGCGAGATGAGCCTCGAATTCCAGCCAGCTCTGGAACCGGGAGGTAAGCGCTTCCGCGTCGGTCTCGCGTCCGGCGAGACGGTAGAAGAGCTCCCAGTGGCGGCGCTCGGCGGGGCCGAGGTCGGCGAGGAGGTGCGCGACCTCCTGGTCTTCCACGACTTCCAGGAGACGGGTGAAGCGCTCGCAGCTCCGCGCCTCGATGATGGCGCCGAACAGCAGGCGGTCGATCTTCGTCCAGGGCTCGCGGCCGGGAACGATCCGCGCCCGCAGGCTCTGGGCCCAGGGGTTCTTCCTCCTGCCTCCAAGCGGCCAGCCCCGTTTTCTCAGGATCCCCACCACCCGCCGGAAATGCTGCACCTCCTCGGCCGCCAGCGCCGCCGCGCGCTCGACGAGCTCGGCGTCGTCGGGATAGTAGCCGGCGAGCGACAGGGCGTACACGGCGACCTGCTGCTCGCAGACCGCGTGATCGGCCAGGAACTCGGGCAGGCTGGCCGCCGCGAGCTTCGCCCACGAGCGGGGCGTCGGGTGGAGCAGGGGAAGCGCGGCGAACACTTCCTCGAAGTCGATCGGATCGGCGGGGGCGCTCTCCTGGCCGGCGGTGCGTCTCATGGGGGGATCATACCGCGCGACGGATGACGACTCGGGCGTGGGCTCGGCCGCGTTGAGTCCAGGGACACCAAGGACACCAGGGACACCAGGGACACCAGGGACAGTAACCGTCCTTGCGGTCCTTGGTGTCCTTGGTGTCCTTGGTGTCCTTCTGTCTTTTTCTAAGGCCGCCGCGTCACCCGGAACGGATAGGCCCCGATCACGGCGCCCTGGCCCTCCCCCTGGATCGTCAGCTCGTAGACGCCGGGGGAGAGCATGCTGGAGGGGAGGAGGATGGTGAGGGTATCTCTTTCGTCCGCCGCGAGGCCCGAGGAGCGCCAGATCTCCTGGCCCTTCCCGTCGCGCAGGGAAGCGCGGAAGGCGGGGAAATCCACGGTGGCCAGCTCCATCGTGAGGAGCACGGGCTGGCCCGCCGCGGGCAGGGGAATGCGGTTCACGGGCTCGCGGTCGGCCTCGTCGCCGCTCCGGACGGCGGCGAGGAGGAAGACCGGGACGTTCACCTGCGGGCGGTTCTCCGCGGTCTTCTCTTCCGACCTGGCCTGGCGCGCCTTGGCGAGCTCGTCTTCCAGGCGCTTGCGGTCGCCGGCTCCGGATTCCCGGGCGGCTTTCAGCTCGGCTTCCAGACGCGCGACGCGGGGATCTTCGACGGTCGGAGACACCGTCCGGGCTTCTACCAACTGGCGTTCGAGGCTGCGGTTGCGGGCCAGGAGGAGCCCGAGGGGGAGCGCCACGAGGAGCAGGAGGACGGCGGCCCACGCGATCCGGCGTTTCCAGGACACGGCCGCGAGAACGCCGAGGCTCGCCCTGGCCGTCTCTTCGGCGGCGACGTCGCGCATCCCTTCCCGGAAGTCGTTCGCCATCTCCAACTGCGCGAGGCACGTTTCGCAGGCGAAGAAATGGGCTTCGAACGCGTCGCGCTCGCTCTCGCTCAGCCGTTCCGCGAGGTAGGCGTCGACGAGGCCGTGCTCTTCGGCGTAGGCGTGATCCACGGCGGTCATGGGTTCCCCTGCCACTTCTCGAACAGCTCTTTATAACGCTGCCGGGCGCGGAACAGCACGCGGTTGAAGTGGAGATCGGAGAGCTCGAGGTCGCGGCAGATCACGTCTTTATCCTGATCCGCGATGTAGTACCGCGAGAGGATCTCGCGGTCGCGGTCGTTTTTCAGCTCGCCCAGCACCTGGCGGACCAGCGCGGCCCGTTCCTTGGCCAGGAGCTTCTGGAGCTGGCCCGGGGCCGGATCGGGCGCGGTCTCGGTGGCCTCGGGATCTCCTTCCCATTTCTGGCGCCGGCCGCCGCGGCGGACGGAGCCGAGGAAGAGGTTGCGGGCCAGGCCGCTCACGAATCCCGGCAGCCGTTCCGCCTCGCGCAGCTCGCCCCGCCGGACCTTCTCGATCACCAGCCGGAAGGTCTCCTGGTAGAGGTCCTCCGCCGCGGCCTCGTCCCGGGTCAGCCGTCCCAGCAGGAACTTCAGCGCGCGGCTGAACCGTTGGACCAGCTCGGTCTCCGCCTCCGGATGGCCGGAGAGGATGCGCTGGACCAGGTCCGCCATCGGGTCGGTGCCCGGCCGCGGCTGCCCGGCGAGCTCGTTCAAGCCCGCCTGCTCCGAAAGTGCCGCACGGCCCCGGAAAATCTCAGGGACAGCCCGTTCATGGTCCCCTCTTTCTAGATGGGGCCGATGATACTGGAAACCGGGTCTGTCCGGCATGAAGCCCGGGCGGAGGCGGCTGCCTACTCCGCGGCGTCAGGCTTGCCGTCTGCCTGGGCGACGAAGACGCCGGTATTGCCTTCGCTGCCGTTTCCCGGGCCCGCCAAGGTAAGCTTACCGGTCCAGTTGTTGTCCGCCTGATCCTTGGAAATCTGAACTGTCACCAGGCTGTCGACGACGGAGCGGTTGAGTTGATTTTTGATCGGGACGGTCCCTTGCAGCTTTCCCCCCTGCCAGGAGAGCAGGACGGAATACACCGCTTTTCTCCAGGAGAGCCGGTAGATTCCGAGCTCCTGGGAATCGATCTTGATGATGTCGCCTCTGCGAAAGAGTTTTTCTGGAATGCCCGACTTGTAGGGATTCCAAGAGTCAATGATCAGAGACTGAGGCAACGAAACAGGGGGGGATGCCATGTCGTTCTCCTTTTTTCGCGGACGACGGAGGGTAGCCGTCGCCTGGCCCTGAAGTGCCTTCGGGCCGGTGATTATCTCACCCCCAGTCGCCCTGAAGCACGAAGCCGCTCCAGTAGTAGGGAGACCGCCAGCGCTTGTCCTTGCGGACCGCGAGCTGCGCCAGGCGCAGGGCCGCGGCAGGGGGTCTGCCTTCGACCAGCAGGCCGCGGTAGAAGCGGGACATCAGCTCCGCCGTCGCCCGGTCCTCGACCCGCCAGAGGCTCGCGGCGACCTGCTTCGCGCCGGCGTAGAGGAAGCCCTGGGTCAATCCCACCAGGCCCTCGCCCCGCACCTCCTTGCCCAGCGCCGTCTCGCATCCGGAGAGGACGACGAGGTCGGCTCCAAGCCGCAGGTTGTAGACGTCGCCGAGACCGAGAAAGCCATCGACCGGCTTTCCCGTTTTCCCTACGCGGGAGAGCATCAGGCCGGAAAGGGCGGGCGTCTGGGAATCGATGAGGCCATGAGTCGCGAAGTGGACGATCCGGTAGCGGGCAAGCTCGGGCGACAGCGCCGTCTCCCGGCTGGCCCGGAAATCGAGGGCCAGAAGCGACTTGCCCGGGGGGGCGACGGCGGTGATGGCCTCGGCCTCGCGGCGAGTCCAGGGAAGCCGGAGGAGCGGACCGTCGCCGGACGCCGAGCGATAGGGCGACGCGGCTGAAGGGGGCGTTTCGGCGGCGGCCGAAACCCGTGGCGGAACCCTCGGATCCTGGGGATCGAACACGGGATCGGCCAGCACGGCCACGGCGCCCGATACGGGCCCGCGGCGGGCCAGCCGCCTCTGGAGCGCCACGGTGGAAGCGGAGGGCGCGTTGACGATCTCGTGCCGGTCGAGCAGGAGGGTCCCGGGGGCCTCCGGCAGCGGCAGGGCCCCGAACGGGATGTACTGGAGCTCGCCGTCGGCGACGACGATCAGCCGGCGCCCGCCGAGCCGGGCGGCGACCGGCCCAAGCACCATGCGGCTCAGGCCGGCGGCGGCCTGTCCGCTCCCGCCGTCTCCGTGCGCGAGGACGCTCAGTTGGCTATAGACCTCCCGGGCCGCCGCCTCGATCCGGTCCCGCGCCGGAAGCTCGAAAGCCGTCACGGAATCGCGATCCACGGCCCAGAGGAAGCTCCGTTCCTCGCCGAGCGCGTATTCCAGGAGAAGGGTGTCGCCGTCGAGGAGGCCCTGGATTTCACCGCTCCTGGCGAGAGGCGGTTGGGTGAGGGCCGCGTAGCGCGGGCTCTGGCGGCGGATTTCGGCCTCGACCTGGGATAGCTCCGCGAGCACCGAGCGGATCTCTTCTTCGGCCGCCCGGGCGCGCTTTTCCGTCACCGGACCCCTGAGCAGGCTGGCCTGGCGGCCCGCCTTGGCGTTCAGCCGGACGAGCAGAGCCCGTTCACGGTCGCGCAGCAGCGGGTCGACACCCTGGCGGACGTCGGCGCCCGCCTCCTGAAGGAGGTCGAGAAGGGAACGGGCGCGGGCCCGCTCGCTGACCTCGAAAGCCGCCCGCGCATGTCCCCCGCCGGGCTCCCGGCGGTCGAGCTCCATCAGAAGGTCGATCGCGAGCTCGAACGCGGCGTGTTTGAAGGCCAGGAACGAGGCGCGCAGATCCGGGCTCGTCTCCGAGGCCCGCAGGGTTTCGATCAGACCGAGAGCCTCTTCAATCCGCGAGCGGGCTTCCGCCAGCCGGCCCATCTCGCGCTCGGCGCGGGCCAGGGCGGTCAGGGCCGCGAGGATCCGGCTCGGGGTCCTGACGGCGCGGGCGCGGTCGACCGCCTGGGTCAGGAGCCTGGCGGCCTCCTCCGGCTGCTTCAGGGCCAGATGCATCTCCCCCAGGATGCGCAGAATCCAGGCTTCGTCGGCCCGGTTGTCCAGGAGGCGGGCGAGCTCCAGGGCCCGGGTCAGCTCGGGGAGAGCCGCCGCCGGCTGCCCGGCCGCGAGGCTGACTTCGCCCAGGAGGCGGCGCGCGCGCATCTCGCCCAGGCGGTCGGAAGCCGCGCTCGCCAGGGCGGCGGCCCGGCGGCCGGCGTCGAGGGCCCGGGCGTTCTCGCCGCGCCGGGACCAGGCCTCGCCGATGGCGGTCTCGGTCCTGACCTCGCCCGGCTTGTCGCCGATCTCGCGGCGGATCGCCAACGCCTGCTCCAGGTTGGCGAGCGCGCGCTGGAAGTCGCCGAGCGCGGAATAAGCGGCGCCCAGATTATGGAGGAGCGCGGCTTCCCACAGCCGGTCGCCGGAGGGGTGGACGATCGCGAGCGCCGCCGCGTACGCGTCGAGAGCGTCGCCGAGCTGGCCGAGGTTGTCGAACAGGACACCCAGGTTGTTGAGAGTCCGGGCCTCGGCCTTGCGGTCTCCCAGGACACGCTGCCGCGCGAGGATCTCCCGGTAGCTCCGGAGCGCCGCTTCGGGCTCTCCCAGGCCCATGGAGACGGCCGCGAGGTTCTGGAGCACCGTCCCTTCCCACACCCCCTTCTCGCCCAGCCGTCGAAAGATTTCGAGCGCCTGTTCATAAAAACCCAGAGCCTCGCGCAGCTCTCCCTGCGAGTGGAGGGCGTAGCCAAGATTGTTGAGGACCTTGCCTTCCTCATAAGGGCGGCCGAGACCGCGTTCGAGAGCCAGGGCGCTCCGCTGCGCCGCCACGGCGCCCGCGAAGTCGCCCGTCGCGGTCCGCGCCAGCCCCATGCCCCGCCAGGTGGCCGCCTGCCCCGGCTCGTCCGCCAGCTCGACGAACAGCGCCAACGCCTGCTGGTGGTGCTCCAGGGCCTGTTGCGGCTGGCCGAGAGCCGTATGGATCTCGGCGACCGCCAGCGCGCATCGCGCCTCTTGCCGGCGGTTTCCCAGGGAGCGCCAGAGACCCCGGGCCTCCTCGTACCGGGTGGCGGCGAGCTGTTTTTTTTCCGCGCCGCCCGCGCGGTTGTGGGCCGCCGCCTCGGTCATCAGGCGCTCGGCTTCGAGACGCCCGGCAGGCGCCGATTCGAGATCCTCCAGGAGCACGGAGTAAGCCCCTGGCGCGGCTCCCGGAGACAGGGACCGTACCTGGATCTCGATGGAGCCCAGGGCGTCCGCGGGGAGCAGCAGGGGTTCCGGACCTTCGCTGTCCGTCGGGCCGTCCACCGCGATCAGGACCGAGCCGTCCGGACGCAGCGCCTCCACGACGACGTCGATGCCGCGTTGCTCGACGGTGACCAGCGGCCGCGCTTCAGGCTTCGCTTCGACGAGGTAGGAATGGACCTCGCCGCCGGCCATCCGCCGTTCGATCGCCGCGCCGGTCTGCAGGCTCCGCCGCTCCGGCGGCGCTCCGGCGGCAGCCGTGCAGAGGACCACGAAGGCCACGATCCAGCAAGGAATACGAAGGCTCCTGGCGCGCAACTCCGCTCCTCTTGTAGGGACGCGGCCATGGTAGCACGGCGGGCAGACGAGCGCTGGCTCTGGAGCGCCACCCATCAGGGCGGCATTCCCGGCTTTCCCGCGATGGGCGGAGAGATCAAGATGTCCGGGGCGACCGTCTATTATTTCAAGACGGTCGCCTGACGGGACATTGGCAGATCACCGATCGCCTCGGCGTCTACGCCCAGCTCCGGCAGGCCGCGGCGAGCGCTTGAGCCTCGGGGCCGGGACGCTTCACCACCGCTGTTTTAATCGTAGTAGTAGAACGTGCACGTCTTGGTGTTGATGCATTCGTTCGTCTCGTGGTTGAAGGCGCAAGAGCCGCCGGGTTCACCGCCGAAAGCGAAGCATGTCATTTCAAAATAGCCACAATCTGAGAAGCACTTGTCGCGGTCGGGATTCGGCGGCGGATACTGCCCTTCGACAGGGATGCCGGCAACGACAGGCAACGCGCACAGGGCCAACAACTGCAGTGCTCTACGCATGAAGATCTCCTTTCTTTACAGGGTCTCGTACGGGATCCAGAAGGTCGTAGCTATGGCCAGCCCAGGCAGATGCCATACTCGCCGCACGTGACCGGCCCGCCTTTTCCGGGGTCGTACCCGCACTCGGTGTCGCACGGCGTCGTCCGTGTGCAATCCGCGCAGTTGGGGAGGTACGACGTGGAGAGCGGGGAGGGTGTGGTGCGGGCCGGCAAGGATGAAGCCAGGAGCACCAGGGTCAAGACCAGAGCGCTACGACGCATTTCCTTCTCCTTCTCCATGCTATGGAAGGTTCGTCCGACCATAGCCTGCTACTTCAACAGGTGCCGCCCAAGGGAATTGCGAGACGCAAAGGCCGGCGCCCTGGTTCAACGGCTCAGGGTGCGACGCTTGGCGTATGATGATGGCCACTGGTCCCATAAATCGAGCAAGGGGACAGAAACGAAAATGAAAAAGATCTGCGGGGCCGCGATCTTCCTGATCGACGAGCAGGGCTCCCGTCATGCCTGGCTGTACGTCACCCGGGACGGGGGAGGGCAAGCGTGGAGCGGAGGCGTTTTGCGATGAACATCGACATCCCCGATTGGGCGCTGAGAACGGCTACACCTGAAGACCGGGCCCTTGTGCGAGAGGCGCGGCGCCTGGGCACTATGCGGCTCCAGTGGCCGGACCTCAAAGCGTTGCGGGCCTGGGCCAAGCAACAGGGATGGCCGACGCCGTGGTTGAGCTTCGAGGAGGCCTTTGTCACCAGGATGCTCGCAGACGAGGAGAGCTTCGAGCTGGCCCTCAGGGCGAGCGGCATCGAGATTCACATTCCCTGGCAGGACTACACGATCACGGCTGAAAGGGTCCAGGAGCTGGATGAGTTATACAGGGACCGGTCGGCCAGCGGACGGCCGGGGCAGTGGGGCCTTCTGGTCGCGGAGCTGCGGGAGATCCGCCGGGCCGTGGAAGCGGGCGTCCTGGTGAAAATCGAAGGCGGGGAGGAGATGCGGACCTGGCAGGACTTCTACAGTTGGGCGCATGGGCGCTATCACGCGCTCGAAGACGGCTACGACAGTTGGATCGGTGACGATCGCTCGTGACGTGTCCTGAGGGCCGGCATCGCGCCGTGCCCTTTCATCAGTTCCAGTCAGCCGCCGCCTTCCCGGCTGGCCGCGGCGCTGAGCCGTTCATCGAAGGAGGAGAAGCGCACGGTCCGGCTCGGCTTGACGGAGACCAGAGCGAGGTAGGAGGCGAGATGGAGGCTGTCGAAGCCCCGAAGAGCATGTTGGCCCGCCAGTTCCCCCGCGTGACGATAGATCGGCTCGGTCACGTCGATTCTCAGGAAAGTGGGCCAGTCCCTGGCCAGATCGGCCTTGGCGCGCCAATACTCCTCGATCGTCAACCCGCCCTCCCGTTGCTGGCGGGCGAAAGCGCTATAGGACTCCGGATAGGCGAGGACGGAGGTCGAGACGATGTCCGCCGCTTCGACGAGAGCGCGGATCTCGTCCGAGCCTTCCTCCTCGACGTAAAGCTTGACCAGGCTGCTGGTGTCCAGGTAGAGGATCAACGCCGGTCTTCGAGCACCATCTCGGCCGTGCTCTTCCCCCGTGGCTTCGCGGGATGGGCCGATCCCTTCGGCTTGCCGCCGCTCCAACTCGCCAGCCCGGCGCCGACAAGCTCCCAGGCATGGCGAGCGTCCTCGCTCTGATCGATCGGCGTCAGGACGGCGATGGGCCGGCCGTGTTCGGTGATGACGATCCTCTCCCCCTCGCTGGCCCGACGCAGCCAGGAGCTCAACTGGTCTTTCAAGGCTTTGACTCCGACCTCGGCCATACGAACCTCCGTGGCCAGAATGGTATCAGAATGTGGCCACTATCATCCTCCCTGTGGCCCCCGACTTCGCCCATTACAACTCCCCTCCCACTTCAAGCCCGGGTCCTGCCGCGCCCTGGTGAGATAAGAGCCGAGGCTGCGGATCATCTCCAGTGTCGCGGTCTCCTTCGCGGCGGCCTGATGGAACAGCGTCAGCGCGGCGAGGGCTTCGCGGTGGACGTCGCGCGAACGGAACAGGGGCGGCAGCTTCCAGGCGAGCGCCCGCAGCTCCGCCGTCCGGCCCTGATCCGCGTAGAGCGCCGCCAGCTCCAGCGAGGCCAGCGCCGCGTCGTAGCCCATTTCGCGCTCCGAAAACTCCCGCCGCACCTCCTCCAGCAGGCCCTCCGCCCGCCCGGCTTCCCCGCGGCCCGCCGCGATCCTCCCCTCCGCCCACCGCAGGCGCAACACGTCCAGCGCGCTTCCCGTCTCCCGCGAAAGCGCCTCCACCTCCGGCAGCAGGGCGGCGGCTTCGTCGTAACGGCCGGTCTTGCTCAGGGTGTCCAGGAGGTTGTGGCGGACGCAGAGGAGGAGACGGGGATCGCGGTCGCAATCGACCAGGGGCGCGGCCTCGCGCAGCGTCTCCAGGGCGCGCTCGGGCTCGCCCATCTGGTCGAAGGTGTACGCCTTGCTGATCAGGGCCTGTCCCGCGAGATGGAGGTCCCGCGTCTCCTCCGGCCCGTGGAGCCAGGCCAGGACGGCCTGGTCGATCAGGAGCAGGGCATCGTCGAACCGCCGCTGCGCCCGGCGCAGGGAGGCCAGCAGGTCCAGGATCACGGGGCCGAAGCCCAGGGCGTCGGCGATCTCGGACGCGCCCTTCTCCCACAGCGCGGCGGCGGCCTCGAAAGCCTCCTCGGCGCTCCGCAGCTCCCCCAGCACCCGCCGGGCGTTGCCGAGGTGCGCCCAGGCGAGCGCCCGCAGCTCCTGGAGCCACGCTTCCTCCACGGAGCGAGACGGCCGGAGGCGCTCGGCGATCAGCACGGCCAGCTCGGCCAGGTCCACGGCCTCGCTCGCGTCGTGGGCGGCCGTCGTCTCGCTCTTGCGGCAGAGCAGCTCGCAGAGACCCCAGGAGAGGAAGCGGTCCGTGTCCTGGACGAGGCCGCGCCGCCTGCCGGGGGAGAAGGGCTCCAGCTTCCGCCACAGCGCCGGCGCCTCGTGCAGGCTCTTCGCGAGGCCGGCCTCCACGCTGGAGTAGAGCCGGGGGAGGCGCCCCGCCCGCCGCGCCTCCACGAGATGGGCTCCCACCGGACCGCAGACGGCGCAGCCCTCCAGGTGGTGCAGGAGGAGCTCCTTCTGCAGGGGATGGTCGTTGGATTGGATCAGCTCGTCCAGGCTGGCGGCGTCGAGATGGAATGCCTTCATGGAACCCTCCGCGGCGGTCGGCTCGCTCTCGCGAGACTTGTTCTTCATCTTATAAGACAGGTTGCCGCCGAGGGGGAATTCGGGACACGGATCGGAAGAAAAAGAGCGGGAAGTCCCGGGGACGCGGCTCCCACGTCCCCGAGGGCGGTCCGGGGCGGGCCTACGTGCGTCCGCTGGGATCGAGCCCGCCGCCTTCCTCCAGGGAATCCGGGCGTCCATTGGGATCGAGCCCGCCCCCCGCGTCGGCGGGAGCGGGGCTGCCATGTGGATCGAGCCCGCTTCCTTCCTTGCCGAGGAGGGCGAGGAGGGCGTCCCAGAGAGGCGCGAGGGGATTCGCGGCGGCGGCGCGGACGTCGATCGCCCGGCGGGGCGTCTCGCGGGCGTGGGCGGCGTACGACGCGAGGGGGAGGAGGGCGGCGAGCAGGAGGACCGCGCGCCAACGGCGGAAGCCGGATCGGGGCATGGGGTGCATCCTTTCAGGCGCGCCGTCCCGGAAGGCCCCCATGGTCCCCGGGAGGAGCGCCTCTATATAAGGATGTACCCTCGCGTCGGGGCCGCGGCGTCCCGCCCCGCATGACGGCCTGTGAGAACCGAATCGTGAGACATTCGCCCCGCGGCGTGAGGCGCCTGCCCCGCCCCACGAGGCGCCCGCTCTTCGGTTCGAGCCGCTGGCTCCCCGGCACGAGTCTCCTGCCCCCTGGGAGCGAGACGCTCGCCCAAGGGGCCAGACCCCCGGCCGACTCCGTGACCGCTCTGCCCCGCGCGGCGAGCCTCCGGACCTTCTGCGCGAGCCCCTCGCTCCTCGGAGCGAGATCCCGGTGTCGTAGGGCGAATCGCTCACGCCGCGGAGCGCGCCGCTCGCGCCGCGGGGCAGACCGCCGCGGATTCTTCCCCCTCGATTCGCTCGCCTTCCCCGATGTCTCCCATCTCGAGCCGGACGCTCGATCCTATAAGGCGAAGTACAGCCATAGTGTCCTTGGCTTGCCAACTTCTCCTCCCGTTGACTTGAGGGCCTGACTTGACTCCTCTTGGTCACGCTCGTAGAATTTCAGCAATAGGATTCCTGGGAAAACTGGCAGGCGTCTGCGCCTGTAGCAAAGAGTAATAGGCAGCTTTAAGAGGCAGCTTGCTAAGCTTGCTAGAACGCTGACAAGAAAGGATTGTCAATGCACAGAAGGTCGAGATGAGGTTCTGGAGCGGGCGATAGCGCTTTTTGATGGACTCTGGTCCGCGAACCCCGGGAAGTAGGTGACGCTGGACGATCTCTTTACTATGAAGAAGCCGTGGCGTATTGATGAATTTCGATCTGGCATTTGGGTCGCACGAGCAGGGCGACGACTGTCTAATCCTGGAAGTCAATGCCGGATTTATTGACGGCCGAGGAGGAAGATCTCCATGGGGAAGCCTTTAGCGCGACATGTCCAGGCCATGATCGCCGCATCGGCGGGAGCAACTCGCCCGTCCCCAGCCGTGCAGGCGAAGCTTGCGCCGCATGTTCAGGCTGCTATACAGGCGAAGCGGCCAGGCGTGCCGCAGCCCGGCCCAGCCGTTCAGTTGGCGAGCGCCGGAGTGGCTCCCCATGTGCGGGCCGCGGTCGCGCGATCGCCAGGTCCTCCGGCGGGGGTGGCGCCTCGTACAGAGCCGTTGCGGCCGGTTGCAGGCCGGACTGCTTCCACCATCCAACGGGCAGTAACCGAACAGGTCGTCAGTGGGCACGGCCGCTTCAATGAGGCGTATCTGGAGGCGGATCCCCAGGCTCGACGAAAGAAACTGGCGGAATTTGAAGTCCCGCCCGGAATCACCGTGATCCTTTATGCCGCTCCCGGAGCAGCGCTTGAAGACAGAGTCGCCAATGCAATCGAAAGTGGACGTCCACCGACACAGGCCGATGTGATCCTCAAGCCGAATGACGGTTCCCAACGACCCAGACCGGTTCCGGCGCCGTACCCCTACGTCTACCGCCACCCGGCAAAGGTCATCAACTACACTGTGGGCCCCGCCGACGGGCTCCATGTCACCGGAACCCCTTACACCGTCACCGCCCCTAAGTCGCTCAAGGATGTCGTCGATGACATCTTGGCGACAAATGTGGGAGTGACCACCGTGCACTATGCTTGCTGCGGGGCAGGCTACTCGGACAAGAGGGACTTCACTGACCTCTTCCCGTATAAGGGTTGGTATGTGGATTTTCAGTGAGGTGGTGGTGACGGACTGCCCTGCGCCGTGTGGGCGGCGTCTGCGGGCCGTCCCAGAGAGGTGCCAGGGGATTCGCGGCGGCGGCGCGGACCTCGGCCGCCCGGCGGGGCGTCTCGCGGGCATGGGCGGCGTTCAACGCGAGGGGGAGGAGGGCGGCGAGCAGGAGGACCGCGCGCCAACGGCGGAAGCCGGATCGGGGCATGGGGTGCATCCTTTCAGGCGCGCCGTCCCGGAAGGCCCCCATGGCCCCGGGAGGAGCGCCTATATATAAGGATGCATCCTCGCGTTTGGGCCGCGGCGTCCCGCAAGAAACGATAGCGGCCGATAAGAGCCTGTGCGGCGGGATAAGAAACCGTAGCGGCGCTCTACAGGACCGTAGCGGCGCGCTACGAGTCTGTAGGCGGCGATAAGGTCCTGTGCGGCGGGATAAGAGACTTTAGCGGACCGGTATCAGGCCGCGGAAGGCGGCGGGGTCCTGTACGGGGCGCCAGACCGCCGTATGGCGCGCGACCGGGCTGAAGCGGTCCATCCCGGGACTGTAGGGCGGCGACAAGATCCTGGACCGCCTTCCATGCCTCTGGCGGACTTCAGTCCTGGGAACGGAAACGTGGCGGGACGTAGTGCTACGTCCCCTAAATTCGTTCCGAGTTTCTATTAGGCCTGCCGCCGCCCCCGCCCCTGAAGGGGGCGGCCGTTGAACAGCCTGGGGCGTCAGCCCCAGGTCCGCAGGCCCATCCTTCCCCCATTCAGAGCCCCCGAAGGGGGCGACATCGAGGCTGCGGCCGGCCATGCCGCCCCCTCTGGGGGCTTGAGATCTGGGCTGGCCTTGTCCCTGGGGTTGCACCCCAGGCTGTTCAACGGTCGCCCCTTTCAGGGGCGAAACCCGGAACGAACTTCGGGGATGTCGTAGTAGTGCTAGCCGAAGGCCTCGTCTGAGAGCTCAGGAACCAAGCTGTCGACGTAGGCGCCAAATGAATCAGCAAGGCGAATGAACACAGGCTCTCCTCTCATGGCAGTCTCTGGTTGCAGATCGGTGAGAAAGGCAAGGATCGCACCATAGGTCTGTGGTCGTAGGTCGAGGAGAGCGAAAGAATCGCCGTACTCTCGGGCGAAGGGCAGCACGCCAAGCGGAATGTTCCAGCGAGCCCTGAGGGCCGCGAGCTCACCCAGGAAGGTGCCTTCGCCATCACCGTCTGTGTCGAGGATCTCCCGGAAGTTGAGCGGATCGTCGCTGTCCGCGCTCCTGGCGTTGACGGAGTAGGGAATGGTGGCTCCGTTGGCTGCGGCGAGGAAGACCTTGAAATCAGGAGGGAGCTTCGCTCCGACGGCCGCCTCGATTGCCTGGAGCTCCTTGTCCGTAGGCTTCGAACCGCCATGGGAAATTTCGAGGTGGCGATATCTCACTTCTGCTTCTCCTTGTCAGCGCCACGGCGTGCCGACTGCGGTTGGCGTCCGGTGCAGCGCGTAGGCCGGACGCTACGCATAGGCAGCAATAGCGAGCAAGGGAACTGAAGCCTCGACGCCCAACGCTTGTGCCCTAACCGGCGACGACCGCGCTGTTTGCGGTTGTCGTCCGGTTGAGTGTTGGGCGCTTGATTTCAGATCGTTCCTCCGCCGCCACCTCGGCCTGGGGAGAATTATGGGTAAATACCTTGGACTCGGGCGGGTTGAGGACGACCAAGATTTGCCGACCGGTTTGAGCGAGGTTATCTAGAATTGTTCGGAATCGCGTTGACGCTTCTATGTCGATATCTTCCGTCCCAGGAATGAGAAATACCCAATCTCCCTTTTTGATACAATCAACATCCTTAGCTGCGTGAGCAAAGATCACCTGCTTGTGCCTTGCTCCCTCATCGCGCTCCATGAACTCTAACCATTGGCGGCGGTCCACTCCGCCGGCGTTGCTGGGAAAGTCGGCAGCCCCAACGAACTCGTGTGGCAGGTTATATATCTCTAGTCGAACTATGATTATTGGATTTTGCTGAATTAACTCGCCCGAGAGTACATCCCAACGAACGACGCTGTCTGTTTCCCCGGGTCCCACATGCCAGATCGCCGAATCGAACCTTGCAATGTTCATCGGCACAGATAACTGAGCGACTGGCCTAAGAGAGCCGAAGTCCTTCTCCAAGAACATCTGACTGTTTCCGTCACTCAACTCTGGAAGAGCACGAGCGTGGACGTATGCTGCTGGGATGGCCCGTATCTCCGAACCTGCATTTTCAATTATGACACGTGTCTCCAACACCCACTCCGGTTTGTCGGCTAGCGTCGGATGAATAGAGACCTGGAAATCAACGTTCAACGTGGAATAGGATCTGGATAGAGTTTCGCGCAGTTGACGACGCCGAAGTTGGACATCATAAACTAGAATAGCGCCACCAAAGAGCGCGACGATCAATGTCGCTAGCCCACTTAGGAAGGTGCCCCAGTATGCGACTTCCTCTAGATGCATTAGCTATCCCTTTACACAGTCAATGGCTGATGTCGCCCCCTGCACCCAACGCTATGGGCCTAACCGTGCGGTACCGCGTAGCGGTGCCGTCCGGTTGAGGCCGGGGTTCGCCGGCGATTTATAGGTGTTCTGTGTGACACTGTCCATTGTGGTCCTATTCCTTGCATTCAAGCGACTATATCACCCTTGATCTTTTGCATAACAGGGAACCATTCGTCGTCTTGATCTGGGAAAAGAATATTGTAAGGTGTCGCAGAGAATCCTTCTTGAACCCAAGAGCGGCAGTTCGTTAGCCGGAACTTAGTTAGCAATCGACAGGCGAAGCTGTTACCAATCATCCCCTTGCCATCATGGCTTACTTCTCTGTGCGTGACTGTAGGGTAGTCCCCAACCAGCACCCCCGTTTGAAAATGAGGCCGAAGCGCTTGAGGAGGACATACTGGGCTTAAATCGATAACCTGGGTTAAAGACTCAAGAGCAACTGATATAGGTCCCGTGAGTTGCGGAAAGGCCAAGACGTAGAGAAATCCCTCGTCCTCACCATTTCCGCATGCGAAGGACAAAGCGATTTGAAGCGACTGCGTTACGTCGAGTAGAGGGGTATCACAAACACCGTAGTGTTGGAGTATGGCCCACCGGACCAGTTGGTGATCCCATATCGCGCGCTCAGAAACCCGCTCCTTGAGAAGTTTCTCGGCCGAGAGCAGAATCTGGAACCGCGCGTCTAGGAGATCTTTGCGCGGCTTACTAGAATGTGGCCTAAATATTGTCGGGTACAAACAGCTATGAACTCCCTTTTCTCCACGGATGTTCAGCTTGTAGTCTTTTCCCTGACCTCTGAAAAGAAGCTTGAAGCGAGGATTGTGGAAGTGAAGAGCAGCCACCTTCTTCAGGACTTCTCGGTAGGAAGAGACTACATGCCCCTTCTTGGCCGCGACTGGTAAGCCAGGACGATCAGACGCGACAATATCGGCCTCATCATCCAAGAACAACATGAAATTATCGGTCGCAAGGGTTTTCATAAGTATCAAGGCAGCGGTCGACTGTATAGAGACGGCCAACCGCCTAAATAAACGAAGAACCCCTCTCTTACCCCCAGCACTCTCTAGTCGGGCTCTGGCTCATCCTTCCGGACCCCGCGAACAAAGGTCAGCTTCCCAAATCCTTCCCTGACAGCTAGTTGAAGCCATCATACGCCGCTCCAGCAATCTCGTCAAATCGCGGAGCTGCGCCGTATAAGTCTTCTGGCGGCCACAAACCCGGCAGGGTGAGTTATACGGCTTTATACACGTTTCGAAATCTCCTCCATTGGCAGGGGCTTACACGGGACGAGAAGCATGACGGGAGACGCAAATACGGCGTCGGACAAGTCTCAGTCCTGCATGCGCTTGGAGGAGGAACGGCCCCCTTATCCCAGGTGTCTTCTGCGGCGGCTGGTGCCGGATAAGACGCCCTGAGATGGGTGTCGAGCGGGAAGACGGGTGCGTTAGAGCGCCTATCAAGACCGGCCCAATGAGTCGCGAGAAGCTCGGCTGAACCGGAGTTGAGCGGAGCCCGGCAGAAATTCTCGCGGCCCTTCAGGCCGCTGAGGTTGGACGGGGGCTTTCTTACCCAGGGAATCGGCCTTCGGCCTCATCCCTGCGCTGGTTCTCCCGACCCGTTGGGCCGGTCTGCCACCGGTTTGTCAGGTGCTCTAAGCCGCGGCCCTATTCCCGCGCGACGGCGAGTTGACGCATGCCGTCGACGAAGCCGTGGGCGAGGTCCACCTGGGTTTCGTCGACGACGAGCTTCGTGGCCTCTTCCATGTTGAACCACGGGATCGCGGGATAAAGATGGTGGACGTTGTGGAAGTTGGTGCCGTGAGTGGAGAAGACGCGGAACCACAGCCCCCGCATCTCCCGCGTGCCGGTGCGTGGGCAGTTGTAGTGGCCCAGCATGTCGTCCCAGAAGAAGAGGACCGGGAAGAAGGTGAACCGCGGCACGATCCAATACCAGAACAGGAGGTCGAGGCGGCCGGCCGCGAGGAGAGCGACGATTACGGCGGCCCAGAACAGGAGCACGGGCTTGCGGTAGGCGGGATCGCGCCAGCGTTTCGTGGTGAGGATCTCCTTGAGGTCCGACACTTGCAGCGGCCCGACGAATGGACGGAGCCACAGGAACCAGATCATGTAGCGCCGGTCGTGCCGCTTCGCCGGATCAAGCCCGTAACCGGTGCCCCAGGTCCGGTAGTCCGGTTCCACGGTGTTGAACGTGCGGTGATGCTCCATGTGATCGGCGAGATCGGACTCGACGGTGTTCCACAGGGGCAGCGAGTAGAACATCTGGAGCGAGCGGTTCCACGGCTTCCTGGGAAATAGATTGTTGTGCATGGCATGGTGGTGAAGCTCGAACAGAGCGTTCATCTGCCGCGAGATCACGACGACGCCGAGGAGGTAGACCCAGGGCGAGGAGAACGCCTCGCATACGGCGGCCGCCAGAAAGATCAGGCCCCAATCCAAGGCGATGGCAAGGAAGGCGCGGGCGGCGCTCCGCCGCGACATCCTGCGCAAGGCGGCCCGCTCCTCGCTGGTCAGCGTTTTGACCGACATGATCGGGCTATGTTAGCTCATGGACATGCCCTGAGGACGCGGGACCCGCTCTCTGGCTCTTTTTCATTACTGCGGTACCATGGGTCTCATGGCAATCGCGCGATCCAAGTTGACCGCTCAAGGCCAGATTTCCGTGCCCGTCGAGATCCGTCGCAGGCTAGGGCTGAGCCCGGGCTCCGTTCTCGAATGGGAAGAGAAAGACGATGAGATCGTCGTCCGGCGGGCGAGCCGCTACACGTCGGAAGATCTGCATCGGGCGTTGTTCCCGACTCCTCCAAAACCCCTGACGCTGGAGGAGATGAAGGAAGGGATAGAGGAGTACGTCAAGAGGCGCCATGCGCGCCGTTGACACCAATGTCCTGATCCAGCTGACGATCCGAGACGATCCAGGCAAGTCGCGTCCGCCGAAGTGGCCCGCAAGGCTGGACATTTGCCCCTCGGTACCTTTGACGGCGACCTCGGCAAGCTGGAAGGCACACAGAAACTGTAACCAGGGCCAGCGAGAGGGCCGGGTCAGCTCCCCTCCCATTTCAACCCGGGTCCTGCCACGCCCTCGTGAGATACGAGCCGAGGCAGCGGATCATCTCCAGCGTCGCGGTCTCCTTCGCGGCGGCCTGATGGAACAGCGTCAGCGCGGCGAGCTCCGCGGCGTCCTGCCCCGCATGACGGCCTGTGGGAACCGAAACGTGAGCCCTTCGCCCCGCGCCATGAGCCGCCTGTCCCGACCCACGAGGCGCCCGCTCTTCGGTCCGAGCCGCTGACTCCCCGGCACGAGTCTCCTGCCCCCTGAGGCGAGACGCTCGCCCAAGGGGCCAGACCCCCGGCCGACTCCGTGACCGCTCTGCCCCGCGCGGCGAGCCTCCGGACCTTCTGCGCGAGCCCCTCGCTCCTCAGAGAGAGATCCCGGTGTCGTAGGGTGAATCGCTCACGCCGCGGAGCGCGCCGCTCGCGCCGCGGGGCAGACCGCCGCGGATTCTTTCCCCTCGCTTCGCTCGCCTTCCCCGATGTCTCCCATCTCGAGCCGGACGCTCCGGATCGGCGGGGGCGCCGCCTGTCTGCTTCCCGCGGAGACGTGAGCGTGGCCAAGGACACCAGGGACACCAGGGACACCAGGGACAACAAGGACGGGTGACGAATGACGGTGTGCCCGTCCTTGAGGTCCCTGGTGTCCCTGGTGTCCGTGCTTCAGCCAAACGCGCATGGGCCAGGAAGCGACGGCGATCTCAGCAAACTGGAAGGTACACAGAAGCTGTAATCAGGGGCCAGGGCGAGTCATCCCAAGCCCCGCTGCTATACTGTCCCGCATCCACCCGCAAGCTTCGGGGTTCTTCACGTTGGCAGCCGATTCGCCAGAGCTTGACCGTCTTCTTCCCGAGATCTATGACGAGCTGCGGCGGCTCGCGGCGGCGGCGCTGCGCCGCGAGCAGCGGGGCCATACGCTGCAGCCCACCGCGCTGGTGAACGAGGCCTATCTGCGCCTCGCCCGCTCGCCTGGACTGCAGATCCTCGACCGCAAGCAGTTCCTCGCCCTGACCGCCCGCGTCATGCGCCAGGTGCTGGTGGAACACGCCCGGGCGCGGCAGCGGATCAAGCGCGGCGGCAGCCCGTTGCGGGTGACGCTCGGGGACGATCTCGCCGCCTCGACGCCGTCGTATTTCGATCTGCTGGCGCTCGACCAGGCGCTCGAGCGGCTGGGGCGGCTGAGCGAGCAGCAGGTGCGGATCGTCGAGCTGCGCTACCTCGCCGGCCTCAGCGTCGAGGAGGTGGCGGAAGTCCTGGCGGTGTCGCCCACCACGGTCAAGCGCGACACCGCGATGGCCAAGGCGTGGCTGATGCGCGAGCTCCGCGGCAGAGGGAGCGATGCGGACGCCGGCTGAGCGCTTCCCCCGCCTGCGCGAGCTGTTCCATGAGCTGGTCGATCTGCCGGCCGGCGAGCGCGAGGCGCGGCTGGCGGGGCTCTCCCCGGAGGACGGCGATCTCGCCCCGTCCCTGCGCGAGCTGCTGGCGGCGGCGGACGCGCCGGAGGATCCGATCGCGGCGGCGCTCTCCGGGGCCGGGCGCGAGCTGGAGCCGGACCCGGAGGCGGGCGGGCTGATCGGCCGGCGCATCGGGCCCTGGGAGGTCGTGCGATGGATCGGGCACGGCGGGATGGGCCGCGTCTTCCTCGCCCGCCGGGCCGACGGCGCGTTCGATCAGGAGGTGGCTCTCAAGCTGATCCGGCCCGGCTTCGCGTCGCGCCAGCTCCTGCAACGCTTCCGCGACGAGCGCCAGGTCCTCGCCAGCCTCGCGCATCCCCACATCGCCCGTCTGCTCGACGGCGGCGCCACCGAGGACGGCCTGCCGTACCTGGTGATGGAGCATGTCGAAGGCGCGACTCTGGAGGAACACTGCGCGGCGCGCGGGCTGAGCCTCGACGAGTGCGTGGACCTCTTCCTCGCCGTCTGCGCCGCGGTCGAGCACGCCCACCGCAATCTCGTGGTGCACCGCGATCTCAAGCCGGGCAACATCCTGGTCACACGGGAAGGGGAGCCCAAGCTGCTCGACTTCGGCATCGCCAAGCTGCTGGGACGGGAGGCCGGCGACGCGACGCTCACCCAGGGCGCCGCGACTCTCGGCACGGTGACCTTCGCGAGCCCCGAGCAGTTGCGCGGCGAGGCCGTGACCACGGCGAACGACGTCTATTCGCTCGGCGTCATCCTCTACCGTCTGCTCAGCGGCCGGCATCCCTACGACCTGGACGACGTGCCGTTTCCCGAGGCGGTGCGCCGGGTGTGCGAGAGCGAGCCGCCGCCGCCCTCGCGGGCCGCCGCCGAAGCGGGCGACGCGACGGCCGCCCGCGTCCTGCGCGGCGATCTCGACAACGTCATCCTGCTGGCGCTGTGCAAGTCGCCGGCGGAGCGCTATCCCTCGGTGGCGGCGCTGGCCGCCGACCTGCGGGCGTGGCGGGCCGGCCGGCCGGTGGCGGCGAGGCAGCCGACGGCGCGCTACCGGGCGGTCAAGTTCGTGCGCCGGCACCGTCTCGGCGTGGCCGCGGCGGCGGTGACGCTGCTGAGCCTCGTGGGCGGTCTCGGCGCCGCCGCCTGGAGCGCTCGCCAGGCGCGCGCGGAGGCGCGGCGGGCGGAGCTCGAACGCGCCAGGGCGGAGGAGGTGAGCGGGTTCCTGCAAGGGCTGCTGGGCGCCACCAATTCCTCCGCATGGGGCCCGCGGCAGGGACCCTACGGGGCGAAGGTGACCGTCGCCGAGGTGCTCGACGCGGCGGCCCGGCGTCTGGACAGGCACGCCGGCCAGCCGGCGGTCGCGGCGCCCCTGCGCCGCGCGCTGGGAGCAAGCTACGCGGGCATCGGCCTCTACGCCCCGGCCGAGCGCGAGCTGCGGCTCGCGCTGGCCCTCCACAGACGCGTGTACGGCGAACGGAGCCTGGAGACGACGCGCGTCTGGAACGATCTCGGCGGCGCCCTGTTCCTGGCCGGGAAGCACAGGGAGGCGGAGCCCGTCCTCCGCCGCGCGGTCGCGCTCTATCGCGGGCAGGCCGCGCGGCGGCCGGCCGAAGAGACCTCGGCCCTCAACGCTCTGGCGCTCATTCGCGCGGCGCGAGGGGAGCCCGAGGAAGCGGAACGGCTGCTCGAGGATGCGCTGGCGCTGGCCCGGCGCGGCGGCGAAGAGGCGCGGCCGATGGTCGTCCTCTCGATCGCCAACCTGGGCCAACTGCACCACTTCCGCGGCAACCTCGCCGCCGCCGAGACGGCCTATCGCGAGGCGCTCCGTCTCCAGACGGCCGAGCAACGACGAGGATGGGAAGACGCCTTCCTCAAGGGACAGCTCGGGAACGTCGTCCTTCTCCGCGGCGATCTCGACGAGGGGGAGCGGCTGCTCCGCGAGGCGGTCCGCGGGTTCGCCGGCTCGTCCGGCGAGCGCTTCCGCTGGTCGGTGGCGGCGCACTCCGGTCTCGCCAGCGCGCTGTGGCAGCGGGGCGATCTGGCCGGGGCTGAAGCCGAGGCGAGGCGGACCCTGGAGATCATGGCCGCGGCCGCGCCTTCGGATTCCGCGGGATTCGTCGCGCCGCGGGGACTCGTGGGCTCGATCCTGGTCGAGTCGGGACGGGCGGCGGAAGCCGAGCCCCTGCTGCGCGAGGCGCTCGCGGGCGCTGAACGATCAGGGAACCCGTTCCTCCATGCCGCGATGCAGAGCGCGCTGGGGGAATGTCTGCTCGCCCTCGGCCGGCGCGCCGAGGCCGCGCCGCTGCTGCGCGACGGCTATCGGAATCTGCTGGCCACCAAGGGGGCCGAAAACCCCTATACACGGCGGGCGGCGGAGCGGCTGGCGCGCCTTGACAGACAAGGCGCGCCTCATTAGCATCCGCTCAATATCACCTTCCATCAAGCAGCAATCTCTGTCCAACCGGAGAGTTTGATGCGGATCAGCAAAGACAAATGGAATCTGAAACATCTGCGCGAGCATCTGCAGGCGGCTGTCGACCTGGAGATCTGGACCATTCCGTTCTACATGTCGGCCATGTATTCGGTCGTGGACCGTACCTCCGACGCTTTTCAGCTCATCCAGACGGTGGTCAACCAGGAAATGCTGCACACGCAGCTCGCGGCGAACCTCGCCAACGCCTTCGGCCTGTCGCCGAGCGTCGACGCGCCGAAGTATAAAGGGAAGAAGATTCCCCACCTGGATTTCAAGCTCGACAAGCACGACCCGCGCAAGAAATTCTCGCCCTACAGCGCCGAGATCGGCCCGCTCGACGAGAAACGCGTCAACGCCATGTGCCTGATCGAGTACCCGGAGTGGGACACGGGGGACGTCCCGGACTTCCGGGACGACGTCACCGAATACGGCAGCATCGGCGAGTTCTACGACGCCCTCCAGTACGGCATCACGCTGTTGAAGGACGACCTGCACGGCGGCGTCAATCAGGTGGACTATTTTTCAGCTTTCTACGACGGCGTTCCCTCGCTCACGGTGACCGAGAGCGGGGACCAGGGGTTGCGGCAGGCCAACCTCCTCATCAACATCATCCGCGACCAGGGCGAAGGTACCAATCGAAAGGATGACGAAGTGCGGCCTCCGTATCAGAACACCGCGGACGACAGTTGGCCCGAGCTGGCGCATTACGACAAATTCATACAGATCCGCGACAACCCGCAAAAGCCGCTCGTCTATCCCGTCAAGGAAAAGCCGACCCGCGAGGACCGGGAGATCCGCGATCATCTGGTCGCGACGTTCACCGAGTTCCGCAAGACGCTCGAGCTGCTCTTCGCCGGCAGGAACCCGGGCGGCTTCATCCCCTTGATGATCTCCGTGGGAGCGGGCATTCAGAACTGCTGGAAGCACGGCGTCACTCCCCGGTTCTCCTGAAGGAGCCGCGTCATGTCGAAGAAAACCGTTTTTCGCGTGCATCCGACGATCAACTTCGCCCGCTTCGGGACCAGCCAGGACTTCTATCTCTCGCCGGAGACCAGCGCCGGCATGCCGCTGCCGGACGGCGAGACCACCGGCGGCCTGCCCATCCGGCGCGGCACGGAAGATCAGCTCATCACCAGCGGCGACCTGCGGGACGCCGACGGCAATCTGAAGCGGCAGGCGGCCCGGTTCCGCCTCTTCTCCTATGACCTGAAAGGGAAGGACGCCTACCCTCATGGCGGCGGCGTCGAGATCCTGCCGGGGACGCGGCTACCCGACGGGCGCACGGTCAAGAGCGTCGTCTGGACGGTGCATCTGGCGAACAAAAAAGCGAACAATTACAACATCGTCAGCTCCATGGGCGTGGAGGCCTTCGCGAACGGCCAGGTGCCGCAACTGCGCAATCCGCAGGTCTACGGCACGCCGGACTCCCCGGCGCGGCTGACCGCGCTGGTGATCGATCCCGGCCCGCGGGCCATCGTGGGGAAGGCGGGAAATAAAGAAGGCGGACCGGTCAGCTTCGACCAGGCCACGGCCGCCAGCTATTCGGACGGCAAAGGCGGCATCGCCAAGGTCCCGCAATACCCGAAGAGCTTCCCCGCCGGCCAGCTCTTCCAGCCCTCGGGACCGATCGAGACCCTGGGCGAGTTGCGCACCGACGCGCAGGGCCGGCTGCTGGTTCTGCCGGGATACGGACGGACCGCGGCGCAGATCGACGAGTATGGCGTGCCGGTGCAACTGGTCGGCGACACCAACAACGCCAGTTGGTTCGACGACGCCGCCGACGGGCCGGTGTCCGCCACCATCGTGTTCGAGGACGGCGGCACGGCCGAGGCGTTCGGCGCCTGGGTGGTCTGCTGCGATCCTGGCTACGCGCCGCAGATCCGCAACGTGGTGTCGGTCTGGGACGACGTCTACGACGCCTGGGTGCGGGACCTGGGGCTGCGGCCGGACCTCTACGATCCGTCCACCGGCGTCTACAACCCTGATTACAGGCCCGCCTTCGAGAGCGACGTGCGGACGATCTTCCGCGCCGCCGCGCTGCAACGCTGGACGGTGAACCTGCCGCCCATCGCCCTGCGGGCGCACGAGGCGGTGGACGCGATCGGACCGGAGGACAACCCGAACCGCACGATCATGGCCGGTCTCACCTACATCCGGAACCCGAACGCCGACCCGGCCGAATCAGGCATCGGCGTTCCGCTCATGCCCCTGTCCCTGGGCGACGCCGGGAAACCCTTTCTGACGGTCACGCAGACCCAGTACTTCTTCCTCCAGCAGTGGAGCCGAAACCGTTTCGATCCCGGCGACGGTCCGCCGCTGGGACCCGGGGAGACCCTCGACATGGTGTCGCTCAGCAACTGCCTGGGCGGGCGCTACGTGCCGGGGATCGAGATCAGCTTCCCCATCCGCCAGCCGGACATCTACATCAACGACTGGCGTTCGTCGGGGGCGGGCCCCTTCCGGATCAAGCCCAAGCCCCTCGACTACAAAACGGCCAACCCGAAGAAACCTTTTCTCAGCGGCGGCTGGATCCCGTTGCGGCAGGACAACGGCGGCCTGGAGCCGGGCGATCTGGCCAAATTCATGGCCATCCCCTGGCAGACGGACTACAACTCGTGCTCCATCCACCAGACCTCCATCAACACCGCCGGCGCCAACGCGGCGACCGGCAATCCCACCACGCTGTACTGGTCCTGGCCGGCGCAACGGCCTGACGCCGTCTATGTGGCGGGAGAGGTGGTGGACAACGTCCTGCCGGCCCAGAAATGGTCGATCCGCGGGCCGGGGACCTTCGCGCTGAACCCGAAGACGGCGAGCACCTTCCAGGATCCCCTGGACGCCGTCGGCAAGTGGGACCTGATCGGCATCGTCATCCAGGGCACGGCGATCGACGGCGGCGCCCACGCGGCGGATCTCTACCTCGAGGTTCAGGGCCGTCTCGAGGGTCCCGGCGATCCCGACGATCCCGTGCTGCCCTGGCCGTTCAACGCCAATCCGCCGGTGACCAATCCACCGGTGAGGAGGGGCCGCAGCGCGCGGCACGACCGGTGAAACGGAGCCGGTACGACGTCGTCGTGCTCGGCGGCGGACCGGCCGGGCTGGCGACGGCCCTGATGCTGCGGCGCGCCGCCGGCGTCTCCGTCCTGGTCGCGGAGGCCGGCGCCGCCGATCGGGAACGGGTGGGGGAGAGCGCGCCGCCCGACCTGCTCGTGCCGCTGGCCGAGCTCGGCCTGGGAGAGCGGTTCCGGGCGGACGGCCACGCTCCCTGCCCGGGAAACGCCTCGCTCTGGGGCAAGCTGGGAACCAACGATTTCCTTTTCAATCCCATGGGGCCGGCGTGGCGGCTCGACCGGCGCCGCTTCGACGCGATGCTGGCGGCGGCGGCCCGGGAAGCCGGCGCCGAGGTCGTCTTCGAGACCCGTCACCTGCGGGCATCGTCCGCCGGGCGCTCCGGCGGGGAGGACCACGAGCTCATCCTGGTCGGACCGGACCGGACCGCCGCCGGCGTCCGCGCCGGCTGGGTGGTGGACGCGACCGGACCCGCCGCCCGCTTCGCCCGCGCGATGGGCGTTGGCCGCAGGGTGGACGACACGCTCTACGCCCTGGCGCGGTTCGCCCCGCTGGGGGAGGGCGCTCTCTCGATGCAGACGCTGCTGGAAGCCACGCGAGACGGCTGGTGGTACGCCGCCCGTCTGCCCGACCGGCGAGCGATCGCCATGTTCGTCACGGATCGGGACGGCCTGCGCCGGATGCGCGGCTGCGGCTCCGCGGAGTGGACGCGGGCTCTGACGGCGACGGACTTCCTCGGGCCGCGGCTCGCCGGGCTTGCCCCAGGGTTCCAGGACGCCCCGGAGATCCTGCTGCCCATCCAGTCCGCGCTGCTGGATCAGACCGAGGGAGACCGCTGGCTGGCGGTCGGCGACGCCGCCGCGAGCTACGATCCGATCGCCGCGCAGGGCGTCTACAAAGCGCTCACGGACGGCGTCGCCGCCGGCCGGCTGCTGGCCGCGCGGATCGGCGGCGGACCGGCCGGACCCGGCTACGGCGAGCGCATCGTCCGGCGGTTCCAGGAATATTCAGCGAACCGTTCCCACCTGTACGCGCTAGAGAGACGCTGGCCCGAAAGCCCGTTCTGGCGGACGCGCCAGGAACGGGCGGAGCGGGCGGGCGCAACGTAGCGTGTCTGACAACGCGACTCGCCTTTCAGGAAGCTCATCGGCCCCTGACGATTCCGGGAGAAGGCCATTCAGGAGAACTGAAGCCCTGATCGTCTTCCGAAGCGCTCATTTCCGCTTCGCATGGAATCGACCGCAATCTCGGCGGCGTTCTCGATGGGGACAAGGATGTATGAGAAGGGGAGGCGTGAACCTTTTACCCGATTCAGGGGACATACTGAATGCGCGACGTGGGACGTTTGCACGGTGGGCGCATCAGTCCAAGTTTCTCCCCTCTTGAACGGGCGGCGCCCCGCCGCCCGCCTTCTTTTCTCCGCCGCCGCGGCAGGAGTCGGCGCAACCCGAAGGCCGGCCCTGCGTATGTCCAAGGGAAATGATAGCGCTGCTCCTGCTTGTCGTCTCATCCATCGCGCCGGGCGTCGATCTTGAAAGCCCACGCCTGGCTCGTCTTGCTGAATCCCATCGGTCCGGCGACGCGGCTGCGCTGGCGGATTTCTGGCGCGAGATCGCGGGGAAGGCTCCGCTCGTGGAATCGATCGCCGGCGACCCCGAGCACGTGCTGGTCACATTCTTGTGGCGTGGCGACTCCACGACCGAGCGGGCCGTGCTCGGCGGCGGCGTTCCGGACGGATGCGGCGAAAAGCCGCTCCAACTCCTGCCGGGAACGGACCTCTGGTACCGTACCGAGCGGGTCCCGTCGAAGGCGCGCTTCAGCTATCGCTTTCGCCTCAACGCGCCGGCCGATGCGCCGCGGAGCTACGATCAGATCGCGGCCCGTGAGCGCGGCTATCCTACGCGCTCCGATCCGTTGAATCCCTCGACGCACCCTCTGGACGGCTCGATGGTGCGGCTGAGCGCCGCGGCGCCGCTCCCCGCCACGGACGGGCGTGAGCTCCGCGGCCGTGTGCAAGAAACGACGATCGACAGCGCCGTGCTCCACGGTACGCGCCCGCTTTGGATCTACACGCCGCCGGGGCATGAGTCATCGCGGGCGGCGCACGATCTGCTCGTGGTGCTGGATGGCCGGGTGGGACTCAACGCGTTGCGCGTTCCGGCCCTGCTCGAGGATCTGACAGCGCGAGGAACCATCCGTCCCACGGTCGCGGTTTTCGTCGGAAGTCCCTCTCCCACCGTACGCGCCGATGACTATCTTGGATCGACGGCGTTCGTCGATTTTCTGGCGGGCGAGCTGATCCCGATGATGCAGACGCGTTACCGCGTCAGCCGCTCGCCGGCCCATCATGTGATCGCCGGCGTCAGTCTGGGCGGGTTTGCCGCTACTTTCGCGGCCTATACGCGTCCGGACATCTTCGGCGGCGTGATCTCACTCTCCGGGGCGCATTGGTATTACCCCGGCTGGCGCTCGCAGCCGATCGAGCCCTGGACCGAGACCGGGTGGCTCACTCGCCGGATCGCGGCCACGCCGCGCAAGCCGCTCCGCGTGTTCCTCGCGGCGGGTACGATGGAATCGGCTTGTCCATATTCTTATCTTGCGGAGAATCGTCGCCTCGCCGACGTGCTGACCGCCCTTCGCTACCCGGTGCGCTACGTCGAGCTCATCGGGGGCCACGATGTGGAGAACTGGCTCCTGACCATGCCGGCCGCGCTCGATTACGTGCTCGGCCGCGGCACCTCGCCACCGCGATGAGCGGATCGCTGACGGGAGAAGGCGCGTTCTTTGCACCCGCTTTTCATCTTGAGGAAATTGAGGATAGCGGGAAAGGAGGCACACCATGGCGGCGAAGAGCAGGATCGGGGTCCTCGGCGAGGGCAACGTGGGAAGCGCGCTCGCTCGCGGATTGAAGCGCGCGGGATATGAGGTGCGGACGGCCGGCAACGACAAGCCGGCGATCCGCGATACCGCCGGTTGGGCGGAGGTCGTCATCCTGGCGGTCCCCTTCGGAGCGCTCGACGACGTCGTCCAGACGGCCGGCGAAGCGCTCGCGGGCAAGACGGTGGTCGACGTGACCAACGCCCTCGACGACAAGATGAACCTGGCGCTCGGGTTCGACACGAGCGGCGCCGAGGAACTGCAGAAGAAGCTCTCCCAGGCTCGCGTGGTGAAGGCCTTCAACACGGTTTTCGCGCAGCACATGGACACCGGGCGCCTCGGAGAGCAACAGCTCACCGCCTTCGTTGCCGCCGATGACGCGGACGCCAGGACTGCGGTGCTCGGACTCGCGCGCGACATCGGGTTCGACGCCGTGGACGCCGGCCCGCTCAAGAACGCCCGCCTTCTCGAGCCCCTCGCGTACTTCAACATCCAACTCGGGTACGTCCTGAACATGGGGACGCAGATCGGGTTCAAGCTGCTGCACGGCTGAGCGGATGCCGTCGCAGCCGCCCGCGACGGCGAACACGGCCGCTTGCCTGGAGCTCGCGGAGCGAGTTGGCCGCGGTTCCGCACGCGCGGCTCCGAGGAGGCTCTACGAGTGGAAGACCAGCCGCTCGACGTCAATGACGCAGTTGTTTTTCAGGGCAGCCGCTCCTTCGAGCGCCGGCAGGTCCGGGAGATCTTCAGAGGCCTTTGATCTCCCATATTCAGCATTGACGCTGATACCACGCAGGCGTAGTATGGATTGCATGTAGTGCCTGACACGACAGGAGGGAGCCTCAATGACGGTAGGTCTTCGTCTCATTTCTTCCTGGACAGTCGCGGTAGGTTTGGTCTTCGTCCTCGGAGCACAGTTCCCGGCCAATGCCAAGAAGGGCGCCAAGATCTCGGTTGCCGACGATCCATCGATCAAGGAAGGCTCACCCGAGATCGTCCTGATCGAGGTTTCGGACTTCCAGTGCCCTGGCTGTGGTGGCGTCGCGCGGGAACTGTTGCCGGTGATTCATGAGAAGTTCGTTCGCACCGGCAAGGTCGAGCTGATCTATCTCGACTATCCACTTCAGGGGCATAAGTACGCCTTCAAGGCCGCGGAGGCGGCTCAATGCGCTGACGACCAGAAGATGTTCTGGGAGATGCATTCTCAACTGTTCGGACACCAGAGCGCTCTCGCTCCAGAGCAGCTCCCGGGCCATGCCAAGGAGATCGGTCTGGACGTCGATACCTTCCAGAAGTGCCTCTCCAGTGGACGGCAGGCGGGGAAGATCCGGGAGGATCTCCGAGTCGTCCAGATCCTGGGCATCAGTAAGACCCCGTCCTACGTGCTGGCGCGCCGGCTCCCGAACAGCGAGAAAGTCGAGGTTCTGGAAGTCGGACAGGGCGGGCAGGCGTACATGGAGCTCGAGGGGAAGCTGAATTCTCTTCTGGGCACGAAGTAGGTCCTGGTACGAGCCCCTCTGTCCCCTGGAGAGGGCGTTTTTTCCGCGGAGCAGGGTCGCCAGCCGCGGGCGAGGGTCGCCAGCCGCGGACAAGGGTCGCCAGCCGCGGGCGAGGGTCGCCGCCGGTGGGCGAGGGTCGCCAGCGGTGGGCGAGGGTCGCCAGCGGCGGATAAGGGTCGCCCGCGGAAAATCAAGGGTCGCCAGGCGCGGATCAGGGTCTTCCGCGGCTGAACAGCCTCTTCCGCGCCTGGTGAGGCTGTTCAAACCCGGAACGAGCTGCGGGGACGACGTACGGGGCGCCCTCAATTCCCGCCGAGCGCTTCCAGAAGGAACCTCTTCGTCTCTTCCGTCAACAAAGCTTCGAAGTGGCCGCCCCGCACCCTCCGGGGCGGCAGGGCCAGGGCGGCCTGCTCCTGGGGCGACAGCCAGTCCTGGCTGGTCAGCGTCGCGTGCTCGTCCCCAGGGGCCGTGGCCAGCGCGTCGAGCTGCGGACGGCGGCGCAGGAATTTGTCACCCGTGAAATACATCCGCCAATCTTCCCCCTCCCGTACCAGGACGGCCCGGTCCGGCGTCGGCTGGTCCGCGCTGCCGATGACGTAGATCCGCGTCTGTCCGAAGCCGGGGGCGTCCGCCCGCAGGAGCTCCTGAAAGCGGCGCGCCCTGGCGAGGGTGCGGCGCAGGTAGGCGCCCCTTTCCGCCGGACCGCCGAGGAATCGCTCCGCGCCGCCTTCGCTCAGACGCCGAAGCGCTTCCTTCTTCTCGATCGACCAGCCGTAGCGGCGCCAGCTCTCGGGGTCGAAGAGATCGATGTCCAGCGGTTGCCCGGCGGCGTCCAGGAAGAGATCCCGGCGGTAGATGGGGAGGTCCTGAAAAAGAGAGGGAAACGTGAACAGTACCTCGGAGCGGATCCAGCGGCCCACCAGCGGGACGTAGCGCCGCCCGCGGTCGAGCTCCTTGAGGATGCGCAGGCTTCCTCCGTTGGAAGATCCCACGAGGACGAGCCGGCGCACGCTCAGCGTTGGCGGCAATCCGCCCCGTCCCGCCTCGGCTTCGTCCTGCGGGACGCCGCCGTATTTCGCCAGATAGCGGCAGAGATGGGCGCCGCTCGATTGACAGATCAGATCGAATTCGAGCCGTTCCCGTCCCCGCGCGCGGCGCAGCTCTTCCAGCCGCCGGCGGAGGAGGCCGGCGCTCTCCGTGAGATCCCGCCGCCAGTCGTAGGCGAAGAAGAAAAGGGTGTCTCCCGGCCGCGGCGATTCCAGGCGGCCCCGCGCATATCCCGCCCCGGTGAGAAGGGAGCCGATGGGGCCATAGATCGGTTTTCGGATGCCGAAAAGGTTGAGCCGCTCGATGGGCGCCACGGGTTCGAGAACCGGCTGGCCGGAACCCTCGACGAGGGGGAGAGCGAGGCCGTACCCCTGATCCCTGGGCCGCAGCAGGTTCCGTCCCTCTCCCCAGGCGACTTCGCCCGTCCGGGTGTCCCGGAGGACCACTCCCGTGACCCCGGGGACGAAGATCACCGGGATCTCGGGAGGGCTGCCGGCCGGCACCGCCCGGGGCGCGGGCCCCGGAGCGCAGGCCGCGAGGAGGACGACGAACAGCGCGAGGATTCGCCGCGCGATCAGGGACCGGCCGCGAGGCTTCACGCGGTCGGCGCGTCCTCGCGGAGCGAGGCCATGTCGATGACGAAGCGGTATTTCACATCGCTTTTCAACATGCGCTCGTAGGCCTCGTTGATCCGCTGGATCGGAATGATCTCGATCTCCGAGACGATCCCGTGCTCGGCGCAAAAATCGAGCATCTCCTGGGTCTCCGGAATGCCGCCGATGAGCGAGCCGGCCAGGGTGCGCCGGTGCAGGATCAGGTTGAAGGCCGTCGGGGCGGGGTGCGGCTCGCCGGGCGCGCCGACGAGGACCAGGGCGCCGTCCCGCTTCAGCAGCGTCAGCAGGGCGTCGAGATCGTGCGGCGCGGAGACGGTGTCGATGATGAGGTGGAAGCTGTTCCCGTGCTTCCCCATCTCCTCGGGATTCCTGGAGAGGACGACCTCGTCGGCGCCCAGGCGGCGCGCGTCTTCCGTCTTGCCGGGCGAGGTGGTGAACAGCACCACGTGCGCGCCCAGGGCGTGGGCCAGCTTGACGGCCATATGGCCGAGGCCGCCCAGCCCCACGACGCCGACCTTGTGCCCCTTGCCGACTTTCCAGTGGCGCAGCGGCGACCAGGTGGTGATGCCGGCGCAGAGGAGAGGGGCCGCGGCGGCCAGGTCCAGCTTGTCGGAGACGCGCAGGACGAAGTCCTCATTGACGACGATCTTGTCGGAGTAGCCGCCGTTCGTAGGCCGGCCGGTCTCCTTCTCGACGCCGGCGTAGGTGCCGGTCGAGCCGTTCTCGCAGTATTGCTCGAGGCCCTCGGCGCAGCTCTCGCAATGCCGGCAGGAGTCCACCAGACAGCCGACGGCGGCGACGTCCCCTTCCTTGAACTTCGACACCTCGCCGCCGACCTTGACGACGCGGCCCACGATCTCGTGTCCCGGCACGAGGGGGTAGACGATCCCGGCCCACTCGCCCCGGGCGGAATGGAGGTCGGAATGGCAGACGCCACAGTAGAGGATCTCGATCTGCACATCCCGCGGCCCCGGCTCCCGGCGCGTGAAGCTGTAGGGGGCGAGGGGAGTCGAGGAGGAATAGGCGGCGTATCCTTGAGTCTGGATCATGAGGGGCCCTCTGGGGATCTGGAACGTTCGTGGGGGCTGCCTGCGAGACGGGTTCGCGCCGCGGCCGCACAGGCGCCATCTTAGCTCGATCTCCACCGGGAGAGGAGGGAGAGGTTTGGTCAAAGGACATCAAGGACACCAGGGACACCAAGGACCACAAGGACGGTTACTGTCCCTGGTGTCTTTGGTGTCCTTGGTGTCCTTTGACCAACCTCTCCGGTTTCTGGCTTGGCCGTTTTGCCATGCGTTTGAAGCGCGCGGCTACTCTTCCCCCGCCAGCGCCCGGCGCGCCGCGGTCAGCGTTTCCCGGAAGCCCTCCCGCTCCCGTCCTTCCACCATCGCCGCGATGCGGTCCAATTGCTCGCGGGCGGTGGCGTAGACCTCGTGCCGGTGGGGGTTGAGGTGCTGGATGTCCAGGTAGAGGTCCGGGTCCTCGGAAAGCACCGAGAGCGCGGTGGCGGTCTGGCGGATGAAGGTGGTGGAGGCGCAGGCGTGGAACTCGGCGGGATCGATCCCCGAGCGGGTGAGGGCCGCGCCGAAGAGGATGTTCGTGAGGTGAGCCAGCCCCAGAAGCCAGCCCATCAGGCGGTCGTGGTGGGGGAAGGGAACCGTCACCAGGCGCGTGTAGGGATGGGCGAGCAGGGGAGCGAGCGCGGCTCTCTCTTCGGCGGGATCTCCCTGCGTCGCCAGGACGAAGGTCAAAGGCTCGTAGTAGGACTTCCCCGGCCCGAACATGGGATGGAGCGCGTAGGCTCGCACGCCCTTCTCGCGAGCCCGTTGTAAAGGCCCGGTCTGGGGATCCTTGATCGAGGCGATCTCGACGACGATCCCGCGGGGCGCGCGGTCTACCAGCTCCTCCAGGACCTGGGGCGTCCGGCCCAGCGGGACCGAGACGAGGATGGCGGCGTAGGCGTCCAGGTCCGGCAGGCGGTCCAGGCCGGTGAACCGGCCCGGCGCGGCGGGGATGCTCGCCAGGGCGGGGTCGGCGACGTCCACCGTATGCCCCACCAGCTCGAGAAAGCCGCGCAGCCACTGGCCCATGCCGCCGGCGCCGCCCAGCACGAGCACCCGCTCGCCCCGCTGCTCGCGGGAGGCGATCCCCACCCGGTACTGCCGCTCGACCGATCCCCGGATGATGGCCTGGAAGACCGATTCCATCACCTCCTCGGAGACGCCGCAGGCCTCGGCGTGCTGCCGCGCCCGGGTGAGGACCCGGTCCTCCACGTCCCGCACGACCACGGGCGCGCCGCTGGAGGCTTTGAAGGCGCCCACCTCGGCGGCCAGCTCCATGCGGCGCCGGAGCAATTCGAGGAGCGAGCGGTCGACGTCGGCGATGGAGTCCCGCAGGGTGGAGAGGGGATCGGATGCGCTCATCGGGCGAGTCTACCGCGATTCCACAGGGGCCGGCAGTGGAGGTATCCTTGAGCGAACAAGTGGAGGGATTCCTATGGATATACGAGCGTTCCTGGCCCTCTCGCTGTTGGTTCCTCTGGCGGCCTGCGCGGCGGGCATGAAAGCCGACGAGCACCCGGTCCAGCCGGAGAAGCTCGCCGAGCTCATCGGGCGGGCGGACAAGATCGTGGTCTTCGAAAGCCCCATGGAAGGCGCCGAGGTGCTGTTCTCTTCCACCGATCCCAGGGACATTCGTGAATTCCGGGATTCCCTCGCGCTCGCCGCTCCTCCGGAGGGGTTCCATTGCATGTGCATAGGCGAGCCCGCCGTCCGCCTTTATCGCGAAGGCAAAGAGCTTGCGCTGGTCACCAACCATCATGGGAACTCGGTCCGCTCCTCGTTGTGGACGAGCGACGCGATCGTGAAGGACCCGGAAAAATGGCTCGCCTGGTTCGACGCCCGCAAGATTCCCGGACCCCGCAGGGAATTCGAGGGAATGATGGCCGACGAGAAAAACTACAAGAAAGCTTATGAGCGCTGGCTTGCGGCCATGCCGAAGTCGGTCGAGCCGCTCTGGGACGAAGTCATGGAAGACGAGTTTTCGCCTGATCTCGAACCGGCTCGGAAAGCCCTTGCCAAAGAATTTCCCGATGTTCAGCCGCGCATCCTGGCGCTCTTTGCCTGGTACGGCTCCGGTGACGGCCCCTGGTCCGGCTTTCCGTCTTACGAGAGCGTCGCGGAGGAGTTGTTGCTCGATTTTCCGACGCCCGACCTCATCGCGGCCGCGCAGAGCGAAAACCTGAGCGAATCCCAGATCGAGGGCGCGGCCCGGCTCTTCGGCGGCTGGGAGTTCTCCCAGCGCCGCCCGGACGACCGGAAGAACCTTCCGGCTCCGCTCAAGGCGAGGCTCCTCGAACATTCCCTCAAGAGCACAGACGCCGACAAGCTCGGCCGAGCCCGGAGCGCTTTCGCGCCGTCGTGAGCTGGGCTTGCCAGCCCCCCGCCCGGGCATAAATGCCCGGGCTAGTCGAAAAGAGCCCCCTGAAGGGGACTCCAAAGAAATGGGTCAGTCGGGTTTACCCGGCTGTTTTCTGGTAGCCCGGGCATTTATGCCCGGGCGGGGGGCTTCCCCCCATGCTCCTTCAGGATCTCGACGATCTCCCTCCGTCCAAAGAATTCCGCCCAGCCAAGCGGATCGCTGTCGTGTTTGCTGTCACGAATTCCCGGATCGGCACCGTATTCCAGGAGCAGCCGCGCGATCTCGGCGTGACCTTGCAGGACGGCGAGGTGCAGCGGGGTGACCTGGGCGTCCCAGTGCCACCAGAGGGCGTTGGGGTCCAGACCGTGGTCGAGCAGCCATTTCACGGCCGGGAGATTGCCCCGCTTGGCCATCAGGTGGAGCACGCCGTCGCTGGCGCCGTTCTCGCTCAAGAGGCGCGCGGCTGTCTCCCACTCGCCCAGAGCCAGGGCCGTGAAGAGGTCCATCGTGCCGCGGGCGCGGAGCGTCTCCATCACCCGCCGGTCGATGTCCGGCGACGTCGCGTAGACCGCCGCCGGGTAGCCTGAGCCGTCCCTTCCCAGCGGGTCGGCGCCCAGGTCCAGCAGCAGCGAGACCATCTCCGGGCGGTTCATCCGCACGGCGAAATGCAACGGTAGCTGGTGGTCCTCGTTGCGGCTCATCGGCTGGCGGAGCGCCGCCGGATTTTCTTCCACGATGCGGCGAAGCTCGTCCGCGAGGTTCATGGCGATGGCGGAGAAGATGTGGTGCCGCGCGCCGCGGCTGACAAGGAATTCCGCGACGGCGCGATGGGCGTCGTCGTCGCATCCGTCCCAACTCGTCGCCCAGCCGATCACTTCAAGCTCGTGATCGTCGCCATGCCCGACCACGTCGCCGCCCGCGTCGGCCAGACGCCGCACGACCTCCAGGTGACCGGCCGCCGCGGCCCAGTGCATCGGATAGGTGTTGTCGCCCTTCTCGCGGACGTTCGCGTCCAGACCGCGCTTCAGCAGCAAGTCCACGGCCGCCAGGTGCCCGTTGTGGGCGGCGGTGTGCAACAACGTGTGCTCGTACGGCTTCGCACGGGCGTGCAGCTTCTCCGGGTATTGATCGAGCAGAGCGGTCAACGTTCCGACGTCACCCTTCCGGGCCGCCTCGAACAGTTGGCCGTCCACTGTCAACGAATCGATGTGCGCCTTGAGTGCCCGCCAGCTCGGAAAACCGTACTGTCGGGCCAGATCGAGCTGCGCGTCGGCCAGCCGGGCGGCCGGGTTCGATTTCCGCAGATCCGCGAGCCGTCGCTTGGCCTGCTTGCGGAGCCAGTCCAGGTTGGGGGAATCGGGGAGAGATTCGGACATGAGACACCTTCCTTCCTATGCCGCCCGTCGTCCGCGTTTGGGCGAGGAATAGAAGGTTTGTGGAAGACTGCGGCAGGGGTGGGTTGAACCCTTTACGCGGACCGTCGGCCGCCCTCACGGCACTGGCTGAATGGTAGCGCAGGGCCGAGGGCGGCGCAATCATCGGAAGAAGAAGCGCCGCAACACGTCTCCCGCCAGGACGACGGCGGCGCCCAGCAGTGCGGGCAAAGGATCGTTGGCCAGGATCAACAGTGCGATCACAATGCACCCGGCGACGAAAAGGATCGGAGCCGCCGGAAACCACCAGCGGACGACCTTGGGACGCAGCCGGAAGAGAGCCGTGGCCGAGAGGGCGAGAAACACGACGGCGGAAAATACGATGTACGAGAGGATGCGGTCGAAGGCTCCCAGGGTGAGCACCACCAGGGCGAGCCCCGTCTGCAGAAGGATGGCGTGAACCGGCGTGCCGAAGCGCGGATGAAGGCGGGCGAAAGCCGGAAAGAAAGCGCCGTCGCGAGCCATCGCGTAGTAGGCGCGCGGGGCGGCCATCGTCAACGCCAGCAGGCCTCCCAGGACCGAGAGGAGGACGCAGACCGACAGCACTTGTGCGCCGGCGCGGCCGAACAGGGCCTCTCCAAACTGGGCGACGAAGGCGGTGTTCGAAACGATTTGTTCCAGAGGCAGGACGTAGAGGAACGCGAAACTGATCAGCAGATAGACGACGGAGACCAGCAGCACGCCGCCGGTGAAGGCGCGCGGCAGGTTCTTCCCAGGGTCCCGGATCTCGCCCGCCAGCTTCCCGGCCTCCCACCAGCCCCCGAAGCTGAAGAACGCGCTCACGATGGCGCCCGCGACGGCGGGGAAGAGGGGCCCGGAGCCCGCCCGCCGCTCGGCCAGGGGAAGCAGATTGTCGAAGCTGCCTCCGCCCCCGGCGATCGCCCATGCGACCAGGCCGAGCAACACGGCGATCTTGAGCAGATTGGCCGCGGTCATGAGAGATCCGCTCAGCCGGGTGCCGAGGATGTTCACCGCCGCCAGGCACAGCAGGATGGCGCCAGGCAGCAGGACCGCCGCCCGGGATCCCAGGGGGGCGAGAGTCTGCACGTAGGAGACCGTGCCCACGGCCAGCGCCGCGGCGAGGCCCGGGTCCATGACGGCCGCGCTCATCCATCCATAGAGGAAGGCCGCGCGCCCGCCATACCCTTGCCGGAGATAGACGTACTCTCCGCCCGCCTCCGGGAAGCGCACGGCCAGCTCCGCGTAGCAGAGCGCGCCGCAGACCGTCATGACCGCCATGGCGCACCAGACGGCTCCGAGCAGCAACGGCGAGCCCAGAGATTTCGCCATCGTGGCCGGGGTCAGAAAGATTCCCAGGGCGATGGATTGCCCCGTCACCGCGGCGATCGCCGCCGCCTGCCCCAACTGTCTGCGTTCCGCCATCGCCCCCGGCCACCCCCATGCTGGTGAACATTGAAAGCGCTTTATCATAGACGATCCTTGAAGCAGGCCAGGAGGAGCGCGCCGGATGCCCAGACTCTTCGCGATGTGCGGGCTCGCTTTCAGCGGCAAGACGACGCTCGCCAGAGCGGTCGCGCAGTCTATCGGCGCGGAGTACGTCGGCCTGGACGACATCAACGAGGAGCGCGGGCTGCGCGGTGGAGAAGGCATTCCTGTCGAGGAATGGGAGAGGACCCACGCCATCGCGATCGAACGTTTAGGAAAGCTCCTCGACGCGGGTCGTGACGTGGTGCTCGACGACACGCTCTGCTTCCGGTGGCTGCGCGACCGGTACGCCGCCGTGGCGGACCGTCACGCGGCTCGATTTGTCCTGATCCATGTGGCGACGCCGCTGCCGGAGATCCACCGCGCGATGGCCCGGAACGAGGCCGATCCCCGGCGCGATCCGATCCGCCCCGAAGTGTTCGAGACGCACGCGCGGAGCTTCGAGCCTCCAACCGTGGAGGAGCGTCCGGTGGTGTACGACCGGACGTCGCCCATGGAGGAATGGATCGCGTCTCACCTGCCGTAAGGCGGCAGCACAGTCGGCAGGAGGCGCGCCAGGGCTTCGTCGAAGCTGCCGGCGACGGCCGGATCATCAGGCCGGATCCGGCGGGCGGCGTCGTACGCGGCCTGGGCCTTTTCTCGTTGGCCGGCGGCGCCGAGGAACAGGGCGCGCAGGAGTTGCACCTCGAAGTCTTCCGGCCAGCGTTGCGCTGATTCCTCGATCAGGCTCATCGCTCTCTCGCTCTGTCCCGCCCGCGAGCGGGCCAGGGCCACGAGCTTGAAGCCGCGGCTGGCGTAGGGCCTCACGACGAGCGCCCGCCGGTAATAGGACTCCGCCGCGTCGAGATCGCCGCGCGCCATCTCCAGATCGCCGAGCGACTCCAGCGCCGCGGGCCCGGTGGGATCGAGCTCCACGGCCCGGATCAGCGCGGCCCGCGCGCCGGTGAGATTGCCGCTCTCCCGGAGGAGCCTGCCCTTTTCGGCGAAGACCAACGGGCTCGTCGGCTCGGCCTTCTCCATGGCGGCGAGGAAGGTGCGCTCGTCCTTGAAGATCGCGGAATAGCGGAAGGTGAGGAGGGCGAAGACGACCGCCAGGACAGAAAGGGTTGCGATCAACACGCGCCGCTCCCGAAGGCTGACGAGGAGGAGCCACGGCAGGGCGAGGGACGGCAGGAACAGGTAGCGGTCCGTCACCATCCATTGCGGATGGAGCGCCCACAGGTTGAGCACCGGCAGCAGCCAGATGACCACCCAGGCGAGAGGAAGGGCGAGATCCCGCCTCTTCCTGAGAATCCACCACGTCAGCCCCGCCAGGATCGCCAGAGCCGCCATGGCGAGCAGGACCGGCTCCGCGAAGGGGCCGTAGACCGGACGCTCCGGGCGGAAGATGGAGAAGCCCACGGGCCAGACGAGGAGGCGCAGATAGGTGAAGAGCGCCACCGGCACGGCGGGCAGCGAGGCCTGGAAGCTCGGAGCGCTCTCGGCCGGCACGGCCAAGCCACCGAGCACCGCGACGCGGACGGCCAGATAGACGGCCGCCACGCCCGCCAGCACGGCGGTCGCCCGCCACAGCCGCCGGGCTCCCTGGGGATCGATTTTTGACTCATAGAAAGCCCACACGGCGGTGAACGGCAGAAGCGCGGTCGCGACCTCCTTGGACAGCAGCGCCAGAGCGTAGAAAAGGGCCGCACGGACGAGCGGCGCTCTCCGGTCTTCCCGCTGGACCGTCAGGAGCGCGTGCAGGGCGCAGAGCACGAAGAACGCCGCGCAAAGCTCCTGGATTCCTGAGGCCCAGGCCACGGAGCTGACGTGCGCCGGATGGAGGGAGAACACCAGCGACGCGAGGAGAGCGATCAGAGGCGCCCAGCCCAGGCGCAGGAAGAAGCCGCACGCCAGCGCGCCGATGAGGGCGGCGAGCAGGATGGCGGCGGTATGCCAGCCGGCCGGGCCTCCCCCGGCGATCTGGTAATAGAGCGTCGAGAGCGCCAGGAACACCGGCCGGTAATAGCTGCTGATCACGGTGGGAGTGCCCTTGCGCAGCGCCCCGACGTCGGTCAGGAACCCTTGCGGGATGCTCCCCAGGTCCGACAGGGACGGGCTCTTCTGGAACAGCACGAAGTCGTCGAGAAGAAACCCGTGGCCCGTGGTGGGCCAGTACACGAACAGCGGCACGAGCGCGGCGGCCAGCAGGATCCACAGCCGGCCGCGAGGCGCGGGTCGCTGCGCGGGAACTGGTTTCGCGATCTTCTTTTTCCTGGTCACCGGCAAGAGGGTATGGGAAAGCGCCGGGCCGCGCAATTACGCGCCTTGCGCGTCTCGGTGGCAGAATAAGGTCCATGAAAACCAAGCGTTTCCCGGACGACGTCCTGGCGAAGATCCGCGACGGCAAGATCCTGGGCCTGCGGGCCGGCACGCAGCCGCACCGCTTCATCGGCATCTGGGCGGTGGTGGTCGAAGGCCGCGTGTTCGTGCGGTCCTGGAGCCTGAAGCCGCGGAGCTGGTACCGGACCTTCCTCGAAGAGCCCCGCGGCACGATCAGCGTCGACGGCCGCGAGATCGACGTCCGCGCCGTGCGCACGCGGAGCGACCGCCTGAAGGACGCGATCGATCATGCCTATCTGGAGAAGTACCACACGAAAGGGTCCATCCAGTACGCCCGCGATCTCGGGAGCGAGAAGTCCAGGGGCACCACCACGGAGCTGGTACCGCTGGAAGAGACCGGCGCCTCGTAGTTGACAACCTCCTCCAGCGGGCCGCATCATCCGATCGAACCTTTTCTATCTGGAGGCCGGTATGAAAAGCGCTCCCCTCGAGAACCCCGCGAAATGCCCTGGAAGGAAGCTTCACCTGAACCGCGAGACCCTGCGGATGTTGACGGATCAGGAGCTCGAGGGGGTGGCGGCTGGCGCCCCGACCCACAGCCCGCGCTGTACTACGTTCAGCGAGCCCAGCCTGTGCGTCACCTGCCTGTGCACCTGACAGCGCCTTGCGATGACGGAGTCATCCTCGCGGGCAGGGGAGCCGCTCCTTGCCGCGAGGGGGCGGAGCGATGGGTGCTGGCGGCCACCATCCTGGGCTCCAGCATGGCCTTCATCGACGGCACGGCGGTCAACGTCGCCCTGCCCGCGCTCCAGGCGGACCTCGGCGCCACGGTGGCCGAGGTGCAATGGGTGGTCGAGGCGTACGCCCTCTTCCTCTCGGCCCTGCTCCTGGTGGGGGGCTCGCTGGGCGACCGCTTCGGCCGCCGGCGGATCTACCTCCTCGGCATCGCCGGGTTCGCCCTGGCCTCGGTGGCGTGCGGCTTCGCGGCCACGATCGATCAGCTCATCGCGGCGCGGGCGGCACAGGGCATCGCCGCCGCTTTCCTGGTGCCGGGAAGCCTCGCGCTGCTCTCGGCGTCGTTCGACGAGAGCAAGCGGGGCCGGGCGATCGGGACGTGGTCCGGCTTCAGCGCCATCACGGCGGCCGTGGGGCCTCTGCTGGGCGGCTGGCTGATCGATCACGTTTCCTGGCGCTGGGTTTTCTTCCTCAACGTCCCCCTGGCCGCGGCGGTGATCCTGATCTCTCTCCGCTTCGTGCCGGAGAGCCGGGACGGCGAGGCGGAGGGAACCGACTGGGCCGGCGCCGCGCTGGCCACGCTGGGGCTGGGCGGATTGACGTTCGGTCTGATCGAGTCGTCGCGCCTGGGCTGGAGCGATCCCCGGATCTGGGGCGCGCTGATCGCGGGCGTGATCGCCATCGCGGGTTTCCTCGCGGTGGAGGCGCGGGCGGCGTCCCCCATGATGCCTCTCGCTCTCTTCCGTTCGCGCACCTTCACCGGCGCCAACCTCCTCACGCTGTGGCTCTACGGCGCGCTGGGAGGAGCGCTGTTCTTCCTGCCGTTCAACCTCATCCAGGTGCACGGCTACTCGGCGACGCAGGCGGGAGCGGCCCTGCTGCCGTTCGTTCTCTTCATGTTCTTCCTTTCGCGCTGGTCGGGCGGTCTGGTGGACCGCTACGGCGCGCGTCTTCCGCTGATGATCGGTCCGGCCGTGGCTGCCGTCGGCTTCGCCCTGTTCGCCGTCCTGGCGTCCCGCGACGACTACTGGACCGGCTTCCTGCCGGCGATCCTGGTCCTGGGGTTCGGGATGGCGATCAGCGTCGCGCCGCTCACCGCCACGGTGATGGGAGCGGTGGAGGAGCGGCACGCCGGGATCGCCTCGGGGATCAACAACGCCGTCTCGCGGAGCGCGGGCCTGCTGGCGGTCGCGGCCATGGGACTGATGATGCTGGGCTTCTTCGGACGCGGCCTCGACCGCCGCCTGGACAGCGCCGGCCTGCCGCCGGAGGCACGGCGGGCGGTGGACGGCCAGCGGGAGAAGCTGGCGGCCCTGGACATCCCCGCCAGCCTGAGCGAGCCCGCGCGGGCGCGCGCCGAAGCCGCCGTGGACGAGTCCTTCCTGGACGGCTACCGCGGGGTTATGCTCACGGCAGCGGGCCTGGCCCTGCTGGCGTCGCTCAGCGCGGGATGGCTTATCCAAAGGAGCGAGACATGACCAATGCTCTTCAGCCGCCGGTCGTCAAGGCGCAGATGCTCATCCGCAAACCCGTCGGGCAGGTCTTCGAGGCCGTAGTCGATCCGGCCATCACCTCCCGCTTCTGGTTCTCCAGAGGCAGCGGCCGGCTGGAGACCGGCAAGCGTGTCCGGTGGGATTGGGAGATGTACGGCTTCGCCGCCGAGGTCGACGTGAAAGAGGTCGAGGAGAACCGGCGGATCCTCATGGAATGGGGCGGCCCCGACAATCCCACCTCGGTCGAGTGGACGTTCGAGCCCAAGGGCGAGGACCGGACCTTCGTCACCGTCAAGAACTGGGGCTTCCAGGGCGACACGGAGAAAATCGTGGCGCAGGCGCTCGACTCGACCGGAGGCTTCAGCTTCGTGCTCGCCGCCTTGAAAGCCTATCTGGAGCATGGCGTCGAGTTGAGGATCGTCGAGGACCACTCCCCGGCGTCAATTGTGGAGGGATGGGCGGGGCGCTGAGGGACTTCCGGCGGCACCTCTTCTTATAGGGGAACGCCGTCCGGCCTTCCCGAACCGGAAAGGAGACTCTATGCGGTCGCGACTGTATCGAACGTTGATCCTCGCAGTGGCCTTGGTCCTCACCATTTCGGCCCTGCCCGTCTCCCAGGCCATCTCGGCCCCAGCCCGCGGCGGCTACTGCTCGTGCAGTTGCTCGTTCACCGTCAACTGCACCACGGATGCCGACTGCGGCAGCGGGCGCTGCCTCAAGGGCCCGACCTGCTGCTAGGTCCCCGCCCGGGCATAAATACAGCATTTATGTCCGGGCGGACTTGCGATCACGCGACCGGTGTACTATTCACCCCCATGATCCAAAACCCCCTGTCCCGCCTCCTGCGCGCCGGTCTCCTGACCGGGATCATCGACGGCCTCTTCTCGAGCGTCCTGAGCGTGTTCTTCTACGGCTCGACGGTGACGCGCCTCTTTCAAGGCGTCGCTTCGACGCTTCTGGGCAAGGAGGCTCTCGAGGGCGGGACCTCGACGGCGCTGATCGGCGTTCTGATGCATTTCGGGGTGGCGTTCGGATGGTCCGCCGTCTTTCTGCTTCTCGCCATGCGCTCGGCCTGGATCCGCCGCGTGCTCGGCTCGCGGTATGGCGTCGTCAAGGTCGCCGCGGTGTACGGGCCCTTGATCTGGATGGTGATGTCGCTGATCGTCATCCCGTTGCTGTTGCATCGCCCGCCGACGATCAACAACCGCTGGTGGGTCCAACTGATCGGACACTTCCCGTTCGTCGGATTGCCGATCGTAGCCTCGATCGCAGACTACAAAACCCGCGCGATCCGGTCGAACACGCCCTCGTAGGCTTTGTGGGCGATCTCGGCGGTCTCCTTGGCGGCCTTCCGCATCGTCTCTTTCCTCAACCACGCGGGCGTCGGGTTCCGGGAGAGAACGGTGGCGGAAACGGGTAACCAGCAAGCGGAGTCAAAGCAGCAACCGGAATGAAAGAGCCGGCCCGGCAAGGTTCCGGGGACGCCGTCGAGCACGGCTCCGTCGGTACCCAAGAGCTCGATGGCGAACGTCAGCGAGCCGTCGCTGCCGGCGTGGAAAACGATCGCGCCGTTCTGGAAGCGGGCGTCTTTCAGCGGGAAATCTCCAGGGATCCGGACGCTGAACCGCGGTTCCGGCGTGGAGCGGACGAGCGCGATCAAGCGCCCGTCCTCGCTGAACCACCGGCCCTCGAGCTTCCCGAGATCAGCCGGCGTTCCGGAGACATGAACCGTCTGTAAATCCGGAAGGGGATCCCAGCATCCCAAGAAAGGCAGCGCGAGGAGGAGGGCCGCAATCTTTCTGTCCATATTCCTACAGACCGCCTCGGGGCCTCTGGAGTTCCCTCGGGTGTAGGATGGGATCTATAGAAAGAGGGCTGAACCATGCAAACCGCGGTGGAAGTGTTCGCCATCATCAACTTTCTCGTCATCGGCCTGTCACACATCTTCGCACCCCGGGCTTGGGCGGACTTCTTTGACCGTCTCCGCCAGTGGGGCGAGCCTGGAGTCTTCGCGGTGGCGTTCCTGAGCCTCATGTTCGGCTCGATCGTCGCCGCCTTCCACAATGTCTGGTCCGGGATACCCGCGGTGTTGACGTTCGTGGGTTGGGCGCAGGTGCTCAAGGCCTTGATCTACTTCGTCTTCCCGTCCTTCGGCCTGCGGCGGATCGCGACGGCGCCGCCTGAAAAGGCGTACCTGTTCGCCTATGGCGGCGTTCTCCTCGTCGCCCTGGCGGGGCTTTTCATCTACGAGCTCGCTGTATCCTGAAGCGCCGAGCCACCGGGTGTAAGATGAATCATGCTCTATCACGCCCGCCCTCCCGCCCCGCCGCTCGCCGGCTTCGTCGAGCGCTTCTGGATGTGCTCGGACGCGCCGCCGCACGACCGGGAGCGGATCCTGCCGAGCGGGACGGTTGAGCTGGTGGTCAATCTCCGGGACGACGAGATCCGGATCTATGACCCATCGCGTCCCGATCGCTGCAAACGGTTTTCCGGAGCGGTCGTCTCGGGAACCTACAGCAGCTTCTTCGTGATCGACCCGCTCCAGCACGCGTCGATCCTGGGCGTGCATTTCCGGCCGGGCGGAGCGTCCCCGTTTCTCGGCTTGCCGGCGGGCGAGCTGGCCGATACGCACATCGACCTCGAGACCCTCTGGGGGCGGGCGGCCCGCGAGCTGCGCGAGCGGCTCTGCGCCGCCGTCACGGCCGCGGAGCGGTTCTCCCTGGTGGAGGAGGTCCTCCTCTCCCGCCTGCGCCGGCCGCCGGAGCGTCACGGCGCGGTGCCGGAAGCGCTCGGCGCGTTCGAGCGGCTGGGCGAGGCGCTCAGGGTCCGCGACGTGGCCGGACAGGTGGGCTTGAGCCAGCGCCGGTTCATCCAGGTGTTCTCGGCGGAGGTCGGCCTGACGCCGAAGCTGTACTCCCGCGTCCGGCGGTTCCAACGGGCGCGGGCCCTGGCGGGGGACACCCCGACCGCGGACTGGGCGCGGGTCGCGGTGGATTGCGGATATTTCGATCAGTCGCACCTGATCCGCGATTTCCTGGCTTTTTCGGGTCTCAGCCCGGCCGACTACCTCCGCCGGCGGAGCGAGCGCGTGCTGCCGAACCACGTTCCGTAGAGCCCTCACCTCCCGGCCTCCTCTCCCGATCCCTCCCTCCCACCCACACCGGGAGAGGAGGAGAAGTTAGTCAAAGCAAGCCAAAAGAAGCTTCTTCCCCCTCTCTCCCGGTGAGGGCGGGAGGGAGGGGGCGGGAGAGAGGGGTAAGGGGAGTGAGGGTAAATTTTTTCCAATACGCCCCCCGCCGCCGGTCCCAGAATAAGCCGCGGACCGAAGGAGGCGCGTTCATGTTGAACGGGTTGGTTTCAGCACTCTGCGGATTGGCGCTTCTGGCCCTGGGAGGCTTTATGGAACAACAGACCGAGAAACCCGTCTTCCGGGTGGCGGGGGTCCGCTATCAGGTCAAGGACGTCGAACGCTCCGTGGATTTCTACACGCGGCACCTGGGCTTCAAGGTGGAGCAACGGACGGGGCCGGCTTTCGCCAGCGTCTCGAACGGAGGTCTCATCCTCTGGCTGAGCGGCCCCGGGAGCTCCGGTTCCCGGCCCATGCCGGACGGGCGCCAGCAGGAGCCGGGCGGCTGGAACCGGCTCGCCCTGGAGGTCGAGGATCTGCCGTCCCGCGTCGCGGCGATGAAGAAGGAGGGCCTCCGCTTCCGCAACGAGATCGAGACGGGCCCCGGCGGGAAGCAGATCCAGTTGGAGGATCCCGACGGCAATCCGGTGGAGCTGTTCGAGCCCGCTCCCGTGAAGCGGTAAGGGCCGTACCCGGCGAGGCTGCCGGGCACGGCGCTCTTTCACGGCAAGGTCAGTTCGCCCCGGCGGCCGGCTTCGGCATCTCGACCGTTTTCACGTCGACGGTGATCTCCTTGAGGCGCGTGGTCACCTCGGGCGTCATGCTCTCCTGATAGCGGCCGCCGAGGTGCTTGGCGAGGAACTTCTCGGCGCTGGCGTACAGCGCCATGTTGTTCACCGGCCGGGCGAAGCCGTGGCCCTCGTCGGGCGCGACGATGTACTCGACCGGGAAGCCGCGCTCGCGCAAAGCGACCACGATCTGATCGCTCTCGGCTTTCTTCACCCGTGGATCGTTCGCGCCCTGGATGACCAGCAGCGGCGACTTGATCTTGGCCGCCGAGTTCAGGGGGGACTGCCGCTCGAGCATCGCGCGGCCCTCCGGCGTCGCGGGATCGCCCATGCGCTCCGTGAAGACCTTGCGGATCGATTCCCAGTAGGGGGGGATCGAATTGAGCAGGGTGATCAGGTTCGACGGGCCGACGATGGAGACGCCCGCGGCGTAGACGTCGGGCGTGAAGGTCAGGCCCGCCAGCGTGGCGTAGCCGCCGTAGGAGCCGCCCAGGATGCCCACCCGCTTCGGATCGGCGATGCCTTCCGAGATCAGGTGCTTGACGCCCCAGGTGATGTCGTCCTGCATCTTCTGGCCCCATTCGTTGTTGCCGGAGTTGAGGAACTTCTTGCCGAAACCGGTCGAGGCGCGGAAGTTCGGCTGCAGGACGGCGTAGCCGCGGTTGGCGAAGAACTGCGCGTTGGGGTTGAAGCCCCAGCCGTCGCGCGCCCAGGGACCGCCGTGCGGGATGACGAGGAGCGGCAGGTTCTTGGCCGGCACACCCTTCGGCAGGGAGAGGTAGGCGGGTATCTCCAGCCCGTCGGACGACTTGTAACGGATGGGCTTCATCTCCGCCAGGTGCTGGCGGGGCAGCTTCTCGCGGATGCGGTATTGCAGCGTCAACTTCTTGTTCGTGCGGTCGAACAGATAGCTCTCGCCGGGCTCGGTGTCACTCGAAGCGGAGACCAGGATGAGGTGCTCGTCTTCCGTCACCGAGCCGAGGAAGACCTGCTTGTTGGGCAACTGCTTCCGCAGCAGCTCGTAGTCGGCCTCCCAGGCCTTGTCCTTGAAATAGATCCGCATCTTGTCGTCGAAATAGATCGTGGCGACGAGCTCGTCCGTGCGATCGGAGAACACCGGCGAGCTGAAATCCACCCGGTTCATCGGATCGGCTTCGACCAGCTCTTCCTGGCCGGTCTCGGGATTGAAGAGCACGAGGCGGATGAGGTCCACGTCGCCCTTGTTGGTGACCATGTAGACGCGCTTGCCGTCCTTGTGGAACTGGAACGGGGCGCAGGTCTCGAACACGTTGCAGGAGTAGACCTTCTTGAACCCGTCGGCGTCCACGCGCAGGACCTCGGTGTCGCCGTTCTCGGCGGAGCGCGTGGCCAGCCGGAGCTGGTCCTTCAGGTCGAACACCCAGCCCGTCAACCGCTCGGTGTTCTGGCGCAGGAGCGTCCGCTCGCCGGTCGAAATCTTCACCTTGTAGAGGTCATGCCAGGCCGGATCGCGGTCGTTCAGGCCGACGTAGATCGTGTCCGGATCGACTTCCGGCGTGTCATAGATGAAAGCCCGCACCTTCTTCGCGTCGGTGAGGTTGCGCGCCGCCGGCGCCTTCTGGCCCGAAGCGGGCGCGGCCGCCGGGTCCACGGCGTAGACGTTGAAGTTCTCGTCACCCCCCTGGTCCTGCACGAAGAGGATGTACTTGCCGTCCTCGCTCCAGAAGTAGCCGGGGATGGGGCGCTTGGTCTCGGCGGTGACGGGCCGGGCGGCTTCGAAGGGCTCGTCGGTCCGCTTGACCCAGACGTTGCGCGTGCCGTCGAGGGGCTTGATGAAGGCGATGAACTTGCCGTCGGGCGAGAGCTGCGCGCCGGCGATCTCCGGGTTGTCGAAGAAGAGCTCGCGGTCGATGAGCGGCGGCAGCTCGGCTGAGGCGGCGGCCGTGAAGGCCATCAGGCCGAAGACGGCCCCTGTGAAGATCTTCCGGGCCACGGCTCCGTGGCGCTCGCGGATGGGTGGGTGCTGCATGGTGGGAAAACCTCCTTTAGAAGTGGGGGAAGGGGAATTCCTGCGTCAGCTCCAGGCGACAACTTGTATACGCACGACCATTTTAGATGTTTGCTCCAAAGGACACCAAGGACACCAGGGACCTCAAGGACGGATGAAGGCGCTGTCCTTGGAGTCCTTGAAGTCCTTGTTGTCCCTGGTGTCCTTTGGAGCAGGCCGGCCTGTCACGCCCTGGTATACGTCGCCTCGCGGTGGGACGTCCCCTTCTGGACCACCCGGACCCGGCCCTCGGCGACCAGGCGGCGCAGGACGGTGGAGGCCATCCGGGGATCGGCCGGCTTGGGCAGGTTCCGGAAGCGCCGGTTCACGGCGGCGGCGACGCTGGCCGGGCTGAAGACCTCGCCCTCGGGCATCTCCGCCACGACCCGTTCCACCAGATCCCGCCGGACCACGGGCTTGCCGGGCGGGAGCGTCTCCTGAAGGGGCTCCTGCGGGGCCGGGACATGGCGGGCGGCGAGGGGGGCCGCCGCTTCGGCCGAGCTCTTCAGCGCCTCGTAATGCCGGGCCAGGACCTCGAGCTCGGCGGCGTGGGCGGCCCGCTGCTCCCGGTGGGCCGCCTCTTCCCGGGCGTGCCAGGCCTCCTTCTCGCGGTGGAGATCCATCTGAGCCTCCAGGTTGGCCAGCATCTGCTGTAGAGAGAGTCCAGGGTCCACTCGATCCTCCCGTGACGCAAAGCGGCCCGCTTCGCGTCTCCGCGGCAAAGTACGCGTCATTTCTGGCGTCTACGCGTCTCAGAACTCTACTATGCGTCTCAGCAAAAATCTACGCGCCTCAGATTTTGTCTACGCGTCTCAGGAAACGACTACGCGTCTCGGATTTCCTCTACGGGTCTGGGATCTCGACTACGCGTCTCGGAATCTGTCTACGCGCCTCAGGAAGAGACTATGCGTCTGGGATTTTGACTACGCGCCTCCGGAAAGGACTACGCGTCTCGGATTTCTACTATGCGCCTCGGCAAACCGCTATGCGCCGCGGATTTCTTCTACGCGTCTCGGAAGCTTGCGGCGTGGTGCCGAAGGCCGCTTTGCGCCCCGGTTTCCTTCCGCCCTCTTCGCAACGATCCTCATCTCCGGTTTGGATCCCGAGCGCCCTTCCCGGCGTTGACGAGCATGCCGGAGAGGCGTAACATGGCCGTAAGCTACTGAAGCCAAGCTACATCGAGCCCTAGTAATCATCACCTGCCGACTTTGATGGAGCCGCGGCTGCGCGAGTTGGTGTCGTGGGCGGGCGGGAATATCGAAAGTAAAAGGAGGAAAAATGGAACGGATTAAGCTTGTGCTCCGGTTGCTTGTCGTGCTGGCAATTTTTTTGTCAAGCTTGTTGTGGCCTTCTGGTACGGCTATAGCTATCGACCAGTGCAGCTCGACCACCTGCTGGCCCTGGCCAGGAGGAATGGCCTGTATCTGCGACGCCTCTTGTTGCGGCTGCCGCCTTGGACATGCGACTACATGTGGAGAGTGTTACCTCACTTGCCCCCAATAGACCCGCGGTGGATCTGACTGTTGAAGCGGCTCGAAAGGGTCGTTGGATCATCAGTGTCCTTGAAAACGAGCTTCTCTTTCGGAGAGTAGAAGACGCGCAGGCCCAGCGAATGATGGGCGCGGAAGGAAGGCAGGGCCGCGGCGTTCCGCGGCCTCTTCCAAAGGTCAGCATACGCAGATGTTGGGCGGACGGGTTCCACAGCCGCTGATGCAAAGGTTGTAGATTCGATCGCAAGCTTTGCAGCTTGAAGGGATCGTTGGCTCGCAGCTGCCGATGCAGATTTCCCAGTCGCTGTCGCACTTCCTTGAGCAGGCGCAATACGTATTGGCGGCGCCGCATGTGGTCGTGACGCCGTCGCACCTGATGGAGCTTCCGGGCACACTGGTACAGGACGATACGGGTGTGCAGCACAAAGTGGCCCCGGAGCAGGTCGTGGTACACATCGTGGCGGCCATGGCGGGAGTCGTCACCTCCGCGGAGGTCGCGAGAGCGACGACCACCAGAAGGCCAGCGAGGATCAGGATCTTTCTCATATCCTCTCCTTTCTGTGAAGGTATTCTTTTAGTATACGTCCATTTCCAGCCTTCTGGACAAGGCCTTTGCAAGGCTCTCTTTACAGCCTGGGAAGCACCTTTATAAGGGAATATCTATCTCAAACGCTCGCCGGATGAGCGTTAGAGCAACCCTCTGTCCTCCGCGTAGCGCAGCAGGGCGAGGCGGCCGTCCACGCCGAGCTTGGCGTAGATGCGGCTGAGGTGGACCTTGACGGTCTGCTCGGTGATCGAGAGCTGGACGGCGATCTCCTTGTTGCGCAGCCCGCGGCCGATCATGCGTACCATCTCCTGCTCCCGCGGGGTGAGGAGGCCGGCGGTTTCGCGCGCTCCGTCCTCGCGCCGCAACAGCTTTTCGAGGGCTCGCGAGACCGCGCGCTTTTCCAGCCAGGGCTCGCCGGCGTGGACCTTCCGGACGCACTGCACGACGCTCGCCGAGGCCATCTCCTTGAGCACTACGCCGCCCACGCCGAGACGAATGGCTTCCAGCATTTCGCCGTCCTCGATGATCGCCGTGAGCAGGATGGTCCGCGTCGGCAGACCCTGGCCGGCCATCTCGCGCAGCACGTCGAGGCCGCTCTTGCCCGGCATGCGCAGGTCGAGGACCAGGATGTCCGGCCGGTGCTGGCGCACCGCCTGCAGTGCCTCCTCGCCGCGCGTGCAGATGGCCACGACCTCGAAGTCCTCCTCGCGGCGGAAGAGGTTCGCCAGCGCCTCCAGGATGAGGGGATGGTCGTCGGCGAGCACCAGCCGGATCTTCATTCAAGCTCTCCCCGTTCCATCGGCACGCTGATGTCCAGGCGGCTGCCTTCCCGCGAAGAGCGAAGGCGCAAGGAGCCTCCCAGGGAGGCGACGCGGTCCCGCAGGCTGGCGGGCCCGAGGTTCGCCGCGAGCAGCGACGGCAGGTTGTAGTCTCCCTCGAACGGGAAGCCGTGGCCGTCGTCGGCGACCTCGATCCCGACCCGGTGGCCGTCCACCCACAACCCGACCCGGACCACGGACGCCCCGGCGTGCCGCGCGGCGTTGATGACCGCCTCATGGAGGATACGGTGGATCTGACGGGCGAGGTTTTCCGGCAGGGCGGTCTCGCGGAAGTTCCCCGCCAGCTCGACCCGTAGATTCCAGTGCCTCTCGATCCGCTCGCGGAGCTCGTCGAGCCGGGCCGCGAGCCCCGCCTCGACGGGCAGCGGCCAGGAACCGGAAGGCTTGAGGTCCCGCACCAGGGAGCGCAGCTCCCGCTGCTCGGAGACGAGCAGCTCCTGGAGACTGTGGATCTCGCCGCGGGCGGCCCCCGGATCCGCTTCCAGAAGCCTGGGGAAGGTCTCCAGGCGCAGCGTCGCGACGGTGAGCGACTGGATGATGCCGTCGTGGAGGTCGCGCGCCAGGCGCACGCGCTCCTCCAGGGCCGCGGCTTCGCGCAGGCGCCGCAGCAGCCGGAGCTGGTCCAGGTGCGCCGTCGCCTGCCAGGCCAGCACTTCGCCCACGAGGAGCTGGTCCAGGCCCCGGACCGGCTCGTCGAGCGCGAACAGGCGGCCGTGGAAGCTCTCGCCCCGCACCGGCCAGGAGAGCACCGCGCGGATGCCGAACCGCGCCCGCAGGTCGGGATGGACCGGCGCCTCGCGCAGCCGGCGCAGGTGGTCTTCCGCGGTGAAGATCACGCGCGGCGAGGCCGCTCCGGCGTCGGCGCAGAGGAAGCTCGCCTCGGCCAGCGGCTCGGCCACCAGCGGCTCGTAGCTCCCCGCCGGCTCCCGCGTCCACTCGCATCCCGCCGCCGTCCAGGACGCCAGATAGATCCAGGGTTCTTCCTCATCCTCCCAGACCATCAGCAGATGGGAGAAACCGAGGACGCCGGCGATACGCTCCAGGATCGCGCGCACCAGCTCCCTGCCGTCCGCGGGGATGTGGCGCGGCCATTTCGCCAGCGTCGCGATCTCCCGGCGCAGACGCTCGTCGAAGACCCCCAGATAGCCGAGCAGCGAAGCCACGATGACCAGATAGACGCCGCGGAGGATGAAGCGGTTCAGCTCGAAAGCCGGTTCCTCCAGGATCGCCGCGAAGTAGTACCCGAGGCCGAAGAACGCCGCCAGCGACACGACGGCGGTCCAGAACGTGCCCGTCCGACCCCAGCGCATCGCCGCGCTCAGCATGGCGAAGATGAAGTAGAGGAAGAACGGACTGGTCGGGCCTTCGGTGAAGAACATCACCATCACGGCGACCCCGAGGTCGACCGCGTGCGTCGGCAGCCGCATCTCCAGCAGCAGCGCGTAGGAGCGGAACGCCAGCGCGGCGATGACGAGCGAGTAACCCGCGTAGGCGGCGAGCAGCGCGTAGGCGACCGGAGCGTAGCGCGAGGGCTCGGTGGGATCGAGCCAGACCGCCAGCAGCGAGGACACCGACAGCACGACCCGGCCGGCGGCGATCAGCCGCTCGGCCCGGCTCTGCCGCAGGAAGGGCGTGCCCGCTTCGAGGTGGCTCACGTCGTCTCTGCCTTGTTCAAGAAGTTATATGCCAACTTGGGAATAATGTTGCTTTTGATCGAATAACTCGAAAGGACTACAAAGATCCACCCTTTGGTGAATGGCCTGGGGATGCGCGTCGCGTTAGATTGACTTTATCACTTGTCAGGAGTCCGTGGCCTCTCCGGTGAGGCGAGCCTTCCTGGTGCCACGGCCATCGGAACCACTGTCATCGAGGGATTGGGAAGGAGATCACGATATGTTGAACCGCACGAAAACAGGGCTGCTGTGTATGGGCCTGATCGCGGCCGGCCTGCTCCTGGCGGCGCCGGCCGGCGCGCAAGTCCTCCCGCCGGACCTGACGGTCTGCAACGGCGTCAACTGCGAAAACGTCCAGAGCTCGGTCTGCAGCGCCGCGGGGTTCAAGATCAGCCTGACCGGCTTCACGCCCCCCAACACGAACACCAACGGCGTCGCCACCTACACGTACCAGATCTGCAGTCCGGCCGCGGGCGTATGCAACGGCGCGTTGCGCGCCGGCGAGTCCTGCATGGACAACGGCTTCTGTCAGAGGAAGGGCCAGAGCGTGGACCCCACGGCCACCTGCAGCCGCGAGTGCGCCGTCGACGACTTCCATGGGCTGAGCCACTTCGATCTGACCTTCCCGCAGCTCGGAGCGAGCTGCCTTTCGGGGACGACCACGGTCACGGGCAGCTGTTCCACCGGCACCTTCGTCCTCGGCGACGGCTCCTGCTTCGGTCAGGGCGCCCAGAGCCTGGTGGCCAAATGCGACAGTCCGAACCTGGCCACCGGCGCCTGCATGACGATGACGCTCACCATCGCCGGCGAGCTGACGGGCCTGGGCTCCGGCCCGGTCGTGGTGGTGGACAAGGAAGGCCAGAGCTGCACGGCGAGCTGCATGTCCGGCCCCTCCTGCCAGCCCTGCGGCGGCGATACGGAAGGGGATGAATGCCTGACGCGGACCATCGGCTTCTGGGGCAATCATCCCTGGATCACCAACGACTACGTCCCGGTCACGGTGTGCGGCAAGACCCTGGGCTGCAACGGCGCGGCCACGGCCACTACCAGCCCCGGCTGCCTCGCGGGCTCCTGCGACTCGGTCATGGAAGGCCTTTGCTCCGTCCCGGGAGTCGAGCTGAACACCAACCAGTCCTACGTCGCGATGGTGCGGCAGTTGACGGCGGCGAAGCTCAACCTGAACGCCACCGCGGCTCTCTTCCCGGGCGGCGCCTGCTCGACTTTCGTCTATATGAACAAGAGCATCCAGCAATGGATCAACGAGTGCGAAGCCCTGTGCGGCGCGGACAAGGCGACGATCAGCAACAGCGGCTGCGTCGAGGCTCTGGACGCGTTCAACAACTCGCAGGACAACGGCTTCGAGGTGACGCCGTCGCCGTTCGACCGGCCGCCGGTGGATGACTTCGGAAAGATTTCGGGAGCCGACTCCTCGCAGTGCGGCAAGGCGCAGGGCAACGGCAAGGATCCGAAGCTCGTCATCGGCAAGAAGGTCGGTAACAACGACTGCCGGTAGCCGGTCCGGCTTTCTATCTTCGAAGACCCCCGATCCGCAGGGCGGGCGCTCCGGCGCCCGCCCTTTGCGTTTCTATGCGTTCCAGATCTGGAACGTCCCTACTGCCCGATCGTTCCAGAAATGAAACCTCGAAGCGCTCTTTTCCTGGGCGCGAGATCGACTTTTCAGTGATTTACGGCCGGTTCTTGACTCGGCTCGGAAATTGCCTCTGCTGCCTCGGGACGGAGCAACTTTCGAAAGGAGTGTTCTATGAGAAAGCCGGTTCTAGCCGCTCTCGTTCTCTTCTCTTTTGCTGGCCTCGTGCCGTTTGCCGCTGCCTCGGAGCTGACTTGCAGTCCCGCTTCGGGCTCCGGTTGCACCTACACCGGATGTATCCTATGTGGTGCGCCCGGAAGTATTTGTAAAACAGCCCCCGTCATCCGAGTTACCGAGGCAGCTTGTGCGATCTGCGATACCGTGGCTGAGCGTGAGTACTACGGAGCAGAGCAGGAAGGGATGGGTATGTGTATCTCCACCCTCGCGGCGGACCTCTGTGTAGGATGTAACTGGTGTATCAATGCCAGGTATGGGTGTGGTGGAGGGGGGAGGGAATTTCCCCCTCTCTGCGATCCTCCCAAGGGGCATGGGCCCGTCGAGGTGATTCTGACGGCGGACGGCGACCTGGAGACGGACAAGGCGCGGCCCGCTCCGCGCGGGTGGATCCTCCAGCAAGAGAATCGGCAGTTCCTGCTCATGGAGTACCGTGGAAAATCGCTTTTCCCTACTCTCGCCAGCCACGATGGAGGTTTGTACTTTGTTCAGCATCCCGTCAGTGGCATGGGCTGGCTTGCTCCGTCTCGTTCTGGTATGTCCCAAGCGATCGGGTATCTCCTGTCTTCCTTGAGCGGCGATGAGGCCAGGATCGCCAGGAAAAACCCTGAAGTCGCTCTTCTCCCGCCACTGCCCCGTTCAACCGTCCTCGTCTCCGCCGGCCAGTGGTCGGTGGAGTGGCGCGCCGTTCCGCCTCTCGCTCCCTTCTATTTCCCGATGGGCGAGTACCCCAGGCTGATGTACCGGGGCAGACCCGCCACCCTCCAAGACCTTGAGACGGCCGGCATCCAGCCCCAGCCTGTCCCCTGATCTTCATAAGAATGCGTTGCGAAGGCGGGGGCCGTGGCGTTCCGCGGCCCCGCCAAGCTCAGCGCAAACAGACGCGCAACGATGGTAGTATTTTGTCCATGACTGAATGGTGGGAGCGGTTCTTCTCATGTGCGTGGCCCAGGATCCAGGCCGGCGGCTACCCGGCGGAACGGACCGCCGCGGAACCCGCTCTGATCGAGAGCGCGCTGGAGCTGTTACGTGAGGCTCGCGTCCTTGACGTTCCTTAGAGCGTTCCTGGGACATCGAGACCGGCCGCGCGAATGCGGTGTGGACTCTGGTCGAAGATGCCGGCTCCAACGTTTACTCCTCCTCGATCCGTATATATGCCTACCGGGAGCTGCGAGCCCTGCTGGAATCGGAGGGATTTGTCCGCGTCGAGGCCCGGGACGGCAAGACCGGACAACCCTTCCGCATCGGGGCGCAGCGAGCCCTCGTGATCGCGGAGAAACCTTATGCTTGAGCTCCATCCACCGAAGCTCGTTCTTTTGATGGCGCTGCTCTTTTCGGCGCTAGGCTGCGCCGGGGCCGCGCCGCCGGCGGTTTCGCCGCGCCCCAACATCGTCGTGATCCTCTCGGACGACCACCGCTGGGACGCCCTGGGCGCGGCGGGCAATCCCGCCGTCGTCACTCCGGTGATGGACGGCATGGCGCGGGACGGCGTCTATTTCCGCCAGGCTATCGCTTCGGTTTCCCAGTGCCACCCGGTGCGCGCCAGCCTGCTCACCGGTCTGCCGTCCTTCCACCATGGCGTTTATTCGATCCAGTTCCAGGCGCCTGGAGTCGAAAAGACCCTCTGCCGGCGCCCGACGGTGGCGAGCCTGTTGCGCGGCGCCGGGTACCGCACCGTGACGGTGGGCAAGTGGCATCTTCCTCCTCCCCCCTGGAAGTGCGGCTTCGACGAGGTGCGGACCTGGCTGCCTCAAGGCGGAAGCCATTTTCACGACCCCGAGCTGGTCCGCGGGAGGTCCGACGAAACCGAGACCGTTCCCGGCTTCACGCAGGAGATCTTCGCGGACGACGCGGTGGGTTTCCTGCGCAGCAAGGCCGCCCGGACCCGTCCCTTCCTCCTCTGGCTCGGCTTCACCGCGCCCCACTTTCCCTATGAGCCCAACCCGGAGCGGATCCAGGCCCTCTACGCCGGGCGCCGCGGCGAGGAGCTTCTCCCGCCGGGCTTCCCGCGCGACGTGAAGGCCAACGACTGGCACCACTACAACGAGGCGGTGAGCTATCTGGACGAGCAGATCGGGCGCGTGCTCGCGGCGTTGCGGGAGACCGGGCTCGCCGAGCGGACGGTGGTGGTCCTGCTCGGCGACAACGGGTACATGATGGGCGAGCGGGGCCTCGGCGGTCCCGGCACGCGCGCCGACGGCAAGCTGGTCCCTTACGAGAGCTCGCTACGGGTTCCTTTCATCCTGTCGGGACCGGGGCTTCCCAAAGGGCTCGTCTCGGATCTCCCGGTCTCGAGCCTGGACCTGCCGCCGACGCTCCTTTCGCTCGCCGGCCTCCCTGTGCCGGATTCCTGGGCCGGGCGGGACCTCACGGCGGCGCTCGCCGGCAAGCGCGAGGTGGGCGAGGCCTTCGCCGAGTGGTCCGACGAGGAAGGCGACAAGTTCGGCCACCTCGCGTTCCGCGCCGTGCGGACTCCGACGCACAAGCTGATCGTCTGGAAGGACCCCGCCAGCGGCGAAGAGCTTTACGATCTATCCGTCGATCCGCGGGAAGCGCGCAACCTCGCCGCCGACCCCGCGGCGGGAGAGGTGCTGAGCGACCTGCGTTCCCGCCTCGAGGCCTGGATGCGGCGCAACGGAGATCCCGCCCTTTCCTGGCACGCGCGGCCGTAGGTCCGGGTCAGCTTTTTCTGTCCAGCTCCGTCAGGAGTTTCTCCAGGTCGGAGGGGTCGACCGGCTTCACCAGGTGGCCGTCGCACCCGGCTTCCTTCGACCTGGCGCGGTCCGCCTCCTGGCCCCAGCCGGTCAGCGCGATGATGGCCATGTCGCGTCCCCACGGCTGCTCGCGGATGCGTTGGGTGGCGTCGTAACCGTTGAGCCGGGGCATCCCGATGTCCATCAGGATCACCTGGGGGCGGAACCGTTCCGCCAGCTCCACCGCCTCGAGGCCGTCGTGCGCGATGTGGACCTCGTTGTCCAGCAGTTGGAGCATCATCGCCATGGAGGTGGCGGAGTCCTGGTTGTCGTCCACCACCAGGATGCGCCGCCGTGGTCCGTGGGAGCCCGCTCCTCTTTCGGGCGGCGTCCGGGACGCCGGCTCCTCCCGATTCTTCACGACCGGCAGCCTGACGGTGAACGTGCTGCCCTGGCCCTCCCCGGGGCTCGCCGCCTGGACCGTGCCGCCGTGCATCTCGACCAGGCCCCTGACCAGCGCCAGCCCGATGCCCAGCCCGCCGGTGCTCCGTTCCAGCGACCGGTCCACCTGGCTGAACATGTCGAAGATGTTCGCCAGCGAGGAGGCGGGGATGCCGATCCCGGTGTCCCGGACCGTCACGGAGACCCGGTCGTCCTCCTCCCGCGTCGCGGTGAGCCAGATGTGTCCGCCCCGGTCCGTGTACTTGACGCTGTTGTTGAGCAGGTTGCCGAACACCTGGGCCAGCCGGGTCAGGTCGGCGTCCAGGAGGATCGGCTCGGGCGGCAGGGATACAGTCAGCTCGTGCCCGGCGGCCTCGATCGCCGGACGGGCGGTCTCCACGGCGTTGCTGACCACGTCCGCGAGCAGCACCCGGGAGCGGCGCAGCTCCAGCTTGTTGCGGCTGATGCGGGAGATGTCGAACAGGTCGTCGATCAGCCGCACCATGTGGGAGAGCTGCCGGTCCATCATGTCCCGCGATCTGGCGACGAGGTCGGCGTCGCCGGGCGCCAGCCGCATCACCTGGAGGCCGTTGCGCAGCGGAGCGAGCGGATTTCTGAGCTCGTGCGCCAGCAGCGCCAGGAACTCGTCCTTGCGACGGTCGGCCTCCTTGAGCGCCTCCACGGCCTGCTTCAACCGCTCCTCGCTCTCCCGCAGGGCCTTCTCCGCCTGTTTGCGTTCGGTCACGTCGCGGGCGACTTTGGAGGCCCCGATGACGCGGCCCTCGCCGTCGCGGAGCGGAGAGATGGTCAGCGAGATGTCGAGCCGGCGGCCGTCCTTGGCCACCCGGACCGTCTCGTAGTGCTCGATCCGCTCGCCGCGGGAAAGCCGGGCGAGGATCTCCGTCTCCTCATTCAGCCGTTCCGGCGGGATGAGCAGGGTGACCGGCCGGCCGACGGCCTCCTCGGCCGTGTATCCGAAGAGCCGCTCGGCCCCGGCGTTCCACGTCCGGATGACGCTGTCGAGGGTCTTGCTGATGATGGCGTCCTGGGACGACTGGACGATGGCGGCGAGCCGCGCCTGGGCCTCCTCGGCCCGCCGGCGCTCGGTCACGTCCCGGAAGACCAGCACCACTCCCACCGGGGCGCCGGACTCGTCGAGCATGGGAGCGGCGCTGTCGTCGATCGGCCGCTCGGTGCCGTCGCGGGCGATCAGGACCGTGTGGTTCGCCAGCCCGACGACCACTCCCTCCCGCAGGGCTTTGAGGGCGGGGTTCTCAGCCGCCTGGCGGGTATACTCGTTGACGATCCGGAAGACGTCCTGCAGGGGATGCCCCATGGCCTCGGCCTGGGTCCATCCGGTCAGGGTCTCGGCGACCCTGTTGAGGTAGGTCACCCGGCCTTCGGCGTCGGTGCTGATCACCGCGTCGCCGATGCTGGCCAGGGTGATCCGCAGCCGTTCCTGCTCGGCGGCGAGCTCCCGTTCGGCCTTCTGGCGGGCGAGGAGAATGGCGTTGGGTTGCGCGACCGGTCGGAGCCGCTGTTCCTCCTCGTCGTGGGAAGCCATCTACCTCATCCTGAGTTGTTCATGCGCTGCCGATCGGCTCTGTCGGGATCGTGCGCTCCCGCCACGCAAGATACCACGCGGGCGGACCCAAGCCGTGGATCAGGAGAAAGCGCCCGGTTGGCAAGCCTCGTCCTCGCTGAAATTGATCCCACAAGCCGCCGAGCAGAACTTTCCGCAGACTTCCCCGTAGAATGCCTCACTGGGATGAAGAGGAGGTCTATCCGATGAAGAAGTTCTGGCTTGCACCGGGTGTCCTGGCGATCCCCCTGCTCCTGAGCGCCGGTCTGGCGCCGGCGGGGGCGGATCCCCTGGTGGGCGTGGATTGGCCGCAGTTCCGTGGTCCGCAGCAGAACGGGGTCTCCCTGGAAAAGGGGCTGCTCCGGAGCTGGCCGGAGAGCGGTCCGAAGGTGCTCTGGAAGAAGCCGATCGGCAACGGGTTCTCCGCCGTGACCGTGGTGGGCGACGCCCTCTATACCATGGCCGTGGAGGGGGAGAGCGAGACGGCGTACCGGCTGCGGGCGGCGGACGGCGAGGTGGTCTGGCGCGTCCCCCTGGGGCCGGTCTTCCCCGAGGCGTTCGGCAACGGTCCGCGCTCGACGCCCACGGTGGAGGCGGACGTGGTCTACATGCTGGCCGCCCCGGGCCGGCTGCACGCCCTCAAGACCAAGGACGGCACGCGCCTGTGGGAGGTCGACCTGGTGAAGGAGCTCGGCGGCACGACGCCCATGCGGGGGTACGCCGCCTCGCCCGTCATCGACGGCGACCTCGTGATCCTGGAAACGGGCGGCGGGCAGGCGAAGGCCGTGGTGGCCCTGGACAAGAAGACCGGCAAGCTCCGCTGGTCCGCCCTGGATGGCAAGGCGGGTTACGCCACGCCTCTGGCGGTGACGATCGACGGCGTCCGGCAGTACGTGTTCATCCGCACGGCCGGGGGGGACATCGTCTCCCTCCTTCCGGACGGACAGGTGCACTGGCGGCATCCCTGGAAGCCGGGAGCCATCGCCTCCCCGCTGTTCCTGCCCCCGAACCGGATCTTCGCGTCGGCGTCGGACGACATCGGCGCCGTGCTCCTGGAGGTCGGCAAGGCGGAGGACGGCAAGGCCACGGTCAAGGAGGTCTGGACCAACCGGGTGATGAAGAACCACTTCAGCTCCTCGGTGGTGTACGACGGGCACATCTACGGCTTCGACAACGCGAGCCTGAAGTGCATCGTGGCCGCGACGGGGGAGCAGAAGTGGGTGCAGCGCGGCTACGGCAAGGGCTCGCTGATCGTGGCGGACGGCCTGCTGTACATCCTCGGCGACCAGGGACAGCTCGTCCTCGCCGAGGCCACGCCTGAAGGCTTCCGGGAAAAGGGAAAGATGAAGGTGATGGAAGGGAAGACGTGGACCTCTCCGGTGCTCTCCCACGGCCGGCTCTACTTGCGGGACGACGATGAGATGATCGTCCTCGACGTGCAAACCCCGGCCGTTCCGGCGGTCGCCGCCCCTACCGCAGGCTGAAAGGAGGACTCATGAATCGCAAGCATGGCTTCCGCTGGCTGTTCCTGGTCCTCGCTCTGATCTCTCCGGCGGCGGGCGCGCAGACGCTCGACGAGGTGCTCGCGAAGCACACCGCGGCGCATGGCGGCCTGGAGAAGTGGCGCGCGGTGAATTCGCTGATCGTCACCGGCACTGAGATGACCTTCAGCAACCCCGCTCCTTTCACTTTCGAATGGCGGCGCCCCGACTCGTTCCTGCTGGAGCAGACGATGATGGGGAACAAGATCACGTACGCCCACGACGGCTCGACCACCTGGTGGATCCATCCCCTCCTGGAGATCGCGCAGCCGGCGGCGGTCCCGGAGACCCACACCAGCGTCGTGCGGCGGGCCGTCGAGTTCGAGAGCTCGCTCGTGGACGCGACCGCCAAGGGGAACAAGGTGGAGCTCCTGGGCAAGGAGGAGCTGGACGGCCAGCCGACCTTCAAGCTCAAGGTGACCCGCAAAGACGGCTCGGAGGAGACGTGGTACCTCGACACCACCACCTTCCTCGAAGTGGCTCGTTTCGACCGCACGCTCGACCTGCCTTCCATTCATGACCGTTGGACCTACTACTCGGATTTCCGCGCGGTCGACGGCCTGGTGATCGCCCACCGCCAGGACCAGGAGTTCATGATCCGCCACGTGTCGCTGACGGTGGAGAAGGTGCGGGTCAATCCGGAGATCGATCCGGAGCGGTTCAAGTTCAAGGCGGCGGCTCCGGCTCCGGCGAAGCCGTAAAGGATCTGAAGGACAGCAAGGACAGCAGGGACACCAGGGACCTCAAGGACGACCAGCTCTGACGTCCTTGAGGTTCTTGGTGTCCCTGCTGTCCTTGCTGAACGAGGGCTGTTCATGAGACCCTCGGTTCGTCAAGAACCTTTCGCAGACCTTCCCGTACAAGGGTTCATAGGGATAACGCAGGCCGCCGGAGGTGTCTCGCGACTATGAACGCCTTCCCTCTTCGAATCGCGACCAGCGGCGGCGCAGTCGCCGTGTTGCTCGGCATCGTCGCCAGCTTCATGGGTGCGCAGCCCGCGGCCGCCGGCGAAGCGAAGTATCACGTGCGCCTGCTGCGGACGGCGCCGCCGAGGCTGGCGGTCACCGCGAAGTTGCCGATCGACGGGCAGGCGCTCGAGATGGGCACCACGCGTCCGGCCGGCATCCCAGAGCTCGACACGGCGGGTTGGCCCGGCCTCGTCGCCAACCTGCGCGTCTCGGACGCCAAGGGGGAGGCCCTCACGGTGACGAGCGCCGGCACGAAGGGCTGGCTCCTGGAACAGCCGCGTTCCGGTCCGCTGACGGTCGAGTACGAGGTGGACTACTCGCCTCTCGCCGCGCATGGCTGGCCGGCGCCCCGGGAGGCGGTGTTCGCGGATCCCGATCATATCGTTGCCATCGGGCGGTCGATGTTCATCACCACTCCGGCGGCAGGCTCCAGCGCTGTCACCTTCGAGCTTCCGCAAGGCTGGCGTCCGGTGGCTCCGTGGGAGACCGGGACGGCGGCCAACGAGCTCACGGCCGGCTCTTCGGGCGATCTCACGGAAAACCTTGTGGTCTTCACCCGTTCCGAGCCCGACGTGATGACCGCGGGCGGCTTCCGGCTGCTGGTCACGACCATGGGACACTGGCAGGCGGCGCGTCCGGAAGTCCGGCGGGTGCTCGGCGGGGTGATCCAACAATTCGTGAAGCTCATGGGACACGACGGGCGAGAGAGCTACTCGGTCGTCCTGCTGCCGATGATCGAGGGAGGGGGAGAGTCCTTCCGGCGCAGCTTCGCGATGACCGTGGAGACGACGCCGTCCAGCGCGAACAGCTCCGGTTGGGGCAACACGATCGCGCACGAGATCTTTCACTATTGGAACGGCTGGCGGTTGCACGGCGCGGACTACGCGACTTCGCAATGGTTTCACGAAGGGTTCACGGAATATGCCGCCAATATTTCCATGGCGAACGCCGGGCTGATCGGTCCGGACGAATTCCGAAAGAAGCTGGCCGTTCACGTCGGCAATTCCCGGAAGCTGGCCACGACCCTGGAAGGGGGCGGCACCCGCAAAGGGTCGCCGCTCTACAGCGGCGGCGCGCTGGTCGCATTTTCCTGGGACGTGCTGATCCGGGACGCCACCGGGGGGAAGCGGAACCTGGGTGATTTCCTGAGGGAGTTGTGGCGCCGGACCGAGGGCGGCCAGCGTCCCTATGAGTGGCGCGACCTCCAGGCGGCCCTGGAGGCCACGGCGCCGCGGGACTGGCAAACCTTCTACAATGCCCACATCCGCGGCGGCGAGCCGTTGCCGCTCAACGAGGTCTTCTCCCGGGCGGGCCTGCGCCTCGGACAGGCCGAGGACGGGTCGCCGCGCGTCGAGATCGATCCCGCGGCTCCGGCTGCGGCCAAGTCGTTGTGGCAGGGGCTGGTGAAGGGGCATTGACGGGCGGAGCAACGCTGATGAACCCCGACGAACTGCCGATGGCCGATCCGGGCCGGGAAGAAATGGCTCGCGAGATCTTTCCCCTGGACGTCAGTCCGGAAGAGTATGCAGCTCGTGAAGCACACCATTGGCTGTGCTTTTCCTTCGACGACTATCGCTACAGTGACCCGAGACTTACCCAATGGATTCAGCGCCTGGGTGACATCTTGTTTCGCCGCAACGGAGCGCCATCCGTCGAGGATCTGCGGACAAAGTTTCTTTCTCCCGATGAGGCGGCTGCCATCGAGGAGGAAATAAAAGCCCGGGGCGAAGCTGAATTCTGAGTGAGTTGCGGTTCCGAGCCAGTCCGTCCCCACGGCCTCGCCCGGCGAACGACGCGCCGAGGTCGGCGGCCCGTCCGCCAGCCTTGACCTGGGCATAGAGGAAGGAGGAGGTCGGGTTATGATCCGCCCCAGGTCACCCGTGAAGCTGTCGAGGAGAGCGCGATGCCGATTCCCACCGCCCGTGTAGCATGGTACGTCACCGGACGCTTCTATGAGGACGAGCGCGGACTGTTGCAGGATCTGGGCTACTTCCTCTACCTGCGGGGAGTCCAGGGGGACCTGTTCGACGGCGGCTCCACGGGTGAGTCCACCGCGCTCCTGACCTTCCGCTCGGAGCCCTTCCAGGCGCAGTCGGTCACCAACGGCAACATCTCGATCGGGCTGGACGCGGTGGGGAGCGTCTCGATCTACCGGAATCCCGGCGGCGCGTCGTTCAGCGACCCCGACTCGTTTTCGCGCGGGGAGGTCGTAGCCGTCTTCCGCCGGGCGGGCGTGGTGATGGGGGAGACGCTGTCGTCTCCGATCCTCGGCGGGCTTGCGTTCTCCATGAACGTCTTTTCGGCGGACCTCGTGGAGAGCGTCCCCTTCGAGATCCAGGGCATCCGGTACGACTTCAGAGACCTGCTGCCGAACGGCTTTACCCAGTTCGGCACCGCCAGCGCCAACCCGCTTGCCGCGTTCCCTCCCTACAAGCGGGTCGTGGCGTTCACGGGCTCGGCCATCGCGGCCGGCTGAGCTTCTTTATAGCGGGTCGCTTACACGTTCCTTCCTTGGACATGTAAGCATGCTGTCCCGCGACCCACCAATGGGAATGGCATCGGGCATCTTTCAGCCGAGTCCGGAGTACGCCGAGCTACAGCCCATCTATCGGGCGCACTTCGAAATGAACGCCGACATACCAGATTGGGTATGGAATGCGCTTGATGAACTCCAACTCCGCGCTGTTGCCGAAGATGGTGAGACGATCAGCGATCACGTCCATATCTTCGACGCAACCGGCGAGCTGCCGGATGAGCCGATGATGGTCGATGTACGATGCCCGACGGCCGAGGTCTATGAAACGTATTTCCCCGAGCACTCACGCAACTATGACTCCGCCTTCGAAAAAGAGGATGCGGTATAACACTGCGCTCAAGCGGACCCATCGCCGGTGCATCGTTTCCGGCTGATCCGCATCATCTGCGGCCGGCGCTGGGCCGCTTAGCTTCGCCGTAGATGGCAAGCGCCCATCAGAACCAATCTCGCCCGACGAACGTGGGGTCTTCCATGCCAAGCTCTACCGATCTCTCTCCTCGCCAGCGAGGTGGCCTCGTCGTCGCCATCGTCGCATTAGGCGTCGCCCTCAACCCACTCAACCGACAATTCGGCCAATGGCTCCGCGACGAGGTAGTGTCGGGCGTGCCCTTCTGGCTCGACCACATCGCCTTCATGGTGACCTTGATGCTCGTGGTCTGGGGGCTGATCGGGCTCCTTATTCTCGGGCCGCGGGGCACCGCGCTGGGGCTGCCCAGCCGACCCCGGGAAGCTTGGGTCTTCGGCATTCTTTCTGGCATCGGCTTGACCGCGCTCGTCCTGATGGCTCTCAGGACCTTGGGCCCTGTCACTATGCAGCCCCATCCGAACTGGCCTGTGCTGTTCGCCAACTTTGCCAGCAACTTCTACGAGGAGTTCATCTACCGCGGCGTGATCCTCGGGCTCTTGCTCAAGGCGCTGAACGACCAGCACCGATGGCTAGCCGTGCTCCTCTCCGCCCTGCTCTTCATACAAGGACATCTCCACTATCCTCCCGTCCTCGTAGCGGTCGTCCTTGTCGCCGGCCTGACCTGGGCTTGGCTCACCATTCGGTACCAGAGCCTCTGGCCGGCCTGGGTCAGTCACATGCTGGCAGACACCATCATCGACAATCTCTTCAAGACCTGAACGGCGCCCAGTTTGCCACCTGACACTACCTGGGCTGGGCTCTCCTGGCCCGTTGGGCCGTTTTGTAGCCGGTTTTGTTCGGTGCTCTTACTATCGCCTCCTGGAATGTAAGGCAAGGACATAAGGGACCTATAGGACATAAAGGACCCAAAGGACGTCAAGGACAGTAAGGTTTGTCCTTTGAGTCCTTTAAGTCCCTTAGGTCCTTCAGGTCATTGCTTTCCGGCTCAGGCGAGGTCGCGCAGCGTCAGCACCGCCTCGCGCGTGGCCCCGCCGGAGCGCACCTGGAGCTTCACTTTCGTGCCCGGGGCGGAATCCTTGAAGCGGAAGCGGGTTTCGGAGAGGCCGAGGTCCTTGGTGCTCTTTCCGTCGATGGCGAGGATCTCGTCTCCCGCCTTCAAACCCGCCTCGGCGGCGGGGCCTTCCTTCACCACGTCCATGACCTTGAAGCCGTCGCCTTCGCGGTTGATCCAGAGGCCGGCGCGGTCGTAGTTGTCCGGCTTGGCGTGGTTGGCGTTGGGCTCCAGATAAAGCTTTTGATGGCCGTAGTCGAAGGTGACGTCGAAGCGCTTGAGCACGCCGCCGCCGACGTTGCCGGCGAGGTAAGGGTTGGCGAAGGAGCCCTTTTGCGAGAGGGCCATGTCCACCACCGGCGCCTGGACCTCGGCGCCGCCCAGCTTCAGGACCTTGGCGCGGGCGAGGAGCGAGCGCACGCCGCCGCCCACGCCCCAGCCGGTCAGAGCCTCGTGCTTGGAGCCGTAGCGCGCCGCCAGGCCGTGCTTCTCGGCGAAGGGGCGGTTGAGGGTCAGGGAGACGCGGCTGCCGGTGTCGATGGTGAACGCGCCGGGGACGCCGTCGATCTCGCCCTGGACCTGCGGCGTCCGGCCTTCGAAGGTGAAGGGGACCACGGCCGCTCCCGCCGGCTCCTTGAAGGTGGCGGGGAGGGTGAAGGTCAGGCGCTCGCTTGCGTACTCGACGCGTCCGACGAGCCGCTTCAGGACCTCGTAGCCGACGACGCCGTCCACCTGGACCCCCTCGACTTCGGCCAGGCCGGCCAGGGGGAAGACGAGGAAGACCTGGTTCTTGAGCGCGACGTCGCCGAGCTGGATCTCACTGACGCGGGTGACGGCGATGTCCTCGGACTTCTCGCCCACGCCCCGGCCCTGCAGGGTGCCCTCGGTCTTGAGGCCCAGCCGCTGGGCGGTGGCCGGCGTGACGATGTTCATGCCGCCGGTGTCGAAGAACATCTGGAGCGGCTGGCCGTTGAGGCGGACCTGGACGTAGATGTGGTTGTTGAGGAGCCGGAAGGGCACGGTGGCGGAGGTGGCGCCCTTGGCGATGGCGAAGTCGTCCGTCTTCCCTTCGGGCCTGCGGAACCGCGCCTCGTCGAGGGCCGGATTGACCTCGACCGACTCGAGGACGCCCTGGAGGTCGTACTTCGTCTCGCCGTTGGTGGAGCGGGAGGCGAAGGCGAAGCGGCGGCCGTCCACCTCGCGGTAATCGGAGAAGAAGGTGGTCCGGGTCTCCCTGGCCTGCTTCTCGACGGTGCGGTCGAGGAGGAAGGTGCGGGCGTCGATCCACATCTCGAACGGCCGGCCGCCCTCGGGCGTGACGCGGAGGACGTGGAAGGTGCGGTCTCCTTCCGTCTTCTGTTCGGCGTAGGCGATCTCGGCCTTGTGCCGCTCGGGGTACCAGTAGGACAAGGTCCGGCGGTAGACGTCGTTGGCCGCGCCTTCGCGGGCGTCGCCGCTGTCGTTTACGACGGTCTGGCCGGAGTCGTCCTGGTTCCAGGAGCTCGTGCCGTCGAATCCCTCGGCGCCGGTGACGGGACCGAGGGCGAAGGAGGTGACGAAGCGGCCGGTGCGCACGTCCTCCCAGGATTCGGCTGTGCCGCTGAGGCCGCCGGTGGAGATCTTGGTGCGGGTGTGGAGGGATCGGACGTCGTCCCAGGCTTTGCCCCCCGCGGCTTCGCGGGACCAGGCGAGGATCGTCTTGGGATCTTGAACCTCCGCCTTCGCCACGGCGGCGAGGAGGAGGAGAAGGAATGCGGCGAAGGTGAGGGTCTTCATGGCACAGTCTCCCTGTTCCGAAGATGGAACGTGGAAGACGCCGAAGGATTACGCGGCCTCCGGCGATTTCACCCACAGTCCAAAAAACTCGCGAGTATTTTTGACTGCGGGTGAAATTTGCGGCATTCTGATCCCGTGCAGCTTGCCCGGCGCTATCTCCGTCCCCAGATCGAGAGCGACCTTCAGAAGAAGATGGTCTTCGTGGCAGGGCCGCGTCAGGTCGGCAAGACCACCCTGGCGCGCAGCCTGGAGGGGGCGGATCGAGGGTATCTGAACTGGGACATCCCGGAGCACCGGGAGCGCATCCTCAAGCGGGAGCTGCCGCCTTCTCCCCTCTGGGCCTTCGACGAGATCCACAAGTACCGCCTCTGGCGCAACTACCTCAAGGGGCTCTATGACGGCAGGGCGCCGGGGCAGAAGATCCTGGTGACCGGCAGCGCCCGGCTCGACTACTACCGCTATTCCGGGGATTCGCTCCAGGGGCGCTATCACCTGCTGCACCTCCATCCGCTGTCCGTAGCCGAGCTGGGGTTGAGCACCGAAGATGAGCTCCGTCAGTTGCTGACTCTCGGCGGTTTCCCGGAGCCGTTCTTCAGCGGCTCGGAGGTGGAGGCGCGGCGATGGTCCCGGGAGCACCGGAACCTGCTCGTGCGCGAGGAGCTGGTGAGCCTGGAGCGGGTCCAGGATCTCGGCAATCTCGAGATGCTCATGCTCCGCCTGCCCGAGTTGGTGGGATCGCCGCTGTCCGTCAATGCCCTGCGGGAGGATCTCCAGGTGAGCCACAAGACGGTCTCGAACTGGCTCAAGATCCTGGAGCGGCTGTTCGCGATCTTCCGGCTCTCTCCCTTCGGCAGCCCCGCGATCCGGGCGGTCAAGAAGGAGCAGAAGCACTATCACTTCGACTGGACTCTGGTCCCCGACCTCCCGGCCCGGTTCGAGAACCTGGTGGCCTCTCACCTCCTGAAATGGGTTCAGTACCAGCAGGACACGCAGGGCCTGGACTGGGAGCTGCGGTATTTCCGCGACGTCGACGGCCGCGAGGTGGATTTCGTGATCAGCGAGCGGCGGAAACCTCTCTTCCTCGTGGAATGCAAGTGGGCGGACACGGAGCTGGACCGCAGCCTGCGCTATCTGAAAACGCGCTTTCCCGAAGCCGAGGCCTGGCAGATCTCGGCCACCGGCCGCAAGGACTACGTCAGCCCGGAAGGGATCCGGGCCGCACCCGCCTCCGTCTTACTCTCCACGCTCGTCTGAGGCGGCGGCTCCGGCGCCGCCGAGCCGCTCATCAGGACGGCCAGGGGCCGCAGCGGTCCGATGTGCTCGCAGACGATCTTCATCGTGGAGGTCATGGGCACGGCGAGGACCATGCCCCAGGGTCCCCAGAGCCAGCCCCAGAAGATCAGGGAGAGGAGCACCAGCAGCGGGCTCAGGTCGAGGCTCGTCCCCATGACCCGCGGCTCGACGGCGTGGCCGATGGCGAATTGCAGGGCGGCGTTGAGGAGGGCCACCAGCAGGGCCTTGCCGGGCGAGAACTGGAGGAAGAGGAAGGCCGTGGGCAGGCCCGCCGAGAGGATCGCCCCGACGTTGGGGATGTAGTGGGCGAGGAAGGTCAGGAATCCCCAGAGCACCGGGAAGTCGACGCCGAACGCCGTCATCAGGATCGTGACCAGGATGCCGTTGGCCAGGTTGATCAGGGTCTTGGTGAGCAGGTACTTGCGGACTTCCTCCTCGACGTCGCGGATCACCTCGCCCACGCGTCCGGCGTGGCCGGCGAAGGCCCGCTGCAGCTTGTGGGGGAACGCCTCGCTCCCCGCGAGCAGGAAGACCAGGAAGAGGAGGATGAGGATGGCGTCGTTGAAGAAAACCAGGAACGAGCCCAGGGTGGCCGCCACGATCCCGGTCAGCGACGAGACCTCCACCGCCTCCTGCCACTTCCATTCGCGGACCTGGTCCCCGATCTGCGGGAACGAGGCGCTCAGCCGGCCGGAGATCCCCTCGATCATCCCCTGCATGCGCGTCTGGTATTTCGGCAGCGACTCGCCGAAGGACTGGACGCTGGAGTAGACCACCCCGGCGAAGGCCAGGATCACCAGGGAGACGAGGACCAGCACCACCAGGATCGCCAGGGCGCCCGGCACCCCGCGCCGGCGCAGGGCCTTGTTGATCGGCGCGAAGATCTGCGACAGGAAGACGGCCACCACGAAGGGCAGGAGGATCGGCTCCAGGATGCGCAGGACGAAGCCGACGGCGATGAACACGAGGACTCCCAGGAGGATGAGGATCAACTTCGTGTCGCGCATGGCGGACCTCGGGGTTGAGTTTTACCGGTCAGCGTAGCACAGCCTATCCACCGCTGGAGGAGGGTTGGGGGATGATCCCGCCGAACCCGCCGGCGCTGTTGCGGCGCAGCCCCGCCAGGGTCAGGGCGCGGTAGAAGAGGCTGCGGAAGGACGAGGGGCGGCGGACATCGAGGGTGAGCGGCGGCTGGTCCAGGTCGGGATCCTGGAGATGGATGCCGAGGCCCGCTTCCTGCCAGCGCCGGAGCACGTGGGCGAGGTCGGGCCGCGGCTGCTCGCCCTGCCGCCATTCCTGGAGCAGGGTCACGTGGCGGATGCCTTGGGCCAGGAGGAAATTGGCGGAGGGGAAGTCCTGGGGGAAGACGACCCAGCGGTTGTCGTAGCGGCCCGGGGCGGCCGGGCCGGAGGCGGTGTTCCGGTTGGCGTCGAGGAGGAACGCGGGCGGCGCCTGGGGTGAGAGGTACGCCTCCGCCAGCGCGGCGGCCCCGGAGGCCAGACCGCGCAGGACCGGCCGCACGTCCACCAGGGCGGCGGGATGGTGGGTGGTGTTGAAGAGCGGCACCGGCCGGTAGCCGCCGCGGGCGAGGAGCAGGGCCAGCTCGACCGACTTCTCGCCGGGGAGGTCGAGGACGAGAGCGGTGTCGGAGGCCGGCGACGAGAACGGCGCCGGGGGGGAGGCTTCGGCGGAGGGACCGGCCGCGGCGTCGAGGAGGGCCTGGTCCGCGAACAGGGCCGGCTTGGCCCAGGGGGACCAGACCGAGCCGGCGGGGGCCCAGATCTCAAAGAGCTCGGATCCGTTCATCGGGAGATTCCTCACGGCATGGCGGCGCCAGGAGCACGGCGGCGTCCTGGGCGAGGTGGTTGATCAATGGCTTGCGGGCGAGGCGCCCGTAGGCTCCGGCGGCCCGGCCGTCGACGGTGTAGACGCCCACGCAGGGATAGAAAGGCTCGCCGGCGACGATCATCGGCACGGCCTCGAACCGGCGCTGGGCGGCCCACCAGCGGGGGAACCAGAGGGCGGAGCGGCGGATCTTCTTCCAGTCGTCGCCGGCGGTGACGCCGCTCATGCCGATGCCGTCGCCGACGCGGCCGAGGGCGGGCTTGAGCACCCAGCCGCCGTCGCGCCGCCAGTCCGCGTCGCGGGGGTCGCGGGTCTCGGGCAGGGCGCTCCGCCAGGCCGGGAGGGGCGTCTCCAGGCGGTCCCAGACCAGGGGGAAGCGCTTGCTCTGGGTGAGCAGGGCGGCGGCGGGGTTGCTGACCGGCGTCCGGGCGCCGTGGAAGAAGTGCCGCCAGCCGCAGGCCCGCGGGAGGTTCGGCAGCCATTCGCCGGGGAAGAAGCGGACGACGGCCGCGGCCTCGCCGCGGTGCCAGTCGGCGTCGAGGAAGGCCCGGCCGTCCCGCCAGCGCAGGTGGTCGGGGGCGGCCAGCACGGCCCGGCGTCCCCGCGCCTCGATCTCCCGGGAGAGGAAGACCATGACCTGGCGGTCGTCGGTGTAGGCGGTGGCGTAGACCACGGCGATGGCGGCTCCCGGCGGGGTGGCGGCGGCCAGGGCTTCGGCGAGCCGGCCGGCGGGATCGCCGGGGATCTCGGAGCCGGGATGGTGCGGCCGCATCAAGCGGGCGAGGCCGGAGCCCTCGTTGAAGCCGCCGGGCACGTCGGTGTTCGCTTCCGAGATCCGCCAGCCCTCCGGGGTCCAGTGGAAGTCGAAGCGGAGCACGCGGGCCACGCCCGGTGTGGCGCCCCGGGAAGGGGCGTTCGCCAGGGCGCGGCGGACGCCGGCGGGGAGCCCCAGGAAGCGGTGGAGCTCCGGCCGGCGGAGGATCTCGCTCTCGGCCTCGGCGGCTTCGGCGGCGAGCCGCTCGGCGAGGGCGGCGATCTCGTCCCAGGCCCGCCGGGTGAGGAGCAGGGGGAAGGAAGCGATGGTGGCTACGTCCTCCACCTGCGGGTCCCACTTGCAGCAGTCGAAGATGGCGCGGCGGCGCAGGCGGGCGAACGCCTCGGGATCGAGAGGCCCGGCCGGCCGCCAGGGAAGGGTCAGCTCCACGGGCCCGCCCGGAGGACGAAGAAGGCCGCCAGCCCGACGTAGGCGGCGGCGGGGGCGAGGCCATGGACGAACAGGTCGGCCCGGGGCTTCTCGTGATGGGGACGGAGCTGGCTTTCCAGCGCCGCCGCCGCCGTCCACAGCACCAGCGCGGGCCAGCCCAGGACGGCGAAGTCCCTCAGGGTGGAGACGCCGGATTCCCAGTCGCCGGCCACGGCGCGTCCCAGGATCAGGCCGGCGCCGATGAAGATCCCGGCGAGCCGGATCCCCGCCGCCGGATCGCGCTCGACGGTGACGGTGTCGGCGAGGCCCGTCAATTTGTCGAGGAAGGCCCAGAAGAGGAAGAAGGCGGCGGTCGAAAGCCCGGCGCAGAAGACGACCACCCACCATCCCGGCCCGTCGCCGATGTTGCCGCCCGCGTAGCAGAGGGTGACGCCCAGCAGACCGCCGCCGATGGCGTGGGCGGCGCCCGGATTGGCGCGCTCGATCACGTCGTCGCGGGCGCTGAGGCCGAAGAAAGGCAGGAACCAGCTCGCGGCGAGGCCCACCCAGGCCGCTCCCAGAACCAGGTAGAAGCCCGTGTAGAGGACGCTCGAGCGCACGTCGTGCGACGAGAACTGGCGCAGGACTCCGTAGAGGGCCGCGGCGCTGAGGGCCGGATAGAGCAGCAGGGGCCAGCGGTGCCGGAACCGGGAGCAGCGGGGGGCCGTGGCGGTCGTCAGCCGGATCCAGTAGAACCAGGCCGCGAGGCTCACCACGCACGACACGGTCAGCGCCATCAATTCGTCTTCCGACATCGAGACGCCCCTCCGGAAAAAGGTTGGAGATGCCGCCGGTTAAGGTACCACGCCGTCGGCGGGGTCGAACGCGCCCCCGGGGGGAGCGGGGGGACGGGCCAGGAGGGCCGCGGCGGCGAGGCTGGTGGCGGCGAGCAGGAGGCCGGCCCAGGCGAGGAGCGCCCAGAGCACGGGCAGGGGCGCCTGCGGGACCAGCGTGAGGATCTCCAGCAGGGCGCCGAGCAGTCCGAATCCCAGGGCGGCGTCGAGGGCGGTCCCGGCCGCGGCGCTCTCGCGGCCGAGGATCTCGCGGCAGGTGAGGAGAGCGGCGGCGGCGATCGCCAGCGGCGGGACCTCGCAGACCAGCCGCTGGAGCAGCGGCGGCCGTCCCGGGAGGACGGCGCTCTGGAGGAGCTGCAGCCCGGGGATGGCGGCGAGGGCGAAGACCGCCAGGGTGAAGGCGAGCAGGCCGAGCCAGGCGCGTTCGGCGCGGCTCCAGGCTCCCCGCGCGGTGGCGAGCCCCAGCGCCGCCGCGGCGGCGAGGGTCTGGAGGGCGGCCCAGGCCGCCGGCGGGATCTCGCTCTCGAAGAGCGCGGCGAGGAGGAGGGCGGCGGCGTCCGCGGCCAGCAGGCCTGGGAGGAGCCGGCGCGCGCGGATCTCCCGCGCCAGGCCGGCCCAGGGGAGCGGTCCCGGCGACCGGGTGAGCCAGCCCACGGCCAGGGTCTGGAGCGCGGGGACGGTCACCAGGAGGAAGGCGGCGTCGAATCCCCGCCCGGGGTCCTGGAAGAGCAGGGCGGAGACCGCCGTCCGCGTCAGCCAGAGGGCGGCCAGGAGGGTGAGCCAGAGGGTGAGGAGCCTTTTCATGGGGGCTGGGGTGGGTGCGCCGTCATGAATCCGCCGGACGCATCGTCTTCGTACAATTTTGTCCCGCTTACCCCCCTCTCGAGCACTCATCAGGAGAAGCCATCCGTTCCACGGCGGAGACTCGTCGAACCCCGGTGCCCTTTCTCTCCGGGTCGGCCTCGATCCCGCCATCTTACCGGGAGGTCATGGGTCTATGTCTATGAGGAGGAAGGTCAAGGTTTGGGCCGGACTGCTGGGCGCTGTCCTGATCCTGGGGCTCGTATCCACGCTGATGCTCCAGCCGGAGGCCGGCACTTTCAAGTCGGCGCTGGCCGGTCAGGCGAACGTGTCCGGAGTCCAGACCGCGTTTCTGGACTGGGCCGCCAATCATGAGAAGCAGGGTGGCGACCGCAACGTGCTGCTCGGCCTCAACTGGTCGAAGGGAATGTCCCGGGAGTTCACCGAAGCCGAGGGCGTGGCCCGTCTCGACCTGGTCGGCGGCAGGGCTCAGGTGGAAGTCCAGGGGCTGAAGCCGGGCGAGCAGTGGGACGTCTGGCTGGTGGAGAACGCGGCCGGCGGCAGCTCCCGGCCGGAGTCGCGGGACAGGATGCAGCGGCTGGGCCGCATGACCGCCGGCCCGGAGAACGCCCGGTTGGCCGCGCAGCTCGAGCCCGGCTTCTTCCAGGGCTTCCAGGTCGACATGATGGTCGTCACCCGGGCCGGGGAGCGGCCGGAGCAGGCGGGCGTCCTCTTCGGTTCCCCCGACCTCTTCCAGCGGCTGTACACCAAGGGCAAGACGAAGCCCGCCATGGTGGCGAGCCACTCGCCCATGGGGCTGGCGTCGATGTTCGGACCCCGGGTCGCTTTCGCGACGCCGTTCGACTCCATCGATCCGCTGGTGGCCCAGGGCGCCGATCTCTTCTTCAATGAGAAGTTCAACGGCAACGGCCGCACCTGCGGCACCTGCCATCCGGCGCAGAACAGCTTCACCATCGACCCCGAGTTCATCGCCACCCTGCCGCCCGACGATCCGCTGTTCGTGGCCGAGTTCAATCCGGACCTGGCGGTGAACTTCGAGAAGCCGGAGCTCCTGCGGGCACTGGGCCTGATCCTCGAGAACGTGGACGGTTTCACCGATCTGACCAACCGGTTCGTGCTGCGCGGTGTGCCGCACACCCTGGGGCTCCTGAACTCCCGGAGGAGGCAGCCCGGCTCGCCGGCTCCCATCGAGCGGCTGGGCTGGGGCGGTGACGGCGCTCCCCTCGGCGGCACCCTGCGCGACTTCGCCGTGGGGGCCATCAACCAGCACATGACCCGCAAGCTGACCCGCATTCCGGACGTCGACTTCCGCTTCCCGACCGACCAGGAGCTCGATGCGATGGCGGCGTTCCAGCTCGCGCTGGGCCGGCAGTCGGACCCCAACCTGGCGGCCATGAACTTCACCTCGCCGATCGTCCGGCGCGGCCGGGAGATCTACTTCGCCACCGACACGGTCGGCGGCACGGTGGCGGCCGGCAAGTGCAACCTCTGCCACGGCAACGGCGGCGCCAACGGGATCGAGGGGGACAACCGGAACTTCGACATCGGCGTCGGCGCGCTGGCCGATCATCCGGCGAATCTGATCGCGCCGGGCAACCTGAAGCCGGACGCCGGCTTCGGCCGCGCCGCCAATCCGAACGGCGGGTTCGGCAACAACAACTTCAACACCCCGACGGTGATCGAGTCGGCCGACACCGGTCCGTACTTCCACAACAACGCGGTCGACACCCTCGAGGAGGCGGTCGCCTTCTACAACAGCAAGGCGTTCGACAACTCTCTGGTGGGCCGCAACTTCAAGCTGGCCGACACGGGCGGCATCTCGATCAAGCTCGAGGCCACCCAGGTCGAGGCGGTGGCCGCGATGCTGCGCGTCCTCAACGCCCTGGAGAACATCCGGTCGTCCTCGGAGCTCGACCAGGCCGCCTTCGACGTGAAGGACTTCGACATGACGAGCAGGCTGCTCGACATCGCCTCCCACGACACCGAGGACGCCATCAAGGTGTTGCAGGTGCGGAGCCTGCACCCGGTCGCGGTGCAGAAGCTCCGGGAGGCCCACGCCAAGGAGCGCGAGGCGGTCGGGCAGCACAGCCGGCCGCGGCGCGACGAGCTGATCCAGGAGATCCTGGCGCTCAAGGCCGAGGCCCAGGCCGACATGGTCTCGCCGTAGCCTGCCGTCCAGTCCGTAGCGGGGAAGACCCGGCCGGCGACCACCGGCCGGGTTTTTTCTTTTCAGGGGGTAAGGGGCAGCTCGCCTTTCACCTTCCGCGACACTCAGACAGGTAGAGGAGCTTTCTTTTGGAGTCCCTGCGCGCTCTCGCGCTTTGACGAATGGAGGAGGAACCGATGCGACGCAAGACGACGCTCACCCTGCTGGCCCTGGCGGCCGCCCTGACGCTTCCCGCCGACGCCAAGGTCACCCGGTACCTGACCGGCAACGCCGCCGACGTGGTGGTCCCCCTGGCCGGGCCCGCCCACGACTTCGGGGGCGGCAGCACCGACGTGGACGCGGCGCTGCAGTGGATCATCGACCAGGTGCGGGGATGCACGAGCTGCGCGACCAAGATCGACGTCGTGATCCTGCGTTCCAGCGGCTCCAACGGCTACAACGACTACATCTACGCCATGAACGGCGTCGACTCCGTCGAGACCCTGGTCATCACCAGCGCCAGGGACTCCAACACCGCCGCCGTCGAGGCGACGGTGCGCAACGCCGAGGTGGTCTTCTTCGCCGGCGGCGACCAGTGCGACTACGTCCGCTTCTTCAAGGGCACCCTGGTGGAGACGGCGGTCGAATCCGTCTACGCCAGGGGCGGCGGCGTGGGGGGCACCAGCGCCGGCACCGCCATCCAGGGGGATTTCACCTACGACGGGTGCGGCGGCAGCGCCACCTCCGCGCAGGCCCTGGCCAACCCCTACCACCGGTACGTCACCTTCACCTACGACTTCTTCAAGTGGGCGAACCTCCAGAACGTCATCACCGACTCCAACTTCGTGCCCCGCGACCGCATGGGGCGCACGCTGGCCTTCCTGGCCCGCCAGATCAAGGACGGCAAGGCCACCAGCGCCCTGAGCGTCGCCGTCAACGAAGAGACCTCGGTGGTGGTGGACCGCAACGGCCTCGCCACGGTGATGGGGGCCGGCCCGGCCTACTTCATCCTCGCCGACCACGCGCCGGAGGTCTGTGTGTCGGGCTCGCCGCTGACGTACTCCAACTACAAGATCTGGAAGGTCCTTACGGGCGGCACCTTCGACCTCAAGAACCGGCCCACGACGGGCTTCTACCTGCGCAGCGTCAACAACGGGGTGATCAACGCCGACCCCTATTGAGGTCATCGAACGCTGGCAACCGTCACGGAGTCGTTGCATAATCCGGTCAAGTCGCAGACCTTTGAAAGGGGGACCAGCATGGTCAGAGGCAGTCACGCGCGTTTTGCGCTTGCCGTGACGGTTGCCCTGCTGCTGGCGTCGGCCGTCCCGGCCTTCGCCCAGTTGCAGACGGGCAACCTGTATGGCACCGTGAAGGACGAGCAGGGTCAGGCCCTGCCGGGAGTGACCATCACCCTGGAGGGCGTGGGAGCGCCGCAGGTCCAGGTGACGGACGAGCAGGGGCTGTTCCGGTTTCTGAACCTCTATCCCGGGACCTATGGGGTCAAGGCCGAGCTGGACGGGTTCAGCCCGGTCGAGTACCCGGACGTGATCATCCGCATCGGCTCCAACGCCAACATGGAGATCACCCTCAACGCGGCGGTCCAGGACGTGATCACGGTCACGGGCGAGAGCCCGATCCTGGACGAGCGCAAGGCCAACGTGGGCACCAACGTCTCCACGATCGAGCTGGACAAGGTCCCCACCGCCCGCGACCCCTGGTCGCTGCTGAGCCAGGCCCCCGGCGTGCTGGTGGACCGCAGCAACGTCGGCGGCAACGAGAGCGGCCAGCAGTCGAACTTCCTGGGGACGGGCGCCAGCTCCCGCGACAACACCTTCGCGGTGGACGGCGTCATCCTCACCGACATGAACGCCGTCGGCGCCTCGGCCACCTACTTCGACTTCGGGGCTTTCGAGGAGGTGCAGCTCACGGTCTCCTCGACCGACGTGACCGTCGCCACCGCGGGCGTCACCATCAACCAGGTGACCAAGCGCGGCACCAACGAATGGCGGGGCTCCGGCCGCTTCCTGCGCACCGACGGCGAGTATCAGTCCGATCCGACCGAGGAGAACGGCAACCGGATCGACATCGTGGACGAGTACGGCCTCGAGATCGGCGGTCCCCTCTGGAAGGACCACCTGTGGATCTGGGGCTCCTATGGCGAGAGCGACATCGGCAACATCGTGCAGGGCGGCCAGCTCGACCGCACGGTGCTGCGGGACTCCAACTTCAAGCTCAACTTCCAGGCCACGCAGTCCAACTCCGGCGTGCTCCACTACTGGACCAACAACAAGCTGAAGTTCGGCCGCGGCGCCGGTCCGCGGCGCGCTCCTGAGGCGACCCAGAACCAGACCACGCCGCAGGACATCTACAAGATCGAGGACACCTGGGTCGTCAGCTCCGACTTCGTGGTGACCGCCCTGGCGTCCCGGGACGACGGCATTTTCACCCTCACCCCCCAGGGGCCGCTGGACGCCGACATCTTCGTCGATGAGAACAACGTGCGCCGCGGGAGCTGGTTCGATTTCCGCCAGGAGGCGATCATCGACCAGTACCGGGTCGACGCCAACTACTTCTTCAGCGCCCTCGGCGGCGACAACCAGCTCAAGTTCGGCGGCGGCTTCCGCGAGCAGGAGAACGAGTCCGGCACCATCTGGCCCGGCGGCAAGATCGTCTGGGCGAGCAACCTTTTCGGCCTCGACGACGGCATAGCGGCGGTCGGCTTCCAGCGCGAGCGCCAGGTGGCCATCACCTCCAGCTACACCTCCCTGTGGGTGCAGGACACCCTCACCCGTGACCGCTGGACCATCAACGCCGGCCTCCGCTACGACCTGCAGGAGCTGGAGAACGGACCCTCTGCGGCTCCGGGCAACCCGGAGGCGCCTCCCGCCTTCGAGGGCGGCCAGCCGATCCTGCCGTCCGTGGACTTCGGCGGCAACGACGTCGGCGGCTTCGAGTGGGACACGATCGTGCCCCGGATCGGCGTCACCTACAGCCTGGGCGAGAAGCGCGACTCCCTGGTGCGCGCCACCTTCTCGCGCTACGCCGAGCAGCTCGGCCAGCTCCCGCTGGCCAGCCGGGTCAGCCCCCTGGGCTACTCGTACGCCTACTTCTACTTCGCGGACGCCAACGGCAACCTGCGCCTGGACGACGCCGAGCGCGGCTCGCTGCAGTTCGGCTACGCGGTGGGCGTGGACCCGTCCAACCCCAATTCCCTGGTTTCGCCCAACGTCAACGACCCCGACCTGAAGCCGACGATCACGGACGAGATCACCCTCGGCTACGAGCGCGCCATCACTCCCAACTTCGCCGGCGGCCTCACCCTGACCTACCGCAACATCCATGACATTCCGGAGACCCGGCTCCTGGTGACCGACGCCAACGGCCAGGTGCGGACGGCAGGCCGCGGTGATTACGTGCAGACGGGATTCGTCTGCACGACCACCAATCCCGGCGGCGACGACACCTGCGTGCTCCCCAACGGCAGAATCGCGGGGCCGCAGCCCGTCTTCGACCTGCGCTCCGACCTCACGCCCACAGGCGGCAGCCTCTACACCAACGGCGACCGGGAGCAGGACTACACGGGGCTGACCCTCTCGCTCAACAAGCGGCTCGCGAACCGCTGGAGCCTGCGCGGCCACGTCACCTACGCGGACTGGGAGTGGAACGTCGGCGATGAGTTCCTCTTCTCCGACGACCCCACCAACGAGGTGGGCGGCAACGACAGCGACGACGTGTACTTCGAGCAGTCCGGGGCCAACAAGTCGGAGGTCTTCACGGGCAGCCGCTGGTCCTTCAACGTCAACGGCATCTACCAGGTCGCGCCCGACCGGCCGTGGGGCTTCAACCTCGGAGCCAACGTCACCGGCCGCGAGGGCTTCATCACGCCGCCGTTCACGGTGGCCGGTTCGGACAACGGTCTCGGCACCCGGAGCGTCCAGCTCACCGGCAACCTCGACGACTTCCGGCACGACGACCTGATCCTGTTCGACGCCCGGATCGACAAGGACTTCGAGTTCGGCGACTTCGCGATCAACCTGGGCATCGACGGCTTCAACCTGCTGAACGAGGACACGGTGCTGCAGAGAGACCGCGACGCCATTGCCGCGGACTACGCGGTGCTTGAGCGGCTGAGCCCGCGGGTCTTCCGCTTCGGCGCCACCCTGCGGTTCCGGTAGACCGGACCCTCACCTCCCCGACCCTCCTCTCCCGACCCCTCCCTCCCTCCCCTCACCGGGAGAGGAGGGAGGGGTTGGTCGTTTATTGGGTCGATTATTGGGTCGATTATTGGCCGGGCGCGGCCGGCGCGGCGGGGGCCGGCGTCGGGGCGGGCGGGGTGGAGAGGACGACCCGGGGCGTCATGGTGTCCGGGTCGGGCGGCCAGGGGATCAGCAGGCCCTCGCCGATGCCTTTCGCGACGCGCTGGCCGTACAGCCGGTCCACCAGGTGCATGGCCACGTCGTAGCTGCGGGCGCCGCCTTGCGAGGTGAGCATCCTGCCGGCGTCCACGAAGCTGACGTTGATGCGCAGGTCCACGTTGGGGAACAGGGTGGCGAAGCGCTCGTAGTCCTTGGGGAAGGTGGTGGCCGGCACGCCGTTCAGCAGTCCGGCCTTGGCCAGCACGAACGCCCCGTCGCAGAGCGAGATCACGTGCCGGGCCTGTCCTCCTGTCCGGCGCACCCAGTCGATCAGCGCCGCGTTCTGGAGGTCGCGGTCCATGCTCCCCTCGGCGCTGGGCACCACCAGGATGTCCATCGGCGGGGCGTTCTGGAAGCTGTAGGTGGGCGTGATCCGGATCCCCTCGAACGTGGTGACGGGCCGGCCGTCCGGCGAGACGGTGAAGACCTCGATCCCCGGCCGGCTGTGGAACTTCGTGTGCTGGAACACGTCGTACGGGGCCATCAGCTCCGTGTTGTAGACCCCGTTGACCACCAGGAAGCCGGCCCGCAGCGCTTCACCGGCGGGCAGGGGAGCGGCGGCGTCCGAGGTCGCCGGCGCCGGCTCGCTGGTCATGCCGGCCGTGTCCCCGGAGGCGGCCGGAGCCGGGGGGACGGCGGCGGCCGGCGGGGACGCGGGGGTGGCTTCCGTCCCGGCCTCGCCGCCGGTGTCGGCCGGGCGGCAGCCGGCGATGCCGGCGATGGACAGAGCCGCCAGCGACGCCAGGATCGCTATCTGGAAACGCTTCATGGAATTCCTCCGTGGTTCAAAACGTCTCTATCCTCAGCGGGACCGTGTCCCTGAAGCAAGGACCCCGCCAGGATTCCGTTGGACTACAATATCTACCGATGCGCCCCCGGCGCTTGAAAAGGAGGTACCACAGTGCCCTATAGCGAGCTATTGGTCAGGCCGATGCGTGAGGAGCTGACGAGCATTGGTGTGCAGGAGTTGCGGACCGCCCAGGAGGTGGACGCCTTCATGAACGAGAAGAACGGCACCGCGATGCTGGTCGTCAACTCGGTCTGCGGCTGCGCCGCCGGCATGGCCCGTCCCGGCGTGCGGCTGGCCCTCCAGGGCGAGCGCCGGCCGGACCGCGTCGCCACCGTGTTCGCCGGCCAGGACCTCGAAGCCACGGCCCGCGCCCGTTCCTACTTCCAGGACATCCCGCCGAGCAGCCCGTCCGTCGCTTTCTTCAAGGACGGCGAGCTGGTCTATTTCATGCCCCGCCACCGGATCGAGGGGCGGGACGCCCATTCCGTGGCGAACGACCTGAATCAGGTCTTCGCCGAGCACTGCCCGGTCCCGGCGAGCTGATGGGCACCTTCCATCAGGGCAAGAGCGAGCTGCACGGCATCACCGTCGTCGTGGACACCACCGGCCCCGAGATTTTCGTGGGCCGGTGCGACGACATGGACGACCGGGGCATCCTGCTCAACGACGTGGACGTGCACCGCGATGGCGAGGGCGGCCGCTCCAAGGAGGAGTACGTCCGCCGCGCCGCCCAGCTCGGCATCTGGAAGAAGTACGACCGGCTGGCCATCCCCAGGGACAAGATCGTGTCCGTCCGCCCGCTCGGCGAATTCTGATCCCTACCGCACCAGGTGGAACCGCTCCTGACGGCGGAGCACCCACCGGCGCTCTCCCTTCTCATCCAGGTACGCCTCCTCTTCCTGACGGCAGGGGAGGCGCCGCCCGTCCCATTCCGGGATCGCGGAGGTCGCCTGCAGCTCGATCGAGAACCAGGTGTTGGGACGGATTTCGAGGTCGCCGCGCGCCGGCACTCCCTCCTGGCGGTCCCAGAGACCGATGAGGGGCCCGGCGCCGTGGCCGTGGTCGCCGATGGGATGGGAGTAGACCGTGCCGTCGATCCCCGCGGCGGTCATGGCGGCGCGGGCGGCCTGGAGGGCCTGGTTGCCGGTCCGCCCGGGCTTCATCTCGGCCATCACGATGTCCTGGAGCCGGTTGCTGGCGCCGATGCACGCCTGGAGGCCGGCCGGCGGCGCCGTCTCGCCCGGGCGCAGCACGTAGCCGAGGTGCTGGGTGTCGGTGTGGAGGCCCATGCCGATCAATCCGAAGTCCACCCACAGGACGTCGCCGCGCTGGATCGTGCCGCGGGACCAGCCGTTTCTGGCGTCGGCGCGCTCCACGTGGGACTGGAACCAGACCGTCATCCCCAGGTCCTGCACCCGCTGGCGCAGCCACCACTCGACGTCGTCGACCGTGGTGAGGCCGGGCTTGACGACCTCGTTCGAGAAGGCGGTGGCGAGGAGGGCGTGCACGGTCTCCTGGAGCTGTCGGTAGCGGGGGAGCATCTCGGGAACGCGGGCGCCGATGTATTCGATGGCCAGCCGGGGCTCGCGCACGACCCGCTTCCGCAGCTCCGGTCCCAGCGCCTCCTCCAGCGCCTCCCGTTCGCCGGCGTGGAGGCCGTCGGAGAAGGCGTGGACCGGGTCGATGTTGAGGGCGATCTTCTTCGGATCGGCCTTCTCCACGAGTTGGCGGAGCAGCCGCCACTGGTCGTCGCCGACCAGCTCGGCGCCCTGGACCCGCTGCACCGGATCGCGGTAGATCGTGTAGAGCCCGCCTTGGTCGCCGCCGCCCAGCGCCAGGCGGACGACGCCCTTCTCGGGTCCCTGATCGTGGAAGACGTAGATGGACCGCCGCCGGGCCGCGAAGGTGGTGGGGGAGACCATGGAGAAGAAGACCGGATCCTCGGCGTACTCCCGCATGGAGAGGATCCACAGATCGATCCCGTACCGGCGCATGATCTCCGGGAGCACCACCGTGAGCCGCTTTTCGAGCCACGCCTGCTGCTCCCGCGCCTGCTCGCGCAGGGAGGGGAGGGGGCTGGAGATCCTGGCGGTTTGAGGCTCGGCGGCGGGCGCCGGAGATTGCGCGAAGGAGCCAAGCGTGAGCAGAGCAAGAACCACACAGCCTGCCAAAAGAGGGAGCAGGTATCTCATCATCAAGTCACTCTTCTTGAGCTTGTCCAGTTGGACGCAGGTTTGGGAAGGCAGCCGTCTCAAGTTTGGACAGGTCGATGTAATCAGCGGAGTCGTGGGTCCTCCAGAACTCGCGCTCTTCTTCTTCCGACTGGAACTCCGGTATTTCCTTTAGACGGAAGCTCATGGAGCCCAATATATACATCTGGGTTCTTGTCGTCACTGGTACCACATCTCCCCAACCCGTTCCGGGTTCAGTGCGGAGCTCGCCGCCCCGCCCCGGCATCAATGCCGGGGCTACCGGAAAACAGCCGGGTAAACCCGACTGAGGGAGTCCCCTTCAGGGGGCTCTTTCGACTAGCCCGGGCATTTATGCCCGGGCGGGGGCAGGGCGGCTAGTGTCAAGCGTCTTACAATCCCCCTCCGGGAGGTGTCCGCATGAACTGGATCGTCCTCGGCGCCCTGGGAGGCGCCCTGTCCGTCGTCGCCGGAGCGTTCGGTGCCCACGCGCTGGCCGGGCGTCTCGGTCCCCGCGAGCTGCAGCTCTGGGAAACCGCGGCGCGCTATCTCATGTACGGCAGCCTCGCCATGGTCCTGGTGGGGCTCTTCGGCGGGCAGGGAGCCCGCAAGGGGATCGACGGCGCGGGCTGGTGCCTGTTCGCGGGCAGCCTGATCTTCAGCGGCACCGTCTTCGGCCTCGCCCTGGGCGGCCCGCGCTGGCTGGGGGCCGTCACCCCCATCGGCGGCACGCTGCTGATCGTGGGCTTCCTGATCTTCGCCTGGTCGGCCTGGCGGGGGTAGCGCTCTCCCGCGCGTCCGGCATACCATCCAACACCGACGGCCGGCGTGCCCGGCCTTTTCCACCTTCCAAGGAGCCGTCCGCAATGTCCCATGCGATCTCCCCTCTCGCGACCCCGGTCAACGAGCCGGTGCGCGCGTACGCTCCGGGCTCCCCGGAGAAGAAGTCGCTCAAGAAGCGCCTGGACGAGATGCTCTCCGACGCCATCGAGATCCCGCTCGTCATCGGCGGCAAGGAGGTGCGCACCGGCGACACCGCCACCGCCGTCTGCCCGCACGACCACAAGCACGTCCTCGCCACCTACCATCAGGCCGGCGCCGCGGAGGTGGCAGCTGCCGCCCAGGCGGCGAAGGCAGCCTGGAAGGATTGGAGCGAGACGAGCTGGGAGGAGCGGGCGTCGGTCCTGCTGCGGGCCGCCGAGCTGCTGGCCGGACCCTGGCGCGACACGCTGAACGCCTCCACCATGCTCAACCAGTCGAAGACGGCCTTCCAGGCGGAGATCGACTCGGCCTGCGAGCTGATCGACTTCTACCGCTTCAATCCCTACTTCATGCGCCAGCTCTACACGGACCAGCCGTGGTCCTCGCCGGGGGTCTGGAACCGGGTGGAGTACCGCGCCCTGGAGGGGTTCATCTTCGCCGTGTCGCCGTTCAACTTCACCTCGATCGGCGGCAACCTGCCGACCTCGCCGGCGCTGATGGGCAACACGGTGCTGTGGAAGCCGGCCTCGACCTCGGTGCTCTCGAACTACTACATCATGAAGCTGCTCCAGGCGGCGGGCCTGCCGGACGGCGTCATCAACTTCATCCCCGGCAAGGCGTCCAAGGTGGGCGATCCGGCCCTGGCGCACGAGGACTTCGCCGGCATCCACTTCACGGGCTCGACGCCGGTCTTCCAGTCGATGTGGAGGACGATGGGCGAGAACATCCCGAAGTACCACACCTATCCCCGCATCGTGGGCGAGACGGGCGGCAAGAACTTCGTCTTCGCGCACTCCTCGGCGGACCCCGAGGCGTTCGCGACGGCGGTGATCCGCGGCGGCTTCGAGTACCAGGGGCAGAAGTGCTCGGCGGGGTCGCGGGTCTACATCCCCCGCTCGCTGTGGGACGGCGTTCGGGAGCGGCTCGTCGAGGAGATCGGCGAGATCAAGATGGGCGCTCCCACGGACTTCCGCAACTTCATGGCGGCGGTCATTGACGAGCCGTCGTTCACCCGGATCATGGGCTACATCGACCACGCGAAGAATTCCAGCGAGGCCGAGATCCTGACCGGCGGCAACGGCGACAAGTCCGACGGCTACTTCATCGAGCCGACGGTGGTGGTCACGACCAATCCGCGCTTCAAGCTGATGGAGGAGGAGATCTTCGGCCCGGTGGTGACGGCCTACGTCTACGACGACGCGCGCTACGAAGAGACGGTGGAGCTGGTGGACACCACGAGCCCCTATGCTCTGACCGGCGCCATCTTCGCCGAGGACCGCAAGGCGGTGGCGTACCTCTCGAAGGCGCTGCGCAACGCGGCCGGGAACTTCTACATCAACGACAAGCCGACCGGGGCCGTGGTGGGGCAGCAGCCCTTCGGCGGCGCCCGCGCTTCGGGCACCAACGACAAGGCGGGCTCGATGGCGAACCTGCTGCGCTGGACCTCGCAGCGGGCCATCAAGGAGACCTTCGTGCCGCCGAAGGACTTCCGCTATCCGTTCATGGGGGAGAAGTAGGGACCGTGGAGGAAAGGGGGGGCGGCTGTCACCGCCCCCTTTGAGTCTCAGCGGTTCTCGCCGGTCCGGCCCGGGCTCGAAGGCGTCGAGCCGGTGCCGGTGGTCGGCGTCGTGCTGCCGGAGCTGGAGCCGGCGCCGGTCTGGCCGGACGCGCTCTGGGTGCTTCCGGTCGTGCCGGTGGAGCCGGCGCCGGTGGTTCCGGCCGCTCCCATCGATCCGGTCGAGCCGGAGGTCTGGCTGCCGCTGGAGTCGCGGTTTTCGCGGTCGCGGTCCTCGCTCCGGTTCTCGCCGGTCAGCCAGCCGAGGAAGCCGCCCCGGCTCTCGCCTTCGCGGGACTCGACCCGGAGGTGGTTGTGGACTTCCCGGACGCCCGAGAGATCCTCGATGGTGTCCTCGGCCAGCTTCTTCTCGCGCCGGCTGCCGACGGTGCCCTCCAGAGTGACCTCGCCGTTTTCGATCCGCACCTGGATGTTGGTGGCGTCGATGTCGCCGTGCCGGGTGAGGACCTCGCAGACCTCTTCCCGGATGCGCTCGCTGGAGCGCTGGTAGCCCTGCGGGCCGCGGCCCGAGAACGGGCCCTGCTGCTGACCCCAGGAGCTCTGGCCGCCGCCCTGGCCGTAGCCGCCGCGGGCGTAGCTGCCGCCGTAGTTGCTGCCACCGCCGTAATTGCTGCCGGTGTAGCCGCCGCCGGAGTAGCCGGTGCCGACCAACTCGTCGCCGCCGCCGAAGCTGGCGCCGATCCCGCCGTGCCCGAAGTCGCCGCTGCGGCCGTAGTCGCCGCCGCCGACGCCGGTGGCGCCATAGCCGCCGCGGCCGTAGTCCCGGCCGTAGCCGGTGCCCTGGCCCTGGCCGTAGCCGCCGCCGCTGCTGCCGTAGCCGCCGGTGGAGCCGTAGCTGCCGCGGCCAGAGTCGCCGCCCATGCTGCCGCCACCCCTGCTGTCGCCGCCCATGCTGCTGCGGCCGTAATCGGAGCCGGAGCCGCCGCCCATCATGCCGCCGCCGCGCCCGTAGCCGGAGTCGCGAGAGCCGCCGGAGCGCCAGTCATCGCTCCAATTGCCACCCCGCTGCCAGCTCGAGCCACGCTCGCCGGAGCCGTAGTCCCGGGCACCGTAGCCGCGGCCGGTGTCGCCGTATTCACGGCCCTCGGCGCCGCTCCAGACCCCCCGGCCCTCATGCTCACGCCCCCAGCTTCCGCGGCCTTCCTGGCGGCCTTCCTGGTAGTCCCGGGCGCCATAGCCGCCGCCGGATTCGCCATGCTCCCGGCCGCCGCCCCAGCCCCGGCTTTCGCTATCTCTGCCGCCACCCCAGCGGCTCTCGCTTTCGTAGTCCCGGCCGCCGCGCTCGCGGGCTCCGTAGCTCCCGCCACCGCCGTACCCCCGGTCTCCTTCCTCGCTCCACCTTCCGCGGTCACGTTCTCCGTGACGCTGACCCCAGTCATCGCGATTGGCCATGTAAGCACCTCCTTGGCTGTGATGAATCAACTCTGCCGAGGGGCGTCCCCCGGCGGGCCTCGCATTGGGAGGGCGGTTCCAGCGAACCACCCTCATTTCATCAAAGCAAGAAAGGTGCCGGAGAAGGCTTCAGCTCACGGGCTGGAGCTCGAGGAGGAGGCGCTGCCAGGCCCCTACGTCGAGCGGCTGCTGGGCGTCGAAAGTCCGGTCGGGAGGGAGCAGCAGGTTCGGCGGCGGCGTGGGCTTGCCCTGGGAGTAGATGGCGTCGGACCAGGTCTTGCCGCCGTTCTTGCTGATGTAGACGTAGTAGCCGGCCCGCGGTCCATCGGGGTTGTTGGGATCCTCCTCGTCGAGGCGGAGGATCAGCGTGCCTTTGCCGTCGTCGTTGACGGAGAAGAGATCCACCACGGCCTTGGGAGAGACCGCCTGGAGGGAGCCGCGCGAACGCCAGTTGCGTCCGCCGTTCTGGCTGGCGACAAACGTGAGGGCGCCGGTGCTCGCCTGGGTGATCGCCCAGACGTCGTCGCCGGTGCTCGCCCGGCCGGCGAAGATCCAGTTGGTGTTGGCCAGGTCGTCGGAGAGCTGGATCAGTCTCCAGCCGCCGTCGCGGGAGGCGAGGAAGAGGCGGGGCGCGTACCCCTCGGCGGTGGCGTTGCGGGTGAAGACCAGGGCCGAGCGGTTCCCCTGGCTCTGGAAGGCGAAAACCGGCGTGGCCTGCGAGAGGGTTTCCGGAGCGAGCCCGTCGTCCTGCGCTCTCCCCGCCAGAGCCGCCGTCACCATCCCGGTCAGCGCCAGAGCCCAGACCAACCTCGTCGATGGAGCCATCCTAACCTCCGTTCCTGCTACGCGAGTGGGCAGACTCCATCGTACATGATCCATGTCATCATTGCTCATATTGCCCCGTAGATAAGTGTCCCGAGGAGGACGTGATGAGGAAGCTCCTGGTTCTGCTGATAGCGGTCCCGCTGTTGGTGTTCGGCTGCAAGAAGGAGGAAGTGGCCGGGATCGCGGAAGTGCCGGCGGACACCGCGGCCTCCGCTCCCGCGCCGCGAGGCGAACAAGCGGCTGGATTTGTGACAGGGGTGGAGAAACGCGCCCCCGCCACCCCGGCCATCCCGCGGAAGCTCATCCGCACGGTGAGCCTCCAGCTCGAAGTACGGGACACGGAAGAAACCGCCCGCAAAGTGGAGGCGCTCGTGACCAGGCTGGGCGGGTACGTGGAAAGCTCCAGCGGCGAGCGGCGGAACGAGGTGCTGTACTACCAGATGGCCGTGCGGGTGCCCGTGCAGCGCCTGGACGAAGCGCTGACGGCCATCCGGTCCATGGCCTCGCGGGTCAACCGGGAGCAGCGCTCGATCGAGGACGTCACCAGCCAGTACATCGACCTGGACGCCCGGATGCGGACCCTGAAGGCCACCGAGGCCGAGCTCCAGGCCCTCCTCGCCGAGTCCCGCCAGCGGGGGCGCAAGGTCGAGGACATCATGGCCGTCTACCGCGAGCTGACCGAGATCCGTTCGCAGATCGAGCAGATCCAGGCGCAGCTCAACTCCTTCGACCGGCTGGCGTCGTTCTCCACGATCCGGCTGGAGCTGGTCCCCACCGAGGGCGCGAAGCCGGTGGCCGAAACGGGCTGGCGTCCTGGCAACACGCTCCGGTCGAGCTTCCGGATGCTGGTGGCCTTCCTCCGCTGGCTGGTGGACTTCCTGATCTTCGCGGCGATCGTGCTGCTGCCCATCGGCCTGCTGATCGCCGCCGTGGCCCTGGTCGTGCGGCGCGTCCTGCGGGGGAGGAAATCGCCTATGGAAGGCCCTTCCGGACCACCTCCGCCAGGTGCAGCGCCCGGCGGCCCGTCGCCTGGGTGATCTGCTCCCGGCAACTGAAGCCGTCCGCGAGGATCAGGGTGCCGGCGCCGGCCTCGCGGACGGCGGGGAGGAGCGCCCGCTCGGCGCAGGCCATCGAGACCGCGTAGTGGTCCTCCTCGAAGCCGAAGGCTCCGGCCATGCCGCAGCAGCCGGAGTCGAGGAGGCGCCAGTCCAGGCCCAGGCGATCCAGGAGGAGACGGTCCGCGTTCATCCCCATCACGGCCTGCTGGTGGCAATGGCCGTGGACGACCGCCGTTCCCTCCAGGCGGGGAGGCTCCCATCCCCGCTGGACCAGGAATTCCGCCAGCGTGAAGGTCTGGGCCGAGAGGCGGCGAGCCCTTTCGTCGTCCGGGAAGAGGTTGACCAACTCGTCACGGAACACGGCTACGCAGCTCGGCTCCAGCCCGACGACTGGAAGGCCCGCCTCGATCTCCGGCTGTAGAGCGTCCAGGATTTGCCGGAGCTGCCGCCGGGCCAGGTCGAGCATCCCGAAGTCGTAGAGCGGCCGGCCGCAGCAGAGAGCCCGGCGGGGGATCGCCACCCGCTCTCCGGCGGCTTCCAGGACCTCGACGGCGGCGCGTCCGATCTCCGGATGGAAGAAGTTGGTGAAGGTGTCGGGCCAGAGGAGGACGGACGGGGAGGTATCCCGTCGGCCGAACCAGCTCCGGAAGGTCTCCCTGGCGAAGGCGGGTAGACGGCGGCCGGGGTGGACGCCGCCGATCTTCTTCGACAGAGCGGACGCGCCGAGCCGGTTGGCGAGATCCGGCGCCAGCGACGCGATCCGCGACCACCAGTGGACGAGCCCCATGGCCCAGGCCTGCCGCGGCCGGGGACGGCCCCGGTAATGGTGATGGAGGAACTCGGCCTTGTAGGTGGCCATGTCCACGCCGGCCGGACACTCGGTGCGGCACCCCTTGCAGGCCAGGCAGAGGTCCAGGGCGTCGTGGACCTCCTCGCTGCGCCAGCCGTCGCGGATCTCCCCGCCCTGCAGCATCTCGAACAGGAGCCGCGCCCGGCCCCGCGTCGAGTGCTTCTCCTCCCGGGTCGCCATGAAGCTGGGGCACATGACGCCGCCGGATTCGCGGCGGCACCTGCCGACCCCCACGCAGCGGCTCGCCGCGCGGGCGAAGCTCCCGTCGTCGCCCGGATAGCGGAAGGCCGTGCCGCCGGGGCTCGCCAGGCGGAGCGCCGGGCGGAGGTCCACATCGAGGGGCAGGGGATCGACCTTCTTGCCCGGGTTCATCCGGTTGTCCGGGTCCCAGATCGCTTTGAACTCCCGGAAGGCCTGGACCATCTCCTCGCCGAACATCCGCCCGAGCAGCTCGCCCCGCTGCTGGCCGTCGCCGTGCTCGCCCGAGATCGAGCCGCCATGAGCCGTCACGAGGTCCGTCGCCTCTTCCATGAAAGTCCGGTATCTCCGGATCCCCTCGGCGGTGCGGAAATCGAAGTCGATGCGGGCGTGCAGGCATCCCTCCCCGAAATGGCCGTAGAGGGCGGCGCCGTAGCCGTGCCGTCGGAGCAGGGCCTTGAGATCCCGCAGATATCCCGCGAAGCGCTCCGGCGCGACCGCCGAGTCCTCCCAGCCCGGCCATCCGTCGCCCAGGCGCGGATCGCGGGAGGTGGTCCCCACCGCCGCCTCGCGGACCTGCCAGATCCGGACCTGCTCCGCGGGCTCCAGGACGAGGAGACCGCCGAGAGGCCGGGCGCGTTCCGCCGCCTCTTCCCGGGTCTCGCCGCCGATCTCCACCAGGAGCCAGGCGTCTCCCGGCGGGAGCAGAGCGAGCACTTCGTGGTAGGAACGCCGCGTGAACTCGTTGTCCACCAGGAAACGGTCCATCCCTTCGAGGCCGAGGGGCCCCCATTGCAGGATCTCCGGGACGGCCTCGGCGGCCTTCACGACGTCTTCATAGCCGAGGACCACCAGGACCCGGTGCTTCGGCGCGGGCGCCAGGCGGACCGTGGCTTCGAGGAACGTGACGCAGGTCCCCTCGGTGCCCACCAGCGACCGGGCCACGTGGAAGCCCCGCTCGGGGAGCAGGTCGTCCAGGTTGTAGCCCGAGACGCGGCGGGTGATGCGGGGGAAGCGCTCGCGGATCAGGCCGGCGTAGCGGTCGCGGAGATCGCGCAGGCGGCGATAGATCTCCCCGCGCCGTCCGCCCGCGCGGACGATCCGCTCGAGCTCGGGCTCGGGGGTGGCGCCCACCCGCAGCCGCAGGCCGTCGTAGGTGAGGACCTCCAGCTCCTCGACGTTGTCGGACGTGCGGCCCGTGGTCAGGGAGTGCACGCCGCAGGAGTTGTTGCCGATCATCCCGCCCAGCGTGCACCAGGCGTGGGTGGCGGGGTCGGGGCCGAAGGTGAGCCCGTGCCGGCCCGCCTGGCGGCGGAGGTCGTCCAGCACCGTGCCGGGCCGCACGCGGGCGGACCGCCGCTCGGGATCGAGGGCGAGCACGCCCTTCAGATGGCGCGAGACGTCCATCACCACCGCCACGTTGCAGCACTGGCCCGCGAGGCTGGTGCCGGCCCCGCGATGGACTACGGGCGCGCCGCGCCGGCGGCAGGCCGCCACGGCGGCGGTCAGGTCGTCCTCGTCCAGGGGGACCACCACGCCCAGGGGGACCTGACGGTAGTTCGAGGCGTCGGTGGCGTAGAGGGCGCGGCTGCCGGCGTCGAAGCGGACCTCGCCGCGCACGGAGCGGCGGAGGTCGTCTTCGAGGGCGGTGCGATCATCCGGCATCAAGATGGTCTACATTATCCGTGTATCCCCGTTTCGGATCAGGAGGACCTATGTTCGGGACCGTTCTGGACGTCGCGATTGGCATGGTTCTCATCTACACGCTCCTGAGCCTTATGTGCTCGACGATCAAGGAAGGCATCTCTTCCCTCATGGCATGGCGCGCCGCGACCTTGCGGCAAGGCCTGGACAACCTCCTGGGCGACGATTTCGCCCGGACGGTCTTCGGGCATCATCTCGTGCAGGGGCTGGTGCCGCGGAACCGCATGCCCTGGAAGAAGAGGCCGTCCTACATCCCCAGCCGCACCTTCGTGCTGGCGGTCCTCGACTCCCTGGGGAAGGAGAACGGGGCCGGCTTCCCGCAGACAGTCGAAGACGCCCGCAAGGGCGCTCTGAAGATCGCCGAGAAGAACCCCGACGTGGGACGGGCCCTGCTGGCCCTCGTCGACGAGGCCGAGGGCGACTTCGAGAAGCTCAAGCACAACATCACGCAGTGGTTCGACTCCTCGATGCAGCGGGTCTCCGGCTGGTACCGGCGCAAGGCCGAGACCGTCATCCTGGCCATCGCGATCCTGGTCAGCGTCGTACTGGGCATCGACAGCATCCAACTGGGCAAGTCCTTGTGGGCCAATCCGGCGTTGCGCACGGTCGCCATCGAGGCCGCGCAGAAGACGGTCAACAATCCGCCCTCTGGCGTGTCCCCCCAGGGAACCCCCCCACGCCCGGTGGACGAGGTTGCCGAGGACCTGCAATCTCTGAAGAGTCAGCTCGACGGCCTGGAGATCTCCCGAGCCCCCTATTCCCGCGATCAGGACCTCCTGATCTGGCTGCGGGCCCACCTCCTGGGCTTCGTGATCACCGCCATCGCCATCTCCCTGGGAGCGCCCTTCTGGTTCGACCTGCTCAACAAGCTGGTGAGCCTGCGGTCCAGCGGCCAGAAACCGGAGCCGGAGACCAAGGAAGTCAAGAAGACCTGACATAATCGCGTCCGTGACGCGAACCCACCGCGCCATCGACAGCCGCCTCTGCGGCGAGCCCCTGGATCTCGGGGACGGCTCCGCCTCCGTCGGTTTCACGGCCCTGCCCGAGATGGCGGCCGACGAACGCGGCCTGGTCCACGGCGGGTTCGTCTTCGGGCTCGCGGACTACGCGGCCATGCTCGCCGTCAACGATCCCAACGTGGTGCTGGGGAGCGCGGACGTCCGCTTCCTGAAGCCGGTCGTGGTGGGGGAGCGGCTGGTGGCGCGGGCGGTGGTGGAGGAGGCGGACGGACGGAAACGCCGGGTGAAGGTGGAAGTCCTGCGGGGCGAGGAGCCGGTGATGTCCGGCGCCTTCGCCTGCTTCGTCCTGGACCGTCACGTACTGGAGGGGCGATGAACGGAGGAGATCTCGTCGGGCAGGTCCTGGAGAAGCAGGGAGTCCGTTTCCTCTTCACCCTCTGCGGCGGACACATCTCGCCCATCCTGGTGGGAGCGAAGAAGCTGGGCATCCGGGTGGTGGACGTCCGCCACGAGGTGGACGCCGTCTTCGCGGCCGACGCCGTCTTCCGCCTCACCGGCGTCCCCGGCGTGGCCGCCGTCACGGCCGGCCCGGGCGTCACCAACACCATCACGGCGGTCAAGAACGCGCAGCTCGCCCAGTCGGCGGTGGTGATCCTGGGCGGCGCCGCGGCCACCATGCTCAAGGGCCGGGGCTCGCTGCAGGACATCGACCAGACGGCCCTGTTCGCCCCGCACGTCAAGTGGATGGCGTCCGCGAAGCTGGTGCGCGACCTGGTCCCCATGCTGGAGCGCGCTTTCGACGTGGCCCGCTCCGGCGTGCCGGGCCCGGTGTTCGTGGAGTGCCCGGTGGACCTGCTCTACGACGCCTCCCTGGTGCAGGAGTGGTACGGCGCCAGCTCCAAGGGGGGCGGGATCGTGGGAACGGCGACGCGGCTCTACCTGAAGCGCCACGCCGACCGCCTCTTCGCGGGCGCGGACCGGCATGCGCCTGCGTCTCCCCGGTCGATCCCCGCCCCGGCGCCCGAGCCCGGGGAGGTGCGCAAAGCCGCGGCCCAGTTGAAGAAGGCGAAGCGTCCCGTGCTGGTCCTGGGTGGACAGGTCCTGCTCTCCTCGTCTACGCAGGAGAAGGCCGGGGAGCTGGCGCGCGCCGTGGAGGCCATCGGCGCGCCCGTCTACCTCGCGGGCGGCGCCCGCGGGCTCCTGGGACCCGGACACCGTCTCCAGCTCCGCCACAAGCGCAAGGAGGCGCTGCGGGAGGCGGATCTCGTCCTCCTGGCGGGCATCCCCAATGACTTCCGTCTGGACTACGGCCGCCAGATCTCCCGCAAGGCGTTCTTCCTCGGGGTCAACCGGAGCGCGGACGACCTGCGGATGAACCGCAAGCCGGACCTGGGGGTTCACGCCGACCCGGGGCTCGTCCTGCGGGGGATCGCCTCGGCGCTGGGCGGCGGCGAGCGCTGGAAGGACTGGCTGGGAAATCTCCGCGCCCGCGACGAGCAGCGGGAATTGGAAATCGAGCGGCAGGCCGGGGCACCCGGCGAGCGGGTCAATCCCATCCACCTCTGCCGCGAGATCGACCGCGCCCTGGTGCCGGACAGCGTGATCGTGGCCGACGGCGGCGATTTCGTGGCCACGGCCGCGTACACGGTGAGCGTCCGCGGCCCCCTCTCCTGGCTCGACCCCGGCGTCTTCGGCACCCTCGGCGTGGGAGGCGGCTTCGCCCTCGGAGCCAAGCTCTGCCGTCCCGAGGCGGACGTCTGGATCATTTACGGCGACGGCTCGGTGGCGTACAGCCTCGCCGAGTTCGACACTTTCGCCCGCCACGGCATCCCGGTGATCGCGGTGGTGGGCAACGACGCCGGCTGGACGCAGATCGCCCGCGAGCAGATCGAGGTCCTCAAGGACGACGTGGGCACCGTCCTCGCCCGCGCCGACTATCACCGCGTGGCCGAGGGGTACGGCGGCAAGGGGCTCCTCCTGGAGAGGGGAGAGGACGCCGCCACGGTCCTCCAGGAGGCCGTGCGGCTGGCCCGGGCAGGATCGCCGGTGCTGGTCAACGCGCACCTCGACAAGACGGAGTTCCGCAAGGGATCGATCTCCATGTGAAGGGAGGGGTGGGTATGAAGGGGAAGGATGTCGCGGCTCTGGTGGGATTCCTGGTCCTGTCCCTGGCCGCCGGCGGGATCGGCGGGTTCTGGACGGCTCCGGCCACGGCCTCCGGGGGTTGGTATTACCAGATCGAGAAGCCGTCCTGGACGCCGCCGTCCTGGCTCTTCGGGCCGGTCTGGACGGCGCTTTACATCGCCATGGGCGTGGCCGCCTGGCTGGTCTGGCGGCGGGGAGGATGGGAGGGCCAACGGAGACCGCTCACCTTCTGGCTGGTCCAACTGGTTCTCAATACGCTATGGTCCGGGTTGTTCTTTGGACTGCGGTCGCCGGCGCTGGGCGCTATCGAGATCGTGCTCCTCTGGATCGCGATCCTGATGACGATCCTCGCCTTCCGGCGGGTCTCCCGGGCGGCGGCGTGGTTGATGGCGCCTTATCTCCTCTGGGTGACCTTCGCCGCGGCGCTGACCTTCACGATCTGGCGGCTGAACCCCTGAGGGCGGTCGCGGCCCTCTCGGCCCGCGGTTCCGCCCTCGGGAGGGGGGACGCCGCCCTGTCGAGGGGACGCACTGCCCAGGCGAGGGCGACTCCGGCCCTGCGAGGGGGAGCTTCCGCCCTCCGGAGGGCGCGCCGGTCCCCGCGAGGGGCGCTCCAGCCCTCCGAAGGGCCATCCCGGCCCTGTTGAGGGCGCACCCTGCCCTTGCGGGGATGGCGCGGCCCCCGCGAGGGCGGGAGCGGCCCTCCCGAAATCAATAACGCAAATCCACAGGGCGCAGCCGGCCCCTCCCAGGGGCGGCGTCGGAACCCGCGGGGCGGCACCAGCCGTCTGTGGGGCTGGAGCGCGGCTCTGAAGGGGCGCACCGGAATTCTCTCCTGTTCTGCGCTGTCGGTATTTGAAGTACACTCGTCGCGTTTTTCCGGGAAAGCTTTGCCGGGTTTCGGGGCCGTATACCGCGGCGCCGAAACCCGGTTTCCCATTTTCCTCTTGCGGGAGTGTACGCGCGTGCATACAATAGTGGAGTACGAGTGGGACCGTATCAAGGCTGCGGCGAACCGCTTGAAGCATGGCGTCGACTTCGCCGAGGCGGTCACGGTGCTCACGGACGACTTCGCCCTCACGGTGGAGGACGAAGAAGAGGAGGAACGACGGTTCGTGACGATCGGCTCCAGCGCGACGGGGAAGACCCTGGTGGTGGTCTATACGTGGCGCGGTCCGAAGATCCGGATCATTTCGGCGCGGAACGCAACCCCGCGCGAACGTGAAACCTACGAGGCTTCCGAAAAGAGACGACATGAAAGACGAATACGATTTCCGCCACGGCGTACGCGGGGCGATCGAGACCCCGCAAGGGAAGACCCGGATCACGATTCGCCTGGATGACGATGTCCTGGAATGGTTCCGGGCGAAGGTCCATCAGATGGGCGGCGGCAACTATCAGACGCTGATCAACAGGGCCCTTCGGGAGTACATCCAGGGCGAGGCAACCCCTCACGAGGATGCGCTTCGCCGGATTCTCCGCGAAGAGTTGCAGACGGCCCTGGGAGTCCCCGTGGCGGCGCGCCGGAAGGCCTGATCCTTGCGCCGGCAGGCCGGGCGGGATAGCCTGCCGGTTGCTTGGACCCGCTACAGGAATCCCGACAGAATTCCCGAGGGGTGACCCTCTTTGCGGTCGCCTTACCACTGCTGATCGGAGCGGTCCTCCGCCTCTGGAACCTGCCCGCCCAGATCCTCGGCGGCGACGAGGTCCATGCCCTCCGCGCCGCCGTCAGCCTCCCTCTCGCCAAGATCCTCGTCACCTATCACCCGGCCGACAACTGCATCCCGCTGACGGCCCTCTACAAGCTGTTCATGCTCGCCGGGCTGCCGATGACGGAGATGACCTTCCGCCTGCCGGTCCTGCTGTGCGGCTTCGCGGCTCTCCTGGCCCTCCCCGCCGCGTTCGCGGAGCGGCTCGACCGCCGGACCGTCCTGGTCTACCGCTGGCTGGTGGCGATCTCGCCCGCCCTGGTCCTCTACAGCCGCATCGCCCGGTCGTACATGCCCATGGTGCTGCTCTCCTTCGGGGCGGTGATGGCCTTCGAGGCGTGGTGGCGGACCCGGTCGTGGCGGACCGGGGCGGCGTACGTGCTCCTGGGAGCGCTGGCGGTCTGGTTCCATCTCGGGGCCGGACCCATCGTCGCGGCGCCGTTCGTCTTCGCGGCGGGGGAGTTGCTGGCGCGCAGGGCCGATCCCGGCCGGGGACTGCGGGATCTCGTCGTCCTGGGGCTGTCTCTCGCCGCCGCTTTCGCCCTGTTCCTGGTGCCGTCGCGGCATTCGCTGCTGGCCCTGATCGCCAAAAAGAGCAAAGAGCAGGCAATCCCCTGGAGCGATGTGGTCCCCGACCTGTTCCGGCTTCAGGCGGGAACCAGGCACGCCTGGCTTGCCGCGCTGTTCTGGCTGGCGGCTCTGGCCGGTCTGGCTCTCCTGATGCGGCGGGACCGGCGGCTCGCCCTGTTCACGGTCACGGTGGCGGCGGGGCACGTCTTCGGGCTCCTGATCCTCTCGCCCATGGGCCTCGACAACGCGACGATCTTCGGCCGCTACCTGCTGCCGATCCTGCCTTTCACCCTGCTCTGGGTGGCCTCGGCGTTCGGCGGTCCGGGGATCATGAAGACTCTCGGCGCCGGTCTGCTGGTGTTGCTGCTGGCCGTCGGGGGACCCTTCGCGTCCCCGCTCTCCTGGCGGACCTCGTTCCTGCATCACAGCGGCCTGGTGGGTTTCTACAAGCCGTTCCAGCCTCTGCCGGACGAGGCCGTCCCCGGTTTCTATCGCCGGCTGAGAGGCGAGACGGTCGTCGAGCACCCCTGGATCAACCGCTGGGACACCAACGACTCGTTCCACCTATACCAGGGCGCCCATGGAGGCCGGGTGAAGGTCTCGTCGCCGCAGAGGATCCTCTTCCGCCCGCCGCTGGCGCTCCGCAACGCGGTGAAGCCGGAGCCCGCGGCTCTCTGCCGTTCCGGAGCGAGGTATGTGATCGTCCACATGAACCTCGCCCGCGAGGAGAACCGCATCCCGGGCGGGCGCCTCTCGGAGTTCCCGGAGCTCCGGCGCACGCTCCGGCAGTCGGCCCTGATCCTCGCCGGCCGTTTGCGCCGCCAGTGGGGAGAGCCGTTCCATGCCGACCGCTGGATACAGGTCTGGGACCTTCAGCAGACCTGTTCCCCCGGTGTTCCGGTAAAATAGAAGGAGATCTCTCCTCAGGAGGAGCCATGCGCCATACCGCCGCGTACCGCGCCGTTGCCCTCGCGACGATGCTGCTGTTTACCGCGTCCTGCGTTTCCACCCAACTGCCGCCGATCTCCAGCCAGGGGGCGACCTTCGAGCCCCTCCGGGACGAGATGGCGCTCTGGGAGCAGGCCCGTGAGGAGGAGAAGAAGCTCCTTGAGAAGGTCAAGCTGTACGAGGACCCGCTCCTGGATTCCTACCTGGAGCAGGTCGTCAACCGCCTGAACCCCCCGGGCATGGCCGCCAATCCGGCGATCCGCTACCGGGTGCGGGTGATCGAGGACCCGACCCTGAACGCCTTCGCCTACCCGCACGGCTCGATCTATGTGCACACGGGGCTGCTGGCGCGGATGGAGAACGAGGATCAGATCGCCACCGTGGTCGGCCACGAGATGACGCACGTCGAGAACCGTCACATGGTGCGGTACCAGCGGAGCGCCCAGAACAAACAGATCGGCCTGACCCTGGCGGCGATCGCCGCGGCGATCGTCGTCGCCGACGCCCAGGGAGACGCCCTCGAACACGGCGACTGGTCGGAGGCCGCCGCCATCGGCGTGATGTCGGACCTGATCGTGGGCCTCGGGCTGCAGCTCGCCTTCCTGGCCTCGGTCAACGGCTACGGCCGGGGATTGGAGATCGAGGCGGACCATGGCGGCTTCGCCAAGCTCTCCACGGCCGGCTACGACCTCCAGGAGGCGCCGAAGGTCTACCAGGCTCTCCTGGACGACCGCGGCGAGCCCAAGAAGATGGAGGCCTTCTTCTTCGGCAGCCATCCGCGCCTGAGCGAGCGCATCGAGAACACCCGTCGCTATGTCGCCGCGCATCCGGCGTCCGCGGAGGTTCCGGAGGCCGTGGCCGCGGAGCGGGAAAGCGACTTCTCCCGGCGCATCCGCCCGGTCGTGCGGGACGACGCCCGCCTGAACATCGAGAACGGCCGGCTGAAGCTGGCGGAGAGCGAGCTGGAGAAGGCGCGGAACTGGATGCCGGAAGACCCCGAGACCCATTTCCTGGAGGGCCGTCTCCGGCTGGCGCAGGCCGCCGCCGCGAAGGAGCCTGGACCCCAGCGCCGGCTGCGGGGTGAGGCCGAGAACTGCTTCCGCAAGGCGATCGAGCTGGACCCGCGCCGGCCCGCCCCCCATCGCGAGCTGGGCCTGCTCCTCTACGAGCGGGAAGAGCTCCGGGACGCCTGCGTCCAGTTCCGCCGCTACGCCGAGCTGGCCCCCGACGCCAGCGACACGGCGCGCATCCAGGACTACGTCCTGGAGATGGAGAGGGATGGGAACTGCATGTGAGGCTGGGTTAGAGATCTAAAGCAAAGGACCTAAACGACCCAAAGGACCCAAAGGACGTAAAGGACATCTGAGTTGTCGTCCTTTGGGTCCTTTAGGTCCTTTAGGTCGTTTAGGTCCTTTAGGTCCTTGTTTTCAGGCGCTGACGCTTTCTGTCGCGCAGGCTCCCGGGTTAGAGTCTCCGTGCTCTTCAACGCCCAACGGAGACTCTGATGCGCAGAACGCTCTTTTCCCTTCTGGCCCTCTCGATCCTCGCGATGCCCGCCGCGGCGGCGGAGCCTCATCCGTTCAACGTCCGCGACCTGGTGACCATGGACCGGATTTCCGATCCCCGGCCCTCTCCCAAGGGGGACCGGGTCGCTTTCGTCGTCCGGACCACGGACCTGGAGGCCAACCGGGGACGGTTCGACATCTGGGCCGTCAACATGGACGGCACCGGCCTCGTCCGGCTGACGTCCGATCCCGCCTCCGACAACACTCCCCGCTGGGCGCCCGACGGCAACAGCCTGTACTTCCTCTCGACCCGCTCCGGCTCCAGCCAGGTCTGGCGCCTGCCCGCCGGCGGGGGGGATCCGACGCAGGTCACCAACCTCCCCCTGGACGTCTCGAACCTCACCCTCTCGCCGGACGGCTCGCGGATCGCCTTCAGCCTGGAGGTCTTCCCCGACTGCGGAACCCTGGCCTGCACCAAGGAGCGGCTGGACGAGCGGGAGAAGAGCAAGTCTTCCGGCCAGCTCTTCCAGGGCGACGTCGGCTTCTATCGCCACTGGGACACCTGGTCGGACGGCCGCCGCAACCACCTGTTCGTGATGCCGGTGGCGGGCGGCGAGCCGGTGGACCTCACGAAAGGGATGAATTCGGACGTGCCGTCGCGGCCCTTCGGCGGCGCCGAGGAATTCACCTTCTCTCCGGACGGCCGCTCGATGGTCTTCAGCGCCCGCGCCGGCGGCCGGGAGGAGCCCTGGTCCACCAACTTCGACCTCTACCTCGTCCCGGTGGACGGCGCCCAGCCGCCGCGGAACCTGACCTCGGCCAACCCGGCCTGGGACACCCAGCCCGCCTTCTCTCCCGACGGCAAGACGCTGGCGTACCTGGCGATGGCCCGGCCCGGCTACGAGGCGGATCGCTTCCGCATCCGGCTGCGCGATATGGCGTCGGGCCGGGAAAGGGTGCTCGCCGAGGAGTGGGACCGCTCGGCCGGCGATCTCACGTTCTCGGCGGACGGCCGCACGATCTACACGGCGGCCACGGACACCGGCCAGACGCCCCTGTTCGCCATCGACGTGGCGACCGGCCGGGTGACGAAGCTGGTGGCGGAGGGGCACGTCCGCGAGCCCAGGCTGGCCGGCGACCGTTTCGTGTTCGGCCGCGACACGCTGCGCGGACCCGTGGAGCTGTACACGGTCCGGCGCGACGGCTCAGGCCTGACCCAGATCACCCGCGTCAATCAGGAGAAGGTGGCGGCCGCCCGCATGGGCGAGTCCGAGCAGTTCTCGTTCGAGGGCGCGGGAGGCGACAAGGTCTACGGCTGGGCCGTCAAACCAGCCGATTTCCAGCAGGGGCGGAAATATCCCCTGGCCTTCATCATCCACGGCGGTCCCCAGGGCTCGTCCCAGAACGAGTTCCACTATCGGTGGAATCCGCAGGTCTACGCCGGGGCGGGTTACGCCGTGGTGGCCATCGACTTCCACGGCTCGACCGGCTACGGCCAGGCCTTCACCGACGCCATCCGGCTGGATTGGGGAGGCAAGCCCCTGGTCGACCTCCAGAAGGGCCTGGCGGCGGCCCTCCAGCGCTATCCCTGGATCGACGGCGATCGCGCCTGCGCCCTCGGCGCCTCCTACGGCGGCTACATGGTCAACTGGATCGCCGGCAACTGGCCGGACGCCTTCCGCTGCCTGGTCAATCACGACGGCGTCTTCGATCAGCGGATGATGTACTACGGGACCGAGGAGCTCTGGTTCCCCGAGTGGGAGCAGGGCGGCCCGTATTGGCAGACTCCAGACACCTATGAAAAGCAGAACCCGGTGCGGTTCGTGGATCGCTGGAAGACACCGATGATGGTCGTCCACGGAGGGCTCGACTACCGGATTCCCGACAACCAGGGCGTCGCCACTTTCAACGCCCTGCAGCGGCGGGGAATCCCGAGTCAATTCCTTTATTTTCCGGACGAAAATCACTGGGTGCTAAAACCCTCCAACAGCATCCTTTGGCACGACACCGTATTGGCGTGGCTTGAGCGCTGGTTGAAGCCCGGTGTTTGAGAGGATCTTTCGTTGCGCATTGCGGCGAGGATTCCGCAAACCCCCGATTTCTGGGGATTTTCAACGAATTTTTTGAATTTTGTCCCGGAAAAGGGCTCTGCGGTAACCTCGGTAGTAGAGGCGATGAAATGGACAGGCCGTGCAGGTCACTCGAAGTCAGAGGGAGACGGCTCATCCATCACTCGCGGCACTGTAGGAGGACGGAAAGATGCTCCCCATGACCACCATGCCCATTCCGGGCGCTCTGCGGATGCGAGCCATGCACCCGCTGATCGAGGGGGATGGCTCCTGTGGCTTGATCTACGACATGGAGCGCGCGGCGGTGGTGGAGGTTCCTGAGGAGCTTCAGTTCCACGTCGCCCCGGCGTTGGAGACGGGCGACCTGGACGAGGACCTGCTGGGCTGGCTGGTCAACGAGGACCTGCTGACCAGCGAGGGCGGAGCCGGCTGGAGCACCCCCGCCGAGGGGCTCCCCGGATGGCGGCTCGGCTCCATCTACCGGATCGACGACGAGCTGCACGTCCGGATCGGACAGGATGAGGAAGCCGCGGCCCTGGAGATGGTCGGCTGCGTGTTCAAGCAGAGCGCCGGCACGGGCCGGGTGAAGCTCCACCTGGGCTGGGACGGGGTTTTCCCCGGCAAGCGGCTGCTGGAGCGGATCGTCGTCGAGGCGACCCGGCTGGCCGGCGCGCTCCACCAGGACCTTTCCTGCGACCTGACGCTGAACGCCGGAGAGGTGACGCCGGAAAGGGCGGGGTTCCTGGCCTCCCTGCCGCTCCAGGTCCGCCTGCTCTGCGGCAGCTACCCGGCGCCGGCGTCCGGCTTCTATGCCAATCATCGTGTGCGGGACGCCTGGAGCGCCGAGACCCCGGTGCGCCTTCTGCTGGACCTCCTCGGGGACCGTCTGACGGTCCATTGCAGGCTGGACCAGGGACGCCTTCTGGACCTCTGGGAGTGGGCGAAGCGGACCGGCGTTCGCCGCCTGGACGCCACCATCCTGGAGGACGGCCCGGCCGCGTCCCGGCCCGGCCGGTCGCGGGAGATCCGGAACGACCTGATGGCGGTCTGCGCAGAGATCGCGGACGAGCTGTCCGCCCGCCGGCTGCCGATCGACTTCAAGCCCCTCACCCGGATCGTCGACCGGCTGATGCGGAGCGAGCCTCTGGAGCGTTCCCTGGGGGAGCGCGGCAGCCTGGCCGGGCTGATGGCGATGGCGAATCTCTTCCCGCGGTCGGCCTTCGACCAGGACGTCCGGCTGACCCCCGACCTCTGGAGCGAGCCTGACGAGGAGGACGAGCAGGGCCACGTGGAAGCGCAGGCCGCCCCTCTCGCCTGCCGGAACTGCTGGGCCCGGCACGTCTGCGGCCACAGCTCCTACGTCGCTTCCTCGCAAGAGGATGATCCCCGGGAGCCGGCGGAAGACCGCTGCTCCCTCTGGCGGATGGAAGTCGAGGCGGCCCTCCGCTTCTACCACCGCCTGGCGCAGCTGGACCCGTTGCAGGTCCGCGCGTTTTTCGAAGAGTCGTCCCGCGAGACGGTCCCCCCGGCGGGCCACCGCGAGGATCTCGGCTACCTGAGGATGCCGTTCTGAGCCCCTCCGGGCGGCTCCGGCTCCTCGTTGCAATCTCTCCCCTCGGGTAGAGGCGTGCCCCCTCCGGGCACGCCTCTACCCACCCTTTTTTACCCGTCCTTCGAGTCCCCGGATATGCTTCCCGGATGCCCTCGAACACCTGGCTCCGCTTCCGCTACACGATCTGGGCGCCCCACTACGACCGGGTGACGAAATTCCACGACCAGCGGCGGCATTCGGTCCGCCTGCTGGAGCTGACGCCCGGCGAGCGCCTGATCGTGATCGGCTGCGGTACGGGGGCCGACCTGCCCTTCATCCCTCCCGAAGTCGACGTGCTGGCGGCGGACGTCACGCCGGCCATGCTGCGGCAGGCCCGGGCCCACGCCCGCCCCGGGATCGAGTTCCGCGTCCTGGACGGCATGGCCCTCGACCTGCCGGACGCCTCCTTCGACGCCGCCATCCTCCACATGGTCCTGGAGGTGATCCCGGACCCCGTCCGCTGCCTGCGGGAGGCGGCGCGGGTGCTGCGCCCCGGCGGGCGTCTCGCGGTGTTCGACAAGTTCGTGCCCGACGGCGCCCGCCTGGGAGCGCTTCAGCGGGCCGGCCTCGCCCTCCTCGACTTTGTCTTCACCAGCACCAACCGCCGCATGGGCGAGATCCTGGCCCGCTCCGGCGCTCCCTTCGCGGTCGAGCGCGACGAGCCGTCCGTCGGCTCCTACCGGCACCTGATCCTGCGCCGCCTCTGAAGGCGATATGATCTGACCCGTTCCTTAGGAGGCCGTGATGGATGACGAGGCTCGGTTTCGCGGCGCTGGCGGTACCCCTGGAGGTCTGGGCGAGTTTCTGCTCGGCCTTGCCATGGCCGTCGCCGGAGGGTACCTGCTGACCCAGCAGGTGACGGTGACGAGCGGCTTCTGGCACCTCTGGGGCTACAACGCCTTCGGATTGAGCCTGGTGCCGTTCATCTTCGGTGTCGGCATCCTGTTCTTCAACGGCCGTTCCAGGATCGGCTGGCTGCTGCTGATCGCCGGCTCGGTGATCATCCTCGCCGGCATCCTGATGAACCTGGAGATCTACTTCCGCAGCACAAGCCTGTTCAACACCCTGATCATGCTGGTGCTCCTGTTCGGCGGTATCGGACTGATCGCCCGCGCCCTCCGCGCGCACTGAAGCCTTCAACCCGCTGAAGATCCTGGTGTGAACCCCGTCAACGACATGCACGTGGCGATCATCCGCTACTTCACGGCGGAGAAGCGCGAGAGCCTGCTGTTCATGCTGGTGGGGATGGCGGCCGTGGCGGCCGCCGTCTTCCTCTGGCGGACCGGGAGCCCCTACCGGGGCATGGGCTATCCCCTGGCGGCCATCGCCCTGATTCAACTCGTCGTCGGCGGGACGGTCTACTTCCGCACGGACGCCCAGAAGCTCGCCCTCCACAAGCAGCTCGCCGTCGAGCCGCGCGGCTACGTCGCCGCGGAGACGCCGCGGATGGAGAGGGTCCAGAAGAGCTTCGCGCTCTACCGCTGGATCGAGATCGCCCTGCTGGCCCTGGGAGTCCTGGGATTCTTCCTGTTCCGGGACCGCCAGACGCTGTGGGCGGCCGCGATCGGCCTGATGGTCCAGTCGGCGTTGATGCTGGGGATGGACTTCGTGGCGGAGCGCCGGGCGGAGATCTACGTCGAGCAGATCCGGCGGCTCGCGGACGCCCTGGACTGACCCCTACCAGAGCAGCAGGGCCACCGCCGCCAGCGCCAGGGAGACCAGGGTCACGGGCAGACCGGTCCGCAGGTGCTCCCGGAAGCCGAACGGGACGCCCAGCCGCTCCGCCTGCTCGGCCACGATGAGGTTCGCGATGCTCCCGACCAGCACGGCGTTGCCCGCGAAGGTGCTGAACAGCGCCAGCGCGTAGCCGGTCGCCGGCTGCCGGTCCACGAACGGCAGCAGGAGAATCACCGCCGGCACATTGCCCACCACCAGACCCAGCAACGCGACCGCGACCACCAGGATCGCCGGATGGCTGAGGTCCATGCCGGCGGCGGCCAGGCCGTCGCGGGCGGCCTGCGTCCATCCGGAGACCTCGAAGCCCCGGCCCACGATGAAGAGGCTCACGAAGAGGGCGAGCAGGTGCCAGTCCACCAGGGCCAGCATGTCCCGGGTGTGCATGCGCCGGCTGGTGAGCACCACCCCGGCGATTCCCAGGGCCGTCAACGGCGCGGGGACGGGCGAGAGGAAGAGAGCGATCGCCGCGACCGTCAGAACGACCCCTTTCACCGCCTCGGAACGCTGAAGAGGAACATCCTCTATGTCCTTGCTGTCCCTGGTGTCCTTGAACGTCTTCTCTTCCTCTATCCGCCATCCGGCGATCCAGTAGAGCGCCGCCAGCGAGAGGACGACCGGCGCCGCGCAGTCCAGCACGAAGGGCAGGAAGGGGAGCCGCAGGCTCTGGGCGATGAGGATGTTCTGCGGGTTGCCGATCGGCGTCAGCGCGCTGCCGATGTTGCTGGCGCAGGCCAGGGCCAGCAGGTAGGGAAGGGGACGCCGGCCGGAGGCGATCAGGGAGCTCCCGAGCAGGGGCGTCAGGGCGAAGCAGGTGACGTCGTTGGTGAGCACCGCCGAAAGCAGGGCCGTGACCACGATGGTGCCCAGGAGCAGCCGGCGGGGATCTTCGACCCGGGCCAGCCGCTGCCCGATGGCCGCGTACAGTCCGGAGAGCTGGTATTGGGCGGAGAGCAGCATCATCCCGAAGAGCACCGCCAGAGTCGGCGCGTCCACCGCCGCCTTGGCCTCCTCCACGGAGATCGACCCCGTGGCCAGGAAGGCGACGGCCCCCAGCACCGCGAACCCGGTGCGGTCCAGCTTGAGCCCGGGGATGCGCCCCAGGGCGAGCCCCAGGTAGGTGAGCGCGAAGAGAATCAGGGGGAGCGGATCGAGGCCGGACATAAGGCGGAGGGATTATCTCCCGGTCGGCGTCGCAGAATTTGACGATTCCCTATCAGATTGAGAGGATACCCCTGTGAGCCGGCGGATCCGGCGGTTTGCTGGAGAGCCCATGCTTCGCTTCGTCGTAGCCCTGCTCGCTGAGGCCCGCCCCCTGGTGGAGCGGTTCAGGATGGAGGTGGTGGAGGAAGCGCCGTTCGCGGTCTACCGCGGCCGGGAGGGCTGGCTCATCCTCTCCGGTCATGGCAAGGCGGCGGCTGCGGCGGCGACCGCCTACCTCCACCTCGCTTCCGGCGGCGTCATGAGCCGCGCCTGGATCAACGTCGGGCTTGGCGGCCATCGCCAGCGCCCCCTGGGCGAGGGCGTCGTCGCCCACAAGATCTCCGACGCCGCGAGCGGCGCCTCCTGGTATCCCCAACTCGTGATCGACAGCCCGCGGCCGACCGCGCCCGTCCTCACGGTGGAACGGATGGAGGAGGAGTACTCGCTGCCGTGGGTGTACGAGTCCGAGGCGGCGGGGTTCTTCCCCATCGCCTGCCGGTTCTCCACGGCCGAGCTGGTCCATTGCTACAAGATCGTCTCCGATAATCCGGACGCCACGCTCTCGCGCCGGATGTCCGCCGCCGCCGTCGAGGACCTCGTCGCCAGCAACCTGGAGGAGATCATGGTCTTCGCGGGCGATCTCGCCGGGCTGGCCCGGCAGCTCGCGGGATTCCTCGCGGACCCCCCGGGATATCAGGAGATCCTGGCGAAGTGGGATTTCCCGACCCCGTGGCGGCGCCGGCTCCGGCGGCTGCTCCAGCGCCTCGCCGTCCTCGATCCGGAGGGCCCGCCGGCCCTCGACGGCGCCCGCGATCCCGCGGAGATCCTGGCGCTCCTGGAGAGCCGCCTCGCCGCGATCCCCATCCGGCTGCCCGTTCTCGCGGGAGGGTTGTCCCATGATCTACGTTGAGGAGGACATCCAGAGCCACCCCCGGACGCTGCAGATCCAGGCCCGCTTCCCGGACGCCGAGATCGTGCCCTGCGCGCGCTACGGCGAGGTCTTCAACCGCCGCGCCCAGCACTTCCGGCTGCAGAAGCGCCGGCCCTCGCTGATCCTGGCCAAGAAGCATCGCGGCTTCGTGCACGAGGCGCCGGCGGGGTTCGGCGTCGAGGGAACGCGGAGCTTCACCTTCTCCCACATGCACAACTGCATCTACGACTGCCGGTACTGCTTCCTCCAGGGGATGTACCGGTCGGCGCACTACGTGGTCTTCGTCAATTTCGAGGACTTCCAGTGGGCGATCGAGGAGCGCATCCGCGCCGCCCAGGGCGAGGAGACCTGGTTCTTCTCGGGCTACGACTGCGACAGCCTGGCGCTTGAGCCCGTGACGCGCTTCGCCGCGTCCTTCGTCCCCTTCTTCGCCCGCTTCCCCGGCGTCTGGCTGGAGCTGCGCACCAAGAGCACCCAGATCCGCTCGCTCCTCGAGATGGAGATGGCGCCCAACGTGGTCGTGGCCTTCAGTCTCGCGCCGGAGGAGGTCCAGGCCACGATGGAGCACCTGACGCCCTCGGTGGACCGGCGCATCCGGGCCATGGAGCGCCTCCAGGCCCGCGGCTGGCGGCTGGGGCTCCGCTTCGATCCCCTGATCTACAGCGACGGCTACCGCGAGCAGTACCGCCGCCTCTTCGAGCAGGTCTTCGGCGCGGTCCGCCGCGACAGCCTGCACTCCGTGAGCCTGGGACCGTTCCGGCTGCCGGGGGACTCCTTCCGGGCAATGACGCGCCTCTATCCCGAGGACCTCCTGTTCGCCGCGCCCCTCGACGAGGAGGGCGAGCAGGTGGCCTACCGGCGCGATCTGGAGGAGGAGATGGTGGGGTTCTGCACCGCGGAGCTGCTGCGCCACATCCCGCGGGAGATCTTCGTCCCGGGCTTGAGCGCCCTGCCCATGGTGGAGCACCACCACGAGCAGAGCGCATCGGGGTCTTAGGAGCTCAGCGGGAGCCCGTGCTCGCGGCGCCCTCGCCCTTCAGGTACTTGTCGAGGAACTTCAGCGTCGCCGTGTAGGCCTTCTCCTGGGTCTCCTTGCGCGAGAAGCCGTGCCCCTCGTTTTCGAAGAGGAGATACTCGACCGGCACGCCCTTCTTGCGCACGGCCTCCACGATCTCGTCCGACTCCACCTTCAGCACGCGGGGATCGTTGACTCCCTGGAACACGATGAGCGGCCGCTCGATCTGCTCGGCGTGGAAGAGCGGCGAGATCTTGCGCAGGTACGCCTCGTCGGTCGTCGGGTTGCCCATCTCCTTGTAGAGGGAGTCGCGGACCGGTCCCCACCAGACAGGCATGCTCTGGAGGGTGCGCAGCCAGTTCGAGACGCCGTACATGTTGACGCCCACCGCGAACTCCTGCGGCCGGTAGGTCAGGGCCGCCAGCACCATGTAGCCGCCGTAGCTGCCGCCGGCGATGCCGATCTTGCCCGGGTCCACCCAGCCGGTGCCGGTCAGCAGCTTCTTGCTCGCCACGCAGTCGTCCAGGTCGGCGTCGCCATGCTTGCGGTCGTCCATGGTGAAGAAGGTCTTGCCGTAGCCGCTGCTGCCCCGGTTGTTGATGGCGTAGACGGCGTAGCCATGGTTCACCAGGTACTGGATGAAGCCGTTGTAGTTGACCCGGGACTGTCCGCCCGGCCCGCCGTGCACCCAGACCAGGCCCGGCACCTTGTTCGCCGACGAGGCCTGGTGCGGCTTGTAGAGGATGCCGGGGATCTCGACGCCGTCATAGGACTTGAACCGCACCACCTGGGGAGCGACCAGGTCGTTGGCGTCGATCGCCGGATTGAGCGCGCGGGTGAGCTGCTGGATCTTGCCGCTCTTGAGGTTCTGGACGTACAGGTCGCGCGGACCGGCGGATTCAGCGTAGAAGGACATCATGGAGCCGTCGGGAGAGAAACCGATGCCGGTGATGTCGGCGCCCTTCATGACCGGCAGCTCGACGGGCTTCATCCCCTCCGCCCGGAACACCCGCAGCTCGGTCCTGGCGTCGTTGTTGATGGTGATGGAAAACCACTTTTTGTCCCGGGAGAAGCCGGCGCCCGCCACGTCCCATTTCGTCCGCAGCACCTCGTCCCGCTTGCCGGTCTCCAGGTCGTAGCGCACCAGGTAGGAGAACTCCGACCCGGCGTCGGTGGTGTAGTAGAGGCTCTTGCCGTCCGGGCTGAAGTCCTCGGGGGAGTTCGACACCTCGGTGCCCGGCTTTTCGTCCGGCGTCAGCAGGGTGATCTTGTCGGTGGTCCGGTCGTAGAGGTAGATGTCGGAATCGACGGTCGTCTGGACCTTGACCAGGGCGATGTAGCGGCGGTCCGGCGAGATGCCGCCGAGCTGGTACTTGCCCTCGTTCTTGAACAGGAGCTTGCGCTCGAAGCCGTCGAACGACATCTCGTACAGGTCGAAAGCGGCGGGGTCGCGTTCGTTGGTGTCGAAGAAGAAGCCCTTGTCGTCCGCCGTCCAGCCCTGGAAGTTGGCCTTCACCTTCTCGCCGGGAGTGAGGTCCTGGACCTTGCCGTCGGGCGACTGGACATAGATGTGCGTCTGCTCGTTGCCCCCCTGATCGCTGGCGTAGAGGAACCGCTCGTCCTTGGGGAAGTAGCCGAGCCCGAAGACCGCGCTCACCTTGGAGTTGGTGAGCTGCACCGGTTTGCCGCCGCCGACGGGCAGAGCGTAGACGTTGAAGACGCCCGTCTCGTTGCTGTTCAACAGGATCTTCTTGCTGTCGGGCGAGAAGGACGCGCCGCTGTAGGCGGTGTTGGCGAGGAACTGCTCGATCGTGTACTGCTTGACCTGCCGGGCTGCCTGGGGCGGAGCCTTGGTGGCGGCGGCCTGCGGCGCGGCCTGGAGCGGCGCGACCGCGAGGAGGGCCGTCGCTGCCAGGAGCGACAGAACGAAACGAAGGGATTTCTTCATGGCTTCTCCTTCCGGGTCTGATAAAGGCATCATGCCACGAACCAGTGTGGAATGACGTACTGTAAACACTGTGCCGGCGCCCGTCTGGAACAGACAGGATGAGGAGGCTCTCTCCGTCCCCAGGACGGACGCCGGCACAGTTACGACGTGCGTGCGTGAAGGTTGCGCGCGCACATCCTCCCAACGCCCCGGGAACGGTCTTTCTTACTGGTCCGTATAGCCCGTCAGCTCGACGTAGCCGCGCCCCTGGACCGGACGGCCGCGACGGGTGCCCGTGACCGCCACCGCGCCCTCCCAATAGCGGAAGGACACGTCCAGCTCCTGGTCGGCGAGAAGGGGTTGGATCTCCAGGTCCAGCTCCGCGGAGGGAACGCGCACCCGCCAGCGGGCCGGATAGGCGGCGCCGCTCCGCGGGCTCGTCCAGCGGGAGAGGGGTTCGATGGAGAAGTCCTTGGAGGAGAGAGGCACGGACCCGCCGTCCGCTTCGACCACGTTCCCGCTGCTCGCCGGATCGATCGTGCCGTCCTTGCGGCGGAGCTGATAGAGCATGAGGTCGGAGCCGTCGGAGAGCTGGAGCGCGAACCAGTCCCAGCCCACCTGATCCGCGCCCAGGAAACTGGTGCTCCACTCGCGGTCCATCCAGGCGAGCCCGGTGACCTGGAAGCGTTCCTTGCCCAGGCGGACGGTGCCCTCGGCGGGCATGCGGGTCAGCGAGTAGTAATAGGACGCGTTGCCCGGCTCCGCGCTCTTCCGGCTCAGCCCCCGCTCTCCCTGGAGCACCGGCGGCTTTCCCTGCCGTAAAGAGAGATCGAGGGCGACATCTTCGGCCGACGCCTGGAGCCGCATGGGGAACATCGGGTCTTCCGCCGCCTGGGCGGACCAGTCCTTCAGCCACACCCGGAACGGCTCCGTCCGCGCTCCCGCCAGTCCGGCGGCGCCCCGGCTCCAGCGCTCGAAGGAACGGAAGCGCTCGCCCTCGACGTCGCTGACCGTGAAATGGGCGAGCCAGGCTTGGCGCGTGGCCCACTCGGACTCCCGTGCGGGCATCTCCGGCGCCAGGGCGGAGCGGAAGAAGGTGAGCTGGAAGCCGAACCGCCGGCCCTCGGCGGTCTCCAGGTTGCCCGTGTAATACCACCACTCGGTGCGGAACTCCGGGTGAGGGCCGTGATCGGCGGGGAAGCTGAAATTCCGGGGCTCCAGGGCGCGGGCATAGCCCTGGGCATTCTGTCCCCGCAGGGCACCGGCTACGGAGAGGGAGGCTCGGGGATCGAGCTGGGGCTCCTGGCAGCCGAGGAGAAGAACGCAAAGGGCGAGGAACCGGCGCATGGCTACTCCTCCCGCAACGCCAGCGCCGGAGAGGTACGCGCCATTTTCCAAGCCGGATACAGCCCGGCGAGGAGAGCGGCGGCCAGGGCGAGGAGGAGGGCCTGGAGGAGGACGTCAGGCGAGACCTCCATGCGGATCGTCCAGCCGAAGGAGCGCCGGTTGACCACGTAGATCATCACCGCCGCCAGCGCGAGGCCGACAGGGATCGACAGGAGGCCGGCGGCGAGGCCCATCAGGCCCGTCTGCGAGGTCACGAGCTGCCAGACCTGCCCCGGCGTCATGCCGTTGGCCCGCAGGACGCCCAACTCGCGGGCGCGTTCGAGCTGCAAGGCCATCAGCGCCGAGAGCACGCCGATGAACGCCACCAGCCCCGCCAGGAGCCGCAGGACGCCCGTGATCAGGAAGGTGCGGTCGAAGACCTCCAGCGACAGGCGCTTGAGCGACCGGTTGGACTGGATCGACAAGGCCCGTTCGGCGCCGATCGTCTTCCGCAGCCGCTCCACGACCTGGTCCGGATCCGCCCCGGGGGCCAACCCCAGAGAGAAGCCGGAAAGGAAGGGATCGTTCCAGTTCCGCAGGTAGGCGCGCCGGCTCATCAGGACGATCCCTTGGTCGGAGGCGTAGTCGTAGTAGACGCCGGCCACCCGGAAGGCCCGGTCCCCGCGTCCGGTGGGCAGGCGGACGAAGTCTCCGGCGCGGACGCCGGTGCGGGAGGAGTAAGGCTCGGAGACGAGCACCGCGTCTCCCGCCTGGAACGCCGGCCACGCCTCGTCCGGACGTCCCTGTTTGAGCTCGAACGAGCGCCGCAGGCCGAGCTCGTCCGATCCGAGCACCACCAGGCGGATGGAGCCTTCCGGGACGGGAAGCTCCACGCGCCGGATCAGCGCCGCCCTCTCGACCCCCGGCAGCGCCGCCGCCCGCCGGGCCACCTCGGGATCGAGGTCGGGTCCGCTGAAGCCCCCGGCCCGGCTGGGCACGGAGACGTAGACGTCCGACTGCAGCGACATCTCCAGCCAGCGCACCACCGTCCGCCGGAAGCTGTCGATCATCACCCCGATTCCCACGGTGACCGAGACCGCGATGACCAGCGCCGCGATGGCCACCGCAGTGCGGGAAAGCGAGGAGACCACGCCGCCCGCCGCCATCCGCCCGAGCAGCCCGAAGATCGCGCCGAGCGGGCGGCGGAGCAGGCCCATCAGCAGCACGGTCGCCACCGGCGCGAGCAGCGCGAAGCCGAGGATCACCGCGAACAGTCCGCCGAAGCTCACCCCGAGATGTCCGGGGATGGCCAGGAGCCCCGCGCCCAGCACCAGCAGGCCGACGCCGACCGCCGTGGCCCGTGGCAGCGCCCGGCGCAGCCGCGATTCCAGCGCCGAGCGGGTGAGCGCCATGCGGGGAGAGGCCTGCGTGGCCTCGAACGCCGGGACCAGCGCCGCCAGCAGCGTGGCGCCGATCCCGATCGCCGCCCCCTCCAGGAGCGTCGCGGCCGGCACCGCCAGCTCGCGCACCGTGACCACGAAGTAGAGGTCGTTGATCGTCTGCGTCACCAGCCGCACCAGCCCGCGTCCGAGGAGGACCCCGGCGCCGAGGCCGGCGGCGGTGCCGAGCAGCGCCACCACCAGCGCCTCGCCCAGGACCAGCGCGAAGATCTCGCGGCGGGTCACGCCCAGGGTGCGCAGGATGCCGATCTGCTCCCGGCGCTGGACCACTGAGAAGGTCATGGTGTTGTAGATGAGGAAGATCCCGCACACCAGGGCCAGCATGGAAAGAGCCGTGAGGTTCAGCCGGAAGGCGCGCGTCATCTCGTCGGTGGTGCGGGTGCGGCCCGCCGCGGGCAGGATGCGGGCGCCGGACGGCAAGGCCGCGGCGGCGCGGGCGAGCTGCCCCTCCGCGAGGATCAGGTCGATCCGGTCGAGACGGCCGACCCGCCCCAGCAGCTCCTGGGCGGCGGCCACGTCCATGACCAGGAGGTCGGCGAGCGCCCGGCGGGTGTTCTCGTCCTCCGGCTCCAGCACGCCCACCAGCTCCACCCGGCGCTTGACGCCGTTGGCCCGCACCGTGAACGCGCCGCCGATGCTGACGCCCAACTCCGCCGCCGTGCGCGCCGAGAGCACGCCGGCCCCCGGGCGGGTGAGCAGGGGAGCGAGGTCGATGGCGCCGCCGCCGGTGCGGGACTGGTCCGGCACGCCGCTCAGGTAGGCCCGGAAGGGCGCCTCGGAGAAGGGATCGACGCCCAGCAGGTGGAGAGTCCGGAACGGGGTCCTGGGCCCGCCGGGGACCGTCACCCAGTCCTCGACCACCGGCGCCGCCCGGTCGATCCCCGCGTCGATGACGAGACGGCGGAAGACGGCGTCCGGCAGTCCCTCGGGTCCACCCACCACCTGGTGCGTGGCCCGGCCGGTGACCGCCTCGGTCGAAAGGGTGAAGGCGCGGCGGGCGCTGGCGTTGGCGAGATCGATGGAGACGACCACCGCGACCCCCAGGGCGACTCCCAGCACGGCGAGGCCGAACTGCCAGGGATGGCGGAGGAGATAGCGCAGGCTGGAACGGCGGAGCAGGGTCATCCCCGTTCCTTCTCGACCAGCCGGCAGTCCTCGACGCGGAAGACGCGGTCGGCGATCCCCACCACCTCGGGGCTATGGGTGACCATGACCATGGTCTTTCCCGCCTGCCGCGTCAGGCGGTCGAGGATCTCCAGCACCTGGAGACCGGTTTCGAGGTCCAGATTGCCGGTGGGCTCGTCGGCCAGCACCAGCGAGGGATCGTGGGCCAGGGCGCGGGCCACGGCCACGCGCTGTTGCTCGCCGCCGGAGAGGCGGTCCGGGAAGCTCGCCGCGCGGTCGGCCAGCCCGACCTCGGCCAGGAGGTCCAGGGCCGCCCGCCGTTCCACGGCGCCGACCTTCCCCTTCAGCTCCATGGGGAGCAGCAGGTTCTCTTCGACAGTGAGGGTGGGGATGAGATTGAAGAACTGGAAGACGAAGCCGATCCGGTCGCGCCGGAACAGCGTCCGCTCGCGCTCGGAGAGGCCGGAGAGGGAGACGCCGTCGATGACCACGTCGCCCGCGCTGGGCTGATCGATGCCGGAGAGCAGGTTCAGCAGGGTCGACTTGCCCGATCCGCTGCGCCCCACCAGCACCGCCAGCTCGCCGCGCCCGATCGCCACATCCACGTCCCGCAGCACCGTCCGGCGCCGCCCGCCTTCGTCATAGTGCTTGGTGAGGCCGCGGAGCTCGATCAGGGAGGAGGGGAAGGCCATGCCCCGGGGATGCTATACCGGATCGGTCAGAGCTTGGTCCGGATGGCGGCCACGAAGGCCAGGAGGTCATCCAGGCGGTTGCGCAGAATGCCTTCGACGACGGCCATGTCTACGGCCTCGTAGCCATGGACGACGATGTTTCTGAATCCCGCCATCTGCCGCAGCGGAATCGAGAGGGACTCAGGAACCCAACCATGCCGGACAAGGTTCTCGAACAGCTCGCGGTTTGTCCGGGGTTCCCCCAGCCGCTCGTCCGCGACGATGTGAGCCGCGACGTCCAGAGCGGCCTGAATGGCGGTCTGGAGCGTATAGGCAACGAACCGCTGCTCTCGAATATCGTCTTGGAGCGCTTCCGGATGCGCGAGGGTCCGCAACTCCTTGACGCACGTCTCGATATAGGCAAGCTTCTTCGCGACAAGGCCGCTGTCGGTCACGGATCCCCCTTTTCCATCTTCCGGTACAGCCGCAGGTAAGGCGCCAGGTCCCAGTACTCGTTTCGAGAGCGCACTTCAAACCTGACGCGCTTCGACCGGTTCCGCTCCACCAGCAGCTTACCGTCCCGCAGAACCCGGATGATGAGGTCTACCGGAGCGCGATTCAGGACCACGATCTGGACAGGGAGGCGAAGAGCGCCTTCCAGCTCATCCTGAAGCTCGAATCCAAGTCCTTCGAGCGTCGCAGGCGGATCCTCCGAATACAGGACGCCCACATCCACGTCGCTACCGGAGCGCTGAGTTCCCCGGGCCACGCTGCCGAAGAGCCAGGCCGCGGCAATCCCCTCCCGCTCGGCATGGGATCCCAGATACTCCCGGAGCTTGTCCTCGACGGCCACCGCGTCCATGCCGGGGATTATAGGCGGCTGACCCTCTTCCCTTCCGGTTTGTCCCGGTTTATGCTCCCGCGAGCACTCAGGATGTAACTCGCGGGCTAGTGCTGACGTAGAGCTTGTCGTTAAATCGACATTTATTGATGTTTTTTCGCCGCTCCCAACGCGGCTTCCAATTGGGGGGATACGTAGATGAGCAGACCTCTGCCCGAGCCGTGGCGCGTCAAAGTCGTCGAAAAGATCAAGCTGCTGTCCCGCGAGGAGCGTGAGCGCCTCCTCGTGGAGGGGGGATTCAGCCTCTTCCAGATCCCCTCGGAAGCGGTCTTCATCGACCTGTTCACCGACTCCGGCACCTCCGCGATGTCCGACTCGCAATGGGCCGGCTTGATGATGGGGGACGAAGCCTACGCCGGCGCCCGCAACTTCTATCATCTCCAGGATTCCATCCGCGACGTCTTCGGCTTCCCATGCTTCGTGCCCGTCCACCAGGGACGGGTGGCGGAGAACCTCCTGTTCTCCACCCTCCTGACCCAGCCGGGCATGGTGGTGCCCAGCAACAACCACTTCGACACCACCCGCGCCAACATCGAGGCCAACGGCGGCGTCGCCCTCGACCTCGTCATCCCCGAGGGGAGGGACCCCCAGGCCGACCACCCGTTCAAGGGGAACATGGACCTCCTGAAGCTGCGCCGGCTCTTGAAGGACGAGCGGGGCAACATCCCGGTCTGCATGCTCACCCTGACCAACAACTCGGGCGGCGGCCAGCCGGTCTCGCTGGCCAACGTCAAGGCGGTCTCCAAGCTGTGCCGCGAGCACGGCATCCCCTTCTACATCGACGCCTGCCGGTTCGCCGAGAACGCCTGGTTCATCAAGCAGCGCGAGGCGGGCCAGAAGAACCGCTCGGTCGCCGAGATCGTGCGCGAGATCTTCAGCTACGCCGACGGCTGCACCATGAGCGCCAAGAAGGACGGCCTCGCCAACATGGGCGGTTTCCTCGCCACCCGCTGCGAAAATCTCCTGGAGCTCTTCAAGCAGCGGCTGGTCGTCATCGAAGGCTTCCCGACCTACGGCGGCCTCGCCGGCCGCGACCTGGAAGCCGTGGCGCGCGGTCTGCGGGAGGTGCTGGACGAGAACTATCTCCAGTTCCGCGTCGGCCAGGTAGAGAATTTCGGCCGCATGCTGACCCAGGCCGGCATCCCGATCATGCAGCCCACGGGCGGCCACGCCGTCTACATCGACGCCCTCGAGCTCCTGCCGCACATCCCGCAGAACGAGTTCCCGGCCCAGGCGCTCTCCGTGGCCCTTTATCGCGAGGGCGGCGTGCGGGGCGTGGAGATCGGCAGCGTCATGTTCGGCACCGACGATCCGGAGACGGGCGAGCTGATCCCGTCCCCCATGGAGCTCGTCCGCCTCGCCGTGCCCCGGCGCGTCTTCAGCAACTCGCACCTGGAGTACGTGGTGGGGGTGCTGGAGGACATCCGCGCCCAGCGCGACAACCTCAAGGGGCTGCGGATGACCTACAAGCCCAAGGTGCTCCGCCACTTCACCGCGCGTTTCGAAGAGATCGAGACGCCGGCGCCGGCCCTGATGGAAGCGCCGCTGGCCATCGCGGTCTAGATCTCACCTCCTGGGGTTGGACCAAAGTCCAACTTGTGAGCCCTCAGGGCCGACTTTAGCCTGACCCCAGGAGGCGATCATGAACAGAATCGCAACGTCGTTTTGTGCGCTGGCGCTGACCCTGGCCGCCGCGGCGCTGGCGCAGCAGGTCGAGACCACCGTCGACCGCTCCGTGGACTTCTCGAAGTACAAGACCTTTACGATCGAGATCGCGACGCCGTGGGGCAATCCGATCGGCGAGAAGCACCTGCTCGAGGAGCTCACGGCCGCCTTTACGGCCAAGGGCTGGCAGAACACGAAGGACTCGCCCGACGTGCACATCCTGGTGCACGGTGCCACCAAGGAGAAGCAGCAGCTCTCCACCTTCTACACGGGCGGTTATGGCGGCGGCTACTACCGCGGCTGGGGGTGGGGCGGCGTCGGCTCTTCGACCACCACCGTGAGCGAGTACACCGAGGGCACCCTCGTCGTCGACATCTTCGATGCCGCGACCAAGACGCTCGTCTGGCGGGGGGTGGCGCAGGACGAGCTCAAGGCGAAGCAGGCCAAGCGGGAGAAACAGGCCTCCAAGGCGATCTCGAAGCTGCTTCGCGATTTCCCGCCGAAACAGACCGCCGGGAAGTGAGGAAACGATCGGGGGATTGAAAGCGGCGGATCGTCAAACTCTCGTAGCGGCTCACCGGCTGGCCCGGATCGATGAAGAGGGGAGCCGTCTTCAGGCGCGCATGGCGGTTCAGGAAATCCTCGACCTGCCAGGTCCAGGAGCGATAGTAGGGAACGTCCGACCAACCGGAGGCGGCATAGGGGGCCGGCGGCAAGCGGACCGGCAGCGGATTCACGAGTGAAACGTCACGGCCGGTGATCCACCACACGGCATGCCCGTTCCGCAGCGTGCTCTGTATGGCGTCGAGCACCCCTTGCAGGGGATCGCGCGCGGTCATCCGCGCCTTGACCAGGTCATAGCGATGAAAACGGTGGTCTGAAAGGTCGGGCAACGTCATCCAGACCGCCGGGCCCCGGTAGTAGCGGTTGAAGCTGACGCCGTAGAACCACTGGTCGACCAGCACGAGGTCGCGAGGCTGGACCTCCCGCGCCAGCTTGCGCGTCACGAGATCGACGTTGGTCATGCGGACCGTCGCCTCCTGGACCGTGCCGGGCAGCGCGACGACCCCCATCAACGCGGGGATCGCCAGGCGGATGCGCCGGGAGGCCGGCGAGCGCTCCGCCAGGATGAACAGACTGTCGAGAGCGCTGGCGGTCAGCGCGATCACCGGCAGGAGATACCACGGGCGCGGCGTATAGCGCAGCACCGTGAAGAAACCATACTGGGCGGCCATGGCCGCCGGAATCACCAGCAGATGGAAGAGACGCGCGTCCGCCGCCGCCGGGTCGCCGGCGGCGCCCGGTTCCGCCGCGGCTCTTGCCCGGATGGTCATGACGACGGCGGCGACGAGAAGGAGCAGCCAGATCCAGGCGGTCAAACGGTGCGGCGCGGCCAGCGCGTCCAGGGAACGGTACAGGATCTTCCGCGCGGCGATCTCCTGGGTCAGCAGCATGTCCCACTGCCGCGCCGTCGTCAGAGGCCCGCGATAGGGCAGGAGCGAGAGCGCGGCCAGGAACCCGATGCCGAGCGCGGCGGCGGTCAGGCGCCAGCGCCCGCGGACCGCGCCCACCGCGGCGGCGGCGGTTGCGATCCCGAGGAGCATGGCCGAGTTGTGGAGCAGGCAGTGAACGCTGAGCAGGGCCAGCAGAGCGGCCACGGCGGCCGTGCTCCGGGCGGGCCGCGCCACCAGCCGGGAAAAGGCGCCGAGGGTCAGCAGGATCAGCAGGACCCCGAGGCCGTAGCCGCGCAGCGAATCGCCGAAGACCAGGAAGTAGGGATGAAAGCCGAGCAACGCCAGGGAGACGAGAGGGACGCCGCCCGCCGCTCGCGCATTGAGCCACAGCGCGCCCACGATCGCGATGCCGATGAGCATGCCGAACAGGCGGAGGGTGAAGTCGCCGCCGCCCGCCAGGGCGATATACGACCGCAGGGTGCAAGGGAACACCAGCGGGAAAGCCTCGTGGGGAAAGCGGGCGTGGATTTCGCCGAGCGTGGGGAGCCGGGCGATCTCCACCGCGCCCGCCTCGTCCCGCCACAGGGCGCCGGCGTAGTGGAGCCGAACGGCGTGGAGCATGATCACGACCAGAGTGATCAGTAGGGCGACCTGAATTTCGGCTCGTTTCACGTCGAAAAATTATCGGAGCCGCTCGCGAGAGGAGGGAATGGGACCTTGGTCTCATTGCCGGCGCGGCGGGCGGTTCCTATCTTGTAAGAGGGCGTTCCAGCCCTGAAAAACTCTCGGAGAGGAGACATGGAAATGTCGAGCCTGCGCATTCGAAAGGCAGCTCTTCTCGCGGCCGGGCTGGCGCTCGCCGCGTGCGCTACCGGCACCTCCACGCGCATCGTGGAGTCCTGGAAGGCGCCGGACGCCGGACCGCTGCGTTTCAACAAGGTCCTCGCCCTCGCCATCCTCGACAACGAAGACATCCGCAGCCTCGCCGAGGACGAGCTGCAGGCCGACCTGAAGGGCGTGCAGGCCGTGCAGGGTTACAAATTCCTCAGCGTGGCGGACTTCGGCGACCGCGAACGGGCGAAGGAGGTGCTGCAGCGGGAAGGCTTCGACGGCGTGGTCGTCCTGCGCCTGGCCGCCGCCAAGCAGGACGTGAGCTGGACCGTTCACGACGATCCGCTGTCCGACAACACCTATGGCGGCAGCTTCTGGGGCGGCTACGGCATGCCCCCCGAGCTCAACGTCGGCACCACCGTCCGGGTGGAGATCAACATCTACTCCCTCCCCGACGACAAGTTGATCTGGGCGGGCGTCAGCGAGACCTTCAACCCTCAGCACACCCAGCAGGTCGTCGCGGCGATCGTCGAGGCGGCGGGAAAGGCCCTGCGCAGGCAGGGCCTGATCACCGGTTGAGGAAAGGAAAGCCGGTCAAGGCTCGGGGATGGTCCGGATGTCCTGGTCGGTCACCTTCGTCCAGCCGTCCGGGTTGTACGCTTCCATCTTCTGGGCTTCAGCCGCGGTGTTTTCGCCCAGGTCCTTCTGATAGACGACGCCCGAGTGGCTCAGGATGAACGACATGATCCCGGAGTCGCCGTAAGCGGCCGGGTAGGCGAGGAGGGCGAAGCCGCCGATCAGGTTGTCGTGGGCGAGATAGTCGTAGGCGCCGCCGGGCGCGGCGGCGCTCTGTGAGGTCAGGAGCTTGTAGCGGTAGCCGTGATAGGCGGTGTCCGCCGGCCCGTATCCCTCCTGCGTGGCGGTGGCGACGAGCTCGCCGACCGGGCTCTGCGGCTCGCCTTCCGGGGCGTGCCAGTACAGGCCGTCCCGCAGCCCGACGGTGCTGCGGAACTTCCGCGCGTACTCGAGGATGCCGTCGCCGTCGTGATCGCGGCGGAAATATTCGCGTTGCGCGTCGGCGATCGCGAGGCAGGTCTGGATGGCGCTCAGCTCGTTGCGGCCGACCCGGCGGTTGATGATCTCTTCGAGCCCCACCACGGTGTCGAACGCCCAGCCGGTTCCCGTCTTCACGAGCGGGATCGGCAGCGGCCAGGCGTCGGCGCCGGCGAGGAGGATCTTCATGTTTTCGTCGAGCGACACGATCTCGTGCTTTTCGTCATAGAGCCGCAGGAACTCCTGGCGCTGGTTCCGGTCCGCGGTCGGATCCTCCGATACGAAAATCCGCTCGGATCCGTCGCCGAAGATCGCCAGCAGCGTCTGGAGGTCGTCTCCGCGGACCGCTCCGACGAAGGCCTCCACCGCGGCTTCGGGGGTGGTGTAGGCCTTCCCCTTCGGCGCGGCGGCGGCCGCCGGCGCCGCTGAAGCGAAGGTAAAGAAGAGGATCAACGCGGCGGCGGTCGCGGCCGCCGCGCTCCCGTGCGAAGTCTTCATGTCTCCTCCTGTCTCCGTCTGGTGGATCATCGCCGCCTCCCCCCGCCGCCTCCTCTGCTGTATCCTCCGCCCCCCCGGCTCATGCTGCCGCGCGAGCCGTAGCTGCCGGCGCGCGAGCCGCTGCTCATCCCTCCGAAGGCGCCGCTGCTTCGCGATGATCCTCCGTAGGAGCCGCTCCCGCGGCTGCTCGTGCCGGCGGAAGGACGCGAGCCGGAACCGACGTCGCGGGACCCCGTGCTCGGCCGGGTGCCGGTGCCGGTGGAGGGCCGGGTGCCGGTGCCGGTGGAGGGCCGCGTGCCGGTACCGGTGGAGGGCCGGGTGCCGGCGCCCTCGCGGGTCCCCGCGCTCGGCCGCGAACCGGAGCCGGAGCCGACGTCGCGGGTGCCGGCGCTCGGCCGCGTGCCCGTGCCCCCTTCGCCCGTGCGTCCGCGGAAAGACTCGCGCGAGCTCGCTCCCGTTCCCGCGCGCTCGCCGCCGAACTTCGAGGCCGTCGCGCTGTCGCGGTACGACGCGCCCTTGCGATGCTCGGGATTGTGCGACCACGATTGTTTCTGGCCGGCGGCGCGGTCGCCGGTCCGCGTGGTGCTCCGGTCGGTGGTCCGCGTGGTGCTCCGGTCCCGATTGACGTTCCGGTCGCGGTCGATGTTGATGTCGCCGCCGTTCCAGTCGATGTCGATGTCGTCGCCGCCCCAACCACCCCAGGCGCCGCCGATGGCGATGCCGACGCCCATGCCCCACCAGAACCCCGACCCCGGGTAGCCGACCGGCGGCGGCCAGTAGTACGGCGGATACGAATACCCCCAGTACCCGTACATCGACGTCGGGCTGTAGGTCGGGACGTAGATGACCTCCGGATCGGAGGACTCGATGACGATCACCTGCGGCGGCGGCGCCTCCTCCTTGATGACCGTGGTCGTGGCGGTGGCGGTGGCGGTCGCGGTGGCCGGCGCCGGTGGCGCCTGCGTGGTGACCTTCATGTGCTCGTCGCTCTTGAGGTTCCCCTCCTTCATCGCCTTGTCGCGCAGGATCTGGACCATGGTGAAGACGTCCTTCTGCTGCGCCAGGAAGGCGTCGCCGAGCTTCTGCATCCAGCCGAGGTTCTCGTCCATCATCTTCAGGACCTCGGGCGCGGCCACCAGCGACTTGACGCTGTCCTCCCACTCCTGCTTCTCCACCTCGGCCGCGAGCTGCTCGGGCTTGAGGCTCTTGTTCTTGTCCACAAAGCGTTTGGCCTCGATGACTTCGATCGGGTAGGTCGCGGCCATCAGGATCTGGGCGATGACGGTGTCGGGGTAGAGGGCGATGGGAGCCAGCAGCGCGGCCAGCTCGGCCTCGGTGAACGTCGCCGCCTGCCCGGCGGCCGGCGCCGCTGCCTGCTCGGGGGGAGGCTGGGCCGGCTTGGCCGGCGCGGCCTGTTGGGCGGAGGCGGAAGCGGCCAGCGCGAGGAGAAGCGCGGCGGCCCCCGCCCGTTTCAGAAACGATGTCGTGCGAGGTCGGCTCATGGCTTCCCGAATCCTCCTTTGAAGTGGTTCACCCCCAGGGCCGTTCCAGGAGCGGCCGAGGGCGCGTCTTCTTACATGGTAGTAAGGGGGCCCCCGCCGCAGCTATGGGACGTTGGTGACGACCGGTTGGACCAAGGTCCAATACCGCCCCCTTCCGGCGCTGTACGAGACTGTGAACGGTAAAGAGCCATTGAGATCAATCCCTCAGGTTCTTGAGGAGGGCTTATGAGAGCTATGAACGAGGTCGGGCCGCGGAGGGGAGCGCGAGGCTGGACGGCCGCCGTCCTGGTCTGCGCGGCGCTCCTCGCCGCCGCGGCGCCGGTCACCGCGCAGGCGGGGAAGACCCGCATGGAGAAGGATCTCCTCGGCGAGAAAGCGATCCCGGCCGACGCCTATTACGGCGTGCAGACCGCGCGGGCGCTCGAGAACTTCCAGATTTCAGGCGTCAACACCAACCACTACCCCGGCTTCTTCGAGGCGTGGGCCATCGTCAAGCTCGCGGCGGCGCGCGCCAACACCGACGTCGGCGCCATGCCGAAAGAGAAGCTGGCGATGATCGAGAAGGCCTGCCAGGCTGTCCGCGACGGCAAATACCACGATCAGTTCCGCACCGACTGGTACCAGGGCGGCGCCGGCACCTCGACCAACATGAACGCCAACGAGGTGCTGGCCAACATCGCCCTCGAGCTGGCCGGACACCCCAAGGGCGATTACCACGTCGTCGAGCCGCACGACGACCTGAACATGTCGCAGTCGACCAACGACTCCTATCCCACGGCCATCAAGGTCGCCCTGCTGCTCCGCAACGACGCCCTGATCGCCGAGCTGCAGCAACTGGCCGCCTCCTTCCGCAAGAAGGGTCACGAATACCTGCGCATCGTCAAGATGGGCCGCACGGAGCTGCAGGACGCGGTGCCGATGACGGTCGGGCAGGAATTCCACGCCTTCGCCGCCTCGCTGGAAAGCGAGATCCAGCTCCTGCGCGACGCGGAGAAATACCTCTACGCGGTCAACATGGGCGCCACCGCCATCGGCACCGGCCTCAACGCGCCGAAGGGGTATGCGGAACGCTGCGCCGCGCACCTCGCGCAGCTCACCGGCAAGCCGATCGTGCCGGCGTCCGACATGCTGGCGGCGACCTGGGACCAGCAGGGATTCGTCGTCTATTCGGGCGCCCTCAAGAGCGTGGCGATCAAGCTTTCGAAGATCGCCTCCGACCTCATCCTGCTCGCCTCCGGGCCGCGGGCCGGCCTCGCCGAGATCAACCTCCCGGCCATGCAGCCCGGCTCTTCGATCATGCCGGGCAAGGTCAACCCGGTCATCCCGGAGCTGGTGAACCTCGTCGCCTTCCGCGTCATGGGGAACGATTACGTCGTCAACCTCGCCGCGCACAGCGGGCAACTGCAGCTCAACGCGTACGAGCCGGTGGAAGGTGTCGCGATGATGGAGTCGCAGCATCTCCTGTTCAACACGTCGAAGACCCTGCGCACCAAGTGCATCGACGGCATCTCGCTGAACGAAAAGGTGCTCGAGCGCTACCTGGAGACCACCGTCGGCATCGTCACCGCGCTCAATCCCGTCGTCGGCTACGAAAAGGCCACCGAGCTCGCCGCCGAAGCCTACAAGAGCGGCAAGGGGATCCTGGAGATCATCCGCGAGAAGAAGGTTCTCACCGAGCAGCAGATCGCCGATCTCCTCGATCCGGTCAAGCTGACCAACCTCGATCGCAGCGTCTATCCGAAACCATAGCGGTCCGCGTTGAAAGGAAACTGTCATGAAAACTTCCTTGAAGATACGCATTGCAGTGATCGCGCTGCTCGTCGTCGCGGGCGCGCAGAGCGCCGTCGCCCAGGGCAAGAAAAACGTTGTCATCCTGGCGACCGGCGGCACCATCGCGGGCGCGGCGGCCACCGGCACCCAGTCCGGCTACACCTCCGGCGCCGTCACCATCGACGCCATGCTGGCCGCCGTCCCCGGCATCAAGGACCTCGCCAACGTCAAGGGCGAGCAGATCTCCAACGTCGGCTCGCAGGACATGTCGTTCGACATCATGCTGAAGCTGGCCAAAAGGATCAACGAGCTGCTGCCGACCCCGCAGGTCGACGGCATCGTCGTCACCCACGGCACCGACACCATGGAGGAGACGGCGTACTTCCTCAATCTGGTGGTGAAGAGCGACAAGCCCGTGGTGCTGGTCGGCTCGATGCGGCCCTCCACCGCGGTCAGCGCCGACGGCCCGCTCAACCTCTACAACGCCGTCGGCGTCGCCGTCGATCCAGAGGCCAGGGGGCGCGGCGTCCTGGTGCTGATGAACGACTGGATCCACGCCGCGCACTCGCTCACCAAGACCAGCACCACGGCGGTGCAGACGTTCATGTCGCCGCTGCGCGGCCTGGTCGGCGTCGCCGCCTACGGCAAGAACGACTTCTACCTCATGCCGCCCTGGAAGCACACCACGGGCAGCGAGTTCGACGTCAGCGGCGTGACCAAGCTGCCGCGCGTCGACATCATCTTCGCCTGCGCCGACATGTCGCCCGACCTGATCGACGCCGCGGCGGCCAACGGCGCCAAGGGCATCGTCATCGCCGGCGTCGGCAACGGCAACATGAACAAGGCGTCGCTCGACGCCGCCGCGCGCGCCGCGAAAAAGGGCGTCGTGGTGGTGCGCAGCAGCCGCGTGGCCACCGGCAGCGTCGGCCGCAACGTCGAGGTGAACGACGACGAGCTGAACCTCATCGCCTCCGACGAGCTGAACCCCCAGAAGGCCCGCATCCTGCTGTCTCTCGCGCTGCTCAAGAACCGTACGCAACAGGAGATCCAGGGCCTCTTCTATGAGTATTGACAGACGACGCGACCGCCGCCTGGCATGCCTTTTCCTGGCGGCGATCGCGTCGCTGGCCGCGGACCCGGTCCGCGGCCAGGATTCCAATCAGCAGCCTCCGACGACCCTCGACGACACCATCGAAGCCGGCGATTCCGACGCCGAAACGCCGCAGCGGATGTTCCTGAGCTGGAACCACTATGAGGGTCCCTGGATCACCGCCGAGATCCACGGCGGCGTGCTCTACGAAGGAATCGGCTACAGCCAGGACGAGGAGAGCGAGGAGCAGTTCACCTTGGAGCCCGAGGGCAAGTTCCGCGACGCCCGGTTCATGGTCAAGGGGCGATTCCCTAAATCGAAGCGGGCGGTGACGTACACCTCGGCGTTCATGTACGACGGCCCGAGCGACGACTGGTTCGTGCGCGAGACCGGCGTCATGGTGGCGGTCCCCGAGCTGCGGGGGCACGTGTTCGTCGGGCGCACCAAGGAGGGCTTCTCGCTCAACAAGGTGATGTCGGGCTACGCCGGCTGGACGCTGGAGCGCGCCACGATCACCGACGCCACCATCCCCATCCTCGCCGACGGCGTCAAGTGGCTCGGCTACATCCCCGAGAAGCGCATCCTCTGGAACTTGGGGCTCTACAACGACTGGCTCTCGGAAGGTCAGAGCTTCTCGACCTACGACAAGCAGGCGGTGGCGAGGCTCGCCTGGTTGCCCATCGTCTCCGAGCCGAAGAGAACGCTGCTGCACCTCGGCCTGAACCTGCGCTATGGCGAGGTCGAGGACGGCGAGCTGCGCCTGCGTTCGCGGCCCGAGGCGTTCCCGGCTCCCTACTTCGTCGACACCGGCTTCTTCCCGGCCGGCCACACGCGCATGGTGGGAATCGAAGGCTACTACCGGCCCCGCAACTGGCTTTTCGGCGGCGAGTACTACATCCAGGAAGCAAGCTCGCCCGAGCACGGCGATCCGGTGTTCCACGGCGGCGAGCTGGTCGTCACCTGGCTGATCACCGGCGAGGTGCGCCAGTACAACACCCGCGGCGGCTACTTCAACCAGATATCGCCGGCGACGAGCGTGTTCGCGGGCGGCCGCGGAGCCTGGGAGGCGGTGTTCCGGGTCTCCTACATCGATCTCGACGACGGCGACCTGACGGGCGGCAAGTTCTGGCGCCTGACGCCGATGGTGAACTGGCATCTCTCCGACAGCGCACGCTTCGAGCTCGCCTACGGCTACGGCCAGCTCGATCGTTTCGATGTCAGAGGCGCCACCCAATTTCTGCAAAGCCGAATCCAACTGCAATTCTAGGAGCCGGGATGAAAGGGAAGATCTTGTTGTTCGCGACCTTGTTCGCCGCGCAGGCGCTGGCAGCCGACCTGAACAAGTTGATCTGTGAATCGAAGAATGGAGAACGGCAGCATTGCGCCGCCGATACGTCGGCCGGCGTCGTCCTCGTGCGCGTCACCGGCTCGGCCGCCTGCCTGCTGGGCAAGTCGTGGGGTTACGACGACCAGGGGATCTGGGTCACCGACGGCTGCGGCGCCGAGTTCGCGGTCGCCGCGCGGGGTCCGGCGGCTGTTCCCGCTCCGGGGGAGCCTGTACCGGCGGAGCCCGCGCCGGCCGCGCCAGCTCCGTCCGCGGCCGCCGGGAAGAGTCCCGAATACATTCCGATGCGTGGTTTCCGGCTCTATGAAGGCGAGCAGGGCGAGATCTACATGCGGCTCTTCACCTACGCGCGCTACCTGAATCAAGAGAGCCTCGACCCCACCTACGAAAACGCCTTCGGCGACACGCTCACCGTGAAGCAGCGCGAGGACATTCAGCTGCTGAAGTTCTTCCTGCCGTTTTCCGGCTGGTTCATGACGCCGAAATTCCGCTACTACCTCTATGTCTGGTCGGCGAACACCGCGCAGGGCGACCCGGCGCAGGTCGTCGGCGCCGGCAACATCAGCTACGTGTTCAGCCCCAGGATCACCGCCGGATTCGGCATCACGTCGCTGCCTTCGACGCGCAGCACCGAGGGTCAGTTTCCCTACTGGCTGGGGGTCGACGACCGGCTCACCTCGGACGAGTTCTTCCGCGGCTCCTACACCTCCGGCGTCTGGATCAAGGGCGAGCTCATCCCCGGGCTCAATTACATGGCGATGCTCGGCAACAACCTGAGCACCCTGGGAGTGAGCGCGTCGCAGCTCGACAACGGGCTCAACACGACCTCGCTGATGATCAACTGGCTTCCCACCACCAAGGAATTCGGTCCGCTGGGAGCCTTCGGCGACTTCGAGGGACACACCCGCCTGGCGACCCGGGTCGGAGCGCATTGGACGCGCAGCATCGAGGATCAGCAGTCGCAGCCGGGGTCGGAGAACATCGAGAATTCCCAGATCCGTTTGACCGACGGCAGCATCATCTTCACGGACAATCTCTTCGGACCCGGAACCGACATCGATCGGGTCACCTACGAGATGACCTCGATCGACGCGGCTTTCAAGTACCGCGGCTTCGCCGTCGAGGCCGAATACTACTGGCGCAACCTCAGCGACTTCTCGGGACCGAACACGTCCGGCATCGAAGAGATCGACGATCACGGCTATCAGGTCCAGACCTCGGCGATGGTCCTGCCGCAGCTCCTTCAGGTCTACCTGAGCGGCGCGGAGATCAAGGGGCGGTTCGGGGACTCCCGGGAGCTGCGGGCCGGGCTGAACTGGCACTTCCGCAAGACGCGCGGGCTGCGCGTCAACGCGGAGTGGCTGAGCCTCGACGACTGTCCCGTCGGCTACACCGCGGTGCCCTATCCGGTCGGCGGCAATGGCAATGTCTACCACGCCAACCTGGAGATGAACTTCTAGGAGGGTACGAGATGCTCACCCGAAGCTGGCTTGGATTATTACCCGAATTATTGCTCGCCGCCGCGATCCTCTTCGCGTGGCCGGCGCGGGCGCAGGAATATCTCTACAACGACGATCACTTCCACCTCACGAACTACGTGCAGGAAGGGACCGACGTCAAGGACTACGTGGCGATGATGGGCAACGTCGTCAAGCGGTCCACGCTGTTCGGCATCCCCCTGCAACAGATGTGGCAGCACGAGAACACCGGCGACTTCGCTCCCTACTATTACCTGCAGACCGATTCGCCGCTGTATTACTACTCGTTCGGCGACGCCTTCATCGCCATGGCCTACCGGTCGCTGACGCCGGAGCAGCAGGCCCGCCTCGATCCCATGATCACCGGCTTCAACCCGGCGGACATGTACGCCGCCGATCACATCCGGCGCGTGCTGCTCACCTTCCCGGGCGTCTTCAGCGGTATCGGCGAATTCACCATCCACAAGGAATTCGTCTCCTCCAAGGTGTCGGGGCCGGTGGCCACGCTGACCGACCCGGCCCTGCACCGCATCCTCGACTTCGCCGGCGAGGCCGGGCTCGTGGTGATCCTGCACAACGACGTCGACATGCCGTTTCCGAAGACCGGCCAGGAGCCCTACATGATCAAGCAGTTGCGGGACCTGCTGGTCAAGCATCCGGACACGACGGTGATCTGGGCCCACTGCGGGCTCGGCCGCGTCGTGCAGCCCGTCCCGGGCCAGCTCGCGATGCTGGAGCACGCGCTGGCCAATCCCGAGCTCAAGCACGTCTACATCGACATCTCCTGGGACGAGACGGCCAAATACATCACCAGCAGCCCCGAGACGGTGAAGGCGGCGGCGGATCTCATCAACCGCTATCCGGACCGCTTCCTGTTCGGCTCGGACGTCGTCGCGCCGGCCAGCATCGAGGCACCCTTGAAGGTCTACAAAGCCTACGACGCCCTGTGGGCGCAGCTCACGCCGGAAGCGAGCCGGAAGGTGCGGCTCGAAAATTACGAGCGCCTGTTCGACGCCGCGCGGGTCAAGGTGCGGGCGTGGGAGAAAGCGAACGCCGGAAAGAAGGCGCCGCCGCCGAAGCCCTCCCCGTCCTCCGGGGCGAAGGTGCCGGATTAGAACGCGGCCGTACGGGGGCGGGGATGCGCTACGCGACGTTTCTGCTGGCTCTGATCCTGGCCGCGCCGCCGGCCGCGGCGCAGCCGCGCTGGCCCGCCGACGAGGCTCTTTCCACCGCTTACGACTGGGTCCAGCTCGATTCCGGCGAATGGCTCAAGGGCGAGTTCATCGCCCTGTATGAAAACGAGCTGTTGTTCGACAGCGTCAAGTTCGGCCCGCGGTATCTCGACTGGAAGGACGTGGAGCAGGTGTGGACGGCCCGGGACATGACCGTCGGCCTGACCGGCGGCGAGATCCTCGTGGGCAAGCTGGCGATCGTCGGCGAACAGGTGCGCGTCGTCGGCGCGGAGGAGCGGGAGGCCCGGCGGTCGCAGATCCTGTCGATCGCTCCCGGCGGCACGAAACCGCTCAGCCGGCTGGGAGGCAAGATCAGCGCCGGCCTGACCGTCCGCGAGGGCAACGTCGATCAGGTCGACGCCAACGTGACCGCGGAGATCGAGCACCGCAGGGTCCGCGACCGCATCGAGCTCGATTACTTCGCGACCTACAGCAGCAACGAGGGCGCGGACACGGCGAACGATCAGCGCGTCAAGAGCCAGTGGCACCACTTCATCACCGACCGCTTCTTCGTGAAACCGGCCGTCGTCGAGTGGTACCGCGATCCGATTCAAAATCTTGATTCACGGACCACGGCCGGAGCCGAGCTGGGGTACCGGATCTTCAACACGCGGCGGACGGAATGGAAGGTCTCCTCGGGGCTCGCCTGGCAGCAGACGCAATGGGTCGGCGTCGAAGCGGGGGAGGAGGAGGAGGAGACGGCCGGCGCCTTCGTCGGCTCGACCGCGTTCGAGCAGGAATGGACCAAGGACGTCGACTTCAAATTCGACTACACGTTCTATCTCACCAAAGAGGACGCGGGCCGCTACATCCACCATGCGGTGATGGGCCTCGAGACGGAGTGGACCGACACCCTCGACCTCGACATCACCCTTTACTGGGAGCGCACGCAGATTCCACAACCGGAGCGCGACGGCACCGTTCCCGATCAGGACGACTTCCGCATGGTGGTCAGCCTCGGCATCGAGTTCTAGGACCAAGGTCCAATAGTGCCGGTTTTCCGCCGGCGCGAAAATGTATTTCCATGAGCCCTCCCGGGCCGTGAAAGGAGGAGTCAGATGAGAGCGAAAACGCGCCGACCCGCGGTCTGGCAAGGGGTCGGTTTATGCTGTCTGATGCTGGCCTGTCTCCTGGCGCTTGCCGCGGCCCCGGCGGCCGCCGAGGACGTCAAGGCCGAGGAAGCGAAGGCCGAGGAAGCCGCCGCCGATCAGGAGGCGAGCAGCACAGGGCCGACGATGGAGATCTACGGCTTCGCCATGCTCGACATGGGCTATCAGGCGGGGCAGAACGATCCGGACTGGTTCGACGTCCTGCGCCCGACCAAGCTCCCGTCGTTCGAGAATCAGTATGGCGAGGACGGCCATTGGTTCGCCGGCGTCCGGCAGAGCCGCCTCGGCGTCAAGGCCAACTTTCCCACCAGCCTGGGTGAAGTCAAGACCACCTTCGAGTTCGAGCTCTTCGGCACCGGCGTCGACGCCGGCCAGACGACGTTCCGGCTGCGCCACGCCTATGGCGAGCTGGGCAAGTTCGGCGCCGGCCAGACGTGGAGCCCGTTCATGGACATCGACGTCTTCCCCAACTCGGTCGAGTACTGGGGACCCAACGGCATGGTGTTCTTCCGCAACGTCCAGGTGCGCTGGATGCCGATCCAGGGCGACACCCGGATGACGATCGCCCTCGAGCGGCCGGGCGCCTCGGGCGACGCCGGCGACTTCGCGGACCGCATCGAGATCCAGAACCTCCGCGGCCGGTTCCCCTATCCCGACCTCTCCGCCGAGTACCGCCACGCCACCTCCTGGGGATACATCGAGGGCGCGGGCATCGTGCGCTACATGAAGTGGGACGACACCCTCGACGATCAGTTCGACCTCTCCGGCAGCGCCGTCGGCTGGGGCATCAATCTCAGCTCCAACATCAAGACGGGCGCCAGCGTGATCCGCCTGCAAGCGGTGTACGGCGAAGGCGTCGAGAACTACATGAACGACGCGCCGGTCGACGTCGGGGCCAAGCTCAACCCGGGAAATCCGACGCGGCCGATCGAGGGCGAGCCCCTGCCGTTGCTGGGCCTGGTGGCGTTCCTCGACCACACCTGGAGCCCCAAGGCGACGAGCTCGATCGGCTGGTCGATGCTCGACATCGACAACTCCAACGGCCAGGCGGACGACGCTTTCTCCGAGGGCAACTACGCGCTCGCGAACATCCTGTTCTATCCCGCGCAGAACGTGATGTTCGGGCCCGAGATCCAGTGGGGAAACCGGAAGAACTTCCGTGACGGGTTCACATCCGACGACTTCCGGATCCAGTTCTCGGTGAAGTACAACTTCAGTCACAAGCTCGGAGGTTAGATCATGAACATCCGCGGAAAAGCTCTCCTGTGCGGTATCGCGCTCGTCCTGGGGGCCCTCGCCGCCGCGCCGCTGTCGGCGCAGAGCCCGGCCGAGATCCAGGCCGCTCTCGACGCCGCCTACGCGAAATACAAGGACATCAAGGAAGGCGCCAACGCCGACTACATCCCGGCGCTCGCCAAGGTCGACTCGAAGATCTACGGCATCGCGCTGGTCACCGCCGACGGCAAGGTCTATACGGCGGGCGACGTCAAGTCGCAGGTCTCGATCCAGTCGATCTCCAAGGTCTTCACCATGGCCAAGGTGATCGAAGACCAGGGCGCGGACGCCATCGCCAACCGGATCGGCGTCGACGCCACCGGCATGCGGTTCAACTCGATCGTCGCCATCGAGTTCGCGCAGAAGGCCCTCGGCGGACCGGAGATGAATCCGCTGGTCAATCCCGGCGCGATCACCGCCACCAGCATGGTCCAGGGCAAGGACCGCGACGACATCTGGAACAAGATCCTGTCGTTCTACTCCGACTTCGCCGGGCGTCCGCTCACCGTCGACCAGGAGGTCTACGATTCGGAGGCGGCCACCAACCAGCGCAACCAGGCGATCGGCTACCTGATGCTCGCCTACGGCTTCATCAAGGACGAGCCGGCCCGCGCCACCGACATCTACACCGAGCAGTGCTCGGTCGCCGTCAACGCCAAGGACCTGGCGACCATGGCGGCGACGCTGGCGAACCACGGCAAGAACCCGGTGACCGGCAAGCAGGTCATGAAGGCGGAGAACGTCCCGGAGGTGCTGGCCGTCATGGCGACGGCGGGCCTCTATGACGACTCCGGCAAGTGGCTCTACCGGACGGGCCTGCCGGCCAAGAGCGGCGTCGGCGGCGGGATCATCGCCGTCTCCCCCGGCAAGTTCGGGATCGCCGTCGTTTCGCCGCCGCTCGACGAAGCGGGCAACAGCGTCCGCGCCCAGAAGGCGATCACCGACATCTCGAACGCCCTCGGCGGCAATCCGTACGGCCGGTAGCCGCAAGCGTCCACCTCCACCTTCCGGGCCGCGCGGCGGTCCGGAAGGCGGTCGCCGGAGTCCTGGGACGCTTCATCTGCCGCAAGTTCACCCTCATTTACCGCGAGTTAAGGTTCAGATGCCGCGCGCCCCGGAGAATATACCGCGCGCCCCGGTAAATATGCCGCGCGTAAAGCTAGAAATGCCGCGCACAATCCGTGAAATGCCGCGCATGGAGGATGATATGCCTCGCGGGGCCCTTGAAATGCCGCAAGTTGCCGCTCATTTGCCGCACTGAACCCTCCAGATGCCGCGCGAAATGCGCTAAATGCCGCGCGTGAAGGATTCCGCGCGGCATTTTGAGGCTTGGGCCGCGCGGCGGATCCTTCCGAACAGAGCTGGAGAGCGTCTTGCGCGGCATCCTGAGCTACGCGGCCGTCCGTCTTACGGCGGCGAGCTCAGCGGGAACCTTGGAGAAAGGCGCGGATCAGGTTCCGCTTGGAGAAATCTCCAAAACTGGCGTAAGTCAGAAGCTCCTCGCTGCCCAGGAGACGGCGGGTGATGGCCGGGACCGTGAGGTTCGCGGCACGCAGCGCTCGCGCCTCGGCGGCCAATCCTTCCCACCAGGCGATCTTCCGGGTCAGCCTCTCCCGGGCGTGCTCCAGGACGCCCGCGTGATCGCAGATGAGCAGCTCCGGTTCCAGGGCGAGCACCCGCCGCAGCGAGTCGAGATGCGCCCAGACGTCCTCGATCTGCCGCAGGAACTTCACCTTCTCATGGACGTAGAGGTCCCCCGAGAACAGCCACCGCCGTTCCTCGTCGAACAGGCAGACGTGGGTGAACGCGTGCCCCGGCGTGGGGATGACCCGCAGCCGGTATCCCTCGCCCTCGACGACCGGCCCCAGCGGCTCGGCGCGGAACGTCCGCGGCCGTCCGCCCCAGACGATCCGGCGGTAGAGAGGCATCCGCAGCCCCTCGGCGAGGATGGGGACGGCGTTGGCCGGCGCGAAGACCGGGAGGCCGAGCTCCTCCTGGAGAGCGGCCGCCCCTCCGATGTGGTCCTCGTGGTGATGGGTGAGGACCACCCGGCGCACCCCCGAGCCCCGGACGTGCTCGACGAGCCGCGCCGCCGTGGGCGGAGGGCCGGTGTCGATGAGGAGATCCTGGAAGACGTACGCCGACACCTGCCGGATGGGCCGGCCGAGGAAGGTCGGGGCCATGAGGAGGCGGGTGAGAGGGCCTTGGGGGAGGGGGCGGAACACGGTAGGGATGATAAACGCACGACCCGCGGTGATACTTTGGGGGTGATGAGCAGCGCGAAGATTGCCATTTCCCTCGACTTGGAATCCCTCAGACAGTTGGATCGGCTGGTGGAGGACGGGCTCTTTCCCAGCCGCAGCAAGCTCATCCAGGACGCGGTCGCGGAGAAGCTTCAGCGGCTCCGGCGGGTTCGTCTGGCCACCGAGTGCGGCAAGCTCCAGGAGGAGGAGCAGGCCGTAGCGGAGGAGCGCTTCGCTGGAGAGGCTGAATGGCCCGAATACTAAGGGATGCATCTTCTGGGCGGATCAGGATCCTCTGAAGGATCTGTTCCTCCTGACCCAGGGAAAGAAAAGGTTTTAGCTGATTCAATATGGTTTGCTGAGGGATGCGCTCTGCCCTTCGAGAGACGCCACGCCGTCCCCGTGGCCTCCGAGAGGGCGTCGTTGATCGTCTGTGGCGTCTCTACGCCCTTCGAGGGACGTCCTGGTGCTTTCCCCCGTTTGTCACCGCCCCCCCGACTCTGGTAAACCATGCCCCGGCTGGAATGGAGGGGGGATTCATGGTCATGCTCAACGAGGAAGGCAGACGGCGGGTCGTCATCGAGGGGGTCGAGCCGGAGATCGACTGCGGCCGGTTCCCCGTCAAGCGGGTGGTGGGGGAGCCGATCGTGGTCGAGGCGGACGTCTTCACCGACGGGCATGACGCCGTCACCTGCCGGCTGCTCTGGCGGCCGGAAGGGCAGGAGATGTGGAACGAGACCGCCATGGAGCCGCTGGGCAACGACCGGTGGCGGGCCGGGTTCTCCGCCTCCACCCAGGGCCGCTGGCTCTATTCCATCGCCGCCTGGGTGGACCACTTCAAGACCTGGCGGCGCGATCTCAGGAAGCGCGTCGACGCCGGGCAGGACGTCGCCGTCGACCTGCTGGTGGGCGCGAACCTGGTCCGCGAGGCCAGCGGGCGGGCCGTGAGCTCCGACGCCCGCGTCCTCGCCGGCCTCGCCGACGATCTGGAGACGGGCTCCGACGGCGCGCGCGTCACCCTGGCGCTGGACGACGAGCTGGCCGCCCTCATGGACCGCCACGCCGACCGCCGTTTCGAGACCGTTTATCCCAGGGAGCTGGGCGTGGTGGTGGACCGCGAGCGCGCCCGCTTTTCCACCTGGTACGAGATGTTTCCCCGCTCCGCCGGCGCCGGCGGCAGGCACGGCACCTTCCGCGACTGCGAGGCGCGCCTCCCCTACATCGCCGGCATGGGCTTCGACGTCCTCTACCTGCCGCCCATCCATCCCATCGGCCAGGCCTTCCGCAAGGGGAAGAACAACGCCCTGGAAACCGAGCCCGGCGACGTCGGCAGCCCGTGGGCCATCGGCGCGGCGGAGGGGGGGCACAAGGCGATCCATCCGGAGCTGGGATCGCTGGAGGACTTCCGGCGCCTGATCGCCAGGGCGAAGGAGCGCGGCATCGAGATCGCGCTCGACATCGCCTATCAGGCCTCGCCGGACCACCCGTACGTGAAAGAGCACCCGGAGTGGTTCCGCAAGCGGCCGGACGGCACCATCCAGTACGCCGAGAATCCGCCCAAGAAGTACCAGGACATCTATCCCTTCGACTTCGAGTCCGCGGAGTGGCGGGCCCTCTGGGAGGAGCTGGCGGGCGTCGTCGACTTCTGGGCCGGCCAGGGGGTCAAGATCTTCCGGGTGGACAACCCGCACACCAAGGCGTTCCCGTTCTGGGAGTGGGCGCTCCCCGAGATCAAGCGCAAGCATCCGGACGCACTGTTCCTCTCCGAGGCGTTCACCCGCCCCAAGGTCATGTACCGGCTGGCCAAGCTGGGCTTCACCCAGTCCTACAACTACTTCCCCTGGCGCAACCGCCGCTGGGAGCTGGTCGAGTACTTCACCGAGCTGACGCAGACCGAGGTCAAGGAGTATTTCCGGCCCAATCTCTGGCCCAACACGCCGGACATCCTCACCGAGCCGCTGCAGATCGGCGGCCGGCCCGCGTTCGTGCAGCGGCTGATGCTGGCGGCGACGCTGGGGGCGAGCTACGGCATCTACGGCCCGGCCTACGAGCTGATGGAGCACGTGCCCCGCGAGCGGGGGAGCGAGGAGTATCTCGATTCGGAGAAGTACCAGATCCGCGAGTGGGATCTGGAGCGGCCGGACAGCCTGAGCGAGCTGATCGCCCTGGTCAACCGCATCCGGCGCGAGAACCCGGCGCTCCAGAGCGATCACAGCCTGCGCTTCCACGGCTCGGACAACGACCAGATGATCGTCTACAGCAAGTCGGCGGGGGACAACCTGATCCTGGTGGCGGTGAACCTGGATCCGCACAACGCCCAGGCGGCCTGGGTGGACCTGGATCTCAAGGTCCTGGGGCTGGAGGCCGACCAGCCGTTCAACGTGCACGACCTGCTGACCGGGGCGCGCTACCGCTGGCACGGATCGCGCAACTTCGTCCGCCTTGATCCGCACCAGGTGCCGGCCCACATCTTCCGGGTCCGCCGCCAGGTGCGCTCGGAAAAGGACTACGACTACTTCATCTGAATCCAGCGAGGTCCGACGTGGCGATATTGACCGAGACGACCCCGGGAGTCGGCGACGAGGAGAGGAAGCGGCGGGAGGAGCGGGGGAACGATCCGCTCTGGTACAAGGACGCCATCATCTATGAGATCCACGTGCGGGCGTTCTTCGACTCGGACGGCGACGGCCGCGGCGACTTCCAGGGGCTGACCGCCAAGCTCGACTACCTGCGCGACCTGGGGGTGACGGCGATCTGGATCCTGCCGTTCTATCCCTCCCCCTGGCGCGACGACGGCTACGACATCTCCGACTACACCAGCGTCCATCCCGCCTACGGCACGATCGAGGACTTCCAGGTCTTCCTGGACGAGGCGCACAAGCGGGATCTCAAGGTGATCACCGAGCTGGTGATCAACCACACGTCGGACCAGCACCCGTGGTTCCAGCGCGCGCGGCTGGCGCCGCCGGGGAGCCCCGAGCGCGATTTCTACGTCTGGAGCGACACGGACAAGAAGTACGCCGGCACGCGCATCATCTTCACCGACACCGAGACCTCGAACTGGACCCGCGACCCGGTGGCCAACGCCTACTACTGGCACCGCTTCTTCTCGCACCAGCCGGACCTGAACTTCGACAACCCGCTGGTGCGCGAGGAGGTCTTCAAGGCCCTGGACTTCTGGATGGAGATGGGGGTGGACGGCCTGCGGCTGGACGCCATTCCGTATCTGTTCGAGCGCGAGGGGACGAACAACGAGAACCTGCCGGAGACGCACGAGTTCCTGAAACAGCTCCGGGCGCATGTGGACGCGAAATTCCCCAACCGCATGCTGCTGGCCGAGGCCAACCAGTGGCCGGAGGACTCGATCGCCTACTTCGGCGATCCCGCCACCGGCGGCGACGAGTGCCACATGGCGTTCCATTTCCCCGTCATGCCCCGGCTGTTCATGTCGGTGCGCATGGAGGACCGCTATCCGATCATCGACATCCTGCAGCAGACGCCGCCGATCCCTGAGAAGGCGCAGTGGGCGATGTTCCTGCGCAACCACGACGAGCTGACGCTGGAGATGGTGACGGACGAGGAGCGGGACTACATGTACCGCGTCTACGCGGCGGACCGCGAGCAGCGGATCAACGTCGGCATCCGCCGCCGGCTGGCGCCGCTGCTGGGCAAGGACCGGCGGCGGACCGAGCTGCTCAACGCCCTGCTCTTCTCGCTGCCCGGCACGCCGGTCCTCTACTACGGCGACGAGATCGGGATGGGGGACAACTACTATCTGGGCGACCGCAACGGCGTGCGCACGCCCATGCAGTGGAGCGCGGACAAGAACGCCGGCTTCTCGCGCGCCAACCCGCAGCGGCTCTACCTGCCGGTGATCGTCGATCCCGAGTACCACTACGAGGCGGTGAACGTGGAGACGCAGCAGGCCAACCCCCACTCGCTGCTCTGGTGGGTCCGGCGGGTGATCGCGCTGCGCAAGCGCCATCCGGCCTTCAGCCGCGGGAGCCTGGAGTTCCTCCACCCGGAGAACCACCGCGTGCTGGCGTTCGTGCGCCGCCACGGGGACGAGACGCTGCTGGTGGTGGCGAACCTCTCGCGTTTCGCCCAGCACGCGGAGCTGGACCTCTCGGCCTACGCCGGCCTGACGCCGGTGGAGCTGTTCGGCCGCTCGCCGTTCCCGAAGATCGGGACGGCCACCTACGGCATCACCCTGAGCCCCCACGGCTTCCTCTGGTTCGCGCTGGCGGCCGACCCGTCGCAGCTCGGGCGCACGCAGCGCGGCGTGCCGGGCGGCGCGGCCGAGGCGCCGGTCCCGGTGGTATCCATCACAGGCTCCTGGACGAGCGTGCTGGAGGGGACGCGGCACGAGCTGGAAAGCGCGCTGCTGGACGTGCTGCCCACGCGGCGCTGGTTCGGCGGCAAGGCCCGCACGCTGCGCAGCGTCGAGGTCTCGGAGGTCATCCCGTTCGACGCCGGCGCGGTCTTCGCCCTGCTGACGGTGGACTACACGGACGCCGAGGCCGAGACCTACGCGCTGCCCCTCGCCTTCGCGCGGGAGACGGACAGGAAGCTCACGCGGCGGATCCGCGAATCCGGCTCAGGGCTGGCGCGGCTGGAGTCCGATTCGCCGGAGGGGACGGGCCTGCTCTACGACCCGCTGGGGGAGGCGGGCTTCTCCCGGGAGCTTCTGGAGGCGGTGGCCAACGGCGAGCGGTACCGCGGCGAGCGGGGCGCTCTGACGGGCGCGGCCTTCTCCCTTTTCCCGGAGGTCCGGGGCGAAGGAGACCTGGAGGCGGCGCCGCTGCGGGCCGAGCAGAGCAATACGTCGGTGCGCTACGGCGACCGGCTGATCCTCAAGATCTTCCGCAAGCTGGAGCCGGGCCTGAATCCCGACCTGGAGATCGGGCGCTTCCTGACCGAGGCTACCGATTTCCGCCACATCCCGCGGGTGGCCGGCGCCCTGGAGATCCGGCAGCGGCAGGGCGAGCCGATGACGCTGGGCATCCTGCAGGAATTCGTCCCCAACGAAGGGGACGCCTGGAGCTACACGCTGGACGCCCTGGGGCGCTACTTCGACCGCGTGCTCACGCAGTGGGCCACGACCGGCAACGTCGTGGCGCCGGTGCCGGCCGAGCCGCTGCTGGAGCTCGCCGGACAGGAGCTGAGCGCCGACGACTTCGAGCGCCTGGGCACCTACGTGCCGACCGTCCGGCTGCTGGGCGAGCGCACGGCAGAGCTGCACATCGCCCTGGCCTCGGGGCGGGGCAGGGACTTCGAGCCGGAGCCCTTCTCGGAGCTGTACCAGCGGTCGCTGTATGATTCCATGCGCACTCTGACGAAGAAGAACTTCCGCCTGCTGCGGCAGCGGCTGCCCACGCTGCCCGAGGCCGTCAGGGGGACGGCGGAGGAGGTGCTGGCCGCCGAGGACCGGATCGTGGAGCGTCTGCGCCGGATCACGGTCCGCAAGCTCACCGCCGAACGGATCCGGACGCACGGGGATTACCATCTCGGGCAGGTCCTCTTCACGGGCCGCGACTTCGTGATCCTGGATTTCGAGGGCGAGCCGTCGCGCGCGCTCTCCGAGCGGCGGCTGAAGCGCTCGCCGTTCCGCGACGTGGCCGGCATGCTGCGCTCGTTCCAGTACGCGGCCTACGTGCGGTTCTTCCAGGAGGCCTCGGAGGGCGTGGCGTCGCCGGAGGCGGTCCCGGCCCTGGAGACCTGGGGGCTGTTCTGGGAGCGCTGGATCTCGGCGGCGTTCCTCCAGGCGTACCTGCGGCGGGTGCAGGGCGCGGCGTTCCTGCCGCCGTCCGCGGAAGAGCGCGAGATCCTGCTCGACGCCTATCTGCTGGAGAAAGCGGTGTACGAGTTGGGATATGAATTGAACAACCGTCCCGACTGGGTGCGGATCCCCCTCCAGGGCATCCGGCAGATCCTGGGTGGCGGGGAACCGGGGTGATCCTTTGGCGAATGAACGCGACGACCTGATGACGCTGGCCCGGCTGTACGGGGTCCAGACCTCCTTCCACGACGCCATGGGGCGCTATGTCGAGGCGCGGCCCGAGGCCCTGCTCGCCGTGCTCCAGGCGCTCGGCGCGTCGGTGGAAGGCTTCTCCGACCTGCCCGACGCCCTGCGCGAGCGCCACGAGGAGCTGGCCGGCCGTCTGGTCGAGCCGGTGGTGGTGGCCTGGGACGGCCACGCGCCGGAGATCGTGATCCGCCCAGGCGAGGGGAGCGCCTCCATGGCCTGGCACCTGGATCTCGAAGGGGGCGAGCGGCGGGCCCAGGGGGTCGACCTGGCCGGCCTGCCGGAGGCGGCGCCCGCGGAGGGCTCGTCCCGTCCCGGCCGCCGGCTCTCGCTTCCCGAGCCGCTGCCGCCGGGCTACCACTGGCTGACGCTGGAGCACGGCGGGCGCACCACCGAGTCGCTGATCATCTCGGCCCCCACCCGCTGCTTCACCGGCGACGGCCGGCCGCTCTGGGGCGTCTTCCTGCCTCTGTACGCCCTGCGCACGGCCCGGAGCTGGGGAGCGGGCGACTTCTCCGATCTGGAGATGCTGGCGGACTGGACCGCCGGGCTGGGCGGCGGCGTGGTGGCCACCCTGCCGCTGCTGGCCGCGTTCCTCGACGAGCCTTGCGAGCCGAGCCCCTACGCGCCCGCCTCGCGGCTGTTCTGGAACGAGCTCTACGTCGATCCCCGGCGGCTGCCGGAGTTCGAGGATTGCGCGCCGGCGCGGCGGCTGGTGGAGTCCGCCGAGTTCCGCCGCGAGGTCGAGGCGCTGCGGGCGGCGCCGCGGGTGGACTATCCCCGGCTGATGACGCTGAAGCGCCGCGTGCTGGAGGAGCTGGCGCACCGCTTCTTCTCCCGGCCGGGAGACCGGCAGGAGGAGCTGGAATCCTTCGTGGCCAACAAGCCGGACCTCCAGGCCTACGCCGCCTTCCGCGCCGTGGGCGACCGCCGGGGCCAATCCTGGCAGAGCTGGCCCGAGCGGCTGCGCGAGGGGACCCTCGCCGCCGCCGACTACGACGAGGACGACTATCACTACTACCTCTGGACCCAGTGGGCCTGCGAGCAGCAGGTGGGGGACATGGCCGCCCAGGCGCGGCGGCGCGGCCCGGGTCTCTATCTGGATCTGCCGCTGGGCGTGCACGGCAGCTCCTTCGACGTCTGGCGCGAGCGCGACCTGTTCGCCGAGGGCGTCTCGGCCGGCGCGCCGCCGGACGCCTTCTTCACCCAGGGCCAGAACTGGGGCTTCCCGCCCCTACAACCCGAGCGGCTGCGCGAGCGCGGCTACGGCCACCTGATCGACTGCCTCCGCCATCACCTGGAGCACGCGGGCATCCTGCGCATCGATCACGTCATGCAGCTCCACCGGCTGTTCTGGATCCCGCAGGGCATGGACGCCGCGTCGGGCGTCTACGTCAACTATCCGGCCGAGGAGCTGTACGCCGTGCTGTCGGTCGAGAGCCACCGCCACCGGTCGATGATCGTGGGCGAGAACCTGGGGACGGTGCCGCCGGAGGTCTACGAGGCCATGGACCGCCACGACGTGCTGGGCATGTACGTGGTGCAGTACGAATTGCAGCCCGGCAGCTCGGGCCTGCGTGAGCCCCCGGCCCGGACCGTGGCCAGCCTCAACACCCACGACATGCCGACCTTCCAGGCGTTCTGGCAGGGCAAGGACGTGGACGACCTTCAGGACCTCGGCTTCTTCACGCCGGACCAGGCCCGCGAGGAGCGGGAACGGCGGGAGGCGATCCGGCGGACCATGGAAGAGGCGCTGCCGCCCGAGGAGCGGGGCCGGGGCGCGGTCACGCAGGCGGCCATCCTGCGCGAGCGGCTGGACCACCTGGCGGCGAGCCCGGCGCGCATGGTGCTGGTGAACCTGGAGGACCTGTGGGGCGAGACCGAGCCGCAGAACGTCCCCGGCACCCACACCGAGCGGCCCAACTGGCGGCGCAAGGCGCGCTTCTCCTTCGAGGAATTCTCGACGCGGGCCGACGTGGTGGAGCCGTTGAAACGGGTGGACGAGCTGCGGAAGCGGCGCGGGGGAGGGAGTTGATGACCAGTCCGATCACCGAGCAGGACCTCTACCTCTTCAACGAGGGCACCCACTACCGGCTGCACGAGAAGCTGGGGGCCCATCCCGGAACGAACGGGGACGAGGAGGGCGTCTGGTTCGCCGTCTGGGCGCCCAACGCGGAGTCGGTCTCGGTGATCGGCGGCTGGAACTATTGGGATCACCGCGTCGATCCCCTGGCGGCCCGGGGCGGCTCCGGCGTCTGGGAAGCCTTCATTCCGGGCGTGAAGCCGGGGGAGAAGTACAAGTTTCACGTCGTCTCCCGCTACCGCGGCTACCGGGTGGACAAGGCCGATCCGTTCGCCTTTCACGCCGAGCTGCCGCCGCAGCGCGCCTCGGTCGTCTGGGATCTCGGCTACGAATGGGGGGACGGCGACTGGATGGCCGCGCGCGCCGGGCGGCAGTCCCTCAACGCGCCCATCTCCACCTACGAGGTCCACCTCGGCTCCTGGCGCCGCGTGCCGGAGGAGGGGGACCGCTTCCTCACCTATCGCGAGCTCGCGCCGCTGTTGGCCGATCACGTCAAGCGCCTGGGCTTCACCCACGTCGAGCTGCTGCCCGTGATGGAGCATCCGTACTACGGCTCCTGGGGCTACCAGAGCCTGGGCTACTTCGCGCCCACCAGCCGCTACGGCACGCCGCAGGACTTCATGTTCCTGATCGATCACCTGCACCAGGAGGGGATCGGGGTCATCCTCGACTGGGTGCCGTCGCACTTCCCGGTGGACGAGCACGGCCTGGCCTTCTTCGACGGCACGCACCTCTACGAGCATGCCGATCCCCGAAAAGGTTTCCATCCCGACTGGGGGAGCTACATCTTCAACTACGGCCGCAACGAAGTGCGGAGCTTCCTGATCAGCAGCGCCGCCTTCTGGCTCGAGAAGTATCACGCCGACGGCCTGCGGGTGGACGCCGTGGCCTCGATGCTCTACCTCGACTACTCGCGCAAGGCGGGCGAGTGGATCCCCAACGAGCACGGCGGGCGGGAGAACCTGGAGGCCATCGCGTTCCTGCGCGCCCTGAACGAGGAGGTCTACAAGGATTTCGACGGCACGCAGACCATCGCCGAGGAGTCCACCGCCTGGCCGCTGGTCTCGCGCCCGCTCTACATCGGCGGCCTGGGGTTCGGCTACAAGTGGGACATGGGCTGGATGCACGACAGCCTGAAGTACCTCGCCCACGATCCGATCCACCGGCGCTACCACCACAACCAGATCACCTTCCGGACGCTCTACGCCTTCAACGAGAATTTCGTGCTGCCGCTCTCGCACGACGAGGTGGTGCACCTCAAGGGCTCGCTGCTCGACAAGATGCCGGGCGACTACTGGCAGAAGCTGGCCAACCTGCGGCTGCTGTACGGCCACATGTACTCGCAGCCGGCCAAGAAGCTGCTGTTCATGGGCGCCGAGCTGGCCACCTGGCGGGAGTGGAACCACGACGCCAGCCTCGACTGGCACCTGCTGGAGGACGAGCGCCACGCCGGCATCTGCCGCTGGCTGGAGGACCTGAACCGCCTCTACCGCGAGGAGCCCGCGCTCCACGAGCTGGATTGCAGCCCCGAGGGCTTCGAGTGGGTCGACGGCTCGGACGCCGACAACAGCGTCATCGCCTTCCTGCGCCGGGGCAAGGCGGGGGAGCCCGTGCTGGTGGTGCTGCACTTCACGCCGGTGGTGCGGGAGAACTACCGTCTCGGCGTGCCCGGGCGGGGCTACTGGCGGGAGCTGCTCAACAGCGACGCCCCGCGCTACGGCGGCAGCGGCGTGGGCAACTACGGCGGCGTGGACGCGGTGCCGATCCCCATGCACGGCAAGTCCCACTCGCTGACGGTGACGCTGCCGCCGCTCGGGATCCTGTTCTTCAAGCGGGACGTCCCGGAAGACGAGCTGGACGAGACCGCCGAGATGGAGCCGATCGTCGAAGATGTCCTGGACGATGTCCCGGGCGATACGCCGGAGGACGACGAGTTTCCTTCCTATCTGGCGGGCGTTCCGTAGACCAACAGGAATCCCTGCGGCGAAGGCGGTAGAGACGAGCCAGCCCGTTATCGACATCGCCCGCAGACCACAATCGTCGGCTCGTCTCCGCGTCGGGAACGCCGTTCCGATTCACGATCCCGCACGACGGGGCGAAATCGCGTCCGGTCCGTAACTGCCCATAAACAACACCGGTCATCCCCCCGCCGCGCGCATCCTGAATCCGGACCCTTCTCTCCGACCCGGAGACGCCCCGACGTGGGTGGCCTGCGGAGGGCGTTCTGAAACGGGCTGGGTCGTCTCTACCGCCTTCGGCGTGGGGTGGGGGCCTTCGGGGCGGCGGTGATACCATCACCGCCCTCCGATGCAACGCTATCTCTGTATCCACGGCCACTTCTATCAGCCGCCACGGGAGAACCCGTGGCTGGAGGCGGTGGAGGTGCAGGACTCCGCCTATCCGTACCACGACTGGAACGAGCGGGTCACGGCGGAGTGCTACGCCCCCAACGCCGCGTCGCGCATCCTCGACGGCGAGCGCCGCATCGAGCGGATCGTCAACAACTACTCCCGGATCAGCTTCAACTTCGGCCCCACCCTGCTCGCCTGGCTGGAGCGCCAGGAGCCCGAGGTCTACCGCTCGATCCTGGAAGCAGACGCCCAGAGCCGCGAGCGCTTCTCGGGGCACGGCTCCGCCATCGCGCAGGCCTACAACCACCTCATCCTGCCCCTGGCGAACCGGCGGGACAAGCAGACGCAGATCCTCTGGGGGCTCGCCGACTTCCGGCGCCGCTTCGGCCGCGAGGCCGAGGGCATGTGGCTGCCGGAGACCGCCGTCGATCTCGAATCCCTGGAGCTGATGGCCGAGGCCGGCGTGCGCTTCACCATCCTGGAGCCCCACCAGGCGCGGCGCGTGCGGCCGAAAGCAGCGAAGGGCAAGGGGGAGTGGCAGGACGTCGGCGGCGGGCGGATCGACACCACGATCCCCTACGAGGTGAAGCTGCCGTCGGGGCGGAGCATCGCCGTCTTCTTCTACAACGGCGGGGTCTCCCGCGCCGTGGCCTTCGAGGGCCTGCTGGTCAGCGGCGAGCGCTTCGCGGAGCGTCTGATGGCCGGCGTGCCTCAGAATCCGGACCGCGACCGGCTGGCGCACATCGCCACCGACGGCGAGACCTACGGCCATCATCACCGCTACGGCGAGATGGCCCTCTCGTACGCCCTGCACCACATCGAGTCGAACGGCCTGGCGCAGTTGACCAACTACGGCGAATTCCTGGCGAAGCATCCTCCCGGTCACGAGGTGGAGATCGTCGAGAACACGGCCTGGAGCTGCTCCCACGGAGTGGGCCGCTGGCGCGAGGACTGCGGCTGCCATACCGGCGGCGCGTCCGGCTGGAACCAGGCCTGGCGGGCGCCGCTGCGGCGGGCGCTGGACTGGCTGCGCGACGAGCTGGCGCCGCTCTACGAGGAGGCGGCGGGCGAATTCTTCCCCGATCCCTGGGCCGCCCGGGACGCCTACATCGACGTGATCCTCGACCGCTCGCAAGCGAGCCTGGACAACGTGCGAGCGCTGCGGCTGCTGGAGCTGCAGCGCCACCTGATGCTGATGTACACGAGCTGCGGCTGGTTCTTCAACGACCTGGCGGGGATCGAGACGATCCAGATCCTCCAGTACGCGGGGCGCGCGGTGCAACTCGCGGAGCAGCTCTTCGAGACGCCGGTGGAGGAGAGATTCCTCCGCCTCCTGGAGGAGGCCCGGAGCAACGATCCCAACGCGGGCACCGGATGCGACCTCTACGAGCGGCACGTAAAGCCGTCGATCGTCGACATCCGCCGGGTGGCGGCCCACTTCGCGGTGGCTTCGCTCTTCGAGGAGTTCCCGAACCCGGCGCCGGTCTACTGCTATTCGGTGGAGCGGGAGAACGGGCGCGTTTTCCGGGCGGGCCGCTCGCGCCTGTCGATCGGCCGCGCGCGCGTCACCTCCTCGATGACCGGCACGACAGGGCGGTTCGTCTTCGCCGTGCTCCACTTCGGCGACCACAACCTGAACGCGGGGGTGGTGCCGGAGGGAGATCCGGAGGCGTACAAGCTCCTCATGGGCGAGGCGGGCGGCGCCTTCGAGCACGGCGACCTGCCACAGGCGATCCGCCTGCTGGACCGCTTCTTCGGCGACGTCTCCTACTCGCTGAAGTCGCTCTTCCGGGACGAGCAGCGGCGCGTCCTCGACCGCATCCTGGCCTCGACTCTGGACGAGGTGGAGAAGGAGTACCGGGACGTCTACCGTCATCACGCGCCGTTGATGCGTTTCCTGAAGAGCCTGGGCACGCCGCCGCCCGCGGCCTTCGCCGCCGCCGCCGAGTACGTGCTGAACCTCGACCTCAGGCGTGGGTTGGCCGGTCCCGATTTGGAAGAGGTGGAGCGCCTCCTGGAAGAGAAGGAAGCGCTGGGCGTGGCGCTCGACGCCAAGGGTCTCTCCTACACCTTGCAGCACACCCTGGAGCGGCTGGCGGAGCGCCTCCTGGAAGAACCCGAAGACCTGGAGCTGCTGCGCCGCGTCGAGGGCACGGTCGCCCTCACCCGCCAGGCGCCTTTCGACGTCGATCTCTGGCGGGTCCAGAACCGGTGCTACGAGCTGCGCCGGAGCGTCTATCCGCGGCAGCAAGAGAAGGCGGAGGAGGATGAGGCCGCGGCGGAGTGGGTCCGCCTCTTCAAGGCCCTGGCGGAACGGCTGGCGGTACGGGTGGAGTAGACCCCCTGGGACCGCCGGCGTCCCGCCGGCAACAAACTAAAAACTAGTTAGTCTGCCGGCGGGACGCCGGCGGTCCCAGGGGGTCTACCGCCGCACGTTGTACGCGTAGATCGAGAACCCCTGAGGACCCTGAGGCACCAGCGTCCCCGTCACCCGGATCGTGATCTTCTCGCCCGCCTTGAAGGTGCCGGCGGGGATGAACACGGCTTCGACGGTGTTCGCGGTATCGGACAGCGTCGGCTCGCCCGCCGCGTAGGCGTGGGAGTAGCCGTCGTCCTTGCCGGTGACGTTCTCGTTGAAGTTGTTCCCCCGCCAGAACGCCGCGCCTCCCTGGCGCTCCACCGTCAGCGTGAGGTCGTTGTAGAGGAATCCCTGCGAGCTCTGCACGACGGGCGAGGCCGGATCGCTCCAGACCAGCACGATGTAGATGTCCTTGCCCGGATCGCCGATCGTCTTCGTCCAGCTCCGCTGCTGCCCCGTGGCGACCGCGAACTGGGGACGCTCATTGACCCAGAACCGCGCCGCCGTGTCCGTCAGGCGGTCCAGATTGACCCGCCCCCAGCCGAAGGTGCTGCTCGGACGGTGATCGGCGGCGTAGAACGAGCCGAGGTCGTCCGCCGTGGCGATCACCGCCGCCTTGAGCAGGCTCGGCAGGGGGCTCACGTTGCGGTCGAGGAACCACTTGCGCTTCAGGGCCACGACCCCGGTGACCACGGGCGTGGCGTAGCTGGTGGCCTGGACGTAGGAGTGGTATCCGACCGGCGGATCGGGCCAGTAGTCGCGGCAGGTGCGCGGACAGTAATAGGTCTCGTCGGTCTGATAGGGGACGGTGGAGAAGACCCGGCCGCCCGGAGCCACCAGGTCCGGCTTGACCCGCGTCTCGTGCAGCGCGGCCGCGCTCCCCGGCCCGAAGCGGCGGCCCCGGCCGCTCGTTTCGTTGACGCGCGAGATGTGCCGGCTCTCCTCGTTGTCGGGGACGCCGGGAAAGATGCAGTCGAGCGGCGGCGCGCCGGGCTGGGTCGACGGCCGGTAGTTCTGCGTCGAGCCCACCGCGATGACGTTCTTCGCCACGGCCAGGCTGTTGACCGTGTCGTCCCTGGGGCCGGCGTTGCCCGCCGCCACCACCAGGGTCATGGGCTGCGCGCCAGGACGGTTCACGTCGGCGTCGATCACCCGCTCGTCGAAGAACCGCGACAGCGCCGTGTACTGGTTGCTGTTCTCCGCCCAGCTATGGTTGGAGATGAACGTCTTGTCGCGGCCGTCCGCCGTGGTGCGGGCCCAGGCGAAGGCCGCCGTCAGGTCTTCCACCCGGGTGGCGGTGGCGAACACGGAGCAGCCGTGGACCAGGGGCTGGAAGATCTGCGCCATGACGATCCTGGTCTTCGGCGCGATGCCGGTACCCAGGAGGAAACCCTGCGGATCCTTCTCCCCGGTCCCCCGGCCGTCGCCGGCCAGGATGCCCGCCACCAGTGTGCCGTGCCCGCGGCCGTCCCCCGCGAAGGGGATGTTGTTGACGAAGCTCCAGATGTCCACCAGGCGCTCGGGGTTTTCGAGGTCCGGATGGTGGTCCCCCTCGGGGCCGGTGCCGTCGTCGTAGCCGGTGTCGAAGAGGGCCACCGTCTGCTGGTTGGAGTCGGTCATCAATCCGCGGGCGGTCAGCCATTCGAGGTAGCCGGGTTTGGTGACCTTGCGGCCGTCGTGGTTGCCGGCGATGGTCTGGCCCTGCCGCTCGTCCGCGGCGAGGGGAAGGGACAGAGATAGAACGAGGAACGAGACGACAGCGCGGCGGAGCATACGCGAAAGGATACAGGGTCTGGCTTACGCCTTGCACCTCTGGCGGGGACGTGCCGAAGCCGCTTCTTTCGACGTACCGCGTCCAGCTCCGTCCGGAATTCGGATTCCAGGAGGCTGCCGCCGTCGCCGGCTATCTGGCGGACCTCGGAATCAGCCACCTCTACAGCTCTCCCTATCTCCAGGCGGCCCGGGGGAGCGCGCACGGGTACGACGTCATCGATCCCACACGGGTCAACGAGGAGCTGGGCGGTGAGGAGGGACACGCGCGCTTCTGCCGCGCGCTGGGCGAGCACGGGCTCGGGCAGGTGCTCGACATCGTCCCCAACCACATGGCCATCACCGAGCGGCGGAACGTCTGGTGGTGGGACGTGCTGGAGAACGGCCAGGCGAGCCGCTACGCGAATTACTTCGACGTGGACTGGGACCCGCCCCAGGCGCGGCTGCGCAACACGATTCTGCTCCCCATCCTGGGCGATCATTACGGCCGGGTGCTGGAGGCCGGCGAGCTGAAGCTGGTGCGGCGCGGGGACAAGCTCGAGATCCATTATCACGAGCACCAGATGCCCGTCGCTCCCGGGTCTCTCGACACCCTGACGGGCGAGACCGCCGAGGCCCTCGACGCCCTCGACGCCATAGTGGCGGAGGTCAACGCCGATCCCGACCGGCTCGACGCTCTCCTCTCCCTCCAGAGCTACCGGCCGGCCTTCTGGCGCACCGCCGGCCAGGAGCTGGACTACCGGCGCTTCTTCGACGTGCACACCCTGGTCGGCCTGCGGATAGAGGATGATCGGGTCTTCGCGGACACCCACGTCCGGGTGCTCCAGTGGCTCCGCGAGGGCGTGCTGGACGGCGTCCGCATCGACCATCCGGACGGCCTGCGCGATCCCGACCAGTACTTCCAGCGGCTGCGCGCCGCCGCGCCCGAGGCCTGGATCGTGGTGGAGAAGATCCTGGAGCCCGGCGAATCCCTGCGCGAGTCCTGGCCCGTCGAGGGCACCACCGGCTACGACTTCCTGAACCTGGTGGGCGGCCTCTTCGTCGATCCCGCGGGTAAAGAGCCGCTGACGGACCTCTATACGGAGCTGACCGGCGAGAGCCCCGCCTGGGAGGAGCTGGTGCGGGAGAAGAAGCTCCTGGTCCTCTCCGAGCTGCTGGCCAGCGACGTGAACCGCCTGGCGGAGGTCTTTCTTCAGGTCTGCGAGAACCACCGCCGTTTCCGGGACTACACCCGCTTCGAGCTGCGCCAGGCCATCCGCGAGGTGGTCGCCTGCTTCCCGGTCTACCGCACCTATGTGCGGGCCGAAGCCGGGCAGGTGAGCGCCGAGGACGAGCGGTACGTGGAAGAGGCCGTCGAGGCGGCGCGGGCGCGCCGCCCGGACCTCGATCCGGAGCTGCTGGACTTCTTCCGCGACCTCCTGCTGCTGCGCCACCGTGGCGACGATGGCCACGAGGCGGAAACCGAGCTGGTCATGCGCTTCCAGCAGCTCACCGGGCCGGCCATGGCGAAAGGGGTGGAGGACACCGCCTTCTACAACTTCCACCGGCTGGTCTCCCTCAACGAGGTCGGCGGCAGCCCCGCCGTGTTCGGCGTCTCCGTCGAAGACTTCCACCGGACCTGCGCAGAGAACCAGCGCCGCTGGCCGGCGGCCATGCTCGCCACCTCCACGCACGACACCAAGCGGAGCGAGGACACCCGGGCGCGGATCAGTCTCCTCTCCGAGATCCCGGAGCAATGGGGGGAGACGGTCCGCCGCTGGTTCGAGAGCAACGAAAAGCATCGCCGGAACGGCTGGCCGGACCGCAACGCCGAGTACCTCCTGTATCAGACCCTGGCCGGCGCCTGGCCGCTCTCGGCCGAACGGGTCATTGCCTACATGGAGAAGGCGACCCGCGAGGCCAAGGCCCATACCTCATGGACGCGGACGAACGCCGAGTACGAGGAGGCGGTGCGCGAATTCGTCCGGCGCCTGCTGGAGGATCGGGACTTCATCGCCGACCTCGAAGCCTTCGTGGCTCCGCTGGTCGAGCCCGCCAGGATCCATTCCCTGGCCCAGACGCTGCTCAAGATCGCCGCGCCGGGCGTGCCGGACTTCTACCAGGGCTCCGAGATCTGGGACCTCTCGCTGGTCGATCCCGACAACCGCCGCCCGGTCGATTACGAGCTGCGGCGCCGGATGTTGGAGGACCTGAAGCGGGGGATGACGCCGGAGGAGATCCTGGCCCGCATGGACGACGGTCTGCCCAAGCTCTGGGTCCTCCGGCAGGGGCTCCACCTGCGGCGGCGGCGTCCCGAGCTGTTCGGCCCGGAGGCGGACTATCAGCCGCTCCAGGCCGCGGGACCGCGGGCGGACCACGCCGTGGCCTTCGCCCGGGGCGGCGGGGTGGCGGTGGTCGTCCCGCGCCTGGTGATCCGCCTCGGGGGGGATTGGGAGGGGACGACCGTGGATCTGCCGCCCGGCCGCTGGCGCGACGAGCTGACGGGCGAGGAGGTCGAAGGCGGACGGAGGAGCGCCGCCGGCCTGCTGGCGCGCTTCCCGGTGGCGTTGCTGTCCCGCGGCTGACGTAGAATCCAGTCCGCCATGCGAGACGAAGAGATCGACAACGAGCTGGACTTCCCGGTGGCGGACGACGACTTCGATCCGTTGCTGGATTCCTTCGAAGAAGACCTGGAAGAAGAAGAGATCGAAGCGCCGCCGCAGCCGGGCGCGCCGATGAGCCGGCAGGAGATCGACGCCGTGGTCGATCAGGTCATGACGGAGGAGCTGAACCGCCTCAAGCCGAGGCGGAAGCCGGAAGGCTAGCCGGCCTACGGCGCCGCGCCGGTCAGGGGGGACTCCGGATCCCGCGGGGCCGCCGCGTAGCTGCATCCCCCGAACCGCCCCTCCACCGAGCCCTTGCCGGCCCGGCCGCCGTACAGGCCCTGGAAGGAGCCGCTGAGGAGCACCACCGCGCTGCCGTCCGGCAGCTCCCGCTGCTTCAGCTCCACCTCCGCCTCCCCCGTGGAGGTGACCAGGGCGCCGGTGCGGGATCGTCCCGTCAAGAAGATCTCCCCGTGATAGGGGCCCGAGCCGCTGAAGTCCTCGATCCGCAGGGCCACGGCCGGCATATCGGGGGCGCCGGTCCGGAAGTTGACTTGCAGGCCGTCGTCCTCATGGATCGTGCATCGGAACGCGGTCCGGCCTTCGAACGATTGCCGGCCGGTGGCGGCGAGCACGGCGCCGTTGGCCGCCGCCTGGGCGTCCGCGCGCGGGATCTCGGCGGGCCGGGGACCGGCGTCGGACAGCCGGGGTTCCTCGGCGCCGCACCCTCCGAGGAGGAGAACCAGGATCAGCGACGGGCTGAAGAGGGTGCGTGCCGGATTCAATACAGGTCTCCGTCGGTCAGGGGATCAGCTCCCGGGAAGCGCAGCTCTGGAACGTGCCGCGGATCGTTCCTTGCTGTCCCCCCTGACCCTCGTAGGTGCCCTCGAAGGAGCCGCTCACCTCGGACTGCTCCCGGATGCTTCTCGTGCGCGCGACCCGGCTCTGGATGTTGGCCGTCGCCACGCCGTTCCACCGCTTGAGATGGCCGTGCCCCTCGTGCTCGTTGATGACGATCCCGACCGGATATTGGCCGGCTCCGATGTAGTCGTTGATCCGGACCTGGATCTGGAGCTCGCCGCCGTGCTCGCCGCCATGCATCGGCGGAGCGAAGGTGAGCTGCAGGCCACGGTCGGAATAGATCCCGCAGTCCACGACGAACTCGCCGTCCGCCTGCAGGCTGCCGGTGAGGGTCAGGTGAGCCGACGGCTTGGTGTGTTCGTCAGCTCCGGCATCGGCCTCCCCGCCGCATCCAGCGAGCGGCGCGAACAGGGTCAAGGCCAGCGAGATATAGGTAAAGCGGCGCAGAACGTCGAGTGCTTTCATCATCTCCCTCGCGGAGCACGTGTCTCCGGGTCAAAAAATTTGCAGAAAGGATGCCACAGCCCGAGGCCGTCCTCCACTACCGCTTGGACAGGACGCCCCAAAGAAATACCACACCTGAGAGCACGGCGAGCCCTTTGCCGTAGGGTTCCGACGGCACCTGGGCGTGGACCATCACCCCCGCGATCAGCAGGCCCGCCGAGACCACCATCCAGGCCAGCCGGTGGATCGAGCGTTCCAGGCGCTGGATCACCTTGCGCGAATCCGGCGCCAGGGAGGCCTGCACGTTCAGCGTCCCCCGCTCGGCCTTGGCCAGGACGGAGTCGATCCGCCGGGGGAGCGCGAGCAGGATCTGCAACTGGGCGAGCCCTTCCTGGAGCAGGCCGCGCCAGTCCCGCCGCAGCTCCTGGGTGGCGAGGCGCTGGGCGAAGGGGAGGGTCTCGGCCCAGGGATCGAACTCGGGATCGAGATGCGTCGCCAGACCCGCCAGCAGGCCCACGGCCCGGGAGGCGAAGAGGAGGTCCACCTGCACCTGGAACGGCAGCTCGTAGAGGATGTCGCGGTACTGCCGGAAGAAGTACTCGGCTTCGGAGAAGGCCGTCTCCCGCAGGTTGCCGATGCTCACCCCCCAGAAGCGGGCGAAGAGCTCCTCGTGGACCTCTTCCAGGCGGCGGAGGTCCGCGCCGGGCAGCAGCACGCCGGCGGCGACGTAGGACTGCACGAGGCGGGCGGCGTCCCGCGTGCCGAGCCCGATGGCGTACTCCCGCAACGCTCCCCGCAGGCGCTCGGGGATGACCGCCACCATCCCGAAGTCCACGAAGACGATCTGGAACGGCCGCGCCCCGCCGTCCGGCGGAGGCGGCACGGGATCGCCCGGCGCGAAGGGGGACTCGCCCTCCACCGGCAGCGGGCGGACGAACAGGTTGCCCGGGTGGGGATCGGCGTGCACGAAGGAATGGGTGAAGATCTGCTGGAGGTAGATCCGGTAGAGCACCCGCGCCACCTCCGGGCGGGGGATGCCCGCCGCGTCGAGGGCGGCGAGGTCGCCGATCTTCAGCCAGGCGACGTTCTCCAGGGTCAGGGTGCGGCCGGCGCTCCATTCCCAGAAGACCTTGGGGAGGTACACCCGCTCGTCCCCGTCGAAACAGCGGGCGAAGCGCTCGGCGTTCCGCCCCTCGGCGGCGAGGTCGAGCTCGGCGCGGGTGGTGTTGGTGATCTCGTGCCCCAGGCGGTTGAGGTCCACCCGGCGGCGGACCGTCTTCGAGAACCGCAGCAGCCGCAGGGCCAGGCGCGCCGACGCGAGGTCGGTCTCCACCAGCACGTCGATCCCGGGGCGCAGCACCTTGACGACCGCTTCCTGCCCGCCGGGAAGGCGGGTGCGGTGGACCTGCGCGAGAGAGGCGGAGCCGATCGGCTCGCGGGAGATCCATTCGAAGACCGACAGGAGGGGACGGCCGAAGTCCTCCTCGATCTGCCGGACGACGTCCTCGAACCGTTCGGGCGGCACCTCGTCCTGGAGCCCGGCCAGCTCCTGCGTGATCTCCGGCGGCAGGATGTCCACGCGGGTGGAGAAGAACTGTCCGAGCTTGATGAGCACGCCGCCCATCTCGGCCGCCAGGGCGCGGTAGCGGCGGGCGATGGCCGTGTAGCGGGCCAGGGGAGCCCGCCGGAACCGCCGCAGCCCCGGGACGTTCAGGACCACGTCCCAGAACATGGCGTGAAGGAAGACGCGGATCACGAAACGGCGCGCCTTGCGATAGCGCCGGAAATCGATCCCCGCGGGCATGAGGGGAACGATATAACGGCGGCGGGTTGTGACAAGATCTCCTGCCCATGTCCACCATCCAGAGGACCGACCCGGACGGGGTCACGTTCCGCTCGTTTTCTTCCCTGCCCGACTATGAGGCCTGCATCGAATTGCAGCGGGTGACGTGGGGGCGAAGCTTCTCTGACGCTGTCCCCCTGAGCATCCTCAAGGTCACGCAGAAGGCCGGCGGGATCGCCGCCGGGGCGTTCTCCCCTCAGGGCGACCTGCTCGGCTTCGTCTACGGCCTGGCGGGCTGGGCCGAGGGGCGCGCCTTCCACTGGTCGCACATGCTCGCCGTCAGCCCCGAGGCGCGGGACCTCGGGCTCGGCACCCGGCTCAAGCTCTATCAGCGCGAGATCCTCCTGTCTCAGGACATTGACGAGGTGCGGTGGACCTTCGATCCCCTGGAGGCCCGGAACGCCCACCTCAATATCAATCACCTCGGGGCGGGCATCGCCGAGTACGTGGAGGACATGTACGAGGGGGAGATGGGGAGCGAGCTCGCCAGCGGGATCGGCACCGACCGGTTCATCGTCTCCTGGCGGATCGCCGGCGACCGGGTGGCCCGCGCTCTCGAAGACCAGCGGGAAGGGGCTGCGGACCGCTTCCGCGATGCTCCCGTCGTGAATCCCGGCGGCCGGATCGAGGACCTCCCGGCGGCCCCGGGGGTCCGGATCGAGATCCCGGAGAACATCCAGGCTCTCAAGACGGAGAACCCGGACGAGGCCATGGCCTGGCGGGAGTCCACCCGGCGGGCGTTCCAGAGCTACCTCGGCCAGGGATACCGCGTCGAGGTCTTCCACCGCGATCCGACAGAGGGTCGCTGCTGCTACGGATTGGAGAGGGATTGATGACGCTGCGCATCGAGAGCCTGACCCTGCGTGAGATCCACCTGAACCTGAAGGAGCCCTTCCGGATCTCCTCCGGCACGCAGAGCCGGCGGCGGATCGTCCTGGTCGAGCTGCGGAGCGCCGACGGCGTGGTGGGCTGGGGCGAGTGCGCCGCCGGCGAATTCCCCAACTACAGTCCCGAGACGCCCGACACCTGCTGGCTTGCCATCAAGGAATGGGTGGCGCCGCGGGTGCTGGGGCGCGAATTCGCCGGCCCGCAGGAGATCCAGCCGGTGCTGGACGAGAACTTCCGCGGCCACAACATGGCCAAGGCGGCGGTGGAGATGGGCGCCTGGGAGCTGACGGCGCGGGCCGAAGGGGTGTCGCTCGCGAAGAAGCTCGGCGGCGTCCGCGACCGCATCCAGGTAGGCATCTCCCTCGGCATCCAGGAGAGCCCCGAGGCCCTGGTGGCCAAGGTGCGGGCGGCGCTGGAGCGCGGCTACAAGAAGGTCAAGATCAAGATCAAGCCGGGCGCGGACGTGGAGTACGTGCGCGCCGCGCGCGAAGCCCTGGGCCCCGACGCGCCGCTGATGGCCGACGCCAACAACGCCTACAGCCTGGCGGACACCTCCAGCCTCGAAGCCCTGGACGACCTGGGGCTGATGATGATCGAGCAGCCTCTGGCCTGGGACGACCTGCTGCGCCACGTCGTGCTGCAGGCGCGTCTGAAGACTCCCATCTGCCTGGACGAATCCATCACCAGCGTCGACCGCGCGGCGGACATGCTCGCCCTCGGCGCCGGGCGGATCGTCAACATCAAGCCCGGCCGGGTGGGCGGCTTCCGCCAGTCGCTGGCGATCCACGACCTCTGCGCGGAGGAGGGCGTTCCCGTCTGGTGCGGCGGCATGCTGGAGAGCGGCGTCGGCCGCGCCCACAACGTGGCCCTGGCCTCGCTGCCGAACTTCACCCTGCCCGGCGACCTCTCGCCCAGCGAGCGCTACTGGGAACGGGACATCGTGACTCCCGAGTGGACCATGGACCGCGAGGGCTGGATCGACGTGCCGGTGGACCGCCCCGGCATGGGGGTGGAGCCGGACCTCGACCGCATCGAGGATCTGACGGTGCGCCGGGAAGACCTGCGGGCCCGCTGAGGCCGCCATGCTCTACCGCGTCCTGGCCGACCTCGTCGTCTTCCTCCACTTCGGGTTCGTGCTCTTCGTGGTGTTCGGCGGGCTGCTGGCCTTGCGCTGGCCTCGGGCCGCGTGGCTCCACCTGCCGGCGGCGATCTGGGGCGCGGGCATCGAATTCGTCCAGGGGATCTGCCCGCTCACTCCCCTGGAGAACCACCTGCGGCGGCTGGGCGGGGAGGCGGGATATTCCAGCGGGTTCGTCGAGCACTACGTGCTGCCGGTGCTGTACCCCGATGGGCTCAGCCACGGGGTACAGCTCGGACTGGGGATCTTCGTGGTCGCGCTCAACGCCGTGATCTACACGGTCGTCTTGCGGCGGCGCCGGCCTACTGGGACGCCTGCTGCTCGGCCGTCTGGGTCCCGCTGACCTGCAGGCTGTTGAGCACCGCCTGGAAGGTTTGATCGTTCTCGGTGAACTTGTCCGCGGGGGTCGTCATCAGGAAGAGCACCACGTCCTGCTCGCGCGGGATCGCGATCCAGTGCTGGGTCGTGGGGATGGTGCCCTTGCCGTCGATGGCGGCGCCGTTGCCGCCGGCCGTGACCACCAGCGAGAAGGCGCGCTTGCCGCCGAGGGTCACCACCTCCTGCCGCTGGACCTGGGCGCTGATGGGCGGGTTCTTGAAGGCCTTGGCGGTCTCGTCCAGGAGCACGCGCGGGAGGAAGGCCCGGCCGGGCTTCTGCTGGAAGACGACGATCGAGGCGAGCTCGCCCGGCTTCCAGGCGCAGCAGACGTCGCCGGGGAGTGTGAAGGTGTTCGGATCCACCGGCTGCCAGCCCTGCGGCGCGGCGAACGAGACCCCCATCTGCTCAGGCGTCACCTTGCCGGCCGGGACCGCGCCCGGCTGCGCCGCGCTGGGATCCTGGGCCGCCGCCGGGTCCTGGGGGGCCATCGCCGGATCCTGGGGAGCGGCGGGAGGGGTGCCCTGCGGCTGCGCCCCGGTCTGGCCCTGGTTCCCCTGCGCCGTCTGACTCTGCTGCTGCGGGTCGCCCTCTTCGATGGGCGTCTCCTTGATGATCACCTGGGGTTCTTTCGGCTTCGGCTTCTGCGGCTGGGGACGCGGATGGCGCGGCCCCTGGGCCACGGCTTCGAAGAGCGGCGCCGCGAGAAGGACGCTGGCTAAAACGAGAACACGTGCGTTGCGCGGCTTCATGATCTTTCCTCGTCTCTCTTTGGCATCGATCCAATGCCAGGGTTGATTCTTGGTCAGGTCATCACACGCCTGGATCTTGCCGTTCCAGCGAGGATCGCCTGTTCCGCTTTCAACGAGCGAGCATCCGCGGTCTATTTCGCCGCTCTCTGCTCGGGCGTCTGGGTTCCTCGGATCTCGACCGAAGCGAGCATCTTCCCGAAGATCCGATCATCGGCCGCAAATGACGCTTCAGGGGTGCTCAAGAGGAAGACGAGGACGTCGGCCGCGCGCGGGATCGCTACCCAGCGCTGCTTCGTCCGACCACTTCCATCTTCTCGGACGCCGGCCGCGATCAGCCCCAACGCTCTCATCCCAGCCAGCTCATGCACCTCTCGTGCCTGGATCTCTACGCCGACGGCGGATTCTAGCGCAGCCGCCGTGACGTTCAACAAGTCCCGCGGGCTCCAGGCGCGGTCGGTCTCCTGGCGGAGGACGACGATGGTCGCGGCGCCGTCCCGCGTCCAGGCGCGGAGGATCTCCCCCGGCGCCGCCAGCAGGGCGGGGTTGGCGCGGATCCACCATCCGGGGGCGGCCATTTTGATCCCCGCCGCCTCGTCGGCGAAGACCCGGGCCTCGGGGGCCAGCTCATCGGCGAGCAGCCCGCCGACGGTGGCGTAGGTCGAGCTCGCCGCCGCCTCCGCGGCCCATTGGCGACCGCCGTCCCGGCCCACCAACTCGACCGCGTCGATGGCGTTCCATCCGGACCGCCGGGCCGTGTCCAGCTCCACGAGAATGGTCCGCGCCGAGACTTCCTCTTCGACCCGGACCACGAAATCGGCGGGCGCGTCCGCCGTCGGATCTTGACCTTCCCACAAAGTACGAATGGACGAGCTGTCCTCCAGAACGGCCGATACCCGCCGCACCGCGCCGGGGTTCAGGGACTCGCGGATGCGCACCTCCGCGATGACTGTCGTCCGTTCGAACTCGACGACCAGCCATTCCTCGCCCGCGTCCGGCTCCAGGGGAGTCCACGCCGTGGGGGCGTCTTCGGCCTCGTGGGTGTCGGGAGCGCCGACGGCCTGCTCGGCCGACCAGGGCTCCCGGGCGGGGAATGGAGGTTGCGCGGCGGCCATCGGGGAGAGGACCGCCAGAAGAAGCAGCCCGATCCTGAGGCCGTTCTTCACAAGGGTTTAGGCTCAGGCGGAAGCCCGCTGGCGAGACGGGCTGGAGACCTGATGAAGGAAACCGTTGAGTCCGGCGACAGCCTGTGTATCCCGTAGGCGATTCAGCTCCGCCGAGGTCATCGCGCCGAGGAGCTGGCGCATGTTCTTGATCCGATCCTGAGCCAGAAACAGCTCCTCGAGCGCCTGCCTTGGGTTGGCCTCAGCGCGCACTGCGGTCGTGGGGGGAATCTGGATCGCCAGAATGTTTTCGAGGATATCGCGACTCTCAAAGAGAGCCGCCTCCAACTCTGGTACGGCGAGGACCACCCGGCAAGGAACTCCCCCAGAGGCGATCTGCAGCAGGGATTCCAGATCTACCTCAGTCTCCTGGATCAGCTCCGGCCAGGTCGTGTGCGAGTTCGCCAGCAGGACTACGGGCACGCGCCGGCTAGCCAGGATCGAGCGGGCCATCGCAAGGGCCTCCGAGAGCCGTCCCGCGGGCACGATCTGGACCTCGGCGGCCAAGTCTTCTGGAAGGAGCGCCCCCAGCAACTCGGTGTCCACAGTGTCTTCGGTTACCACGTAGACCCTCATGCGAGCTTCCTTTCCCGAATGTCGAAATCCGGCGTCCCCTCCTCGACACATTTACGATACTTCATGAGGAGGCTCTGACAAAGCGAACCCCTGAGCAGTGAGTACTCGATTTCGGCGCCGCTCCACAGGAGGATTGCTTGAGGGGAAGAGAACTGGGCCAGAACGCTGGCGGGGCGCGTGAACCCGGCGCGGCTGAAGAGAAGCCCGAGAGTCTCCGCCGGCCGACGCTGTAACTGGTTCCGCAGCTTGGCCACTGGCGCCAGAGCGATGGGCCGCTCGGTATCCTTGACCTCGACGAGACACTTGAGGTCCTGCCAGTAGATCACGCCGTCGATCTGCTCCACGTCCTCACCGAACAACTGTGCCGTGTAGGGCCATCTCACGACGGCTCCTTCGAGCTGAAAGGCTCTCAGGATCAGGTACTCGAGCGCCTTTCCCTGCTCCCAATCCGGTGTATCTCTCCTCTCGATCGCCCGCCAGAGCTCAAGGAGCCCTTCCCTCTCGAAGCCCAGGATCCTGGACTCGTAATCCGCAGCAATGGCCATCCAGCCTCCGTTCTGGAAGAGTGCGACGACTTTTTTGCATTACGCTATGTCGCACGCTTTTCGGAGTCAAGGCTGTTCGCTTATCCCTCGATCCGCCCCTGCCGCCGCAGCCGTTCCAGGTGGGCGAGGATCTGCCGCTCGGCCAGGGGCCAGGCCTGCGGCGGCACGTCGTCGTAGACCGTGGGGAGCATCTCCGAGGGCTTCCGCATCCCGGCGCTCCAGGCGTCCAGGATGCGGTTCTCCCGCCAGACGCGGTGCTGGATGTACTCCCGCAGCTTGGCCACGGCGTTTTTGATCACGGGGCCGTGGCCGGGGAAGAGCGTGTTGGGCCGTAGGGAGGCGAGCTTCTCCAGGGAGCCGAGGTAGTCGTCCATGTCACCCTCGGGGGGATCGACGACGATCATGCTGATCCCGGAGATCATGTCGCCGCAGAGCAGCGAGCGCTGACCTTCTTCCAGGAAGCAGACGTGCCCCCGGGCGTGCCCCGGCGTGTGGAGGATGAGCACCGGGAAATCGCCGCCGAGGACGGTCCGTTCGCCGTCCCGGAGCTCGCCGTCGATCCTGATCCCGCGGCCGGCCAGACGCTCGGCCGTGAGCGGGTGGGCGAGCACCGGCACACCCAGCGACGCGCGCAGCCTCTCGACGCCGCCGACGTGATCCGCATGGTGATGGGTGAGCCAGATGGCGGTCACCTTGCGGCCGAGGCGCTCCCGGGCCGCCGCCAGGGCCTGCTCCAGGCGCTCGATCTCCCTATCGGAAGACGAGCCCGGATCGACCAGGACGCACTCGCGGGTCCCCAGCAGGTAGGCGTTGGTGGTGGCGGCCGGCGGCAGGGTGTGGGTGAGGAGCGGGAACATGATCACGCCCGGCCGCATCTCCACCCGGCGCAGCGGACCGAGGTTGGTCTCGGCGGGATCGCGCAGGCGGACGAGCCCCTTCAGGGGTCCCTCCTGACTCAGGACCTCCAGGATATGGAGGATGGGGGGAGCGGCCAGCACATCCCCGCGCCGCCACGCTTCCCAGCCCTCGGCGGGAAGGATCCAGGAGCCGGTCTCCAGCTCTCCTTCGTGGAGCGACGGCTGCGCCGGGGCGTCCACGGGCCACTCCAGCAGGAAGAACCGGTTGTCGAAACGGACGGGAGCGAACGGGGGAGTCACCCAGCGTCCGGCGTAGACCAGGGGCGAAGCGTTCAGGCGGACGCCCAGGCTGTGCAGGATTTCGGCGAACGAAAGCTCCCCCGCCAGAAGGGCCCGCCGTGGCTCCACGAGCTCTTCGGGATCGATGCTGGGGACGGAGAGGAGGATGCCCGTCTCCTCGAACAGCTCGCGGAGGGCACACGCCGCGAGGCCGGGCAGGAGGTCCGGGCTGGGCTCGTCGAGATCGCGCAACGACGCCGGAATGCCGGCGGAAGGCGGCGCGTCCGAAGGGAGCTGCGGCTCGCCGGAGAGGGGCAGTTGAGCGTCCGTCTTCGCGATGGCGCCGCCCGGAAACGCGTGCCACCCGCCCATGAACGGCAGGTGCTCGGCCCGCTTGACCCAGTAGACCTCCACGTCGTCCGGGCCGCCCCCCTCCTGCCGCCGCCAGAGCACCACCGCCGCGGAGACGCGGGCGGGGGGAAGGGCGGGAGACTCGGCTCCGGTAGGGCGTCCTACGACGTTTTCATAGAGGTTGCCGGAAGGGTCGTTCGCCATGCGAGGGCTTATATCACGGCCTCTGTGGCAAGAATCTCAGTGGAGCAGTCCCTCGGCGCGGGCAAGCTCGGAGGCGGCCCGGACTGTCTGACGGAACAGATAAGGATGGAAAGGGCTGGTCAGTCCCTGCTCACGCTGGAGTTGCCGGATGGAGCGACTCAGCTTACGCGTCAGTGATCTCAAAGTGGGGAAGGGAAGGGCTCCCGTTGGCGTCCTGAACGCAAAGCAGTCAAGGACGCAACGAAGGACTCCATCCTGTGTGCCGCCGTGAATGTGAGGGTCATGCCCGTTAAGATCGCTGAGACTGGCTTGCAGACGATAATCCCGAGCCTCGAAGACGAAGAACTCGTGAGGCTGCTTTCTGGTCAACCCATACGCGATGCCCAACTCGAAAGGCATATTGAACCGGGGCACGCGAAAAGGTCCCGACAGGGTTACCCGGCTGAGGTCATGAATGGAGGCCCCGCAGCTTTCGATGAGCCCGTAGATACGGTCCAGACGATTGCGTCCTCCACTCGGAACTTCGAGCACGCAATGAGGCTCGTATCCCAGGACGGTGAGAGCGCCGATCAGGGTCGTGAAGATGGACGAATACTTGATGTCGAAGGGGACATTGAGGAATACATTCTGTGCTACCGGATGGACCTGAGCGGGCAAGGGCGGAAGAGATCAGCGATTCAGCTTTGACTTCTTCGAGGCTTTTGGCGCGGTGCTCGTCCTGACGGTCTTCTTCCCAATGTAGCCCAGGTCCGTCAAGACCTTCCTGACGATCGCCTTGTCTTCTTCCGTGACTCCAACGCCGGCACTGATCTGCTCGGCTGTCAGAGGGGGAGCGAAGTACTTCTTCGTCTTGCCTGTGGATGCCATAGGCCGAATTATAGCATGCCCCCCGGGGAATTCATCCCCAGATCCGAAATTATATCCTGAGCGCCCCGGCATCTCCGCAGGCTCGATGGGCGATCTCGAAATACCCACCCGGGGGCGCCGGCGTTAGAATGTCTGGGCATCGTCACCCGTCCTTCACAGGCGGGACGATTCATTCAACTTCGACAAGGAGAGTCCCCTGATGAAGCCTCCCGAGACCATCCGGCTGACCCCCGGCAAGCGGGTGCTGTTCCTCACCAAGGACCCGGACCTGATCCGCCGGCAGTTGCGGGGTGAGCTGGACCTCCGGATGGAGGACCTCCGCGTCGAGGACCTGCTCGACGACATCAACACCGACGCCATGACCCCGGCCTGGGTCTGCTTCAGCCACCGCCCGGAGGACATCGCCCGCGACGCCTACGCCGGCCTGATCGTCGACGGCAAGCGCCTTTTCGAGCGCGACGCCCTGATCAACGGCAACTTCGAGGTCATCGTTTCCGGCTACCGCAAGGGCGTCGGCAGCTCCCGCGAGACCGCCGTGCAGGCCGAGAAGTGGTCGGGCATCCGCATCGCCGTCGCCGCCTCGTTCGCCCCCATCCACGCCCGCAACAACATCAGCCAGGGCGTGCTCATGGCCGACCACGACATGCTGGCGCGCCTGCAGCGGGGCGAGGGCATCGCCCTGGAGGAGTTCTGCGAGGGGTGGGACCCGATCACCAGGCTGGTCATCCGCCACGGCGGCCTGTTCCCGTTCTCCAAGGCCCTGGAAGCGGGGGAGGTCGAGCTGCCGAAGCCGGACACCGGCCCGCGACCCATGACCATGGCCGAGAAGATCCTCGCCCGCCACATGCTGGGCGACGGACCCCACTACGTGAAGCCCGGCGACGCGGTGGTGGTGACGGTCGACGGCGGCTACACCCATGAGTTCACCACCGCCCAGGTCCACTACTTCCTCGAGCAGGAGTACGGGCAGGACTACCAGGTCAAGAACCCCACCAAGTTCGCGGTCTTCGAGGACCATCTCATCTACGCCGACGAGGTGCCCAAGATGCGCGCCTTCATCGACAAGATCGAGACGCTGCGCGAGCTCCAGCGGGATTTCCAGCGCCACACCGGCGTGCGCGACTACTCGGCCAAGGACCGCGTCTCGCCGGGTATCTGCCACGAGGTGGCGCGCGAGCAGTTCATCGATCCCGGCGACTTCATTCAAGCGACCGACAGCCACACCTGCATGGGCGGGGTCAACAACGCCCTGACCTGGGGCGTAGGGGCCACCGAGTACGCCGACCTCGTCCACCAGGGCTTCACGCAGGTCGAGGTGCCGGAGTCGATCCGCTTCGAGCTGACGGGCCGCCTCCAGCCCGGGGTCACGGCCAAGGACCTGATGCTCTACATCCTCCTCAACCACGCCCGGCCCCAGCTCACCCTGGACCGCGTGATGGAGTTCGCCGGCCCCGGCGTGGCGACCCTCTCCATGGACGAGCGGGCCACGCTCACCAACATGGCCACCGAGTGCGCGGCCAAGACGGCGATCGTCATCGCCGACGACGAGACCTGGCGCTGGCTCGCCGAGTGGCGTCCGGGCATCGACGTCGAGGCGCTCAAGGCGCGCGCCGTGGCGCCGGACCCGGGCGCCGAGTACGCCGGCGGCGTCTACACCATCGACCTCTCCACCCTCCGGCCCATGGTGGCCCATCCGGGCAACCCAGACGAGGGCATCCCCTCCGACCCCACCAACGGCGCCTGGATCGACGAGATCGGCGACGTGCCCATCGACATCGCCTACGGCGGGAGCTGTACGGCGGGGAAGATCGACGACCTCATCTTCTACCACCAGGTGGTGAAGGAGGCGGTGGACGCCGGCCTGAAGGTGGCCCCCGGCGTGAGGTTCATGATCCAGTGCGGATCACAGGCGGTGGAGAAATTCGTCTGGGACAACGGCCTCGCCGAGACCTTCGAGCGCGCCGGCGTGCAGCTCATCCATCCCGGCTGCGGCGCCTGCATCGGCTGCGGCCCGGGCGTCTCGGAGACCGCGGACGAGGTCACGGTCTCCGCCATCAACCGCAACTACAAGGGGCGCTCCGGCCCCGGCAAGCTCTGGCTCGCCTCGCCGCTGACCGTCGCGGCTTCCGCCTTCACGGGGAGAATCACGGCCTACACGCCGGGGATGTTCGCGCGCATGGCGGCCGAGCGACCGGTGATGGTGTAGGCCCTCACTCCCCCTACCCCCTCTCTCCCGACCCCTCCCTCCCACCCACACCGGGAGAGAGGGGGATGAAGAAAGCTTCTTTGTGGCTGCTTCCGGCTAACCTCTCCTCCTCTCCCGGTGTGGGTGGGAGGGAGGGGTCGGGAGAGGAGGCCGGGAGGTGAGGGTCTACTGCCAACGCCACCGCACCGAGAACCCCCACACGCTGTCGCTGGCCGTGTAGGTCCCCGAGCGTCCGGGGTTCAGCGGCTCCTGATCGTCGACGTTCTGGTCGTCGTGCTCGTGGCGTGAGTACCCGACGTCGAAGGAGAGCTGCGGGAAGTTGTAGGTGAAACCGATCCCGTAGACCATGGCGTCGCCGCGCGGGAAGCCGGGCTCCAGGGTCTCCTTGGGGACGGGGGAGGGCTCGAAAGCGACGCCGCCGAAGAGCAGGAAGTTGTCGGTGATGTTCCCTTCCAGACCCAGCCTCAGGCTCAGGGTGTCCTCCCAGTCGCGCTGGGTGCGGATGGTGCTCGGGGCGTTGATCACCACGTCGGGATCGTAGGTGATGTCGGTCGCCTCCAGGCTCGACCAGCTCTGCCAGGAGGCGTCGAGCTCGAGCCGCAGCTCGGGATAGGGGGCGCACCAGACGCCGCCGCGGACCTCGCGGGGGATCTCGAAAGCCTGACGGCTGCTGCCGTTCACGATGCGGGCGTTGATCGCGGCGTCGAGACCCGGGACGCCCGGCGGCACGTCCCGCGGCTGGTAATTCACGTCGCCGTTCCCCTTCAACTCGGCCGGGCTCCGGTAGACCGCGCCCCAACCCCAGTTCGGAGAGGTGTAGTGGATGGCCAGATCCCAGGCGAAGGCGTCCACGTCCGATCCGGCGTTGCGCTCCACCTCGACGTTGACCGGCGGCTGGCCGGCGCCGAGGAAGATGGGGACGATGACGTTGTCCTCCTCGTCGAGGTTGCCGAAGACATAGCGGACGCCGCCGCCGATGCTCCAGCCGTCTCCCAGGTCGTAGGCGACGACCGGGTGGACCTCATAGGTCCGCAGCTCGAAGCGGCGGGTGATGAAGCGGCCGGGGAACAGGGCCGGGCTCCATTCCAGGTTGTAGTAGAAGGGCGCGTCCACCCCGACCCCGAAGGCGAAGGGGCCATGATCCTGCTTCCAGGTGGCGTAGAGCGAGGGCGGGAACTGGATGACGTGGTTGGCCGAGAAGCTCCCGGAGGCGCTGATGTACTCGTCGTCGGAGTTGTTGAAGTCGAGCCCGGCCTGCACCTGGGTGCCTTCGAGGTGGGCGATGGCGGCCGGGTTGTAGGTCACGGCGGAAGGCTCGGGGGCGCGGGCGGTGAAGGCGCCTACCTGGCCCATGGCGCGGCCTCCGTGCTGGAACAGCCCGAAGCCGGAAGCCCCGGCGGAAGTCGCCCCGGCCAGCGCGGCAAGCAGGCAAAGCGGGACGGCGCGGCGTAGATGTCGCATGCTCTCTCCTTGCAATGAGGGGAATCGTCGATCCCAGCCCTTCGCACCACCGCCAGGATCTCCGACGGCGATCTTATCCTGACAGCTCAAATCCCATCGTTGGCCATGCAGCTCCCGCGCCAGAGGAGGAGGGCGGAACAACATGGCTTGATGTCCTGACGAGAGTCCTCCATACGTAAGGGAGATCTCCAGACAGGGAGACAACACCGCGCGACACCCTTACAAAGCCTGGAGACGCCGGCGTCACGTCTCCAGGCCACGGGGCAACACGGAGCAAGGGCCTGACGAACCCTGGAGGCGCCGTGGCAAAGCCGGCAGGCCGCGGCGCAACATGACTCGACAGGATCGCGAAGTCTCCGGACTTCGGCGCGACATCCCGAGACAAGCTGGCGACGAGGAGCAACAGCGGAGCGACTTCCGCCGATCCCGTCACGACCTCTCTCCCATGCCGCCGCGATATTGCTCAACAGCGTGACAATCCTGGCCCCCGTCGTCACGACGTCTCCAAGGAGTCGAGCGAGATAGCGCGACAGGGGGGCGATATGAGATGATCGCGCGGCGACCTCTCTCGGTGTTGGAGCGACATGAGGCGACCTTGGAGGGAAGTCCCTGGAGAGCGGCGCAACATCTGTGGATTTTGTGCGACGTGGCGAGACCTTGGAGCGAGATGGGGAGGCTCCGGCGCGACATCCGGGGACTTTGGAGCGACATGGACGGAAAGGACGAGGACAGATGGCCGAGACACCTTCGCTTCCCGCGATGATCGAGAGCCTGCAACGGACGGTGGCGTTCCATAAGGAGCGCGAGGCGTTCCATGCCCAACAGCAGGCGCACTACGCGCAGCAGGAACAGCTCCATGGGGAAGAGCGGGACCGGCACGCCGCGGAGCTCGAAGCGGCTTCAAAGCATCTGGAGGAGTTGCGGGGGATCGCGGAGCGTCTTGGACAGGTGGTCCAGCAGGCCCGGGTGGCGCCGCCGGAGACGACGGAGGAGACGATCGGCCGCAAGTCCAACCTCAGCCAAGCCCTGGACCACGTACTGGAGCACTGGCCGCTGGACGTCCGTTTCACCGCCACCGGCATCGCCGCCGAAGTCCACCGCCGCTACGGCGCGGTCCTGCGCCGCGACGTCGATCCCCGCGCCATCGCCTCCGCCCTCCGCCGCCGCCGGGACGAAGGCCTCGTCGAGGAGGTCCGCGCCGGGCGGCCGCACCTGGAGGCGGAGTACCGGAAGGTAGAATAGCGGGCTCATGCGCGTCGGGATCCTCTCCGACACCCACGGGCTTCTGCGGCCCCGGGTCTTCGAGCTCCTCGCGGGGTGCGACCGGCTGCTGCACGCCGGGGACGTCGGCGGCGCGGAGGTCCTCGCGCGGCTGCGGGAGATCGCGCCGGTCGAGGCCGTGCGCGGCAACACCGACGCCGGACCGGACGCCGAGGAGCTGCAGCCCGCGCTCCTTGGCGATCTCGCGGGCCTTCCCTTCGCCATGATCCACCGGCGGGAGGACGTGGATCCCGTCTGGATGAAGCGCTTCCGCCTGGTGATCTTCGGCCACAGCCACCGGCCGGAGATGACCTGGCAGGGCGCCTGTCTGCTCCTCAATCCCGGCTCCTGCGGGCCGCGGCGCTTCTCGTATCCCCTCACGCTGGCGATCGTGACCGTCACCGACGGCCGGCTCGTGCCCGAGATCCTCGCGGTCGAAGCCTGATCTTCCCTTGGGCGAAGGCCCCCTCCTGGGACCGCCGGCGTCCCGCCGGCAGGCTTACTAAACAGCCGAGTTAGTTGCCGGCGGGACGCCGGCGGTCCCAGGGGACTCTGCACGGAACTTGCAGCCTTCGTCCTGGACGATGGCCGCCGAACCGCAACGCAACGCGCAGATCCTCTCGGCGCCGGCCCTCCGGGGCTTCCTGGAGATCGGCCCCTACCAGGTCCTGGAGGATCTGGGGCCGGCCCCCTTCGGCACGGTCCACCTGGCCGTGGACACCCGCAGCGACCGCCTGATCTACCTCAAGGCGATCCCGCCTTCACGGCCGGGATCGTGGCAGGAGGAGACCGGCTGGGAAATCCTGCTCGCCGAGACCGAGGCGCTGGGGCGGATTTACCACCGGGGCATCCCGCGGGTGCTGGAGATCGCCGAGCACGAGGGCTGCCTGGTGGTGGCTTTCGACATGGCGGAGGGGAGAAGCCTGCGCGAGATCCTGAGGAGCGGAGAGCGGCTGAACCGGGCGGTGCTGATCGGCTGGGGCCGCCAGATCCTGGACGCCCTGGCCGAAGCCCACGCCCAGGGGGTCCTCCACCGCCACCTGACGGAGGAGGCGGTCGTCGTCGGTCCGGGAGGAGGCGTGGTCCTCACCGGCTTCGGGCTGACGGAGGTCGCCTTCGGCCCGGCCGCCGTCCTGCCGCCCGAGCAGATGGCGGGGGAGCTGTACACGGCCCAGAGCGACCTCTACGCGGTGGGATCGCTCCTCCGCCGGCTCGCCTTCGCCAGCTCCCTCAAGGGGGACCCGCTGCTGAAGATCCTGGCGCGGGCCACCTCCCCGAATCCGGCCGCCCGGTACGAGAGCGCCGCCGAGATGGCGGACGCCCTGCGGGACGCGGCCCGCGCCGGCGGACCTTCCCGCTCTCAAGGCCGGCCCCAGGGAGCGGAGACGGAGCCCCGGCAGGGAGCCGCCCTCCGGCTGATCGCCGCGCCGTCCCGCTTCGCTTCTCCGCCCCCCCTCGCCGGGGCGGAGGACGACGGCCAGGTCTGGCGGACCCTGGTGCTCCTGGTGACCTCTCTGCTGCTGGTGATCTTCTTCCTCGCGGCGGGATGGCTCCTCTTCGAGGGCCCTGAAAACAAAAACCCGGGCGGATCGCTCCCCCGGGTTGATCTCCCTCCACTCGCTTCTCTCAAATCATGAGACGATAAAAATTCTCTCTCTCCTCAGCAGACCTGCAAAAAAGTGCGACAAAGAATGTGACGACGCCTCCCTCCGGTGCCGTCCCCTCTCCCCTCGGGGTGCTACGTGAGCGGGAGTGTAGGGGGGAGGGCGATCAGGAGTCCTCAGAGGGGCGCTCAAGCTTCCTAAAAAAAACTCAAAGCGGTCTCGTACCGGCCTGTCCCGCTTGGGGTAGAATCCCCATCAGCGATGTTTCACCCCTCCTGAGCGGCTCTCGATCCCCGAGAGCGTGTGGAGCCGGCCTCCATGGCGAGGGGTGCGTTCGCATATCAGTCGATGACGACGACTCCCTTGCCGACTCGAACCGAGCGGTCCTTCTACGAGTTCGACGGATTCCGTCTGGACCCGGTCCGAAGGCGTCTCCTGCGGGCGGGCCACCCCGTCCCGTTGACGCCCAAGGCGTTCTCGATCCTCCTGGCGCTGATCGAGAAGCGCGGGGAGGTGATGGAGAAGGAGGAACTGATCCAGAAGGTCTGGCCCGACTCCTACGTCACCGAGGCCAACCTCACGCAGAACATCTCTTCGCTGCGCAAGGCCCTGGGAGAGCGGGCGAACGACCACCGCTACGTGGTCACGGTACCCGGCCGGGGGTACAGCTTCGTGGCCGACGTGCTCGAGGTCCCGCGGGAGCAGACGGGCGAGCACGCGATCACTCCCCTGACCCCGGACCCGGGGCCGCTGCCGGCGACGCCGACGCCCCTGGAGCTGCGTCCGGTGCCGACGCCGTCCGACGGCTTCCCGGCCCTGGACGAGACGGGTACGTTCCGGCTGCCGGCAGCTTTGGAAGAACGGCCCTTCCTGCCCCCCCGGGGGCGCCGGCGGTTCCTGCTGGCCGGCCTGATGCTGGGTTTCCTGCTCGCCGCCTCCGCCGCCGGGCTCTACGTCTACATCAGGGAGCGCGACGTCGCCCCGTCCGGCGCCGAGCAGGTCAACGCCCGGCCCGTGGTGGCCGTCCTGGGCTTCCGCAACCTCTCGGGGAACCCGGACCAGGGGTGGCTCTCCACGGCGCTCGCCGAGATGCTGATCACCGAGCTGTCGACCGGCTCCGAGATCCGGATGGTCACCGGGGAGGAGATCTACAGGGCCCGGGGCTCCCTGGCCCTGTCCCATGCCCAGGAGCCGAGCGAGGAGAGCCTGCAGCGCGTCCATGAGGTCCTGGGCGCCGACATGGTGGTCGTCGGCACCTATCTCTCCGTCGGCAAGGAGCTCCGCATCGACCTGCGGGTGCTGCGGGCCGCCGACGGGGAGGCCCTGGCTTCCCTCGCCGACGTGGGGACGGAGGACGAGCTGTTCAACCTCGTGTCGCGCGTCGGCCGGAAGGTGCGCCAGACGCTCAACTGGTCGCAGCCCTCCCCTCAGGAGATGCGGGCGAGCCAGGCGCGGCAGCCGAGGAATCCGGAGGCCACGCGCCTGTATGTGGAAGGGCTGACGCGCCTGCGCGCTTTCGACTTCCAGGGCGCCACCACCCTCCTGGAGAAGGCCGCCGCCAAGGATGCGGAGTCGGCGGTGATCCGCTCGGCCCTCTCGCTGGCCTGGATGGGGGTGGGGAACGACGCCGAGGCCCGCCAGCAGGCCGCCGAAGCCCTCCGCCTCTCTGCGGCCCTCCCGAAGCACGAGCGCCTCGCCGCCGAAGCGCGGCTCGCCGAGGCCGAGAAGGACTGGAGCAAGGCCGTCGAGATCTACCGCTCGCTCTGGACCTTCTACCCGGACAACCTGGAGCATGGGCTGCGCCTGGTGACTTCGCTGTCCTCGGCGGGCCGGAACAAGGAGGCGCTCTCCCTGGTGGACCAGCTCCGCAAGCTCCCGTCGCCGCATGGCGACGACCCCCGGATCGACCTCGCCGAGGCCCAGGTCGCCAAGCGCCTCTCCAGCTTCGTGGTCCAGATGCACTCCGCCAAGACCGCCGAAGAGAAGGGGCGCCGGTCGGGGCAGAGCCTGGTCGTGGCCCAGGCCCTCACACTGCAGGGAGACGGGCTGTTCCTCGTCGGCCGGCCGCAGGAAGCGGTCCCCTTGTTCGAGTCGGCCCGCGACCTGTTCGAGCGCTCGGGCAACCAGGGAGCCGTGGCGACCCTGCTGACCCGCCTGGGAAGGGCCTACCACTCGCAAGGCAATCTGGCGAAGGCGGAGGAGACCTATCAGAGGTCCATGGCCATGCTTCGCCAGGTGGGGAGCGGCGAGGGCATGGCGCTGCAACTGGCCAACCTGGGTCTGCTCTACCAGGACCAGGGGGACCTCCTCCGTGCCCGCAAGTTCCTGGACGAAGCCTACGCGGACTTCAACCGGGAAGGCGACCGGGTCCTGGCGGCGCGGACCCTCAACGCCATCGGCACGCTGCAGGTCTCCGCCGGCGACCTCACGGGGGCACGCCGCCACTTCGAGCAGGTGCTCGCCACCAGCCGGCAGATGGGAAACCGGACGGACGAAGCGCGCGCCCTTCACTATCTGGGACTGGTGCAGGCGCAGCAGGGCCTGTGGAAGGAGGCCCTGCGCCGGCAGGAAGGCGCCTACAAGATCTCCATGGCGCTTCAGGACCCCTCCCGGGCCGCCATGATGCTGGCCGCCCAGGCCGAGGCGCAGGTGCGGTTGGGAGACCTGCCCGCGGCGCGGCGGAACTTCATGCGGGCCCTCGCGATGAAGCAGCGGGCCCAGGACAAGATCGGCGTCGCCGAGATTTTCGGCGCCCTCGCGTGGCTCGAGTACCGGCAGGGCAATCTGGCCAAAGCCAAAGAGCTCAGCCAGACCCAGCTCCGGATGGCCCAGAGCATCGGTTCCCGCAGCCTCGCCGCCGCCGCCCTGCAGACCCAGAGCCGCTGGCGCATGGAGGAAGGGGACTTCGAAGGCGCGTGGAGACAGCTCGACGAGGTGGCCAGGGAACGCGGGGGGATGGGCGACACCCTGCAGGCCGCGGCGGCGCGCCTCGCCCAGGCGAGCGCCTCCCTGCGCCAGGGCAACCTCAAGGAAGCCGAGCGCATCGCCGGCGAGCTGGTGACCTGGTACGAAGCCCGGCAGATGACCGGCCATCAGGCCCGGGCCCTCGCCCTGCAATCCCAGGCCCTGCTGCGCCTGGGCCGGGTCGCCCAGGCGGAGCCGCTGGCGATCCGGGCGTACTCGCTCTGCCAGCACAACGAAGACAACGAGCTCCGCATCGAGATCTTCGCGGCCGTGGCTCCCGTGGGCGCGGCCACCGACTCGGCGCGGGACGCCCTGGGGCATCTGCGCTGGGCGGTGAGCGAGGCGCGCCGGATCGGCTACGTGGCCGCGGGCCTCGAAGCCCAGCTCATGCTCGGCGTCCTGCAGATGCAGACCGGGGACGCCATCCACGGCCGCGCCACCCTCGAAGCCGTCCGCCGCGACGCCGCGGCCCGCGGCTACCACCGCCTCGCCCGGGAAGCCGCGTCCTACCTGGCGGGAGCCCCCTGGCCCCGCGTCACCTCGCCGCTCTCCTGAAAGCTTTTCCCGCCCGCGGTCGCTGACGGGAGAAGATCGATCGGGAAAAGGTCGAATCTTGAGCCCGCCTCGGCCTGAGGCGGGCTGGCCGTGCTCAGGAGACTACGGCGGGGAGCGGATGAGAGCAGATTCCCTTGAGGGTCCTCGCGATGTCCGAGTAGAAGGGGCCGGTGTACTCCTCCGGTCCGAGCGGCTGGGCCACCAGGGCCGCGTCGTCCAGGCAGAGAATGCCTTCCAGGCGGTTCATCGCATCCACCACCGGCAGGCGGCGGACTCCGAACTCCTGCATGATCCACAGCGCCTCGTGGATCTCCTGGTCCGCCGCGCAGGTGTAGAGATCGCCGTTCAGGAGCTCGCCGGCCCGTATGGCGGAGGGCTTCGCGTCGCGGCTCGTCGCGACCAGGCAGATGTCCCGGTCGGTGATCATCCCCATCACCTGCCCGAGCTCGTTCAGCACCGGCAGCGCGCCGCATTCGATCTCCGCCATGATCCGCCCGGCGGTGGCCAGATCGCTCCACCAGAAGCAGGTCCGCGCCTCTCTTTTCATGATGTCGCTGACTTTCATCGCGCTCTCCTTGGGGGGCTGGAAGACGTCCCCTCTCGGAGGCAAGAGTAGGCCGCGGCGCCTTTTTCGGCCCGGCCCGTCGGGGTAGGGCCGGCCGCGCCAAGGGGCGGGTTCCTACCTGTAGCGCACGCCCCCTTTGATCACCAGGTCGACGTCCTGGAGGAGGTCGGGGTGGCGGAGCACGTCGCCGCGCACGGCGATGACGTCCGCCTTCTTGCCCGGGGAGATCGTCCCCACCTCCTTGTCCACCTTCATGAACACGGCGGGCCAGTAGGTGGCGGCGCGAATGGCGTCCATGGCCGGCACGCCGAAGACGTTCACCCAGGTGTCGATCTCCCGCCAGGTGGAATCGCTGTGGAAGTTGAGCGGCACGCCGCTGTCGGTGCCGATGAGCAGGATGGCCCCGGACTGCCGGAGCTGCTCGAACTTGCGGCATGGCTCCTGTCAGAGGAGCCAGCACTCTACCGCAGAAAAAAAGAGCGGAGCGACGACTGCAAGGAGCCAGGCCGCCGCTCCGCGGGGGAGCATCTAGTGGGGGGACTCTAACGTCGCAAGATTACGGGCCGCATTACGCCCGGGCGGCACGGGAAAAGAAGCCAGGCGCCGCTCGAACCGGCGCCGGAAGACCCGGGCCATGGCCTTGAGCTTGAGCGTCTGGAGCGGATACCGGTGCAGGCTCAAGGTCCGGCACTCGTCCGGCAGCATGACCAGGCTGACGTGGATGTTGGGCGCCACGCCGACCGGCAGGCCGCGCTCCATGCAGGCCTCGTAGAGGCGGCGGAAGACCGGGACCATGTCCTCGGTCCGCGGCGGCTCCAGGTCTTGCAGGTCGGTGCCGGTCAGGGGGCGGAAGACGCAGACGGTGGGGATGGCGCCCACGGAAGTGATCCAGTCGATGGCGCGGATGGAGGACTCGGGCGGCTCCAGGCCGGCGATGATCTCGCCGTTGCTCACCCAGGGCTCGTCCTTCGGCCCCTTCTTCGACAGGGTGGCGCAGTAGCGGACCGCCTCCAGGTAGTGGTCGAGCCCGTACTCGGCGTGCTTGCCCGGGCAGATCTCTTCGAAGAGCCGGCGGTCGAAGATCTCGAAACAGAACGAGACGCGGTTGACGCCGATCTCCCGCAGGTGGTCGTAGCGCTTGAGGTCGCGGTGGGGCGGCGTCTGCACGCCCACCAGCAGCCCCAGCTCCCGCTTGATGCGGACGATGAACGGCTCCAGCAGGTCCAGGTAGGTGTCGCCGTCGTAGTGGCCGGTGTTGAAGTCCACGTAGGTGATGCCGGACTCGTCGCGCGCCGCCCGCACCACCTCCATGACCTCGTCGATGGACTTGTCGTCGGCGTCGTCGATCCCCAGGTTCAGTCCCACCGAGCAGAACTTGCAGTTGGTCTTCGCGGGCTTGGCCGTCCAGTACTCGCAGACCTTGGCCTGGTAGATGCCGAGGTAGGTGCCCTGGAGGGTGCCGACGCGGGTCATGGGCTTGCCGGTGGAGGTGCCCCGGTCGTACCAGTCCGGGCGCGGGGAGAGGGTGACGGCGGTGACGTCGCCGCCGTTCCAGCGCAGGAGGTAGCGCCCGTGCTCGCGGTGGAGGGTGTACGGCGAGCGGGCGGCGAAGTGCTCGGTGACCGGCGCGTTGGTCCACAGGTTGCCCGGCAGGATCAGCTCGAGGCCGCTGCCGAGGCCGGCGCGGGTGCGCAGGATCTTCCTCCCGCCATCCTCCTCGACCAGGCAGGAGTCGTCCAGGCGGAGGCCCTTGCAGTAGAGGTCGAGCTTGAGCAGGGCGGGGTTGGCGCGCAGGGTCTGGAGCATCGGATTCCTCCTCGGTCGTTGCAGGGAGGGTATCCGGCGGGAAACGGGCGCGCGCCACCCGGAGGTGGGGACGGAGGCCCGCCTCTACGGGTGGGGAGCGGATCAGGCGGCGCGGCGCGGACCGGCCGCGGCGAAGACCTTGCCCATGAGGAAGCGGCTCACCAGGGTTCCCAGCGAGCTGCCGCGCAACTCGGTCTCCGGATGGCTCTCGCCGAGGAGGACCTCGCGGGCGCGCAGCCGGCCCAGCTCCATGGTCTGGTAGAGCACGGGCCAACGGCGCTCGGTGAAGGCGGCCGGGAGCCGGTGCCGGGGGCGGATGACCACCGTCCGCTCGCGGAAGGGGGAGGGGATGAGATGGTCGGTCTCGCGCGGATTGCGGTAGAGGTCGCCCTCGCTCTCGCCCTTCATGGTGACGATCACGACGGCGTCGCAGCCCTCGGCGAAGGCCTTCTCATAGGGGATGTTGTCCGCCAGGCCGCCGTCGCCGTAGCGCTCGCCTGCGATGCGCGGCGCCCGCGTGTAGAAGGGCGGCAGATAGTTGGAGGCCAGGAGCAGCTTCAGGGGATCTTCGAAGCTCCGCGCCTCGAAGTGCTCCGCCCGCCGGTCGCGCAGCCGCGTGACGCCCACCCAGAGCGGCGGGGCCTCGGGCGCGCGGAGCCGCTCGGCGCCGACGTAGCGCCGGAAGGTCCGCCGGTGCACCTCCGAAAAGCGCCAGAGGGAGCGCTCGCGCAGCAGGTTGCGGACGTCGACGTGGGGCATGCGGATGAAGGCCCGCCAGTAGCGCCGCAGCCGGGGGAGGGCGCCCGCGCACAGCGCGGCGCCGTTCCAGGCCCCGCCGGAGACCGCCACGCAGAGCGCCGGGCGGATGCCGAGCTCGTCCAGCGTCTCCAGGACGCCGACCTGGAACGCGCAACGGGACGAGCCGCCGGAGAGGACGACGCCGATGCGGCTGGCGGAACGGAGGAGGTCCAGGGGCACGTTTTTATTCTAAAACAGCCAGGGAAAAGGACACCAGGGACACCAGGGACATCAGCGCTGTCGTCCTTGAGGTCTCTGGTGTCCCTGGTGTCCTTGGTGTCCCTTATGTCCTTTCAGAGCCCGCCGGCACCACCACCTTCGCCCGCACCTTCGCCGTCTCGTTGTACTTCGCCGCCACCCGCTCGCCCACGGCGCGGCCGGTCCCCTGGCGGGCGAGCGCCACGATCGAGCCGCCGAAGCCGCCGCCGGTGATGCGGGCGCCGTAGACGTCCGGTTCCGCGCTGGCCAGCTCGACCAGGCGGTCGATCTCGGGGACCGAGACCTCGTAGTCGTTGCGGAGCGATTCGTGGGAGGCGGCGAGGAGCTTGCCGAGGCGCGGCATGTCGCGCTCGCGCAAGGAGGCCACGGCCGAGCGGACGCGGGCGTTCTCGGTGATGACGTGGCGGGCCCGCCGGTCCAGCGGCTCCGGCAGGGCGGGGAGGCGCCAGAGGTCCTGGGCGTCCAGGTCCCGGAGCTGTTGGACGCCCAGCAGCTCGGCGGCGCGCTCGACCTCCTGCCGGCGGGTGCGGTACTCGCCCCCGGCGTGCTGGTGGGAGACGCCGGAATCGATCACCACCAGCTCGGCGTCGGCCGGCAGCGCGATCTTCTCGTAGCGCAGGTCCCGGGTGTCCAGGAACAGCGCGGTGGCCTCGTCCGCCAGGTTCGAGGCCATCTGGTCCATGATGCCGACCGGCGCGCCCACGAATTCGTTCTCCGCCCTCTGGCCGGCGAGAGCCAGCTCCACGTCGTCCAGCTCGAGGTCGAACGCTTCGCGGAGAGCCCGCAGCAGGGAGACCTCCAGCGCCGCGCTGGAGGAGAGGCCGCTCCCCGGCGGCACGTCGGATTCGATCCGGAGATCGAAGCCCTTCAGCTCGTATCCGGCCTGGAGGAGCGTGCGGGTGATCCCCTGGACGTAGTCGAGCCAGCCCTGCCCCGGCTTCTCTTTGCCAAGCCGGTACTCCTCGACCTGCTGCCCCTCCATGTTGGCGCTCCAGGCGCGCACCAGCGAGTCCTCGCGCCGCGCCAGCTCCGCCCGCGTCCGCTGCGGGATGGCCACCGGCAGCACGAAGCCGCCGCTGTAGTCCGTGTGCTCGCCGATCAGGTTCACCCGCCCGGGCGCGTCGGTGCGGATCTCGGGCTCGCGGCCGAACAGGTCGGAAAAGGTTTGCGTGGCGGTCATGGTGGCGCTCATGAATGATCTCCCAGGTTGACCTCTACAGCCTGCAGCTCCTTGACCTTCTCCTCGGGCAACGTATCGGCGGTGAACATCCCGGCGCCGAGCTCGCTGCCGGCCAGGTACTTGAGCCGGCCCGGCATGCGGTAGGCGGGATAGATCTCGATGTGCAGGTGCGCCTCCGGGTGCGGCTGGCCGTCCGTGGGCGCCTGATGGAACACCATGATGTACGGGAACGGCTTTCCCCACAGATTGTCATATTTCAGCAGCACCGTCTTCAGGGCGCGGGCGAAATCCGCCCGCTCGGCCCAGTCCAGGTCCGCCACCGATCCGGCGGATCTTCGCGGCGCGATCCAGACCTCGTAGGAGTAGCGGGCGAAGGCCGGCATCCATGCCAGGGCCCGTTCGCTGGAGCAGAGCAACCTCCGGCCGTCCTGGATCTCCGTCCGGATCAGGTCCTCCAACAGGCCGCTGCCGCGCTCCTGAAGGTACGCGCTCTGCTGCGCCAGCTCCCTGGCGGGGACCGGCGGCACGAAGGGGTAGGCGTAGATCTGCCCATGGGGATGGTGGAGCGTGACGCCCACCTCGACCCCGCGGTTCTCGAACGGCATCACGTACTCGACGTCGTCCCGGCGTCCCAGCTCGCGGTAGCGGTCCGCCCAGACCTCCAGCAGCAGCTCGATGTTCCACAGGGGCAGTCCGCCGAGAGAGGCCGACGGATCCTGCGTGAACACCACCACCTCGCAGGCGCCCTTGCCGGGCCGGGTGGGGACGATGGACGGCGGCGCCGGCTCCTCGGCCTTGCCGGTGAGGGTGGGGAAGCGGTTCTCGAACACGGCCACGTCATAGTCGCCGGGCGGCAGCTCGGTCGGATGCGCGGGATCGGTGGTGGGCGCCAGCGGGTTGTACTCCGGGGGCGGCAGGAAGGTGCGGTTCTGGCGATGGCTGGCGTAGGCCACCCATTCGCCGCGCAGCGGATGCCAGCGCAGATGGGTCTTCGATCCCGGCGGATCGGCGCCCGGGCTGGTCGCCTCGATCCCCTCGGGGATGGGATGGCGCGCGTAGAGGTGAAGCTCGCGCCCGTCCGGCTTGATCAGGGTCTTTTTATGCATCCGCGTCTTCAATCGTCCGGAGCGTGCGGGTCGTGCCGCGTGCCGGCCCCTCCGACGCCCACCGTGACCGCCCGCGGCTTCTGGGGAGCCGCTTCGCCGTGCGTGGCGACGTACATCTCTGCCAGGGGGAACTTCGGGGTGCGGTCGGCGAAGAGCAGGCCGTTGGCTTCCTGGTACGTATCCGTGAACTGCGTATAGCAGAAGCCGCTGAACAGGGGGAGCGAATTCACCACGGCGAGGAGCTCCCCGTAGCGCTCCGCGAGGGCCTCGCCGCCTTCGACCCGGGAGTATCCCCAGGTGTTCTCGTCGCCGGTGGAGCAGATGCCCCCGAACTCGGTCAGCATGACGGGCAGGTCGGTGTGGGCCTGCTCTTCCAGCACCAGCAGACGGCCGCCGGGCCGCTCGTGCTTGAGCAGACGCGGGAGCACATCCTCCGACTGGTACCGGTTGGCGATCCGCTCCGGGTCGGCGTCGTAGTCGTGGATGCCGATGATGTCGGTCGCGACACTCTCCCAGCCGTCGTTGCCGATCACCGGCCGGGTGGGGTCCAGCGTCTTGGTCAGGTGGTAGAGGGCGCGCACCCAGTTGCGCTCGGGCTTGTTGTCCGGCAGGTTGGGCACGCCCCAGGACTCGTTGAAGGGGACCCAGGCGATGATGCACGGGTGGCTGTAGTCGCGGCGCACGGCGTCCATCCATTCGCGGGTCAGGCGCTGGATCGAGCGCTTGGTGAAGCGGTAGGCGCTGGGCATCTCCTCCCAGACCAGCAGCCCCAGGTGATCGGCCCAGTAGAGGAAGCGCGGGTCCTCGATCTTCTGGTGCTTGCGCACGCCGTTGAAGCCCATGGCCTTGGCGAGCTGCACGTCCTTCTGAAGGGCGTCGTCCCCGGGAGACGTCAGGCCGCTCTCCGGCCAGTAGCCCTGGTCGAGCACCATGCGCAGGTAGTAGGGGCGGCCGTTGAGGACCAGCCGGTTGCCCTGCACGGCGATGGTGCGCAGGGCCGTGTAGCTCTGGACCTCGTCCAGCAGATCGCCCCGCTCGGCCCAGAGCTTGAGGTCGGCCTGGATGAGGGTGGGCTTTTCCGGGCTCCAGAGCAGCTCGTTGCGGAAGTCGTCGATGCCGGGATCGGAGAGGGCGATGCGCCGGTGGACCTCGCCCGCCACCACGGTGTAGCTGTCCTCCGCCAGGATCTGATCGCCGACCCTGAGCTGTACGGCCAGCCGCAGCCGCTCGCGGGGCTCGCCTTCGATCCAGGCCTCGAAGCCCAGCTCCCAGCGCTCCAGGCTGGGCGTCCAGCGCAGGCTGCCGATCCAGGTCGAGGGGACCGTCTCCAGCCAGACCGTCTGCCAGATCCCGGTCGTGCGCGGATACCAGATGGAGTGCGGCTCCAGCTTCCAGTCCTGCTTGCCGCGCGGCTTGGCGAGGTCCTGGGGATCGTCGTCCACCCGCAGCTCGATGGTCTGCGGCCCTTCCCCGAGCAGGTCGGTGAGGTCCACCATGAAGGGCGTGTAGCCCCCCTCGTGGCAGGCGGCCAGGCAGTTGTTGATCCAGACCGTCGCCGACCAGTCCACGGCTCCAAAGTGGAGGAGCAGGCGGTGGCCCCTGCGCAGCCGGGGCGTTTCGAAGGTGCGGCGGTACCAGCAGCGCCGGTAGAAACCGGTGTTCCCGACGCCGCTCGCCGCGGTCTCGGGGGAGAACGGAACGCGGATCGTGCCGTTCCACTTCACCTCGCCGGGCACGCGCCAGCGGGCCTTGGGATCGAGGGCGAAGTCCCACTCGCCGTTGAGGGAGGTCCAGGAGGCGCGCCGCAGCATCGGCCGCGGGTAACCATGCTCGGTGATCCCGGTCGTCTTCGGAGAGGTCGCGCGTTTGGCCATGTCGCCAGGGCGAGGGGTGCAAGACACGAGCCAGAGCCATCACCGGGGAGGAGGGGGAACACGGACCAACACGGACAGGCACCGACCAGCAAGGACAGACAAGAATGCCGTGCTCGTCCTTGTCCGTCCGTGTTGGCCCGTGTTCGTCCGTGTCCTGCCGGGGCCCTATAATTCCCCCGCCAGGAGGATCTTCCCATCGCCAGACCCGCCCCCCGGCCCGAGGCGGTCCAGCTCGAGCTGTTCACCCACCGCTTCGCCGCCCTCGCGCGGCAGATGGGGGAACGCCTCCAGCGCACGGCCGTCTCCACCAACGTCAAGGAACGGCTCGACTTCTCCTGCGCCCTGCTGGACCCGGCCGGCGAGCTGGTCGTCAACGCCCCCCACATCCCCGTCCACCTCGGGGCCCTCGGCCTCTGCGTGCGGCGGCTGCGCGAGACCATCGCCATGGAACCGGGCGACGTCGTGGTGACCAACCACCCCGCGTTCGGCGGCTCCCACCTGCCGGACGTCACGGTGGCGACCCCGGTGTTCGAAGGCGACGCCCTCCTGGGCTACGTGGCCAGCCGCGCCCATCACGCCGAGATCGGCGGCATCCGCCCCGGCTCCATGCCGCCCGGGGCGCGGCGGCTGAGCGAGGAGGGCGTGGTGATCCCGCCCACGTACCTGGTCCGGCGAGGCGAGCCGCGATGGGACGAGTTGCGCCGGCTGCTGCTGGAGGCGCCGTTCCCCACCCGGGCCGTGGAGGAGAACCTGGCCGACCTGCGGGCCGCCGTGGCGGCGAACCACCGCGGGGCCGAGGCGCTGACCGGCCTCGCCCGCGAGCACGGCCGCGAGACCGTGGCCCTCTTCATGGGCCGGCTCAAGGCCCGCGCCGAGGAGCGGCTGCGGGAGGCCCTGGCCCGCCTCCCCGCCGCGCGCTACGAGGCGGCCGAGCGGCTGGACGACGGCTCGCCCATCGCCGTGCGCATCGAGGTCGCCGGTCCCGGGATGGACCCGGCGCTGATCGTCGACTTCGCGGGCTCGTCCGGGGTGCATCCCGGCAACCTCAACGCGCCGCCGGCCGTGGTGCGCAGCGCCGTGCTCTACGTGCTCCGCCTGCTGATCGCCGAGCCCCTGCCGCTGAACGAGGGCATCCTGCGGCCGGTGGAGATCCGCGTTCCGTCCGGCATGCTGAACCCGCCGTTCCCCGACGACCCGGCCGAGGCTCCCGCCGTGGTGGGAGGCAACGTCGAGACCAGCCAGCGCGTGGTGGACACCCTCGTCAAGGCCCTGGGGCTCCTCGCCTGCGGCCAGGGCACGATGAACAATCTGCTCTTCGGCAACCGGCGCTTCGGCTTCTACGAGACCGTCTGCGGCGGCGCCGGGGCCGGTCCGGGCTTCCACGGCGCGAGCGCCGTGCACACCCACATGACCAACACGCGGATCACCGACCCCGAGGTCCTGGAGCACCGCTACCCCGTGCGCCTGGAACGCTTCGCCATCCGCCGCGGCTCGGGCGGAAAGGGACGCTGGCGCGGAGGGGACGGCACGATCCGCGAGCTGACGTTCCTGGAACCCATGTCCCTCTCCATGTTGACCCAGCACCGGGTGGAGGCTCCCTACGGGAAGGAAGGGGGCGAGCCCGGCGCGCGGGGGCGGCAGCGGCTGGTCCGCGCCTCGGGCGAGGTGGAGGATCTCGCCTCCATCGACGGCCGCGACGTCGAGGCGGGGGACCGGCTGATCCTGGAGACGCCGGGAGGCGGGGGATGGGGGCCCTCACCCCGACCCTCTCCCGACCCCTCCCTCCCTCCCTCACCGGGAGAGGGCGCCCCCTCCCGCTCCTCGAGCTAGGAACGCAGTCTCCCCTCCTCTCCCGGTGAGGGAGGGAGGGAGGGGTCGGGAGAGGAGGGGTTGGGGGTGGTGAGGGCCTACCGCCGCTGCCGCAGCACCTCGTACACTGCCAGCGCCACCGACGTCGAGAGGTTGAGCGAGCGGATCTCCGGGTCCGCCATGGGGATCTTCACCAGCCGGTCCCGGTACTTGTCCCGGATCGCCGGCGACAGGCCGACGCTCTCCTTGCCGAAGATCAGCACCGTCTCCTCCGGGTAGGCCACGTCCCAGTAGCTCCGCTCCGCCTCGGCGCTGAAGAAGAACGGCTCGCCCAGGTCGGAGAGGTCCTGCTCGATCTCGTCCCACTGGTCCCAGACCCGCGGCTTCACCCGGTCCCAGTAGTCCAGCCCGGCCCGCCGCACCTGGCGCTCGGAGAGGAAGAAGCCCAGCGGCCGCACGAGGTGGAGGCGCGCCCCGGCGGCCAGGCAGGTGCGGCCCACGTTGCCGGCGTTCCAGTGGATCTCCGGCTCGACGAGGACGACGTGGAGGTTGGTCACGGAGCGGTAGGTTATCGCGTTGGAACGTTCCACGATACCGACGCGTCTAAAATGGGCAGGATGGTGCTGATCGACGCCTTCGTCTCGTTCCTCTGCCTCTTCAGCCTGATCGTGATCCTGCTGGAGGCGCAGCGCAACGGCGGCTTCCGCCGCCGGTGGCCCATCGCCGTCTGGGCCGCCAGCCTCATCGGGCTCGCGCTCTTCGCCGCCCTGCGGGTGTTCGAGAACCTGGACGACTGGGGCGACGCCCGGATCCTCCTGGGGATCCTGGGCGCCTGCAACTTCCTGTTCGGGGGAGCGCTGCTCCTGCGGTGGCTGTTCTGGAGGCCCCCCTCTCCCGGCGGTGGATGAGGAGTGCCGGGAGAGGGGAGCAGGGCGAAAGAGCCCCCTGTTCCAGATACCTATTCCAGCCGGACGTCGATCTCGCCCACGCCGCAGTCCACCGTCACCCCGGAGTGCCCGGCGCCCTTGTTCCAGCGGAGCTCCTTGGCCACCAGGCCCGAGCTCTCGTAGCGCCGGCCGTCCACCACCAGATTGGCCTCGCCCACGCCGGTGTCCAGGTCCACCGAGCCGACCGACGCCCGGGGCAGGATGACGCTCACCTCGCCCACTCCCAGGTCGGCCGTGACGTCGCCCTGGATGCCCTTGACCGTCAGCTCGCCGACTCCCAGGTCCACGCCCAGCGACAGCTCGCGCGGCACCCGGATGACAGCGTGCACCTCCAGGCCCTTGGAGCCGTTGAACTTCGGCCACTCCTTGATCTCCACCCGCAGCCGGTCCCCGGAGTTGTCGTAGACCAGCCGCAGCTTCTGGGCGGCCTCCTTGCACTTCGTGGTCGGACGGTCGCACTCGATCTTGACGTCGAGATCGACCTTGGAGTCGTCCCACGCCTCCACCCTCACCTCGCCCACGGGGAAGTCCAGGGCCACCTTGCCGGCGCTCCCGGCGGGGATCTGCTGCTTGAACGCACGAACGGTTTCATCCGCGCCCGCGGGGGCGACCCCGAGCAGCGCGGCCATGGTCAGAACGGTCAGGATCGTCTTTTTCATGGGATCTCTCCTCCCTTTCGGAGATCCTTACGAGCGAGGAGACCTCAAGGTTACAGACTTCGCGGCACCAATTTTGCCAATCCTTTTCCCCATGGAGAGGACGCCCGCCTTCCAGGAAGCCCCGCCCGGCGACCGGCCCATCCGCGACCTCGGCCTGACCATCGAGGGCACGGACCTGGAGCCGGTGATCGCCGAATTCCAGGACGAGCTGGAGTCGGCGGGGGTGTGCGGTGTGCGGCCCCGGTTCTATCTCTCCACGGAATGGGGCGTCCCCTTCGGCACGGTGGCCATCGCCATCCCGTTCTACCTGGCCCGTCCGGACCTGCGGGCGCTCCACGCCGAGCGCACCGGCTTCGTCGAGGGGGTGGGCCGGCGGGAGCTGCTGCGCTATCTCCGCCACGAGATGGGGCACGTGGTGAACTACGCCCACAAGCTTTATGAGCAGGAGGACTGGGTGCGCTGCTTCGGGCCGATCACGCGGCCGTACCGGGAGGAATACCGTCCCGAGCCGTTCAGCCGCCGCTACGTCCGCCACCTGCCGGGCTGGTACGCCCAGAAGCATCCGGACGAGGACTGGGCCGAGACCTTCGCCGTCTGGATGACTCCGGGGCTCGACTGGCGCGCCGAGTACGCGGACTGGCCCGAGGCCCTCGCCAAGCTGGAGTACTGCGACCGGACGATGCGCGAGCTGTGCGCGGTCGTCCCCCCGGTGATCGATGAGGAGCTGGACGAGCCCGTCTCCGAGATCCCCTACACGCTCGACGACTATTACCGGTCCTGGGAAGGGGAAGGCGGGGAGTTTCCTCCGGGTCTGGACGGCGCCTTGCGGACGATCTTCGAAGACTGGGGCCGTCCCGAGGATTTTTCGACCGACGCCCCCCGCCGTCCCGCCGCCGACCTGATCCGCCGCCTGTCCCGCGACCTCCCGGCGGACGTCTACCGCTGGACGGGGCACTTCCCGGAGCGGACGCGTCTGCTGCTGCGCCACCTCGCCGAGCGCGCGGACGCTCTGGGCCAGGTCTACCCGGAAGACCGCGAGACGCCGGCGATCGTGGCCCTGACGACCCTGGTGACGGCTCTGGCGATGAACCATGTGCACCGGGGGAGTTACATGGCGTAGGAGAGACCAGAGATGGCGCGGAAAATCGGGCGGCCTGCCCTTCGAGACCTCACCCTCGGTCCCTCTCCCATCTCCCTGCCGCCCGCCCCCGGGAGAGGGAGGGCCCTGCGATCAAGGTTTTCTCGAGCTCGGCAAGGCGGCCTCCTCATCGTTCCCCCTCTCCCGGTCGGGCGGGAGGGGGTTGGGAGAGGGGGCCAGGGGGTGAGGTCTCGAAGGGCGGATCGTCCCGTCAGCAAGGCACTCTGAACATGGAAGCCATCCTCCTCATCGGCATCCTGAACGAGTTTGTCGTCGAGGACTGTCCCGAAGAGGAGGGTCCATCGCCACTAGAGAAATGAAAAAGCCACCCGAGTCATCCCTGGACAGGGAGGAATTGAATGACCATTGCCGCGGGAATTGCCGTTCGTGAAACGCTGACGACAGGGGTCGGGGGATTCGCTCTCTGGAAGCGCCAGGGTTTCGAAGGGATCTTCGATTACGAGACCTGGAAGTCCGCGCTGGGGGACGACAGAGCCCTCGAGCGTCACGTCGCCAGAGGGGCGCTCGTCCCCATCAAAGTCCAAGCGCCCGGCACCTTCACTTTTGAGATCCGAGTCGGCTCGCCGGAATTTCCGGCCGAGCTGACGCCGTGGGAGCAGCGGTATGTAGCCGACTCCTCCCAGCCCTATCGATTCGAATCCTGGGGAGGTCTGAACTTCAGCGCGATCGAGGCCATCGGGTCCGAGGTAGGCAACGACGTCTCCCGCGTGCGGGTGCCCCCCGGAGAATATGTTGTGACGGTCCACCGAATGGGCGGACCGCCGAGCGAGACGCTACCCGATTTCATGATTCTCGTAGCCCCTGGATAACCGTCAGGAGACGGTCGCCGGGGGATGACGCTTCACCAGCAGTAACCGTCAATCTCGGTAGGGTTTGGCGGCCCTAGACAGATGATGCAGCAGGAAACGATATCTGTATTCAAACAAGAGGTGGTCTGCCCACCCGCCACGTGGCTCAGTTCGTCACGCTTGAGCAGATGCAGGGTCTCCTTGTGAAGACGCAGCTTCTGGACCTTTTTCTTCATGCTCGCATCCTCCCCCCGGTCGGCGGTTCATAATGAGCCCCGAGCGGCGATCGCCGCCCGGGGACAGGCTGAGGCTCAGCAGTAGACGCTGGGTCCCGGATCCGGGCAGACCACGCATTGGGACATGCACTCGGTGAAGACCGTGGGGTAACAGCCGATGCAGTCGCTGGGCCAGGTCTCTCCACCATTCACCGCAGAGATCTCATCGCGATCCAGTGAACGCAATGTTTCCCGGTGAAGGCTGAGCTTGGAAAGTCTCTTCCTCATCGCGACCTCCTTAGTTTGGTGGCAGCTTACCACGGAGGTCTACTGGTACCGCTCCACCGCCAGCTCCGCGATGCGGTGGACCAGATCCGGGAATTCGATCCCCGCCGCCTTGGCCGCGGTGGCGAACTCGCTTTTCTCCTCCAGGTAGCAGCTCGCGTTGACCTCGATGACGTAGATGTCCCCCGTCTCGGTCAGCCGGAGGTCGACACGCCCGTAATCGCGGACGCGCAGGGCTCGGTAGGCTTCGACGGCGACCTTCTGGAGGCGCGCCCGGAGCTCGTCCGGAAGCTCCGCCAGCACCGACTTCGTGCTCTTGTACTCGACGCTGTTCTTCTTCCACTTGGCCTTGGAGCCCACGATGCGCGGCATGCCCTCGGGCATCGCCGAGAAGTCCATCTCGATGGGCGGAAACGCGACCGGCTCGCGGTTGCCCAGGACGCCGACGTAGAGCTCCCGCCCCTCGATGTACTCCTCGACCAGGGCGCTGTCGTCGATCTTCTCGTGGATCGCCAGCACGCGCTTCATCAACGAAGGCGCGTCGCGCACCAGGGAGTCGCCGTCGATGCCGATCGAGGCGTCGGCGGTCAGCGGCTTCACGAACAGGGGCATGCGGAGCTTGCCGGCGGTCTCGAAGTCGGAGTCTTTCGAGAAGACGGCGAAATGGGGGTAGAGGATGTCCTCGAACGCGAAGACCTTCTTGGCCAGCGCCTTGTCCTGCCGCAGGTACAGCTCGCCCGGCCCGCCGCCGGTGAAGCGCAGCCGGAGCAGGTCCAGCACCCCGGCCACGGCCACGTCGCCGCCGGTGTCCTCCCCGAAGCTCTCCAGGAGGTTGAAGACCAGATCCGTCTTGCGGCGGGCGAGACCGCTCACCAGCTTCCGGAGGTCGTCGTGGACGCCGAAGATCGATACGCGGTGTCCCTTCTTGCGGAGGGCGGACGCCACCTGATCGACCACGACGTCATAGGACTTGGGATCGTCGTTTTCGAGACCCGTCAGGACCGTGATGTTCATCGGTCCAGGGCCGCATGCAAAGGCCGCGCCTCGGAGGGCATCCATCTTGCAAAAGCCCTCTTTCGAGGGGCCGGTGATGGCTCCGCGACTCAAGGAGGTACCCCATGTTCCCGAGAACAACAACCTGGAGGCTCAGCGCCGCTTCGGGTTTGATGGTGGTCCTGCTGGCCCTTGCGGGCTGTTCGACGAACCCGGCGACCGGCAAGAGCCAGATCGCCTTCATCGGCGAGCAGCAGGAGATCCAGATGGGCCGCGAGGCCGATCAGCAGATCCAGCAGCAACTCGGCCTCTATCCCGACCAGGAGCTGCAAGCCTATGTGAGCCGGCTCGGCAAGCAGTTGGCCGCCAGGTCCGAGCGTCCCAACCTGCCCTGGACCTTCCGCGTGGTGGACGACCCGGTCGTGAACGCCTTCGCCCTGCCCGGCGGCTACATCTATGTGACCCGCGGCCTGCTCTCGCACCTGACCTCGGAAGCCGAGCTGGTCTCGGTGCTCGGCCATGAGATCGGGCACGTCACTGGCCGTCACAGCGTGGAGCAGATGAGCAAGGCGCAACTCGCCCAGATCGGCCTGATCGCCGGCATGATCCTGAAGCCCGAGCTGGCCAACTACGGCGACCTGGCCTCGACCGGCCTGCAGCTCATGTTCCTGAAGTACGGCCGCGACGACGAGCGCGAGGCCGATTCCCTGGGCCTGCGCTATCTCAATCAGCAGAACTACGATCCCCGCGAGATGGGCGACGTCTTCCGCACCCTGGCCCGCGTCAGCTCGCAGCAGAGTCAGGGCCGCATCCCGAACTGGCTGTCGACGCACCCGACGCCGGAAGACCGCATCCAGCGGATCAACGCCCAGGTGGCGGAGCTGGGAGGCGACTTCTCCAACCGCACGATCGGCCGCGACCGTTACCTGAACACCGTCGACGGCATCGTCTTCGGCACCAACCCCCGCGAGGGCTATTTCCAGGGGAACACGTTCATCCACCCGGACCTCGGGTTCCAGATCCGCTTCCCCCAGGGTTGGAAGGCCCAGAACCAGAAGCAGGCGGTTGGGGCCGTGAGTCCGAACCAGGACGCGGTGGTGGTGCTGACCCTCTCCGGCCGGCAGTCGCCCGAGCAGGCGGCCCGGGAGTTCTTCTCGCAGCAGGGCATCGTGCAAGGTCAGTCGCTCCGGGCGAACCTGGGCGGCCTGCCGGCGGTGGCCCGTGTCTTCGGCGTGCAGCGGGCGCAGGGCGGCAACCTCGAAGGCATCGTCGCCTTCGTGGAAAAGGACAACCGGGTCTACCAGATCCTCGGCTACACCCTGGCCCAGTCCTTCAACCGGTACGACGACCTGCTCTCCAACTCGCTCGCCAGCTTCGAGAGGGTGACGGACCGCCGGTTGCTGGACGTCCAGCCCGCGCGCCTGGACGTGGTGTCGCTGCAGTCCGCGATGACGCTGGATGAGTTCAACCGGCGCTATCCCTCGTCCGTGGACCTGGATACGCTCGCGATCATCAACGACGCGGAGCGGGGAACCCGGTTCCCGGCGGGGACCGAAGTGAAGCGCGTGGTGGGCGGCGCGCCGGAGAGTCTGGCGCGGGGGCGGTAGTGAACCCTCACCCCTGGCCCCTCTCCCGACCCCTCCCACCCTCCCTCACCGGGAGAGGGGAACTCTCCGGGATAGGTCAGGGAAGATCGTCTCGGCGGGGCTTTGTCCCCGCCGTTTGCTTTTCTCCCTCCTCTCCCGGTGAGGGAGGGTGGGAGGGGTCGGGAGAGGAGGGCCGGGGAGGTGAGGGCCTGGGTGGGGGCTTCTCTTACATCTCCCACAGCCGCCCCGCCACCCTCCCCACCCGCACTCCCCGCCCATCGATCCGCGCCACCGGCAACACCCCGATCAAGCTGTTCATCAGCACCACCTCGCTGGCCTGGATCAGCTCCTCGGGGTCAATGGACCGCTCCTGAATCATCCCTCTCTCCAGCAACCGGCGCCGCACCGTCCCCGGCAGGCAGCCGTCGCTCTCCGGAGGGGTGAACACGCCGTTCTGTAAGACCACCGCGACGTTGCACCGCGATCCCTCCGCCAGCCGGCCGCGCTCGTTCAGCAGCAGCGCCTCGAAAGCCCCTCGGGACTCCGCGATCTGCAAAGCCATCCGGTTGAGCTGATAGCAGAGGCTCTTCAAGCCGGCCAGGGGACCGCCCGAGTCGATCCGGTGATCGGACAGCAGGAGAACGGATACACCTTCCCGATAGAGCCGCTCCGCCGGCGGCTCGTAGGGGGCCGCGGTGATCAGGCGGGTGAGGGAACGGGTGATGGTGATCCGCATCCGCGCCACCGGACGCGGGGCGGCTTCAGCGATCTCGGCCACGGCATGCTCCAGGACGGCCCGGTCCTCGGGGAGATCGATCCCGATCCGTCGCAGTCCCGCGAACAGCCGGTCCAGGTGGGCCTCAACGTCCCGCGCCCGGCCGCCGTCCACCCGCAGGGTCTCGAACAGGCCGTCGCCGAACAGGAACCCGGCGTCGGCGGGATCGATGCGGACCTCCCCGGCGGGCACGACGCGGCCGTTCCACCAGGACAGGCTCATCCGGCCTCCACCGTGCCCAGGGCGGAGAGGAAGGCCCGGGCCTTGGCCGCGCTCTCCTCGAATTCCAGCTCCGGATCGGAATCGGCCACGATGCCGCAGCCGGCGTGATAGGCCACGAGACTCCCGGACGCGGCGGCCGTGCGGATCGCCACCGCGAGGTCGAGATCGCCGCCGAGGGAGATCCAGCCGAGAGCGCCCATGGCCGGCCCGCGCCGCCGTTCCTCCTCCGCGGCGATCACCGCCATGGCCTGGATCTTCGGCGCGCCGGTGATCGAAGCCGGGGGGAACGCGGCGCGCAGCAGCTCCGCCGGACCGGCGTCCGGCCGCAGGCGTCCCCGCACCGTCGAAACCGTATGGTGGACCGTGGGCAGGCTCATCAACTCGGCATGACGGATCACCTCGACGCTGCCGGTCTCGCACACCCGGCCGAGATCGTTGCGCACCACGTCCACGATCATGGTCAGCTCGGCGCGGTCCTTCTCGCTCTCCAGCAATTCGCGCGCGAGCGCCCGGTCGTCCCGAGGATTGACGCCCCGCGGCCGGGTTCCCTTGATCGGCCGCGATTCCACCTCGCCGCCATGGGACGTCAGGAACAGCTCCGGCGAGATCGAGAGGACCGCCTTTCCCTTCCCAAGATCGAGGAACGCCCCGCGCTCCGCCGGGCTGGCGGCGCGCAGCCGCAGGTAGAGCGGCCAGAGATTCTCGATCGCCACCCGCGCCTCCAGCCGCCGGCACAGGTTCATCTGGAAGATCTCCCCCGTGCCGATGCGCTCGACGACCCGCGTCACCGCCGCCTCGAAGCCGCTCCGGTTGGGACGGCTGACCACGCCGCCCTCCGCCAGAGATCCCGTTGAGATCTCGGAAGCGCTCCGCCGCCGGGCCGCCGCCAGAACATGCTCAGTCTCGACAACCGGATCGGGATCGCCGGCCGATCGCCACGCGTCCGTCCCCTCCAGCACCCAATTCCGCCCGTCCCACCGCAGGCACGAGTCGTAGAGACCCAGATAGAGATCGGGAAGCCCGAGGTCGTCCTCCGGGGGAGAGGGGAGGGATTCAAGCTCGCCGCCCATCTCATAGCCGAGATAGCCCACCAACGTGGCCGCCGGCCCCGCGCCGTCCCAGGCGGAGAAGGCCGCGTCCAGCAGGTCGAATCCTCCCGCCGCGAACGTGGCCTTGCCCGCGGGGCCCGTCACCGACGCCCGGCCGTTCCGCACCGAGAGGACCGCCACGGGCTTGGCGTAGAGACGATGCCCGCCGTCGCCGCCGTCCAGCCACGCGAAGCCGGGTTGGCCCCGAAGCTCCTCCGCGACCTGCTCAGGGGACGGCGTCTGAGTCCTGGGACTACGAAGCGGCGTCTTCGACCCCCGCGATCCCGGGCGGGGGGAGGGGAGGACGGCGCGCAGGCGCTCGACGAGGCGCTGGCGGCGCTTGGCGGGGGGGCGGTCGGACCACATCGGGACTAGGCGAGCTGGGATCGACGCATGTCCGCAGTCTAGAACAAGGTGGCCCGGGGGCTGGAAAACCCGCCGCGGGTCCGTCCAAACATCCGCGAGACGACGATGAGATCCAAGCTCCCAAGATCAAGCGAATCGCGGCCTCCCGGCATCGGTGCGGGTGCTAAGATCCGGTGGAATATCGGTTTGTATTGGCGGCGGATTCCGCCTCGAATTGTTCACGCGGTCCAGGTCCTCTCGCTCGCCCCTGTCGGTCGTCATACGCCGTGTCCTCAAGCTGGGGATCGTCGCGGGCCTCGCCTTGCTTTGTCAGGACGGTACGGCCAACCGGTCCCATTCCCCTCTCCAGGAGCCGGCGGCGGTCTCCGGTCCGGTGCGTCCCTCCGAGGGGCGGCTGACGGGGTTCTCCTACTCTCCCTATGTGCCGTCGCCGGTCGCTCCTCCCGAGCCGGAAGCCTTCGAACCGGGCTTGCGCGGCGGGACCGCGCGGGGCTCCGAATCCGAGGAGACGTCGCCCGCCGATCTTCGCCAGCGTGGAATCTCGTGGCTGCTGGACACGAGGGGAGCCGAGAGGGCCGTCGACATGCTTGAGAAGGCTGTCCGGCTCTCTCCGAACGACGCCTCGCTGTGGAGCGATCTCTCGGCCGCCTACCATGCCCGGGCGGAGCGGCGGGGCGATCCCGTGGATCTCCTGCCCGCGTTCCGGGCCGCGCGGCGCGCCGTGGATCTGGACACCGTGGATCTGGGTACCGACCTGCCCGAGGCGCGTTTCAACCTGGCTCTCAGCTACGAGAAGCTCTTTCTCCCTCAGGCGCGCCGTGCCTGGGCCGACTACCTGAAGCTGGATCAAGACGATCCCGCCTGGGCCCGCGAGGCCGCGGAACGTTTCTTCCGGCTCGCCGCTCCCACCGCCGCGAGCGATTGGGAAGCGGCGCGGCCCCTGCTGCTGGAAGCCGCCGAGCGGGGAGACTTGGCGACCGTCCGCGATCTGGCCGGGCGTTTCCCGGAGAGGGTGCGGGATCTGGTGGAGAGGGAGTTGCTGGGGCAGTGGGCGTCGCAATCGCGGGCTGGCCAGCCTGAAACCGCGACGGTCACGCTCAATCAGGTCAGGATGATCGCCTCGTCTCTCCGCACTCTGGCCGAAGATCATTTCCTGGAGGATGTCGTCGAGGCTATCGATCATGCTGATTCCACCCGAGGTGATTTTCTGAAGCGAGGGCATCAGGCGTTTCAGCGGGGGCGTAATCTGGTGTCGACCGATTCGAAAGAAGCTTTGGAGAGCTTCGAGGTGGCTGAGGATCTCCTGAGAAAGGGAGACAGCCCGTTCGCCGCGATGGCCCGTCTGGAATCGGCGATCCTGCTCTATAGCACCAAGAGGTACCCGCGGGCGTTCACGGTCCTGGACCTGCTGGAGAGCGATCTTCAAGACAGCTCCTATCTCAGCCTGCTAGGCCGCGCGGCCTGGATGCAAGGGCTGGTCCGTGCCGCGGCCGGAGACAGCTCCGGCGCTTTGAGCTCCTATCGCTCCGCGCTGGCTCTTTTCGAACGAACCGGAGAAACCCAAAGAGTGGCGAGGGCCCAGAGCCTGATCGCTGAGCTTTCCTGGCTGCTCGGAGATTTCAGGGGAGCTTGGCGGGCCTATTACACCTCTCTAGGCGCCTCTCTCTCCGGAGGGGATCCCCGTGAGGGGTTGTCCATCTTCTATCTGGCGGCTCTGGGGGTTCTCGCCCTGGACGAGCCGGAAGCGGCGTTGGCCTTCCAGGAAGCCGCGGTGGACCTGGGCCGGCAGTCCAAAGATCCGGCGATGCATTGCTATGCCTTGCTGGGACGCACTTCGCTCCTGGAGAAGCTTGGGCGCCGTCCTGAAGCGGGACGCGACCTGAAGGAGGCTGAAGAGGCGGCGAGAAACATCGCCGACCCGCAGGTTGCACTCCGGACTCGTGCCGAGCTCGCCAAGATTCAGGGACAGGTCGTTCTCTCCACCGACCCTTCCAAGGCAGTCGAATCCCTTACAGCGGCTCTCCAAGGGTATGGCCCTCTGAAAGTGGGGGGCTTCCTGGCCCCTCTCCATCTCTCCCGTGCTCGTGCCCGATTGGCCCTGGGAGATCAGGAAGGAGCCGAGGCGGACCTGTTATCCGCCGTCGCCGCCGTCGAGGGCCAGCGGGAACGGCTGGCCGAGGAAGAGCTGCGGATCTCCTATCTGGACGTTTCCGAGGAGGTCTATCGGGAGATTGTCCGTTTCTATATGGAGAAGAGAGAGCCTGCACGGGCGTTCTCTTTCGCTGAACGCTCCCGCTCGCGCACGCTGCTGGACCGCCTCGGCGGCGAGACCCACGTGCCGGTGAGACCCTTGTCTCTCGCCGAGATCCAGGAGCGCCTGCCCGACGGAGTAGCCCTCGTAGAGTTTTCCGTCCAGGAAGGTGGCGCGAGGGGATGGGTGATCAGGCGGGATCTCTCGCGCGTTGTCGAGCTTCCAGGCGCGAGACGCGGACTCGAGGAGAAGATCGATACCTTCCGGGCCGCGGTTGAGAGCGGCGCATCCCGCGGAGAGATCCAGCGGCTCTCCAGCGGGCTGTACCAGGATCTCTTGCGGGACATTCTTTCCTGGATTCCTAGTGATTCCCTCGCCGTCTTCATCCCGGATGGTCCCCTCCACCGCCTTCCATTCGCGGCTCTGATCAACCCCGCTTCCGGAAATTACCTGATAGAAGAGCGGACCTTCGTCTTGGCGCCGAGCGCCAGCTCATACATCTACTCCGTGGAGCGTGATGCTGGCCAGCCAGATGGTGGCCTTCTGGCGGTGGGAGATCCCGCGTTCGATCCCGAGATCCATTCCATGCTCTCGCGACTTCGCTGGGCCGGCGCCGAAGTCAAACGTCTCCAGGGTCTTTATCCCAAGGCCAAGATCCTGGATGGAGAAGAGGCGACCAAAGAGCGCTTCCTGGCCCTGGCTGGACAGTTCGCTACGGTCCATTACGCGGGGCACGCTCTCGTCCATCGCGAGTCCCCCGCCCTGTCGAGCCTGGTCCTGGCTGGCAAGGGACCTGGGGCGTCTCTCTACTCCGAAGAGATCTACCGGTCCTGGTTCCCGCGCACCCGGCTGGTGGTCCTGGCGTCCTGCAATTCGGCCGACGGCTGGACCTCCCGCAGCGAAGGGCTCCTTAGTCTGGCGCGTTCGTTCCTGGCGGCGGGGGTCCCTACCGTCGTGGCCGCGGCCTGGCCGGTGAACGACGAGGCGTCCGTCGATCTCTTTACCGCGTTCCATCGCCATCTGCGCGCGGGCGAGACCGCTCCGTCCGCTCTCCGCTCTGCTCAACGCGAGCTCCTCCAAAGCAAGAAACCCAAGCTCAACTCGCCGGCGAGTTGGGCGGGGGTCGAGGTGATTGGTGGGGCTCGGCTTAGACCATAGGGGTCTTTGACCCAAGGAGGACGTCATGGCTTTTACATTGAAGATTGAGTTCCAGGGATTGATCGGTTATGTACCCACCAACGGCGGGAAGTCCCTCCTCGCCCTCTTTGTCGAGGGACGGAAGGGACGCCAGACCTCTGACGGCCATCACATTCCGGCTCACGTCCCGGTGATTCAGTTCGCGCGCCGGAATGTGGCGGACCCGGGGACACTCAGGAATCACGAGCAGGGTAAGCAGAAGGTGCTCTACTTCGGCCAGCAGGACATGGGTGCGGTGGACGACTTGGCCGGGCTGTGGTTCCTGGACAATCAGGACATCGAGCTTCGTTACGAGGGCCAGGATCGTGAGGACCAGAAGCTGCGGATCTGGGACGAGGAGACCCGGGCCTCTTTCGGACAGCCCAACGGGAGGGGCCCCGCCAGCTTTTTCTCCCAACTCCCACATCTCGACACCATCATCAGCTCGGCTTCGCGGGTCGATCCCGATTGTCTGTTGCCGCAGCCGCGTGAAGGGCTTCTAGCGGCACGCTTCACGATTCGGGAGGGTGTCATCGAATCCCTGACGCCACCTGAGGAGTTGGACGGCAAGCTCCTCTCCACCCAGTTCCGGCCTATCGGAACCGATCTTGGAGGAACGGTATTCACCCAGACTTCCATCGGTTCTGGCGCGCTCGTGGAAGTCAAGGTGCCGGGAGATTCCGTGACCCTGGTCTCCAGGTTGTTTGGCGACGAGGCATCCAAATCCGTGCTGAAGCTGGCTCCGGTGGCCGGCCAGACGACGCCGATCCACGTGAAAGTACGGAACCTTCCCTTGTACGACATTTTCGGCCTGCCGAACTTCGAGCACCCCAACCTGACTGAAGACCGGCATTTCGAAATCTTCTACGAGCTGAGCCTGCGGCGTCCTCCCCTTCACAAGAGGCCGATCCCACACTTCGAGCTCGCCGAGCAAAACGGCGGAGGACATGTACATCCCGGACCGATTCACCTCTCGACTCCGTGGTGCCCGCCGGCGGTTTTCCAGAGCTGATTTGAACTGAACGATGGCGTTCCAGGATTCCCATGCGGAGTCCCCGGTCCGAGGTGTGTCTACTTGGGAGGAAATGAACGGTGAATCTTCATCGAGGAAGTGGAAGTCTGATCGTCTTTCTGGTTTTGCTCTGCGCCGGAGCTTTCCCGGCCACCTCTCAGTCTGGTCCCAACCCTACCTTCTGGCTTGTGCCCACGACCAGCGTGTTCACCCAGGTGCGGGCACGGGACACGGACCAGGCCAAGAGCGATCCAGCCACCGCCGAGATATCGGTGAGCGGTGGCGAGCATAACGAGTGCGACTTCCCGGAGTTGGACATCAGCAAGGCAAGCGCTCAGGCCAGTGTGAGCACGCTCTCTTCCGACCCTGGCCGGCTTCGCTTCAAGCTCCTGACCACAGCTTCAGCCCGCGGCGGTCATATGGTCCGGTGCGCATTGGGTTGCTGGCTCGGTCAATGCGTGGGGCTGGAGCCGACCGATCCACCTGCGCAAGCATTTTCTCGCGCCCATGCATCCGTGGATTTGCTGTTTTCGGCCGACTCCCTCCTGCTGCCCTACAACGTGCAGGTCCGATCCAGCTTGGCGCAGACCGGGGGTTCGCCGGCCAACGTGCTGGTGCGGCTCGCGGATTCTCGGGGCACGACGATCGCGGAAGGTCCGCTCCTCAATCAAAGCGTCAGGATTCCGGGAGGCCCGGGTCTCAGCTACCGTATAACCGTCGAGTCTATCGCTCGTGCCGCTCACACCAGTCCTTCGCAGTCCGGAGGCGAAGCTGATGTGACCATGGAGGTCAAGCTGGCTCCGATCATGGAGAACACCGACGATCCGTTGATCGGAGGTGGAGAGAAGACGGATGAGAATGCCTATCTCGCGGTAGGGGCGATTCTTTTCGACGACAAGGGTCATTGTACGGGCACGCTGATCGGCCGCCAGACGGTCCTCACCGCAGCCCATTGCGTTTACAACTATCCACCCGAAAGGATGACCTTCAGGATCGGTCCGAATTACAAAAATGAGAACGCCAAGACCTCGGCGGTCACTGAGGTGTTCTATCCACAGTTCGATCGGGATGGGATCCAGTTCAGCCTCGCGAATCTTGAGCACGACATCGCGGTGGTGCACCTCTCGGACGAATTCGAGCAGTTCTACCTGCTTCCGGAGCCCCTCCAGCCTCCCACCTTGCAGTCGCTCCTGGACGAACGGAAGAAGTTGACCTTTGTCGGTTTCGGCAATCGTGTAGTGGACGGCCAGCCGACCGATGCCGGACCCAAGCGGCGGGTCTTCATGCCTATTTCGGAGATCCAGGAGGAGAAGTTCCTCTACTTCACCGGAGGGGGTGCCAGCACCTGTCGCGGCGACTCCGGTGGTCCAGCGCTGAGGGAGCTGAATGATTCGGCGGTGGTCCTGGGAATCGCTTCGGCCGGAGATTGCATGGGGTCCGGCTCCCACGTGCGCGTCGAGCACTACCTGAAATGGATCCAGAAGTTCCTTCTGGACGATCCAGCGGTAGAGCCCTCGCCCAGCTCTCTGGCCTTGGAATCTGTCACCGCCAGCCCAAGGCGTGCCAACACGAAGAAGGCAGGAGGGCGTCCGTAGCCTACGCCGCCTTCTTCAGAGCCCCAAACCGCCCCAGCACCTTCTCCGCGATCTGCCGCGCCTGGGGGAACTGGTCGGTGCCGTCGGGGCTCTGGACAGTGATGACGAACTGGCGGTCGCCTTTGACCATGTGGAGCTGCTGGATGCGGCCTCCCACCCAGAGGGCGCCGTCGCCCAGGCCGGGGACGTCCTGGACCTCGGCGCCGGCCATGGCGCGCAGGGAGGAGCGGCTGGACTCCTGGAACCGCTTCGCCCGGTCCGCGTTGCGGTGCTGGCGGATCAGGAGGCTGATGATGCGCGGCTGGTCCAGCGTGCCGCTGTTGTAGATGCACTGGCCGGGATCACGCCCGCGGGCGTCGTCGAGCGTGCTGCTCATGGACGCCAGGGTCTCCCCGGCGATCGCCTGGGCATCCTCGTAAGTGAAGAGGGCGCAGGCGTCCAGGGGAGGCGCCTGGGTCTCGGTCTTCTTGGTTCCGGAATCGGACCCGCCGCAACCGACGGCCAGGGCCGCGGCCAGGAGCAACGGGGGGATGGACAGCCGTCGGCGGGGGAGCGTGTTCACCTGGATTCCCTCCTGTTCTACCAGGCGGGATTCTATCGCCAATACGCTCCCCGAGAGCGCGGACACGCTCCTGGATCGTTCCCTCAAGCGGGTAGACCTCGCTCCCCAGCCGCCGATGCGTTCTTGCTCATCGCTGGAACGCTCGTCCCAACTCCCGGACCGCTCGTACTCGCTCCCGGGAGGCTCGTATCTGCTCCCGGACCGCTCGACCCAGCCGCCGGAAGGCTCGTACCAATGGGGAGAAGCCTCCACCCGGTGGGTACGCCTCTCCGGCAAGCGGGTACGACGGTCCGGCGAGTGGGGTGGAAGCTCCTACCCAGTGGGTGGACCTCTCCACCCAGTGGGTGGAGCATCCTACCCACTGGGTGGAGCGTTCCGGCGAGTGGGTAGCGGCCTCTACCCGTTGGTACGGGCCTTCCGGACGTTGGGTGCGACGCTACTGGATCTCGATCCTGCGGCCCCGCTGCTGCTCCCCGCGGTTCGGCATCGGGACGGTGACCTCCAGGACGCCGTCCTTGAAGCTCGCCCGGACCTGATCCGGATCCGTACCCTCGGGGAGCGGGATCGTCCGGTAGAACCGGCCGTAGCTCCGCTCGGTCCGGTACAAGCCTTCCTGGTTCTCCTCCCTCTCGCTGTGCCGCTCGCCTTCGAGGACGAGGTAGTCGTCATGGATCTCGAGGCGGACATCCTCCTTCTTCAGGCCGGGCAGGTCCGCGCACACCACGAGGTTGCCGCCCTTCTCGCTGACCTCGACCTGGGGATACCAGAAGCCCATGGACTGCCCCTGGCTCCCCTGACCCAGGCCGCTGAAGCTCCGGGCCGAAGGCAGGTCCGGCCGGCGCGACCGTCCGAGGCCCGTGAAGTCGTCGAAGATGCGGTCCATCTGGTCCATGAACGAGCGCACCATGCCGAACGGATCTCCGAGCAGGGAGGCGGGGGACGCCGAGCGGCGCCGGGTCATTCCGGACGACGGGCTGGAGGTGCCGGAAGTCCCCATCGAGGTCCCGCCGGTGGTCGCGTTCGAGCCGCCGGGCAGGGTCTGGGACGTGCTCCCGGAGCCCATCGCGGTCCCGCCGAGCGTGGAGCTGGCGGCTCCCGTCGCGCCGGTGGCCGGGGTGGTCTGGGGCGGCGTGTTCAGCGGGCTCTGTTGTCCACTCTGGGGCTGAGCCTGGGTCTGGTGGGTCTCCGGGCCGGTGGAGGTCTGCTGATCCTGTTGGACGGCATCCTGGAGCTCGGTTTCGGTAGGCATGGTCCTCCTTTCCCGGACGCGCGGCCGGCGCTGGGTCGGAGGACTGCCGAAGCTGGTTGTGATGGATGAATGCCGGCCAAGCGCGCTTCCGGCCGACAGCCCTCCCTGGGGCCGGAAGCTTTGCAAGAAGTCTTCCAGGATCGGAGCTTGTCTTCCCCTGACCGGGGCCTCTGGATATAGTGTGGTCCTGGAACCCGTCCCGGAGAGACGACATGGATAGGATCATCATCGAGAACGTCCGCTGCTTCCGCGGCCGGCACGAGGTGCCGCTGGCGCCGGTGACGTTTCTCGTGGGGGAGAACAGCACGGGGAAGTCGACGTTTCTGGCTCTGACTCGGATAGCTTGGGATGTCGCTATGCGGGGAAAGGTGAGCTTCAATGAGGAGCCTTTCCTGCTGGGGGCGTACGACCAGATCGCGAGCTCCAAAGGCAAGCGTAGGTCCACGAGCTTCTTGATAGGATTGAGTCGCGAGTGGGCCAAAGGTTCGACTTCTCTCGCTGCTTCAACGGCCAGTGAGTTTGTGTCCTACCGGAGCCAGCCTGCTCTGAAGCAGTGGCGTTTCGATACTCCTCCGTTCTCTTTGCTCGCTGAATATGGAGAAGAGGAAAAGCTGAGCTCACTGAAGGGTGACATACCGTCTGGGAAGCACGTATTGGATGCGAAGTCTCTGGATTTCTTTCCAGGCCCAATGTCTCCGAGAAGGGCTGTTCAACTGCTAGCGGGCAGTGGGAGCCCAGCGTCCTTGGAGGATTGGAAGAAGATATATCGCCGTGCCAAGCTATGGGAAGAGAGTGGAGGAACGCGTCCTTATGCGTTTGCTCCGATCCGGACCCGCCCCTTGAGGACCTATGATCCCGTTAAGGAAGTAATCGACCCGGAGGGCGGGCACGTTCCAATGATTCTGGCGGGCTTTCGGCATCGAGATGAGGAAACGTGGCGAAAGCTTCGGGCAGCTCTGGATGAATTCGGGAATGCTTCCGGGCTGTTCGGAAAAGTCGATGTCCGGCGTTTAGGTGAGAGCGAGGGCGATCCTTTTCAAGTTCAAGTTGTGATTGACGGAATGGCCGTGAACCTGGTGGATGTAGGATACGGCGTCAGTCAGATCTTGCCGATTCTTGTTGACGTCTTACGAGGCGAAAGCGGTGGAACCTTCTTGCTACAACAACCAGAGGTGCACCTCCATCCGAGAGCGCAGGCAGCACTAGGGTCGTTCCTTGCGACTCTCGCCAAAGAACAAGGTAAGCGCTTTTTAGTGGAGACCCACAGCGATCACATGGTCGATAGGATCCGGATGGATCTGCGTGACAAAAAATATGGGCTCCGTCCTGAAGACGTTCAGATCCTGTATTTTGAACGGAAGTCCGGGGGCATGAAGATCCATCCGATTACGTTCGATGACTATGGCAACCTGCAGGACGTACCGCTGAGTTACAGGCAGTTCTTCCTCCAAGAAGAACGACGCATGCTAGGGATCTGAGTCGTGTGCGTCATCGTCGATGCGAACCTGGCTTCCCAGGTCTTCGGCAGTCCTGCGGGGGCTGATTTCACACCACTCATCGACTGGTTACAGGAGAGTGACGGCGAATTGGTGGTGGGAGGATATTTAGCTACGGAGCTCGGGCGAATGGCTGAGCCGCGTCGGTTCCTGATTGCTCTGTTGAGAGCGGGCAAAGCTCGTCAGCTCCCTGAAGCAGCCGTACTGGCAGAGGAGCAGCGGGTGGACGAAACTGGCCTATGCCGCTCCAACGACCGTCACGTCATCGCCCTTGCCCGGGTAAGCGGCGCGCGTACTCTTTGCACTCTTGACCGCGACCTCCAGCGGGACTTCGGGAATGCACAACTCGTCTCGAATCCTCGCGGGAAGATCTATCAAAGGCAGGAGCACGCGCACCTGCTCAAGCACACCCGGTCCTGCGGGAAACTTCCCAAGAAACGCTAACCCTTCGGCGCCAACTCCCTCGCCAGCTTCGTAATCTCCGCGAATCCGTCCGCCTCCGATTGGAAGGATTCCTGACGGATCTGGCGGACCACCACGAGGCGTGGCCCGGTGAGCGCCACGATGAACTGGCCGAGGTAGCCGTTGGCGTTGAAGCCGAGGGTCGGCCCGACCAGGGTCTTCGGACCACGGAGGCCCTTAGCGCGGATGTTCATCATGTAGGCCGGCATGCCCTGGCCCGCGCCGAAGATGCGCTCCATCTCCCCCAGGAAGGTTTCCATCTCCAGTTCTTTGCCTCGGAAGGTTTCCATCTTTTCCAGGAAAGCGGGGTCCGCCCCGCCCTGGCGCCAGGTCTCGAACAGCTCGTCGTCGAAGCGGCGCTTCTCCCACTCGGGGACCACCCACCAGAGGAGCCCGCCGGTGGGATTCAGGGATTGCGCCGCCGTCACCGCCTCCCGCGCCCATTCCGCGGAGACGATTCGCCGGCCTTGATACACCCCGCCGTCGAGCATGAGCTGGCCGAGCTTCGCAAGGTCGAGAGCGTCGAGTTTCGCGCCCGCCATGACGTGCGGGTTGCCCGCCGCGTCCCGCATCCAGGAGAAGCGGGTGATTCCCAGCGGGGCGAAGACCTCGTCCCGCATGTACTCGTCCAGCTTCTTTCCCGATGCCTTCTCGACGATGGCGCCGAGCAGGTTCACCGCCTTGTTGTTGTAGAAGAACTCCGTCCCCGGCTCCTTGACGAGACCGGCGTCCAGGGCCAGCTTGACGATGTCCTTGCTCTCGTAGACCTCCTGGGCGTTGGGGTTGGCCTGGAGGCCCGAGGTGTGGTTGAGCAGATGGCGGAGCGTGACCGCCTTCTTCGGGCCTTCCCTCCATTCGGGAAGGTAGGTGGAGACCAGCTCGTCGAGGGAGCGGATCTTGCCCTTGTAGAGCAGGTTGCCGACCGCCAGGCTCGCCACCGACTTGCTCACCGACATGACCTCGATAGGCTCGGCGGGTTTGCCGAACCGCCAATCGCCCACGAGCTTGCCGTCCTTGAGGATCACCAGCGCGTCGGAATGGGTCTCTTCGGCCCGCTTGACCAGGCGCTCCAGAGCGGCGGGATCGATCCCGGCCGCTTTGGCGTCCACCTTGGCGAAGGGCTGGACGGCGTTCTTCGTCTCGATCGTGTAGTCGACGTACTTGTGGGGGAAGTCTTGCGGCTGGGGGAAGGACCGCTGACTGACCAGCAGGGCCCCCAGAATCACCAAGGCCGTGGCCTTGTGGATGGAACGTGTGTTTGTCATCTCTCGCCTCCTCCGGCCAGCGCCGGAACGAACGACGAGGATGCTTACGCGGTGAGATCGCGGAAGTTCTATGAAATCGCTTCCATCCGAGCGCCCGTGACCACCCAGCGGCCGTTCCGGCGGACGACCCGGAAAGCCTCGACCGAGGAGCTGAATCTCCCTTCGGAGTAGCCGCCCCGGACCCAGACTTCGCTGTCCTTTCGCCAGTCGTATTTCTGGATGCGGAAATAGAGGTTCTTTCCGCCCACGCGCTCGCATTCGTCGGCGGAGGCGACAGGCGGCTGATTTCCCGCGAACCGCTGAATGAAGGCTTCGTTGGGGGAGCGGTCGCCGGGCAGGGAGAGGCAATACCGCGCCGCCTTGTTCTGGATGCCCGAGGCGTTGTGGTCGAACTGATAGCGGAAGACGGCTTCGGCGACGTCCTGCTCGTCGGCGGCGCGGGTGGGGGAGGAGCCCGCTGATGTAGCGGGGGCGGGGGAGTGGGCGCAGGCGGTGGAGAAAAGGACGAGGGAGAGGAGGAGGATCAGGGGCTTCATGGCGTTTCCTTGGCTCAATGTTATGCCCTCCGAGGCCCCACCCCCTGGCCCCCTCTCCCGATCCCTCCCACCCTCCCTTCCCGGGAGAGGGGGAACGATGAGTTGACGATATTGCCGATCGCAGGGCCCTCCCTCTCCCGGGGGCGGGCGGCAGGGAGATGGGAGAGGGACCGAGGGTGAGGTCTCGCAGGGCAGAGCGCTCCAACCGGCAAGTCCTCCTGAACCTACCGCACCCGCTTCCGCCGGTTCCGGATGTAATCCGCCATCAGGAACTCGCCCAGGTTGTACGGCGAGGCGAAGTAGGCCCGGCCGCGGTTGATCTGCGTCAGCTTCTCCACGAACTGGGTCAGCATGGTGTCGGTCGCCAGCATGAAGGTGGTGATGACCACTTTCTGGCGGCGGCAGAGGTCGGCTTCCTCCAGGGTGAGGTTGACGATCCGCATGTCCAGCCCGAAGGGGTTCTTGTAGATCCTGCCGCCTTCCGTGATCGCCGAAGGCTTGCCGTCGGTGATCAGGAAGATCTGCTTGTTGGGCTGCTTCTGGCGGGCCAGGATGCTCCGCGAGAGCTGGAGGGCGTCGCGGGTGTTGGTGTGGTACGGCCCGGCCTGGATGTACGGGATCTCCGTCAGGAAGACCTGCTCGGCCTGGTCGCCGAAGAGGACCACCGAGAGATGGTCCTTGGGGTACTTGGTGGTGATCAGCTCGGTCAGCGCCAGGGCCACGGTCTTGGCCGGGGTGATGCGGTCCTCGCCGTAGAGGATCATCGAGTGGCTGATGTCGATGGCCACCACCGTGGCGCAGGAGGTCAGGTGCTCGGTCTCGTAGACCTCCAGGTCCTCCTCCAGGAGGTTGAAGTCGTCGGAGTTGTTCCGCTTGAAGGCGTTCTGGAGCGAGCGCGCCGAGTCGAGGAGGTGGACGTCGTCGCCGAAGCTGTAGGGGCGCGTCTCCGGCTGGCGCTCGATGCCCTCGCCGGTGGCCCGGATCGGGTGGTAGCCCGGCCCGGACTTCGCGAGGGTGGAGAAGATCTCCTCGAAAGCGCTGCGGCGGATGCGCCGCTCGCCGCCGGCCGTGAGCTGGAGGCCGCCCTCGCCGTCGCGGGCCACGAGATTCTGGTTCTCCAGGCTGGCGAAGAAAGCCTCAAGGTCCAGGTCCTCAGGGAGATGGCCTTGCTGCTGGAGATAGCGCATCCACTCCATGGCCTCCTCGACGTCGCCGCCCGTCGCCAGCACGAGCTGGTTGAACAGGCGGAGGAGATCGAGGCCGGCGAGGAGGGCCTGGATGAGGGCGGGGTCGAGGTAGAGGTATTGGTGGCGCATGCTGTTTCGACTCTCTTCAATCCGAGCCGTCCCGTAGGGACGAGGGGACCTAGCCCCGGGTTTCAACCCGGGGCCTGGGGCGCATGGCCTTTCCACGCGCCATCCCGCGTCGTCGTCCCGGCGTGCCGTCCCGCTCATCACGAAGCCGCCTCGCCATCCTCTCCCCGGTTGAAACCCGGGGCTTGGGGACGGCGGAGGTTGGAGGCGGCCGGCCCGGCTCGCTCGCCATTTTCCGTCCCGCCTCGCCGTCCCGCCCCGGGTTGAAACCCGGGGCTAGGTCCCCTTGTCCCTGCGGGACGGCCAAAACAATTCAAGACGCTTCAGTTCACATCCCGGTCCCTGCTCCCCGGCCCCTTGCGAGGCTTGAGGAGCTGGAACTTCACCATCTCCTTGTAGCTGATCTGGCTGTCCAGGTCCTGGCGCGCCAGCTTCAGGTGCTGGTGGAGGCCTTCGAGGATCATCTCGCCGGCCAGGGCCCGCTCCTCGCGGGTGGAGCCCATCTTGACGACGAGGTCCTTGAGGCCCGGCACGCGGAAGATCTCCGCCTCGTAATCCGCGAAGGTCTGCTCGTCGGAGACGGTCACCGCGTTGCCGTCGGCGAACCAGCGGATGATGCGGCCGTAGGGACCCTTGTCGTCCTCGCCGCCGCTACCCACCTCCTTGCCGACCTCGGGGAAGCGGTTGTCGAAGACCTTCTTGACCGCCTGCCCGATGAGCCGGCGGGCCACCACCTCGGCGCCCTGCTGCTCGCCCTCGTAGACCATCTCCACCTTGCCGGTGATGGCCGGGAGGAGCATGTGGAGGTCGCAGAGGCGCGGATAGACCGGGTTGTCCCGCGTCGCCAGCGCCCGCCGCTCCAGGTTCGAGGTCAGCAGCTCCAGAGCCGAAATGGCGACGCGGGCCGAGACGCCGGAGGACTGGTCCACCAGGTCGCTGTCGCGGGCCGCGAAGCTGATCTCCTCGACCATCACGCGCACATCCTCGGGGATCACCACGTTGCTGACGTCGCGCTCGGTCCAGGCCTCCTGGCGGGTGATGTCCGCCGCGATGTTCACGTCCGGCGGATAGTGGGTCAGGATCTGGGACGAGATGCGGTCCTTGAGGGGCGTGATGATGCTGCCCCGGTTCGTATAGTCCTCGGGGTTGGCCGAGAAGACCATCATGATGTCGAGCGGAATGCGCACGGGGAAGCCGCGGATCTGCAGGTCCCGCTCTTCGAGGATGTTGAACAGGCCCACCTGGATGCGGGGGGCGAGGTCGGGCAGCTCGTTGATGGCGAAGATGCCGCGGTTGGTGCGCGGGATGATGCCGAAGTGGATGACCTCGGGGTCCGCGAAGGTGAGCTTGCGCGTCGCCGCCTTGATGGGATCGATGTCGCCCAGCAGGTCGGCGATGGAGACGTCCGGGGTGGCCAGCTTCTCGTTGTAGCGCTGCTCGCTCGACAGCCACTCGACCGGCGCGTCGTCGCCCGCCTCTTCGAGCAGGCGCTGGCCCCAGGTGGAGATGGGGGCGAGCGGGTCGTCGTTCAGCTCGGAGCCGGTGAGGACGGGCACCTCCTCGTCCATCAGGGTGACGAGGGAGCGGAGGATGCGGGTCTTCGCCTGGCCGCGCAGGCCGAGAAGGATGAAGTCGTGGCCGGCCAGCAGGGCGTTGATCACCGACGGGATCACCGTGCGGTCGTAGCCCAGGATGCCGGGGAACAGCGGGCCGCCGCTCTGGAGGCGGGCCCGCAGGTTGTCGCGGATCTCCTGCTTGACGGAGCGGGGCCGGTAGCCGGCCGCCTTGAGAGCTCCGACGGTCTTGATCTGGGACGTGGGCCGGGAAAGCGGATGCATCAGTCGTGTAGCTCCTGGAGCCAGCGCTCGGCGTCGATGGCGGCGCGGCAGCCGGTACCGGCGGAAGTGATGGCCTGACGATAGATGGGGTCCATGGCGTCGCCCGCGGCGAAGACGCCGGGGACGCTGGTCTTGGTGGTCGGCTCCTGCACCGTGATGTAGCCGACGTCGTTCATCTCCAGCTTGCCGCGGAACAGCTCGGTGTTGGGCTGGTGGCCGATGGCGAAGAAGACGCCCTGCGTGGGGTAGACGCTGTCGAGCCCGGTCATCTTGTTGTGCAGCTTGACGGCGGTGACGCCGCCTTCGCGGGCGCCGACGATCTCGGTGACGACCGTGTCCCAGATCCAGGCGATCTTGGGGTTGGCGAAGGCGCGGTCCTGCATGATCTTGGAGGCGCGCAACTCGCGGCGGCGGTGGATGAGGGTCACCTTGCTGGCGAACTTGGTCAGGTAGGTGGCCTCTTCCATGGCCGAGTCGCCGCCGCCGATCACCACGATCTCCTTGTCGCGGAAGAAGAAGCCGTCGCAGGTGGCGCAGGCGGAGACGCCGTAGCCCATGAGGTCGGTCTCGCCGGGGATGCCGCCGAGCTTGGCGGTGGCGCCGGTGGAGACGATGAGGGCGTCGGTGCGGTAGGTGGCGTCGTCGGTGCGGATGGTGAACGGGCGCTTTTCGAGGTCCACGTCGACCGCGCGCTCGAACTTCACCTTGGTGCCGAAGCGCCGGGCCTGCTCGCGCATGCGGTCCATCAGCTCGGGGCCGAGAATTCCTTCGGGGAAGCCGGGGAAGTTCTCGACGTCGGTGGTGATGGTGAGCTGTCCGCCGGGCTGATTGCCTTCGAGGACCAGCGGCGCGAGGTCGGCCCGGGCGGCGTAGAGCGCAGCGGTGAGGCCGGCCGGGCCCGAGCCGAGGATGATGACCCGGTAGTAGTTGTCAGCGTTGTGGACTTCGGAAGCAGTCATGGGGATCGTTCCCCTCCTGGGATTCATGAGGAATGGAATCGCCTCGCGGATGCGAGGCGACGTGGTCGGGAGTATATCGGCATCGAATGCGGACCGGCGCCGGGAGGCCCAAGTCCAAGGGAATAAACAGCGGGGGCTCAGGAGGGCATTCCGCCCCCCCTGGGACCGCCGGCGTCCCGCCGGCAACTTA
>DASVAS010000049.1:0-119157 GCA_036376245.1 Thermoanaerobaculia bacterium | reverse complement strand
CTCCAAATCTATGTTCATCTCTCCACGAAACAGAGCATCCCGCGACCCTTCAGGCCGCATGGTTTGTATGGGCTTCCTGACCCAGGGCGTCGGCCTCCGGCCTCGGCCCTGGGCTATTTCTCCCGGCCCGTTGGGCCGGTTTTGTTGGACGGCTGCCGATACTTCGAGGAACGGTAAGTAGGTGCGGCAAGCCGCGGTCAGCGCGGCTTGAAGTCGTCGAGATCCCTGGGATCGCGGAAGACTCGCCGCTCGATGCGCTCGGGCAGGTTTGAAAAAAGCCCGTCATACCGTGGCGCTTCCAGGTCTTCGTTCGTGACGTCGCGGATGAGGATCGCGGCCACGTTGGGAAACTCCGAGGCCAGTTGGGCATAAATCTCTGGATCCTTCTCGCCTGAATCGCCAACGAGGATGAATCGGCGGTCGCGGAACTGATCCAGGATCGGCCGGATCGTACGAAGCTTGAACACCATCGGATCGCCGAAGAACTCGGCGACGCTGCGATCCTTCAGCCGAAACTTCCGGAGATGGAACGATCCCTCCGGAAACCCGTCCTTGCGCGCGAAGTCGACGAGATCGGGATACAACTGGAAGGGACTGCCCGACACGTAGTGGAAGGTCACGCCGCCGCCGCTCTCCCAGCGCTTGTAGAGCGCCGCCATCCCTGACGTCGCGCGGAAGTCCCGGAAGAAGGTGTTCAGTCCGAGCTGAACTTTGTCTCTGACCTGGGAATGCTTGATCGTGTCGTCGATGTCGGAGATGACGGAGATTCCGGTGCGCGGGATCAACTGCACTCTGCCCGCGAAGACGCGGGTGTCGCCAGATCCCGTGAGCGCGCGCACGTCGATCCAGTCGCCGGGCCGGCCGGCGGCGGCGGGCAGCTTGACCTCGCCTTCGAAGTGGCCGTTCTTTTCCGACTGTCCCATGGCGACGGTCTGTCCGGCGATGGTCACGGACAGGCGCTTGACGCGCTCGTTGTCCACGAGGAACATGTCCGCGCGTTGTGCGAATGGCGATCCGGATGCCGCCGCCTTCCGCTGGAGCTCCCTGGGCAGCTTGAAACGCTGTGCAATCAGAGTCTCGAGCACGCGAGCCATCTCTTCGCGTGCTCGACCGGTCTCCGGCTCGTAGATCCAGCCGCGGACGTCCCCGGTCCAGGATGATGAGTCGTCCTCGACCGCGAACGTCGGAAAGAGAATCACATGCTCATCGTCATCGATCGGCGGCGCGGAGCACGCACCCAGCAGACAGAGGCAGAAGATCGCCGCGAGGCCGGACCTAAGAGAACGCCGGCGCGAGGCAGTGATTCCGGTGATATTTGCCATGACACGGTTCTCCTCGCTTCTTGGACGGACGTCGCAGGTGAATTTCGGTCTTGCACCTCTGTTCCGCCGACGTTGTCATAGAGATCCGGTTGCCGCAACTCCACCCGCGGAGCCGGATGTCTCCTCGCCGCCGGTTCCGCCGCCTTGAAGCCCGGGGCTCCATCCCGTCGCTCCGCTCCGGGGGCTGAATTCAGGAAACGGCGTCAGGGCTCCGGGTGGGCCAAGGCGGGGATCTGAGCTCCCGCGCGCCGTCAGCGTCTCCAGCTCGGAGTCAACGTCTCTGACGCAAAGTCCCGAGACTCTGGCGCAAAGTCAACGTCTCCGACGCGAAGTCAACGTCTCCGGCGCAAAGTCGGGAGATCTGACGCGAAGTCGAGATCTCTGACGCGAAGTCAACTGACTCTGGCGCAGAGTCAAGATCTCCAGCCCGGAGTCAACGTCTCCAAGCCAGAGTCTCGGGACTCTGAGCCAGAGTCAACGTCTCCAGCACAAAGTCAACTGACTCCGGCGCAGAGTCAAGATCTCCAGCCCGGAGTCAACGTCTCCAGGCCAGAGTCTCGGGACTCTGAGCCAGAGTCAACGTCTCCAGAGCAAAGTCAACTGACTCCGGCTCAGAGTCAACTTCTCCAGCCCGGAGTCAACGTCTCCAGGCCAGAGTCTCGGGACGACGGCTTGGAGCGATTTAATTTGCTGTCGCGGCGGCTGAAAGCTTGAACAAAAAGAAAGAAGCGCGCCAGAATGGCGTTCCGTCTACTCCCCGGCTCTCAGGCTGGCCAGGAGCTCGCGCGGCGCTTTCCAGGCGGGATCGTGCCGCAACGCGGTCTCCAGCCGCTCGACGGCGCCGGCGCGGTCGTCCCGCAGCAGGGCGACACGGGCCAGACCGTAATGACAGCCGCTGTGGCCGGGATTGGCGTTCAGGCCTTCCCGGAACCGGGATTCGGCGGCTTCCAGGTCGCCGAGAGCCAGATGGCAGCAGCCGAGCTTGTAGGCGCGCTTTTCGCGGGTCATGCACAGATCTCCCGGCACCTGGCTCAGGCCGCCGTCCGGGTCCATGCTGAGCCGGACGCGCTGGTAGGCCTCCAGCGCGTGGGCGAAATGGCCGTCCGCGTACAGGATCTCGGCGAGGACGTAGAACGCCAGGGACTGCTCGGGGATGAGCGCCAGGCTCTCCTGCACGCAGTCCACGGCGTCGCTCCGGAGTCCCTTTTCCGAAAGCAGCGCCGCCAGCATGCACCAGGCGGAGGCCCGCAGGGAGAGGGGGCACTCCTCGCCGGCCACCAGGGCACGGAATTCCGTCTCGGCCTCCTCCAGCCGGCGGAGATACCACAGGGTCTTCCCCCGGTAGTAAAGGGCACAGGAATTTCGCGCGTCCCGCTCGAGCTCGCGGTCCAGGAGACGAAGGTAGCGCCGCTGCTTCTCCTCCAGCCGGTCCTGGGGCAGATGATTCACCAGATGGATCAGGTTCAGGGTGGCGAGGCTGGCGATCTGAAATCCCGCGCGGAGCACGGCGTCGTTGGGACGCTCGTGGACGATGCCCTCGTAGCGGATGCCCTCGTGATTGCGGAACAAGCGGAGAATCCCGATCGGATAGACCTCGGTCTGCCCCTCGGGGTGGGTGACGACGTCGTGGCGCTCGATGAGGAAGCCTCCGACTTCAGGCCCGGCGGCGAGGATCGCGGCGCGCAGGGCGGCGGGATTCGAGAGCCGCTCGTCGGCGTCCATGCAGAGGATCCAACTCCCCCGCGCAGCGTCGATTCCCGCGTTGCGGGCGGCCGAGAAGTCGTCGTCCCAGGGCCGGTGAAGAACGTGGCATCCGTAGTCCGCGGCGATCGCCACCGTCCGGTCCGCGGAGCCGGTGTCCACGAGCACGATCTCGTCGGCCACCGGGCGGACGGACTCCAGACACCCCGCCAGGAACCGCTCTTCGTTTTTCGCGATCAGACAGACCGAGAGCAGCACCGGCGGGGGGAGTGGATCGATCAGGAATGGTAGAAGGAATAAAAGGAAGACTGTTCGATGACCGCGGCCTTCTGGTTCTTGTCCTCGACGGGTTGCGCGCCGCCGAGAATCTTCTTCAGGACCGCCGGATCGATCGGCTTCGGAGCATCCGCACGTTTCATGAAATCTCCTTTCAGAGGAGCCTCCATTTTACCACGCGCCTCCAGGCCTTGTTGTATCCTGCGGGCTGAACGATGGAAGCCAGCGCAAGGCCGGAGCCGCGGGGAGGGAACTGGGCAGCAGCCGTCCGCTGGCTTCCGTTCTGGACGGCGTTCGCCGTCGCCCTGGCGCTCCGGCTCGCCTGGCTGGACCTCCGGCCGCTGCATCATGACGAGGGCGTCAACGCCTGGATCGCCTCCCGCCCGCTGGAGGGATTCGGGATCGCCTACGATCCCGTCAACTTCCACGGCCCGTTCCTCTTCTTCCTCGTCCTGCCGTTCCTCGGCGTCCTGGGGACCAGCGATCTGGTCCTGCGGCTGCCGGCGGCCCTGGTTTCGGCCGCCATGGTGCCGCTGCTGCTGCCCCTGCGGCGTCGGCTGGGGTTGGCGGGGATCACCGCGGCGGCGTGGCTCCTCGCTCTCTCCCCCTCGTTCGTGGCCTACGGCCGGAACCTCATCCACGAGACCTTTCTGGCCGCCCTGACCCTGGCGCTGGTGGCGGCCGCCGCCTCCTGGCTCGAAGAGCGCCGGGAACAGCGGCTGATCCTCGCGGCCTTCTGCCTGGGTCTCCTCGCCACGGTCAAGGAGACCTGGGTGCTGACGGTGACGGTGCTCGCGATCGCCGCCGTCCTGGCCCGCCTCTGGGCGCGCGGCCGGCCGGACCTGCGCGAGCTCTGGGGCGCTCCCCGCAAGGGAACGGCCTGGCGGGCCGCGGCGGCGTTCGGGATTCCCTACGTCTTCCTCTACACGTCCTTCTTCACGGCCCCCCGGGGCGTGATCGACTCCGTCCGCACCTTCCTCTTCTGGGCGGACCGGGGGCTCGGCGGCGCGGGGCACGGCAAGCCGTGGGCCTACTTCCCGCGTCTCCTGCTCTCCTTCGAGACCGTAACGGTCGCCTGCGCCGTGGCGGGCGGGCTTCTCGCCCTGCGGAAGCGGGACGCCTTCGGAGTTTTCTGCGCCCTCTGGGCGGCCGGCCAGCTCGCCGCCTACTCGCTGCTGACCTACAAGACGCCGTGGCTGGCGCTGAACATGGTGCTGCCCGCCGTCCTCGCGGCGGGCCTGCTGTTCCGGGAAGCCTGGAGGTGGAGGCGGCCGTGGCGGTGGGCCCTGGCCGTTCCTTTCGTCCTCGGGCTCGCCTGGAGCGGCTGGCGCGCCGTCGAGGTCTCCTTCTTCCGCTTCGAAGACTCCCGCCTGTCCCTGGTCTACGTGCCCACCAGCCCGGAGGTGCGGGCTCTGGTGGCCGACGTGCGGGAGGCGGCGCGGCGGCTCCCGCCGGAAGGCTCCGTCCGCATCCTGGTCCGGTACGCCTGGCCCCTCCCCTGGTATCTGAACGGCCTGCCCGGGCTCCAGTACGACAACAAGATCCCGCCCGCGCCGGACGGCGGCGTCCTCGTGGTCGACAAGGAGCTGGAGGGAAAGCTGCGGCCGCTCCTGAAGCAGCGCTATCAGCGCCGCGAATACCTCCTGCGGCCGGGCAAGGTGGTGGTGGTCTACGTGAACAAGGGGGTGGGCTCTTAGCTCTACTTTGCCGGATTCAGCCAAGCCGCCCACCCGAGCCCTCACCACCCCTACCCCTCCTCTCCCGACCCCTCCCTCCCTCCCTCACCGGGAGAGGAGGGGAGAAAAACAAACCGGACACACCCTTCAGTTCTTTGCCTTTGGGAGGGGGCGCCCTCTCCCGGTGTGGGAGGGAGGGAGGGGTCGGGAGAGGGTCGGGGTGAGGGCTCGGGCGGGCGGCCGTGCCGAATCTGACAACGTAGAGTCAGGACCGCGGACGGTTCTTCTGCCAGATCGCCAGCAGGATCAAGCCGTAGGAGACCAGGCGGATGCCGTAGAACAAGGGGTTGGTCTCGTCGGCGCTCGCCCATAGCCCCAGCGCCACGCGATTGATCGCTTCGATCCAGAACGAGGCGGCGAAGAAGAGGAAGAAGCGGTCGCGCGACTGCCGCCAGAAGCGGAAGAAGAACAGGCCCGCGACCACCCAGCCCATGGCGATGCCCCCCATCAGCATCTGCTCCATGGCTATTCCTCCTCCCAGACCAGGCCGTACAGCAGCAGCGAGACCGCCACCAGGGCCGAGAGCAGCCGCGCGGTATACAGGTCCACCTGGGTCGGCAGGACCACCTTGTCGATCACCAGCAGCAGGTTGTTCACCGTCAGCCCGGCGAAGCACAGGGCGCTCCACAGCAGCAGGCGGTTGCCGCCGGCGCGCCAGCCTCGCCACAGCAGCACGCAGCAGGCGAAGCTGGTCAGGGCGCACAGGGAGTAGATCACGGGTACCATGTCAATCCTCTTTTCCGCTGTCCTTGCGCAACCGGAAGGCGTCGGCGAACTGCCGCGCCCGTTTGTCGAAGCGGGAATGGATCAGGTCGGTCACCCCGACGAGGTTGGCCGAATACGCCTCGGCCAGGGCGTCGAGCCGCTCGCGCAGCTCGTCGGTGGCGGGCGCATAGCGGAACAGGGCCGTCTCTCCCTCGTCCTCGCCGCGCGCGATGCCGGCCGCGGCCAGCGCGGAGAGCAGCTCGGCGGCCTGCCTCTCGGGGACGTAGAGGCGCGCGGCCAACCGCGGCACGTCCCAGCCCACCTCGGGATCGGCCCTCAGAAGCAGGATGGCTTCCAGGTACGGCACCGAAGGCACGCTGGTCAGGATGAACCGGCGGATGTCGTCGGAGAGCTCGGCGCGCCTCATCGGGGGGATCTTATACGCTCGAACCGGTACGCCAGATCCGGAATGCCGATCCGCATGCCGCTCCTCCTCGCTGTGGACTATCCTTCATCGTCCGCGGTGCGCAGGACCTGCGCCCAGTCGAGCTCCGCCCAGTCCAGCTCCGTCTCGACACGCTGGAACGCGGCGTCGCCGATCGTGTCGTCGGCCCGGAGCGCCATGAGCCGCCGCCGCGCCGCCTCGGTCGCGGCGCGCACGACCGCCGCGTCCGCCTGGCCGTCGGTCGCCGCGGCTCCTTCGGGCGCTCTGAGCTCCTCCTCGGCGCGGCGCAGTTGCAGGTCGTAGCGGTGCCGCACGAGCTCCGCGGTCTCGGCTCCCGGGCACGCCGCCGCGGCCTCCCTCGCCGCCCGCAGCGTCTCGACCCGCGCGAAGCGCACCTCGCGGTCCACCGTCCCGTCGTCCTCCAGCCGCAGGCGCAGCAGGAGCGGCCGCAGCGTGAGCCCCTGGAACACCAGCGTGCCGAGCACCACCCCGAACGCGGTGACGAGGATCAGGTCGCGATAGGGGAACGCCGTCGGAAGCGCGAGCGCGGCGGCGAGCGTCACGGCGCCGCGCATGCCGCACCACCCCACCACCGCCGCGCCGCGCGGGCTGAGCGCCACCGCGTCGCGCGGTCCGGGCATGCCGTCCGGGCGCGGACGGCAGCGCCAGCGGCTGAACGCCGCGGCGCCGGTCACCCACGCGATGCGCGCGAGGATGACCGCGACGCACACGACCGCCGCCACGGTCGCGTAGCGCGCTCCCGTCGCCCCGGTGGCCCGCGCGGCGATCGATTTGAGCTGGAAGCCCACCAGGATGAACGCGAGCACGTTCAGCACGAACACCGCGACCTCCCACACCGCCCACGCCGGGATGCGGATGCGCGCCGGCATGATCTCGGGCGCGCGGCGCGCCGCCGCCATCGCGAAGACCACCAGCGTGATGATGCCCGAGAGATGCAGCCGCTCGGCGAGCATCCAGACGGCGAACGTGCTGCAGAACTGGAACACCACCGCGGTCGCGACGTCGCTGATGCGCGCGTTGACGGCGAGGCTGAGCGGCGCGAGCGCCAGCCCGAGAACGACGCTGCCCACCGTGACCACGAGCAGCGTCGGCGCCACGCTCCATCCGGACAGGCCGCCGGCGATCATGGCGCCGACCGCGAGGCGGTAGACGAGCAGCGCGCTGGCGTCGTTGAACAGGCTCTCGCCCTCCAGGATCACCAGCAGACGGTGAGGCGGGCGGAGCTGCTTGAGCACCGCGGTGGCCGCCGCCGCGTCCGGCGGCGCCACGATCGCTCCGAGCGCGACCGCCGCCGCCCACGGCATGTCCGGGACGAGCCACCGCGCGACCACGGCGACGGCGACGATGGTGAGGGCCACGGCGCCGAGCGCCAGGCTGGCGACCGCGCGCCAGTTCGCGCGCAGGTCGCGCAGCGAGGAGTCGAAGGCGGCGTCGACCAGGACGGGCGCGACGAACAGCGCGAGCGCGAGCGCGGGATCGAGAACGAGCGTCGGCGCGCCGGGGATCAGCGCCAGCGCGGCGCCCGCGAGCGCCACCAGCGCCGGATACGGCGCCCCGATCCGCCGCGCCACGGCGGCCAGGACCGCGCCGCCCAGCAGCAGCGCGATGACGACCTCGAAGACCTTCATCGCCTGTCCATCCTCGATGCCCCTCCCCGGCCCCGCCCGGGCATTTATGCCCGGGCGGGGGCGCGAACGCTTGGAATCCCCGTGCTTCCTTGACTTGCCTACAGCAACTTGTCCGGCGTGATCGGCACGCCCGACTCGCGAGTCATCTCGATCATCGTTCGCCGGAATCCCGCGCGAGCGAAAAGCCGTTGCGCGGACTCGTTCCGCTCCGCCGTCGAGAGCACGATCCGGGGCACGCCTTTCGCCTCGAGCGCCTCCAGAGTCGCGTCGAGCAGCGCCCGGCCGACTCCCTGCCCACGATGGGCGGGATCGACCACGATGTCGTACAGCACGCCCGCCGGCCCGCGCAGCGACATGTAATCATTCCCTTCGACTCCCGCGTACGTATAGCCGGCCACCTCGGCGCCGCGCTCGGCGACCAGGACGATGACGTCCGGCCTGTCGAGCTGCGTCCCGAGAAACGAGCCGTATCCGCGCTCGGTCCGCGGCGTAGCAGCGATGAAGCGGTCGGGGTCGAAGTCATGGTGCGTACGGACGAGGAGCGCGCCGAGCCGGCCGATGGCTTCGAGGTCGGCGGGTACCGCGGGACGGATGAGAACGGCGGGCAGGCTCATTGCGCCCGATCATTGTACTGTTCGTCTGTGGCCTTTCATCTACAGCAGCTTGTCCGGCGTGATCGGCAGATCCCTCACGCGCCGGCCCGTGGCGTGGAACACGGCGTTGGCGATGGCCGCCGGAATGCCGACCATCCCCAACTCCCCCATGCCCTTGACGCCGAGCGGATTGACGATCTTGTCGTCCTCCTCGACGAATAATGTTTCGATCTCGTGGACGTCCGCGTTGACAGGGACGTGATAGTGCTGGAGGTTCGGATTCATGATCCGCCCGTAGCGGTGATCGATCTCCGTGGCCTCCTGCAGCGCCATCCCGATGCCCCAGACCACGCCGCCGATCTCCTGGCTGTGCGACGCCTTGGGATTGATGATCCTGCCGCAGGCCGTGACCTCGATGGCGCGCGCGACGCGGACGGTCCCCAGGTCCGGGTCCACCTTTACCTCGATGAACTGCGCGCCGTGCGCCAGCAGCGCGTACTTCTGGCGCTCCGGCGACGGGCGCGATTCGAACGTCTCGGTGACCTCGGCGAGGCCGTTGCGCCGCATGACCTCGGCGACGTCGACGAAACGCGACGGATCGCTCTTGAGCCGCAGGCGGCCGTCGAGCATCTCCACGTCGGAGGCGGCCGCCTCCTTCAACGGTGAATTCGCGTCCTGGTTCGCCAGCGACAACAGCTTCGCGCCCACGGCCAGGGCCGCGCCGTACACGGCCGAGCCGACGCTCGACGTGGTCTGCGATCCGCCCTGCGACGGCGCGCGCGGAAAATCCGTGTCGCCGAGCTCGAAGTGGACCCGCTCCGGCCTCAGCCCCAGGTACTCGGCGGCGATCATGGTCATCACCGTGTAGGTGCCGGGGCCGATGTCGCTGGTGGCGCTGACCACGTGCGCCGTGCCGTCGGCGCGCAGCGTGATCCTGGCGCTGGCGGGCCGCTGGAACGCGCCCCAGACGCCGGTGGCCGTCCCCCAGCCGACCAGCAGCCGGCCGTCGCGCATCGAGCGGGGCTCGGGCTTGCGGTTCTTCCACCCGAACTTCTCCGCGCCCAGCCGGTAGCACTCCCGCAGCGCCTTGCTCGACCACGGCTTGCCGCTCTCGGGGTCCACCTCCGCGTAGTTGATGAGGCGCAGCTCCAGCGGATCGATCTTCAGCGCGTACGCCAGCTCGTCCATCGCGCATTCGAGCGCGAACATGCCGCTGACGGCCCCGGGCGCGCGCATCCAGGTCGGCGTGTTGAGATCGGTGCTCACGATCTTCAACGGCGCGTAGAGGTTGGGGCAGGCGTACACCTGGCGCGGAAAACCGGTGGTGCTGTCGTTGAACTCCTCGAAGCTGGAGGTGTTGTGGACGGCCTCGTGGATGATCGCGGCGAGCTTCCCCGATTTGTCCGCGCCAAGCGCCACTTTCTGGATGGTGTACGGGCGGTAGCCGTGGCCGGTGAACATCTGCGTGCGCGTGTAGACGACTTTCACCGGGCGCTGGAGCTCGCGGGCCGCCATCGCCGTCAGCGACGGATAGTAGTTCGGCCGCAGCGATGATCCGAAGGCTCCGCCGACGAACGGCGAGACGACCTTCACGTTCTCCTCGGGGACGCCGAAGCTCGCGGCCAGGTGCGCGCGCACGCCGTAGACCTCCTGCGTCTTGTCGAAGATCGTGAGCTTGTCGCCCTGCCAGAAGGCGATGGCCGCGTGCGGCTCCATGGGATTGTGGTGCTCGATAGGGATGCGGTACTCGGCCTCGACCTTCACCGGCGCGTTGCGCATCGCCTCCTCGGGATTGCCGCGCGGCTTCGGGGGAGGCCCCTGCGGGGGCACGCGCGCGCTGTCTCGCACAGCCTCCGTGTCGGTCGCGTGCTTCTCCGCGTTGTAGGAGGCCTTGACGAGGCGCGCCGCGTACCGCGCCTGCTCGTACGTCTCGGCGACGACCAGGGCCACCGGCTGGGCGTTGAAAAGGATTCTGTCGGACTGGAGAGCACGGAACGACTTGTCCCGCTCGTCGCGGGTGCCGCGCGGCGGCGCGTCTTCCGAAACGGTTTTCGGTCCGAGCTTCGGCGTGTTCAGGTGGGTGAAGACACGGAGGACGCCCGGGGCCGCCTCGGCCTGGCGCGTATCGATCGACTGGATCCTGCCCTTGGCCACGGTCCCCGTCACGACGAAGCCGTAGGCGACGTTCGGCACCTGGAACTCCGCCGCGTACTTCGCCTTGCCGGTCACCTTCGCCACGCCGTCGACGCGGCTCATTTCCTTTCCAATGTATCTCGCCATCGCGTTCCTCCCGTCACGCCAGCCGGCTCGCGCGCATCAGCGCGCGGACGACGGCCCGCTTTCCAAGCTCGACTTTGTAGGTGTTGTGCGCGAGGGGTTTCGCATCCTTGAGCGCCGCTTCGGCGGCCCGCCGGAAGCTCTCCTCCGACGCGGGTTTTCCCGCGAGCGCGGCTTCCGCCTCCCGGCTTCGCCAGGGCTTGTGGGCCACGCTGCCGAGCACGACGCGGGCCTGCCGGATCGTGCCGCCGTCGAGCTCCAGCGCGGCGGCGACCGCCACGAGAGCGAAGGCATAGGAGGCGCGGTCGCGAACCTTCAGATAATAGGAATTCTTCGCGAAATTCGACTTCGGCAGCTCGATCGCCACGATCAGCTCGCCGTGCTGAAGGTTGTTGTCCTTCTCCGGCGTGTCGCCCGGCAGGCGGTGGAAATCGTTGATGGGGATCGTGCGCTCGCGCCCGTTCGCGTCCCGGACCCGCACGACGGCTTCCAGCGCGTAGAGCGCGTTCGCCATGTCGCCCGGATAGGTGGCGACGCACTTCTCGCTCCAGCCGAAAATGGCGTGGATCCGGTTGATCCCTTCGCGCGCGCCGCAGCCCGTCCCGGGCTCCCGCTTGTTGCACGGCATCGCCGTGTCGTAGAAGTACTGGCACCGCGTGCGCTGCAAGAGGTTGCCGCCGTTGGTCGCCATGTTGCGGAGCTGGCCCGAGGCGCCCGCGACGATGGCCTGCGTCAGGAGCGGGTAGCTCTGGCGGATGAGGGGATGGTTGGCGGTCTCGGTATTCGTAGCGAGCGCGCCGATGGAGACGCCGCCGCCCGCCGCTTTGATCTCTTTCAGGTTCAGGCGCGTGAGGTCCACCAGCTCGTTGGGACGTTCGATATCCTCTTTCATCAGATCGAGGATGTTCGTCCCACCAGCCAGGAACTTCGCCTGCGGGTTCGCCGCGACGGCGCTTGCGGCGGCGTTCGGGTCGCTGGCGCGGACGTATTTAAACGGTCTCACTGGCGTCCTCCTTCCGCACGCGGGCCAACTGGTCTTCGTCGACGAAGCGCCACGTCTGTTTCGTCTCCCGGCCCGAATGGACCTCCTGGACCGCCGCGACGATCTTCGGATAGGCCCCGCAGCGGCAGATGTTGCCGCTCATCCGCTCGCGGATCTCGTCGTCCGAGAGCCGCGTCGTCTTCACGGTCACGTCCTCCGTGACGTGGCTCACGTCGCCGCGGCGCGCCTCTTCCAGCAGTCCCACGGCGGAGCAGATCTGCCCGGGCGTGCAGTATCCGCACTGGAAGCCGTCGTACTTGATGAACGCCGCCTGCATCGGGTGCAGTTGATCGCCCTTCGCGAGCCCTTCGATCGTCGTGACTTCCTTGCCCTCGACGGTGGCGGCGAGCGTCAGGCACGACAGGACGCGCCGGCCGTCAACGAGCACCGTGCAGGCCCCGCACTGGCCCTGGTCGCAGCCCTTCTTCGAGCCGGTCAGCGCGAGCCGTTCGCGCAGGGCGTCGAGCAGCACGACGCGCGAATCGATCTCCAGCGTCTTCGCCGCGCCGTTGACCTTGAAAGCGACCTTCACGAGGTTTTCCGCCGCGGGCGCCGCGGCCGCCGCCTCGGGAGCGGGAAGCAGAGACGCCAGCGCTTCCTCATGGGCCAGCAGGTCGAGGGCGAAGATTCCGAGGCCGCCCGCGACCGTCTGCGCCAGGAACGCGCGCCGCGTCTGGCCGACGCCGGTCAGCTCCGGCATCTCCTCCAACAGCGCCTCCTCGTCGGCGCTCAGCTCGGGATCAGAGGTCTCGTCGAAGTCGTCGTTCATGGAAGAGTCCTTCCTTTCGCCTTTGCGCGTCGCTTGTCCTGGGACACGTCCTGGCCGCGGAACCGCGGCGTCCAAACTCCTGCAAGATTCACACCCCTCGTGGTTGCCCTGCCGGTCAATCAGCGCTAATCTTCTCGTATGAAGCGACCGCCCCTGTCCAGCCACCCCGACGTGATGGGGGGAACCCCAGTGTTCGACGGGACGCGTGTGCCTGTCCAGACCCTTCTCGATTACCTCGAGGCCGGGGAGTCCATCAACGATTTTCTCGAAGGCTTCCCGACGGTTACCCGCGAGCAGGTGATCGCCTTTCTCGAACAGGCGAAGGATCTGCTGGTTGCCAAAGCATCGTGAGAGTCCTCATCGACGAGTGCGTCGATTGGAGGTTGTCGCGAGATATCGTCGGGCACGACGTCAAGACCGCACGACAGATGGGATGGGCCTCCATCAAGAACGGTGAGCTGTTGGCCTTGGCCGCACAGCAGTTCGATGTTTTCGTTACAGTCGATCGAAATCTGTCGTTCCAGCAGAACGTCGTTGCTTTTCCGATTGCGATCATCGTACTTCGGGCACGCACGAACCGGCTCGCAGACCTCAGGCCTCTTATCCCGGCTCTCCTTGCCGCTCTCCACACCTCACGGGCCGGCATTGCACAGGTCATTGAAGGATAAAACTTCACTGAAGGAACCAAGCTCAGCGGTCGACCATCCGCTGCGAGCCCTCGGAGTAGCGATGCCCCTGCACCGTGATCCGGGACGCGGCGCTCTCGATGTCGCGGAGATCCCCCTCGGTCAGCTCGCGGGAGGCCGCCGCGACGTTCTCCTGTAAACGGTGCAGCTTCGTGGTGCCGGGGATCGGCACGATCCAGGGCTTCTGGGCGAGGAGCCAGGCGAGCGCGATCTGGGCGGGTGTGGCGCCCTTGCGCCGGGCGATGCTCTCCAGCAGATCGACCAGCGCCCGGTTCGCCTTCCGGGCCTCCGGGGTGAAACGGGGGACGGTGCTGCGGAAGTCGGTGCTGTCGAAGGTCGTGTTCTCGTCGATCTTGCCCGTCAGGAACCCCCGGCCCAATGGGCTGAAGGGAACGAAGCCGATTCCCAGTTCCTCCAGGGCCGGGAGGATCTCCTCTTCGGGCTCCCGCCACCAGAGCGAGTACTCGCTCTGAAGGGCCGTGACGGGCTGGACGGCGTGCGCGCGGCGGATGGTCCGCACGCCCGCCTCCGAAAGACCGAAATGCCGGACCTTGCCCTCCTGGATCAGCTCCTTCACCGTCCCCGCCACGTCTTCGATGGGCACTTCGGGGTCGACGCGGTGCTGGTAGAACAGGTCGATGACGTCGATGCCGAGCCGCTGGAGCGACGCTTCCGCGACCTCCCGGATGTGCTCGGGCCGGCTGTTCAGGCCGGCCTGCTTGCCGTCGGCGTCGATGCGGAACCCGAACTTGGTGGCGATCACCACCTGCTCGCGGATGGGCGAGAGCGCCTTGCCCACCAGATTCTCGTTCGCGTACGGACCATAGACTTCGGCGGTGTCGAAAAACGTGACGCCGAGGTCCACGGCGGACCGGATCACGGAGATCATCTCCCGCTCGTCCTGGGCCGGTCCGTAGCCGGAGCTCATGCCCATGCAGCCGAGCCCGATCGCCGAGACCTCGAGGCCGCTGTTTCCAAGTTCACGCTTCCGCATGTGCTCCCTCCGCAGAAAACGGCCTAAGCCTTGCGTTGTACATGGGTCCATGCTCCTGGACTAGCGAGCACGTCGATAGCGTGCTGACCCGCTGGCGAGCACGTCGAACATCTGCAAATTCGACACCAGCCAGCGGGTGGCACGCCGGTCACTCCGACTTCAGGGAAGCCATGTCGATCGAGAAGCGGTACTTCACATCGGACCGGAGCATCCTCTCGTAGGCTTCGTTGACCTTCTGGATGGGGATGACCTCGACGTCGGACGTGATGTTGTGCTCGCCGCAGAAGTCGAGCATCTCCTGGGTCTCGGCAAGGCCGCCGATCAGGGAGCCGGAGAGACTGCGGCGTCCGAACAGCAGGGCCGGAACGGAGACCGGGAGGGGCTTTTCCGGCGCGCCGACCATGGTCAGGTTGCCGTCGACGCCGAGCAGGCCGATGTAGGCGTTGAGGTCGTGCTCGGCGGAGATGGTGTCGAGAATGAAGTCGAAGCTGCCGGCGTGCTTCGCCATCTCGCCGGCGTCGCGGGAGATGACGACTTCGTCGGCGCCGAGACGGAGCGCGGCTTCCTTCTTGTCGGGCGACGTGGTGAACACGACGACGTGGGCTCCGAACGCGTGAGCGAACTTCACGCCCATGTGGCCCAGCCCGCCGAGACCGACCACGCCGACCTTCTTGCCGCCGGTGACGCCCCAGTGGCGCATGGGCGAGTAGGTCGTGATCCCGGCGCAGAGGAGAGGCGCGGCTCCGGCGAGGTCGAGGTTGGACGGGACGCGCAGGACGAAATGCTCATCCACGACCACGCTCTCGGAATAGCCGCCGTAGGTCACGCCTCCGAGGTGCTTGTCCTCGGAGTTGTAGGTGAAGGTGGCCTCCGGGCAGAACTGTTCAAGGCCGGCCCGGCACTGAGGGCAGGCGCCGTCCGAGGCCACCAGGCAGCCGACCGCGGCGAGATCGCCGGGCTTGAACCTGGAGACCGCGGAGCCGACCCGGGTGACGCGGCCGACGATCTCATGACCGGGCACGCAGGGATAGACGGTGGGATTGAAGCTGCTCCACTCCGAGCGGACCTGATGGAGATCGGAGTGGCAGATGCCACAGAAAAGGATCTCGATCTGCACATCGCGATCGGTGGGCTCACGCCGCGCGATGGTGGTGGAAGCCAGCGGCGACGTCGCGCTGGCGGCGGCATAGGCTTTGGCGTTGTACATGGGTTTTATTCTCCTTTGGCGCCCTGAGCGGCGCCCCCGTCCTTGCCAGCTCATGCTATGGGCTCCGGCAGGCGGGGCGGTAGGACGATTCTGGAAGATCCTTGGACGATCCTGCAAATCCTCGGGCGGGGAATCCAGGTCTCGCCGCCTACCGGCAGGTCAAGAGCCTCGAAGGAGGGGAACCTGCCCCCAGTGCGCCTCCATCTGGGCTCGTTCTTCCGTCGTGAGCGCCCAATCCCGCGCCGAGGTGCCAAACGCATCTTGGGCTCGCACAATCGTTTCGTCGACGATCGCAAGCAGATCTGCCGGGGACATGTCGAGCTTCTTGGCGAATTGACGAAATCGGTCACGGGTAATCTCAGTAAAGCGCGTGACGCCGACAAAGTCGAGTGCCAGGGCTTGGTCGTAGCCCGGGAAGAGAACCGTCGGCACGATGTCGTAGGCTGGCGCCAACCGGGCATGGAACCGGTCTCGGTAGATCACGCTCCAGTTCTTCACGTGGCTGTCACCATTCCCACAGAGTATGTCGAAAACGAGGCGTCGCAAGAACAAAAGCATTTCGTCGTGCCCGGCGATCGCGGACAACGTTCGAGCGATGGCCAGGTACCCATAGGTGTAGTACTTGGCCGCATGAGTCAAGGGAGCCCCGAAGACCTGCCCAAAATCTTCAATGTGTATGGGCAGTCCTTCCTCAGTACGGTCGAAGCGACGGCAGACGTAGGCATTTTCTTCGCTCCACTCGAGATGAGGTGGAATGTCCTCAATCTCGCTGGCCGACACCACATCTGTCTCGGGTACCTCAAATCCAACTGCCGCAGCCCAACGCATCATGCTGTGCTCAAGCTCTGGAAGGCGTGGGTGCATCCGATCGGGCAACTTGACAATCCATCTGCCCGAGCGGCCACGGGCGGGGACCGTAACACGTCCCTTCCGTTCAGCGGAGAACTTGAGTTGCACTCCCGCCAACGAGAAACGGAGTCTATTCATCGGCACGGCAGGCGGTACTGCTGGCTCATCAACGATCTGGCCAGGTACATCATCGTCTGCGACATCTTCTGGAATAAGTGCCACCGCCCCCGGAAGATCACGGCCGAGCCGGCGAAGTAGCTCAACGTCGGAGTCTGCAAGGAGCTCCGCCCTCACGATGTACTCGCGAAGCGCTCCCTCCGGCAGAAGATGCTGAAAGAATGGAGGCAAAGACTTGAAGCGTCGGATCTTGGACAAGTTCCAATCTTCAAACTTCTGGCTCAGGACTGGGCGAGGCGTTGTTTGCACATAGGAGTCCAGAAACCTGAGCGCAGACGAGCCGTCTTCTCGGACGCGAAGGTGTGCAACCGGCTCATCGTGCAGCAGGACGAGGAAAGCCTGACCGCTATATTCTGTCATGATTGCGTAGAATCGACTGCGAGATACTCCAGTGAAGGACGGTCGTTCTCCCCCCAACGCGCTCGTTGCGCTACGAATCCCGAGATGATGTGCTGCATGTGATGCGCGCGGGCCTCTAAGGCCGCTCTCCAATCATGGGCGCGTATCGCACGCCTTGCGTCGCCGTCGAAACCGTGGGAGGCGAGAACGTCATCCGATGCCGATGCCAAAATTGTTGTCCAACTATCGTCATCCCATTCGCCGGGAGGATGCAGCAGGCGCGCGGCAATCGTTCTTGCCGCCGGCGTGCCAGCCATTTCCGGTGCCCAAAGCGGCAATTTGCTGGCCTTCACGAGATCGAAAAGCTCATTGACGTCAACCGCCAACTCGGGCTCAAACAGGTCGGTCTGCACCAGCCTCTGCGGCCCCAAGGCGGCGAGAGCAGCGATCTCGATCTTTGTCGCAGCGGTTGCCGGACGATAGGGACTCAACTCCAGATCGTCACGCGAGGCAGGCGGCACTGAAGGTACGAGCGACAAGAGCCGTTGTACGGAGCCCTCTTCATCGCCAGCCACGAGCGCGCGATAGTTCTTTCGCACGTAAGGCACACTTTCTCCGCGATGGAGCTGACTGACAGCGCCGCGCCAGATCCACCTGGAAAGCAGCAATTCGGACCGCTCTTTCGGCACGGGAAACAAATGGTAAAATCGGGCGAGCACAGCAAGCGGCAGGCCGTAGGGCAACACTTCAGAGTGAGGGATTTTCGCGACCCCACGCAGGAGCTCGATTGCCTTGCCGAGCACGGGTAGAAGCTCGGTGAAAGTGTCCTTGAGCGCACCGGGCTCCCGGAGCTCCCCTTTCAGAGATTTCGTCGCATCAATGCCCCGGATGGCGAGGGCCGCCTTGTGAAGCCACTGGTCCGATACAATGCCGAACCTTGCAGCATTGTGAAGCTCCGTAGCGAGCGTAGCGAATGTTGCGGGCCTCTCTCCATCCAGCCCGGCATGGAGCGCCTGGAACACGTCCTTGCCCGTCATGCGCTTGCCTGAAGTGTTCGCGCGGTCGAAAACAGCCCGCAGGGCGCGCTCGTCGGGGCTGTCGACGAGGTATCCGACGATCTCATACTCGCGCAATCTGCGGCCTACCTCGTGGGCCTGACGCTGCCGCGTCAAATCCAAGCCCGATTGCGCCAACCAGATGCCCAGATCGGCGGCATCGACAAGACGATGTACAGGCACCCACTCAGGGCGCTCCGTGCTTGCCGGCGTTGCATGAACGAACTCCTCGCGGGCGAGATCAAAGTAGAACGCGAAGGGGCTGGCCGGCTGGAGTGGATCAGGATGCAGAAGCGTCCCCGTCAGAGATGTAATACGCTGCTGCCCATCGACCACCCACCATGCATCAGGGCTCGACGCCACCTCCGCGGACCACGGACCGAGCACAACTCTTCCTGGAGGAGCCGGACGGCGCCAGAACAGAAACACACCGGCGGGAAACCCGCGGAGGACGCTGTCGAGAAGGAGTTGGTGATCATTCTGGCCCCACCTCATGGGGCGCTGGAAGGCGGGAATGCGAATGCGCCCGGAGCGCACACGCTCCAGCAACTCCTGCACGGTGAGCCGGACGCCCTCGGGACGTTGGGCAAGGGTGATGCGCGACATGGCCACGAATATCGCTCAGGGCGACGTAATGTCCTTTCTCATCGAACCATCCGCAACCCTACTCGACCCGCAAAGGCACGTCAATGGCATTGTTGCTGGCGTCAGCGGATGGACGATCCTGCAAATCCTCGGGAGGTCTGTCCAGAATCCACCGGAGGGGGCTAGGATAGGGTCATGGACTCGACGGACCCCCAGGGATCGGGAACTCACCGGGCGCCGGCCTACCAGGAGGAGCTCGCGGAGCGCATCGCGCGGGCCGTCTCGGAAGACGGCAGGGTGGAACCACTGAAGGGGCTCTATTTCCACCGCTCCTCCACCATGACAGATGCGCTCCACGGCTGCTCGGACCCGGCCTTCTGCGTCATCGCGCAGGGCAGCAAGCAGGTGTGGCTAGGGGACAGCGTCTACCGCTACGACCCGGCCCATTACCTGCTCGCCACGGTGGAGCTGCCCATCGTGAGCCGGATCGTCGAGGCGTCCCCGGAACGGCCGTATCTGAGCCTCCGCCTGGACCTCGATCCGGCCCTCGTCAGCTCGGTGATCGTGGAGGCGGGGCATCTCCCCGCGCCGAACCGGGGCGACATGCGGGCGATCGACGTGAGCCCGCTGGACGCGGACCTGCTGGACGCCACGGTACGCCTGGTGCGGCTCCTGGACTCGCCGGCCGAAGCGCGGGTCCTGCGGCCGCTGATCACGCGGGAGATCGTCTTCCGGCTGCTGATGGGGGACCAGGGAAACCGGCTCCGTCACCTGGCGCTCCTGGGCGGCGGCCACACGGACCGTATCGCCGAAGCCGTCGAGCGGCTCCGCAAGGAGCTCAACCAGCCGCTGCGGATCGAAAGCCTGGCGCGGGAGCTGGGGATGAGCGTCTCGGGCTTCCACCACCATTTCAAGGCGGTCACGGCGATGAGCCCCCTGCAATTCCAGAAGCAGATCCGGCTCCAGGAGGCCCGGCGCCTCATGTTCGGCGAGAACCTGGACGCCGCCAGCGCCGGCTACCGGGTGGGCTACGAAGACGCCTCGCAGTTCAGCCGGGAGTACAAGCGGCTGTTCGGCCAGCCCCCCATGCGGGACGTGGAGCGGCTGCGCGAGGCGGCGCGCTCGCCGGGACCGGCCGTGGCGGGCGCCGGCCCGGTGTAGAATAGTCTGGTCCTTGGGAGGAGTCCGATGAGGAAGTAAGCCATTCGTCCTGTTCGTCCCGGCCGGCGCTCAGCGCCTGACCGGAGGTGTGAACACTCTCCCGCGCGAGCGGAAGGGGGATCGAATGAGCTTGCTTCAGGCGTCGGGTCTGGCGTTTCGCCACGACTCCCAAACGGATTGGCTGTTCCGGAACGTCTCCTTCAACATAGATCCTGGTGACCGTGTGGCCCTGGTCGGCCCGAACGGCTCCGGCAAGACCTCGCTGCTGCGCATCCTCGCGGGCGAGATCCAAGCCATCGACGGCGCTCTCGTCCGGCGCTCGGGCCTGCGCCTCGCGTACGTCCGGCAGGAGGTGAGCGCCCCCGCCGGCGAGTTGCTCGAGGACTTCATCCTCGACGCGGACTCCGCGCTCGGAAGCCTGCGGCGCGAGTGGCGCGCTCTCGAAGCCCGCCTCGAAGACGAGGCCGCCGCTTTGTGCTACGCCGACCTGCTGACGGTCTACGAGGCCGCCGGCGGTTACCTCTTCGAGGCGCGCGCCGCGAGCGTGCTCGAAGGTCTGGGCTTCGACGCGCCCGAGCGGACGCTCGAAATGGGGCAGCTCTCCAGCGGTCAGCGCTCGCGCGCCGAGCTCGCGCGGCTCCTTCTCAGCCCCGCGGACCTCCTGCTCATCGACGAGCCCACGAATCACCTGGACGTCGAGGCGCGCGAGTGGCTCGAAGGCTATCTGGCCGGCATCGAGAGCGCCTGCCTGCTCATCTCGCACGACCGGGTCTTTCTCAACCGCGTAGCGTCCCGGACCTTCGAGCTGCGCCGCGGAGCGCTGACGGCGTTCGGGGGCTCCTACGAGCTCTACCGCGAGCAGCGGGCGCTCGCGGAGCGTCAGGCGTGGGAGAGATACGAGGCGCAGCAGCGCCGCGAGGCTGCGGCGAGACGGGCGGCCGAGCAGCGGGACCAGACGGCGCGCAAGGTCGCCCGCGCACCCGTCGGCGTGCGCCATGGACATGATTTCTATCAGGCCAAGGCCGCGCGCCTTCAGCGCACCGCGCGAATTCTCCGCGAGCGCTCGCTGCATGAACCGAGGGCGGTCAAGCCGTACGTCGAAACGGTGATCCCGGCACTCGACTTCGCGGACGTGCACCGCTGCGGCGGCACCGTCCTGCGGATCGACGGGCTGGCGAAGTCCTTCGACGGCAAGCCGCTCTTCGACGGGCTCTCCCTCAGCGTCGGCCGCGGCGAGCGCTACGCCCTGGTGGGACCCAACGGCTCGGGCAAGACGACGCTCCTCCGCATCGTGCGCGGTCTCGACCGGCCGGACCGGGGCAGCGTCGAGTTGGGAGCCGGCGTCCGCGTGGGCTACTTCTCCCAGGAGGGCGAGCACATGGATCCGGCGCTGTCGCCGCTCGCCTTCTGCCTGGGCGTCAACTCGAACGAGGAATGGGTGCGGACCCTCCTCGCGTGCCTGAAGATCCGGGCCGACCAGGTGCGGCAGCCGATCGGCTCGATGAGCGGCGGCGAGCGCGCGAAGGTGGCACTCGCGGCGCTCCTCGTCGGCGAGGCCAACCTCCTGCTGCTCGACGAGCCGACGAACCATCTCGACATCGAAGCGCGCGAGGCGCTCGAGGCGACCCTGGCGCAGTATCCGGGAGCCATCCTCTTCGTCTCCCATGACCGCCATTTCGTCGAGGAGTTGGGGGATGCCGTGATCGATCTTTCGGAGTACGCCGATGCAAGGACCTAAAGGACCCAAAGGACCTAAACGACCTAAAGGACGCCGAGTTGTCGTCCTTTGGGTCCTTTGGGTCCTTTATGTCCTTTAGGTCGTTTAGGTCCTTTCCAGGGTTGCCCGCCGCCCCACTGGCAAGCCCCCGTGTAGCCCGCTAAACTCAGCCCATGGCACGTCTGACACGCAGAGAATTCATCGCCGCCGCGGCCGCTATGGGCGCGACGTGGGCTTGCGCGGGGCCTCGCTCCATGCGCTCGCGCTCGCATTGGGTCGAACGCCGGGAGCTGTTCGCCGAGGGCGTCGCCTCGGGCGATCCCGGCCCGGACAGCGTCCTCCTGTGGACGCGCGCCTCCGCGGGGGGATCGAAGGAGTCCGTCGCGCTGACCGTCGAAGTGGCCGAGGATCCGGAGTTCGAGCATGTGGTCGCCACGGCCCCTACCGTCGCCCTGCTGGCCGCCGACCACACCTGCCGCGTCCTGGTGGGCGGGCTGCGGCCGGCCCGCGTGTACTGGTACCGGTTCATGGACGAGAACGGCCACGGCAGCCGGATCGGACGCACCCGGACCGCGCCGGCCGCCGACGATCCGCGGCCCGCGCGGTTCGCCTTCGTCAGTTGCCAGAACGTCTGCGAGGGGGCGCAGAACGCCTACCGGCGCATGATCTTCGAGGACGAGCGGGCCGCGCCCGAAGACCAGCTCGCGTTCGTGCTGCACCTCGGCGACTTCGTCTACGAAGTCGTGCAATACCCGGAGGACATCCCCGGCGGGCACCGCTACGACCGCCGGTTGCGCGACGTCGTCCGCTATCCCGAGGGCGAGAAGATCTCAGGGTTCCGGGTGCCGGCCTCCCTCGCCGATTACCGCGCGCTCTACCGCTCCTACCTCCATGATCCGGACCTGCAGGATGCACGGGCGCGGTTCCCCTTCGTGCCGATGTGGGACAACCACGAGTTCTCCTGGATGGGATGGCAATCGTTCCAGGTCTTCAGCGGCAACACGCGCCCGGCCCAGACGATCAAGGTGGCGGCCAATCAGGCGTGGTTCGAATATCAGCCGGCGCGCGTGAGCCAGGCGGGCGGATCGTCGCTGGAGCGCTTCGCTCCGCCACAGGTGCAAAACGCGCCCGTCGAGCGCTTTGACGAGCAGGGCCTCGGCCAGGAGCCGAACAACCTCGCCGCGATCGGCAGTCTCACCGCCTATCGCACCCTGCGCTGGGGACGATACCTGGATCTCCTCATCACCGATCAGCATTCCTATCGCTCCGAGGTGCCCGACTCGCGGAAAGAAGCGCAACCGCTCACGAGCGACGACTTCCCGGAGCTCATTCCGCAAGAGGCCATGGAGATCCTCGACGCCGGACGGGCCTACGCGGGCGGCAAGCCGCCGGAGACGCTCCGGTACGGCGAGGCCCAGGTGCCCAACTTCCGCAAGGACGAGGCGCCGCAGACCATCCTCGGAACCCGGCAGAAGGCATGGTTCCTCGACCGGCTGCGCGCGTCGAACGCAACCTGGAAGGTCTGGGGCAACTCCCTGGGCAGCCTGGACTGGCGCGCCGATCCGCAGAATCTGCCCCAGGGTGTGGGCAAGCCCTGGCCCGGCGCCGGCTACGCCTGTTTCGGCGGCGGCGGCGACTGGAGCACGGCCTACACCGAGCGCGGCCAGATCTACGACGCGGTGCGCGACGCGGGCATCACCGGATTCGTGACCGTCTCGGGAGACCGGCACAGTTTCTGGGCGGGACTCGCCGCGAAGGCGTTGCCCCCCGCCGCTTTCGAGCCGGTCGGCGCCGCGTTCATCACCGGTTCCATCTCCGCGGCCGGTCTCGTGGAAGCCTACGAGCATCGCTTCCCCAAGGATCACCCGCTGCGCGCCCTCTACATGACCGAAGTCAATGGAAAGAAGCAGCCGATGGTGAACCTGCTGCTGCACCACGGCGTGCGGACCTGCCTGGAGTACCAGCGCAGCGGGGACGCCGAGAGCGCGCGGCGCGCGTCAAATCCGGACCTGGCGCCGCACATCAACTTCCTCGACATGGGCGGCCACGGCTACGCCGTGCTGCGCCTGACGGCGGACGCCGCCGAATGCGAGTTCGTCTGCATCCCGCGGCCGCTCGAACGCAGCGAGGGCGCGGACGGCGGCCCCCTCCGCTATCGCGTCGTCCACCGCGTGCCCATGTGGCGCCCGGGCGAGCGGCCGCGCCTCGAACGGCGGATCCTCGAAGGGGATCCGGGGCTGGCGCTTTGAGATAAAGCTTTACTTTATCGCGAGCTCTCCCTCTCCGGGCACCGGTCTCTTCCTGCCCGCTGTGACAGATGGCGCGTGGACCGAAATGGCGCCCGAGCACGCCGCCCGGCTCGTCTACGCGGAGATCCAGCAGGTTTAGACGCAGAAGCAATTGACGTAATCACAGCACGAGCAATCGAACTGGTTGCAGCACCCTGGATCGCAGGTTTGTGGCGGTCCACTGGCGCAGATCTCGGAGCACAATTCCCACGTAGGAATACAGCTGTTTGCATTAGCCTGATTTTCAGAGATGGACAGACACACGAGCAAAACGCATATAACAAGAAGGAAGGCGCGAGAATTAGCAATGTTCTGCAGCATGGGATTGCCTCCTGGAGCAACGCGAGAGCTCTCCATGAGCTCGCGCATGACCCTCTAATATCAAAGGTGCTTAATAACAGAAAAGAGAGACAAGGGGTTGTAAACAACCCTAGGAATGCTGGCTTACCATTCGGCGGTTAACGCGACGCATCTTCTGCTTCAGCCGTTTCTCTTCTGATAAACCCTTCCCCCACTCCCTTCGTACACAGGGTATGAGCACCATCGATGTCGCTCTCGTCGAAGACCAGCCCCTGGCCCGCCACGGTCTCACCGCCCTGATCGACGGCACGCCGGGGTATCGCTGTGCCGGCGCCTGGCCATCCTGCGAGGAGATGCTCGCGCGGCTTCCCGAGGCCCGGTGGGACGTGCTTCTCCTGGACATCGGCCTGCCGGGAATCTCCGGCATCGCCGGAGTCCGGAAGGTGCGGGAGATGGCCGCGGCCCTCCCCATCCTCATGCTCACCGTGCATGAGGACAACGCTCTCGTCCTGGAAGCCCTCTGCGCCGGGGCCTGCGGCTATCTGGTGAAGAAGACGCCGCCCCTCCGCCTCCTGGAAGCCATCCGTGAGGCGCACGAGGGGGGCTCGCCGATGAGCTCCCATATCGCCCGGAGCGTCGTCGAGGTGCTCCGCGCCTTGCGGGTGGAGACCTCGCCGGAGAGAGCCGAAAAGGAAGGCGACCTGCTCACGCAGCGCGAGCGGGAAGTGCTTCGCGGTCTCGCCGCCGGCGGCACCTACCAGACCACCGCCCGCGTCCTGGGCATCAGCACCGACACCGTACGCTTCCACATCCGGAAGATCTACCGCAAGCTCCAGGCCCACTCACAGTCCGAAGCCGTGGCCAAGGCTCTGTGCAGAGGGCTCCTGTGAGCCCCCTGCACGATCATGCGGCTTTCGCCGCGAAGATCCGCCCCGCAGAATGACTCCATCGAGGGCGACACAACGCCCATTTTGAAAGGAGTCAAAAAGTGATGAGAAAGTCGACCCTGCTCCGCGCGCTCTGCCTCACCGTCCTGGCGGTGCTCGCGTCCTTCGGCGTCTTCAACGTCACGGCCCAGCCGGCCCACGCCCTGTGGTGCGCCGAGACGCTCGGATTCTGCGGCTTCACCCACGTCTGGTACGGCCCCGACGGCGCCTGCTGCATGTACTCCTGCCCCAACGGCGGCGTGAAGATGGGCATGTGCGAGAAATACTGGCCGGAATGGGAGGTTTGATCCATCGCCTCCACGGCAGGCTCGCGGCGCTCGCCCTGGGGCTCGGCGCCGCGTGCCTCCCGTCCCTTGGACACGCCCAGGAACGGATCGATCGCAGCTTTCGGATGGCGGACGGGTTGTCCAATCCACAGATCTACGCGATCTCGCAAGACCGCGACGGTTTCCTCTGGATCGGTACCTGGGACGGCGTCAACCGTTTCGACGGCGTCCATTTCACCCGGTTCCTCGATCAGGACGGCGTGCCCCCGGGCCGCATCCTCGCTCTCCATCAGGCCGCGGACGGCCCGCTTTATCTAGGCGGGGACGGCGGCGGCGCGTTTTTCGATGGCGAGCGCTTCCTCCCTCTCTCCCCGGCGAGCGGGCTGGCCGGAGCGGCCATCACCGCCATTGCCGGGCTGTGGGATGGAACGGTTTTCTTCGGCGGGACGATGGGCCTCGTGGCGCGCCGGCCCGGCGGGAAATGGAGCACAGTCCTTCCTCCGCAATCCCCGGTAAAGGCTCTTTGCGCGGCGAAGGACGGGACGCTCTATGTAGGGACCGTGGATGGCGACGTGCTCGTCCTGCGCGAAGGCAGGCTCTCTCCCTGGAAGAGCGCGGAGGATCTCGGCGGGCTGGGCGCCGTCTGGTCCTTGCACGAAGGGAGGAACGGCACCCTTTATGTCGGAGCCGATCGGGGCCTCGCCGTCCTGCGCAACGGTTCTCGCGAGATCCCGCTCTCCACACGGGGCCGCCGGATCGAATCGATCACCACGGATGAGGACGGAATCCTCTACCTCGCTACCCGTAAATCCGGAATTCTACGCCTGCGCGAGTCCAGCCTCGAGCCTCTCGCGCCCCTGGCGCCAGAAAACGGCGTCTCGGATGAATGGGTGCATACCGCTTACGCCGTCACAAAGGGTCCGGTCTACTTCGGAACGGACGCCGGGCTCGACCGGTGGAGTGGCGAGGTCCTGCAGACCTGGACCCTGGCTCAGGGCCTGCCGGATAAAACGATCTGGTCCGTCGTGGAAGATGAGAAGGGCGATCTCTACGCCGCTTCCAACGGCGGAGTGGCCATCCTCCAAGGGAAGAAGTGGCGATCCCTCGGAAGGAAGGACGGCTTTCCCGAGGGCCCGACGCTCTGCCTCCATGCGGGGGCATCGGGCCGCCTGTACGCCGGAGACGACCAGGGCCACGTCTGGATCTCTGAGCGGGGGCGCCTGCTCCGCATCGTGAGCCTGCAGAAGAGGGATCTGGTCCTCGCGATCCTCGAAGCTCCGGACGGCGTGGTCTACGCCGCGACCGTCGAGGGATTCGCGGTGATCCGGGGACCGGACGTCCGATTCTTTCCCCTCCCGGGCAACGTCTACTCCTTCGTGCTCGCCGCCGATGGAACGCTTTACCTGGGGACCTCGCGCGGCCTGGCGGCTTTCCGCGATGGCAAGGTTTTCCGGCAGTGGACCCGCAGCGATGGTCTGAAGGATGACTGGATCTGGACCGTGCGGACGGGGCGGGACGGCAGCCTCCTCGCCGGCACCCGGCGCGGCCTCTCGGTCCTCCGGAACGGGCGCATCAAGACCTACGACACGAGCAACGGCCTCGCCAACAACTTCGTCGTCTGCATCCTGGAAGGCGAGGCCGGCCGCCTCTATCTCAGCACCAACCGGGGCGTCAACGTGCTCGACCTCGGGGCTCCGACGCGGCCCAGGACCCTCCCGTTCTCCGGTTTCGGCGAGGGCACCGGAAACCCCGAGGCCTGTCTCAAGGACCGCCAGGGCCGGCTCTGGTTTGGCATCCAGCCCCTGCTGGCCGTGTACGATCCCGCGCTGGACCGGCCGCGCCACCCGCCGCGCGCGCTGCTGACCGGCCTCCAGGTCTTTCAGGACCATCAGCCTCTTCCCCTGGTGGGAGAGACAAAACCTTTTTCTTACGGCCGCAACGATCTGACCTTCTCCTTCGCCGGGATCGATCTCGCGGCTCATTTCATGAAGTTCCGCTACCGGCTTTCCGGGCTGGACAGAGATTGGATCGAGACCGATCAGCGCTCCGCGCGCTATCCGAACCTGCGGCCGGGCTCCTACCGCTTCGAGCTTCAGGCGGGGAGCGAATCCGGGCTCTGGAGCTCTCCGGCCAGGCTCGGCTTCACCATCCTCCCGCCGCCCTGGTGGCGCCGGCCCGCCCTCGTGCTCGGCCTGGCCGCGGCGGCCCTGGCCCTCGCCGGCGGCCTCTACGCCGTCGCCCGGGTGAGGCAGATCCTGGCGCTCGATCGCCTGCGCGCCGCGATCGCCGCCGACCTCCACGACCAGGTCGGGGCCGGTCTCACCGACATCGCCATCCTCTCCGAGGTCGCCGCCCGCAAGGCCGGCGAGTCGCCGGAGCTCACCCGGGTCGCCGCCACCGCCCGCGAGTTGGTGGAAGACCTGGGGGATATCGTCTGGCTCGTCAACCCGCGGCGGGACACCCTCTACGAGCTCTTCGTCCGCCTCAAAGACTCCTACGCCGAGCTCTTCGCCCAGGCGGGAGCCGAGCTCGAAGTGGCAGACCTCTCGCCTCTCGAGTCCGCCCGCCTGCCGATGGCCTTCCGCCAGAACCTCCATCTCCTTTTCAAGGAGGCCCTCCACAACGCCCTGCGCCACAGCGGCTGCCGCCGGGCCGAGCTGACCGTGACGCTCCACGGCACCCGGCTCGCGATCGTCCTGCGGGACGACGGCGCGGGCTTCGATCCGGAGAGCCGGAACGGGAAGGGCGACGGCCTCGCCACCATGCAACGCCGCGCCGAACGCCTCGGCGGCCAGCTCACCATCGACTCCTCGCCGGAAGGGACCGTCGTGAGCTTCGCCGGCGTCGTTCCCCGGACCTGACCACCAGGCGAGCCGCCTCACTCCACCAACGCCAGCTTCGCGCGCCGGGCAGGAAGGGGCGGCTGACATCGGCCGGACTCGGGGGGAAGGAGTTTCACTATGTTGACTCAAAAAAGGACGTAGAATAAGATATATGTATGTCCGACTGGCCCAAAGGAGGTTGAAGTGAAGAAAACGGTTCGTCTTCTCGTTCTCGTCGCGGCGTTCGCTATTGCCGTCCAGAGCAGGGCAGGAGCGCTACCTTTCTGCGGTTATCCGTACGCCTGCTCCTTCACCGAGGATGACTGCATGGCGACGTACACCCAGGAGTACGTCTACGATTGCGTCAATCTCAATAACCAGGTCTGGCATCTCTACCAATGGTCCTGCTCGACCCGCCCTCCCCATTACGGCAACTGCTACGTGGAATGAGCCAGAGATAGGTTCCGCCGAATAGAGACGCGTCTCGAACGGAGGGCGGCTGGAAGGCTGCCCTCTGGAGACGTCGAGACGCTCTGCTCGCCCTGGCGCTGGCTTGACGGCTCCGCGGAGGCTGTTTGAGCGAACAGCAACGCTGACGCCAAGAGTACGCCGGCACACAATCATGTCCGGCAAGGACGGCTCCCAGGTCGGCCGCACTGGAGGACGAGGGATTCCTGAAGGTGGAGGCCTTCGGCAGCGGCAAGACGCCCACGAGCTACAAGAAGACCGGCTTGAACCCCACAGCTTGAGAATCGCGACGCCGCCCGCGCCTGAAGGTGACGCGAGGAGCTGAAACGCGACGCCAGCGAGCCTTTCGGCGACGCGAAAATGCGCACGGATCCGTCCGGAATCCGGATTCGTGACGCCACGGAACGCTCACGCGATGCTTCCGTCTGGATTTGCGACGATGAATCCCATGGTTACGACGCGGAATTCTCCTTTTGCGGCGCGCGATCGGCGAATTGCACCGCACATTCCGAGGCTCGAGCGCCGCAAATCGCTTTGGGAGCGTCGCATCCGGCGATGGGGGCGCCGCATTTGCGGAAGGATGCGCCGCGATTCCCTTGCGGTGCGTCGTGATTCCGAAGATTCCTGTCCCAATCAGAGACCGTCGCGCCTCAATTCCAGATCTTCGCGTCGCGATGGGTCATGGGAGCGGGTGCATTCCCAGCCTTGCCGTCGCAAATCCCGGTGGCGGAGACGCGGAGACGGATTCCGGCGTCGCAATCCAAGGCGGCAGCGGTCCATTCTGCTGGAATAGCGTCACACCAGAGCCGGATTCGCAGCGCATGGCCGGGGTTCGCCCCATGAGCAGCGAGTGTACGCGTCGCATACGGGTTACACTCCCGGGACAGACCAGGAGGAAAGATCATGTCCGAGCCCGAAGATCCCTTCATCACCCTGCCCACCGAGGAAGAGCTGCGGTCGCGGATGACCCCGGGAGGCAAGACCACCTACAACTTCGGCTTCATCTCCAAAATGGGCCGCCTGCTCGCCGCCCACCCGCGTATCGGCCCGGCCATGCGGGACTTCTTCTACGAGGTCATGTTCGCGCCGGGAGCGCTCGACCGCGCCGAGCGGGAGATGGTGGCCGCCGTGGCCTCGGCGGCCCAGTCCTGCGAGTTCTGAACGTGCTCTCACGCAGAGTTTCTGCGTGTCGAAGACGGTGACCCGAAGCTCGTCGACGCCATCAAGCAGCGCCGCTGGCGGGAGCTGCCCGACCTCACCCCGCGCCAGCGTGCCCTCTGCACCATCGCCGAAAAGCTGACCCTGACGCCCACGGAGATGACCGCCGCCGACTGGCAGCCCCTGCGCGACCTCGGCATCGACGAGCAGGGCCTGCTCGAAGTGGCCCACCTCATCAGCATCTTCAACTATTTCCCGCGCATGGCCGACGGCTTTGGATTGAAGCCCGACCGCCAGGTCCGCGAAGCCGGCGAGACCGGCGTTCCCCTGCGCTGGGCCCCCGGCGCCAAACCGCAATGAGCGAGGAAGGAGTGTGCTGTCTTGGGTAGCCGTCCCGTCGTCCTCAGCGATCGCCAGGGCTTCGACCGCCGCTGGTTCGCTCCCAATCTGCAAGCGGTGTACGTGCCGAAGCATCCGGATGAGGTGGCGGACTGTGTGACAGCCGCCATCAACGCCTACGGCCGAGATGTGAAAGTCACCTCGGGACGGCACTGCTATGAGAATTTCGTCTACGGCGACAGCACCAGGGCCGTCATCGACATGTCCGCGTTGAGCCAGGTCGGGTTCGATGCGGCGCGCAATGCCTTCTTCGTCGATGCCGGAGGTGAAAACTGGACGGTGTATCGCACGCTGCTGAACGGGTTCAACAAGACCCTGCCCGCCGGCAGTTGCTATTCGGTCGGAGCGGGCGGTCATATCACCGGCGGCGGGTATGGATTGTTGTCGCGGCTGCACGGCTTGACCGTGGATCACCTGAGCGCCGTGGACATCGTGACCTGGGACGCCAGGGCGGGACAGGCGGAGTTGCGTCACGTGTCCGCCGACAGCGCGACGAGCGACGAGCGGGACCTGTTCTGGGCCTTGTGCGGAGCCGGGTGCGGCAACTTCGGGATCATCGTGCGCTACTACTTCGCCCAGTTGCCCGACGCGCCGGATCACGCCACGCTCTGGACGTTGGCCTGGAACTGGTCTGATCTCGACCGGAACAGCTTCGCCGGACTGTTGGCCGCCTACGCCGATTTCGTCGTGGAGATGCCCGACACCGACTTCAGCCTCCTGAAATTGAATCACGTCTCGAACGGACAGATCGGCTTGATCGTGCAGATGGCTTCCGCCCCCGGCGTCGATTATCGCGACCATCGCGAGCGGGCGGAGAGAAGCCTTCAGCGAGCCAAGGCGCTCTTCGACCCGATCGTCCCGAGCGCGCCCCTCGAGAAGCCGCTCGGCGGGCACCCTGGCTACATGACGACCCTGCCGGCCAGCGACGCGGCGCAGCACGTTACGTACCTCGAGGCGCTGCAAACGCTGAACGGTTCCGGGCCGAATCAGTTCGGTAAATACAAGTCGGCCTACATGAAGAAGCCCTTCCCGGACTCTCAGGTCGAGGCCATCTACAAGTGGTTGAACACCACGCCGGCCGGCCTTCCCGCCGGCGACATGAGCCAATCGTTATTGCAGGTGGACAGCTACGGCGGCGCGATCAACCGGCGGACGCCGGAGTCGACCGCCGTGCCGCAGCGCAGCTCCATCCTGAAGCTCCAGTACCAGACCTACTGGATCAATGCCTCAGAGCCGGGCCAGGGCCACCTGTCACCCTACCGGGAGCAAGCCGAGGCGCACCTGCAATGGATCAACGACTTCTACCGTGAAGTGTACGCAGAATACGGCGGCACGCCCGACCCGGCCAGGGACAACACCGGCACAGTCGACGGCGCCTACTACAACTATCCCGACACGGTGTTGGGCAGTCACGAGCGCGGCGACGTCGATCACGCGCTCTGGCTTTATTTCCTGGACAACTTTCGACGGAATCCGCGCAATCTGGTCAAAGTCAAGGAGCGGTGGGATCCGGACGATTTTTTTCATCACCCGCAGTCGATTCCGGTGCGGTGATCGCGCAGGCAGGGCTGCGGACTTGCATTCGATATATCGACTACCCTAAAATAAAGATGGTTCGTAAGAAAGGAGATCGTAATGAACATGAAGAGAACCGTCTTTTGTCTTATCGGAGGACTCCTGCTTGTCTGCGGGGCTCAAGCCCAGGCCGCGACCGCTACCTTTCTGGGGAGCTGCACCTCAGGTACCTCCCATGCTTGCCAGTTCGACGCCAGCGGCTCGAGTTGTCCAGGGTCATCGATCTTGACGTATTCCTGGAGTTTCGGCGACGCCTCCGCGAGTCTTGGCGGCAGCCTGATGAACCATACCTACACAGCTCCCTTGTCCAGCTACTACAAAGTCGACCTGCTCGTGTACTGCGCGGACGGCAGCCAGGCGACGGCGTCACGCTATGTCTGCGTCAACATTGGCTTTTGGGGTTGCATCGTGCCGAATCGCGGCTGGAACTGACTTCGGGCATAGAACCAGCTAGTCCCGAGCCCGTTCGTACTGCACCGGCAGGGCCGCGGGCTCGCCCATCTCGCGCTGGGCGCGGAACACCCAGTAAGGGTTCCGCAACAACTCCCGGGCGAGGAGAACCACGTCGGCGTCGCCGTCGTCGATGATCTGGGCGGCTTGTCCCGGCTCCCTGATCATGCCGACGGCCCCGGTCAGGACGCCGGCCTCGTGGCGGATGCGGCGGGCGAAGGGGACCTGATAACCCGGGCCGGCGGGGATGCTCACCCTTGCCAGCGTGCCGCCGGAGGAGACGTCGATCAGATCGGCTCCGGCTTCTCGGAGCATCGACGGTGTCTAACAGGGAGCACGCCAGATGCTCCTCGGACAGCCAATCCCGCGACGAAGGCGGAGCCACCGCTTCGAATCACGTAACTCACTGGTGGTTGTAGCTTCTGTAAGATCTTAGTAGAAGAACTACCAGGCCATCCCTCAACTCGGTCCCACTACTTTGATATTATGTCGACCAGCTAGTGGCTGTAAGCTCTTAATATCGGTGGAACGAAGATCCACATAACGAAGGTTACCAAGTTTGGCTAACGGTGAAATATCACGGACTCGCGTATCAGCGAAATTTACGTACTCAAGATCCCGCAAATCTCGCAGAGCTGTTATATTCGAAATTTGGGTCCCCGAAAAATCAAGCCACTTTAATGATTGGAGGCGAGAGAGAATTGAGATGTCTGTAATACGCGTCCCCGATATACTCAGCTTTTTCAACTTCGTCAGCCCCGCTACAGGAGACAGATCTCGCACAAAACTGTTGTCCAAAGTAAGCGTGACAAGATCCTTAAAGCGTTGCAACGGAGTCAAATCCTCAACGGCAGTGTTATCCAAATGGATTGTCTGAATATGGTTGAATTTATCTACAAAGAGACGGTCCAATTCAGTTAAATCGAAAATTTGCCTAGCGACGCTTGGGGAAAGCTTCTCACCCTTTAAAACGACTTCCTCTCTGTAGAATCGTATGGCTAAAGGATTGAACGCTTGTGCCAATTCCGAGATTACCTCAGATCTTCGGTCCTGAAGGTAAGCTTCCAAAGCATGCCTAGCTTCCGGTGTCGCGATCAACCGTAGAGCTCGGACACACGCAGCTGCATCACTAGATTCGAGACCATCACGACGCCTGAGGCACTCAAGGCCCTCATTACTAAGGCTTGCAAATGCTTCTGCTTCAGAAAAATTTCGGGGCGGCTGAATCTCCCGAACTTCTTCAAGAATATGTTGCTTTAGTTCTGGTGTCACAAAAAGCGCAACTCCCATGCAACGCATAGCCAGCAAAACCCTCATCCGCCTTGAGTCCTTTACGCCAGGAGAGTTTACAGGAAAATGGCTAAAGTCCAAGAGTCGTGAAATAACTGCACTAGCGAAGTCCATTCGGGAAGTTGTCATGGCTAATAAGACAACCCTCTGCCAAGTAGAATCCAGTGCCTGCTGAGCCAACAACCCAGCATCTCCGGAATCCGCCATTCGGTCGCCAGCAAGATATTCTTTAAACGTATTGTGTATAAAGTCCAGATGTCCTGGCTTGACTTCCCTTAGCATCCCACTACGCTCAATTAAACCACTAAGAACATCTGCGGCATTTATAGTGGAAACACCGGGGAATAACCGCAAAGCCTCAGCTATCTTCTCCTTAGCGCGCGCGTAGGTAACCGAGCTCTCCCAGTTTACAACCATAGCGTAAGCAAGCTCACGGACAATTGCTCGTTTTTGTTGATAATTGAGAGAACTGTATGGCGAGGGAAACTCAGCTCCCCTTTCTTGATCTCTACGCACCAGTAGAAGCTTACAAATGTCCTCACAGAGGTCTGCTAAACCTTTGGGTAAAATCTTATTACGATCCCGGTGTAGAGCACAGATAATTGCACAGAGTAAGGGATTTACAGCCAAGCGCGCCACCACCAGATTATCTCGAAGTGATTGTTTCAGCGCCACAGAAAGATGGCGCATATCTTCTCCTTTACGCCCTAAGCGTAAAAGTTCGAATGCAACAGAGTCATGCCATTTGTCGATGAACTTTGATACTGCAGACTCCGACATTGGGAGCACAGATACTTCGCAAAATCCCAAGGTTTCTAACCAGTTGCCAGGAACTGCCTCTGGCCTAGTGCTGACAAGGTAATAGTTATCAGGATAGGTGGAAACGATGTCCTCAAGATCCTTTTTCACGCGTTCTCGGTCAAGCTGAGGTATCTCGTCAATACCGTCCAACAAAAGGATGGCTCGACCGCTACTTAGTATAGAGCGAACCCAAGCTACAGGTGGACGACCGAGTTCGCGAGCTATAGACTCCGGAAAATCTTCAAGTCTTGGTAGTCGCCCCCCTTGGCACTCCCGCAACCTGATAAAGAATGGTATCTTTCTGCGCCAACTGTTTGGGAGTGGATCAGTATCCTGCGGCTTGGTAATAGGTGACACCTTGGACATCAGCCCACGGACTTCATCCCATTGAGTGTTTGCTGCTGCCTCAACGGCCGCCCAGCGGAACAAGGTGGTTTTACCACCACCTGCTTCTCCTCGGATTAAGAGACGACTGGCACCAGGTTTCAGATTGTGCAAAACGGATTCGCTTGGTATGGGATCCGTACTATTTTCCGAATTGCGGACGGATTTCAAGTCGATTGATATATATGCAACAGAAAGCGATCGTCGCCTGGATTCAGGAGGAAGATCGGCTCCGAAAAGTTCCAAAAAATTTAACTTCCGAGCAACAGCTAAGCGATAGTCAGTCTCGTATTGCTGACTAAGATAATCACCTCCTTGTCGTTCGACTATAGTTTCTATCCGCATCACTGCCTTTGCGATCTCTTCGACGCTCGTTCCAATAAGGAATAGGCGCCTTAAGCTTTCTTCTGCATATGCAGCGTCGAACCTTGGAAGACTATCAGCAATTTCTACCAGATATCGTACAGTTTCCGAGAGCGAGCGCTCGTAGAGATCTATCTCGGCTACGGAAAACTGACCGCTAGGTAAGGGATGACTGTTCCGCAGCGCGGCAAGGAGCTTGGAGGAATCTAGTTCGCGGGCCAAGAAGAATTCCGCGGAGATATTACCATTAAGAGTCTGTGACAGCTGATCAACAACTGCCTCAGAGTTTACCTCATGCGGGAGGGCCTCTACCTCAAAGAAGGGCTGAAGGTGTGCTACGAGGCTCTCCCCTATAGCCTCAAACTGGCGTACTACCGCTTTTCTATCGAAGTAGGATTCGATCTTTTTTCCTGCGATGTCGATCAAATCAGAGCCTATAGCCGCCCCCGGCTCTTTCAGGTAGGTTTTGAGGAGGAACTTGGCAAGGCGGGTGCCCAACTTGATGCCGAGGAGTTCAGATATAGTCATGCCATCTTCCTTTGAGGGAGTAATAGTGCAAGCTTGTCTCCAATAGTTTACCAGTCGTAAAAGAGATAACAAAGCGATCTTGTGTAAATATGGACATATATCTGGCCCTAAGTGCCAAAGCACTTTCCATGCTGGCCTCATCTCGCGATGAAACCTCAATCCCGAGCCCGTTCGTACTGCACCGGCAGGGCCGCGGGCTCGCCCAACTCGCGCTGGGCGCGGAACACCCAGTAAGGGTTCCGCAACAACTCCCGGGCGAGGAGAACCACGTCGGCGTCGCCGTCGTCGATGATCTGGGCCGCTTGTCCCGGCTCCCTGATCATGCCGACAGCCCCGGTCAGGATGCCGGCCTCGTGGCGGATGCGGCGGGCGAAGGGGACCTGATAACCCGGGCCGGCGGGGATGCTCACCCTTGCCAGCGTGCCGCCGGAGGAGACGTCGATCAGATCGGCTCCGGCTTCCCGGAGCCGCTTCGCGAGCTCGACCGACTGTTCGACGTCCCAGCCCCCCTCCTCCGCCCAGTCCGTCGCCGAAATCCGCACGAAAAGCGGAAGCTCTTCCGGCATGGCTCCGCGCACGCGCTCCGCCACGCGCAGCGTCAGGCGCATGCGGTTCTCCAGGCTGCCGCCGTAGTGGTCGTCCCGGTGGTTGCTCAAGGGGGAGAGGAACTGGTGCAGCAGGTAGCCGTGGGCGGCGTGGATCTCGATCACACGGAAGCCCGCCGCCAGGGCGCGCCGGGTGGCGGTCTCGAAGGCGTCGACCACCTCGTCGATGCCGGCCTCGTCCAGCGGGATGGGAGCCGGATTGCCCTCCCGGAATGGAATCGGGCTGGGGGCCACCACGCTCCAGCCGCCCTCCTCGGGCGTGAGGAAACGCCCGCCCGTCCAGGGCGGCGCGGTGCTCGCCTTGCGCCCGGCGTGAGCCAGTTGAATGCCGGCGACGGTTCCCTGGGCTTCGACGAACCGCGCGATGCGGGCCAGAGGCTCGACGTGCGCGTCGTTCCAGATCCCCAGGTCGGCGGGAGAGATCCGACCGTCGCGAGTGACGGCCGTGGCCTCGACCAGGATCAGGGCCGTCCCGCCCACGGCCCGGCTGCCGAGATGGACGAGATGCCAGTCGTTGCTCAGGCCTTCCTCGGCGCTGTACTGGCACATGGGGGACATGACCACCCGGTTGCGGAGCGTCACGCCCCGGATCGTCAAGGGACTGAGGAGGCTGGTCATGTGGCTTCCGGTTGATGCAGAAGCATCCAGGACGTGCCGAATTTGTCCCTCAGCATGGCGAAACGGTTGGCGAAGGGTGTCTTCTCCATCTTCATGAAGATTTCTCCCCCGTCCACAAGCAGCGCATAGACGCGCTCCGCTTCCTCCTCACGATCCAGAGTCAGCGTCAAGTAGGCGCTGCGCATGGGCTCGGCCTTCGGAATGTCCGCGCCCATCAGGACGGTCGCGCCAATCTCGATGCGGGCGTGCAGGATTTTCCCCTTCCAATCCTCCCCCACGTTCGGATTGGGCTGTTCCGAGTGCCGTACGAGCCCCGTGATCCTGCCGCCAAGGTGCTGTTCGTAGAAGCGGAACGCCTCCTCGCAGGTCCCACGATAGTTCAGATAGACATCCAGTCGCATCGCGTCACCTCAATCGTGTTTCCCGCGAGCATGCTTAACAGCCCGATAGATCATCAGAAAGATGCCGCTGCCGAGCAGGCCGACCAGAAGGCCGAGAAAACCGCCGATCCAGGCGCCCATTACCGGCTCTTTGGTGACGGCCAGATAGCCGATCAGTGCTCCCAAGCCCAGGCAAATGAGGATGGCGAGCCCTTGATACAGATTATCTTTCGGTCGGATGTTCGGGCCGGTCACGGTGTCGGTGACCAGGTTGTAGACTTGCCGCCCGGTAAGGGGTTCCCGCGGCGTTTCCTCGGATGGCTTCGATTCGTCCATGGCTACCTCCAGACAGAGCAACTATGGCGAACGTGCTACACCTGATGAATTCTACCGCAATCCGATTCGAGCCGAGTTGGCGCCGTGGTCTTCCAGCCACTGGACCAGCTCAGAGACACCGCTTTCCCGGGCGACATCGAGAGGCGTCTTGTTCCCGTGGCCCGTCCAATTCAGGTTCGCGCCTTGCTCGAAGAGATACGTTGCCACGGCGAGTTGCCCGCCGCGACAAGCATGCCAGAACGCGTTCGTGATCTGATCGCGTGAGAGTGGAGGCTGCATCGAGACGTGTTGCCGGACCGAGTCCAACAGCCCCAGCGCCGCGGCCTGCCATAGAGTCGTCCGGGCGCCGCGCTCCAGCAATCGCCGGGCGGCACGCCACTGCGCGAAGACGACCGCGTCGGACATCGGCGAGCCGCCCGTGAAGACAGCTCCCGGAGCTTCGATGTCAGCTCCCCCGTCCAGCAGCGCATCCAGCACGGCGACGTCGTCGCTGCTCGCCGCCCAATGCAAGGCGGTTTCGGCCGAATCGTGAGGTTTGGCGTGTTGCACGGCCGCATGGACATCCGCCCCCGCGGCCACCAGAGCCGCCACCGTCTGTGGACCGTTCGGGAAGTGTCCGGGCCAGTCGGACACCACATGCAGCAGCGTTCGAGAAACTCCCTGGCGATCCACGATCCTGGCTTGCGCCAACTCCGGGTTGTCGTCCAGTTGCTTGCGCAGTCCAGCGACATCGCCGCTCTGGATCGCCTGGACGACCGCGACAGCCCGGTCATCCTCTGTGGGCAGGGTCAGCATGAGACTCCCTCGGCACGGAGGCCTCTCCCGTGGTTCTTCGAAGCCCCTCCGCACAGGTCCTACGGCTCGGTGAAGGTGAAGATGCCGCGCTGGGCCGTGCCGGCGAGCAGCCGCCGCGGGTCGTGCGGATCGACCGCCAGGGCGCGAATGCCCAAGGAGCCGGGGGGGATGCCGCCACCGACCGCCTGCCACGTCGCTCCGGCGTCGCGGCTGCGGTACACCACCTCGCTCTCGAGCCCGTTGAGGTGGGCGTAGAGCGTCAGCGGCGCCACGGGTGAGGCGACGATCTCCCAGCGGATGCTCTCGGGGCTCGCCGGCACCGTGGCGGGCGACGGCAGCCGCCGCCAGGTGGCGCCGCCGTCGCCGCTGCCGAACAGCCCGTCGCCGGCGGCGGCGAACAGCGCGTCGGGCCGCTCGGGATCGAGGGCGAGGCGGGTCACGATGCCGGGCAGCCCGTCGTCGCGCCGTTGCCAGCTCCGCCCGCCGTCGCCGCTGCGATAGAGACGCGGCCCCGGGGCGCCGAAGGCATAGCCGGCGACCCACACGATTCGCGGATCGCCCGGCGCCACGGCGATGTCCGTCACACCGAGGCTCTCGCTCCGCACCGGCCGCACCTGCTTCCAGGCGCGGCCGTTGGGGCTCTGGAACAGGCCGTTGCGGCCGCCGGCCCAGACGCCGCCGCGGGTACGGGGGTCGGCGGCGATCGTCTCGATGCCGGCGCCGATCCGCGGCGCCTCCTGCCACCGTCGCCCGCCGTCGTCGCTGCGCCAGAGGCGGTCACCGGTCGTCGACCAGACGCGGCCGCGAAGGAGGGGATCGACGAGGAGGTCGCCGGCGCCGAAGACCAGCCCGCCCGGGTTGGCGAGGCCCAGGCGCCAGGTGGCGCCGTCGTCCTCGCTGGCGAGGAGGTGGTCGGAGGCCTGCGCGTACAGCACGCCCGGCTGCTGCGGATCGACGGCGATGGACTCGATCCAGCGCCCCGAGAGACCCGTGCGGGCGGCCTCCCAGTGCTCGCCGCCGTCGCCGCTGCGGAAGACGCCGCCGAGGCTGGCGCTGCCCGCGGAGCCGAGGTACAGGGTGTCGCCGCTCGACGCCATGACGGCGATCGAGTCCCCGGGCTGCCCGGCGGCGTTCCACGACGCGCCCTGGTTGGCGCTCCAGTAGAGCCGGTCGACAGGCAGGCCGGTGGCGTACGAGCGGCTGTAGGCGAACAGCCGTCCGCCGTGGAAGCCGAGCAGCGCGAAGAGGCCCTTGGGCGCCCGCAGCTTCTCCCAGACCGTGCCGCCGTCGCGGCTGCGCAGCACGCCGCCGGCGACGGTGAAGAGGGTGGCGTCCGCCGGATCGACGACGACGCTGCCGCAACGGCGGCCGAGGCAGCGCAGCAGCGACCAGGTGATCCCCTCGTCGCCGCTGGTGAACACCTCGTTCACCGTGCGCGCGTAGAGCTGGCCGTTGGCGGGGTCGACGACCAGCGACTGGACGCCGCCCGGCGCGATCGGCAGGTCGCCGTTGCGCGCCGCCCAGGTCTCGCCGCGGTCCTCGCTGACGAAGATCCCCTCCCAGCTCGCCAGCCAGACGCGCTCGCGCCGCCGCGGGTCGACGAGGAGAGCACTGACGTGCGACCGGGCCGGGAGGCCGGCGGTGGCGGCGCGCCAGGTGCGGCCCTCGTCGAGCGAACGCCAGACGCCGTCCCAACCGGTGCCGGCGATCACCGCCGTGCCGCTGATCGCCAGGGCGCTGACGTTGGGGAAGCTCGCGATGCCGAGGCCGTTGCCGGCGAAGGCCCAACTGTCGCCGCCGTCGCCGCTGCGGAATATGGAGGTCGAGGTGGCGGCGTAGACGAGGTTCGGGTTGGCGGGGTCGGCGGCGAGCGCGTGGATGGACTCGCCGTCGGGGCCGAGCGGCGACCAGGAGCCGACGGCCGCCGCGGCCGCCGTGGCGAGCGCCAGCGCGCCGGTGGCCAGGAGGATGGCGAGAGGCCGGAGGCCCTTGCGGGCTCCCCGCCCCTCCAGGAACCGTACGTGCGCGTTTCTCTTCATACGGCTCAAGCCTTTCTTGAAGTGGAGAGCGTGGTTTCCCGAGCTCGAAGCTCCATGGCTCCACTGCATATTTTAGCACGCCCGCGAATCGCAACCTCAGATCCCAGGCTTGAAATCCAGCCCGTCCCCTATGGCGTCCAGGCAGAGAAGCTTCGGCACGGATATCGTTTTCCATGAGACCTTCTCACGGTCGTCCCCGAAATTGCCTTCCGATATCTTGGCCTTCCTGGTCAGATAGTTGATGCTGACAGTCGACGTCTCGCCAGTATTCCTCTTCGCTTCCGTGGAGTCGTAGCCGATCAACTTGAAGCATCCGTCCTGATATCTGAAAGTGAATTTGTTCTGCGAGGTGTACCATGTACCGGCGCTCATGAAAAAGCCTAACGATACGCGCAAAGCTCCCTTGGCAATCGCGGCATCTTCGAGCGGGTCATCCATGACCGGGTTGGTATGCCGTGGTATCAGGGTATGGTTCATCGAGGCCAGGGAATATTTTCTTGCTGCCTTCTCGAAGAAGGCCACGAGAAGGATGCGAGGATTGGTATCCAGCTCGTCCGGCCCCAGTCCGTCGTTTTTGACGATGTTTTTCGGATCGTTCATGCGAAGCACCAGCATCAAGTCTGGGACGCCATCGCCATTCAGATCGCCTTGGCCCTCCTTTTCCACGACCCAACCTGCAGGCACGAAGCCCGCTTTGGTCTGAGCCTGAGCGGGAATGGCGGGGAACGCAACCGGCGGAGCGAAGTCTTCAGAGCCCGCACGAGCCGCTGTCGGTAAAAGCAGGGAAACAAGGAGTAAGACCCCATGGCGGCTCATCGAAACCCTCCAGAAGATAACCCGCCGAATATCGAAGCCCAGAAGCGGCAGGAGCTTGTCGTAGAACGGCACCGCGACGCTCATGTCTTTGACGGTGATCTCTATGTGATCGATGATCGGTTCCATGGAGCGCCGTCCAGTTTCCTTACCACATGAAGACCAGCGCCGACGCAAAGATCGCCATGAAGATCATCGCCAGAATCGGCATGCCACACCGTTGCCCCTGGCAGGAAGCGTCCGCCTCGTAAGCGGCGATCCCCGAATTGGCCCACAAGATCGGGAGAAGCAGCCCGGCCGCGAAGACCAACCGGGACAGCCAGCGCAGCCTGTCGACCTTCTCTCCGGATCCGCTCATCGCCACGCCTTCCCTCAAGGACTCGCCAGAACAGCCAAGCTGTCCGTCCCTGAATGCTACACCTCCAGGCGGCGATTCCGGCGCTACGGCAGTTCCGCGTGCCCGGCAGGTCTCGGTATCCCGTTGTCCCAGGTCCCCGCGCCCCCTCAAGGAGCGGAGGTCGCTATGAGCGGGCCGCCCTGATCGACATATAGATGACTACCTATAAAGAGTGCCAAGGCGCTCCCGATAGACACGGTTCCTGCTCCCGGAGACCGGCGCCCTCCTCTGTCCCCTTTACAGAGGGATGAGGCACTTCTAGAGGGTTAGAAGGAGGAAAGATCATGAAGAAGAGGAAGCGACCCGCTTCAGCGGTTGCAAGCACGCTGCTCGCCAGCGGTGTGTTGATCGGATCCGCGGTGATGGTTCTGGCTCAAACGCCGCCAAGCGCCACCATACCCCGTGTGCCGAATCCGCCGCTGGCCTCGGACCTGGCCAATCTCCCCGGCGACTTGCGGGCGGTGGCCGTGCCGGGCCCGGCGAACCTGTCGGACTTCGTCAAGGACGAGGCGATGGCGCGCGCCTTGGGGAAAGCGCTCTTTTGGGACATGCAGGTTGGAAGCGACGGCGTGCAGGCCTGCGCGAGCTGCCACTTCCGCGCGGGGGCCGATCCCCGATCGAAGAATCAGTTGAGCCCGGGCCTGAAGCACGTGCCCGCGGAGGATCTGACCTACTCGACCGGAGACGGGCCCAATTTTCAGCTCGTGTCCACGCACTTCCCGCTGACGCGGCTTGCGGTTCCCGGCACTCGCGGCGCCCTCGACCCCAGCACGGACAGCAACGACGTCGTGTCCTCGCAGGGAGTGCATCATCCCGGCAACGAGGGAGACCCCCTGGGCTTCTCCATCGGGGTGGCGAACACGCGCCGGGTCGAGCCGCGGAACACCCCGACCATGATCAATGCGGTCTTCAACCACCGGCAGTTCTGGGATGGGCGCGCCGAGAACGTGTTCAATGGCGTGAACCATCTGGGTCAGCGCGATCCGGGCGCCAAGCTCTATCGGTCCGACGATCCCAAGCAAAACCCGGTCGCCGTGCGGGTCGAGTTGGTGAACTCCAGCCTCGCGTCGCAGGCCGTGGCTCCGATCGTGAGCGACCTCGAGATGGCGGTGCCGGGCCGGACGCCCGCCGACGTGGGGCGCGAGTTGGCCAGGGGCCAGCGCAATCAAGGCAAGAAGCTCACGAAAGTACGGCCGCTGGGGAAACAACAGGTATCGCCGACGGACAGCGTGCTCGGAGCGATGAGCCGCTGGCCGGACAGGGGGCTCACCTACAACCGCTACGACAAGATGATCAAGCTGGCCTTCCATGACAAGTGGTGGAAATCGAAGAAACTGATCCGGGTCAACCCGGACGGGACCACGACCGTGGTGGACAAGAACGGTGGATCGGAAGATGGATCCGAAGATGAACCGATCGAAGACCCTCTGCCCGAAAACGACTACGCTCTGATCCAGTACAACTTCCCGCTCTTCTTCGGGATCGCGATCCAGCTCTACGAGGCGAGCCTGGTCTCCGACGACACGCCCTGGGACCGGTTCCGCCGGGAGAACCCCACCGCGACCGACCCGGATCTGAACCCGTGGAACAACACCAACCCGAATCACATCAGCCGCCTCGCGCTGTTCGGCGCGCACCTTTTCAACGACCGGACCCGCGGCCCCGTGAACATCCGCTGCTCGAACTGCCACGAGCAAGCCGAGCTGACGGACGCGTCGGCGCGCCGTATTTCGATCGCGGCCAACGGACCGGTGCGCAACCGTGACGGCAACGTGATCGACAAGGGCTTCAACAACATCGGCGTGCGGCCCACCGACAACGACCTCGGCGTCGGCGCCACCGATGTGTTCGGCCCGCTGTCCTTCACGCGCCGGCTGTTCCCCGGAGCCCCGCCCGCGAGCTTCGACGGCGCCACCGTGAGCAAGGGCTTTGGAGTGCAGGGAGCTTTCAAGATTCCGTCCCTGCGCAACGTCGCCCTCACGGCGCCCTACTTCCACAACGGCGACGCGCGTACGTTGCGCGAGGCCGTCGAGCTGTACAGCCGCGGCGGCAACGTGTTTCCCGTACAGGAGCTCGACGGCACGCCGATCGAGCCGCTGGGCGTTCCCGTGCTGACCTCCGCTGAAATCGACGCGCTGGTGGCGTTTCTCGAATCCCTCACCGACGAGCGTGTCCTGTATCGGCGCGCCCCGTTCGACCATCCGCAGTTGTTTGTTCCCAATGGTCACCCCGGGGATTCCAGCTCGACCGTCGACGCCGACGGAGACGGACTGGCCGACGATGTGATGCTCGAGATTCCCGCGGTCGGAGCCGAGGGAGGCAGCCCGTTGCCGGGCTTCCTGGAAGGCGTGTTCGGACCGGGAATGTAACCGCCGCGAGGCACGGGCGGCGCTCCCCCCGGGGGGCGCCGCCGTCTTACCCGCTCAGGCGATCAGGCCGAAAACCACGGCGGCCAGCGTCGCCGAGCCCACGAGCAACCACAACAACAGCCCCTGCAGGAACGGCCGGAACCCCACGCTTTTCAGCGCCTCCGTCGTCAGGCTCGCGCCGATCAGGAACAAGGTCGCCACGAGGCAGCGGCGCGCCACGGCCTCGACCAGCTTCCCCGCATCCTGCAAGGCCGGGATCCAGGTCACGACCGCCGCCGCGATCAGAAACCCCAGGATGAACCACGGCCGCTTCGCCGCCCCCTTCGGCGCGCCGGTCTTCGCATGCCGCCGCAGGTGGACATAGGCGAACAGCACCGTCACCGGGACGATCCACAAGGCGCGCGCCAGCTTCACCGTCGTGCCCACGGCGAGCGCTTCCGGCCCGTACTGCATCGCGGCGCCGACCACCGAGCTGGTGTCGTGGATCGCGAGCGCCGCCCACAGCCCGAATTGCGGCTCGCTCAGCCCGAGGTAGAGGCCGATCGGCGGAAACAGGACCAGCGCCGTGGCGTTCAACAGGAACACCGTGCCCAGGGCCACCGACATGTCCTGCGACTTCGCCTCGATCGCCGGCCCGACCGCCGCGATCGCGCTGCCGCCGCAGATGGCGGTGCCGACGCTGACGAGCGTCGAGGTGTCGTGCGGCGTGCGCAGAAGCCGCCCGAGGATCCAGCCGACCCCGAGGGTCAGCGCGATGCCGACGACGGTGTAGCCGATCCCCGCCGCGCCGACGCGCGCGACGACGTTCAAATTCATTCCCGCGCCGAGGCCCACCACCGAGTAAGGCAGCAGCTTCCCCGTCGCTTTCTTTGTGAGCGCCAGATGCGGATTGCCGATCGCGACCGCGACCGCGATACCGGCGAGCAGGGCGGCCCAGGAGGGGACCGCGGGGAGGAGGCAGAGCAGAGCGCCCAGGGGGACGGCGACTTTCGCGAGCGTGGTCATGTCCTATCCGATTCTAGAGCCCTGCGCAACGCGGCACGCGCGAGCAGGCGCGTGGAGTCTAGCGTTGGCAGGGGGGAATTCTGGTCGCTGATGATCAATGGTATCTCTGTACAGCCGAGGATCACAGCGTCGCAGCCGCGGCTCCTCAGACCGGCGATGACCGCCTGGAAGCACTCGACGGTCTCCGGCCGGAAGACGCCGTACACGAGCTCTTCCATGATAAGCCGTCCGACCTCGTCGCGTTCAGCGTCGCTCGGACGAAGGCAGTCCAGACCTCGGGGCGCCAACCTTTCCGGATAGACCTCGCTGGACACCAGCCAGCGGGTTCCCAGAAGGCCGAGGCGGCGATAACCGCGCGCTTCAGCTTCGGCGGCGACGACCTCCGCGATGTGCAGCCAGGGCAACGGCGACGAGGGCGCCACCAGATCGAAGGCCTGGTGGATCGTGTTGTCGGGACAGATGAGAAACCCGGCGCCCGCGGCCGCGAGCTTCCGGGCCGACGCGAGCATCAGGTCCGCAACGCCTTGCAGGTCGCCGCTCTCCAGGCATTGAACATAGTCAGCCAGCGAGGCCGAGTGGAGCGACACTTCCGGGTGGGCATGGCCGCCCAGGAGGGCGGCCCCTTCGGCGCAGATCGTCCGGTAGCAAAGAGCCGCGCCTTCCGCCGAACACGCGACGATGCCGATGTGCAGGGGCCGCGAGCTCACGTCCCCCTCACTTCCCCTGGATGAACTCCCCGATGTCTTTCGACAACTGCTCAAGCGACCCCTGGTGGAGGTACATCATGTGCCCCGACGGGTAGTTCCGGATCGTCACCCGCGCCGGGTCGATGCCGCTGTGGTTCATCATGTAGGCGTTGGCGAAGTAGGCCGTCGCCAGGTCGAAGTAGCCGCTGGCGGTGAACACGCGCAACGCCTCGTTGTCCTTGGTGCCCTGCGCCAGGTCGCCGGTGACGTCGACGTAGCCGGCGAAGGCGCCGGCCGCGTTCCGCCGCCGTTTCCAGTTCTGGTTGGCCTCGCCGTTCTGAGGCACGTAGGGCTCCTGGATGTCGGCGCCGAGGTCATTGCGCAGGTACTGGTTGAAGAGCGAGACGTAGATCGGCCCCGTCTTGGCGTCGAACGGGTCGCTGTTGGGGAACTCCGAGGCCTTGTCGAGCTCCTTCTGCGCGTAACGGCTGTCGAGGAAACCCGTGGCCTTCCCCTCGTCACGCAGCAGCTCCTTGGCGAAGCGGGGCGCGTAGAGGCGCAGGTCGCTGTTGAGGATGTACTGCCTGGACACGCCCGTGTAGCGGTGCAGCTTATCGGCGATCCGCCCCTTCTCCGCCTCCGGGAGCGAGTCGCCGCGGAAGAGGGCCTGCAGGTACTCGCCGGAGGCGAACCGCTCGACCTCGGTGAGCAGCGCCTGCAGGCTCGGCCAGGAATCCGGGAGCTTCTTGTGGTACCACGCCGTCGCGGCGAGCGTCGGCAGGTGCGTGACGTAGGTGAGATCGTTGCCGCCGGTGAAGAAAGGCAAGGCGCCCATGTTGATCGCCGGCGCGATGAGGATCACGCCGTTGATGCCGATACCCATCTGCCCCTGGAGCCGCGGCACCAGCATCGAGCCGCGGATGCCGCCGTAGCTCTCGCCGAGGATGTACTTGGGCGAGTTCCAGCGGTTGTGCACGGTCAAGAAGGCGCGGATGAATTCAGCGACGGAGTCGGCGTCCTCGTCATAGCCCCAGTAGTCGGCGTCCTTCTTCTCGCCGAGCGCGCGGCTGAAGCCGGTGCCGACCGGGTCGACCTCGACGAGGTCCGTGTAGCGCAGCAGGCTCGACGGGTTGTCCTTGAGCCGGTAGGGCGGCGCGCCCGGGTCCTGCGCGTCGCTCGGGATGTCGATGCGCTTGGGACCGACGAAACCGAGGTGCAGCCAGACCGAGGAGGAGCCCGGCCCGCCGTTGAAGAAGAACGTGATCGGCCGGTCCTCCTGCCGCTTCACGCCCTCCGCGATGTAGGAGATCGTGAAAAACCGCGCCGTGGGCTTGCCGTCGCGGTCCTTGAGGTCGATGTCCTCCGCCGTGGCGGTATAGGGGATGTCCACCCCGCCGGCGGTGAAGCGATGGTGGGTGACGAACTTGCGGGGCGCGGCCGGCGCCGGCACGGCCTTCTCCGCGCCCTTGTCGCCCTTGGGGGCGTCTTGAGCGTGGACGGCGGTGGTCGAGACGAACAGGGTCAAAAGGACGGCAAACATCGCTTTGCGCATGCGCAGGATCTCCCTCATGGTGAGCCAGATACGCCTGGAACGGGCGGAAGTTTCAGGCTTCCGCCGGGCGCCGCCCGGAGATCGGGATCACTCGGGCGCTCTGAGCTCTGGGAGCTCCTCCTGCAGGCCTTGCCGCTCGGTGGTCGCCACCTTCTTCTTTCCATTTAGCCCAGGCTTGAGGAAGTGCCGCGAGTAGGCCGCCTCAAGATTCGGATCGCCGGTCTTGGAGAAGCGCAAGGGAGTCCGCGGCCCCCTCCCCCATTTCACATAGGCTGTGTGCGAGGGGGTCATGTTCAGGTCGTGGACATGCATGCGGAGAATGCGAAGAATACGACTGATCTTGCCCAAGTTGCAGCGGATGACTTTCTCGAGGTAGGGGACACGCCCGAAGCGCCACGATTCCACGTCAGCCTTGGTAAGCAGCTCCATACGGACGAAGACATCGACCGGAGCGACGATGTCTCCCTGGGCCAAGATCGCCTCAACCGCCCGAACGATCGTCGGATAGTACTTGTCGTCCCTGTAGTTCTCGACAGTGACCTTCGTCATCTGATTGCAACAACCTTTTGGCTGTGTAACGTTCACAAGGTGAGCGGCGGAACCGCGCTTTTGGCGGTTTCCGTCCGCTCGACCGCAGGGTTAGCCTGCCGTTGGCGAATGAGATGGAGTTTCTCGCACTCCGCCTCATCTGTATACGCCGCTCGATAGACCCAGTGACCGAGCAACGACTCACCTCGGCCCTTAACCTTGAGAAGTCCGGCAACGAATGAAAGGGACTTTCGGTTAGTGCTTCGCATGGTGATGACAAGAAAGCCCTCCCACGTTGAACCCTCGATGGAGAAAAACTGGACGTAGTCACTTTTACCAGTTCCAGACTTTGTAAGAGTTCCGGTTCCACTGACCTTGTGAGCGCGCTGCTCCAGCGACAGTTGGACGGAGAATCGTGCACCGGAGCCAAGGTCCCGCTCTTCGATCCAGACGCCACGAAGGTCTACACCCTTGTAAATGAACTCCAAGTATGCCGGCAAGGCAACCCTGGAAATCAGGAGGCCGAGGATCACCAACAGCGCTGACGTCGCCAAACCGGACACAACGCCCCAGATGATTGCCCCCGAGATGGTGGAAGGGTCCATGTTCTCTCCGCAAGGCTAACGTTTAGATTACCCTTCCAGCCTCTCCATCCAGGTTTACTTACAGACAAACCGCTTCCCCGCCACCGGAACCGCGGCAAGGTACTCATTTTCTTGATATTCTCACTCTACGCCTGTTCCTGCGCTTCGTCAACAACGACTCCATGGATCCCCGGGAACACTCCCGCCCAACGGTAGAGGCCAGGCTCTTACACACATCTTGCCGGTCCGCAGCTTTCGTAGAGACGCCACAGACGATCAACGACGCCGTCTGGGAGGCCACGGGGACGGCGTGGCGTCTCCTTGGAGGGCACGACCGCATCAGAAGGCCAGCCGGATTGAACGGGGCCAACACTGCCCTGTCCTTCTCCGGCCAAGGCAAGAGGCTTCAGGAGAGCCTGCCCGTTGAGGCGTTCTGGCCTTCGAAGAGACGCCACGCCGGCGGTGGCCTCGGCAGGTGTTGCTACATCGTCTGTGGGCGTCTCTACGAGGACGTGGCTAAAGATGTGTGTAAGAAGGTTGCGGTAGAGGCAGAGGCTTACACAGCAGGCTCCGGGAGGACTTTGAGGCTTATGCGGCAGAGGTTTACGACTCCGACTGTCGGATAAGCCGCCGAGAAGAAAAGGGGCGTGGAATGTTATCCGACAGAAAATCTGTCGGTAAGCATTCCCATCCCGCCGCTGGCGATCCGTCGATCTCCTTTTGGATCTGTGACTTATGTTGCCGGACCGCTCCTCTTCATCGCCTTCTGGTTCATCCTCATACGGGGCGTGTTTAGATGACGGTCTCTCTGCCGCGGTCGCCGCGATGAATTCCTCGGCCAGACCGTCCCCGAACGTCCTTGCGGCGCACCGTCATAGATGAGGCCCACGAATGGACGGGCCCCCGCATGTAGACCGACGAAAGGAGAGACTCTATGCGTAAGCTCCTGTTCCTGGCGTTGACCCTGCTCACCGTGGCAAGCGCCACGCTGCCGAGGCCGGCGGAGGCCGCCTGCCCCTGGGAGTGCGGCGAGTGCGGCATCTACTGCCCCTGCGACCGGTGCTTCGGCCCCCCTCCCTTCTGCGTCTGCACGTAGGACGAGAGAGCGAGTAGGGGGCCATCCGGCCCCCTACAGCTACGCGGACCGCATCCCGGACATGATTACGAAAGGTGCCACCGCGGAGCGGTTTTGCTCAACCGCGCATCATGCGGCCAGCCAGGGCTACGGCAAAGTCCGTGTCCCGGAGCCCGTCGTCCCCGATCCCGATCCGCACTGGCACTGGGTCTCGCAGGTATAGGAACAGCCGAACGTGCACTCGCAGGTATCGCACCACGAATAGGGGCCGCCGGAAAGAGCCTCCCCCACAGCGTAGGGCAGCAGATCCTGACTCAGGTTTCGCAAGGTCTCCCGGTGCAGGGAAAGCTTGTTGAGCGCATTCTTTTTCATTTTCGGGTCTCCTTCCGCGGGGAAACGATCAGGGAGATCTCCGGGCCGTATAGATCTCCAGTCCGAAAACGTCGGTCCTCACAAGGCCTCTCCAATTCAACTACTTTTTTCAGTCTACCCTCTTCAGGGACTCTGTCAAGACGAGCTCACGGCGCACAGGATTTTCTCGTCCCACAGCAGAGGGCCTGCTCGAGCTCGGCAACGGCCAAGCCCGAACTGATGTAGACTGGCCTGGCTCCACCATGCCGCCGTCGCCGGCGGAGAGCGCTGTGCCATGATCGAGACGATTCACCCCGACTGGTTCGAGCGCGAGTTGCTCTCCGCTCTCGTGAGCGACCGCGACACGCCCCTGATCCACCGCGGGCGGGGGCTCTGATGCCGGGAGGGCCCAGAAAGATCGCGCCGCACGTGACGCGAGCGATCCAGGCGGCCCCGGGACCCCGCACCCTGCCCGGCGCTCGCCCTCTCCTCGCCTCACACGTCGCGGCCGCGGTCGGCTCTACCCGTGGCGCCCCGCCGCATCCGGCGCCACGCGCTGCCGGCGCGGGCCAGAACGCTCGCAACCCGTCACGTGCCGTCGTTGTTCTCCCCCGTCCGGCACCCTCGCGGCCACCGCTCGCCCCGCACGTCGCGAGGGCCCTGGCAACGCACACGGCGCAGGCCCGACCGGCACCGGTGGCAGGCGCCACGAGGCCCGTCGCTCCTCATGTCCAGGCGGCGCTCGGCCGAAACAGGCGCTCCGCCGCGGTGCAACCCGCGATGCCCGCGCGGGTCGTCCAGCGCATGGAGGAGGACTGGTTTCGCGACCCCTACGAGGACTTCGACGACGAGATCCACGAGCAGGATGAATTCGGCAACACGGTCTACAAAGAGCCGGAGGAAGGTTGGGAAGCCTACGGCAAGGGGCGCGAAGAAGAATACCGGCAGCAGATGGAGTGGGAGGAGAGCGAGCACTTTCGCGCGGTCCACGAGCAGTGGCAGGAGCAGCAGAAGAAGGAGGTGGAAGAGTACGAGAAGCACGCGCCGAGCCTGGACGAGCTCATCGACATGCAGGAGCAGCACTACGAAGCGACCTACGGAAAGGCGATCAAGGTCGCTCAGGAGTTCGGCACGAAGGAGTATCTCGAGGCGGTGCACTACCTGGCAAAGCTCGACCAGCGGAGAATCCCGAACGCAGACCGGCTGCTGGCCAATTTCGTCCAGGCGATGCAACATAAAGAGTATGCCTACGCGAGCGGCTACCTGTTCCAGATCCAGCAGACCTACAAGCTCGAGGACAGCGGCTTCAAGCTCCTCCAGGTCGAGCCCAGCCTCTACGAATCGATTGGTCAGAACCGCTTCGGCGACACGCTGGTGCTCGATCCGAAGTCCGGCCGAAAAGTGATCGTCGAGATCAAGAACTGGACGGGCTATCTCAAGGGTGCGGCCAAGAAAAGCTCGATGGACGTGAAGAACGAGCGCGAGAAGGAGCGCACGAATCAGCTCGCGGGCTTGAGGGAACAGTTGGAACGCTATCTCCAGACGAACTACGACGTCCTCTTCATCTGGAAGGGCCAACTAGCGATCGACGTGATGATGAGCCTCAATTCGCTCAGTAAAGAACACAACGGGCGCTTCCGGTACAAGACAGCTTCCTGACCTCCGGCGGTGCTCCCCGATTTACAGGGCGCATGCTTCCCTACCTATAAGGCGCCTGCGGAGCCGACGCCACGGATCAGCGCCGGATCGAGGCCGTCGTGCACTGCCTCTACAGCGCCGCCGCCTGGGAGACCCTGCGCGAAACGCCGCGGGGGGCGATTCCGGTACCGCGGGAGCTCCGCGCTTCCCGGCAGGCCCGCCGGCGCTTGTCGGACGGACGCTCCGTCACGGCTCGTCCATCGTCACGTACAGCCCGCCGGAGGTCACCGCGTAGAGCCTCAGGGGATCGAAGGGATCGAACGCCAGCCCGTGAATCCGGCTCGCGGGGAAGCTCTCCGTCCGCTCCTCCCAGGTGGCGCCGCCGTCCCCGCTGCGGAACAGCCGGCCGTCTTCCGTAGACGCCCAGACGACGCCCGCGACCGGCGAGGCCGCGACGGCTTCGATGGCCAGGCCTCTCAGTTCCTCGCCCGCCCGCGCCCAGGTCGCTCCGCCGTCTCCGGTCACCCACAGCCCGTCCCCGAGCGGGTTCAGGGAGTCGCGTGTGGCCGCGTAGACCCGCCTGGGGTCCACCGGGTCCACGGCCAGCGCCGTGACCGGTGGGGCGTCCAGCCCGGCATCGGCCCGCGTCCAGTGGACACCGCCGTCATCGCTGCGCAAGACGCCGGCCCGCCGCACGGAGCCGTCGCTCGCCGCGCGGACTCCGGCCAGGTACACCGTCGAAGGCCTCGAAGGCGCGAATTTCAGGTCGCCGAGGGCGACCTCATCCGTGACGTCCTGGTACTCCCACGTCGCGCCGGCGTCCGGGCTCCGGTAGAGGGAGCCCCGGGAGTCGGCCCAGAGGACCTCTGGATCTGCCGGGTCCGCCCACAGGCGATTCTTCGGGTTGAGGCCCCCGGCGGACCCGGTTCGCGTCCAGGAGAGGCCACGATCGGGGGTCCACCAGACTTCAGCCGTGCCGGAGCCATAGGAGTAGAAAAGGACATAGGCGGAAAGAGGCGCGAGCGGCGGCACGGCCACGTCCATCACCTGCCCGTTGAGGAGCGGCTGCTGACGCTGCCAGCGGATGCCGCCCGTAGCGCTGCGGAACAGTTTCTCTCCGGTGCTGAGCCAGAGCACACCTTGCCCGCCGGGGTCCGGGGCGAACGCCACGGCATCGAGGGCCGCGATGCCGCCGCGCCACCCCCAGGTCAGGCCACCGTCCTCGCTCGCCATCACCCCGGAGCTCTTGCTCCCGCCGCACGCCGCGTAGACATAGCGCAGAGCGCTCGGCGCCACCGTGAGAGACCAGAAGGACGTGCCGGTCAGTCCCACGGCTGTCCAGTGGCCACCTCCATCCGTGCTGCGGTACAGGCTCTCCTGGTCCCGCCCGATAACGTTGAAAAACATTGCGAATACCAGAAGGGGCGAGCGGGGAGATACCTCCAGCACCAGGGTTTGGGAAGCAATGTACTTGCTGGTCGGCGGGTAGGCCGTCGCCTTCCAGGACCCGCCGCCGTCCGTGCTACGGTACAGAACCACGCCTCGATAGCTTCCTTCGATGCTGGCATAGAGCGTCCGGGAGTCCGTGGGCGAGACCACCAGGCCGTAGACCTTCCGGGAGTAGACCGACAGGTTGCCGTTGGCGGACTGCCAGGTACGGCCGCCATTCCAGCTTTTCCAGACCCCCTGGGAGGAGGCGATGTAGACCAGACCGGAGGGCCGGCGGGCCGCGACGACTTGATTCACGCCGAGCTGTCGCGGCAGTCCTTTGGTGGGAGCGGGATGCCAGGAGGCGCCCGCGTCGGTGCTGCGCCACAGCCTGGCATCGCTCACGGCGTAGAGACGCGAAGGCACGGCCGGGTCCACGACGAGCGACGTCACGAGCGATTCCGGCAGGCCCTGCCCGGACAGGGTCCAGTGGAGACCGCCGTCCGTGCTCTTCTTCACCTTGCCGGTGCGCACCGAAACGTAGAGGACGCCCCCGGGCGCCACGGCCGGTTTGGCGGCCACGTAGGCCTGGAGCACCTTGGTCCAGTTGAACCCCGCGTTCGTGCTCTTGAACAGCCCCTCCTCACCGGCCGTGGCGTAGACCGTGCGCGCGTCCTCCGGGTCCACGGCAACCCAGCCCACCGATCCGCCGAACGGCCCCAGGGCCGTCCATGAAGGGGCCGACGCCGCGCTCCGCGGAGCGGCCAGGAGAAGCGCCAGGGTGATCAGAAGGATCAACAGGCGAGGGTGTCTCATGGTTCGCCCTCCGTCCAGCCAGGTGAGAAACGACGCAGGCGTTATCCCCCGGATGCCATGCTGGCCGACAGGAGATCTCGCGGAAACGCTTCGACGGGTGGGGGGAGAAACGCGGAAGGGTGGGGGTGTCGCAGAACCGCCGTCCGGCCGGTGCTACACTGCCGCCGGGACTCATGGCGCTCGCCTGTACCATCGACTCGATCCGGTATCGCTTCGCCGATCTCAAAGACCTGCTCGCCAAGGCGAGCCCGGCCCGCTCGGGCGACGCGCTCGCCGGCGTGGCGGCGGAGAGCGCCGCGGAGCGCGTGGCGGCCAGGATGGTCCTGGCGGACCTGCCCTTGCAGAGCTTCCTGACGGAGGCGCTGATCCCCTACGAGAGCGACGAGGTCACCCGGCTGATCGTCGATCACCACGACGCGGCCGCGTTCGCGCCGCTCGCCTCGCTCACCGTCGGCGAATTCCGCGAATGGCTGCTCAGCGACGCCACCACGGGGGAGATGCTCGGCGCCGTGGCGCCCGGCGTCACGCCGGAGATGGCGGCCGCGGTCAGCAAGCTGATGCGCAATCAGGACCTGATCGCCGCCGCCCGCAAATGCCGCGTGGTGACCGCGTTTCGCGACACCCTCGGCCTGCCGGGCCGGATGTCGGTGCGGCTGCAGCCCAACCATCCCACCGACGATCCGCGCGCCATCGCGATCTCCATCCTGGACGGCCTGCTGTACGGCGCGGGCGACGCGGTGATCGGGATCAATCCGGCGTCGGACAGCATGCCGGTGCTCACCACCCTGTGGCGCCTGCTCGACGACCTCATCCAACGCTACGCGATCCCCACCCAGAGCTGCGTGCTCACCCACGTCACCCAGCAGATCCGCGCCATCGAGGCCGGCGCGCCGGTCGACCTGGTCTTCCAGTCGGTGGCCGGCACGGAGGCCGCCAACGCGAGCTTCGGCATCCACCTGGGCCTGCTGCGCGAGGCCCGCGAGGCCGCGCTCTCCCTCCGCCGCGGCACGGTGGGCAGCCACGTGATGTATTTCGAGACCGGCCAGGGCAGCGCGCTATCGGCGGAGGCGCATCACGGCGTGGACCAGCAGACCTGTGAAGCGCGCGCCTATGCCGTGGCGCGCCACTTCCAGCCCTTGCTGGTCAATACCGTGGTCGGCTTCATCGGTCCCGAATACCTGTACGACGGCAAGCAGATCGTGCGCGCCGGCCTGGAAGACCACTTCTGCGGCAAGCTGCTGGGCCTGCCGATGGGCTGCGACATCTGCTACACCAACCACGCCGAGGCCGACCAGGACGACATGGACACCCTGCTGGTGCTGTTGGGCGCGGCCGGCGTCAATTTCATCATGGGCGTGCCGGGGGCGGACGACGTCATGCTCAACTACCAGAGCACCTCGTTTCACGATCAGCTCTTCGTGCGCGAAGTCCTCGGCCTGCGGCGCGCGCCGGAGTTCGAAGCCTGGCTGGCGGAGATGGGCCTGACCGAGGCCGGCCGGCTGCTGCCCGCCCGCGGCGGCCACCGCCTGCTGGCCGACTTCCAGGAGGAGGCCCCTTGAGCCCGCTCGCGCCGCGCGACCCGTGGGAGCGCCTCGCCGCCCTGACCCCGGCGCGCGTGGCCCTGGGCCGCGCCGGCGCCGGGCTGCCCACCCGCGAGCTGCTCCGCTTCGAGCTGGCCCATGCGCAGGCGCGCGACGCGGTCGAGCAGCCGCTCGACGTCGCGAGCCTGCGGGCGGAGCTCGCCGCGGCCGGCCTGCCGGTGCTCCACGCCGCCAGCCGCGCCGCCGACCGCCGCGTCTATCTGCAACGGCCCGACCTCGGCCGCCGGCTCGACGCCGCGAGCGCCCGCGAGCTCGCCGCGCCGGGCGGCACGGCCGGCTTCGACCTTGCCATCGTGGTCGCCGACGGCCTCTCGGCGCTCGCCGTGCAGCGCCACGCGGCCCCGGCCGTCGCGGCCCTTCTCCCCCTCCTCGCGGGCCTGCGGATCGCGCCGCTGGTCCTCGCCACGCAGGCCCGCGTGGCCCTGGCCGACGAGGTGGGGGCCCTGCTGGGCGCGCGGCTGGCGCTGATCCTCCTGGGCGAACGCCCCGGCCTCTCTTCGCCCGACAGCCTGGGCGCCTATCTCACCTACGCGCCGCGCGTAGGCCGCCGGGACGCGGAGCGCAACTGTGTGTCCAACATCCGTCCGGCGGGCCTGCCTCCCGACCGGGCGGCCCGGAAGCTGGCCTGGCTGATCCGCGAGGCCTTGGGGCGGGAGCTCACCGGGGTCCGGCTCCACGACGAGAGCGATCTCGCGCTCTTGCCGTGAGCGCTATAGAGTGAAGAGCACAATGGCTCGTTTCCTGGATCTGGAGAGCTGGCCGCGCCGGCGGACGTTCGAGTACTTCCGGGGGTATGACAAACCCTACTTCAACATCTGTGCTTCCCTGGAGGCCGGCCCCCTCGTGGAGCTCGTCCGCTCGCAACCGGAGGTCTCCTTCTTCCTGGCCTATCTCTATCTTTCCCTCCGGGCGGCCAACGAGTCGGAGCCGTTCCGGTACCGCCTCTCGGAAGGACGGGTCCTGGTGCACGAGAAGATCGATGCCGGGAGCACCGTCCTGCTCGACGACGAGAGCTTCGGCTTCACCTATTTCGACTACACCGAGGACTTCGCCGGTTTCCAGGCCGCGGCGCGCGAGTCCCTGGCTCAGGTGCGGGCGCGCAAGGATTTCGATCCGCAGGATCACCGGACCGATCTGATCCATTACTCGGCTCTGCCCTGGGTCTCGTTCACGGGCTTCTCTCACGCGCGCAACTGGGGCAAGGAGGACTCGATCCCGAAGATCGTGTTCGGCAAGGCCACCGAGCGGAAAGGAGAATGGTGGCTGCCCGTGTCGGTGGAGGTCCATCACGCGCTCATGGACGGGCTCCACGTGGGGCGCTATCTGGAAAGGCTCCAGGAGTACTGCTCCCAGCCCGCGCCGGTGCTCGCGCCGGCACGCTGACCCGCGCCGGTCACGGGGACGAGCCCGGCGCGGGCGCCGGGCTTCCCGAATTCCAGACCGGCTTTCCTTCCCGATCGATGTAGAGCTGGGCGCCGCCGAGCACGGCCTCGGCGAGACCACCGTTGAAATCGAACGCGTTGTCGAACTGTGGAGAGATGACGGTCTTCCCCTCGCGGTCGATGTAGCCCCAGCGACCGTCCACCCTGACACGGGCAAGCCCTTCGGCGAACGGCGCCACCGACTCGAACTGGGACGGGATCACCACCTCGCCGGACTTGTCGATATAACCTCCACGCCCGCCATCACCGATCGCAGCCAGCCCTTCACTGAAGCTGGAGGCATTTTCGAACCGCGGACTGATGGCGAAGCTTCCCTTCTTGTCGATGAAGCCGACCACGGTCCCCGCCTTGACCAGCGCCAGATCCTCGGCAAACTCGTACGCCTCGTCGAACTGGGGCTCGATGACCATCTCGCCGTCCCGGTTGACATATCCCCAACGGCCCTCGACGAGCACCGCGGCGAGACCCTGAGAGAACTTGCCGCCCCGGTCGAAGCGCGGATTGATCACGAACCGGCCGGACTTGTCGATGTACCCCGTCCGGCCGCCGACCACGGCGCGGGCGATCCCGCCGGCGAAGTCGCCCCCCTCGTCGAACTGCGGCGGGATGACCATCTTCTCTTTGGGGTCGATATAGCCGATGCGGCCGTCGACGCGCACCGCCGCCAGCCCCTCTCGGAAGCTGAAGGCGTCGTCGTACCTGGGATTGATGACATAGCGGCCTTCTTCATCGATGTAGCCGTAGCGGCCGCCGAGTTGCACGACCGCCAGGCGCTCGGTGAAGCCGAAGGCACGGTCGAACTGCGGCGGGATCACCATCCGGCCCTGGCGATCGATATAGCCGGCGCGGCCTTCCTGCGTCACCACGAAAAGACCGCTCGGATTCTTCGCCTCCCCTCCGCCTCCGCCGCACGCGCTCCAGGTCAGGACGAGCAGAGCGAGCACCCACAAGTTCCGGGACTGTCGCATGAGGAGCCTCCGTTATCCGGGCAATCAGGATCGCACCCGGGTTGGCTCAGCGCCTGTTGTGCAGCCTTCCTCCTCATTCTAACCGACAACACCCCCGCTTCCGCCACCGCCACGAAGCCGCGGGCGGCGGGTCTGGGGTGAGGACATTCCGCTTTCCTGGAGGTGCTGTCCCCTTTCCCCGGTGGCCGGCACCATGTTCGTTATAGAAGTGGCTCCGGTTGTCAGTGGGTGGCTTACCTGTCGGGACTGTCCCGGCAGTGTTCGCGCGAAAAAGGAGCAGCCTCCATGCCTGGAATCGCCCGGCGAATCCTCTGCCTGCTCGCCTTGTTGGCGTGCCTGGCGCCCACTCCCTCGATCGCCCAGAGCGTCGACGTGGAGAAAACCGATCACCTTTTTGTGCGAGTCTACTTCAAGGATCTTCAAACCGCGCGCAAGCTTGCCGCCAGCATCGAGCCGACCGAGTCGAAATACCAGCTGGGCTACCTGCTGCTCGAAGTGAGCTTCGAAGAGTACGACCGCCTGCTGGCTTCCGGCCTGCGGGTCGAAATCGACCAGGAGGCCGCCGACCGCTACGCTCGCATCAACCGCTCCATCCCGAGCTACTCCTGCTACCGCACGGTGGAAGAGACGTTCACGTCGGCGCAGGCGCTGGTCACGGCCAACCCGACCCTCGCCACCTTCAGCGACGTTGGAGATTCGTGGGAGAAATCGATCGGCCGGACCGGCTACGACCTCAAGGTGCTCAAGCTGACCAACTCGGCGATCGCCGGTCCCAAGCCCAAGCTGTTGCTCAATTCCGGCCTGCACGCCCGCGAATACACGCCGGTCGAGCTGGCGCTGCGGTTCGCCGAGTCGCTGATCTCCGGGTATGGAACCGATGCCGATGCCACCTGGCTGCTCGACTACCATGAGATCCATCTGCTGCTGCAGTCGAATCCGGACGGCCGCAAGAAGGCGGAGGCCGGCGCTTCCTGGCGCAAGAACGTCAACGAGAATTACTGCGGCGCCACCAGCTCGAGCCGCGGCGCCGACCTGAACCGCAATTTCGCCTTCATGTGGGGCTGCTGCAACGGTTCGAGCACCAACCCCTGCAACGATGCCTACCGCGGCCCGAGCGCCGCATCGGAGCCCGAAGCGCAGGCCCTGCAGGCCTACATGGCGGCGATCTTCCCCGACCAGCGCGGCCCCAACATCACCGACGCCGCGCCGGCCACCACCAGCGGCCTCTACATCGACCTGCACAGCTCGGGCAGGCTGGTGTTGTGGCCCTGGGGCATGATTTCCTCGGTGGCGCCGAACGGCGCCGCTCTGCAAACCCTCGGCCGCAAGCTGGCCTACTTCAACGGCCACTCGCCGTCGCAATCGGTGGGCCTCTATCCGACCGACGGCGCGACCGACGACCATTGTTACGGCACGCTCGGCATCGCTTCCCTGACGTTCGAGCTCGGAACCGCTTTCTTCGAGTCCTGCACCTATTTCACCAATACCCTCCTGCCGGCCAACCTGCCGGCGCTCAAATACGCCGCGAAGGTGGCGCGTACGCCGTACCTGACTCCGGCGGGCCCTGAAACCGTGACGGTTTCGCTCAGCGCCGGCTCGACCGCGCCCGGTGTTCCGGCGGGAACCAACGTGACGCTCACCGCGAGCGTCAACGACAGCCGTTTCAACAACACCAACGGCACCGAACCGAGCCAGACCATCGCCGCGGCCGAGGTGTACGTCGATACCCCGCCGTGGGGAGCCGCTCCCGTCCCCATCGCCATGACCGCCTCCGACGGCGCGTTCAGCGGCGCCAGCGAAACCGTCACGGCGTCGCTGGCGACCGCCGGCCTCGGCGCCGGCCGTCACATTCTTTTCGTGCGCGGCAAGGACGCCGCGAACAATTGGGGAGCGGTCAGCGCGATTTTCCTGTACATCGGCGGGAGCGGCGGCAATACGGCTCCCGCCGTGACGATCACCGCCCCGGCGAACGGCTCGAGCGTTGCCTCGGGGACCACCGTGACCTTCAGCGGTACGGCCTCGGATGTCCAGGATGGCAACCTCTCTGCGAGCCTCGCCTGGACCTCCTCGCTCGACGGCACGATCGGCGGCGGCGCTTCCTTCTCGACGTCGGCCCTGTCGGCCGGCACCCATACGATCACCGCCGCGGCGACCGACTCGGGCGGCCTTGCGGGCTCGGCATCGATCACATTGACCGTCACCTCGGGGGGTTCCGTGACCGTCACCTTCTACTCGGCGGCGGCGCAGGACGGCCGCCTCTGGGAGACGGCGGAAAGCAACAATATCGGCGGTGGCGGCAACTCGACCGACAACAACACCTCGTCTCTGCGCGTTGGAGATTTCTCGGACGACACCCAATACCGGTCGATCGTCTCCTTCGATACGTCCGCGATCCCGGATACGGCGACCATCACGGCTGTAACCCTGCGGCTCAAGCGCGGCACGGTCTCGGGCACCAGCCCCTTCACCACGCATGGCACCTGCACGGTCGACATGAGCTCGGCGTTCGGGGGCTCGACCGCGTTCGCCGCCGGGGATTTCGAGGCGGCGGCCGCCGTCGCCGGCGTCGCCGCCATGAGCAATCCGACCGCGAACGGCGCCTTCTCGACCGGCAGCCTCAATGCCGCGGGGCGGGCCGCCGTGAACAAGACCGGGATCACCCAGTTCCGCGTCTACATGACCCTCGACGACAACGACGACCTTGGCACTGACTACGTGGGCTTCTATTCGGGGGAAGCCGCCGCGGGCAACCAGCCGGAGCTGGTGATCACCTATACGCCCTGAACGGCGGTTCAATGCTTCGAAAATCAAAGCCTACTCTAACGGGTCCAAGCACATTGGGGACTGTTTGCTGATGCCGCAGGGCGCTCAGTGATGCAGGGCCAGCACATTCGATGGGAGAGTGCGGTATGGACCCTGGCAGATGGTCTGACGAGGGTTTTCTGGACAGTCTTCGCCGTCAAGGGGATCCGCTGGCGGATCAGGCGGTCGCGCGGCTACTCGGGCAAAATGAGGTGCGCACCGTCAATGCGATCTTCAAGAAGCTGCGCGCGGACGACGATCCCCTTCCCGCGGACACGCCTGAGCCGTTCCGGGAGTTCCTCGAGGCCACGCGCGACCTGCCGCCGGGGGCTGACTACAGCCGCTTGGCTCGCGGTGGCAATGTCTTTCTCGAGTATGCGGCGTTCGCCGCCGTGTCAATGCTCGCCTCCAGCCTGCCACGCGGCTACGCGGCGCCCTGCCTCTGCGAGATTCTCTCGATCTCCGGCGAGTTGGAGAAGCACCCCTACCAGCGACTCATGGGGGTGGTCCAGCTCCTGGTCAACGTTTCGAGCCCGGGCTCCTTCCAGACCGATGGCAAAGCGATCATCACCGCACAGAAGCTCCGGCTTCTCCATGCGGGTGTGCGCACCATGGTCCCCCGGTTTCGTCCCGGCTACGAAGAGAAGTACGGCATGCCCGTGAATCACGAGGACATGCTCGCCACCATCATGGGCTTTTCTTACCTGGTGATCCATGGCCTCCGCCGGCTGGGCTTGCCGCTGTCCGACGAGGAGGCCGAGGATTATTACTATCTCTGGTACATCTACGCGCAGATGATGGGCATCCGCGAGGAATACGTCCCGCCCACCTTGTCTGAGGCTGGCGAGTTCTACAATTCCTTCGTCCGGCGGCACGATACCGGACCGGAGAAGAACCCGTACGGTGTGATCCTGGCGAAAGCCAATCTCGCCATGATGAAGAGCCTCATCCCGAGGCACTTGCGCCTCCTGGGATTCGGGGCCGCACCGGCGATTGCCATGGCCCAGTTGATGACACCTGAGGAGATGGCGCGGGTGAGTGTCCGTCCGGTCACAGGTCACCGCCCGATCCGGAATCTCCTCCATCTGGTGCTCTATCTGACCCAGGGAGTGAAGGACCTGCCGTTCGCTGCACGCTTGGCGGTTCTGATCTTCCAGGACATGATCAATACGAGCCGCGGGGGCCAAGTGACGTTCACCATCCCTGTCACCCTGGCAGGGTTGCGCGACCAAGCCATGGAGTGATCTATGATCGACTGGAGCCGTCTCGTCAACCTGCGAGATTACACGCCGCTGCAGTTGTTTCTCTTCACGTTCGGCTGCTATCTCTGGGTGGTGGTCTATGCACTCTACATCCGGAGCATCTTCAAGAAGAAATTCTTCGAGGCGCCGATCTTCGCGGCGTGTGGCAACATCGGCTGGGAATTCACCTGGAGCTTCCTGGTCTTCACCAACATGGGACCGCTACTCCAGTGGTGCTATCGCTTCTGGTTCTTCTTCGACCTCGTTATTTTCTACGGCGTGCTGCGCTACGGCTGGAAGCAGGTGAGAACCGAGGCGTTCATCAAGGTCCTGAAGCCCTTGCTCGTCGCGATCGCAGTGTTCCATGGCGCGGCCTTCTACTACATGGCGACCTCAGGGCTCGACACCCCGATTGGCGCCAACTCGGCGTTCCTCCTGAACTTCACTTTATCCGTGCTCTATATCTTCGTGCTCTTCCAACAGCGCGCGCTTGGCAACCTGGGTCTCGTATCGTTGCTCATCGCTTGGCTCAAGATGATCGGTACGGGCACGAACACGATCTTCATGAACATCTACCCTCCCTATGCCGACAACCATTTCTTGCATTACCTCAGCATCGCCACCACCCTGGTGGATTGCGTTTACATCTATCTCGTCTGGAAATTGAAGCGTCAGGCCCGGGTTGAAATCAATGCGGCAGGGAGAGTACCGGCTTCGGCCTGAGGGGCGGATGATGGTTGCGGACGAGCTTGCGTCCTTTTACGATCGTGATCTCACCAGGCTGGTGCAGGAGCTTCGCGCGTTTCCCGACACGCCTGCGCTCTGGAGAACGGCGCCATCACGCTGGCCACCTTTTGAAGAGTGGCCAGTGGTGGCAAAGGCGGAGCATCTCTCAGTTTCGGTCCGCAATACGAAGTGAATCGAGAACGCGGTCAAAAGCGGCATTGACCTTCAGTGCGTCCTCAGAAGCGACTTGGGTCATGACGATGGTTTGAGCCTGTCCGGTGTTTACGAGAAAGAAGCGCGCTTCGTGTGGAACCTCTTGTCCCATTAGAGTGATGCTGTAGCGTTGCAAGATTCCGTTCTGTCCATGACCGCTGATGCGGCCCGTTGTTGTCTGAGATGTTCCGGTCTCTGTCAGTGCAGTGGGAAGTGATTCCTTGGTCAGACTGGCGCGGCGAGTTGCAACCGAGGCAGCAAACTCGTTCAAATCCGGTTGGACAGAAGGAGGAAAGAGAATGATGGAAATAATTGCCTTGTGAGGGCCATCGAGGTCAATGGCACGGATCTCCGGATTCGTGTCATATGGAGAATCTCGCACGACTTTCCAGTTGCTGAAATAGCTGAACTGAACGCCATCCTTGCTGTACATCACCAGCTCTGGGGCGTTGGGTGAGCAAGCTACTCCCGCTGCCGTGAGCAGTGCAATTACAAGAGTCTTGGTTACGCGCATATTCTTCCTTGTCCTCTGGGTTGCCGCCGAGTAGGCCAGAGAGCCCTACGGCCCCCCGGCCCCTCTAAGAACTCCATTGCCTGGATCTAACACGTTCGACTCACCCACGGGGGTCATAGCAGGTAGGTTCTCCGGGATGATGGATCCAATTATCTCACAGTCTCCGGCAGTGAATTGCTTCGGCCCGTACCCGGCCGCTCCTCGATTTATATGGCACCTCCCCGATTTACATGGCACCTACTTCGCAGCACCTGCTTCGCACCTACTTCCCCACACCTCCTTCCCCCAGCAAAGTTGGCGGTCGGTACGACAGCTTTTATCTTTTCGATGATGTCACCTCCTGGCCAGGAATCGCTCGACCTCCATCACGACCCGCTGGGGATCTTCGAGCTGAGGGTAGTGGCCGAGGTTGTCCATCCAGACGAGCTGCGCGCCAGGGGCCTCGGCTGCCAGGGCCTCGGCGATCGCGGGCACGGCGACCGGGTCGAGCCGTCCCCAGAGGATCAGCGCGGGGAGGTCGAGGCGCTCCAAGGCGCCGATCCAGCGCTCGCGAAAGCGCGTCCGCTCTCCGTAGTACCCGATGATCGCCGGTAGTCGGAGGTGCCCGTCGCGGTGGCGGATGAGTGCGAACTGGTCGGCGAGATCCTGGTCGCTCAGCTCTTCGTTGCGGCCGAGGATGCGGCGGAGTTGGAGGCGGTAGGTGGCGGCGCTGGCGATGCGGGCGAAGAGAGGGCCGAGCCAGCGGCGGCGAAGGAGTTTCTGCGCCGGCGTGAGGCGGGCGAGCTCGGCATGGACGCTGCCGTTCATCAGCACAAGACGGCCGATGGCGAAATGAAGGAGACCGGCCTCGCGGCGCGCGAGCAGCTCGGTGGCGACGCTGGTGCCCATGTCATGGGCGATGACGTCGGCCCGCGCCACTCCGAGCTCGCGGAGCACGAGCTCGACGACGTCGGCTTGCTCGAGCAGGGAGTAGCTGTAGCTCTCGGGCTTGGCCGAGAAGCCGAAGCCGGGGAGGTCGAAGGCGACGACGCGGCGGCAGGCCGCGAAGGCGTCCCAGACGCGCGACCAGTCGTGCGAAGAGGTGGGAAAACCGTGAAGCAGTAGAAGCGTGTCGGAGCCGTTCCCCTCGTCGACGCAGAAGACCTCCATGCCGCGCACGGTGAGCAGACGGCCGCGGGCGCGCCAAGCTTGGAGGTCGGAAGAGAGCGCCGACGGCGACGGCCCTGCGGGCTTTTCAGGCATTGGCAGTACCCCGTTCCTCGATTTACATGGCACCTACTTCTGCACGCCGGCTCACAGGAACAACGAGAGGTATCCCAGGATCAGCACGAGCACGGAAGAGATCGCGTAGGAAACAGCATATCCAACCGCTGGAATGGCGCTTGCCGATTCTTCCTGCGCGGCCTTCAAGGCGGGAGTGGAATGACGGGCGCCGCAGATCGTTCCCATCAGGATCGCGGGGTTCAGATTGAGCATTCTCCGCCCGACGAACCATGCGACCAGGGATGGGATGATGGCCGCCGGAATGCCGATTGCGAGCAGGATCAGAAAGTACCCACCTGAAAATGCTCTGGCAATGCTCGGGCCGGAGTTGACGGCAACGACCGCAATGAAGACATCGAGCCCCAGAGCCTGCAGCAGGCTCCTTGCCCCTTCGGAGACCGGGCCGCCGAACAGCGGATTGCGCGAACGCAGGGTGCTGAGGGCAATCCCGGCCAGCATCACAGCCGCCGGCGCGCCCAGGCTGAAAGGGATATGGCCGACGACCACCCGCAGGCTTCCGACTATGTAGCCGATCACCATGCCGAGTGCGAGCGTGAAAATGTCCGACTCCGTTGTCGCGCGTACCGTCGCCCCTACCAGCTTTCCTACCTCGTTGATCCTGGCGTTCTGGCCGATGATCCGCAGGATGTCGCCGCGCACCACCGGCAAACCAGGCCAGAACGGAATCTGCTCGCCCTGCCGAATCAGCGCCACGGGGTGAAACAAGCGGCCCGGTCGCTCCACGCCCGGCGACAGCTCCTTACGAATGCGCTCAGTCGCCTCCTTGAGCGTCAATCCCGCGAGGTCTCTGCGCGTGACAACGAGATCGGCTACTTCCAGGTCCACGCCCCGCGCACGCTCCAGCGCGACTTCCGGACCGATGCGATTCTGCGCCGCGCCGACAAGTCTTTCGACATCGGCCACCACCGTGAGCACATCGCCTCTCTCGATGACGGGATTCGAATTCAAGTCAACGAGTGCCTCTCCCCGCAAGAGCTGCAAGACCGGCGCATCGCTCCGAGAGGAAAATTCGTGGACGCTGAGACCGATGACCTCGCTCGCTTCCACGCGGTAGGCGCGAACGTCCACCCTCTCCCGGTTCAGCTTGTACGCTGCGTCGGTACCAGAACCCGCCAGGCGGCCTTCGCCTCCGCCATAGGTCCTTTCCGCGGCATGAGCGGCCGCTTTCATGTCGATCTTCAGAGCTTTCGGCAAGTAGCGCACCAGAAGGATAATTCCGATCAGCGAAAAGACAAATGTAACCGCGTAAGCCGCGGCGATATTGCCGATGACATCGGCAGGGGATATTCCCGCGGGAGGGCGATAGGCGCCGCTCTCCACGGCCCCCGTGGCAACACCGATGACAGCCGTGTCGGTCATGCTGCCGGAGATGAGGCCCGAGGCAAACCCGGGAAGAAGCCCGAACATCTTGGCGCCCGTGATCACGATCGCAAAGTCCAGAAGTATCACAACGAGCGCAATGGCAACGCTCCTCGCGCCATCCTTCCGCAGGCCGGCAAAGAACTGCGGACCTACCTTCAGGCCAACCGCGAACATGAAGAGGTTCAAAAAAATGGTCGTGACGATTCCCGGGACCGCGAATCGAATGCCGTAACCGAGATACGCCCAGAGACTGATCGCGATGCCGGCGGTGAGAGTCGCCGCCGTGGACCCGAGGGTGAAAAAGCCGATTTTCACTCTCCCGAGCAAGGTTCCGAGCGCAAGCGCGAGGAACAGGAGAACGAAGACCTGGCTACTCAGGAAGTCGAGCGATCCGCCGACGATTCCGAGGTCGGTGCGAAAGCCCGGGCCCGCTTCCGCGGCAATGACTCCCGCTGGCAGGACTATCGCGACGAGCAGGACAACCAGGAATCGCAACACGGCTCGGCGAGAACTCAGAAGCACGATCTGTCTCTTTTCCTATCTCGTGGGTGCGGATCCCTGCTGCCCAGGCAGGCGTTGGCTGCCGAAGACTCCAGCGTGCTCTTCGACGAGCTCGGCAACGGTTCGCGGCCAGGCAGTATCCGCCTCCATAAGTGGAGGGGCTGTGCCATGCTCTTCCCCACCCCTACCTCCCCACTTCCCTGGCGCCAACCCTCAGCAGTCGGCAAACGTCAGCTGGCAATCTGCGTTGGGGCTGTTGACGCAGGTCAAGCACATGGAGTCAAAGCTAACACCCGCGGCTATCGTTTTGATCATTCTGTCCTCAAGACGACACAGGGTCTCTTTGGCCAGCATCAGCTTCCTCAAACTCTTCTTTTTCATGGTTCTCCCCTTGTGTAACATCTATTAGCATAACATCGGATTGGACCTCTCATCAAGATTCGTCAGTCCACCCGCGGGGACACCTCTCCGCCCCCAGCGATTGGACCTGAAGCTAAGTTGAAGAAGAACCGCCACTTGGCGGAGGTCTTCGGAGGGGCGGCGCACTGGACATCGCGCGGCTCCGGGTGACATACTGTGCGCGGAGTCGGCACCGGGCGCGGCCCCGTACGTTCCCGGGCTTTCTGTAGTCCCCCTATCGTACAACCAAGGATGTTGGGAAGGGGAACGACACCTGGTCCGGGTACGCGGCGCTAGCTTGCTCGCCTGCGCTGGGGAGCGTTCCGGGGGACTCGGCTCGAAGCACTCATGAATCGCCGTTCGAGGTTCGTCACGCACGATCGCTGCCGGTCTCCTAGGAGGCGGAGCCAGGCGGCGAGAGATACGAGACCCATCAGCGAAACAGAACAGTGGATGTAAGGCTCGGCGAGGAAAGCCCGACGGTGCCGCGGCTCGTGTGTCTCGTCCGGGTGGAGTTTCTCCTGCCAGGCTTCGGCTGATCGGTCGGCATCGCCCGGGCGGTTCAAGAGCTCGCGATCGAGCCGTCGACCTCGGAATTCCGCAACTCGTCTACAGACAGGGCCGTGGCCTGGTGCGTGTTTCCTTCAATAACCTGGAGGACGAACCTGGAGGACGTCTATGAGCCTTGACACTCCCGCTGATCCGCACCCCGTACACGCTTCACCGCTGCCGGAGGGCATGGCAGCTCCTGAATTCACGCTTCCCAGCGGCCCCAACGAGCAGATACGGCTGGCCGATCTGCGCGGCCATCCGGTGATCCTCCTGTTTTATCCCGCCGACTGGAGCCCGGTTTGCGGCGACGAGGTGGCGCTCTTCAACGAGGTTCTCCCCGAGCTCCAGCGCCACGGCGCCGAGCTCGTCGGCATCTCGGTGGACGGAGTCTGGTGTCACAAGGCTTTCGCGGAGGCGCGGAACCTGCGCTTTCCTCTGCTTTCCGACTTCGAGCCCAAGGGAGCGGTCTCCCGCTCCTTCCACGCCTATCGCGAGCGCGACGGCTTTTCCGAGCGGGCGCTGTTCCTCCTCGACGGGGAAGGCGTGATCCGCTGGAGCCATCTCTCGCCGGTCGACGTGAACCCCGGCGCCGACGGCGTCCTCTCGGCGCTCGAATCGCTCGCGTCCACCCAACCAGAAGCCGAGCAACCCGAAGCAGTACCCACGGGAGCGACACCATGACCTCCCGACTCACGCCCCTCGCGGGCCCTGACGACCACATCCAGGGCCCGCGGGACGCTCCCGTAACTCTCGTCGAATACGGCGACTACGAGTGCCCGTACTGCGGCATGGCCCATCCGATCGTCAAGGCCGTACAGCGGCGCCTGGGAGATCAGTTGCGATTCGTCTTCCGGCATTTCCCGCTGACCGCCATGCACCCGCACGCGGAGCCCGCGGCCGAGATGGCCGAGGCCGCCGGGGTGCACGGGAAGTTCTGGGCGATGCACGACATTCTCTACACCCACCAGAACGCGCTGGAGGATGAGGACCTCATCAGCTACGCCGCCCATCTCGGGGTCGACCCCCGGTGGGCGGCGTCGGAGCTGCAACACCACGCCTACGCCGAGCGTGTGCGCGCGCATTTCCTGAGCGGGGTGCGTAGCGGGGTGAACGGGACCCCCACGTTCTTCATCAACGGCGTCCGTCACGACGGCCCGTGGGACGAGCCGTCGCTGCTCAAGGCGCTCATGAGCGCTGCCCACGCCACCGCGCGGCGGTGACCGGCAGCACGGCAGGCGTTGTCGTTTGGAACTGGAGCGTCCAGTCAGCAGTACAAACCATCCTTTTGATAAAGGAGCGCGTCATGGGCGAAACAATGAACAGAACGATGGACGAGATCACCGATACGAATGAGTCGATGGACGATCTGCTCTCCCGGAGCTGGTGGATGCTCGCGTTGCGTGGAGTCCTTGCGCTGGCGTTCGGCATCCTCGCCTTGATCTGGCCGGGCCTGACCCTGGCGGCTCTGGTCGCGCTGTTCGCGGCGTACGCGCTGATCAGCGGCGTGGTGTCGATCCTCGGCGCGATCAAGAACCGGAAAGCCGATCGGGAATGGTGGCTGATCCTGATCCTCGGGCTGGTCAGTGTCGCGGCGGGGGTCATCTCCATCATGCAGCCCGCACTCACCGCGCTGGTCCTGGTCCTCGTGATGGGAGCGAACGCCCTGGTCATCGGCGTGCTCGACATCGCCGTGGCGATCCGGCTGCGCAAGACCATCGAGGGCGAATGGCTGCTGATCGCGGCCGGCATCGCGTCGATCATCTTCGGAATCCTTGTCTTCCTGTTCCCCGGCGCGGGGGCGCTGGCCCTCGTCTGGCTGATCAGCGCGCACGTGATCGCCACCGGCATTCTCCTCCTGGCGCTGGCCTTCCGCGCACGCGGATGGGGGCGGCGGCATCGGGTCGTCCCGACCTCTGCCGTCCCCGGCCCCGCCAGGGCTTGAGCCCACTCTGCCAGGTGCCCCCCGCACGAAGCGCGAGGCACCTGTTCGGATCGGCCCTCTACGATGGCTGAGGGACGGCTGGGTGTGTAGAACCCATCCTGATGTCGAGTTTGAGTCCTCGGGAAGGGAGGGAATTGGGGATAAGCAGGGGATTATCGATGAGGAGCGCCCACCTGAAATATTTCGACCCGCACCGGCGCGCGACCTGGCTGGAGCTGTTCTTCGACCTGATTTTCGTCGTCGCCCTGAGCGACGCCGGCGAGATCCTGAGCGAAACGCACGACGGCCACATCGCGCCCAAGCAGTTCCTGCACTTCGTGCTGGTGTTCCTGCCGCTATGGTGGATCTGGGCGGGCCACACCATCTACGCCAATCGCTTCGACACCGACAGCCGCCAGCACCGGCTGTCGACCCTGCTGATCATGTTCCTGATGATCGTGATCTCGGCCCAGATCCTGGGCGCCCGGGACTATGACGATTACGCGTGGGCCGTGGCCTGCTACTGCGGGGCGCGGCTGATCATCGCCGCGATGTACTTCGTCTCCAAGCGCAAGCACCACGACCGGGGTGGCTTCGCGACGCAGGTGGGCACCGTGTTCTCGATCGGCGCGGCGATCAGCCTTTCCTCGATCCTGCTGGAGCCGCCTTGGAGCTACTTGGTCTTCTATGCCGGGATCGTGTTCGACATGGCCGCCCTGGTGCTGCTCAACCAGCGGCTGCATGTCGTGCCGGCGCACACGCCGCATCTCGTCGAGCGGGTCGGTCTGCTGACGATCATCATGCTGGGCGAATCGGTGCTCAGCATCTCGGCGGCACTGGCGGACATCACCTGGAATCAGTCCAATGTCATTGCCGCCGTCAGCGGATTCGTCATGGTGTCGGCCATCTGGTGGATCTACTACGACAGCTTCCCACTGCTGGAACAGCGCAGATTGACGACCGGGCACTCGATCCTCTACTCGCACTTCTTCCTGTTCATCGGCCTGGCGATCCTGGCCTCGCTGATCCGGCATGCGATCCTGGGCGACCTCGACCCGAACGACTTCCGTCAACTGGCCGCCGCCGGCACCGTGCTGTTCTTCCTGGGCAAGCAGTACGGCTACTACATGGAGGTCCCCGAGTTGCGGCCTTACCTGCTGTCCAACACCGCCGCCGTGTTCGCCCTGACGGCACTCGTGCTGATGTTGCCGGTCGGGCTCGAGGGCATGCTGGTGGGCATCACGGCGACGATGATCTGCTATGTGCTGCTCAACTTGCGCTACCGCCACCTGGTGCGCGGCGGGCAGGCGCCGACCTGAGCCGCTGCCTGCGATAGCGCCAGATGAACCGCGTGTTCGCAGATCGGACAAGTTCGGGGGCGTTCGACAGGTACTTCCGGCTTGAAGGAAGCCCCAGGACGGCGATTGGAATTGTTCTGCCCGGTTATGCGTTCTACGGTTGCTTCTCACTGCTTCTCCTCAGTTTTCCCAATTATAGCAGTCACCTCGGGCGGCATCCCGCCTGTGTAGCCATCAACTACGATGATCCCGGAGTTCTGCAGGGCCTCACGGACCCGCTGAGACGCTCCTTGCAAGAGAACCCAGATAACCCTGGAGAACACGCCATTCTCTAAGAGGTACTTATCCTTATCAATTTGCTTCCTGATGCTCCTGGAGAAGAAGACCGTTCCAGACTTCGCTTCCAAGGCGAGGAGATGGTTCGGCCAAAACACATCCACCCGTCGATGGCCAAAAGGCGTCCAGAAAACGGATGAATCCCCCTCAATATCCTTCTCATTGGCGCGAAGCTGCGAGGTCAGTAGAACCTCGCCCCACAGCTCTCCAAGCCTTCCCCTCGTATGATTCTGGATCATCATAAACTCATGGGTGTAGCCACGCTTGAGTTGTTCAAGAGCTTCACTGCCGAATGCTTCTTCAAAGCTGGTGGCAGTATGCCCCTGCTGGGCTAGCAGTTGAGTAAAGCCCTCCTCGCGGTGGTCTCGGAGCTCAGAGACGTAACTGGCGGTCTGCTTGGTGCTCACACTTGGTTCTCGCTTACGCATAAAGGCTTTGCTGCTAACCGGAGACGTAGTCGTCCGGTTGAGCAGCGGGGATATGCGCCACGGTGATCCTCATATATAGACCAGCTTAGAAGTCCCATTCGATGGCAGAACCCTGCGTATACGAGCGAACGCAAATGATATCACTTAGTTCTTCTCGCCTGTACCCAGTTTGCCCTTTTTCATTTCCCAGTAAGAGCTCGTTTTCTCGAAGTTCCCAGAACTGGCCTCGGAAGGAGTGATGGGGTGGACTACCCTTTTTGAGGCGAAAGAGTTCAACCCATTCCCCCCTCTTTAGGCCACTCATCTGAGATTCTACTTCTTCTACAGATAACAGAGGTGGAATTTCGACTCGCATCGGAATACTAGGATCTTCTCGAAGGAGCTTGCGAAATTGGGAAACCCACCAGTCGACGTGTGTTGTGGTTGGGGTATACCAAGGCCAGTCATTAATATCGACACCACCCCAATCCCCCTCGACTGTTTCAATCGTAGGCACTAGCTTCCTGAGTTCCCAAGCTACGAACCAAGGATCAAGGCAGATGCGCGGAGAAAAGGAAGTAACAAGCTCTTGAACCTCTTCGGCACCGAATCCTTGAAGCTCAATCCCTAGGCGACTCAGATCCGTGCTATCCATCAAGTGGCGAGCGCCCCTAGTGAACGAGCTAGTGGTAACATAAATGCCCTTCCGGAATCCGGAGACCATCATCGCTCCAAGAAACTGATGTATCTCGCCCAAGCCGATCTTCTTTTCTTTCTTATAGCGTTTAACTTGAACAGCTGTGGGCCAGTCGTTCTTTACAAATACGATCAGATCAACGCCGCCATCCTTACTATACTCCCTGAGTTCGACGGCGAACCCGTGCTCTCGAAAAATGGAACAGATAATCTCTTCAAACTTTCGTGGATGGATATCAAAAACGTTGTCGACCTTTTTGGCTAGATGCTCTCTCAGCAGAAAGAGGGGGATGTCCTTATCTCCTATCGAAAATTCTACCTGCGCCGATAATGTATGCGATCTGGCGTAGGCTTCGTCAGAGGAAAATGGATGAACAGATTTGTAAGACAAACTCCACCAAGAGCAGCATGGGCACCGCTGAAGCTGATAAATGTTGTTCCAGTACCCTGTCTCAGCCGAGCCTGCTTCCTCCTCTGAGTCAATCGTCTCAGTAATTTGTAGGCAGAGAGGGCATACGCCGGCAAATTCGCCAAAACTATATAGGCAATCCGATGGTATTACCAGATTAGCTTCCACGCCCATTTTGGATTAACCCTAACTTGAACATCTCTAGCGAACTACAGCGCATATCGGCTCTGGGCATAAGTGGTGGCGCCAGCCATCCGCTTGATGCCCGGGATACTGATTTGAGGCCCCCTTCGGCCTACCACCGCGGTAGGCTGTTGGGTTGGAAGACCAAGAAAGGAGGCCTCGATGAGATTCTACACCCGACAACATGTTCACTACTGTGGTATCGATCTCCACGCCCGTAGCCTCTATCTCTGCATCTTGGACCAGGAAGGCAAGACCCTGGTCCACAAGAAGCTGCCCTGTGATCGGGAGTTGCTGCTGAAGACCCTGGCCCCCTACCGAGAGGACCTGGCGGTCGCGGTCGAGTGCCTGTTCTGCTGGTACTGGGTCGCCGACCTGTGCAGCGAACAGGGCATCGACTTTGTCCTCGGCCACGCCCTCTACATGAAGGCCGTCCACGGCGGCAAGACCAAGAACGACCGGCTCGACTCCTACAAGATCGCCGCCTTGCTGCGGGGCGGCAATCTCCCCTACGCCTATGTCTACCCCCGAGAGATGCGGGCCACCCGCGATCTGCTGCGCCGGCGCCTGTTCTTCGCCAGAAAGCGCGGCGAACTGCTGGCCCACATCCAGAACACCAACACGCAGTACAACCTGCCGGCCCTGGAGGAGCGCGCCGATAAGACCAAGGACCGAGGCGCCATCATCGAGCACTTCGACGATGACACCGTCCAGATGTCCATCGCCTCCGACGTGGAACTGCTCGACAGCTACGACCAGGTCATCCAGGACATGGAGCTCTACCTGATTCACGAGGTCCGCAAGGACCACGGTCGCAACTTCTTCCTTCTCCGCTCCATTCCGGGCATCGGAGAGATCCTCTCGCTGACTTTGCTCTACGAGATTCATGACCTCAGCCGCTTCCCCAGGGTCCAGGACTTCCTCTCCTACGCTCGCCTGGTGAAGGGAACGCACGAGTCGGCCGGAAAGACAAAAAAGCTGGCCGGGGCGAAGATGGGCAACGTCCACCTCAAGTGGGCCTTCTCCGAAGCGGCCGCTCTGTTCCTGCGCGGAAATCCGATAGGACAAAAGTACTTCGCTCGGCTGGAAAAGAAACACGGGAAGAAAAAAGCTCTGAGCATTCTGGCGGCCAAGCTGGGCCGTGCCGTCTACTACATGCTGCTGCGGCACAGACCCTTCGAGTTGAAACGGTTCGTGACGACTTAAGGAGGAAATCAGACGGGCAGATCCGGCGCTCTCGATACGCCCGACCTCTGGCGAGGACCGGCGATCCAAAGTGGCCCGCTCGATCTGCTCAGCTCTCTTCGGGTAAGGAAACCAGAGGGTGAGCACATCACACCCGCAAAACTGAGAGGCAACTTTGGAGGGGAGCGGGTGAGCCCGCCGCCTAACTCGAGCCATGAGGGCTGAACCATCAAGGATCTTCACTTCAGGCAAGCCCATGCGTCTTGGAACGCACTCAGAATCCATGGCCCACAGGCCCGGCAGCCCTGCCCTGTGATTGGACACCCGCTCCCGCTCCGTTTTTACATCAGGATCACGAAGGAACGAGTGTGACTGCTCTGCCCCTCCCCCGAGCCCGCAGACAACTGACCGGGATCTACGGATCCACGAGTCAACCCTTTGAATGGGACGGCATGAGGGCACAAAATCGTTTCTAGGGCCGCGAGCCTCCGGGCCCGCACCGCCGCTCCGCGGCGGCTGAGCCTCGATAGGTGTTTGGTGCAGGCAGTCCCTGCGCCGCTTGGAAACTAAGACAGAGGCGATCATCTCGCTCCTATCGTGCTCCTTGACTCGGGCTGTCGAATAAATACAGCCGCTACGGACCGTTTACCCCTTGACGAACGGGGGCCTCATAAGGGGTTCTGCGCGATCAGGTCCCTTCAATAGTGAGCCCCTTCCACTGGACCTTGCTGCTCCAACAGCAAAACTCTAGCAGTGCTATTTTCTTCGTCTTCCCTGCACCGGAGAACCTTAGCCCAAACGTAGTTGGCACGTCTGTCGCCAACTCCATTACAAAAGACATCGTACCAGTTTCGCCTCTATAATATAAGTGACTAGCTCTATGCTCTATGCCGTTGTCGTCAATGATTCGCGAGAGGTTAGATAATTCGACTTGTTCGTCTGCCTTGGTATTGGTAACTTGGATCTCACAGTGAATATCAGATCCTTCGCGGCGACAGAACCTCAAACCGAAGCGAAACCCGTCTACTTCTATGACATTCTGCAAAGCCATGTCTTTGTTGCTTGCGGCACCATTCTCAGTTTCTTCCGAGGGTTCGCTTAGGACTTCCTGGTCCTGGCTTAATTCTGAAGACATCTTGATCGGTTCTATTTTCGACGGCACAACAGATTCAGGGTTTTCACTTTTTTGGGTCTGATCCCGGCTACTTACCTGACTATTTTCAGGGACAAGGAGTATGCGAAATCCTCCGATGAGGGCAGCGATGATTAGCGCACTGATAATTCCCATCACCCACTTCGTTCCGTCAGACCATCCTGACCATAAAGCCATTGGCATCCCTCCGAATCTGTCTATGCCGCAGAACGAGATGGGCATACGGTGGCGTCAGCCGTCCGCTTGATGCCCGGGGTTCTGCGCCTTCTCAACCGGATTGTCTTTCTGCAAAAGACGCTTCACCTCATCTTTTTGAGCGTTGTTCGCAAGATCCAGTCCACCTACGGCAAAAAACGCGAATACGCTTATGCCTCCCCCCAACAGACATACTATTGGTATAACGAGCCACAAATTGATACTATCACATCGAATTGTAAGGAATATAATTAGCGCGACAGTAGCCAGCAATGCGTTGACCGAGAGAGCCCTTGTTATCCTGATGCGAGACCTGAAATAGTCAAGGTACTCAGATGCTTTCCCCTCTTTAAAGGCGAGGGCGAGGGCAGAGGTATCTATTTTTTCATTCGAAATTCTATTCCGCCACCGCTTAATCCACTGAGCGGAGTCTATGACGTCTTTAGGACGAGCGGCTACAAAGATTAGGTCGGCAATACGGTCCACAAGAATACCGAGCGAGTAACAGACAGCAAATGCACCTGCCGTGATCAAGCCTTCCCATTTGCTCAATTCTGGTGGGTGGATTACCTCTGGTTGAAAGGTAGCCACCACGAGCATGACCCAGAGTGCGGTTTGGATTCCGATCACCAGGAGTTCGACAAAGATGGCTGTGGTGCTCATGTCCCTTCTATAACCTCCTTAACCACTTTGCTTCTCTTGGCGCAGAACGGCTAAGAAGGTGAGCGAGCGGGAACCGCGCTGTTTGCGGTTTCCGTCCGCTCGACCGTAGGGTTAGGCGCTTGGATAATCTCGGACGCAGCATTGATAGACAGATCGTCTTTTCCGGCAGTTGGACTTGCTTTATCCGGAGGGACATTGCCATGCTTACCTTCAACGATTGAAGTTAAGAGTGCGTCGCTGGGCCTAGTGTCAGCCAGATAGAGAGAAAGAACGACCCCAAGACGGCTACTTAGAATTGGGTCACGTAGCTGAGAAGCTAGGCTCAATGCTTCTTCTAGCTTGCGATCATTACGAAGCCGGTCAAAAAAATCGACCATCAGCTGTCGCGCCTTATTTGACTGAACAAAAAAGAGAGCAGCGACAGCATCAATAACCGTACCCGCAATCAGTGTTAGCCATGTAGTATCCTGTTGGGCGAGGCTAATCGACCTATCCATCGTAATAATTGCAGAAATAATAACAGAGAACCCTAGCGAGGCAAAAACAAGGCTGAACCAGAAGCTAATCTTGGACTGAGCAAGCCCCTGCGCGTGATACTCCCGCAGTAGGACGAACTGCTTATCCGTCGGTAAGATTTCCGCTGCCTTCTGCGTACGCCGCCGAATTCGCTCTATCTCGATGTCAAGCCTGTTCGGACTTAAGTCCACTACAAAGTTACCCAACTTCAGCCTGCCACGTCTAAAATAAGCCAACAGAGCTATCAACAGCAGAATGCCGCCAAATATTAGAGGGGCCAGCTTAGCGATAGTGTCTACAATAGACATAATTCCTCAAGCATCCTTCTTCGATGACGCCTAACGTATGTTTCTACGGGCACCTCGGCCCGCCTCTCATCATCCATATCTCGCCCCGACTGCTGCGAGTAGATGCGACGTGGGCAATAGCCATTGTTCTATGCTTCTCTATCCTAACGACTTACGCCGATCCTACGCCAGTTCCGCATCATCGTCAACTCCTCAACGCGAACGTGTAAGCGTCCAAGAGGGGACGAATCGGCAATGCGAGATTACACGCGCAAACGGCGTCGTTCGCCGATCAGGCAAAGTACTGATTCTCTTTCTCTTGGGCAATCAACCCCGTGCCAAGCCGGACGTGTAGGCAGCCGCCTGCAAGGGTGCGGGCATGCTACACGTCCCAATTCTCCAGGTAAGCACATCCGCCCTCCGAGACAGGTAACCGCCAATCCCTGATCTGACAAGGAGATCGGCTCAAAGGAAAACATCGCCGGGCTGCTTACACGTGTGGAGAGCGAACGTGTAAGCAGCCTAGAGAAGGTCCGCGGGACTCTGCACGCCACGGCCCCACGATTCAATACGTGGGTGTAAATCATCAAGACCTTCTGGACCGTCCGGATGTCGTATCCGGTTCTGGAGGAGATGCGTCGCGAAGGAGTGCCGCAAGGTATGACAGGTCGCGTGCTTCGCCAACTCTGCTTTCCGCGAAGAACAGAGTCTCGCCTTGCCGCCGCAGTCCGCCGGATCGCCGGGGCTTGTTGGGGGATGGGGGACCAGAAGGTTTTAGAGTTAGTTGGCCGGCGGGACGCCGGCGCTCCCAGGGGACGGAATCCGAGGCGTGGCGTCAGGATGTCCGGAGATCCAGGCGGGGTTTTCCGGCTCGGGCTCGTCGTCAACGTCTCCAAGCCAGAGTCAACTGACTCTGAGCCGGAGTCAACGTCTCCAGCGCAAAGTCAACTGACTCTGGCCCAGAGTCAAGATCTCCAGGCCGGAGTCAACGTCTCCAGGCCAGAGTCAACTGACTCTGAGCCAGAGTCAACGTCTCCAGCACAAAGTCAACTGACTCCGGCCCAGAGTCAAGATCTCCAGGCCAGAGTCAACGTCTCCAAGCCAGAGTCTCGAGACTCTGAGCCGGAGTCAACGTCTCCAGGACAAAGTCGACTGACTCTGGCTCAGAGTCAAGATCTCCAGGCCGGAGTCAACGTCTCCAAGCCAGAGTCCCGAGACTCTGAGCCGGAGTCAACGTCTCCAGCACAAAGTCGACTGACTCTGGCTCGGAGTCAAGATCTCCAGGCCAGAGTCAACTTCTCCAGCTCAGAGTCAACGTCTCCAGCCCAGAGTCAACTGACTCTGGCTTGGGGCGATTTAATTTCGAGGTGCGGCGGCGGAAGCTTGAACAAAAAGAAAGGGGGCGCGCCAGAGCGGCGCGCCCCCGGGTTGTGGGACGAAGATCTGGGACTACGAAATCAGGTCGTGGTCGGTGCTGGCTCCTCCGGCTTCGGGGCGGACGGCGGCTCCTCGGAGTCCGGCTCCGGCTTGCGGGGACGGCCGCGGAACGGCTGGATCCCGTACTCGGCCAGCTTCTCCGAGCGGACGCCGTAGCGCGTCTTGAGCCCCTGCTGCAGCATCGTCGCCATCCGTTCACCTTCGGTGATAAGGGTCTTGAGCTCTTTGGAGGCGTCCTGCTTGCCGGCGATGTGCACCGCCTGCCGCTGGGCCACCTCCTTGGCCCGCACCAGCACCTTCGCGAACTCCTGCCGGCTCAGCTCCAGCGTGGGGAGGTCGTCCTTGTTGACCTCCATCATCTGGTTGAGCCGCTCCCACCTCCCAAGAACACCGTTGTACGTCTTCTCTCTAGGCATAAGGCCTTCTCCTTGTTTGGGGCTTTCGGACCCCTGCTCCCGGGCCTGAATTGGCACCGGAATTCCTCCAAATCTGTAGACGCGAGCCCTCGACCTCAGGACGATCCAGGCATTCGCGTGACCAGGATCAAAGAATGGAGACTTTATAGCTACACATTGGACGCAAGTCAAGAGGGTATGGAGAGACATCGCAATCCGGAGATGCGGCGGCGATCGTCGAGGGGGGTCGCGGCAGGCGCCGGGCCGGTTGGCGCCTGCCTGGAGAGGGGTCCGTCAGGGAAGCTCGAGAATCCGGCCGGTCCCTGGCGAAGAGACGGGGCTGTGCGCGGCGAAGTAGGCGAAGAAGGCTTCCAGGTCGCCGCCGCCGCCCTGGCGGTCGGTCCCTTCGAGGAAGACGTCGAAGCTGTCTCCTCCAGCGGCGAGGAAGTTGTTCACGGTCACGCGGTAGATGGCGTCGGGATCGAGCGGCTGGCGCGACCGGTCCGCGCGGAACTGCTGTTCGAGCAGGCGCTGGATCTGCGCGCCGGTCAGGGACATGACGGTGTTCAGGTTGCCGAACGGCTGCACGGAGAAGGCCTCGCTATAGGTCACCTCGCCGGGCTGCTCTCCCCCCGAGATCTGCTCGAAGTCGAGCTCGGCGCGCACGGCTCCGAGCGGTTCCTCGGCGGTCCCATGGAGGGAGAGCAGAAGACATCCAGGATGCCGCGCGCCTTCTCAGTTCGAGTTCGGCCTGGAGATCGTCCCGGTGTACGTCCCCGTGGCGGTCCCGGCGCACCGGTCGATCTCCGTGGTGATCGTCCCGCTCCCGGTGGCGTTGGCGAACGCGCCGGCGCCGCCGGTCACGGTGTACGTGCCCGTGGACGTGGCCACGCACGAGTTGCCCCGGCCACCCTCGAATCGTCCGCTGACGGCGAAGAACACGCTGTCCGTCCCGTTGGCCCCGACGATGACCGCGGTGGAGCCGAAGGTCCCCTGATGGTCCTGGAGGCGCGTCAACGGCCCCGTGAAGTTCCCCAGATGCGTCGCGGTGCCCGAAGTGCTGAAGCTCACCTGGGTCAGCCCGCCAGGCAGGTGCGTGACGCCCGTGATCACCGCCGTGCCGGTGGCGGTGAACGGCACCTCCTCGGAGGCCGAGGCGGACGCCGCCAGGCCGCACAGGGTGAGGATGGCCACCGCCAGACCGGTCCCGATCCGGCGGGAGGCCGTGCTCCAGGTCAGATCCTTCGCGTTCATGGTTTTCCCCTTTCTACGGACGCCGCCCTGGCCAGGCAGGGCGAATGGATCTCGCGAGCGCGGAAACGGCCCCTGAGGCGACGAGCTCGTTGAAGTATGGGCGCAATGATTGTACCACTTCTGTCCCTGCCGCTACGGCGTCAGGGTTCCGTGGCGGCTGGCCATCTCGCCTTCGATCCATGCCATGGCGGGATCCCGCCCGCCGGCATAGTCCTTCCAGGTCGGCTCCACCCGGACGTCCGGCTCCAGCGTGTCCACGTCGAGGTCGAGGAAGTAGGGCTTGCGCTCCGGGTACTCGCGCTTCGAATAGCCGTGGAAGCCGTTCGTGTAATGGACCGTCAGCTTCGAATTGGGCAGCTCCACGTTGCCGCCTTCGCCCCACATGTCCAGCTCGTCGCCGACGGGTTCTCCCACGATCTTCGCGCCCCACTGCTTCCACCGGCGTGGAGCTCTTCCGCAAGGGGAGCGGTTCGAGGATGTGTTTCATCTTCTTCCTCGCGCAGCTCAGCTCGAACGGGATTCTCTCGGCCTGATCCACGACCCCGCTCCCGACCAGGATCTCCGCGCTGGTCAGCAGGTACGAGCTCATGTACCGCTGCCAGGAATCATTCCCGGTCATGATGCCGCGGACCTTCCCGGCCGCCGCGGCGGCGGTCATCCCACCGATCTTCTCGACCCGGCAGCCCAGCAGCGGCCTGTGCTCCTCGGTGGCGCGCACCACATAGAGGCCGTCGGGGAACCGCCAGACTCGGATCGGCAGCCGGCGCACCTCCGTGCGGTTGCGCACCAGATAGAGCCGGGTATGGGCGTTGCCGCCGAGCGCGATGGCGCGCGCCAGCTCCACCATCATCTCGGCGTCACTCCTGCGGGCCACGGAAGCCTGGAGATCCTGGATGCGCCGCCGGAGCGCCGCCCGGGCCGCGTCGCTGAAGCTCCGGTCGTACGGCAGAAAGCGCGTGAGCACCACGTCGAGATCCTGCCGCCAGGCTTCCTCGCGCGAACGCGCCGGCGGCAGCTCCGGCAGACGCCGCAGCAGGAAGGAGCCCTGCGGCGGAGTCCTGAACCGCCGCCGCTTGCGAGCTAGATCTTCCAGATGCAGGCGCAGCACTGCTCGGCGGTGCAGAACCCGAAGCGGGCGCCCCGGCTCTTGCAGTCCGCGTCACAGGCGGAGCCGGGGCACAGGGGGCTCGGCGCGCAGGTGGCGGCGTTCACCGGAGAGACGCTGGCGCCCAGGGCCAGCGAGGCTGCGAGGGTTGCAGCGAGAGCGAGGAGGAGGATGGTTCGACGCATGGCTTCTCCTTTGTTATTGCAAAGATTCCATAGATTACTCCTCCCTCTGATCGTCTCGCCGCAGAACGTTGCGGGCCCGGCGAAGCTGTGTCTTGAAGAAGGAGGATCGTGCAAACCGCAGCTTGAACGTCTTGGCCGCCTGCAGGCTCGCCAGCTTCTCCGCGACATTGGGCCACGGGGAGAGCCCCAGTTCCTCTCTCATGACGCGGAGCGTCTCCGCCGCTTCGGGATCGTCCTCCTCCTCGTCCTGGAGTCGTTCAATCGCCGCGTCCCCATAGAAGGCCAGCTTTTCCAGCGCCGCATAGCCTGCCATGCAGCCCAGGCAGAGGAAATCATGGAGATTCTCACCGACGGCGATGTTCGCGGCCCACGGATCTTCCCAAAGCTCCGGAACGGTCATGATGACCATGCAGTCGTCGCCGACCTCACCATTCTCGGAGACCAGGCTGAAATGGATGCCATCCCCTCCGGTGTCGGCGAAGGCGATGGAGTTGAGCGGCGCTCCCTCGCAAGCCCGCTCGGGAGGATCGGTCAGGTTCAAACCGATAAAATGGTGTTTCCGCTCGAAGCGGAGGCGTTCATCCAGCTTGAAGAGGCGGACCAGGAGCGAGCAGTCCCGTTTGCCGCCTTTGACGAAATCCTCGATCTCCGTCGGCTGCATCCGCAGCTTTTCGCTCAGGCAGGCGGTACACATCCCTCCGGTCTCAGCACCTCGGACGGACGAAGTCGTGCGCTTGCCACAGACGGAGCACTGGATGAATTCCATCCCTCGGCCGCAGGGGCGGCACAGCCCTCCCGTGGCTCTCGCCGTCGCCGGCTGGATCGGGCGGCTGCAACAAAGGCAATGGAGCTGCTCTGTCATGCAACCTCCCGCTGGCGGTTGAAACCGGTGACGTCGCCAGGATACGCCAGATTCCCCCCTCTCCTTCAGGAGAGAGGCCGAGGGGGGCCTTTACGCTACGCCCCCACCCTGCTCAAGGATGGGGCGGCGCGGAGCGACGGAAGAAGCCCAAGCTCGGGACGACGAGCGCGCCACGGCGATCCTGCGCAACGTCCGCGAAGCCATGTCCCCCGAGGGCCGCGTGCTGGTGGTCGAGGGACTGATCCCGAAAGGGGACGAGCCGGCGCTCAGCAAGCTCTCCGACCTCGAGATGCTGGTGATGACCTCGGGTGGGCGCGAGCGCACCGCGGAAGAATTCGGCGAGCTCTTCGCCGCCGCGGGGCTGCGGCTGACGCGAGCAGTGCCGGTGGGCGCCGCTTTCGTGCTGGAGGCGGTCGCATAGCGTTTGACGGAGAGAAGGCGACAGCATAGACTTAGTTCGATCAGCTTAGTCCACGGAGGTTGGATATGGTCACCGTCAACATCCATGAAGCCAAGACCCAGCTGTCGAAGCTGGTCGATCAAGCCGTCAAGGGCGAGGCGTTCGTGATCGCCAAGTCGGGCAAGCCACTGGTGAAGGTCGCAGCGCTGGATGCCCCCCCGACGCCACAGCGGCTGGGCTTCCTCGCGGGGGAGATCGCCGTGCCCGAAGATTTCAACCGCATGGGCGAAGCCGAGATCGCGGATCTGTTCGGGAGCGGAGCGTGAAGCTCCTGCTGGACAATCAGCTCCTGCTCTCGGCGGCCGGCCAGCCCGAGCGGCTCTCCAAGACAGCGCGCAAGCTCCTGGACGACCCACGGAACGAGCTTGTCTTCAGTGCCGCCAGTTTGTGGGAGGTCACCATCAAGAATTCCCTGGGGCGGGAAGACTTCCGCGTCGAGCCTCGTCTACTCCGCCGGGGGTTGCTCGACAATGGTTATATGGAGCTTCCCATCACCAGCCAGCACGCGGTGAACATTGACGGTCTGCCACCCCTGCACAAGGATCCTTTCGACCGCCTGCTGCTGTCCCAAGCCCTCAGCGAGGGCATCATCCTTCTCACCACCGACTCGTTGCTGTCCCAGTACCCCGGGCCTGTGCGCAAGGTGTAGCAACTCCGCCTGATCAAGTCGCGGCGCCAGGGTCAATGAAGAAGTACAGGAGTGGTCGCAGAGATTTCATCGCTTCCCCTGGCTATTAGACGGTGCGTCCGGCGGAGAAGTTAGGTTGCTCTCGCACCGATCCCGCTCCGGCCACAGTATCCGCAGTCAGTTGTCCCCTTTCTTCTTTTGTAAGCACCTTAAATAATAGAAGCGCCGGGGCCAGATCTGATGGTCCCGCGCAGATCCGCTCTGCCGCTTTTGAACATCCGGCGTCGAGAGGAGGACTCACGTGAAAAAGTCTGTCTGGCTCGCGGTTGTGCTCCTGTTAGGCATGTGTCACTTGGCCATCGCCGATCCTGCAATCAAGCCAGGGATTGATGTCTTCACCACGGTTGGAAAAGGATTTACCTATTACGACTTCTCCAAGAATCCTGTCCCTGCCAGCTTCTTCTGTGACTCCTCTTCGCCCTTCACCGGCCGCGTAGCCCTCAAGGGCCTTCCCATTGAGACCGGTATTCCGGGGCAACTCCAGAATTCGGATACCATCATCGAGCGCCTGGACGAGGCGGTGTTCGACGCCAATGGCGTTGCCGAGACGCGCATTCGGTTCCGGGCGTTGTCGATGGTGAGCATCGCTCCCATCAAGACCTCCTGTGGCGCCTATCACGTCTACGTCACGCTGGACGGTAAGCAGCCTGTAACGAAGATGCGGATCCTCCGCAGCCAACCTGACGGCGGAACCTTCCGTGCGACTCTTGCCGCCAAGGTGCGCTTGACCTTCGTGCCCGTGCGGGGCACCGATCATCGCAAGTTGGAGCTCAAGGGAAGCGTCAGATTCCCCGTAAAGCCCATCCCGTGGACCTTCCCCAATCACGAGATCTTGAAGCCGATGGGATCTGCCGTCGTCGATACCAATGGCGATCTGCGCCCGGATACGCGGCTGCCCGGCACTTCGAACTTCACGGCGGGAGTTCCTCCCAAGGGGCTAAGCTCGATCAGTAAGGCGGGGATAGGAGGGGATTGCTACTGCACCTGCCATGCAGCCAGCGGCGAGCAGCACTGCACAATGGTAAGCTCGGGTGGCGGGTACTGCCCGGCATCGCCTGAGTGTTTTTGACAACAAAGCCGTCGCTGAAGAGGAAGAGGGTGTCGGAATCGACAAGCCCGCCCCGGCGCATCGCATCCTGGCGTTCTCCTGTGTTTGAACCCCGGGTTTGCATCTCAGGCAGCCGCCGGCGGGACCTTCGACCCGGGAATCACGGCATCGGCCCCCCGGGGCGAGCGCCTGGACCCGCGAAGCGAAGGACGCGATGGGCGGGGCGAACGTCGTGCCCCACGGGTCGTGTGGTCGAACAGCTGGGGCGGATGCCGCAAATCCCGGGTCGAATGCGTTGACCCACGGGGCGAACGGCTTAATTCGCGGAGCGAACGAGTTCCCCCGTGGGTCCAGCGCGCGGCCCCGCGGGGCCGACGCCGCACCGCTCGGGTCGGCGACCTCGACCCGCGAGGCGAACAAGTGGATTCGCGGGGCGAGCGGCGCACGGATCGGGGCGGGCGGTCCGCTCCAGGGGGCGAGCCTCCGGCGTTCAGGGAGCGGGTCCGGGGAACCTTACGGGAGCCGCAGCACAAGGATCGTCTGGTCATCTTCGCGCGGCATCTGCCTCCTCAACCCCCTCGCTGTGCTAACATCTGATGCATGCGCACCACTCTCGACATTGATGACGACGTTCTGATGGCGGTCAAGGAGAGGGCACGAAGGCAGAAGCGCAGTGCCGGAGATCTCCTGTCGGAGCTCGCCCGAGAGGCGCTGACCCATCGGTATAGGGAGGGCTCGGAGGCCAAGAAGCCGAAGAGCTTCTATGGTTTCGACCCGCTCCCACCCCGAGGAGCGGCTGTTTCCAACGAGCTGATCGACAAGCTCCGAGAGGATGATCCCGGTTGATGCGAGCGCTCCTCGACATCAATGTGCTTCTCGCGCTGCTGGATGCAGACCACGTCGACCACCAACGAGCCCAGGAGTGGATCTCGGCGGAGATCCAGCACGGCTGGGCGTCGTGTGCCCTGACGCAGAACGGATTCGTCCGCATCATCAGCCAGCCCAGGTATCCGAGCCCGGTTTCGCCTTCCGAGGCTGTCGAGCGGCTACGCCGAGCAACCAGCACCGAGTACCATGAGTTCTGGCCCTGCTCCATCAGTCTTCTCGAAGACCGCCGCATCAACTCAACCCACGTTCACGGGCCACGTCAGGTGACCGATGTCTATCTCCTCGCGCTCGCCGTGGCGCATGGAGGAAGGTTTGTCACCTTCGATCACTCCATCCCGCTGTCAGCGGCTCCCGGGGCTACACCAGAGCATCTCGTAGTGGTCTGAAGAATCTCAGTACGCCGGGACCCTACGGCAGCCGCAGCACAAGGATCGTCTGGTCATCCTCGCGCGGCGCGTTGGCGGTGAACTTCGCCACGTCGGCGAGGACGCCGTCGCGCAGGCCGTCGACGTCTTTGTTGGCGTGGCGGGCGAGGCTGGCTTCCAGGCGGTCGAAGCCGAATTGCTCGTCGCTCCCCTCGCGGCGGGCTTCCACCAGGCCGTCGCTGAAGAGGAAGAGGGTGTCGCCGGGGGCGAGGCGGGTGGTCCGCGGCTCGACGATCAACTCGCCGCGGACACCCAGGGGATAGGCGGTGGACTCCAGGAACTCCACCCGGCCTGCGGCGGTGATGCGGTACGGATAGAGGTGGCCGGCGCTGGCGTAGAGCATCTCCAGGCGGCGCGGGTCGATCAGGGCGTAGCAGAGGGTCGCCAGCAGGCGCTTGCGGGCGGTCTGGTAGACGGTGCGGTTCAAGGTGCGGAAGACCTGCGCCACGTCGGGGTCGAAGGTGACCTGGACGGCCAGGGCCGATTTGGCCATGGACATGATGAGGCCGGAGGAGACGCCGTGGCCCGCCACGTCCCCCACGGCCACGGCGAGGCGGCCGTCCTCCAGGGCGAGGACGTCGTAGAAATCTCCCCCCACCTCCGAGGCCGGCAGGTAGGCGTGGGCGATGTCCACGCCGGCGAGGCGAGGCGGCAGGTCCGGCAGGATGGAGCTCTGGATGCGCCGCGCCGTCTCCAGCTCCACCCGCTGGCGCTCGCGCTCGGCGATGCGCCGCACGTGCGGCGGGACATCCTCATAGCGGTAGACGAACTCCCGGCCGCTGCCCAGGGCGCGCAGGCTCAAGACCAAGGGGATCGCCAGCAGGACGAGCCCGCTCCAGCCGTGGAGCTGGAGGGTGGAGTCGTCGGCGGTGATCAGCGGCATCATGCCGAAGAGGACCTGCGTGACCAGGCCGGCCAGGAGCATGGTCCACAGGTCGGTGGCCAGGAAGAGGGCGACCAGGGCGGCGGCGGGGACCAGGGCCAGGGCGAGCGTCCAGCCCAGGGGCACGGTCAGCCCCAGGGGAGCGAAGACGACCGCGCCCACCAGCACGGCCAGCAGCGTGCCGCCCCAGACCCCCAGTTTCCGGGCGGCGGTGGGCAGCAGCCACAGGATCACCGCGAGGTAGAACGGCATGGAGGTGGCGAGGGCGCCCGTCACCAGCTCCAACCCCTGCCATTGCCCGCTGGGCAAGAACAGCAGCGAGGACAGCGGCCAGCCGCCCATCCACCGGATTCCCGCGAGCAGGGCCACCGAGACGCCCGCCGTGGCGAGGCCGGCCATCCAGCCGCGGAAGGAGGAGCGCGCCACGGTGTCGTTCGCGAAGTGGCCCTTGAACAGGGCGTCGAAGGCGGCCAGCTTGTGCCCCCAACGCTCGCGGCAGACGGACTCGCCCGCCGACCAGGCGAAGAAGGCGAGCACCCCGGCCGGGAAGATGTAGAAGACCATCTGGAAGAGCACCACCATCCAGGTGTTCTGCTCGCGGGTGGCGAAGCCGAAGCTGCTGTTCTGCGAGCTGGCGCGAGCCGCCACCAGCATGGTCACCAGGCCCGCGGCCGCCACCAGGAGGAAGATCTGGACGCCGCGACGCACGCCGATCTCCCCCTCGTGATAGCGCTTGAGGAACGGGATGGCGAGGACGCTGGCGAACAGGATCACCCAGACGACGCGGATGATGAACAGGAAGTTGACGCCCCGGATGGAGCGGGCGATCTCTTTTTCCTGGGGATCGTCCAGCCAGGGGCCGAAGCCGGCGAAGCGGTCGCCGGCGAAGAAGACCTGGACGCCGTGGGTCCTGCCGTCGGTCAGCGGGTTCCGGCGGTCGCGGTAGCGGACCGACAGGTCGGTGCGCCCGGCCAGTTGCTGGCTCCGGATCTCCGGCTCTTCATAGAGGGAGAGGTTGATCCCTTCCCGGGTCAGGATGGTGTCGGCGAGCCGCCGCGCCGTTTCCTGCGCCAGGGGCTTGCCTTTCTCCTGGGGGTCGAAGCGCCGGCGCAGCATGAGGACTTCGCCGGTCGGGGCGATGGAGGCCAGGTAGGCCCACTCGTTCTGCGGCGCCCAGCGCGGAAAGACGTAGATGTCCCAGGTGACCATCTGGTCGGGCAGCTTCGACTCCCGCACCTTGTCTTCGCCGTTGCGGTCCACGGCGAGCTCCAGCCGGCGCTCCAGGAGAGGGTCCTGTCCCAGGATCGCCACGATGTAGGGGTCCTTGACCGGCTCGCCGAGGTCGCGCAGGCGCTCCAGGGCGATGCTCACGGCTTCGTCGCGGGAGACCGTCCAGGTCTGAGGAAGGAGCGGGAACGCCCGCGGCCACGCCCAGACCAGCAGCGCCAGGCCGGCGATGCCCGCGAGAAGCCAGAGGAGGAGGGAGCGCGCGTTCCGCATGATGTACAAGGTACGGGACGCGCGTATTGTAGTTTCCAAAAGGGCCGGAGCCCAAACCGGGGGGCCTCCCGCCGCCCGGGCCCTCACCTCCCGGCCTCCTCTCCCGACCCCTCCCTCCCACCCACACCGGGAGAGGAGGAGAAGTTAGTCAAAGAGGCTCTTAGACAAATTTGGACAAGCCTTCCCCCTCTCCCGGTGTGGGTGGGAGGGAGGGGTCGGGAGAGGGGGCCAGGGGGTGAGGCTTCGGAGGGCAGGGCGCCCCGAAAACCGGGAGCGCCCTGGGGAGCGTCAGCCCTTCGGCAGCGCCTCGACCAGCCCCTTCACCGCGTTGGCGGAGTTGTGGAGCATGGCCTTCTCCTCGGTGGTCAGCGACAGCTCTACGACCTTCTCCATGCCGCCCCGGCCGAGTTGGCAGGGGACGCCGATGAAGAGGTCGTCGTAGCCGTACTCGCCCTTGAGGTAGACGGCGCAGGGGAGGATCTTCTTCTTGTCCTTGAGGATCGCCGCCACCATCTCGTAGGAGGAGGCGCCCGGCGCGTAGTAGGCGGAGCCGGTCTTGTAGTAGTTGACGATCTCGGCGCCGCCGGTGCGGGTGCGGTCGTTGATCTGCTCGATGGCCGCCGCGTCCAGGAGCTGCGGCAGGGGGATGCCGTTGACCGTGGCGTAGCGGGACACCGGCACCATGGTGTCGCCGTGGCCGCCGAGCACGAAGGCGTCGACGTCCTCCACGGAGACGTTCAGCTTCTCGGCGATGAACCAGCGCATGCGGGCGGCGTCGAGCACGCCGGCCATGCCCAGCACCCGCTCGCGCGGGAAGCCGGAGACCCGGCGGGCCACCTCGCACATGGCGTCGAGGGGGTTGGTGACGATGATGAGGATGGTCTCGGGCGAGCGCTGGACGATCTGCTTGACCACCTCGGTGACGATCTCGGTGTTCTTGGCCAGGAGGTCGTCGCGGCTCATGCCCGGCTTGCGGGCGAGGCCGGCGGTGACGACGCAGACGTGGGAGCCGGCGGTGGGCTCGTAGTCGCTGCCGCCGGTGATACGGGCGTTGAAGCCCAGGACCGGGGCGGATTCCATCATGTCCAGGGCCTTGCCGGTGGCGAGGTCGCCCGCAACGTCCACCATGACCACGTCGGCGAGGTCGGCCTGGGCGATCAACTGCGCGCAGGTGGCGCCCACATTGCCGGCGCCCACCACGGTGACTTTGTAACGCATCGAAGGTGCTCCTTCGGAAGTTGGTTAGATGTTCTCCACGATCGCGGCCGCGAACTCGGACGTCTTCAGCAGGGTGGCGCCCTCCGTCTGGCGCTCGAGGTCGTAGGTCACCCGCTTCTGCTCGATGGTCTTGGCGAGGGCCGCCTCGATGGCGTCGCCGGCCTCCGCCCAGCCGATCCAGCGGAGCATCATGACGCCGGAGAGGATGAGCGAGCCGGGGTTGACCTTGTCCTGGTTGGCGTACTTGGGGGCGGTGCCGTGGGTGGCCTCGAAGACCGCGAAGCCGTCTCCCTCGTTGTCGCCGGGAGCCATGCCGAGACCTCCCACCTGGGCCGCCAGGGCGTCGGAGAGGTAGTCGCCGTTGAGGTTGGTGGTGGCCAGGACGTCGTATTCGTCGGGCCGCAGCAGCGCCTGCTGGAACATGGAGTCGGCGATGCGGTCCTTGACGACGATCTTGCCCGCGGGGGCCTTGCCGTTGTGCTGGCTCCAGACGTCGTCCTCGGTGATGGTGAAGTCGCCGAACTCCTCGCGCGCCACGGCGTAGCCCCAGTCCTTGAAGGCCCCTTCGGTGAACTTCATGATGTTGCCCTTGTGGACCAGGGTGACGCTCTTGCGCTTGTGGGCCACGGCGTACTGGAGGGCCTTGCGGACGAGGCGCTTGCTGCCGGTCTCGGAGACGGGCTTGATGCCGATGCCGCTGTCCGGCCGGACCTTCTTGCCGAGGCCGGCGATGAATTCGATGACCTGGCGCGCCTCGTCGGAGCCCGACTTCCACTCGATGCCGGCGTAGACGTCCTCGGTGTTCTCGCGGAAGATCACCATGTCCACCTTGTGGGGCTCTTTGACCGGCGAGGGGACGCCGCGGTAGTAGCGGACGGGGCGCACGCAGGCGTAGAGGTCGAGGATCTGGCGCAGGGCGACGTTGAGGCTGCGGATGCCGCCGCCGACCGGGGTGGTGAGCGGTCCCTTGATGGCGACGCGGAACTCGCGGATGGCGTCGATGGTGTCCTGGGGCAGCCAGTCGTTCTTGAGGTTGTACGCCTTCTCGCCGGCCAGCACCTCGAACCAGGCGATGGAGCGGGAGCCGCCGTAGATCTTCTCCACCGCGCCGTCGATCACCCGGCGGGTGGCGTTCCAGATGTCCGGGCCGGTGCCGTCCCCCTCGATGAAGGGGATGATGGGACGGTCCGGGACTTCCAAACGGCGCTCCGCTTCGTTCCAGCCGATCCGCTGGCCGTCCGCGGGCGGCGTCAAGTCATTGAATGTCCTGGCCAAAACCGTGCTCCTCCTGAAGGGGTGAGAGAAGATGGGCTCGCTTGCGGCGGGGTGGCCGGAAGCGCCAAGTAACCTATCACAGAGGGCGTGCTACATTCCCTGCCATGGATTGGGAACCTCTGATCGCCGCCGCCCGGGCCGCCCGTGAGCGCGCCTACGCGCCCTACAGCCGTTTCCCGGTGGGCGCGGCCCTGCTGATGGAGGACGGCTCGATCCATGCCGCCGCCAACGTGGAGAACTGCATCCCGGCGCTGTCGATCTGCGCCGAGCGCAACGCCATGTCCGCCGCCGCCTCGGCGGGGCTGCGCAAGCCCCAGGCCGTGGCGGTGGTCACCGGGACGACTCCCCCCTCGCGCCCCTGCGGCCTCTGCCGGCAGACCCTGGCCGAGTTCGCGGCGGACCTCCCCATCCTGGTGGTCAACGCCGAGGGAAAGCGGGAGGAGACCAGCCTGGCCGAGTTGCTCCCGCAGCGGTTCACGCTGCCGGGGTAGGGCCACTGCCTGCCTCCCCCACCTACCGGGAGAAAGTGGGAAAGGACCAAAGGGACACCAAGGACACCAGGGACACCAGGGACACCAGGGACCTAAAAAGACAGACGGAGCCAGGTCCTTGAAGTCCTTGGTGTCGTTGCTTTTCTCCCTCCTCTCCCGGTGTGGCGTGGGAGGGAGGGGTCGGGAGAGGAGGGCCGGGGTGGTGAGGGGCCTGCGCGAAAATACAAAATTTTTACATCTTCCCGTAAATCGTCCCTTCTCCGCCTCCTGGAAGCACCGTAGTATGTAGACCTAATCCGGTGGGTGTCTTTTTTGTTGGTCCGGCCAGCAAATTTATAAGCGGGCCGTGGAGGGGGGATCTTCGAATCGATGGAGCCGACCGGCGTGCTCCCCGTGTGGGAGCCCTATCTGACAGTCCTGCCAGCCGAGGCCGCGCCTTCGCTTGCGCCGCTGCTGGACGGGATCTTCGCTCTCCTGGGACCGCCGCGGGCGGCGCCGGCGGGCCAGACCCTGGTCGCGCTCTTCGATGCCGGCCCCGGGCAGATCGGCACGCCGCGCATCGCGCAGACCGCCGCCTGGCTCGCGCTCGCCCGCCGGGCCGCGGAGGCGGGGACCCAGTTCGCCTGGGGCATCCTGCAGGACCCTGAAGCGGCGCTCTACCTGGGATTCAGCAAGGACGGATTCCGCCGTCTCCTCGGCTCCCGGACTCCCCGCGAGGCCGTCGACGCCCAGTTCGCCGCCTGGCGGTCCCGGCTGGAGGAGCGGCGGGACCTCGCCGAGATCTGGATGGTCGCCGCCCCCCGCCTCGGCCTGCCTCCGGCCGTGCCCGGCGCCGCCTGGCTGCAGATCAGCGACGCCTTCGAGCCCGGCTCCCGGCGCGTCGGCGTGACCTTGCGGCGCGGCGACGGCGGCGCCAGCGAGCGCCTCTTCGAGCCTCCGGACGAGGTCGCGAGCGTCCGTCTGCTGCGGGCCGCCGGGCCGCCCCGCCCCATCGAGGACGCTCCGCTTTCTGATCCCCTGCCTCTCGAGATCGCGGACGCCCGGGAGACCCGGGCCGGCGCGCCGGAGCCGGAGCCCGCCGGTCCCCTTCCGCGCCACGGCGGCCGGGAAGCCCTGGGCGCGCGGTTCGCCACCGCCGTCCACCGCCTGACGGGCCGCACCGCCTTCGCCTCCCGCCTCTCGCGCGCGGTCAGCCGGCATCACGCCGCCTATATCGCCAAGCTGCGGGAGATGTTCGAGAGCGGCGACTTCGACGGCGTCCTGAGCCATGCCATGCCGCTGACCGAGGGCGGACCCCGCCGCATCCCCCTCCGCTCCTTCCCGCCGCGGCAGGATCTGACCCTGCGGCCCGAGCGCTCCCGCCCGCGGTCCGCCGCGGGGCTCTCGCCCGAGATGAACAGCGAGTTGCGGCGGCTGTACCGGGAAGCCGTGCAGCGCCTGGAATCCCAGGAGAAGATCGAAGAGGCGGCCTTCCTCCTCGCCGAGGTGCTCCACGCCTACGAGGAGGCGGTGGCCTTCCTCGAACGTCACGGCCGCCTCCGCCTGGCCGCCGAGATGGCGGAAGCCCGCGAGCTGCCCCCGGGACTGGTGGTGCGGCAGTGGTTCCTGGCCGGCGACCGCGACCGGGCCCTGCGGATCGCCCGCCACACCGGCACCTTCTCCGACGCCGCGACCCGGCTGGAGCGGAGCCGCAAGACGGAGGAGGCGGCCGAGCTCCGCCGGCTGTGGGCGCGGGGCCTGGCCGACGCGGGCGACTACGCCGCCGCGGTGGACACGCTCTGGCCCCTGGTCGCGGAACGTCACCAGACCCTCGCCTGGATGGACCGCGCCATCGAGCAGGGCGGCGCGCCCGCCGGTCGGATGCTGGCCCGCAAGCTCGTCCTGGCCGCCGAGCCGTTCGAGAAGCTGCGCGGCGCGGCCCTGGGACTCCTGGAGAGCTGGCGCGCCGAAGGAGCCGCCGCCCGCCTGGCGTTCGCCGAGACCCTGGTCCAGGGGGCGCAGACGCCGGAGGCCATGACCCTGGCCCGGGCCGCCGTGCGCGCCGTGGTCCGCGACGCCGGCCGCCTCGGAACGCGGCTGGAGCCTGGCGGGTTCCGCCAGCTCGTGGCCTTTACGGGCGACGGCGCCGTGCGGGCGGACGCGCCGGCGCTCCCGCTGGCGGCCCGCGAGCCCTGGACGTCGCGGGGGGAGCCCTGGTGGGCCGAGGTGGCGGCCCGGGACGTCGGCGCCATGCCCGCCCACGACGCGGCCTTCCTGCCCAACGGCCTGCTGGTGGTGGCGCTCGGCGAGGCGGGGGTGCGGCTCTTCTCCCGTGGGGGCCGGGTGGTGGCCGAGTTCGATCAACCGGCGCACCGGCTGGTGATCTCGGACCATGGCGACCGTGCCCTGGCGCTGGCCAAGCGGGGGGACGTCTGGCGGATCGCCCGCCTCGACTTCTCCACCCGCCGGGGCGAGCACTGGTGCGACGCCGCCCTCGAGGCCTTCGCCCCGGACTACGACGGCGCTCTCTGGTTCGTGGCGACGCCGCGCGAGCTGCTGGTGGCCGAGGTCTCGGCTCCATCCCTCGACGGATCGTGGGGGCTCTCCCAGCTACCCGGCCGGGTGCTGACGATCGCCCGTTCCGCCGCCCGCTGCTCGATCCTGTTCGCCGGCGAGGAGGCGGAGATCTGGACCTACGAGCTGCCCTCCCTCACCCTGCGCCGCCGCGAGATCGCGCCGGCCGGGTTCGGAGCCCGGCGCCCCCTCCCTCCGGCGCTGTGCCCTGACGGCGCCGTGGCCGCCCCCCTGCCCGGAGCGCCGGGGCGGAACCCCTCGGTCCGGGTCTTCGAGGAGGGTCTTGCGGAGATCCCGCTGCCGGGGCCGGGGCGGCTCGGCGAGCCGGCGATCTTCAGAGACTGGATCGCCCAGGCCGTCCACGAGCCGGACGCGGGGGTCGTCTACCTGATCCACAAGCCCACCGGAAACGTGCTGGGCGAGTTCGCCCTTGGCCGCGCGGGACGGATCTCGCTCCGCCTGACCGGCCAGAGCCTCACCGTCGCGGACGACCGCGGCCGGGTGCTGGTGCTCGATCTGGAGTATGGGCAGGTGCGGCGGGATATGCGGTTGTAGGAGGAAGGTAGCTGGGGCGTCCTGCCTGCGAGACCTCACCCTCGGTCCCTCTCCCATCTCCCTGCCGCCCGCCCCCGGGAGAGGGAGGGCCCTGCGATCCAGGTTTCCGAGCTCGGCAAGATCGCTGACTCATCGTTCCCCCTCTCCCGGTTGGGGGAGGGCGGCGGGAGAGGGGGCCAGGGGGTGAGGTCTCGAAGGGCAGACCGCCCGCCTGGCAACGCCGCCTATAACGCGGCTACCAGCTCCTCCGCCGTCGTCACCCGCAAACCGTCCTGAACATCCTCCGCCTTCGGCGGACGCGGGAATCCCCACTCCACCAGCGCGAAGGCGCAGCCGGCGGCCTTGGCAGTCTCGGCGTCAATCCAGGTATCTCCCACCAGAAGCAGGCTTTCTATCGGCACATCGAGCCGCTCCGCCAGCAGGCGCAGCCCGGCGGGATCGGGCTTGCGGGTGGGCAGGCTATCGCCTCCCAGGATCTCGCGGAAGCAATGCGCGAGGCCGAGGCCTTCCAGGATGCGGCGGGAGAGGGCCTCTCCCTTGTTGCTGAGGAGGGCGAGGGGATAACGCTCCGCCAAAACGCCGAGCATTTCCTCGATCCCGGGATACGGACGGGTGGTGTCCAGGCAGACATCCCGATAGTGATCCAGATACCGGGCCAAGGCCTGATCCACCTCGTCCGGAGCGAAATCCGGCCCCAGGGCGCGCTCGACCAGCAAACGCGCTCCCTCCCCCACCATGGTGACGACCTGCTCCAGGGCCAGCGGAGGCAGGCCGTACTCCTCCCGCATGCGGTTGATGGCGGTGGCGATGTCGCGCCGGGAGTCGATCAGCGTCCCGTCGAGGTCGAAGACCAGGGCGGCGGGACGGCGCATCAGATCTCGATGAACTCGGCTTCGACGCGGCTCGGCAGGATGCCCGCTTCGTAGCCCCGGTCCAGGAGGAGCTGCACGGCGCGGCGGCCGGCGACGCCATAGTCCCGGGTCCAGTCGTTCACGTACATCCCCACGAAGCGGTCGGAGCGCACGGGATCGTCCTCCAGGCCGCGGGCGTAGCGCACGGCGTACCCCAGGGCCTCCTGCCGGTTGTCGAGCCCGTAGTTGATGCTCTCCGTCAGCAGGCGGCAGAGACGGCGCTTGAGCTCCGGATCGAGGTCCCGGCGGATGCCGTTCCCACCCAGCGGCAGCGGCCCGCCCGTCTCCTCCTTCCACCAGACCCCGAGGTCCACCACGGAGCGCAACCCGAGGTCCTGATAGGTGAGCTGCCCCTCGTGGATGACCACCCCGGCGTCCGCCCGACCTTCGAGCACCGCGTCGAGGATCTGGTCGAAGGGGACGATCTCCGTCGTCACCTCGGGCTGCCAGAGGCGGAGGGCCAGATGGGCCGTGGTCAGCTTGCCCGGTATGGCCACTTTCAGCCCCGGCAGGTCGGCGCGGCCCAGCGGCTGGCGGGCGACGACGATCGGACCGTAGCCGTCCCCGAAGCTGGCGCCGGAGGGCATGAGCTGATACCGGTCCGCCAGGTAGGCGTAGCCATGGAAGGAGAGGGCGGTGATCTCGTACGTACCCTGAAAGGCGGCCTGATTCAGGCTCTCGATGTCCTGGAGCACGTGCTGGATGTCCAGGCCCGCGGTGTCGAGGACCCCTTGAGTCAGCGCATAGAACATGAAGGCATCGTCCGAGTCCGGACTATGGGCGATGCGGATGGTGGTGGTCTGCGTGTCGGTCATGCCCGGAGGCTATCAGAATCGAGGACACCCGCGCCTCTGAGCGTCCCCTGGAAGGCGTCCTGTCCGGAGGACAATTCTGGGAACCCGCCGCTCTACAAGAAGAGTAAGCTCTTTGTTTCCAATGTTTAAAATCCTGGCACAGACTTGGCATAAGAGAAGTGCCGAGAGCGAGGAGAAAGGCCGTGGGGCCACCCGCTCCGTCAGCTAGGAGGCACAGCCATGATGACGACCAACAACCATCGGAAACTCACCAAGGGCTTCTGGCCCGTTCTTCTTCTTTCGGCGGCGCTGTCCCTGCCCGCCGTGAGCGTGGCGGCTCCTTCGCCGAACGGAAAGGCTCACGCGGCGGACAAGCACAACAAGAACAACCAGAACAAGGGACGCGCTCAGGTCCGCAAGGAGCTGCAGAAGAACCAGCGCCAGGCCGCCAAGCAGCAGGCCGAGATCCGGCGCGACGCGCAGAAGCGGCAGGCCGAGGTGCGCCGGGATACGCAGAAGCGCCAGGCGGAGCTGAAGCGGCAGGCCGCTCAGCAGCGCCAGGCCCAGGCCAAGGCCGCCCAGACGCTGCGCCAGTCGCAGGCCCGCAGGCTCGAGCTCCAGCGCCAGGCTGAGATCCAGCGGCAGGCCGAGCTGCGTCGGCAGGCCCAGATCCAGCGGCAGGCCCAGCTTCAGAGGCAGTACCGGAATCAGAACGTGTACCGCTACAACGACCGGAACGTCCAGAATCGCGTCTACCGCAACCGCGTGTACCGCGACGACAGCTACTACCGGAACCGCTTCGGCCGCTACGGCTACCGCAGCAACGGCGCGCAGGAGCACCTCGACGGCTTCGTGATCGACGACCGCGGCGAGTGCGTCCTCTTCCGGGAGCACAGCACAGGGCAGATCTTCGCGCTGGCCGGCAACATCGGCGACATGCGGGAAGGCGACCACATCCGCTACGTCGGCGTCCACACCTATGACGAGTACTGCGGCACCGGCTACCCGACCATGGAGGTCCGCGAGATCAAGACGGTCTGGGACAGCGACCGCCACACCCACGCGATCTTCGACGCCAACCGGGACGGCTACTACGGCAACTGGGCTGACCGCTACTACGGTGGTTACGGCTACTAAAACACGAGAGGGCGGCCCCGGGGCCGCCCTCCTGGAGGATATAACCATGACTAGGAAGCATCGCTGGTCCGTCCTTCTCCTCGCGGCGGCGCTGTCGCTGCCGGCGGCCGGTGGAGCCGCCCCCAAAGACCAGCCCAAGGTGAAGGAGAAGCAGGGCAACATCTACCGCGGCAACGCTCAGTGGAAGCGGGACGCCCGCCGCGACGAGAGCTACTACCGGAACCGCTACGGGCGCTACGGCTACCGCAGCAACGGCCAGCAGGAGCACCTCGACGGCTTCGTGGTCGACGACCGCGGCGAGTGCGTGCTCTTCCGGGAGCACAGAACGGGGCAGATCTTCGCACTGGCCGGCAACATCGGCGACATGCGCGAGGGCGACCACATCCGGTACGTGGGCACCCACACGTATGACGAATACTGCGGCGGCGGCTATCCGACCATGAACGTCCGCGAGATCAAGACGCTGTGGTCGAACGACCGCCACGACTCCGCGGTCTTCGACGCCAACCGGGACGGCTCCTACAGCCGCTGGGCGGACCGTTACTACGACAGCCGGTACCGGGACCGCTATGGCGATGACCGGTACGACCGTTATGACGACGACTACCGTTACGACGACCGGTACTACGACCGGGACGGCGACCGCCGGCTGGTCACCGTCGAAGGCCGGCTCGACGACGGCCGCTACTGCCCATCCGTACGCGGGAACAACGGGGAGCTCTACAACCTGAGCGGCAACCTCAAGAACTTCCGCGAAGGCGACAGGGTCAAGGTGTTCGGCTACCTGGCGGAGGATTCCCGCTGCGGCGGCCGCACCCTCCAGGTGTCCGAAATCGTCAAGCGGTAAAAGAAGGCGAGGGTAGATACGAGAAGGGCGGCCGATCGGCCGCCCTTTTTCTTTACTCGTAGATGATGAAGCCGGGGTTCATGATCCCGTCCGGATCGAACTTCTGCTTCGCCTCCAGGATCATGGGCCAGCGGTCGCCGAAGTGGTTGGCCCACTTCTCCGCCGTGTCGAAGGTGATGTAGCCCGAGAGGTAGCGCTTGCCACCGTAGACGATGGACAGCTCGCTGGCCATGTCGAGCTGGGCCAGGGCGCGGTCGAGGAACCGGAACGGCACGCCGGGCAGGATGCCCCAGCCCATCACGTACTCGCCCTCGGGATGCATGAACAGCGGCGCGTCCGAAGTGCGGGTGAAGGCCGGCCAGAGGAGGATGTGGCCGCCCGGTCCCAGGGCCTGCGGCGGCGTCTGGGCGAGCACTCCCTCGATGTAGTCCTTGGCGGTCTCCCAGGGCAGGATGGTCTCCATCCACGGGTGGGCCATGTCCCAGTAGCCGCTGCGGCGCCACAGCTCGAAGACCGGGTCCATGCGGTTGGCGAACTCGTACTGGGTGAAGTCCTCGGTATGGAGGTGACGGTAAGGGGTCAGACCCGCCAGGACCTCCTGGTCGTTGGGCTCCTCGCCGGGCTCGAACTCCACCGTGAGGTGAAGCGGGTACAGCCAGTAGGCGAAGGTCTGCATCCCCTCGCCCAGTTCCATGCCCTCGCCGATCTTCTTGATGCCCTGGAGGCACGGCGTGCACCAGGACTCCAGCGAGGAGAAGGTGGCATTGGACGGGTCCATCACCTTCCTGGAGTCTTCCATCACCGTCGCGAGATCGTCGTAGACGAGGTAGTACTTGCGGACCACGCTGGCGCACTTGCGGAGGCGGATCTTGGCGCGGGTGATGACGCCGAACTGGCCGAGGCCGCAGCGCACCACGTCGAAGAGGTCGCGGTTGTGCTCGCGCGAGCAGGTGACGATCTCGCCCGTGCCGGTGACGACCTGGATCTCCACGGCGTTGTCCGCCTGGGCGCCGTAGCGAAAGCTGGCGACGCCGAGGCCGGCCATGGAAAGCGTGCCAGAGATCTGCACCCCGAGATTGTTGGTCAGCACGCGGGGCACCATCCCCTTCTCCAGCGTCGCGGTCACCAGGTCGCGCCAGATCACGCCGCAATCGACGGTGGCGGTCTCCTCCGCCTCGTCGATCTCGTGGATCGTGTTCATGGTGGTGGTGTCGAGCAGCAGCCCGCCGTCGGAGGTGGCCTGGCCGGTCTGGGTGTGGGCCTGTCCGCGGGGTGTGATGGGAATCTTGCGCTCGCGGCAGAAGCGGACCACCTCGGCGACCTCCTGGGCGGAGGTACAGCGCGCCACGGCGCCGGGCAGGCGGTCCACCACCCGCCCGAAGTCGGAGCGGTAGAGAGCGCGCACATCGTCGTCGAGGAGGATGCAGTCGCCCATCCGTTCTTTCAGCTCACGGAGGGACTCGGCTATCGAAAGCGAAGTATGGACAGTCATGAAAGTTCTCCTACGGACTTTTAACCGATTTGTCGCGGCGCGGCAACCGGGGGAGGCGGTCCGGTGGGCAGGTTCTCCTCGGAGTTGGGGGTCTCCTCCTCGGGGCGCCGTGGACGCACCGGACCCTTGCCATCGGCGGGCGGCTCCGGGAGCCTGCCCAAGGCCGTCCTGGGCAGCACGGTCTTGAATCCCTCGCGAATCCATGCCTCGATGCCACCGTCCATCAGAACCGCGTCCTCGAAGCCGCTGGACTGGAGGATGCTCATCCCCCTCTCCCCGCATTCGAGGGTCCCGCAGTAGATCAGGATCGTCTCTTCGCGGAAGGCGTCAATCTCCAGCAGGCGGTAGGGCAGCCGGTCCAGAGGGAAGTTCCGCGCCCGGCGGAGGTGCCCCGTTTCGCCGTTGTATTCCTCCGGAGGACGCAAGTCGAGGATCAGCATCTCGGAGTTGTCCCGGATCATCTCGAAGGCGATCGGCGGGCTCAGCTTGCGATAGGGCGGACGCTCGCCCCGGCGGAACAGGGAGCAGCCGGAGAGCGGCAGGGCCAGCAGGAGGATCGGCACGATCCAGCGAAAGGTGCGCGAGGAAATCATGGCGGCTCTCAAGTCTACACCTCTTCCAGGTCCACCTCGGGACGGACCTCCCCCACCCGCAGGCCGCGATGGTTGTGGAGGGCGGGACTGTGGAGGTCCGCCAGCGCGTCGAACTCGGCGCCGGAGAGGGAGCCCAGTTGCCGCAGCACGTCCAGCACCACGCCGTCCCGGCACCGCTCTCCCCCGTCGGCGATCTTGAGGGCGATCCCCAGCGCCACCGGACCGCGCACCGCGAGACCGTAGAACCCCTCGGCCCCTTCCTTGCCCAGCACCCGCCCGCCCGTCACCTCCATGAGCCGGGTGGTGAAGCGGCCGGGGCCCGCCACCATGGCCGGCTCTCCGGTCATGGCGCGGACGATCCGCTGGATCGCCGCCGCGGGCTCGCCGGAGAGCCCGCCGGCTTCCGGATAGGCCAGGACGGCGTACCCGCGGGCCACCGCGGCCAGGGGAACGTGGAAGGTGGGCACGCCGCAGCCGTCCACCGCGAGGCCGATCGCTTCCTCCGGCAGGCCGCAGAAGTCCGCCACGTGGCCCAGGACGCGGCGCTGCCACGGGTGGCCAGCCTCCAGGTAGCTCTCCACCGGCAGGCCGAGCTCGCGGCAGGCCAGGAGCATGCCCGCGTGCTTGCCCGAGCAGTTGTTGTGCAGCGGCGTGGGCTCCCGCCCCTCCTCGCGCAGCCGCTGGGCGGCCTCGGCATCCAGGGGCCAGTGGGCGCCGCAGAGCAGATCGTCCACGCCGAAACCGCCGCGGGCCAGCAGGTCCGCGGCCCGCCGGGCATGCTCCGGCGTGCCGCCATGGGAGGCGCAGATCAGCGCCAGGTCCGCCGGCGAGAGGTTGTAGCGCTCCGCCACTCCGGCGAGCAGCAGCGGCAGGCACTGGAAGGGCTTGGCCGCCGAGCGGAGGAAGGTCGCGGCCTGGGGATCTCCCTGGAAGGCCACCAGCCGCCCCTCGGGAGTGACGGCGGCGACGGCCCCGGCGTGCCAGGACTCGGGAAGGCCGTTGCGGACGACCGTGGCGATGGGGGCGAACAGAAGCTCAGCGCTCCGCGGCGACGGCGGCTTCGATGGTCTCGTAGGTGGGGAACAGCTCGTCCAGGCGGGCCACCTGCAGCAGCTTGCGGATGCGGTCCGAGGGGTTGACCAGGATCAGCTCCCGCTTCGAGTTGCGGAATCGGCCCAGGTAGCCGACGAGCTCGCCGATGCCCGTGGAATCGATGAAGTTGATCTTCGAGAAGTCGATGATCACGTGCCCACGATCATCGGAGAGGGTGCGCTCCAGGGTCTGGGCGAAAAACTGCGCGCTCTCTCCGAGCTTGATGACCCCCTCGACGTTGAGGAGCGTGAATCCATCCAAATGGCGTTTCTCGACGATCATGGATCGGCCCTGTGAGGAGGCGAGTTTAGCACGGCGGAAGGCGCGGCAAGCCCGTCCCGCCCCTATCCCAAAGGGTGGGAGGGGTCCTACCCGGCAGTGGGAACGCCGCCACCCCGGAGGGGATATCCATGGCGGCCCATGGAGCGCATCCTCGCCGTCACGGGGGACCCCGAAGGATGAAGACCATGAGCTACTGCAACGCCTCCTTCCCGGACCGGGTCCTGCGCATCCTTCTTGGCGTCTTGATGCTCGCCGCCGGATGGACCGGCCTCGTCAACGGCGTCTGGGGCGTCGCCCTCAAGGTCTTCGGCTGGGTCCCACTGGTCACGGGGCTGATCGGCTGGTGCCCCATCTACGCGCTCCTGGGCATCCGCACCCGAAAAGCCGACGCGCGAGCGCCAAATGATTGACAGGAGGAGACATCCTCAGGCCCCCACACTAGAATCTTCGTCAATGACTCTGCGCCGCCTCAAGTGGATCACGGTCCTCTCCGCCCTGGGATTCATCCTGGTGCTGGAGATCGTGCGCCGCGCCCTCTATCCCTATCTCCCCTCTTGGGAGGGCAAGGTCCTGATGAGCGCGGCCGTGTTCACCGGCTGCCTCTTCTTCTTCGGCGCCCTGTTCATGGTCCTCGAGAGAATCCAGAGCAGCCTGGAGCTGCGGAACCGCGAGCTCCTTGCTCTGCACGAAGCGACTCTGGGCATCCACAGCGATCTGTCGTTGGAGACCGTGCTCCAGCAGGTGGTGAACCAGGCCCGCAACCTGGTCAACGCCCGCTACGGCGCTCTTTCCGTCATCAACGAGCGGCACAAGATCGAGTCGTTCATCACCTCGGGGATCAGCGTCGAAGAGCGGGAACGGATCGGCCCGCCGCCGGTGGGTCACGGGGTCCTGGGAGAGGTCCTCAACGAGGGGCAACGGCTCCGGCTCGGCGACATCCGCAGCCATCCCCGGTCCGTGGGATTTCCGCCGCATCACCCTCCGATGCGGACGCTGCTGGCCGTGCCCATCCTGTGCAAGAGTCCGTTCCGGGGCAACCTGTACCTCGCCGAGAAGGCGGCAGGGGCAGAGTTCACCCCCGAGGACGAAGCGAGCCTGGCGCGTTTCGCCCTCACCGCCGCCCTGGCCATCGACAACACCCATCTCCACCAGCGGCTCAATCAATTCGCCGTGGCCGAGGAGAGGCTGCGCATCGCGCACGAGATGCACGACGGGCTCGCCCAGGTGCTGGCGTACGTCAACACCAAGGCCCAGGCCGTCAAGGAGCACCTGCGGGCCGGGCGGAGCGAAGAGGCCACCAGGCAACTGGACCAGCTCGCCGGCGCCGCCCGGGAGGTCTATGCCGATGTTCGCGAGTCGATCATCGGCCTGCGCAGCGCCGCCGTCCCCGAGCGCACCCTCGAGGAAGCCCTGGCCGATTACATCAACACCTGGCGGCACCAGGCCGGGATCGATTGCGCCCTGTGCATCGAGGAAACGCCGCGGCTGCCGCCCAACGTCCAGCTCCAGGTTCTGCGCATCGTGCAGGAATCCCTGGCCAACGTGCGCAAGCATTCGCACGCCCGCAACGCCGAGATCATCCTGCGGCAGAATGGAGCGAAGCTCCTGATCACCGTGCGGGACGACGGGGCCGGCTTCAACCCCTACGAGCTCGGGCGCTCCGAGTTCCCCCGTTTCGGTCTCGCCACCATGCGGGAGCGGGCCGAATCCCTCGGCGGCACTTTTCAGCTCGATTCCACCCCGGGGACCGGCACCCGGGTTACTATCGAGCTGCCGGTGCAGCCCCAGCAGGCAGCCTGATAAAGGGAGAGATCATGAAGATCCTGATCGCTGACGACCATGCCCTGTTCCGCGACAGTCTCCGGAGCCTGCTGGAAGCCCACGGCCTGGAGGTGCTGGGCGAGGCGAAAAACGGACGCGAAGCGGTCGAGCTGGCCCGCAAGCTCAAGCCCGAGGTCGTCCTCATGGACCTCTCGATGCCCGAGATGGACGGCCTCTCCGCCACCCGGCTGATCAGCGCCGACCAGCCCGAGGTCAAGGTCGTCGTCCTCACCGCCTCGGACGAGGACGCCAAGCTGTTCGAAGCCATCAAGTCGGGGGCGCAGGGCTATCTGCTCAAGAACCTGGAGTCCGAGGACTTCTTTTCCCTCCTCGACGGCGTCAACCGTGGCGAGCCGGCTCTCACCCCCGCCCTCGCCCGCAAGCTGCTCCAGGAGTTCGCCCGGCCGGCTCAAGCGCCGGCGCCGGCCCACGACCCGGACGCCCTCACCGACCGCGAGCGAGAGGTCCTGGAGTTGCTGGTCAGCGGCGTCACGTCGAACCGCAAGCTGGCCAAGCAGCTCGGCGTCAGCGAGAACACGGTCAAGTTCCACGTCCGGAACATCCTGGACAAGCTCCACCTGCACAACCGCGCCCAGGTGGTCAGCTACGCCATCCGCAACCGGATCGTGAGCCCGCCGGAATAAAAAAGGAGGGCGTTGCGCCCTCCTTTTCCGGAAGCCGTCCGCGATCACTGAATGGTGATCGGTGCGGCCTTCGGCTCCTCCGGAGGCGGCATGGGCAGCCGGATCTCCAGCACGCCGTCGTTGAACTTCGCGTTGACCTTCATGGGGTCCACCTCGAAGTCCAGCGGCAGGCGGCGGAAGAAGGAACCATAGATCCGCTCGGCCCTGAAGACGTCCTCCTCCTTGTACTCCTTCTCCTCCTTACGCTCACCCTTGAGGATCAGGTCGCCCTCCTCCAAAACGACATGGACGTTCTCCTTCTTCATGCCGGGCAGGTCGGCCTTGACCACGAGCTCGTTGTCCTTCCGGAAGACATCCACCTTGGGAGTCCAGGGCATGGTTTCCATGTCCTTGAATTTCCTGCCGAAGGCTTTCCAGGGCTTCTCCCAGAACTGCTCGAAGTCGTTGCGGAGATCGTCGAACCATACCGAGGGCTCCATCAGCCGCTCCGCTTTGACAGGCAACTTGTTCATCGTCTCCTCCCAGGACCCTTCGCCCTCCCGTCCACCCTCCCCGGATCCTGTTCGTACCCTAACGCCGGGAACGGGGGGCTACCACGTCCGGCGGGGCGGCGGGCTGGCGCGGGGAGGTGGGAGCCCAGGCCACCCTTCCAGGTTAGGATCAGCCGCCATGCCTCGCCGTTCCCGCCGTAAAGGTCCGCTCGCGGGCGTCCGCGTCATCGACGCCTCCCGTGTCCTGGCCGGCCCCTATCTGGCCATGCTGCTGGGGGACCTTGGGGCGGACGTGGTCAAGATCGAAAAGCCGGAAGGCGACCAGACCCGCGCCTGGGGTCCGCCGTTCGTGGGTGAAGGGGAGCGGCGCGTCAGCGCCTACTTCGTCTCGGCCAATCGCAACAAGCGCTCAGTCGTCCTGGACCTCAAACGGCCCGAGGCCCGCGCCGCTTTCGAGCGCCTCCTCGCGGGGGCGGACATCCTGGTGGAGAACTTCCTGCCTTCCGAGTGGCGCCGCCTGGGATTCCCGAAGACGAGCTTCTCCCGGATCTTTCCGCGTCTCGTGCAGTGCACGGTCACCAGTTACGGGACCGCCGGCCCGGACGCGGACCGGCCGGCCTATGACGTGGTCCTCCAGGCTGAGTCGGGATTGATGTCCCTCACCGGTTTCGAGACTGGGGAACCGGTGCGGGTGGGCGTCGCCATCGTGGATATCCTCTCCGCGCTCTACGGCCTCTCCGGCGTGTTGGCCGCTCTGCGCGAGCGCGACGCCACGGGCCGGGGCCGGCGCGTCGAGGTCTCCATGATGGACGCGGGAGCCGCCTTCCTTTCCTACGCCGCGCAATCGTGGCTGGCGGATGGACGGCAGCCCGCCCGCCTCGGATCGGCGCATCCGAACCTCGTACCCTATCGAGCCTTCCAGGCGGCGGACGGCTGGTTCATCGTCGGCGTCGGCAGCCAGGATCTCTGGCGCCGCTTCTGTGAGGCGATCGAGAGGCCGGATCTCGCGAACGATCCCCGGTTCGCCGACAACGAGCGGAGGGTACGGAATCGAGGGGAACTGGAAGGATTGCTGGCGGAGATCTTCGCCACCCGACCCGCCGCCCACTGGGACACCGCGATGCGGGCCCATCGCGTGCCGGCCGGTCCCCTGGCTTCGGTCGGTCAGGCGGTCGAAGGCGCCCGTGAGAGGGGACAGTTGATGGATCTCCCAGCCGGCGCCTACGGAGCTCTTCCGACCATGGCCGCACCCTTTCTTTTCGACGGTGAACGCCCTGTCCCTACCGCTCCGCCGCCGGGCCTGGGCGAGCACACGGAAGAGGTGCTGCGGGAAGCCGGCTTCAGCGCGGCGGAGATCCGGCGGCTCGCAACCGCCTAATCCGCCAGCGTCGAGAGATCTCCCGGGTCTTCTCCGAGGGCCTGCGCCTTGAGGTACCGCCGCACGATCTTGCCCGAGCGGGTCTTCGGCAAACCCGGCCGGATCTCGATCTCGCTCGGCTGGGCGATGGGGCCGAGGTCCTCGCGGACATGGTCCTTGAGGCTCGCCCGCAGGCCGGGGGTGTCCTCGAAACCCGCCTTGAGCACCACGTAGGCCGCGATCCGCTCCCCCTTGAGGGCGTCCGGCAGGCCGATGACCGCGCTCTCGGCCACCGCGGGGTGGCGCAGCAGCGAGCCTTCGACGTCCGCCGTGCCGATGCGGTGGCCGGCCACGTTCATCACGTCGTCCGCCCGGCCCAGCACCGCGAACCAGCCATCCTCGTCGCGCACCGCCACGTCGCCCGCCGAGTAGCAGCCCGGGATCTGACCCCAGTACTCGGCGTAGCGCATCGGGTTCCGCCAGACGGTACGCAGCATGTAAGGGAGAGGCTTGCGCAATACCAGGAGACCGCCCTGGCCCGGAGGCACGGGCTGGCCGTGGCGGTCCACGACCTCGGCGTCCACTCCCGGTAGAGGCTTGCCGACCTTGCCGGGACGCGCCTCGAACGTGGGGAGCGTGCCCAGCACCGGCCCGGCGACTTCGGTCTGCCACCAGTTGTCCACCACGAAACCCTTGCCTTGCGAAACCAGGTACGTCTGGGCCCAGCGATGGGCTTCGGGGTTGAGCGGCTCGCCCGCGCAGGCGAGGAGGCGCAGGCGCGACAGGTCGTACCGCGACGGCACCTCGCCACCGTGGCTCATCCACATGCGCAGGGCGGTTGGAGCGGTAAACATCACGTTCACCCCGAACCGCTCGCAGAGCTCCCAGGTGACCTCCGGCGTCGGATAGTCCGGCGCGCCCTCGCGGCAGAGGACGGTCGCGCCGATGGCCAGCGGGCCGTAGACGATGAACGAGTGGCCGACGATCCACCCGATGTCCGACGTGCTCCAGTAGATGTCCCGGTCCTGGATTTGATAGAAGGCGCGCGCCAGGTAGGTCACTCCCACCAGATAGCCGCCCGTGGCGTGGACCACACCCTTGGGCCGCCCCGTCGTCCCGGAAGTGTAGAGGATGAACAGCGGGTGCTCGGAGTCCAACGGCTCCGGCGCGCAGTGGATCTCGCGCGGCTGCTGGATGTCATAGAAGTCGTGCTCGCGCTCACTCTCGAACTGGTAGGGCGCATCACCCGGGCGCGAGCCGCGGCGATGGACGACGACGTGCTCGACCTGGGGCAGGTCGCGGACGGATTCGTCCACCGTGTGCTTGAGAGGCACCTTCTTGCCGCGGCGGAAGGTATAGTCGGAACAGATCACCACCTTGGCCCCGGCGTCGACGATCCGCGCCTTGAGGGCCTGGGTGCCCATGCCGGCGTAGACCACGGAGTGGATCGCGCCGATGCGGGCACAGGCCAGCATGGAGATGATCCCCTCGGGGACCAGAGGCATGTAGAGGATGACCCGGTCCCCCTTGGCCACGCCGAGGCGCTTCAAGGTGTTGGCGAAGCGGTTCACCTCGCGGTAGAGGCGGTTGTACGTGTAGGTCTGCTCGTCGCCGTCCTCTCCCACCCAGATGATCGCCGCCTTGTTGCGCCGCTCGCTGTGGACGTGCCGGTCCAGCAGGCTCACCGTGGCGTTGAGCTTGCCGCCCACGAACCACTCGTGCCGGGGCGGCTCGAACGTCAGCACCCGCTGCCAGGGCTCCATCCACTCGATCGCCCTCGCCTTCTCGGCCCAGAAGCCCTCGGGGTCGGCCGCCGCCCGCTCCCGTTCGGTCTCGTCGTCGATGGCCGCTTCCCGGGTCAGCCAGAGCGGCGGCCGGATGGGAGCCTCCCCCTTGAGCAGCCAGTCGATGGTGGCGCGTTGGGCGCTGGTCAACTCCAGATCGGTAGAGGTGGGGTGGGACATGGCGGCTCCTCCTCCGGAATTCCGCTCAGTTTGGGAGAACGGCGGCGTGACTGCCACGCGCCCCGGGGCGGTCCCGCCCCACCCGAAATGGTAGTAGAAAGGTGCCATAGAAAAGAAAAGGGCGGCCTTGCGGCCGCCCTTGAGCATTCCGGCTGAAGCCTGGAGGACTTAGTCGCCCTCGAGGACCTCCTGCGGCAGGCTGCGGATCTCCTCCTCGCCGAACTCGAAGAAGAGCTCCTCCTCGGCTTCCGGCTCGGCCTCGACGAACTCCTCGGCCATGTGGAAGTCGTGGTAGTAGTCCATGCCGGTGCCGGCGGGGATCACCCGGCCGACGATGACGTTCTCCTTGAGGCCCCGCAGACCGTCCACCTTGCCGCTGATCGCGGCCTCGGTGAGCACCCGGGTGGTCTCCTGGAAGCTGGCCGCCGAGATGAAGCTGTCGGTCGACAGCGACGCCTTGGTGATGCCCAGGAGCAGCGGCCGGCCGATGGCGGGGGTGCCGCCGGCGGCGACGACGCGCTCGTTCTCCTCCTGGAACTTCCAGCGGTCCACCTGCTCGTCGATCAGGAACTCCGTGTCGCCGACCTCCTCGATCTTCACCGACCGCATCATCTGGCGCACGATGACCTCGATGTGCTTGTCGTTGATCGCCACGCTCTGCGACCGGTAGACCTCCTGGATCTTGTCGGTCATGTAGCGCTGCAGCTCCTTCTCGCCCAGCACCTGCAGAACGTCGTGCGGGTTGATCGGGCCGTCGATCATCGGATCGCCGGCGCGTACCCGCTCGCCCTCCTGCACGTTGATGTGGATCGAGCGCGGAACCAGGTACTCGCGGGTGTCGCCGAGATCGCTCTCGACGATCACCTTGCGCATGCCCTTGTGCACGTCGCCGAGGCGGATGACGCCGTCGATCTCCGTGATGATCGCCGGCTCCTTGGGGCTGCGGGCCTCGAAGAGCTCGACGACACGGGGAAGACCGCCGGTGATGTCCTTGGTCTTCGTGGTCTCGCGAGGGATCTTCACCAGCGTGTCGCCGGGATAGACCTCCTGGCCGTTCTGCACCACGAGGTGCGAGCCCGAGGGCAGCAGATACCGCTTCTGGCGGCCGTCTTCACCCTGGACGAGGATCGCCGGCACCCGCTTCTCGTTGGCCGAAGCCTCGACGATGATCTTCTGTGAGAGGCCCGTGACCTTGTCCGTCTCCTCGCGGACGTTCTCGCCCTCGACGATGTCCTGGAATTCCACCTTGCCGCCGATCTCCGTGAGAATGGCGGAGGTGAACGGGTCCCAGGTCACCAGATCGGCCCCCGGCTGCACCTCGTCGCCCTCGTGGACGAGGAGCTGCGAACCGTAGGTCAGGGCGTAACGCTCCCGCTCGCGGCCCTTCTCGTCGGTGATGACGAGCTTGCCGCTGCGGTTGATCACGACCAGCGAGCCGCGCCGGCTCTCGACCGTGTTCACGTTGAGGAACTTCACGATGCCCGGGTTCTTGGCCATGTGCTTCGACTGCTCGGACACGCGGGAAGCGGTGCCGCCGTAGTGGAAGGTCCGCATCGTGAGCTGCGTGCCCGGCTCGCCGATCGACTGCGCGGCGATGACGCCCACCGCCTCGCCGATCTCCACCATCCGCCCGGTCGCCAGGTTGCGGCCGTAGCAGAGGTGGCACACACCCCGCCGCGCCTCGCAGGTCAGCACGGAACGGATCTTCACCCGCTCGATGCCGGCCGCCTGCACGGAGTTGCCCAGGGCTTCGGTGATCTCCTGGCCGACGCTGAGGATCAACTCGCCGGTCATCGGATCGTAGATGTCCTCCTGGCTGACGCGGCCGACGATACGGTCGCGCAGCGGCTCCAGGATCTCGCCGCCCTCCATGATCGCCGTCACGGTAATGCCGTCGATCGTGCCGCAGTCCATCTCGTTGATGATGACGTCCTGCGCCACGTCGACGAGACGGCGAGTCAGGTAGCCGGAGTCGGCGGTCTTGAGAGCCGTATCGGCCAGACCCTTGCGGGCGCCGTGCGTCGAGATGAAGTACTGCAGCACGGAGAGGCCTTCGCGGAAGTTCGCCGTGATCGGCGTCTCGATGACCTCGCCCGAGGGCTTGGACATCAGGCCGCGCATGCCGGCGAGCTGGCGGACCTGCTCGCGGGAGCCACGGGCGCCCGAGTCGGCCATCAGGTTGATCGGGTTGAACACGCCGGTGTCCTTCTCGATCTCCCGCATCTCGCGGAACATCTCCTCGGACACGCGCTCGGTCACCCGGTGCCAGATGTCGATGATCTTGTTGTGACGCTCACCGGCGGTGATCACACCGGCCGAGCGCTGGTTCTCGATCTCGACCACCTCGTTGCGGGCCTGCTGCAGGATGTCCTGCTTGCGGCTCGGCACCACCATGTCGTCGACGCCGAAGGAGATGCCGGCCTTGGTGGCATAGAGGAAGGTGATCTCCTTCATCTCGTCGAGCATCTCGACCGTCTTCTCGTTGCCGAGGGTGATGAAGCAGTAGCCGACGAGGTCCTGCAGGCCGCGCTTCTTGAGCAGGCCGTTGATGAACGGGATCTCCTTCGGCAGGTGCATGTTGAGGATCACCCGGCCGACGGTGGTCTCGATCAGCAGGTTCTCGACCTGCTCCAGCTCGGCGTGCACGACGTTCTGCTTGTCGAGCTGCGTCTCGAGGTTGATGTACGGGCCGCTGTAGCGCACCCGGATGGGGGTGAGCGTCTCGACCTCGCCGGCGTCGAGGGCCAGCAGCACGGAGTCGAAGTCCGGGAACGTCCGGCCCTCGCCCTTGGCGCCCGACTTGCCGAGCGTAAGGTAGTAGCCGCCGAGGACGAGGTCCTGCGACGGCACGGCGAGCGGCCGCCCGTGCGCGGGCGAGAGGATGTTGTTGCTGGCGAGCATCAGCACCTTGCTCTCGATCTGCGCCTTCGGGCTCAGCGGCACGTGCACGGCCATCTGGTCGCCGTCGAAGTCGGCGTTGAAGGCGGCGCAGACGAGGGGGTGGATCTTGATCGCCTTGCCCTCGATCAGCGTCGGCTGGAACGCCTGGATGCCCAGACGGTGCAGCGTGGGCGCGCGGTTGAGGAGCACCGGATGGTCCTCGATGACCTCCTCCAGGGCGTCCCAGACCTCGTCCACCTCGGCCTCCACCATCTCCTTGGCGGCCTTGATGGTGCCCACCAGGCCCTTCTCCTCCAGCCGGTTGTAGATGAACGGCTTGAAGAGCTCGAGGGCCATCTTCTTGGGCAGGCCGCACTGGTGCAGCCGCAGCTCGGGGCCGACCACGATCACGGAACGGCCCGAGTAGTCGACGCGCTTGCCGAGCAGGTTCTGGCGGAAGCGGCCCTGCTTGCCCTTGAGCGTGTCGGAGAGCGACTTCAGGGGGCGGTTGTTGGAGCCCTTGAGGACGCGACCGCGGCGGCCGTTGTCGAACAGAGCGTCCACCGCTTCCTGGAGCATGCGCTTCTCGTTGCGCACGATGACCTCGGGGGCACGCAGCTCGAGGAGCTTCTTCAACCGGTTGTTGCGGTTGATGACGCGCCGGTAGAGGTCGTTGAGGTCGCTGGTGGCGAAGCGGCCGCCGTCGAGCGGCACGAGGGGCCGCAGCTCCGGCGGGATGACCGGGATCACGTCCAGGATCATCCATTCCGGGCGGTGGCCCGACTTGCGGAAGGCGTCCACCACCTTGAGGCGCTTGGCGGCCTTCAGCCGGCGGATCTGGCTCGTCTCGGTGCGCATGATGATGCGCAGCTCCTCGGCCAGCTCCTCGACGTCGATGCGCGACAGCAGCTCCTTGATGGCCTCGGCGCCCATCTTGGCGAGGAAGGTCTCCTCGCCGTACTTGTCGCGCACCTCGCGGTAGCGCTCCTCGGTGAGGAGCTCCCGCTCCTTGAGCTCCGTCTCACCGGGATCGATGACGACGTAGCTCTCGAAGTAGAGGATGCGCTCCAGGTCCCGCAGGCTGATGTCCAGCAGGTGGCCGATGCGGGAGGGCAGCCCCTTGAAGAACCAGACGTGCGAAACCGGGCAGGCGAGCTCGATGTGGCCCATGCGCTCGCGGCGCACCCGCGAACGCGTGACCTCGACGCCGCACTTGTCGCAGATCACGCCGCGGTGCTTCATGCGCTTGTACTTGCCGCACAGGCACTCCCAGTCGGTGATCGGCCCGAAGATCTTGGCGCAGAAGAGCCCGTCCCGCTCCGGCTTGAAGGTCCGGTAGTTGATCGTCTCCGGCTTCGTGACCTCGCCGTAGCTCCAGGACCGGATCTTCTCCGGCGACGCGATCGAGATCTTGATCGCGTTGAAATCCTTGAGCGACTGTGGCTTGTCAAAACTGCTGAATGGTTGCAACGATCTTTCCTCCCATTAGACCTTGAGGAGTTCTACGTCGAGACAGAGGCTCTGGAGCTCGCGCACGAGCACGTTGAAGGACTCCGGCAGGCCCGGCGGCTCCGGCACCTCGCCCTTCACGATCGCTTCGTACACCTTGCTCCGGCCCTCCACGTCGTCGCTCTTGACGGTCAGCAGCTCCTGGAGGGTGTAGGCGGCGCCGTAGGCTTCGAGCGCCCAGACCTCCATCTCTCCGAAGCGCTGGCCGCCGAACTGCGCCTTGCCGCCCAGCGGCTGCTGCGTAATCAACGAGTAGGGTCCGATGGACCGCGCGTGGATCTTGTCGTCGACCAGGTGAGACAGCTTGAGCATGTAGATGTAACCCACCGTCACCTTCTGCTCGAAGGCGTCGCCGGTCATGCCGTCGTAAAGCGGCGTCTTGCCCGACTCCGGCAGCTCCGCCTGGCGGAGGAGCTCCTTGATGTCCCCTTCGCGGGCGCCGTCGAACACCGGCGTGGCGAACTTGAGCCCCAGGGCCCGGCCGGCCCAGCCGAGGTGGGTCTCCAGGATCTGGCCGACGTTCATGCGGCTGGGCACGCCGAGCGGGTTGAGCACGATCTCGACGGGCGTGCCGTCCGGCAGGTACGGCATGTCCTCCTCGGGGAGGATCCGCGAGATGACGCCCTTGTTGCCGTGGCGGCCGGCCATCTTGTCGCCCACCTGCAGCTTGCGCTTCATGGCGACGTAGACCTTGACCAGCTTGATGACGCCGGGCGGCAGCTCGTCGCCCTTCTGGAGGAGCCCGATGCGCTCCTCGTTGACCCGGTGCAGGACCTCGATGTGCGAGTCCGTCTTCTTGTAGACGATCTCGACGGCGTCGATCAGCCGCCGCTCGTCCACCGGCAGGCGCAGGATCTCCTGCCGGGTCAACCGCTCGAGGGTCTCGCCGGCAATCGGGTCGCCCGTCTTGAGCAGCTCCTGTCCCGTCCGCGACTTGACCGGGGCGGAGACCTTCTTGCCCACGAGCAGGTCGCTCACCTTCTTGTTGCGCTCCTCGGTGAGGATTCGCACCTCGTCCTTGATGTTCTTCTCGAGCCGGGAGATCTCGGACTGCTCGATCTCCTTGGCCCGCAGATCCTTCTCGACGCCCTTGCGGGAGAAGATCTTGACGTCGACGATCGTGCCCTCGATGCCCGGCGGCACCTTCAGGCTGGCGTCGCGGACGTCGCCGGCCTTCTCGCCGAAGATGGCGCGCAGCAGCTTCTCTTCGGGGGTGAGCTGGGTTTCGCCCTTGGGCGTGACCTTGCCCACCAGGATGTCGCCGGCCTTGACCGTGGCGCCGATGCGGACGATGCCGCTCTCGTCGAGGTCCTTGAGGGCCGACTCGGAGACGTTCGGGATGTCCCGCGTGATCTCCTCGGGTCCCAGCTTGGTGTCGCGGGCCTCGATCTCGAACTCCTCGATGTGGATGGAGGTGTAGTAGTCCTCCCGCACCAGCTTCTCGGAGATCAGGATCGCATCCTCGAAGTTGTAGCCGCGCCAGGGCATGAAGGCGACCAGCACGTTGCGGCCCAGCGCCAGCTCGCCCAGCTCGGTGCAGGGGCCGTCCGCCAGGACGTCCCCCTTGCGCACCCGCTGCCCCTCGTAAGTCACCGGCTTCTGGGTGATGCAGGTGTTCTGGTTGGAGCGGCGGAACTTGATGAGCTGGTAGATGTCGGCGCCGAAGTCCTTGGTCTCGCCGGTCTCCAGGTCCTCGCCCTCGACGCGCACGATGATGCGCTCGGCGTCCACCGAGTCGACGATGCCGCCCCGCTTGCAGAGGACGACCGCGCCGGAGTCCTGGGCCACGATGCCCTCGAGACCGGTGCCCACGATGGGCGAGTCGCTGCGCAGCAGCGGCACGGCCTGGCGCTGCATGTTCGAGCCCATCAGCGCGCGGTTGGCGTCGTCGTTCTCGAGGAACGGGATGAGCGCCGCGGCGACCGACACCAGCTGCTTGGGGCTGATGTCCATGTAGTCGATGCGGTCCCGCTCGGGGGTGATGAAGTCGCCGCCGGCCCGGGAGATGACGCGGTCGTTGACGAAGAAGCCGTTCTCATCGAGGCGGGCGTTGGCCTGCGCGATGATGTGCTTCTCCTCCTCCCACGCCGACAGGTAGAAGGCGTGGGGCTCGGCGTCGACCAGACGCTTGCCGGCCTTCTCCAGCCGCTCGTTCTCGCCCTTGAGCTCGTCGCCGGTGACGATCTGCCCGAGGCGGAACTGGCCGTCGCCCACCTTCATGATCCGGAAGTGGTCGAGCACGCGGCCGTTCTCGACCTTCTTGTACGGGCTCTCGATGAAGCCGTAGTCGTTGATCCGGGCGTAGGTGGCCAGGGACGAGATCAGGCCGATGTTCGGGCCTTCCGGCGTCTCGATCGGGCAGATGCGGCCGTAGTGCGTGGCGTGGACGTCGCGCACCTCGAAGCCCGCCCGCTCGCGCGACAGGCCGCCCGGTCCGAGGGCCGAGAGGCGCCGCTTGTGGGTGACCTCGGAGAGCGGATTGGTCTGGTCCATGAACTGCGAGAGCTGCGACGAGCCGAAGAACTCCTTGATCGCCGCGATGACCGGCTTGGAGTTGATCAGGTCGTGCGGCATCGCCGAGTCGATGTCCTGGTGGACGGACATCTTCTCCTTGATGGCCCGTTCCATGCGCACGAGACCGATGCGGAACTGGTTCTCCAGCAGCTCGCCCACGGCGCGCACGCGGCGGTTGCCGAGATTGTCGATGTCGTCGACGCGGCCGACGTCCTTCTGCAGGCGCAGCAGGTACTCGATGACACGGAAGAAGTCGTCCGCGCCCAGCGTCTTCTGGTCGACCGGCACCTCGGTGTCCAGCTTGATGTTGAACTTGAAGCGGCCGACCCGCGAGAAGTCGTAGCGCTTGGCGTCGAAGAACATGCCGTAGAACAGCGACCGGGCGCTCTCCAGGGTCGGCGGATCGCCGGGGCGCATGCGCCGGTAGATCTCGATCAGCGCCTCCTTGGAGTTGCGGGTCGTGTCCTTGGCCAGGGTGTTGGAGAGCGTGGCGCCGACCAGCTCCCAGTCGGGGAAGAAGACCTCGACCGGAGTGGCGTTGCGACCGTCCAGGCGCTCCTCCACGTCCTCGGGCACGAGCTCGTTGGCCTCGAAGATCACCTCGCCGGTGTCGAGGTCGACCACGTCGCCGATGAAGAACGCCCGCTCCAGGTCCTCCTGGTCGACTTCGAAGGCGACGGTCTGGCCGGTGTCGAGCTTGCCGATGTGCTCTTTGTTGAGCGTGATGCCGGCGAAGATCGGGAATGCTTCGCGGCGGCCGCGGCTCTGGCGGTCGCGCAGGCGCTCGGGCTCCAGCACCTTGGGGGTGATGTGCAGCATGTACTTGCCGGCACCCTCCGAGGTGAGGCCGACCGGGGTGTAGAACTGGCGCAGGATCGCCTCGTCCGACTCCAGACCGAGGGCGCGCAGGAAGACCGTGCCGTGGAACTTGCGCTTGCGGTCGATGCGCACCGACAGCACGTCCTTCTGGTCGTACTCGAACTCCACCCAGGAGCCGCGGTACGGGATGATCTTGGCGAGATACGAGCGCGGGCCTTCCTTGGTGAAGAAGACGCCCGGGCTGCGGTGGAGCTGGGAGACGATCACCCGCTCGGTGCCGTTGATGATGAACGTGCCGTTGTCCGTCATCAGCGGGATGTCGCCGAAGTAGACCTCCTCCTCCTTGGCGTCGCGCATCATGCGCGTGCCGGTCTCGGGGTCGCGGTCGTAGACGAACAGGCGGAAGGTGACCTTGAGCGGCACGGCGAAAGTCATGCCCCGCTCCTGGCAATCAGAGATCGAGTACTTGAGCTGCAGGTCGACGGGATTGCCACAGATGTCGCACTTCGTCACCCGGTTCTTGTTGACGAAGCCGCACTCGGTGCAGGTCACCGTCTCCTCGTGCGGGTGGTCCGTCATGATCTTGGCACCGCAGTTGGTGCAGGTCATGCGGAGGTATTCCAGCCCCTTGAGCTCGCCGCACTTGCACTGCCAGTCCCCGATCGAGTACTTGACGAAATCGAGCGAGCAGGTCTCGCGAAAGTCGGAGAACGGGAAGATGCCCGTGAAGACCGCCTGCAGGCCCTGGTTCGCCCGCTCCTCGGGCAGCAGGTTCATCTGCAGGAAGCGCTCGTAGGACCGCCGCTGGACGTCGATGAGATTGGGGATCGGCAGCGACGTCGTGATGCGGGAGAAGTCCTTCCGATGGCCGTTTCGCGCTGAAATCTGCGGGGTGGGGAAGGTATCCATAGGGGTCTTGCTATCTCCTCGATGCCTGGGTAGATCTGCGTCTCTACGCGGCAACCAAAGTTACTGCCGTGGGGGCGTCCGGGGCCCTGCTCCGAAAGCGGGGGCTCCGGAAGCAGGAGACACCATGCCCGGCCTCCCGCTCTCCCCGCGGAAGGTCACCGGGCATGGTGAACAAAGACCAGAACAGCCGGCGGGCATGATTTATGCCCGAGCCGGCCGGTGTTCCGGTGCCTGATGGTTCGCGTCGGCCTGACCGGCCGTCCACTCGTGGTAAACGTGTGGCGACGCTCCGCGCTTACTTGATCTCGATCGTGGCGCCGGCCTCTTCGAACTTCTTCTTGATCGACTCGGCCTCTTCCTTGGAGACCGCCTCCTTGACCGTGGCCGGAGCGGACTCGACGAGGTCCTTGGCCTCCTTCAGGCCGAGGCTGGTCACCTCGCGGACGGCCTTGATGACGTTGATCTTCTTGTCGCCGGCCGACTTGAGGATGACGTTGAACTCGGTCTGCTCCTCGACGGGCGCGGCCGCCGCAGCGGCGCCGCCACCGGCCGGCATGGCCACGGCCGCGGCCGCGGCGGAGACGCCGTAGTGGTCCTCGAGCGCCTTGACCAGGTTGTTCAGCTCGAGCACGGTCAGCTCGTCGATCTGCTTGATGAAATCTTCGGTCGCGATAGCCATTTTCTCTCCTTCACGCTGCGGACTAGGTCCTGAGGATGTTGAGTCTCAGATATCTTGGAAGCCGGGCTTCAGCCCTGCTCTTCTCGCTTTTTGCTGATCTGGTCGAGGACCATGACGAACGACTGCGGCACGGCCGCGAGCACGCGGGCGAAGCGGGTGATCGGCGACTGCAGCAGGAACAGCAGCTTGGCGATCAGCTCCTCCCGGCTCGGCAGGGACGCGATGTCCTTGATCTGCTCGGCCGCGATCGGACGCCCCTCGACGAGGCCGGCCTTGAACTGGATGGCCGGCACGTCCTTGGCGTAGTCCGTCAGCGCCTTGGCCACGGAGACCGGGTCCTTCAGGCTGAAGACCACGGCCGTCGGGCCCACGAAGTGGTCCTTGAGCTGGGACAGCGACTTGGCGTCGATGGCGCGCAGAGCCACGGTGTTCTTGACCACCACGTACTCGCCGCCGCTCTGCCGGACGCGGTTCCGCAGCTCGGTCACCTGGGGAACCGTGATCCCCTGGTAGCCGAGCAGGAAGGCGTGCGGCGCCTGGGCGAGACCGCCCTCGTACTCGGACAGAAGCTGCTCTTTATCGGTGCGGCTCAAAGGCATGATTTCGTCTCCTACCCTTCGGCGGCCGTGAGATGGGCCTCGTCCACCTTGATTCCGGGGCCCATCGTGGAGGAGACGCTCACTCCCCGCACGTACTTGCCCTTGGCGGCGCTCGGCTTGGCCTTGATCACCGCTCCGATCAGGGCCTCCGCGTTGTCCTTCAGACGGTCGGCGCCAAAGGAGAGCTTGCCGACCGGAGCGTGGATGATGCCGGTCTTGTCGACGCGGAATTCCACCTTACCGGCCTTGATCTCCTGCACCGCCTTGGCGACGTCCAGCGACACCGTGCCGGCCTTCGGATTGGGCATCAGACCGCGGGGGCCGAGCACCTTGCCGAGACGGCCGACGACGCGCATCATGTCCGGGGTGGCGACGACGGAGTCGAAGTCGAGCCAGCCGCCCTCGATCTTCTTCGCCAGGTCCTCGCCTCCGACGTAGTCGGCGCCCGCCTCCTCCGCCTCGCGGATCTTCTCGCCGCTGGCGAAAACCAGGACGCGGGCCGTCTTGCCGAGCCCGTGGGGCAGCACCACCGTGCCGCGAACCATCTGATCGGCGTGCTTGGGATCGACGCCCAGACGCATCACGATCTCCAGCGTCTCGTCGAACTTCGCGAACGCCGAGTCCCGCGCGAGCTGGATGGCGTCGCCGAGCGGGTACGGCCGGGTCTCCACCTTGGTCACCGCGGCGCGATACTTCTTTCCATGCTTGGGCACGACAAATCCTCCGTTCAGCCCTGGATCTCGATTCCCATCGAGCGGGCCGTCCCCTCGATCGTCCGGATCGCGGCCTCCAGGCTCGCCGCGTTCAGGTCGGGCAACTTGGTCCGGGCGATCTCCTCGACCTGAGCCCGCGTCACCTTGCCCGCCTTCTTCTTGTTCGGCTCTCCCGAGCCCTTCTCCACGCCGGCGGCCTTGCGCAGCAGCACCGGCGCCGGCGGCGTCTTCGTGATGAACGTGTAGCTGCGATCGGCGTACACGGTGATGACCACGGGAATGATCAGACCCGTCTGCGCCGCCGTGCGGGCATTGAAGTTCTTCACGAAATCCATGATGTTCACGCCCGCCTGGCCCAGGGCCGGCCCCACGGGGGGCGCCGGCGTCGCGGCGCCGGCCGGGATCTGCAGCTTGATCATTCCTGTGACTTTTTTGGCCATCTCAATCCCTCGTTAGAGCTTCTGCACCTGGGAGAAGTCCAGCTCGACCGGCGTCTGGCGGCCGAAGATCGTCACCATCACCTTCAGGGTGTTGCGGTCGAGGTTGACCTCGTCCACCACGCCCGTGAAGTTGTTGAACGGCCCGTCGGTGATGCGCACCGGCTCGGACTTCTCGAACATGTACTTGGGCTTCGGCTTCTCCTTGGCGGTGACCACCTGCTCGAGGATCTGGTTGACCTCGTCCTCACTGAGCGGGGTCGGCTTCTTGCCGGTGCCGACGAAGCCCGTGACCTTCGGCGTGTTCTTCACGACGTGCCAGGCGGCGTCGGACATCTCCATCTCGACCAGGATGTAGCCGGGGAAGAACTTGCGCTGCGTCTCCTTCTTCTTCCCGCCCTTGTATTCGACCACCGTCTCCGTGGGGATGCGGATCTCTCCGAAGGCGTCCCCCATCCCGAGGGCCTCGGCGCGCTGGCGCAAGGTCTCCTTCACCCGCTCCTCGAACCCGGAGTAGGTGTGGACGATGTACCACTTCCGCTCAGGGGAACGCTCTTCGGTCATCCGAACACCTTCACGATGTTTTCGTAGCCCCAGACGATCAGCCGGTCCGCCCCGAACAGGAAGACCGCGAACACGAAGCTGGTCACGATGACCACGATCGTCGTCGCCACGACCTCGTCACGGGTGGGGAACGTCACCTTCCGCATCTCGGAGCGGACCTCCGAAAGGAATTCCCTGGACTTCGCCCACCATTGGGAAACGGGGACACGCGCCATACCGGTTCACTCCGCTGCTGGATGTCTTCGAAAACTGGCAGGCCAGGAGGGACTCGAACCCCCAACCCTCGGTTTTGGAGACCGATGCTCTACCATTATGAGCTACTGGCCTGTATCAAATACTCACGGGCGGGGAACACCTCCCCGCCCCTGGCCCATTCCTTCCTTCTTCCTACGCCACGATCTCCGTGACGGTGCCGGCGCCGACGGTGCGGCCGCCCTCGCGGATGGCGAAGCGCACGCCCTTCTCCATGGCGATCGGAGCGATCAGCTCCACTTCCAGGTTCACGTTGTCCCCCGGCATCACCATCTCCGTGCCTTCCGGAAGCTTCGCCACACCCGTCACGTCCGTCGTACGGAAGTAGAACTGCGGACGATAGCCGTTGAAGAACGGCGTGTGACGGCCGCCCTCCTCCTTCGTCAGGATGTAGACCTCGCCCTTGAACTTCGTGTGCGGCTTGATCGAGCCCGGCTTCGCC
>DASVAS010000045.1:0-22797 GCA_036376245.1 Thermoanaerobaculia bacterium | reverse complement strand
CAGGATCTGATCGATCGAGACGTCGAAGCTCCACGACGCGGTCTGGAGCAGGCGGACGCCGGGCTCGATCCCGAACGCCGCTCCCGCCTCCCGCAGATGGCGGGCCGCCATCGCGTGATCCACGCCCACGCCCTTCGGCCGACCGGTGGAGCCCGAGGTGTAGATCACGTAGGCCAGGCTCGCCGGCAACGCCCAGCCCACCGGCCGCGAGGCGGCCTCGTCCCAAGCCTCAGGTTCAAGGACCGCCACGCCTGCGGGTACTTGCAGATCGTTCTCCCCCCGGGTCACCAGGACCCGGGCGCCGGAGTCCTCCAGCATCCAGGCCCGGCGCTCCCGCGGATAGGAGGGATCGATGGGCACATACACGCCCCCGGATTTGAGGATCGCGAAGATGGCCACGATCCCCTCGGGCGAGCGCGACAGCGAGAGGGCGACCCGTACCTCGGGTCCCACGCCCAGGCTCCGCAGCCGGCGGGCCAGGCGATTGGCCCGGCCTTCCAGCTCGCGCCAGGTCAGGGTCTCGCTCCCCGCCACCACGGCCACGGCCTCCGGATCGAGGTCCGCCCGTGCCTCCAGCAACTCGTGGACGCACCGCGACTCGGAGACCATCTCCGGGCCCTGACTCCAGCCGGCGATCTGGCCAGCCTCCTCCGGTGTCAGCAGGGGCAACTCCGAAAGCCGCTGGCCAGGGTCGACGACCGCGCCCCGCAGCAGCATCGTGAACCGCCGCGCCAGATGATCGACCGTCGAGACGTCGAAGAGGTCCGTGTTGAACTCGACCCCGCCCGCCAGACCGTCGCCAGCCTCCGTCAACGAGAAAGCCAGGTCGAACTTCGCTGTCGCTACCCCGGAGGGGAAGGACTGCAGCGTCAGACCGGGAAACTCCGGCGCAGCGGTGGGCGCGTTCTGGGTAGAGAACATCACCTGGAACAGCGGCGGACGGGAGAGATCCCGCTGCGGCTGCAGCTCCTCCACCACCCTCTCGAACGGCAGATGCTGATGCGCGTAGGCTCCCAGAGCCGTCTCGCGCACCCGGCCCAGCCACTCGCGGAAATCAGGGTCCCCTGATCCGTGCACCCGCAGCACCAGGGTGTTGACGAAGAACCCGATCAGCCCTTCGAGCTCGATGCGGTCACGGCCGGCGATGGGCGTGCCGACGCCGAAGTCTTCCTGGCCCGCCGTACGCTGGAGCAGGATTGAGAAGACCGCGAAAGTGGACATGAAGAGCGTCGCGCCCTCGCTTCGCCCCAGGGCGGCCAAGGCTTCGGTCAGATCCCGGGGCACGGAGAACATCCAGTAGGCGCCACGGAAGGTCTGTAAGGCTGGACGTGGCCGGTCGGTGAGCAGCTCCAGGACAGGCAAGCCCGCCAAACGGTCGCGCCAATAGGCGATCTCACTCTCCAGCCTCTCTCCCTGGAGCGTCTCGCGCTGCCAGAGGACGTAGTCCGGGTATTGGATCGGCAAATCGGGTAAAGACAACGACCGTCCTGCGGTCAGGGCGGAGTAGAGTGTGGCGATCTCCTGTACCAGGACGCCCATGGACCAGCCGTCGCTGACGATGTGATGCATGTTCAGGAGCAGGGCATGCTCCTCCGCTTCCAGCCGCAACAGCGTCGCCCGGACCACCGGGCCCTGCGCGAGATCGAAAGCCCTCGCGGCTTCCGCCGCCGCCAACCGCCGGGCCTCGGCCTCGCGCATCTCCGTCGGTAGAGCCCCGAGATCCGCCAGCGGCAGCGGCAAGCCGGCCGCCGGCTCCACGATCTGGGCCGGCTTCCCCTCGATCCGGGTGAAACGGACGCGGAGCCCGGCGTGACGGCGGACCACCTCCGACAGGGAGCCGGCCACGGCCGCCACGTCGAGAACCCCGGAGAGCCGGAGGGCGATTGGGATGTTGTAGACCGGGCTGCCCGGCTCGAGCTGGTCCAGGAACCAGAGGCGCTCCTGGGAGAAGGAAAGGGGCAGAGCGCCGTCGAGAGCCCTGGGCCGCAGGGGCGGCGCCGCGGCCGTCTGCTCCTGCCGGAGCGCCTCCTCGATCCGGCGGGCCAGCCCGGCCACCGTCGGGTTCTCGAACAGGGCCTGCAAGGGGACCTCGGCCCCGAAGACCTCCCGCACCCGGGAGATCAACCGGGTCGCCAGAAGGGAATGGCCGCCCAGGTCGAAGAAGTCGTCGTGGACCGCGACGTCGCCGACCGCCAGCAGCTCCGACCAGATCCCGGCCAGGAGCTGCTCGAAGGGCGTCGAGGGCTCGACTCCGGAGCGCGCACCCGCTTCCACCGCCGGTGGCGGCAAGGCCCGGCGGTCCACCTTGCCGTTGGGCGTCAGCGGCAACTCCGGCAGGCTCACGAAAGCCGACGGCACCATGTAGGAGGGCAGCCTCTCTTTCAGGAACGACCGCAGCTCCAGGGTCTCCGCCGTGCCCACGATCCAGGCCGCCAGACGCCGGTCGCCCGGCGTGGGCTCCCACGCCTTCACCACCGCCGCCGTGATTCCAGGGTGAGCCACCAGCGCCGCCTCGATCTCCCCAGGCTCGATGCGGAAGCCCCGCACCTTCACCTGCTGGTCAATACGGCCCAGGAACTCGATGGCCCCGTCCGGCAGCCTGCGCACCAGATCGCCCGTGCGGTACAGCCGCGAGCCCGCTTCGCCGAAGGAATTCGGAAACAGCTTCTCCGCCGTCAGGTCCGGACGCCGCCAGTATCCCTGTGCCAAGCCGTCGCCGCCCAGCAGGAGCTCGCCCGGCACGCCCACCGGCGAAAGGCCCAGGTGGACATCCACCACGTAGGCCGTGGTGTTGGCCAGCGGACCGCCGATCGGCACCGTCACCGTCCCGTCCGGGACGGACTCGACCAGGTGCCAGGTTGCGTAGGTCGTGCTCTCGGTAGGACCGTAGACGTGCAGCAGCCGTTGCGGCGCGCCGTGCTCCAGCGCCGCGCGCACCAGCCGCGGATCGCACGCCTCGCCGCCGAAGAGCAGGTTGCGCAGGCTCCGGAACGCTTCCGGCGCCTCCCCCACGATCTGGTTGAACAGCGCCGTGGTCAGGAACAGCGTCGTCACGCCCCGCGCCGCGATCTCCGCCGCGAAACGCGCGGGAGACAAGGCCACGTCGCGCTCGATGCCCACCACGCAGCCGCCGTGCAGCAGCGCGCCCCAGATCTCGAACGTCGCCGCGTCGAAGGAGACGTTCGAAGCGTGGGCGATCCGCTCGGAGGAATCCAGCGAGACGTAGTCGGTCTCAAAGACCAGCCGCACGATGGCCCGCTGTGGGATGGCGGTGCCCTTCGGCCGACCCGTCGAGCCCGAGGTGTACATCACGTAGGCGAGGTCGTCCGCGCTCGACCGTACCGGAACGGGCTCGGCGCCGGCGCTCGCCAGCGACTCTTCCGTCAGCACCACCGAGACGCCGGAGTCCTCCACCATGAAGGCCAGGCGGTCCGCCGGATACGAAGGATCAAGGGGAACGTAGGCCGCACCGGCTTCCAACACGGCCAGCAGGCAGACGACCTGCCCGGGCGAGCGGTCGAGACTGACGCCTACCCGGTCGCCCCGCCGCACGCCCAGGGTCTGGAGATGGCCGGCCAGACGCCGCGACCGAACGGCCAGCTCGCCGTAGGTGAGGACCTCGCCGCCGAAGTCCAGGGCCGGGGCCTCCGGCCTCCGCTCCGCCTGGAGCCGGAACAGCTCGGAGATCGTCGCCTCGCGGGGATACGCCGTCGTGGTGGCGTTCCAATCCATCAGGAGCTGCTGCCGCTCCGTCTCGTCCAGCAGCGGCAGCTCCGACAGGCGCAGGCCCGGATCGGCGGCGGCTCCGGCCAGCAGAGTCTGGAAGTGGCTGACGAGGCGCCTCACAGTGGCCTCGTCGAAGAGGTCGAGGTCGTACTCCAGCCAAGCTGCCAGACCCTCTCCAGATTCCCGCATGGCGAGCGACAGGTCGAATTTCGCCGTACCGATCTCCGCCGCCAGCGGCTCGAGCCGCAGACCAGGCAGATCGATGGGACGGTGAGGAGCGTTCTGCAAGGTCAGCATGACCTGGAACAGGGGCGAGTAGCTGAGGTCGCGGCGCGGCGCCAGCTCCTCCACCAGCTTCTCGAAGGGCAGATCCTGATGGGCGTATGCCCCAAGGGTGGTCTCCCGAGCCCGCTCCAACAACTCCGCGAACGTGGGATCGCCCGAAAGATCGACGCGCAACACCAGGGTGTTGACGAAGAAGCCGATCAGCCCCTCCAGCTCGCTGCGGGTACGCCCGGCGATGGGCGAGCCCACCGGCGCGTCTTCCCCGCCGCTGTAGCGGGAGAGAAGGGTCTGGAAGGCCGCCAGAAGCGTCATGTACGTCGTCGCCCCGGCGCGGCGGCTCGCGGCCCGCAGCCCGGCCGCCGTCTCGGCGGCCACCGGCGCGCCGATCACCGCGCCCCTCTGGCTGCGCACCGCAGGACGGGGACGGTCGGTAGGCAGATCGAGGACCGCCGGCGCCCCCGCCAGCTTGTCCCGCCACCAGGCGAGCTGGTTCTCCAATACCTCGCCCTGGAGCCACTCCCGCTGCCAGAGGGCGTAGTCTGCGTATTGGACCGGCAGCTCCGGCAGCGCGGCCGGACGGCTGGAGCCGGCGGCTTCGTAGAACGCCGCCAGATCGCGGATCAGCACGCCCATCGACCAGCCGTCGGAAATGACGTGGTGCATGTTGAGCAGCAGGACGTGCTTCTCCTCCTCGAGCCGCAGCAGGGACAGGCGCGCCAACGGTCCGGCGGCGAGGTCGAAGCGATGGCGCGCCTCGGCGGCGGCCCGTGAGCGGACCTCGTTATCCCGCTTCTCCGAGGAGAGGTGCGTAAGGTCCACCGCCGGCATGGCCACGTCGAGGGCCTGATCGATCACCTGTGCGGGAGCGCCGCCGGTCTCGACGAAACGAGTCCGCAGCGACTCGTGCCGCTCCACCAGATCCTGGAAAGCGGCGCGCAGCCGGTCCGCATCGAGCCGGCCTGTCAGTTGAACCGCGGCGAAGATGTTGTAGACCGGGCCGCCGCCCTCCAGGCGGTCGAGGAACCAGAGCCGCTCCTGGGAGAAGGAGAGCGGCAGAGCGCCTTCCCGGGACACCGGCCGCAGAGGCGCCGCGCTCTCCGCCTCGCTCCACCGCGCCGCCTCGATCCGCCGCGCCAGACCGGCCACGGTCGGGCTCTCGAACAGCCAGCGCAGGGGGATGCCGACGCTGAAGACGTCCCGCACCCGGGAGACGACCTGGGTGGCGATCAGGGAATGGCCGCCGAGGTCGAAGAAGTCCTGATGATTGCCTACCTCCTCCAGGCCCAGAACCTCGCACCAGATCCCGGCCAGCAGCTCCTCCGCGGGCGTCCGGGTTTCGGACAGGTCCTCGGCGGGACGCTCCGCCTCCGGCTCCGGCAGGGCCTTGCGGTCCACCTTGCCGTTCGGCGTGATCGGCAGCGCCTCCAGCTTCACGAAGGCCGCGGGCACCATGTAGGCCGGCAGGCGCGATTTCAAGGCTTCCCGCAGGGCCTCCACCGAGGCCTCGCCCACCACATAAGCCACCAGGCGCCGGCCGATCCCCGGTTTATCCCGGGCGACCACCACCGCCTCCGACACTCCGGGCTGGCGGCCCAGGTGCGCCTCGATCTCCCCCAGCTCGATCCGGAAGCCCCGGATCTTCACCTGGTTGTCCGCCCGCGCCACGAACTCCACCTCGCCGTCCGGCAGGTAGCGCCCCAGGTCTCCGGTCCTGTAGAGGTCGCCCGTGAACTTCTCCCGCGTCAGCGCCTCATCGCCCATGTAGCCGGCGGCGAGGTGCGGGCTGCGCACGGCGATCTCCCCCAGCTCTCCCACGCCGGCCAGCTTGCCATCCCGGGTCAGCACCAGGAGCTGGACGTCCTCCATACCCCGGCCCAGCGGCAGGATCTGACGGCCCCGTTCCCCTTCCGCGATCTCCCGCTCGGAGACCACGTGATAGCCCACCGCCCGCTGGGTCTCGGTCGAGCCGTAGAGGTTGACCACGGTCACCGACGGCGCCAGCCGGCGCAGACGCATCACGTCCAGCCGGGTCAGCACGTCGCCCACGAGCAGCACGTGGCGCAGGCTGGGGACGCTCAGGCCTGCCGTTCCTTCCGTCAACACCTGGCCCATGGCGGGGGTCAGATGGGCCGCGCTCACCTCTTCCCGTGCCATCCACTGTGCCAGTCGGGTGGACGCGACCTCGTCCGGGTCGGGAACGCAGATCGCGGCTCCCAGGTACAGCGGCGTGAAAAGGTCCCGCTGCAACGGATCGTGTGCCAGGCCCGAGAGCATCGAGAAGCGATCCGCTTCGCTGAAGCCGAAGCGGGCGCACTGCCAGGGCAGGAAGTGCGACAGCGGCCCGTGTCGGCCCAGGATGCCCTTGGGGCTGCCGGTCGAGCCCGAGGTGAAGGCTACGTAGGCGATGTCGTCCGGACCCAGCTCGATCCGCTCCGGCTCGCCGGCGGGCAGCGCCGCCAGCACCGCCGCCGGGCCGCCCACGGGCAGCACGATCTCCGGCAGACCGGCGGCCTTCAGCTCCGCCGGCAACGCGCCCGTGGCTTCCAGGCGGATCAGGGCCCGGACTCCGGCGAGCTTCACGATGTCCCGCAGACGCTGGGCGGGATACGCCGGATCGAGCATGACGAAAGCGCCGCCGGCTTCGAGAACGCCCAGCACGGCCGCCACCAGAGAGGGAGAACGGTGAGCGTAGACCGCCACCCGCTCACCCTTCTCCACCCCCAGGGCCTGCAGGCAGGCGGCGATCCGGCCGCTCGCCTCTTCCAGCTCGCCGTAGCTCCAGGTCTCTTCCGGACCCACGACCGCTGTCTTCGCCGGGTGCATAGCCGCCCGGCGCCGGAACAGCTCGTGAACCGTTCCCCGCCACTCGTCGCTGAGGACCGCTCTGGGGTCGGGCAGCAGGGCCAGGGCCTCGGCGGTCGCCAGCGAGTAGGAGCCGATCGAATTCTCCGGCCGCGACACCGCCTGCGCGAGCACGGCCTCCAGCTGCCGCAGCAGCTCGGCGGCCCGGGCCTCGTCGAACAGGCTGACGTTGTAGTTCAGACCGAAAAAGAGCTGCTCTCCCTCATCGCGCGCGTAGAGGGTGAAGTCGAAGTTGGACGGAGCGGCGCCTCCGTCGCCCGCCCCTCGCAGCTCCAGGCCCGGCATGCGAACCTCCGAATCGGGAGCGTTCGTCATGTTCAGGAAGACCTGGAACAGCGGCGTCCGCGAGAGGTCCCTCTCCGGACGCAGCTCCTCCAGCAGCTTTTCGAACGGAACATGCTGATGGAGATAGGCGCCGAGGGTGGTCTCCCGGACTCTCCCCAGCAGGGCCAGGAAGGAGGGATTTCCCGATACGTCGGTCCGCAACGTCAGGCTGTTCAGGAAGCAGCCGATCAGTCCCTCGATCTCCTGACGGACCCGGCCGGCGATGGGAGTTCCCACCGCGATGTCGTCCTGGCCGGCCAGGCGCGAGAGCAGAACGTCCATGGCCGCCAGCAGGGTCATGAAAGGCGTCGTGCCCGCGCGCCGGGAGAGAGCCTTGAGGCCACCGGTCAGCTCCCGCGACAGTCGCAGCATGCGGACCGCCCCCTGGAACGTGCGCGCCAGCGGACGGGGACGATCGGTGGGCAGCTCCAATGGCGCGACCCCCGCCAGGCGCTGCCGCCACCAGTCGATCTCCGCTTCCAGGGCCTCGCCTTGAAGCCAGCCGCGCTGCCAGATCGCGTAGTCGGCGTACTGGACCGGCAGCTCGGGGAGCGGCGACGGCCGGCCTTCCAGGAACGCCGGGTAAAGGGCTCCGACCTCCCGGACCAGCACCCCGAGCGACCAGCCGTCGCTGGCGATGTGGTGCTGGACGACCACCAGGGCGTGCTCCTCGGGAGCGACCCGCAAAAGCAGCGCCCGCATCAAGGGGCCGCGCGATAGATCGAAACGCCGCCGCTTCTCTTGCAACGTGACCCGGGCGGCTTCCGTCTCGCGGAGAGCGGGCGGCAGGGCCTGGAGATCCACGATCGGCAGAGCGAGTCCGCTGTCGGGGTTCACGATCTGGACCGGTCCCCGGTTGTTGAAGTCGAACCGGGTGCGCAACACCGCGTGACGTCGCACTACCTCCGCCAGAGTGCGGTGGAGAGCCTGGATGTCGAGGCGCCCCGCGAGGGTGAGCGAGACGGGAATGTGGTGAACCAGGTCGCTGGATCCGAGTTGATCCAGGAACCAGAGCCGCTCCTGGGCGAAGGACATCGGCAGCGGCTCGCCGTCCTTCCAGGTCCCCCGCTCGATGGGGCTCCACGCGGGCTCGGGCGCGATCTCGTAGCCCAACCGCTCCGCCAGCTCGCGGGCAGGTCTGCCCAGAGAGCTTTCCGGGATCTCCTCGCGCCAGCGCTCCGCCACGGCCGCGTCCACTCCGGAGTGCTCATGGAACTTGACGTCGCCCAGCATGCGCGACTCGGCGTATGGGCCGTCCGTCATGCGGCCGGAGTCCTTCCGGTACGGCTCGGCCATGGCCGGGTCGTAGTCCAGACCCAGGAAGCCGCAGACGCCCCGCAGCACGGCTTCGGGCTCGCGCAGCAGGTCCTCGAAGCGCACCCAGTGTTGGCGGCGGGCGGGAACGCTTTCCAGGAACGACTCGATGTTCCTGTGGCTCGCCACCCAGATCAGCTCGGCCAACTCGCGCCGGGAGAAGCCGTGCTCCTTGCGGAAGAAGATCTGATCGAGCTTGGCCTCCACAAAGGAACGGATCATACCGCCGGGATGGCGGATCAGGTGGAGGTACAGCGGCTCCTCGAAAGCCTCCTCCGCTCTCCTCAGGATCGCCGGATCGAGCGCGTAGGACGGGGTCTTGTCCACCAACACGCGGTCGCCCAGCCACTCCTGCATGCGGCCGTAGAAGGCCGCGGTCGTCAGGTCCTCGGCCTCGCACTCTTCGATGATCGAGCGCGCTTCGTCGGGGCCGCAGTCGCGGATCTCCATGACGGCGCGGATGGCGCCTTCCAGCCAGAAGCTGTCGCGGCCGCTAAAGGCCTCGCCGCGCTCGCGCAGGGTGTTGAACGACAGCAGCTCCAGCTCCGGCGGCGCGAAGAGCTTCGGATGGCCGCCGAGCATCACGCGCATAAGCGTCGAGCCCGAGCGCGGCGGCGACAGGACGAAGACCGCCGGCCGGTTCTTGCGCGGCAGGTGGATGGGAGTCAGGGGCTCGACCAGCGTGGCGAAGCGGGCGAGCTTGTCTTCGTCGACCCGCTCCGCCTCCACAGCCCCGGCCAGGTGCTCCTTCTCCAGGTAGGCCGCCAGGGACTCTACGGTGGGGTAGTCGAAGATAACCACCACCTGGACGATCTGACCGAGCTCCTGCTGGAGGCGGTTGATCAGCACCGCGCCCGAAATCGAGTTGCCGCCCAGCTCGAAGAAGTTGTCGTACGCGCCGACGCGCTCGATCCCCAGCACCTCCTGGAACAGGCCGGCCACAAAGGATTCCAGCGGTGTGCGCGGGGCTACGTAACCCGCCGAGACCGGAGCGTCCGGATCGGGCAGAGCGCGCCGGTCCACCTTGCCGTTGGCGGTCAGCGGCAGCTTGTCGAGAACCACCAGCGCCGAAGGCAGCATGTAGTCCGGCAGGCTCGCGCCTGCAAAGGCCCGTAGATCCGACAGCGTGACCTCTTCCCCGACCACCCAGGCCACCAGCCGCTCGTCGCGCACCAGCACCACCGCTTCGCGGATCGCGGGATGACGCGCGAGCGCCGCCTCGATCTCGCCCAGCTCGATGCGGAAGCCGCGGATCTTGACCTGATGGTCGATGCGCCCCAGGTATTCGAGATCGCCGTCCGGCAGCCGCCGCGCCAGGTCGCCGCTGCGATAGAGGCGCGAGCCCGGCTCGCCGAACGGGTTGGGGATGAAGCGCTCCGCCGTCAGCTCCGGCCTGTTCAGGTAACCCAGCGCCAGACCCGCGCCGCCCACCAGGATCTCGCCGGGCACGCCAATGGGAACCAGGTTCAGGAACGGATCGGCGAGGTAGACCCCGAGGTCCGGGATCGGGCAGCCCACCGCGCTCGCCACGTCCTTCCGGCTCATCTCGCGATACGTCACATGCACCGTGGTCTCGGTGATGCCGTACATGTTGATCAGCCGCGGACGCTCGTCCCCATGCCGCTCGAACCAGGGCGCCAGAGACGCCGGCTCCAGCGCCTCACCGCCGAAGATCACGTAGCGCAGGGCCAGATCCCGCGGCTTGCTCTCTTCGGCCCAGATGAGCTGGCGGAAGGCGGAGGGCGTCTGATTCAGGACCGTGACGCGCTCTTCGCTCAGCAACTCGTAGAAGGCCTCAGGCGAGCGGCTGATCCAGTACGGCACCACCACCAGCCGGCCGCCGTAGAGCAGCGCGCCCCAGATCTCCCAGACCGAGAAGTCGAAGGCGTAGGAATGGAACAGCGTCCAGACGTCCTCCGCACCGAAGCCGAACCAGCGGTCGGTGGCCGAGAAGAGCCTCATGACGTTGCCGTGGCGCACCACCACACCCTTGGGCCGGCCCGTCGAGCCCGAGGTGTAGATCACGTAGGCCGGATGCTCCGCCGAGACCCTGACTACGGGATCGGAGGCATCCCCTTCGACTGCATCCAGAGAGGTGAGGACGACCTGGACCCGGCTGTCCTCGATCATGTAGGCCAGCCGCTCCTCCGGATAGGCGGGGTCGAGCGGCACGTAGGCCGCGCCCGCCTTGAGCACGCCCAGGATGGCCGCCACCATCTCCAGCGAGCGCTCCATCCGCAGGCCCACGAGGTCGCCCGGAACGACGCCGAGACCGACGAGGTGGTTCGCGACCTGGTTGGCCCGGCAGTCGAGATCGCCGTAGGTCAACCGCTCACCGTCGCAGACCGCCGCCACGGCCTCGGGAGCACGGGCGGCCTGGACCGCGAATCGCTCGTGCAGGACCTCGACTCCGAGGTGCTCCAGAGGCTCGCCAGTCACGAGTTGGCGGGTCTCCTCGTCCGACAGCAACGGCAGCTCCGAGAGCGGCCGGGACGGGTCCGCCGCAACTCCGGCGAGAAGAGTCTCGTAGTGCCGGACCATCCGCTCCGCCGTGGCCCGCTCGAACAGGCCGGAGTTGAAGTCCAGACGCCCCGCGAACGCCTCTCCCGCCGGGAAGGCGCTGAGCACGAGGTCGAACTTCGCCGTCAGCTCGCGAGCATCCACCGGCCGCAGCGTCAGGCCGGGCAGCTCCATCGGCTCCGCGGGAGCGTTCTGGAGCTGGAAGAGGACCTGGAACAAGGGCGAGCGGGAGAGGTCGCGATCCGGCTGCAGCTCGGCGACCAGCTTCTCGAACGGCAGCTCCTGATGAGCGAAAGCCCCCAGGACCGCCTTCCGCGTCCGCGCCAGCAGCCCGGAGAAAGCGGGATCGCCCGAGAGGTCCCCGCGCAGGGCCAGCGTGTTGACGAAGAAGCCGATCAGCCCCTCCAGCTCCGCCCGCGAGCGATTCGCCACCGTGGTGCCGACGACGACGTCGTCCTGGCCCGTGTAGCGGCTCAGCAAGGCCTTGAAGCCCGCGAGCAGCGTCATGAAGGCCGTCATTCCCTTTTGACGGCCGAGCTCCCGCAAGCGTTCGCTCGCCTCTCTCGGCAGACGGAAGGGAACGCTCTCGGCCCGGAAGGTCTGCAACGCCGTCCGCGGCCGGTCGGTGGCGATCTGGAGAACCGGGGAGCCGGCCAGCAGCTCCCGCCAGTAGGAGAGCTGCGCCTCCAGGGCCTCACCCTGGAGCCACTCCCGCTGCCACACGGCGTAATCCGCGTACTGCACCGGCAGCTCGGGCAGGGGCGAAGGCTCATCCACCAGGAAGGCGCTGTAGAGGACGCTCACCTCGCGCACCAGCACGCCCATGGACCAGCCGTCGCTGACCACGTGATGGGTCGAGAAGAGCAGCGCGTGCTCCTGCTCTCCCAGCCGCAGCAGGGAGGCCCGGAGCAGCGGCCCGCGGGCGAGATCGAAGGGAGCACGCCGGGCTTCCAGGGCCAGCCGCCGCACCGCGCTCTCCCTCTCTTCAGTCGGCAACCCGGAGAGATCCGTCACCGGCAGATCGCGGGGAGCCCAGGGGTGGACGACCTGGACCGGCTCCTTGCCGCCGCCCGCGAAAGTCGTCCGCAGGACCTCGTGACGGCGGATGATCTCGTTCAGCGCGCCCGCCAACGCCTCCGTGTTCAAGCTCCCGACGAGACGCACCGAGCTCGAGACGTTGTAGGCGACGTTGCCCGGCTCCAGTTGGTCGAGGAACCAGAGCCGCAACTGCCCGAACGAGAGCGGGAGAGCCTTGTCCCGCGACACCCTGACCAGCGGCGGAGCGGTGAAAACCTGTTTCGCGGCGGGTGAAGCCTGCTCCCTCGGATACCCCAGCTCCTCCGCCAGATCCCAGGTCACATCTCCCAGGAAGTTTTCCCGGGCCAGATCCCGCCAACGCTCGGCCGCGCTACGGTCGATCCCGGAGTGCTGGTGGAACTTGACGTCCCCCAGCATGCGCGACCAGGCGTGGATGCCGTCGGTCATGCGGGCCGACTTCTCCTTGTACGGCTCCGCCATGTCCGGGTGGTATTCCACGCCCAGGAAGTCGCAGATCGCGCGCAGCTCGATCTCCGGCGCGGTGAGGACATCCTCGAAGCGGACCAGCATCTTCCGCTCGGCCGGGATCCCGGCCAGGAACTCCAGGATGTTGCGCTGGCACACCAGCCAGATCAGCTCCGCCAGCTCACGGCGGGCGAAGGAGTGCGGATGCCGGAAGAAAACCTGCTCCAGCTTGGCTTCCTCGAAGGAGCGGATCATCCCGTACGGATGGCGCAGCAGGTGGATGTAGCGAGCCCCTTCGAAGGTCTCCTCGGCCCGCCGCAACACCGACAGGTCCAGCGCGTAGGACGGCGTCTTGTCCACCAGGATGCGGTCGCCGATCCATTCCTGCATCCGGCGGTACAGCCCGCGAGTGGTGGTCACCCCCTCACGCTCCAGCTCCGCGAGCAGCGCTTCGGCCTCCTCGGCCGTGCAGCGCTGGATCTCCATCACCGCCCGGGTCACTCCTTCCAGCCAGAAGCTGTTGCGGCCCGGGAAGGCCTGACGCCGCTCTTCCAGAGTGTCGAAGGAGAGCAGCTCCAGCTCCGGCGGCGCGAACAGGCGCGGGTTGCCGCCCAGCATAACGCGCAGCAGGGTCGAGCCCGAGCGCGGCGGCGACAGCACGAACACCGCCGGCGGGTTCTTCTCCACCGGTGCGGACAGCGGCGGCAGCGGCGGAATCAGCGCGCGCAGCTCCGCGATCCGCGCCTCGTCGACGCGCCGCGTCATTGTTTCGGCGCGGGCTTCCTCGCCGAACAGCCGCGCAACCGCCGCCGGACAGTTCTCCACCACCCAGGCGGCCAGCTGTGCCACCGTGGGCGCGTCGAACATCACCACCACGTGGACGATCTCGCCCAGCTCCTTCTGGAGGCGGTTGACGAACATGGCACCGGTGATGGAGTTGCCGCCCAGGGCGAAGAAGTCGTCGTGGATGCCCACGCGCTCGACGCCGAGGACCTCCTGATACAGGCCGGCCAGGAACCGTTCCAGATCGGTGCGGGGCGCCACGAAGTCCCGCGCCGCCGCTTCGGGGGCGGGCAGGGCCTTGCGGTCCACCTTGCCGTTGGGCGTCAGCGGCAGCGATTCCAGGGCGACGATCACCGCGGGCACCAGCGGCTCGGGCAGCGAGCGCGAGAGCGCCTCGCGCAGCTCCATCCCATCGAGCCCCTCGCCCGTGACGTAGGCCACCAGCCGCGCCGGTCCGAAGCCGTCCTCGCGCGCCACCGCCACCGCCTCGCGGACTCCGGGCTGCGCCAGCAGCGCCGCCTCCACCTCGCCCAGCTCCACCCGGACGCCGCGGATCTTGACCTGGTGGTCGATGCGGCCGAGGAACTCCAGCTCGCCGTCCGACCGGAAGCGGACCAGGTCGCCCGTGCGGTAGAGCCGCTCACCCGTAGCGAAGGGATGGGGGACGAACCGCTCCGCCGTCAGGTCCGGCCGGTTGTGGTAGCCCCGGGCGAGACCGATGCCGCCCACCAGCAGCTCGCCTGGCACCCCCACCGGCGCCGGTCCGCCTTGGGGATCGACGACGTATACCTCCGCGTTCCGGATCGGCCGGCCGATCGGCAGCCGGTCGCCACCGTCGTAGACCCAGGCCGTGGCGCAGACCGTGGTCTCGGTGGGCCCATAGGCGTTGACGAGGCGCCGCCCCGCGGCCCAGCGCCGGGCCAGCTCCACCGGGCAGGCCTCGCCCGCCACCACGATCGTCCGCAGCGCGGGAAGATCCGCCTCCGGCAGCGCCGCCAGGACCGAGGGTGGCAGCGTCGCCTTGGTGATCCCCTGATCTCGCAACAGCTCGATCAGCTCGGGGCCCGGCAGCAGCGAATTCCGGTCGGCCAGCACCAGGGCCGCTCCAGCCCGGAAGGCCATGGCGATCTCCGAGACCGAGGCGTCGAAGCTCATCGAGGCGAACTGGAGAACGCGGCTGTCCTGATCGATCCCGAACAGCCGGCCCTGCGCCTCGGCCAGGTTGTCCAGGCCGCGATGGGTGACCAGCACTCCCTTGGGGGTACCGGTCGAGCCCGAGGTGTAGATCACGTAGGCGAGGTCGTCCGGACCGGCGGCGGACGGGAGGGGCTCCCTGCTCTCCCCGGGCTCCGCCAGCAGATCTTCCTGGGTCAGCAGCACGGAGATGCCGGAGTCGGCCCGCATCCAGGCGATGCGCTCCGCCGGATAGGCAGGATCGATGGGCACGTAGGCGCCGCCCGCCTTGAGCACGGCCAGCAAGCCGACGATCGTCTCCGGCGACCGCTCGGCGCGGAGTCCCACGCGGACTTCCGGCCCCACGCCCAGCCGGCGCAGGCGGCGGGCCAGACGGTTGGCCCGCCGGTCCAGCTCGGTGTAGGTCAGCTCTCCGCCCTCGAAGACGATCGCCGGAGCGTCCGGACGCCGGGCCGCCTGCTCTTCCACCATCTCGTGCAGGAGGCGCCGGCCGGGATCGGCCAGCTCGCCCCGGCTCCACTCCTCCAGGAGCTGCCGGCGTTCCGCGGCGTCGAGCAGCGGCAGCGCGGAAAGGGCGCGGGTCGGGTCGGCCGCGATGCCTCCGACGAGGACCTTGAAGTGCTCGGCCATCCGGTCGATCGTCGCGGCGTCGAACAGCTCGACGTTGTACCGCCACTGGCAGAACAAACCCGCAGGGGCGTCGTCCACCGTCAGGGTCAGGTCGAACTTGGAGATCTCGTGCGGCCTCGCCTCCGGCCGCAGGGTCAGCCCCGGCAGCTCGAGGACCGAGCCGGCGGCCTCCTGACCCTGCAGGGCCAGCATCACCTGGAAGAGGGGCGAGTGCGCCAGGCTGCGCTCCGGCTGCAGCTCCTCGACCAGCTTCTCGAACGGCAGGGCCTGGTGCGTGTAAGCCCCCAGCATCATCTCCCGGACGCCCGCCAACAGGCCGGGGAACGACGGGTCGCCCGCGAGGCCGATCCGCAGCGCCAGGGTGTTGACGAAGAAGCCGATCAGGCCTTCCAGCTCCGGCCGGTCGCGGTTGGCCGTCACGGTGCCCACCACCAGGTCGTCCTGCCCCGAATGGCGCCCCAGCAGGACGGCGAAAGCCGACAGCACGGACATGAAGAGCGTCGCGCCCCGCTCGCGCCCCAGAGCCCGCAGGGAGGCCGAAGCTTCGGTGGGAATCCAGGCGCTCCGCCGGGAGCCCTGGAAACGCTGCACCGCCGGACGCGGCCGGTCCGTGGGCAGCGGCAGCAACGCGGGCGCTCCGGCCAGACGCTCCCGCCACCACGCCACGCGCTCTTCGAGGACTTCGCCCCGCAGCCAGCTCCGCTGCCAGTGCGCATAGTCGGCGTACTGGACCGGCAGCTCGGGCAGACGCGAGGACTCTCCCGTCGCGTAGGCGCGATAGAGCTTCCCCACTTCCTGGACCAGCACGCCCATCGACCAGCCGTCGCTGGCGATGTGGTGCACGGCGAAGAGCAGGACGTGCTCCTCGGCCTCCACACGCAGCAGCGAGGCCCGCAGCAGCGGGCCCTTCGTCAAGTCGAAGGGCCGGCGCTGGTCCGCGGTCACGAGGCGCCGGACCTCGGCCTCACGGGCGTCTTCAGGCAACCCGGAGAGATCCCTCACCTCCAGTCCCAGAGGACCGGAAGGATGGATCACCTGCACCGGCCCATAGCCGTCCTCCGCGAAGGTGGTCCGCAGAACCTCATGCCGACGGACGATCTCATCCAGGGTCCGCGACAGGGCCGCGACGTCGAGAGAGCCCGTGAGCCGGAGAGCGGTGGAGACGTTGTAGGCGGTGGTTCCGGGCTCCAGGCGCTGGAGGAACCACAGGCGCTCCTGGGCGAAGGAGAGGGGCATGGCACCGTCGCGCGGCACAGGCCGCAGGGGAGGCGCCGCGGCCGTCCGGTCCTGCCTGAGAGCGTCCTCGATCCGGCGGGCCAGCCCGGCCACCGTCGGATCCTCGAACAGGGCCTGCAAGGGGACCTCGGCCCCGAAGACCTCCCGCACTCTGGAGATCACCCGGGTCGCCAGGAGGGAATGGCCGCCCAGGTCGAAGAAGTCGTCATGGACCCCGAAATCGCCGACCGCCAGCAGCTCCGACCAGATACCGGCCAGGAGCTGCTCGACAGGCGTCGAGGGCCCGGCTCCGGAGCGCTCGCCCGCTTCGGCGGCCGGCGGCGGCAGGGCACGGCGGTCCACCTTGCCGTTGGGCGTCAGCGGCAGCGCCTCCAGGAACACCCAGGCCGTGGGGACCATGGCCTCCGGCAGCCGGCTCCGCAGGCCGTCCCGCAGCTCCGCCGCCGACACGCCGGGGACGCCGGGCACCACCCAGGCCGCCAGGCGCGGCTCGCCCGCCTGCCCGTGGACGTCCACCACCGCCTCGCGCACACCGTCCAGGGCTCCCAGGGCCGCCTCGATCTCCCCCAGCTCGATCCGGAAGCCTCTCACCTTGACCTGCCGGTCGATGCGGCCCAGGAACTCCAGGGTCCCCTCCGGCCGCCAGCGCGCCAGGTCGCCGGTCCTGTACAAGCGCTCTCCGGCCGCGCCGCTGAAGGGATCGGGCACGAAGCTGGCCGCCGTCAGGTCCGGCCGGTGCAGGTAGCCTCTGGCCAAACCGTCTCCGCCCAGCAGCAGCTCGCCCGGTACGCCCAGAGGCGCGAGGCTCCGCCAGCCGTCCGCGAGGTAGACCCGCGCGTTGTCGATCGGCCGGCCGATGGGTGGCGACGGCAACTCGGGCGCCACCGGGGCGCAGGTCGCGACCACCGTCCCCTCCGTGGGGCCGTAGTGGTTGTGCAGCGTGAACGGCAGGCCCGGCCGCGGCCCCCGGTGCAGGCGGTCGCCGCCGGTCAGCATCGCCCGCAGCGACGACGCCGGCCAGGGCTCCGCCAGCGCGGCCTCGGCCAGCGGCGTGGGCAGGAAGGCCAGGGTGATCCCCTCCGCCGCCAGCCACCCCACCAGCCGCGCCGGATCGGAACGGACATCCTCGGCCGGCACCCACAGGCTGGCCCCGGACGCCAGGTAGGGCCACATCTCCCACACCGCGGCATCGAAGCCGGGACCGGCCACGAGGGCGGCACGGTCCGCCGGCGTCACGCCGTAGGTCCGGCGATGCCAGTCCACCAGGTTGGCCAGAGACCCGTGGGAGATCACCACCCCCTTGGGACGGCCGGTGGAACCGGAGGTGTAGATGACGTAGGCCGCGCTCCCCGGCGCGACCGGAGACGCGGACACGTATTCGCCTGCGAGCCCCTCCAGGTCCGCGTCCACGCGCAGGATGCGCGCTGCGGGGAATTCCAGGGACTCCGCCAGAGCCGAGCTGGTGAGCAGGACCCGCGCCGGGCTCTCCGTCCAGGTGTCCTCGAGCTGCCAGGCCAGGCGCTCCGCCGGGTTGGCGGGATCGAGCGGCACATAGGCTCCTCCTACCTCCAGCACCGCCAGGGCGGCCACCACCAGCTCCGCTGAGCGCTCCATCACGACGGGGACACGGGTCTCGACGCCCACGCCCTGGAGCCGCAGCCAGGCCGCGACGCGCCGCGCCCGGTCCATCAACTCCCGATAGGTCAGGCCGTCGACGGCCGGCGCGTCCGGGGTCTCCCAGGCCCGGGCCGCCACCCGATAGTGGACGGCGGTCTCGCGGGCGTAGGGCTTCGCGGTCGCGGTCCACTCCACCAGGAGCTGCGACGCCTCCTCAGGGGTCATCAGCGGCAGCTCGGCAAGCCGCCGGCCAGGATCGGATACGGCCTCCGACAACAGGGTCCGGAAGTGACCGGCGATGCGCGCCGCCGTGGCGGCGTCGAAAAGGTCGAGGTCGTATTCCAGCCAGACTCCAAGGCTTCCGGCTCTCTCCGCCAGGACGAGCGACAGGTCGAACTTGGCGGCGCCCGTATCCACCCCCACGGGCTCGGCCCGCAGTCCCGACAGCGGCGCGGCCGGCCGCGGCGTGTTCTGCAGCACCAGCGTCACCTGGAAAAGCGGTGAATGCGCCAGGTCGCGCTGCGGAGCGAGCTCCTCGACCAGCTTCTCGAAGGGCAGGTCCTGGTGCGCGTAGGCTCCGAGGGTGGTCTCGCGAGCCCGGCTCAGCAAGCCCGCGAACGGGGGATCGCCGGACAGGTCGGTGCGCAGCACCAGCGTGTTGACGAAGAAGCCGATCAGCCCTTCCAGCTCGCTGCGATTGCGGCCCGAGATGGGCGAGCCCACGGAGACGTCGTCCGTCCCCGCGTAGCGGGCGAGGAGCGCCTGGAAGCCGGCGAGCAGGCCCATGAACGGTGTGGCGCCGGCGCGCTGGCCGAGCTCCCGCAGGCCTTCCAGGACCTCAGCCGGCACCCAGGAAGAGACCGTGCCGCCCCGCTGCCTGCGGAGCGCCGTCCGCGGCCGGTCGACGGGCAGGTCGAGGACGGCCGGCGCTCCCGCCAGACGCTCCCGCCACCAGCGGAGCTGCGCTTCCAGAGCCTCGCCCTGGAGCCACCCGCGCTGCCAGACCGCGTAATCCGCGTACTGGACCGGCAGCTCCGGCAGCGGCGAAGCGCCGCCCTCCAGGAACGCGCCATAGAGCCGCGTGACCTCCGACGTCAGCACGCCCATCGACCAGCCGTCCGAGACGATGTGATGCATCGCCAGGAGCAGGATGTGCTCGGTTTCATCCAGCCGCAGCAGGCTCACCCGCAGCAGCGGCGGCCGCGCGAGGTCGAACGGCTCGCGGGTATGACGGGCGGCCAGCTCCACGGCCTGGGCCTCCCGCTCGGTGGCGGACAGGCCGCTCAGGTCCAGGACCGGCACCTCGAACGGGAGGAAGGGCGCGATGACCTGCGCGGGCGTCCCCTGCCGGATCGCGAATCCGGTCCGCAACGTGGCATGGCGTCTCACCACTTCCCGCAAGGCGGCCTGGATGGTCCCGACCCGCAGATCGCCGGTCAGGCGCAGGCCTACCGCCATGTTGTAGAACGGGGTTCCCGGTCTCAATTGTTCGAGGAACCACAGCCTCTCCTGGGCGAAGGAAAGCGGGACCTCCCCTTCATGGCGGGCCGGAGTCAGAGGCGGCGCCGGCGGGCCCTCGGCGATCTTCTCCCGGGCTTCGATCGCGGCGGCCAACGCCGCCACGGTCGGGTTCTCCAGCACCTCGCGCAGCGGCACCTCCACACCCAGGTTGTCGCGCAGCCGGGAGGCCAGACGGGTGGCCAGGACGGAGTGGCCGCCAAGCTCGAAGAAGTCGTCGTGGATGCCGATCTCGGCGATCCCGAAGAGGTCGCGCCAGATGGCGGCGACCGCCTCCTCCCTGGCGGTCGCGGGGGCCACGTACGCCGTCTTCATTTCGGCGGGGCGCGGGTGGTAGGTGGCCACAGGGGCGGGGGCCTCCACCGCCCGCTCCACGGAGTCCTGGATCTGCGGGCCGCCCGGGCCGGGATCGAGCCAGTACCGCCGGCGCTGGAACGGATACGTGGGAAGCGGTACCCGGCGGCGGCGCTCGCCATCATGGATCGCCTGCCAGTCGACGTCCTCCCCCGCGAGCCAGCGCCGGCCCAGGGCCGCGAGCGTCTCCGCCTCACCGGAGACCGCGGCGGCGCGCGGATGATCCCCCTCATCCCTCAGAGCCGCCACGGCCTCCTCCCGGGAACCCGCGAGGACGATCCTGCGGTGACGGAAGGCGCGGCGGCCGACCTGGAGGGTGTAGGCCACGTCCCCGAGATCCTGTTCCGGGTGGGCTTCGAGGTGGGCGGCCAGCCGCTCCGCCGCGGCGGCCAGGGCCGGCGCGCTCCGCGCGGAGAAAACCAGCAGTTGGACGGGCCGCGAAGGGGTGGCCGGCAGGGGCTCCGGCGCCTCCTCCAGGATCACGTGGGCGTTCGTGCCCCCCATGCCGAAGGAGTGGACGGCGGCCCGCCGCGGCGCGCTTCCGCCATTCCAGGCGAGAGCCTCCGTGTTGACGAAGAACGGCGTCGAAGCGAAATCGATCTCGGGGTTGGGCCGTTGGAAGTGCAGGGTCGGCGGGATGATCCGGCGCTCCAGGGCGAGCGCGGCCTTGATGAGGCCCACGACCCCGGCCGCCGTGTTCAGGTGTCCGACGTTGCTCTTCACCGAGCCCAGGGCGCAATAACCCTTGCGGTCCGTCCGGGCGCGGAAAGCCTCCGTCAGGGCCCCGACCTCGATCGAATCCCCGAGCGGAGTGGCGGTGCCGTGACCCTCGACGAAGCCGATGGTGTCCGGCTCCACCTCGGCCATGATCTGGGCAGCCCTGACGACCCGGCTCTGCCCCTCCAGGCGGGGGGCAGTGTAGGCCATGCGCCTGCCGCCGTCGTTGTTGACGGCCGAGCCCTTGATCACGGCACGGATGGTGTCGCCGTCGGCCAGGGCATCCTCCAGGCGCTTGAGGACGACCACCCCCACGCCGTTGCCGAAGACCGTGCCACGGGCGCCGGCGTCGAAAGAGCGGCAGTGACCATCGGGCGATCCCATGCCGCCCTCGCCGTAGAGGTAGCCACGCTCCTGCGGGAAGTGGATCGCCACGCCGCCGGCCAACGCCATGTCGCACTCGCCGTTGAGAAGGGCCTGGGAAGCCAGGTGCACGGCCACCAGGGAGGTCGAGCAGGCGGTCTGGACGGCCAGGCTGGGCCCTTCGAGGTCGAGCTTCCAGGAGATCAGCGTCGTCAGGTGGTCCTTGTCAGCTCCCAGCAATCCTCCCACGGTCTCCCGGCGGTCACGGTGGGCGGCGGCATTGAGCAGGGTGTAGGAGCTGAAGCTCACGCCGGCGTAGACGCCCACCGGCCGGCTGAAAGTCCCAGGGGCGTAGCCCGCCGACTCCAGCGCCTCCCAGGAGCACTCCAGGAGCAGGCGGTGCTGCGGATCGATGAATTCGGCTTCCCGGGGGGTGAGAGCGAAGAATTCGGCGTCGAGCAGGTCGGCCCCCCCGATCACCGGCGCCGCCTTGACGTAGCGCGGGTCGGCGAGGACCGCCGGGGCGACGCCCGCGGCGGCCAGCTCTTCATCGGTGAAGCGGGAGATCGACTCCACGCCGCCGATCAGGTTCTCCCAGAGCTCCTCGACTCCAGCGGCGCCGGGGAAACGGCCAGCGAGACCGATGATCGCGATCTCGAGCCCGGTGCGCTCGCTCATCGCTCACCTCCGGTGGTCCCGCGGTTCTTCTCCAGCCGCTGCCGGCGCCGCGCCTTGCCGAGCTCCATCTCGCTGGCGCGCTCCTCCACCGCCGCGGTGGCGGAAGGCATGCTTCCGCCCGCCAGGCGTTGAGCCAGAGAGCTGATGTCGGGATACCTGAACAGATCCATCATCGACAACTCCTGTGCGAACCGCTCCCGCAGCCGGGCGTGGACCCGGACCAGGAGCATCGAATGTCCACCGAGGTGGAAAAACTTGTCGTGGACCCCCACCCTCTCGATCTGGAGGACCTCTTGCCAGATCTCGGCGATCGCCTGCTCCACCTCGTTGCGGGGGGCCACGTAGGAGACCGAGAGATCGGGCCGGGCCGCCTCCGGCTCGGGGAGCGCGCGGCGGTCCACCTTGCCGTTGGGCGTTACCGGCAGCTTCTCCAGGACGACCCAGGCGGGAGGCACCATGTACTCCGGCAGCCGCTCAAGGAGGAAGTCCTGGAATTCGCTGGTGGCTGGCGCCACGCCATCGCGCGGGACCACATAAGCTACCAGCCGCTTCTCACCCGAGCGGTCGGCACGGGCGACGACCACCGCCTCCCGCACCGCCGGATGGCGGGTCAATGCCGATTCGATCTCTCCGAGCTCGATCCGGAAGCCACGGATTTTAACCTGACTGTCGGCCCGCGCCACGAACTCCACCTCGCCGTCCGGCAGGTAGCGTCCCAGGTCGCCCGTGCGGTAGACCCGGTCGCCCGCTCCGAACGGGTTCGGCAGGAAGCGCTCGCGCGTCAGCTCCGGATCGTCCAGATAGCCCAAGGCCAGGTGCGGGCTGCGGATGCAGATCTCCCCGATCTCACCGATGCCCGCCAGCTCACCCCCGCGGTTCAGCACCAGGAGCTGGCAGCCTTCCATCCCACGGCCCAGCGGCAGGACCTGCCGCATCCTGCCCTTCCCCGCGATCTCCGCTTCGCTCGCCTCGTGGTAGCTCAGCGCGCGCTGTGTCTCGGTGGCGCCATAGAGGTTGACGAGCCGCGCCGCCGGCGCCAACCCCCGCAGCCGCGCCAGGTCGCGCCGGGTCAGCACGTCGCCGACCAGCATCACGCAGCGCAGATCCGACAGGGAGAGCGACTCGCCCGCCAGCTCGGTCAGGATCTGCGCCATGGCCGGCGTCAGGTTGGAC
>DASVAS010000023.1:0-251824 GCA_036376245.1 Thermoanaerobaculia bacterium | reverse complement strand
ATGGCAATCCGGTGGACTGACCGACTCATATAGAGACTTTACAATATCAAGGCCGAAAGGTCGAATTCCGGACCCCGCGTCCCTGTGGCATGGCCTGTGCTAATCTCCCCCGGCCGGTTCTATCCGGAACCGCTTCATTCGCTTTCACTGCTCGGGACCAACCCTAACCTTCTCGTGAGGGAACCATGAAGAAGATTGTCCACATCGTGGGCACGGGCACGATCGGCGAGCCCCTGATCGGCCTCTTTACCGACTTTAGGGACCGCATGGGGATCGACGAGGTCACCTTCCACAAGCGGACGCCGCTCGCGTCCGATAAATCGAAGCTCTCCCACCTCATGCAGCGCGGCGCGAAGCTGGCGGTGGACGACGACGTGCGGGCCGAGTTCGAGAAGCTCGGGCACGAGGTCAGCTACGAGGCCCGCGAGGCGCTGGAGCGGGCGACCGTGGTGCTCGACTGCACTCCGGCGGGCAACGAGAACAAGGAGAAGTACTACGAAGGGCTCTCCGGCCCCAAGGGGTTTCTCGCCCAGGGGAGCGAGTTCGGCTTCGGCAAGCCCTACGCCCGCGGCATCAACGAGGAGGTCCTGGTGCCGGGGGAGGACCGCTTCGTCCAGATCGTCTCCTGCAACACGCACAACATCTCGACGCTCATCAAGACGATCTGCGACGACGGCAGCGGCGAGTACAACCTGACCAAGGGGACCTTCGTCTGCATGCGGCGGGCGAACGACATCTCGGCGACGGACAGCTTCATCCCGGCCCCGAACGTCGGCAAGCACGACGACCCCGAGTTCGGCACCCACCACGCGCGGGACGCCCATCACGTCTTCGAGACGCTCGCCAAGGACCTGAACCTGTTTTCGAGCGCGGTCAAGCTCAACACCCAGTACATGCACTCGATCTGGTTCAACCTGGAGCTGAACCGCGACATGGCCCTCGACGAGGTCAGGAAGCGCCTGCGGGACAACCCGATGGTGGCGGTCACCGACAAGCGCTACGCCAACCTGATCTTCAGCTTCGGCCGCGACCACGGCTATTACGGGCGCATCCTCTCCCAGACGGTGGTGGTGATGCCGACGCTGGCCGTGCGGCGCAAGCGGGAGGTCTACGGTTTCTGCTTCACGCCCCAGGACGGCAACTCCCTGCTCTCCTCGGTGGCGGCGGCCCTGTGGCTGATCGAGCCGGACTGGGAGAGCGTGGGCAACCGCCTGTCGACGCTCCGCCGCTGGCTCTACCGCGAGATCTGACCCGATCTGGAGCCCGCGCCGCCGTCGGCCGTCATCGATCGGCGCGGGCCCGCTCCCCGTTTCTTGCATGCGACCCGTCGAGCTCAGATTCGGAGACCTGCGCATCGAGGGATGGTCCCGGGCCGGGGACGACAACTGGTTCCGCGTCCATCCCCCGGGGCTGGCCCTGGACGTGGGCCGCGGGGCGCTCCAGTTGGCGGGCGCGCAGGACGTCTTCCTCACCCACGGCCATCTCGACCACGCCCTGGGGCTGCCGTATGTGCTCTCCCAGCGGTCGCTCCACCGGCTGGCGCACACACGGGTGTTCTGCCCTGAAGAGATCGAGGAGCCGCTGGGCGACTTCATCCGCGCGGCGGAGAAGCTGGAGCGGGCGCGGTACCGGTACGATCTCGTCCCCCTGGCCTCGGGCGACCGGGTGGAGGTGGGGAAGGGGTTGAGCATGGAGGCCTTCGCCACGGACCACGTGATCCCCAGCCTGGGCTATCACCTCTGGCGGGGGCGGCGGCGTCTGGCCCCGGCCTTCGCCGGCCTGCCTCCGGCCGAGCTGATCAGCCTGCGGGCCCAGGGGATCGACACCTCGGAGTGGCTGGAGGAGATCTGGCTGACCTACTGCGGCGACACGGGGCCGGGGATCTTCGATCGCGAGCCGCGGCTGTTCCGTGCCCGGGTGCTGATGCTGGAGTGCACCTTCCTGGGCGAGGAGCACCGGGACAAGGGGGAGCTCTACAAGCACCTCCATCTCGGCGACATCGCCGCCCGGGCGGAGGATTTCCGCAACGAGGCGATCGTCTTGCATCACCTGTCGCGGCGGTTCCGGGTCCAGGACCTGCGGGCCGAAGTGGAGCGGCGCCTGCCGGAGCTGGCGCCGCGCATTCATCTCCTGGTGGAGGGAACGGAAGCATGAGAGGCCGACAGAGCGGTGGACGGGGACCGGAGCGCCGTGGACCCGGAGGCGAGCGCCGGGGAGGGCCCGGCGGCGAACGCCGGGGGCCCGGGGGTGAGCGCGGGCCGCGCGGTCCGGGGAGATCCGACCGATCCGACCGATCCGACCGATCGGACCGATCCGACAGGGGAGGCCCGCCCCCGCGCCGGGGGCCGCGCAAGTCCGACGCGTTCGCGCGCGCCGAGCGGGTCCTGGAAGGCAAGGAGCCGCTCGCGCCGCCGCCTCCCCCCCCGCCGCCGCCCGGCGCCAGGCTCGCCGAGGTCGACGAGATCACCGTTCGGGTGGAGAAGCTGGTGGCCGGCGGCGAGGGTCTCGCCCGCTACGAGGGCGTGCCGGTCTTCGTCCGCCGCTCGGCGCCGGGGGACCTGGTGCGGGCGCGGCTCGTCGAGCGCCGGCCCGACTACGGCCGGGCGGAGATCACGGAGATCCTGGAGCCGGGGCCGGCCCGCCGGCCCGATCCCGTGCCCGAGCTCTCCCTGACCGGCGTCTGCGACCTGCAGCACCTGGAGGACCGCGTCCAGTTCCAGCTCAAGGCCGAGGCGGTGCGCGAGACCCTGGAGCGGATCGGCGGCGTGGCCCTGCCGGCGAACACCGAGATGGTGATGGGCGAGCCCTGGGGCTACCGCCTGCGGACCCAGCTCCACACCGCCGTCGATCCGGTCGCCGGCGGGATCCTGGTGGGCTACCACGCCCGCGCCACCAACGACGTGATCCCCGTCTCGCGCTGCCCGCTCCTGGTGCCGGAGCTGGAGGCGCTGCTCCAGGCGCTGCCGGAGCACCTGACGCCCGCCTCGCCGAAGCGGCTCGACGTCGCCGCCGGGGACGACGGGGCCGTGACCCTGGCGCCTCCGGTCGAGGGGCTGCCCCACGGCGAGGTCACGACCCGGGTCGGAGATTTCACCTACGCCTACGACGCCCGCGTCTTCTTCCAGTCCCACCGCGGGCTGCTGCCGCGGCTGGTCGAGATCGTCGTGGGCTCCTGGACGGGGGAGACGGCGGTGGATCTCTACTCCGGAGTCGGGCTCTTCAGCCTCCCCCTGGCCCGGCATTACGGAAAGGTGATCGCCGTCGAGGGCGACCAGGTCGGCACGCGCTACGCCCGCCTGAACCTCCGGCGCAACAAGACCGCCAACGTCGAGGTGGTCAACCAGGCCGTGGAGAGCTGGGCCCGTAGGATGCCGCGGAACCTGGACCGGGTGGTGGCGGACCCGCCGCGGGGCGGCCTGTCGCGGGAGGTCCTGATGCCGTTGATGATCGCCAGGCCGGCGCGGATCACCTACGTCTCCTGCCATCCCGCGGCCCTCGCCCGCGACCTCAAGAAGCTGGTGGAGGTCTACGAGATCGAGAAGGTCACCCTGATCGACCTGTTCCCGCAGACGGGACACATGGAGACGGTGGTGCAACTGGCGCGGCGGGAGAAGGGGGAGGAGTAGAGCGTCCATGGCGAGGTTGCCGGTCGAGGCGGCATGCCCCTTCGAGACCTCACCCTCGGTCCCTCTCCCATCTCCCTCCCTCCCGCCCCGGGAGAGGGAGGGCCCTACGATTGAGGTCTTCTGAGATCGGCAAGATTGTTGACTCATCGTTCCCCCTCTCCCGGAGAGGGTTGGGAGGGAGATGGGAGAGGGGGCCAGGGGGTGAGGTCGCCCTTGCCGGAGCCGTACGGCATCGCTAAGCTCCAGGACCACCATGGCTGAATCGTTGCCCCTGGAGAAGGAACGCGTAGAGAAGGAGCGCGGCTTCGTCCGCGAGCTGGGCCTCCTCGATTCGGTGATGATCGTCGCCGGGTCGATGATCGGCTCCGGCATCTTCATCGTCTCGGCGAACGTGGCGCGCCACCTGGGCTCGCCCGGCGGGCTTCTGCTGGCCTGGATCGTCAGCGGCCTCATGGTGACCATCGCGGCGGCGTCCTACGGCGAGCTGGCCGCCATGATGCCCAGGGTGGGCGGGCAGTACGTCTACCTGCGCGAGGCCTACTCGCCGCTGCTGGGGTTCCTCTTCGGGTGGACGCTGTTCCTGGTCATCCAGACCGGCACCATCGCGGCCGTGGCGGTGGCGTTCGCGAGCTTCCTGGCGGTGCTCGTCCCCGGCCTCTCGTCCTCGGCCTGGATCGTGCCGCCCATCGACGTCTCGGAGGGGTACGCGGTGAGCCTCTCCGCGCAGCAACTCGTAGCCGTCCTCCTCATCGTCCTGCTGACCTTCGCGAACACGCTGGGCGTGCGCATCGGCAAGCTGATCCAGAACTCCTTCACCTGGGTGAAGACCCTGGCCCTGCTCGCCCTGATCGTGCTCGGCGTCGCGGCCGGCCGGGCCTGGGCCGAGAACGCCGCCGGCTTCTGGACGCCGCGGGACGTCGTCACCGTGACGCCGGACCTCGCGGGCGTGCCGCCGGTCGCGGCGACGGAAGGGGGCTTCGCCCTCGTGGTGGTCTTCCTGCTGGCCCTGGTCGGCCCGCTCTTCTCGGCCAGCGCGTGGAACGACGTCGCCTTCGCCGCCGCCGAGATCCGCGATCCCCGGCGGAACCTGCCGATCGCCCTCGGGCTGGGGGTGGCCCTGGTCAGCCTGCTCTACGTGCTGGCCAACCTCGCCTACGTGCGGACGCTGCCGGTGGCGGCGATCGCCAGCGCGCCCGAGAACCGGGTGGGCACGGCCGCCCTGGAGGCGATCCTGGGTCCCGCGGGCGCCGCGCTCATGGCGGTGGCCATCATGATCTCGACCTTCGGCTGCAACAACGGGCTCATCCTCGCCGGCTCGCGCGTCTACTACGCCATGGCGCGGGACGGCCTCTTCTTCCGCTCCGTGGGGCGGCTGAACCGCTGGCGCGTGCCGGCGGTGGGGCTGGCCGTCCAGTGCGTGTGGGCCTCGCTGCTGGTGATCCCCCGCACCCGGCTGCGGGACGCCTCCGGCGCGCCGCAGTACGGCAACCTCTACTCCAACCTCCTGGAGTACGTGGTCTTCGCCGTGCTGCTCTTCTACATCCTCACCATCGCCGGGATCTTCGTGCTCCGCCGCAAGCGTCCCGACGCCGAGCGCCCCTACCGGGCCTTCGGCTATCCGTTGCTGCCGCTGGCCTACCTCCTCGGAGCGGGCTGCGTCCTGCTGGCCCTCCTCCTCTACAAGACCCGGACGACCTGGCCCGGGATGGTCATCGTGCTGACCGGCATCCCGGTCTACCTCCTCTGGAAGAGGATGGGCGCTCCCATGGCGGAGCCGCCGCAAGACTCCCCAAGCTCCTGAAAGTCTCATTCCTTTCCGTTATTTCATGTCCTGTTTTCCGCGTCTTCTTGATCGCCTGGGCGGGCGTCCATTATCTTGCCAATCGTCGACAAGGTTCAGCCGCCATGCCCAGACGCTACCAGGGTCCCAGCGGGGCCTCTCCTCCCTTGCGGCCCGCCGCGGCCCTGATCGCCACCTTCCGTAACGGCTACGGCGCGGGCGACCTCCGGGCCGACCTGCTGGCGGGCATGGTGGTGGGCATCGTGGCCCTTCCTCTCTCCATGGCCCTGGCCGTGGCCTCGGGGGTGGCGCCTCAGTACGGCCTGTACACGGCCATCGTCGCCGGCGGGGTGATCGCGGCGCTGGGGGGCTCGATGGTGCAGGTCTCGGGGCCCACGGCGGCGTTCGTGGTGCTGCTGGCGCCGATCTCGGCGAAGTTCGGCCTGGGCGGGCTGGTGCTGGCGACGTTGATGGCCGGCGTCCTCCTGATGATCCTGGGGGCGGCGCGGCTGGGGAGCCTGATCCAGTTCGTCCCCTACCCGGTGACCACCGGATTCACGGCGGGCATCGCGGTGGTCATCGCCACCCTCCAGCTCAAGGACTTCCTGGGGCTCACCGTGGCGGAGATGCCGGAGGAGTACGTGGAGCGGGTGGGGGCGCTGGCCCGGGCGCTGCCGACCCTGCGCTGGCAGGACCTCTCCATCGGGATCTTCACGCTGGCGCTCCTGCTCTTGTGGCCGCGGATCACCCGCAAGATGCCGGCTCCCCTGGTCGCCCTGTCGCTGGGCGGGGTCCTGGCGGCGGTCCTGGCGCGCTGGGTCCCGGGTTTCGAGGTGGCCACCATCGCCAGCCGCTTCAAGGACGGCATCCCGCAACTCCTCCCGTTGCCGGTCTTCCCCTGGAACCTGCCGGGGCCGGATGGACAGCCCCTCGGCCTCTCCTTCGGACTGATCCGTGAGCTGGTCCCCTCGGCCTTCGCCATCGCCATGCTGGGCGCGATCGAGTCGCTCCTCTCGGCCGTGGTGGCCGACGGCATGACCGGCGGCTCCCACGATCCCGACGCGGAGCTGATGGCGCAGGGAACCGGCAACATCATCGCCCCCTTCTTCGGCGGCATCGCGGCCACCGGAGCGCTGGCGCGCACGGCGACCAACATCCGTTCCGGAGCGCGCTCGCCGCTGGCGGCCATCTTCCACTCGCTGTTCGTGCTGCTGGCGGTGCTGCTGCTGGCGCCGGTGCTGAACTACCTGCCCATGGCCTCCTTGGCGGCGCTGCTGCTGATCGTGGCCTGGAACATGAGCGAGGCGAAGCACTTCCTTCATGCCCTGCGGGTGGCGCCGCGGAGCGATGTGGTCGTCCTCCTGACCTGCTTCGGCCTGACGGTGGTCTTCGACATGGTGGTCTCGGTGACGGTGGGCGTGCTGCTGGCGGCGCTCCTCTTCATGCGCCGGATGGCCGAGGTCTCGGGCTCCCGGCTGGTGGACCAGCACCCCATCGCCAAGGGGCTGCCGCGGGACGTCCTGGTCTACGAGGTCTCGGGACCGCTCTTCTTCGGCGCCGCGCAGCGGGCGATGAGCGCCTTCCACCGGACGGCCATGTCCGGGGTGAGCGTGCTGGTCATGGACCTCTCTTCGGTGCCGGCGATCGACGCCACGGGGCTGGTGAGCCTGGAGTCGGCGATCGAGCGCCTGAACGCCATGGGGGTCTTCGTGATCCTGGCGGGGGTCCAGAGCCAGCCCCTGCGCGTGCTGGCCCGCGCCGGCTGGCGCGACCGCAAGAAGAGGGTCGCGGTCTTCCGCTCCATGGACCGGGCGTTCCGGCTGGCGCGGGAGAGGTCGAAGATTGGACGGACGGGGACGGGGCGGCTGCCGGCGCCGGCTATCTGAGCTTGCTCGAGCCGTACGCTACCGCTAAGCTAGCCGTACGGAGGAAACCATGGAGACCGCCAAGCTCACCGTGCGCCTGCCCAAGAAGGACCTCGAATTCGCCAAGAAGTACGCCCGGGAGCACCAGATGACCGTCACCGAGTTGATCGACCGCTATCTCCGGCGTCTACAGGGGGAGCAGCCCTCGATCATCCATCCGGAGGTCGAGAGGATCAGCGGCATCGTTCCCGCTGACGTGGATGCGAAGGCTGTTTATTACCAGCATCTGGCAGAGAAGCACAGCAAATGAAGCTCGTGCTGGATGTCAACATCTTATTGGATGTCGTTCAGAAGCGGGCCCCTTTCTACTTCACGTCCGCTACGGTTCTCAGCAAGATCCTGGAGAACGAGCACGCCGGTTACCTGCCGGGACATGCTGTGACGACTCTGTACTACCTCGTCCAGCGGTATGCCGACAAAGCGCGGGCTGACGAGGTCATCGATTGGCTGCTCGTCCACTTCGAGATCATTCCCCAGGACAAAGTTCAGTTTGTCCGCGCCAGAGCCCTGGCCATGCCGGATTTTGAGGATGCCGCCTTGGTCACCGCGGCAGAGGCCGCGAAATGCGACATCATTCTCACCCGGAATCTGTCTGATTTTCAGGGGGCACCGGTTGTCGTGATGTCACCTGAGGAGTTCTTGGCTCAGCCTTGAGCTGAGTGGAAGCGTGAGCCCACGCTGTTCGCCGCCGGGTCAGCCGCGGTCCTCCTCCCTCTACAATCAACTCGCCCGGAGCGTCAGCCTGGACCGGTGCGTGGACGACTCCTTCGTGAAGCTGCGGCGGACCCTTCAGGCCTGGTTTGGCAGGGTCTGAGCGCTTCGCCCGGTGTTCGCCCCCTGGGGCAGGGCCCTCGCCCCGGAGGGCCGGCGGCTCGCACGGCGGGCGACGTCCTCGCCTCGTGGGCCGGACGGCTTGCGCCGAGGTGCCAGCGGCTCGCGCCGAGGGGCCAGTGGCTCGCGCCGGGAGGCCAGTGGCTCGCGCCGGGAGGTCAGCGGCTCGCGCCAGGGGGCAAACGGCCTGCTGATCGGGTCGAATGGATGAGCTCCGAGGGCGGGTGGCTGGACTCCTGGAGCCGATGACTTGCGCCGCGGGTCAAGCGGCCCGCCCCTCGGGTCAAGTGGAGCGAGCTTCGGGGCCGCCGCTCCGCTCTTCGACGCGGACGGTTTCCTTCTTTCCCCCACCCGTGTCCAAACGGGTAGGATGAACACATTACGAACAGCAGTCTCGACAATCCCCTGGAGAGGTGACATGCGGGACCGGCCCGACGGCGAGGAAGGGCGTCTGCTGAGCGCCCTGGCCGCCGGGGACCGGGGGGCCGCCGAGCATCTGGTGGAGCGGACGTACCGCGGGGTCTATGCCCTGCTGCACCGGCTCTGCGGCGACCCGGACCTGGCGGCGGACCTCACGCAGGAGACCTACCGCAAGGCGTGGGACGCCCTGCCGGGCTTCGACCGCCGGGCGCAGTTCTCCACCTGGCTGTTCCGCATCGCCTACAACACGTTCCTGAACCATCTGCGCCGTCCCCGGCGTCTCGTGCCCCTCGACGAGGAGCGCGAGGCGGCGGTGCCGGACCCCGCGCCCGCGGCCGACGAGACGGTCGGCCAGGCGGCGGCGGGCGACCGGCTGCGGCGCGCGGTCCTCGCTCTTCCCGAAGAGCTGCGCTTCACGGTGACAGCCCTCTTCTGGGGAGACCTGCCGGTCAAGGAGGTCGCGCGCCAGGAGGGGGTCACCACGGTGGCGATCCGCAAGCGCCTGAAGAAGGCGCTTCAGATGCTGGCCCTGACCCTCGGAGAGGAGGAAGTTCGATGAGCAGGCTGAGCGAGCGAGACATCGCCCGGAAGCTGGCGGAGCGGGAGGATCTCGAGCCGCCGGCCGGGCTGCTGGACAAGATCAAGAGCGAGATCCCCCCGACCGTTTCCCTCGGAACTGGAGCCCCAGGGCTCGAGAGGAGGAGCGCCATGCCCACGACGCAGCGTTGGTTGATCGCGGCTTCCCTGATCGCGGCGGTCGGCGCGGGCGTCTTCGCCCTGCGGATGCAGCGGGAGGCTCCCTCGATGGCGGACATGGCCGTGGAGGAGGCGCCCGCGGCCGCGCCGCAACGGGAATCCCGGGCCGCCGCGCCGGAAGCCGCACCGGAATCCGCGCCGGAACCCGTACCGGTCCCGGAGTCGGAGCCGGCGCTGCAACAGGCTGTCGCCAATGAGCAGCAGGCTGTCGCCGACAAGGAGCAGGATGCCGGCGCGAGGCGGCGGGACACCCGGACGCTCCTTGCGCTGCCGCCGCCTCCACCTCCACCGCCGCCACCGGCGGCCAAGCCGATGCCTCAGGAGATGCGGGAAGAGCTGAAGTCTCTCGGCTACCTCGGGCACGATGCTCCCGAGCCGGTGCAGCCGGTGGAGGTCGAGAGCGGCGTGGAGGCCAGGCAGGCGAGAGGAATCTCCGGCGGAGTCGTTGGCGGGATCGTTGGCGGAGTCGCAGGGGGCACTCCTGGCGGCACCGTGGCGGGCGAGCCCATGCCGGCGGCGCAGGCGCCTGCTCCTCTGCGCGTTGGCGGAGAGCTGCAGCGGAAAGCCGAGCCGGGGCAGCCCTACGCGGACGTGAAGTACAAGGCCGTGGGCACGAATCCGTTCACCGAAACGGCGCAGGACCGGCTCTCCACCTTCGGCCTCGACGTGGACACGGGCTCCTACGCGGTCGCCCGGCGGTACATCGCCGACGGCAACCTGCCGGACCCCCGGTCGGTGCGCGTCGAAGAGTACGTGAACTACTTCAACTACGGCGATCCGGCGCCCACGCGGGACGACTTCGCCATTCGCGCCGAGGGGGCTCCGACGCCGTTCGCGCCGGCCAATCACCGGCTGCTGCGGTTCAACATCCGGGGCCGCGAGATGACGGCGGAGAAGCGCCGGCCGGTGGTGATGACCTTCGTGGTGGACGTCTCCGGGTCCATGGATCAGGAGAACCGCCTGGGGCTGGTCAAGGAGTCGCTGTCGCTGCTGCTGAACCAGCTCACTCCCAGGGACCGGATCGGGCTGGTGATCTACGGCGACGAGGCCCGGCTGATCCTGGAGCCGACCAACGACCGCGAGGCGGCCCGTCAGGCCATCAAGTCGCTGGTTCCGCAGGGCTCGACGAACGCCGAGGCCGGACTGGAGCTCGGCTACCAGGTGGCGGTCCGGAACTTCCGGATGGATTCCAGCAACCGCATCCTCCTCTGCTCGGACGGCGTCGCCAACGTGGGCCGCACGGGTCCCCAGGCCATCCTGGGCCGCATCGGCCGCGAGGCGCGGCGGGGCATCGAGCTGAGCACCCTGGGGTTCGGCATGGGCAACTACAACGATCACCTCATGGAGCAGCTCGCGGACAAGGGGGACGGCCGCTACGCCTACATCGACACCCTGGACGAGGCCAAGCGGGTGCTGGTGGAGGAGGTGACGGGCGCGCTGCAGACGATCGCCAAGGACGCCAAGGCGCAGGTGGAGTTCAATCCCGCCGCGGTGACCCGCTACCGGCTGATCGGCTACGAGAACCGGGCCATCGCCGACGAGCGGTTCCGGGACAATACGGTGGACGCCGGGGAGATCGGGGCCGGGCACAGCGTGACCGCTCTGTACGAGGTCGAGCTGAATCCCGAGGCGCCCCGGGACGCCCTGATCGCCACCCTGCGGCTCCGCTACCGGGCTCCGGTGCTGGGCAACATCACCGAGACGTCGCGGACGCTGCGGGTCTCGCAACTGGCGCCCTCCTGGGGCCAGGCGTCTCCCAGCCTGCGGCTGGCCGCCCTGGTGGCCGAGATGGCCGAGATCTTCAAGGGGACCTCGGAGCAGCGGGATCTCCAGAAGGTGGCCCGCGGCCTGCGGATCGTGGCCGGAGAGATGGGGAAGAACACCAAGGTCCAGGAACTGGCGGGCATGGCGGAGACGGCGGTGAGGATCCGGGGCGTGGTGAGCGGCGGGGAGGAGCCGGAGGAGGAGTAGAGCCCCCGCCCGGCCCTCACTCCCCCTGCCCCCTCTCTCCCAGCCTCCCCCCCGCCACCCGGGAGAGAGGGGGAAAGGACGGAAGGACACCAAGGACACCAGGGACACCAAGGACCTCAAGGACGCAACCAGAGATGTCCTTGCTGTCCTTGGTGTCCTTGGTGTCCTTTGGCTAACTCTCTCCCTCCTCTCCCGGTGTGGGTGGGAGGGAGGGGTCGGGAGAGGAGGGTCGGGGTGGTGAGGGCTCCTGCATCGTCCGAAGCTGCTCCTTCAGCACATCCGTCTCCCGCTCGAGTTGCTCGATCCGGTCCTTGAGAGCCAGATCCTCCCGCCCCTGTCCCTGCTGGGCGCGCAGCGCGCGGAGCGTCTCCTCGATCCGGTTCTTCTGCATGCTCTCGGTCTCGGTCCGCAGGCTGCGCTCCAGCGCGGGGATGGCGGCGGGGTCCCCCAGATCGGCGAAGAGGCCGTAGAGGCCTCGCCGGGTCGTGAAGCTGGGATCGGAGAGGTAGCCCTCCAGCACGGTCCGGACCTTGTCCCGCGTCTTCGCGTCGCCGTGCTCCTTGGCGTAGGCGACGAGGGCCTCCATGGCGTCGTTCCGGCTGCCCGCGGGGCTGCCGTACTTGGCCAGGCGCACGGCCTGATCCCAGAGCTGCGGCGCGCCGAGGTCGGCGAGGGCCCCGAGGGCGGCGCCGGGTACGGACTCCTGATAGCTCTTCTGGGAGAGGGCCCTGAGCAGGACCGGGACGATCTCGTCGCGGTTGTCGTCGAACTTGCCCAGCGCGGTGGCGGCGGCGGCGCGGGCGAAGTAGCTCTCCTCGGTCTCCAGGGCGCGGCGCAGCACGGGGACCAGCTCGCGGTGGCGCGGGAACTCGCCCAAGGCTCCCAGCACCTCGGCCCTCACGTGGGCATGACGGTCGGAGAGGCCGGCGCGGAGAGCGTCCAGGGCGGGGCTGGTGCCGATCTCGGCGAGGGCGCCCGACGCCTCCATCCGGATCCCTTCGTGGGAGCCTTCGCGCAGGGTCCGGCCGAGGATCTCGACGGCCGCGTCGCCGCCCGCCTTCCCGAGGGCGCGGACGGCCTCGATCCGCGCGGCCATGGAGTCCGCCTTCTCGAGCTGGAGGACCCACTCGTCGGCCGGCTTGTCGAAATCCACCGTCATCAGGATCCAGCCCTTGGGATCGAGCACGACTGTCCGCGGGCGCTCGGAGCTCTGGATGTAGAGGTCCTGGACGGCCTCCGCGCGGACCTGGACCCGGCGCACCTCGGTCCCCCGGTCCCCCACCAGGGCGACCTCGAGCGGGAACGAGAAGAGCCCGGTCTCCGGGGTGATCTCCTGCTTCTGCTGCACCTCCAGGCGGACGAGGCCGCCGTCGGCGTCATAGTCCCAGCGCACCTTCAGCTCGGGGTGGCCGGCGCCGTGGATGTACTGGTCGATCAGGGTGCCGAGGGAGGCGCCGGAGGCCTCCTCGAAGGCGCTCTGCAGGTCGGCCGTGGTCACGGTGCGGTACTGGTAGCGGTCTAGATACTCCCGCACGCCCTTCCACCAGCCCTCGTCCCCCATGAGGAAGTGGGCCATGTGGAGCACCAGGGCGGCCTTGTCGTAGGTGTGGGCGTCGAACATCCGCAGGGGGTCGGTGTAGCGCTTGGTGGCGATGGGGCGGCGATATCTGTTGCCGTCCTCGCGCAGGTAGTTCCGCCGCAGGCTGGCGATCTCCCAGTCCATCTCCTCCTGGCCGTGGGCGTTTCCTTTCCAGAGGGCGGTGAAGTAGTCGGCGAAGCCCTCGTTGAGCCAGGCGTTGTCCCAGCTCTCGCAGGTCACGAGGTCGCCGAACCACTGGTGGGCCAGCTCGTGCGCCACCAGGCCCTCGCTGGAGACATCGAGGGCGGCGCGCTCGTCGTGGAGGGTGCGCAGCGTCTGGGTGGTGGCGGTGATGTTCTCCATGCCGCCCCACATGTAGTCCGCCACGGTGGTCTGGGCGTACTTGGCATAAGGGTAGGGATGGCCGGTGACGGTGGAGAAGTACTCCATCATCTTGGGCGTGTCGCCGAAGGAGCGGCGGGCCTGGCCGGCGTAGGCCGGGGGGACGTAGTACTCGACGGGGATGCCCCGCCACTCGTCGGCGATCCGGGTGTACTCGCTGATGGCGATGGAGACGAGGTAGGTGGTGTGGGGCTGCTCCATCTTCCAGTGGTAGGTCTTGCGGCCGTCGGGCTGGTCCTTGACCTCCAGGAGCTTGCCGTTGCTGACGGCCATGAAAGGCGCCTTGACCGTGGCGACCATCTCGGTGGTGGTGCGGTCGTTGGGGTAGTCCCAGCTCGGGAACCAGTGGCGGTTCAGGTTGGGCTCTCCCTGGGAGTAGATCTGCCGGGGCTTGTCGGGGTAGCCGGCGTCAGGGCCCACGAAGTAGAGGCCCGCCCGCGGCTTCGCCGAGTAGTCGATGGCGACCTCCAGGCGATCCTGGGGGCCATAGGGCCGGTCCAGCGTCACCTTGAAGCTCTGGGCATCGGGATCGGCGGCGAAGGGACGCTCGACGCCGCCTACCCGCACCCGCTGGACGTCGAGCCCCGCGCCGTGGAAGATCAGGGTCTGGAGACCCGGCAGGAGAGGCACGAGGGTATTGGTCGCGGTGCCGGAGACGCTCCGCTGGTCCCAGTCGAAGGAGAGGTCGAGCCGGAGGTGCTGGAGGTCGTACTGCCGGGACGGCATGTACTTCGGCGGCGTGTCGGGCGGCGAGAAAGGCGCCCGCTCGGAGAATCCGGGGACGGCCGCGGAGAGGATCAGGAAGAGGAGGGCGGCCGCGCGGACCGCCGAAGGACGCCAGACCCTGGATCTCATGAGTCCCCCTATCGTCGTTCGGGCGCTATGTTACAACCCGGGGCTAGAATGCCCCGCATGGCCCGCTACCGGATGGTCCTCGCCAAGGAGGACTTCAAGTTCTCCTCCGCCCACTTCACCCTGTTTCCCGATGGCCGCGCCGAGCTGTTGCACGGCCACAACTACCGCGTCCGGGCCGTGCTGGCCGGGAGCGAGCTGGACGGCGACGGCCTGCTGGTCGACATCGAGAGCTTCAAGAAGGCCCTGCGGGGGCTCTGCGCCGGGCTGGACAGCCGCACCCTGATCCCGTCGGAGAGCGGGCGTCTGCAATGGACGCGGGACGGCGAGGCGATCGAGGTCCGCTTCGGCGAGCGGATCTACCGCTTCCCGGCCCAGGACACCCTGCTGCTGCCGTTGGCGAACACCTCGATCGAGCTGCTGGCGCGGATGTTCTGGCGCGACCTGGCGCCCCGTCTGGCGGGATCGCGGGTGGAGTCGCTGGCCGTATCGGTGGAGGAGACGGCGGGGCAGGAGTGCTGGTTTGAGGAGGAGATCCAGAGCGCTCTTGCCCTTTGAGCACCCTGCCCTCCGAAGCCTCACCCCCTGGCCCCCTCTCCCGATCCCTCCCACCCTCCCTCACCGGGAGAGGGGGAACGATGAGTTGACGATATCGGAGATCGCAGGGCCCTCCCTCTCCTTCAGGAGAGGGACCGAGGGTGAGGTCTCGAAGGGCAGGACGCCCCAGAGGGCAGGACGAGCCTGAATCCTCACACCTTGATCTCCCGCCCCTTCCATTTCGTCAGCTTGCCCCGCCTGCGGTCCATCACCCCGAGGACGAGCACCCCCGCCAGCATCAGCGCGTCCAGCGGGTAGAGCAGTCCCCAGGCCGGCGCGTGGCCGCTCCCGGAGCGGAAGATCATGGAGGCGGCGGCCCCGGCGGTCCAGAGCACGGCGGCCTCGACCCAGCGGCCGGCGACCGCGAAGGCCACGAGGACCAGGACGGGGAGGAGGCTGACGGCGAGCGTCCGCAGGGTCACGCCCGGGCTGGCCCCGAAGAGGCCGCCGAGGTTCCGGCGCCAGCCCCGGACCGCCTCGCCCGTCCCCCGGTACATGCGGACCCGCAGGCCGTCGTTCCGGATGAAGCCGGTGCGGAATCCCCGGTCGCGGAGGCGGTTGACGATGGCGACGTCGTCGAGGGTCTCGTTGCGCACCGCCTCGAAGCCGCCGCAGGCCTCGAAGGGCTCCCGCCGGACGAGGATGAGCTGGCCGTTGGCCACCGCCGGCCCGGAGGAGCCCCCGGCGGCGGGCTCCCAGTCGTCCAGCAGGGCGTCGAGAAAGGCGAAGACGGGCGGGATCAACAGGTTCTCCCCCCATCCCCGGACCTCCTGGAAGCCGGCGATGGAGACGGCGTCGAGGTTCCTCTCCGCCGCCGCGGCGTGGGCCCGGGCCAGCAGGTCGGGAGCGTGGCGCGCGTCGGCGTCGGTGAGGAGGAGCCAGGGGGAGCGGATGTCGCGTGAGCCCGACCAGAGCGCGTTGACCTTGCCCCGCCAGCCGGGGGGCAGGGGGGCCGCGGACCGCAGCTCCAGGCGCGGCTCGCCGGGGAGGCGCGCCTCCACCAGCCCGGCGGTGCCGTCCGTGGAGCCGTCGTCGATCACCCGCACCCTGGGGGAGGCCGTCTGCGCCAGCAGGGTGTCCACGCAGTCGAGGACGTTGAGGCGCTCGTCGCGCACCGGGAGCAGGACCGTGGTCTCGGGAGCGGGCAGGAGCGGGGGCGGGAGGCCCGGGGCGGCGCGCCGCCGCTCCTCCGTCCTCAGCGCCAGCCCGAGGAGGCCGGCGCCGAGGAGGAGGGAGAGCGCGAGAGCGAGGCTCAAAGGGGCTCGGGGACGGGCTAGGCGTTGCCCCGCTGCTCGAGGGCCGTCTCGACCTCTCCGGGCTCGGGGAACCGCCCCGTCTTCTTCTTGGAGAAGATCAGGTCATTGCCGACGGTGACCTCGAAGACGCCGCCGTGGCTGCGGATGAGCTTGGGTTGAATGCCGAACTTCTTCTCGATCTGCTCCGCCAACCTGGCGGCGCGAGGGAAGTAGTTTCAGCTGCTGCAGTACTCGATGGAAACGCTGGACGGGGTCATGCTGCCTCCTTTCGCGGCACATTCTAGCAAGCTCCCTGCCGGGGAGATCCGTAGGGCGCCGGAGGACTGACCGCAGGATCTTTGCCGTTACCTCTTGAAGAGAGGAATGAAATAGACGAAACTCCTGTTTAGAAGTCCTAAAGGTGCGGCTCGGGCCCTGAACGGGACAAGCCGCCCAAAATTGGGTCGCAGAGGGACTGGATTTCAGGAAGGACCCTGAGTATAATCGAGATTGTTCAACATCGCTGGAAGAATTTGGGGTCTATTGAGGGGCTTGCATTCCTGCCCTGCGGGTGCACCGCTAGGGGGGGTGTAGGAAGGTATAGAGATTGCATCTCATGAAACGTGGAGGTAAGAAAATGAAAGGTGAGGCGCCGAACATGTCATCTAAAGAAATGGCCCAGATCCGGCAGAATCTTGAGGGAACGCCGGACATCGAGGAGGCGGCGGAGCTGATGAACCTCGCCGGGAATTCCACCCGGCTGAAGCTCCTCTACCTGCTCGAGAACATGAAGGAGCTCTGCGTGTGCGACCTCGCGGAGATGCTCGGGGTTTCGGTCTCGGCCGTGTCCCAGCACCTGGCGAAGCTGAAGGCCTACGGGCTGGTGGCTCCGCGCCGCGACGCCCAGACGATCTACTACCGTCTGACGGAGCACGAGTTCAACGCCAAGCTCCGGGACAACTTCTTCAAGCAGTTCCAGGTCTGAGCCACGAGCACGCCGGGCGGTCCTCCGGGGCCGCCCCTGTGGATTTCTGAACGGCCGGGGTCTTCCCCGGCCGTTTTCTTTTCCCCTCGGATAGAATGCCGGATCGGACTGTTTGAAGGGAGGGAAGCCAGGAATGAGCCAGCACCCGCGTCCGAAGTTCACCTACCTCGGCCACGCCACTGTCCGCTGCGACCTGCCGGGCGGCGAGGTGGTCCTGATCGATCCCTGGGTCCAGAACAACCCCGCGTGCCCCGAGAGCCTGAAACAGTTCGACCGTCTGGACGCGGTGCTCATCACCCACGCCCACTTCGACCACATGGGGGACGCCGTCGAGCTCTGCAAGCGGCACAAGCCCCGCAAGGTGGTGGCGAGCTTCGAGATCTGCTCCTGGCTGGGGGGCAAGGGGGTGGAGAACTGCTCGGGGATGAACCTCGGGGGCTGCCAGGACGTGCTGGGCCTGCAGGTGACCATGGTCCGCGCCGATCACTCCTGCGGCATCTCGGACGGCGACCAGATCCTCTACGGCGGCGTCGCCGCGGGCTACATCGTGCGGCTGCCCGGCGGCTTCACCTTCTACCACGCCGGCGATACAGCCCTGTTCTCGGACATGCAGCTCCTCGGCGAGATGTACCGCCCCGAGCTGGCCTTCCTGCCCATCGGCGACCACTTCACCATGGACCCCCGCCAGGCCGCCCGCGCCTGCCGCTTCCTGGGGGTACGGCGGGTGATCCCCATCCACTGGGGCACCTTCCCGCTCCTCACCGGTACGCCGGCGAAGCTGGAACAGGCCCTGGACGACCAGGGGATCACCTGCGAGGTGATGACGCTGAAGCCGGGAGAGAGCTACTAGAACCGCACCGCCGCTCCGATCCCCGCGAACCAGTTCGGGCTGGGGTCGTCCAGCCCGATCCCGACCCGCGCGTCGAGCTGCAGGTCGTTGGAGACGCTGAAGGTCAGGCCGCTGTCGATGTACTGCGTCGACGAGCCGTCCACGCCCTCCTTGTTGAAGCCGAAGGTCTCGACGTACATGCCGATCCGGTCGGTCAGGGAGAAGCCGGCCGAGAGGGTGGCGCCGAACTGGTGGAAGCGCTCGTCGCCGTCCACCGGATAGCCGTAGATCAGGTTGGAGCTGAGCGAGAACCAGGGCAGGTCCCAGGCCAGGAGCAGCTTGCCCTCGGGCTGCCACTCGTCGGCCGTCAGCTCGTCGTCCCCCACCGGGATGGAAGTCGAGAAGAGCAGCGAGACGGCGGGCCGGCCGGGGGGGCGGAGGTTCGAGTCGCTCTCGTTGAGCCGCACCTTGATCCCCACGAAGGGGTCCTCGTAGCCGGAGACCGTGCCGGCCCCGGCGAACCCGGGATCGATCCGGCTGTACGAGCCGATCCCGAGCCGCGTCTCCACCCGCTCGCCGGTGCCGATGCGGACCAGGATCTCGCCCAGGGACAGAGACTCCTCGTCCCCGAAGCGGCTGAATGTGGCGCCACCCTCGACCTGGAAGTGGCCGGGCGCGATCGTCAGGGTGCTCTCGGTGAAGTCGGGCCGGTCCGCCACCAGGGGATCGGACAGGCCCGAAAGGTCCTGCGCGCCGGCCGGAACCGCCAGGGCGAGCCCGGTCAACGTTGCCAGCAAACAACGGATCTTCATGATCTTCTCCTCAGAAAAAAGAAACGGCGCAATCCTATAACCGATGGGCCAGCGCCGAGCGCCCGCTCGTCTCCAGGACGCTAGCGCCGGCGGCGGTCAGCCGCAGGCCCTCCCCCGCGCGCTCGATCCAGCCCTGCCGCAGGAGGCGCGAGAGCACCCGCTGGAGCCGGGCGCCGTTCCAGCCGAAGCGGCGCTCCAGCACGGTCACCGGCAGCCCCTCGCCCCCCTTGGTGAGGTGGAGGAGCAGCAGCTCTCCTTCGAGCCGGCCGCCCAGGCGGCGGTGGATCAGCCAGCGGGCCGCCAGGCCGTGGGTGGGCGAGAAGAGGAGCGCCGCCAGGAAGAGGAGGCCCGAGACCAGGGCCATGGCGCCGGCGATCGAGCAGTCCAGCCAGCGGGCCAGGCCGTAGCCTCCCACCGCCGAGGCCGCGCCCAGGGCGGCCGCCAGCGCCAGCATGTGCCCCAGCCGCTCGGTGAGCAGGTACGCCGTGGCCGGCGGCACCACCAGCATCGCCACCACCAGGATGGCCCCCACCGACTCGAACGCCCCCACCACCGTCATCGAGACGGAGCTCATCAGCAGGTAGTGCAGAAGCACCGGGGAGAAGCCCAGGGTGGCCGCGAGGCCGGCGTCGAAGGTGGAGATCTTCAGCTCCTTGTAGAACGCCAGCACGAACAGCAGGTTCACGGCCAGGATCAGGCCGTTGACCCACAGCGCCTTGGACCCCAGGTCCACGCCCCCGAGCGTCAGGACGTCCAGCGGCGCGTAGGCGATCTCGCCGTAGAGCACGCAGTCGAGGTCCAGGTCCACCTGTGAGGCGTAGCGGCTGATGAGGATCACCCCCAGCGAGAACAGGGCCGGGAAGACGACGCCGATCGAGGCGTCCTCCCGCAGCCGGCGGCTGCGGTTGAACAGCTCCACGAGCAGCACGGTGAGCAGCCCCAGCGCGCCCGCCCCGATCACCATCGGGAGGGGGGAGCGGTTGCCGGTGAGCAGGAAGGCCAGCACGATGCCGGGCAGGACGGCATGGCTGATGGCGTCTCCCAGGAGGGCCATCTTGCGCAGCACCAGGAACGATCCGACCAGGGCGCAACTGGCGCCCACGCAGGCGCCGACGAGGATGATGGTCAGCTCCGGGCTCATGCGACTCTCCTTGGCGGGATGGGCCGCCCGTGGGGGTCGGCCGCGGGGAAGCCCAGCAGCTCCTCCAGGCGCAGGACGGCGTCGTCGGAGAGGGCGTGCTCCATGGCCTCGGCGTCGCGGTGGACGTGATCGCTGGGCAGCTCGAGCCGCCGGGTGAGGTAGAGCTCCCACAGGCGGTGCTTGCGCACCACCTTTTCGGCCTCGGCGCGGCCCTCCGGGGTGAGGCGCAGGGAATCTTCCGAGCGCTCGACCAGGCCCGCCCTGGCGAGGGGACGGGCGCTCCGGGCCAGGTTGCCGCCGGTCTGCCCCCGCACGCCCATGAGCAGCGGCCACGAGAGAAAGCCGTTCCAGTCCCCCTGCCGCTCTCCCTGGAGCCAGAGGTCCTTGAGCAGGTTCTCCCGCCGGATGCGCGACGCCACCCCCCGCTCCCGCAGCAGCGCCCAGATCAGGCCCCGGTGGGGGGCGAAGAGGAGCGAGACGATCAGGATGCCGCTGGAGACCACCACGATCACCGGACCGGTGGGCAGCCGCGGCACGTAGGCGCTGGCCAGCGACCCGGCCACGCCGGAGGCGGCGCCGATGCCGGCGGCCAGGAGGACCATGGCGCCCAGGCGGTCCGTCCACTGGCGGGCCGCGGCGGCGGGAGTGATGAGGGCGGCCACGATGAGCACCACGCCCACGGTCTGGAGCCCCACCACGACCACCACCACCAGCAGCAGGGTGAGGAGGACCTCCAGGCTCTTCATGGGATACCCCAGGCTGGCGCCGAAGGCGCGGTCGAAGGAGAGCAGCTTCAGCTCCTTGTAGAAGAGGAGGACGGCCACGAACACGACGGCCCCCAGGATCGCCATCGCCTTGAGGTCCTCCTCCACCAGGGTGGCGGCCTGTCCGAAGAGGTACTTGTCGAGGCCGCTCTGGTTCCCCTCCGGCCGCTTCTGGATCCAGGTCAGCAGCACGATGCCGGCGCCGAAGAAGACGGAGAGGATGATGCCGATGGCCGAGTCCTCCTTGACCCGGCTCCAGCGCACGATGGCCAGGATCAGGAGCGATCCCAGGATGCCCGCCGCCAGGGCGCCGAGGAAGAGGGGCAGGGGCGTCTTGCTGCCGGTGAGGATGAAGCCGAGGCAGACCCCGGGCAGGGCGGCGTGGGCCAGGGCGTCCCCGAGCAGGCTCTGGCGGCGCAGCAGCGCGAAGCTCCCGATCATGCCGCCCAGAGCCCCCAGCAGGGTCGCCCCGATCAGCACGTTGCGGGCGCTGAAGGTCAGGTCCACGGCTTGCCCTCCTCGCGCTCCTCGGCGAGGTCGGCGGCGGCCTTCTTCGCCAGCAGGGCCTCGGTGGCCTGGGTGAGCACGGTCAGGCGGCCGCCGTAGGTCCGCTGCAGGTTCTCGGCGGTGAAGGTGGTGGCCACCGGCCCGGCCGCCACCAGCCGCATGTTGAGGAGCACCACGTGGTCGAAGTACTCGGCCACGGTCTGCAGGTCGTGGTGCACGGCGACCACCGTGCGGCCGGTGCCGCGCAGCTCCTTGAGCAGGGTGAGGATGGCCCGCTCGGTGGTGGCGTCCACGCCCGCGAAGGGCTCGTCCATCAGGTAGAGCCTGGCGTCCTGGGCGAGGGCGCGGGCCAGGAAGACGCGCTGCTGCTGGCCGCCCGAGAGCTGGCTGATCTGCCGGTGGGCGAAGTCCCGCATCCCGACCTTGTCCAGGGCGGCCAGGGCGATCTCCTTGTGGTGCCGCGAAGGACGGCGGAACCAGCCGATGCGCCCGTAGAGCCCCATGGTCACCACGTCGAGGGCGTTGGTCGGGAAGTCCCAGTCCACGCTCTCCCGCTGGGGCACGTAGCCCACCCAGGAGCGGCGGCGGGCGTAGGGTTCGCCGAAGATCTGCACCCAGCCGGTGACGGGGGGGACCAGCCCCAGCATCGCCTTGAGCAGCGTGCTCTTGCCCGCGCCGTTGGGGCCGACGATGGCGATGAGCTTGCCCTCGGGGAGCTGAAGGTCCACGTCCCACAGCACCGGCTGCGTCCGGTAGGCCACGGTCAGGTCGTGGACCTCCACGGCCGGGATCGCGCCGGCCGTCTCCGGACGCTCCAACTCGGCTTCGGGAGCGACGCGAGGGCGAAGGATTCCAGGGATCGTCATGAGGGTCTCCTCACCGCAAGGCGTGCACGATGGTGTTGACGTTGGCTCGGACCATGCCCACGTAGGTCCCCTCGGGAGTGCCGGCGGCGCCCAGGGAGTCCGAGAAGAGCTGGCCGCCGATGGCGGTTTCGTGCCCGCGCGCCCGCACGCCGGCCTGCACCGCCTCGATGGTCCGCCGCGGCACGCTCGACTCGATGAAGACCGCCTTCACCTTCTTGTCGAGGATCAGGTCGATCACCCGGTCCACGTCGTGAAGCCCGGCCTCGGAGAGCGTGCTGATCCCCTGGATGCCGATGACCTCCATCCCGTAGCGGCGGCCGAAGTAGCCGAAGGCGTCGTGCGCCGTCACCAGCACGCGCTGGTCCGGCGGGATGGTCTCGATCTGCTGCTTGACCCAGGCGTCGAGCTCGTCCAGCTCCTTGCCGAACGCCGCCGCGTTGGCCTCGTATTCTCCGGCGTGCTCGGGGTCAAGCCGCGCCAACTCCTTGGCGATGGGGCTCAGCGTCTCCTTCCACATCGAGACGTCGAACCAGACGTGAGGGTCGTACTGCCCGGCGAACTCCGGCGGCTCCCGGAGCTGGCCCTGCGGGATGGCCTCGGTGACCTGTAGGACGGGCTTGGTCCTGGCCACCTTGGTCAGGATGTCCCCCATCTTTCCTTCCAGGTGCAGGCCGTTGTAGAGGATCAGCTCCGCCCCGGTGAGCCGGCGGACGTCGCTCTCGCTGGCCTTGTAGAGGTGGGGATCGACGCCGGGGCCCATCAGGGCCTCGATCCTGGCGTGCTGGCCGGCGATCCGGGACGCGGTGTCCGCGATGATGCCGGTGGTGGTGACGATATGAAGCGGCCCGTCCTCTCCGGCGGCGCCGCTGCCCTCGCCGCAGCCGAGAAGGAGGGCGAGGGGGAGAATCAGGGTGAGGAGAAATCGGAATTTTGGCATGCCAAAATTCTGCTCCTGGGCAGGCGAAATGTCAAGCGTGCGAACTCCGCCTGTCTGGGTTACTCTTTTCCCGATGCCGACCAGCACCGTCGAGGACTACCTGAAATGCATCCTGCTGGAGCAGCAGCGGGACCCCGCGGCGCTCGTCTCCATGCGCCAGATCGCCGCCGCGCTCTCCGTGGCGCCGGGGACGGTCACGGCCATGGTGAAGACGCTGGCGGACAGCGGGTTGCTCGCCTACGAGCCTTACAGCGGGGTACGGCTGACCGATTCCGGCCGCCAGCTTGCGATGCACGTCCTGCGCCGCCACCGGCTGATCGAGCTCTTCCTGGTGCGGGTCATGGGGATGGACTGGAGCGAGGTCCATTCCGAGGCCGAGGAGCTGGAGCACGCCGTCTCGGACCGCCTGATCGGGAGGATGGACGAGATGATGGGTTATCCGTCGGTGGACCCCCACGGCGATCCGATCCCGGACATCCACGGCAAGGTGGAGGAGGTGGTCCTGCCGAGCCTGCTGGACTGCGGCATCGACATCCCGGTCCGGGTGGCCAGGGTGGGAGACCAGAGCCGGGACTTCCTCCAGCTCCTGGAGCGCCGCAGCCTGAAGCCGGGGACTTCGCTACAGGTGGAGAGCCGCGACGAAGCGGCGGACGCGGTCGAGCTGCGGCTGGAATCGGGAGAGCGGTTCAGCCTGGGGTTCAGGGCGGCTTCGAAGATCTTCGTGGAGGGAGTGGGGTAGGTCTTTATCTCCCCACCCACCGCGCCCGCAGCAGGAACCCGATCCGCGATCCCACCCCCAGCCTGGGCGGCGCGTTCAGCAGGTCGGTCTCCTTGTCCTCGATCTCGGTGAGCAGGCGCAGGGCCGCCAGGAGGGAGAAGACGGCGGCGCGGCGGTAGCCGTGGGGCAGTCCGACCAGACCCCGGGGGGCGCGGAGCAGACGCGGGCGGAGCCGCTGGCACTCCCGGTAGGCCGCTTCCAGAACCTGACCCGGATCGAATTGTCCGTTCTTTCGTGGGTGGACCTCGCTGGCGGGCAGCGGGCATTGATTCCGGCCCAGCTCATCCCCCAGGCGCTGGAGCGCCCAGAGGCGGACGAGGGCGCTCGCGAGGCCGTCGATCTCCGCGTTCAGATCCTTCTCCAGCAGGGCGGCGGCCACGGCGCGGCCCAGGCTCAGGGCCTCCACCTCGGCGTCGGAGATCGTGGAAGGCTGGCGCCGGCGGGCGGCCCGCCGGCGGGCGCAGGCGATCAACTCGTCCAGGGGGTCTACCGGCCAGCGGCGGCGCTCGTTCTCCCGGGCCATGCGGAGGCAGATCGGCTCCCCCGCCGGCTGGCCGGAAAAAGCCGCCTCCAGCGCGAGCTCCCAGCTCTTGATCCGCTCCAGCTTCTCTTCCTTGCCCCCGGTCTGGCGGGCGAAGTCGAACAGCGTGTAGGCATGGGCCACCAGCGCCTGGGCGCGGCGGCGCTCCGTGCCGGGGAGCAGCAGCAGGGCCGGGGCGAAGTCGCCCAGAACGCTACGGGTGAGGTCGGCGCAGAGGAGAGCGGCCTTCTCTTCGTCGTCGAGAAGGCCGGATTTCGGGTCGCTCATCGGGTACAGCCGGTCTATGCCAACAGCCGGAGGAGCTCGCGCTGCGGCTCTCCGCCGGTGATCTCCGCGCCCTCGCGGGTGAGGGCCACGTTGATCTCGCTGCGCACTCCGAAGTCGCCCTGGATGTAGATGCCCGGCTCGATGGAGAAGCCCGTCATCGGCAGCAGCACGCGCGTGTCGTGGGTCTCCAGGTTGTCCATGTTGGCGCCCTGGCCGTGGTCCGTGATGCCGATCGAATGGCCGGTGCGGTGGATGAAGAGGTCGCCGTAGCCCGCCTTGCGGATGACCTCGCGGGCGGCGTCGTCCACCTCGAAGCCGCGCACCGTCTGGTGCGGGAAGCGGCCGCGGACCAGCTCCCAGGAGGCGTCCCGGGCCGCGGCCACGACGGAGAAGACCTCCTGCTGCTTGTCCGTGGGCGAGGCGGCGCAGACGCCGCACCAGGTGATGTCGGCGTAGACGCTGTCCGCCTGCTTCTCCTTGGCCCAGAGATCGACCAGGAGGAAATCCCCCTGGCGGATCGGCGCGGACTTGTCCGGGCCGGGCTGGTAGTGCGGGTCGGCGCTGTGGGCGTTGACGCCGATGATGGGATCCGACTCGGTCCACAGGCCGGCGACGTCGAAGGAATCCAGGATGAAGCGCTGGACGGCGTACTCGTCGATCTGGTCGCCGCGGCGGAGGGCGTCGGCCACCTTGTTGAACGCTTCCAGGGCGATCCGGTGGAGGTGGACGTTGGCCCGTCGGTGGCCCTCGAGCTGCTCCTCCGTCCAGGTGGCGACGAACTGCTGGGCCAGATCGGCGGAGGAGACCACCTCGACCCCGGCGGCGCGCAGGAGATCGAAGGTGCCGGCGTCCAGGCGCGAGACGGTGGGCAGCTCGTTGTTGGGGCTGTACTGGGCGGCCAGCCGGGGAAATCCGGAGACGAGGTTGGCCACGCCTTCGCTGTGCTTCTGCCAGGTGTTGTAGACGGTCTTGGAGCCGGGCAGGTGGTCCAGCATCCCGGACTCGATGGCGTGGACCAGCTTGCGCGGCTCGCCTTCGCGGGGGATCAGGTAGTAGCAGCGGCGGCTGACGAGCTTGCCCTCCCCGGTCAGTCCCAGGAGGGACATCCCCAGCGGGTCGTTCTGCTGGAAGCAGGCGAAGAACCAGCCGTCGAGGCCGGCCTCGGCCAGCGCGGACTGGATGTCAGGAATCTGTCGGGCCAGCATGGCACCTCCCTTTCGTCGGTCGAGGGGATGGTATCAAAGGGCTCCCGTTACAATCGCGCCCCGTGAAAGCTTTCTACGCCGACCACTTCGTCCTCCCCCTTCCCGAGGGGCACCGGTTCCCGATGGAGAAGTACCGCCTGCTGCGGGAGCGGGTCGTGGCGGAGGGGGTGGTGGCTCCCGAGGACCTGATCGTCCCGCACGCCGCGACCGACGAGGAGATCCTCCGCGCCCACGATCCCGAGTACCTGCGGCGGGTCCAGGGAGGCGAGATGGAACGGGCGGAGATGCGCCGCATCGGTTTCCCGTGGTCTCCGGCGATGGTGGAGCGTTCGCGCCGCTCGGCGGGCGGGACCATCGAGGCGAGCCGCGCGGCCCTGGAGGACGGCGCGGCGGTGAACCTCGCCGGCGGCACCCATCACGCCTTCCGCGACCGGGGCGAGGGCTACTGCGTCTTCAACGACGCCGCCATCGCCGCCCGGCTCCTCCAGGCCGAGGGCTCGGCGCGGCGGATCGTGGTCATCGACTGCGACGTCCACCAGGGGAACGGCACCGCGTCCATCTTCCGGGACGATCAGACGGTCTTCACCTTCTCGATCCACGGCCGCAACAACTTCCCGTTCCACAAGGAGGTGAGCGACCTGGACGTCGAGCTGGAGGACGGCACGGCCGACGAGGCCTACCTGGCCGCCCTGGAGGCGGGGCTCGACCGGGCCCTGGCCGCCGCGCGGGCGGACTTCGCCATCTACGTCTCCGGGGCCGACCCCCACGAGCGCGACAGGCTGGGACGGCTCAAGGTCTCCCGGGCCGGGCTCCTCGCCCGCGACCGGCTGGTCTTACGCCGCTGCGGAAGACTGGCGCTGCCGGTGGCTGTCGTCATGGCCGGCGGCTACAACGTGGACGTGGCCGAGACGGTGGCCGTCCATTTGCAAACGGTCAGGGAGGCGAGCCTCTACGCGGAGGCATGGGCGGGTGGGGATAGAATCGCCTCCGGAACCATCCAGAAAGGCGGGTAACGACACCATGACTCTCATTCATCGCGCGGCGCTGGCCGCTTTCGCTCTGACGCTGGCTGTCGCTGGATCGCTCCAGGCCGGCAGCGAGGGGAGGGTGGCGGCCACGGTGGTGGACGAGACGGGCGCGGTCCTCGAAGGGGCCAAGGTCCTGGTGACCCGGCCCGGGACCAACTACAAGCTGGAGAAGACCAGCGACAAGAAGGGCCAGGTCATGCTGCTGATCCTGGACGCCTCCCAGGAGTACCAGGTCCGCGTCGAGAAGGCGGGCTACAAGATCTTCGAAGGGCCGGTCAAGCCGAAGATCGAGGACACGCTGCGCGTGACTTTCACCCTGGTGAAGGACGCGCCCGCGCCCGCCGCGGCCAAGGAGCTCTCGGGGAACGACAAGGCGATCCTCGCCTACAACGACGGGGTCACCGCCCTGCGCGGCGGCGACCTCGCGGGGGCCGTCCCGAAGCTCGAGGAGGCGGCGTCTCTGGATCCCAACCTGGCCGAGGCCCACGCCGCCCTCGCCGAGGTCTACCTGGAGATGAAGCGCAACGGCGAGGCCCTGGCCGCCGCGGACCGCTACCTGGCCCTCCGGCCGGGAGACGCCCGCGGCCTGCGGGCGCGCTACGACGCCCTCAAGGCGGCGGGGGACGAGGAGAAGGCGCGGGAAGCCCTGGAGGCCCTCGGGGCGGGCGGCGCCCAGGACCCGGAGACCGCCGTCCGCTTCTTCAACCAGGGCGCCGAGCTGGCCCGGGCCGGCAAGCTGGACGAGGCGGCGGGCTTCTTCCAGAAGGTCGTGGAGATCGCGCCCGACGACGCCAAGTTCGCCAAGGCCCATTACGTCCTGGGCCTCAACCTCGTCAAGGACGAGTCGAAGAAGGCCGAGGCGCGCCAGCACCTGGAGAGCTTCCTCCGCCTGGCTCCCAACGATCCCGACGCCAAGACGGCGCAGGAGATGCTGGAGTACCTGAAGTAGGCTTTAGAGAGGCAGCCGCAGCAGCGCCTCGCATCCCGGGTCCGGGGTGCGGTTCTCCAGCGTGAGGGTGCCGCCGTGGGCTTCGGCGATCTGCCGGGAGAGGGCGAGGCCGATGCCCGTCCCTCCCGGCTTCGTCGTGTAGAAGGGGACGAAGAGGTTCTCGGTGTTGGAGAGGCCGGGGCCTTCGTCCTCCACATGCACCTCGATATGCGCGCCGTTCGCCCGCCAGCCGACGCCGACCTGGCCGCCGGTCAGTAAGGCGGCGTCCACGGCGTTGCGGATCAGGTTGATGAGGAGCTGCTCGATCTGGTCCGCGTCCGCCTCGATGGTCACCTCCGGACCGTTCTCCACATAGACGGGCAGCCGGGTCTCCAGGGCCGCCGTACGCCGGATCAGGTTCGCCAGCTCGAACCGCGTCCGGCGCGGGGGAGGGAGGCGGGCGAGGCGGGCGTAGGCGGCCATGAAGCGGATCAGCGCCTCGGAACGGTTGCCGATCACCTCCAGGCCCCGCTGCATGTCGTCTTTCCAGTCCTCGGGCGGCGGCTCGCGGGTGACGAGGCCCGCCAGGGTCCCGGCCATGGAGTGGATGGGCGCCAGGGAGTTGTTGAGCTCGTGGCCCAGCACGCGGATCAGCCGTTTCCAGGCCTGCCGCTCCTCTTCCCGCAGCATCTGCGAGAGATCCGAGATCACCAGCAGCCGGTGGGGAAGGCCGAGCTCGCGGAAGGTGCTGCGCCGCACCTCCCAGCGGCCCGGACCGCTGGGGAAGGTGCGGTTGACGATGCGGGAGACCTCGCCCTCCACCAGATCCGCCAGGTCGAGCTCTTCCGCCGACCGGCCCAGCAGGCGCTCGCTCTTTTCGTAGAGGAGCCGCTCGCCGGCGGGGTTGACCAGGCGCAGCCGGGTCTGGTCGTCGAAGGCGAAGACCGCGACGTCCACCTCGTCCACCACGCGGTGCAGCAGCGCCGTGGCTTCCACCGCTCCCAGCCGCTGCTCGCGCAGCACCTCGCCGATGGCGTTCACCTCGTGGACCACCTGGGAGAAGACGTCCGCCTCCTGGGGCTGGCGCGCTCGCAGAGAGAAGTCCCCCTCCCGCAGGGCCGAGAGGAGGTTGGCGAAGGTCTGGAGAGGGCGCACGACCCGGTCCCGGAGGTTCACGGCGAGCCAGGTCCAGAGGAAGAGGACCACCAGGGTCACCGTCCAGCGCAGCTTGGGGCTGTGCGGATCCAGCCAGACCAGGAGCAGGGTCAGGACCGTGCCCGGCAGGCCGGAGGCGAGGGCGAACAGGAAGATGCGGTCCTCGAAGCCGAGGGGCCGGCGGCGGATCAGCCCGCGGAAGGTGAGCCAGATGGGCCTCCGGCCGCGGGACCGGTCCGCGGCGTCAGAGGCCATACTTCTTGATCCGGCGGTAGAGCGCGCTGCGGGAGAGCCCCAGTTTCTGGGCGGCCAGGCTGACGTTGCCGTGGCTGGCCGCCAGGGCCTTCTGGATCAGCATCTTCTCCATCTCTTCTATCGTCAGGTCTTCGAAGCGCGGAGGCGCGGCAGCCGGCGCCACGGGCTGGAGCCCCAGGTCCTGCGCCTGCACCCAGCCGTCCCGGCCCATGAGGACGCCCCGCTCGACGGCGTGGTCCAGCTCCCGCACGTTGCCCGGCCAGGGGTGCGTCAGGAGGAGAGTCCGGGCTCCCTCGTCGAAGTCGCGGAACTTCTTCCGGTAGCGCAGCGCGTGCTGCTCCAGGAAATGCCGCGCCAGGGGGAGGATGTCCGCCTTGCGCTCGCGCAGGGGCGGTATGCGGATCTCGACGGTGTTCAGCCGGAACAGGAGGTCCTGCCGGAACTTCCCTCCGGTCACCTCCTCGCGCAGGTCGGCGTTGGTGGCGGAGAAGATCCGCACGTCGGCGGTGCGGGTCTTGGACGAGCCGAGCCGCTCGAACTCGCCGGTCTCCAGCACCCGCAGGAGCTTGGCCTGCTGGTTGAGGGAGATGTTGGCGATCTCGTCGAGGAACAGGATGCCGCCGTCGGCCAGCTCGAAGCGGCCGACGCGGTCGGTCTTGGCGTCGGTGAAGGCGCCGCGCACGTGGCCGAAGAGCTCGCTCTCGAACAGCGCCTCGGAGAGGCCGCCGGTGTTGACCGTCACCATCGGCACGGAGGTGCGGTTCGAAAAGGCGTAGAGGGTCCGCGCCACGACCCCCTTGCCGGTGCCGTTCTCGCCGGTGATCAGCACGTTGGCCTCCGAGGGGCCGACGCGCTCGATCAGCTCGAGGACGGGCTCCATCTCCGGCGACTCGGCGACCAGGATGGAGTCGCCCGAGGAGCGCAGCAGCTCGTTCTCGGCCTCCAGCCGCTTGCCCCGGCGCAACGCCCGGTGGAGGTCGATCTGGTTGCGCAGGATGGAGACCAGGCGGGCGTTGTCCCATGGCTTCTCGATGAAGTCGCGGCCGCCCCGGCGCATGGTCTCGACCGCCAGGTCGACGCTGGCCCAGGCGGTCATCACCACCACGGGCAGCGAGTCGTCCACGGAGCGCAGGCGGGAGAGGAGGTCGAGCCCCTCGCGGCCGGAGGTGGTGTCCCGGGTGTAGTTGAGATCCATCAGGACGACGTCGAGCTCGCGGGCGGTGACGGCCTGGAGGATCTCCGCCGGAGAGGAGGCGGTCTCGACTTCGAAACCTTCGGCCTTGAGCAGCAGGCGCAGGGCCTCCCGCACCTCCAACTGGTCGTCCGCGACCAGGACTCTGGGTTTCGGCGCGCCGGCGTTCACGCCCAAGACTTTACCAGGGGGGCAAAAAAAAGGGCTGCCGCGATCGTGGCGGCAGCCTTCAAAGGCGCGCGAACATCACCCGAGCACGCCGCTCGGGGTACCTATTTCCTTTTAGACGACCTCGAATCCGCTCCTCTTGAGCTCGCGGCTCTCGATCTCCCGCTGGATGCCCGTCTCCTCCTCGACGACCCGGCCGTCGAAGAGGTGAATGGTGCGCTGCGCGTAGCGGGCGAAGCGGGGATCGTGGGTGACCATGCAGATGGTCGCCCCGTCGCGGTGGAGGTCCGCCAGGAGATCCATGACGGTCTCGCTGTTCTTGGAGTCGAGGTTGCCCGTGGGCTCGTCGGCGAGCAGGATGGACGGCTTGCCGACCACCGCGCGGGCGACCGCCACGCGCTGCTGCTGACCGCCGGAGAGCTGCGACGGGTAGTGCTTCATGCGGTGCGACATGCCCACCCGCTCCAGGGCCTCCTGCACCCGCTCCTTGCGCTCCTTGGCGGCCATGCCGCGGTAGGTGAGGGGCAGCTCGACGTTCTCGTAGACCGTGAGGTCTCCGATCAGGTTGAAGGCCTGGAAGATGAAGCCGATCTCCCGGTTGCGGATCCGCGCCCGCTCGGAGAAGGAGAGGTCGGCGACCTGCTTGTTGTTGAGCATGTACTTGCCGTCGCTGGGCGTGTCGAGCAGGCCCAGGATCGACAGCAGCGTGGTCTTGCCGCAGCCGGAAGGTCCGGCGATGGAGACGTACTCGCCGTTGCGGATCTCCATGTGGATGCCCGACAGGGCGTGGGTCTCGACCTCGTCGGTCAGGAAGACCTTGGTCACACCGTCGAGGCGAATGAGCGGCTCGGAGCTTGTGTTCATCGATTCCTCCGATATATCTCTAATCCAGCCGGATCTTTTTGTAACCGTCCTGAGCCGAGGTGTCCGAGAGGATGACCCGGTCGCCGACTTCAAGACCCTTGACGATCTGCACGGTGTTCACGGACATGACTCCCAGCTCCACGGGGACCCGCACAGCCTCTTTGCCGTCCGTGCTCACCTTGAACATCTCAACCTTGCTGTTCTGCTGGCCGAAGCTCGGGCGGCCGACGAAGAGCACGTCGGGCAACCGCTCGATCTCGATGACGCCGTCGACCGAGAGGTTGGGCCGGGCGCCCCGGGGCAGCTCGCCTGCGAGAGCCACGTCGACGATCACCGACCCTTCCGTCGCGGAGGGATCGATCCGCATGACCTTGCCGCGGATCTCGCCGTTGCGGGTGTCGATCACGGCGTCCAGGCCCACCTGGACGTCCTTGGCCTGCACTTCCGGGATGCGCAGCTCGGCCTTGAGCTTCTCGGGCCGGGCCACCCGGGCGAGCACCGTTCCGGGCGTCACCCGCTGGCCCACCTGCACCGGCAGCTCCTGGAGCACGCCGGGGATGCCGGCCCGCACCTTGAGCGACTCCAACTGGCGCCGCCGCAACTCGTAGGAGGCCTTCGCCTGCTCGACCCGTGCCCTCTGGGCGGCGAGCTGGGCGTCCACCGAGCGGCGGCTCTGCGCGTAGCGGTCGTTCTCGATCTTCGCCTGCTTGGCGAGCTGGTCCGACTTCAGCCGCGACAGCTTCGTGGTGAGGTCGGGGATCAGGCCGTCCTTGGCCAGCTTCGTGTCGGCCTCCGCCTGCAGCTTGGCCTGCTCGCTCTGCGACTCCGCCGACGTGACCTGCGCCTGCTGGCTGAGGAGCTGGCTTTCGAGCTGGGCGCGCAGATCGGTGAAATCGGCCTCCGCCGCCTGGAGCTGCGCGTGCGCCTCCAGGGCCGCCTGCTCGAGTTGCGGATCGCTCATCTCCAGCAGCACGGTGTCGGCGGTCACGTTCACGCCCGGCAGCGCCGGGATGCGCTCCACGCGCCCTTCCACCGGCGCCGAGATCCAGCGCACGTCCTCCGGCACCAGCGTGCCGGGGCCGCGCACCGAGCGCAGCATGGGGCCGCGCTTGACGTCTTCAATCCAGAGAGTCGCCGACTTGACCGTGGGGGCCGCGGGCTCGAGGCGGGCCAGGCCCACGGTGATCAGGGAGACCACCACGAGGCCCGCCACGATGGCGACGTTCCGCTTCAGGCGGCGCTTCTCTGCTTGTCCAGTTCGAGGGATGTCCATAACGTTCTCCGGTCCACACTACGCACCACCCGTGCCAATTGTTTCAGGTGGCGTAAGTTGTTGATATGGCTAATTTTAAGCGTTCTCTCACGGGCCGGGACTGTCCGGGAGCGGGATGCGCTCGTCCCAAAAGCGGACACTTCCGAAATTCGCTCACGTGCTAATCTCCGGCCTCGTGGGCGCTGAGCAACATCGCCAGGCCGCGCCGGTGGTCCTGGGCTTCGCGGTGGTCACGGTGAGCGACAGCCGCCGGCCCGACGACGACACCAGCGGTCGTGCGATCCGCGATCTGGCGGCGGCCGCGGGGCATCGGGTCCACGATTCTACTCTTGTGCGGGACGACGTGGCGGCGATCCGGGCCGCCGTGCGGCAAATGCTGGAGCTGCCGGGGGTCGACGTGGTGGTGACCACGGGCGGGACGGGCTTCTCCCCCCGCGACGTCACCCTGGAGGCGGTGGGGCCGATGCTGGAGCGGCCCGTCGAGGGGTTCGGCGAGCTGTTCCGGATGCTTTCCTGGCAGCAGGTGGGAGCGGCGGCCATGCTCAGCCGCGCTACCGCCGGGCTGGTGGGGACCCGGGCCGTCTTCCTCCTGCCCGGCTCCCCCAAGGCGGTGACGCTGGCGATGGAAGCGCTGATCCTGCCCGAGGCGGCGCACCTGCTGGGACAGGCGCGCCGGGCCCTCACCCCCTGACCCCCTCTCCCGACCCCTCCCTCCCTCCCTCACCGGGAGAGGGGGAAGATCATCTCCGTCTGCCCGAGATCATCCGCCAGATGATCAGCAGCAGGACCGCGCCGATGATGGCGATGATCATGCTGCGGAAGTCGAAGCCCGAGATGCCGCCGAAGCCCAGTTGGGTGGCGAGGAAGCCGCCCAGCAGCGCGCCCACGACCCCGATGATCATGGTGATGATGCAGCCGCCCGGGTCCCGCCCGGGGGTCAGGAACTTGGCGATGGCCCCGGCGATCAGGCCGAACACGATCCACGACAGGATTCCCATGCCACCTTCCATTACGTTCTCCTTTGGGTGAACGCAGCCGAACGGGCCTGCTGGGTGGAACGAAACTGCGAGAGGCATGCCAGAAGAGGACGGCCCGGCTGGACATAGAATGTCCCCGCCATGCCCGAAACGAGCTCCACACCCACTCCCGGCTCCCGCCCCCGTCTGTATCTCATCGACGGGTATTCCAACATTTTTCGTGCCTTCTACGCCATCCGGAATCTCTCCAACTCGAAAGGAGAGCCCACCAACGCGGTCTACGGGTTCATCCAGATGCTGCGCAAGCTCCTGCGCGACGAGAACCCGGAGCTGGTCGGCGTTGCCCTGGAGGGCGGGCGGACCGTCCGCAGCGACAAGTTCGAGGACTACAAGGCCAACCGGGCGCCCATGCCCGAGGATCTGCGCGGCCAGCTCCCCTGGATCCGCCGCGTCCTGGAGGCCTACCGCATCCCCGTCCTGGAGCTGGCCGGCTACGAGGCGGACGACGTCCTGGGCAGCCTCTCCTGCCGGGCCGCCGAGGCGGGCTACGACGTGGTCCTGGTCTCGGCCGACAAGGACCTGATGCAACTCGTCGAGCCCCGGGTCTCGCTCTACCACACCGGCCGGACCAAGCTCTACGGTCCCAAGGACGTGGAGGAGGACTTCGGCGTGCCGCCGGAGAAGGTGGCGGACGTCCTCGCCCTGATGGGCGATTCCATCGACAACATCCCCGGCGTGCCCGGCATCGGCGAGAAGGGGGCGAAGGGCCTGATCCAGGAGTACGGCTCGCTGGAGAACCTCCTGGAACGCGCTGATGAGGTCTCCCGTAAAGCCTACCGCGAGGGCCTCCAGCAGCACGCGGACCAGGCTCGGCTCTCCAAGGAGCTCTCCACCATTCACACCAACCTCGAGATCCCCTTCGACCCCGAGGCCCTGCACCGCGATCCGCCGGACGTCGAGGCGCTGCGGCAGGTCTTCAGCGAGCTCGAGTTCTTCTCCCTGGTGGAGGAGCTGGGACCCGCCGGCCCCACGGAGGGGGACGAGGAGATCCCGCCCGCCGAGGAGGCGGTGACGGTGGAGGTCTGGGCGGACCAGGCCGGCCGGCTGGCCGGCGGCGAGGTCTTCGTGGCCGTGCTCGGCGAGGAGCGTCCCCTGGGCCTCGCGGTCTCGGCGGCCGGGGACGGTCCCGTCGTCTATGTGGATTTCCGCCGGGACAACGTGCGGGACGCTGCCATCGCATCCCTGAAAGGTTGGATTGAAGACCGGAACGTCCGCCTCGCCGGGCACAACCTCAAGGAGGTCCTCCGCCTCTGCCCGGGACCGCTCTGCGAGTCCGCCCTGTTCGACGCCATGTTGGTCTCCTACCTCCTGAAGCCGTCGGTCCACGGCCACTCCCTGGACGAGCTGGCGCTGGAGCGGATGAAGAGGAAGCCGCTGACCCCCAAGGAAGTTGGCTGGGACAAGGGGCAGGAGCCGCCGGTGGGGGATTCGCGGCTGGCCGCCTACGCCGCCGAGCGCGTGGTGCTGGCCCGCCGGATGGCCGAGGCCATGCGCCGGGAGCTGGAGGCGGGCTCGCTCGCCCGGGTCTACACGGAGATCGAGGCCCCCCTGGTGCCGGTCCTCCTCCGGATGGAAGAGGCGGGCATCCTGCTCGACGTCGATTTCCTGAGGGAGATGTCCACCGAGCTGGGCCAGGAGCTGGCCGGCCTGGAGACCGACATCTACAAGGAGGCCGGCGAGCAGTTCAACCTCAACTCGCCGCAGCAGCTCGGCCAGATCCTCTTCGAGAAGATGGGGCTGCCCGTCCTCAAGAAGACGCAGAAGACCAAGAGCTACTCCACGGGCGCCGAGATCCTGGAAGAGCTGGGGCGCCGCGGGTACCGCATCGCCGAGCTGCTGCTGCGGTACCGGGAGCTGACCAAGTTGAAGTCCACCTACGTGGACGCCCTGCCGGAGCTGGTGGGGCCGGACGGCCGTCTCCACACCCGCTTCAACCAGGCGGTGGCGGCGACCGGGCGCCTCTCCTCGACCAATCCGAACCTGCAGAACATCCCCATCCGCACGGAGCTGGGGCAGCGCATCCGCAAGGCCTTCATCGCGCCTCCCGGCGAGCTGCTGCTGGTGGCGGACTACAGCCAGATCGAGCTGCGCATCCTGGCCCACATCGCGGACGAGAAGCGCCTGATCGACGCCTTCGCGGCCGGGGAGGACATCCACCGTTCCACCGCCGCCCTGGTGCTGGGCATGGCGCCGGAGCTGGTGACGGCCGAGCAGCGGCGGGCGGCCAAGACGATCAACTTCGGCATCCTCTACGGGATGAGCGCCTTCGGATTGAGCCAGGAGCTGAAGATCTCCACCAAGGAGGCGGACCGCTTCATCCGCGCCTACCTGGACCAGTATCCTGGGGTGAAGCGCTACATGGAGGAGACGCTGGAGAGCGCCGAGCGGGAGGGCAAGGTGGAGACCCTCTACGGCCGGGTGCGCTGGCTGCCGGACATCAAGAGCAAGAACTGGAGCCTGCGCGAGAACGCCCGCCGCATGGCCATCAACGCCCGCATCCAGGGCACGGCGGCGGACATCCTGAAGCTTGCCATGATCGCGGTGGACCAGCGTCTACGGGACGAGTTCCCCGGCGCGAGGCTGCTCCTGACGGTCCATGACGAATTGGTTCTGGAGGTCCCTGAGGAGCAAGCCGAAGCGGTGGCGCGGCTCGTCCAGGCCGAGATGGCGGGCGTGGTGGACCTCAAGGTGCCGCTGGTGGTGGACGCGGGGTGGGGGCGGAGCTGGTATGAGGCGAAGGGGTAGGGAACGCGGCGGCCCTGTTAGCTAGAAAAACAAGGACATAAAGGACCCAAAGGACCTAAAGGACATAAACGACTTCTCGATGTCCTTTAGGTCCTTTGGGTCCTTTATGTCCTTTATGTCCTTGCCGCCGCCGATTCCTCCGGATAGACGAACTCCACCGGCTTCTCCACGTCTTCCGACAGGCTCTTGTGGACCGGGCAGGTCAGCGCCGCGTTCTCCAGCTTCTTCCTCTGCTCCGGCGTGAGGCCGGCGGGCATCTGGATGGTCACCGGGACGGCTCCGATCCGGCGCGGATTGGACGCCATGTGCTTCTCCAGGCGGAAGGAGAGGCCGGTGAGGTCGAGGCCGTCGCGCTCGCCCACGATGGCGATCAGGGTCAGCATGCAGGCGCCCAGCGAGGCGGACGCGAGGTCCGTGGGAGAGAAGGAGCTGCCGTCCCCGTTGTTGTCCACCGGAGCCGCCGTGCGGATCACCGTGCCCGAGGGGCCGTGGGTCAGCTCCGTCTTGAGATTGCCGATGTACCTGCCGGTCATTTCAACAGCCATGAAATATCTCCTTGGATCGCGGCCTCAGCGGCCGACGAGGATCAGGACGCCCGCGATCAGCGCCAGCAGTCCCAGGATGGCTCCCATGTAGGCGAAGCTCAGGCCGATCAGGGCTGAAAGACCGCTCAGGATCAGGTAGATGGCCAGCAACGTCATTCCGGCACTGCGGGCTCCTCGCGCCATATCTCCTCCTTTGTCTCTCCTAGGATATCGTCCTCGTCCATGGAAACGACCCCTTCTCTTCCCAACGACTTCGGCGGCCGGGTGGTGGTGGTGACCGGCGCCTCCCGGGGAATCGGCGCGGCCATCGCCGGCGCCTTCGCCGCGGCCAAGGCCCGCCTGGTGCTGGCCGGCCGCAAGATGGAGGGCCTGGAGGCCGTGGCCGAGCTGATCCGCGGCCACGGCGGCGAGGCCCTGCCGGTCGCCTGCCACACGGGCCGGGTGGCGGACGTCCAGGCCCTGGTCGCCAAGGCCAAGGAGGCCTTCGGCGGCGTGGACGTGCTGGTGAACAACGCCGCCACCAATCCCCACTTCGGCCCCCTGCTCGACGCCGAGGAGAGCCACTGGGACAAGACCTTCGAGGTGAACGTGAAGGGCTACGTCCATCTCATCCGCGCCTGCGTGCCGGCGATGCGGGAACGGGGGGGCGGCGCCATCGTCAACGTCGCCTCGGTGGCGGGGATGGTCCCCCATACCGGGCTCGGGGTGTACGGGGTGACCAAGGCCGCGGTGCTGATGCTGACCCGCACGCTGGCGATGGAGCTGGCGCGGGAGAACATCCGGGTGAACGCCATCGCACCGGGACTCATCCAGACCCGTTTCAGCGAGGCGCTCTGGGCCACCCCCGAGGCGCGCGACCGGGCTCTGCGGTCCATCCCCCAGGGGCGGATGGGCCAGCCGGACGACCTCGTGGGAGCGGTCCTCTACCTGGCGAGCGATGCCGCGTCCTTCACCACCGGATCGGTGCTGGTGATCGACGGCGGGCAGACGCTGGGCGGGGCGTACTAGCCCCCATGTCCCCTGGAGAGGGCGTTTTTTCCGCGGATAAGGGTCGCCAGCGGCGGGCGAGGGTGTTCACGCGCGGATGAGGGTCGCCAGCAGCGGGCGAGGGTGTTCCGCGGAAAATCAAGGGTCGCCAGGCGCGGGCGAGGGTCGCCAGCGGCGGGCGAGGGTCGCCAGCGGCTGAACAGCCTCGCCCGCTGCTGGTGAGGCTGTTCAAACCCGAACGAGCTTCGGGGACGAGTACTAGGCGGTGGCCTCGCGGGCCACGGCCATCATCGCCTCCCCCAGGTCCTCGACCTCGCGGAGGAAGTCCGTGGCCTTGCCCTCCAGCCATTCGGCGTCCAGGGCTTCGAAGAGGCGGTCGCGGCGGGCGCGGTTGAGGCGCGCCAGGGAGATCAGGCCGGACTCCCGGGCGCGGCGGCGCTCGGCGCGCAGGAGGTTGTCGTCCGGGGCCTCGGCGAGGGTGAGGTCCAGGAGCTTGCGGGCGCGCTCGGCGGCGGCGGTCTCCACGGCGCCGGCCAATTCCAATTCCAGGACGTGGGCGTCGTGGAGATCTCCCAGGAGGTCCTGCAGAGCCTTGAAGCGCTTGACCACGGGGGCGGCCCCGGGGACGTCGTCCACGAAGGGCTCCAGCAGGTAGCGCACGCGCTTGGCGCTGATCCGCGCCTCGTGCCCTTCGGTCTCGTCGTCCGCGTCCTCGATGCGGGCGAGATGGCTTTCGAGCTCTTCCACCTGGGTCTTGAGGATCGCGGCGGTGGCGTCCGCCAGGGTGGACTGGGGGGCTCCCGCGCCGAGGTGGATCTCGGCGTGGTAGACGGAGAGCCGGCTCCGCAGCTCCTCCTCGAGCTTGTCGAAGTCGCGCTCGATCTCCTCGCGGGAGTCCTCGTAGGCCTCCCGCATCCGCTGCTCCAGTTGCGCCAGGATCCAGGCGAGGCCGGCCCGGTGGGTGGAGGCCAGATGGGGGCTCCGGCCGCGCAGCCAGGCGATCTGCACTTCGGTGTCGCGGCCGGGGCCGGTGGCCTGGGCGAGCTTCTTGAGCTTCTTCGCCAGCTTGCCGGGCACGCTCTCGTCCAGGTAGGAGCGGTAGGCCCGCAGGCAGCTCCGCAGGCGGCGCAGGGCGACGCGGAAGTCGTGGAGCGCTTCGGTGTCCGCGGGATCGGCGAGCCGTGGGCGGGCGTCCCGGGCCTGGTCGAGGAAGGAGAGGGCCAGGAGCCGGGCCCCTTCTTCGGGGGAGCGGGCGAGGAGAGGGGCGTTCATCGGACGGTCAGCCGGCGAGGGCGCGGAGCTGGGCCGGCGTCAGCGCCCACAGCAGGGTCGCCGTGCCGGCGCCCACCTCGTCGGGAAGCTCCAGGAGGCAGGCGCCTCCCTTGCGGAAGGAGTAGATCCGCCGCTCGGTCCCGGTCAGGAGCCAGGAGAGCAGCAGGCTGATGCTCGGCTCGTGCCCCACGGCGGCGATGGTCCCGCCCTTCTGCTTGCGCAGCCAGCGGAGGAAGTCGTTGGGCGTGGCCCCGGGGGCGAGCTCTTCGATCTCCACCTCTTTCAGGCCGCCGTAGGTGGAGTCGACGATGGCGCCCGTCTGCGCGGCCCGGGTCAGAGGGCTGGTGGCCAGGAGGTCGATCTCGGGGACGATCTCCCGCAGCCCCTTGGCGGCCTGCTTCATTTTCTTGCGGCCTTCGTCGGTCAAAGGCCGCAGGCGGTCGTCCTTGCCGGTCCTGGCGAAGTCTTCGCGCTCTTCGGCGATGGCGTGACGGATGAGGAGAAGCTTCATCGCGGGGCACCTCAGAGGCGAAAGATATCGCGCTCTGAGGCACCCGCCAAGGCGACTCTGTGACAGTCGCGGGGCTGTCTCAAAGATCCGGCTACTCGTCGTCCCCGCCCCGGAGATGCCGCGCGGCCTCCTTCAGGGCCTCGTAGCGGGCGAGCTGCTCGGGGGTGAGGAGGGCCGAGAACTTGTCGTCGAACTCCTCGACTTCGGCGCGGATCTGCTCCCGGTTGGCGTGCAGGGCCAGGGCGGCCTCGCCGACCTCGCAGGCGTTCGGGCTGGCGGCCTCGATCTCGGCCCGGAGGTCTTCACGGAGCCCCTTCTGGGCCTCGCGGAGGGGGTCCACCGCGGCCTTGAGCTCCTGCTGGAGCTTCTTGGCCGCCTCGACCTGCGCCGGCGTCAGCTTCAGGTAGCGGGCCAGGGCGCGGGGGTTCTGGAGGATGTCCTCGGGGGCGCGGCGGCCGGCCTGCGCCTCGGCGGCGAGGGGGAGGGCGAGCAGGGCGAGGAAGGCGGTCAGGGCCAGGGTCGGCTTGCGGATCTGCATGGGATCGGCTCTCCTTTCGCGAACGGGCCTGCCGGCCCGCGGTTCCATTCTCTACGTCTCTCTACGTCCCAGGAACCCGCGAGGGAGGAATTTCCTGCGGCCCGTGATAGCGTTTTGTTGCCCGCCGGTGCGGGAAACCCACAGGACACGGCCGCCGCCGGGGAGGACGGAACCCAATGCAGGAAGCTCAGACCCTGAGACGGACGCCGCTCCATGCCTGCCATCTGGAAGCCGGAGCGCGCATGGTGGAGTTCGCCGGCTGGGACATGCCGGTCCAGTACGCGGGCGTCATGGAGGAGCATCGGGCGGTGCGCACCGCCGCCGGCCTGTTCGACGTCTCCCACATGGGAGAGGTCCGGGTGCGGGGAGCCGCCGCCGAGGCGTTTCTGCAGCGGCTCACCCCCAACGACGTCAGCAAGCTCGCCGCCGGGCGCGCGCACTACAGCGGCCTCCTCACCGACCGCGGCACCTACATCGACGACGTGCTGGTCTACAAGCTCGGCCCGCAGGACTTCATGGTGGTGGTCAACGCCTCCAACGCCGACCGCGACTTCGAGTGGATCGCGTCGCGGGCCGAGGGGGACGTGGAGGTGGTCAATGAGAGCGACCGCTACGCCCTGCTGGCCCTCCAGGGCCCGAAGGCGCTGGAGATCCTGGCGCCGTTCGTCCCGCCGGAGGCGGCCGGCCTGAAGTACTACGGCTTCCTCCAGGGGACGGTGGCCGGCGCGCCGGCCATCATCTCCCGCACCGGCTACACGGGCGAGGACGGCGTCGAGCTCTATCTCTCCCCGGAGGACGCGCCGGGCGTCTGGCGCAAGCTGGTGGAAGCCGGGGCGGTCCCCGCCGGCCTGGGAGCCCGCGACACCCTCCGTCTGGAGGCCGCCATGGCCCTGTACGGTCATGAGATCGACGAGACGACCACGCCGTTCGAGGCCGGCCTCGGATGGGTGGTGAAGCTGGACAAGGGGGACTTCCTCGGCCGCGACGCCCTGCTCGCCCAGAAGGAGCGGGGCATCCCCAGGAAGCTCGTGGGTTTCGAGGTGCAAGGGCGGGGAATCGCGCGCCAGGGTCATGGAGTTGTCTCGGACGGCGGCGCGGTGGGCGCGGTGACCAGCGGCACCTGGAGCCCGACCTTCGAGAAGGCGCTGGGGCTGGCGTACGTGCCTCCGGCGATGGCGTCGCCGGGGACCTCCCTGACGCTCGACGTGCGAGGCAAGCAGATCCCCGCGGTGGTGGTGGAGACCCCGTTCTACCGCCGTCCCCGCTAGGCCGTGACTTTTGGTGTATAACCATCCAAAAACGGAGGGTGCAAGAGGCAATGTATCCGCGCGACTATCTCTATTCCAGGGAGCACGAGTGGGTCCGCGTCGAGGAGGACCAGTGCGTGCTCGGCATCACCGAGTTTGCCCAGCAGGAGCTGGGTGAGGTCGTCTTCGTAGAGCTGCCGGAAGTGGGCCAGGTGTTCGACGCCAACGACGAGCTCGGCACCATCGAGTCCGTCAAGGCCGTCGCCGAGGTCTATACGCCGGTGGCCGGGGAGGTCGTCGAGGTCAATGACGCCGTGGTCGACGATCCCGAGCTGCTCAACGAAGATCCCCATCACGAAGGCTGGCTGATCAAGATCCGCTTTTCCTCGGCGGCCGATCTGAAGAGCCTGATGAGCGCCGAGGCCTACGAGGAGTACGTCCAGAGTGGAGAAGCTTAAGGAGTCGCCCGACACGGCCGGCGCCGCCGTGCTGGGCGAGCCTCTCGCGGAAGCCGGCTCCTGGCCGGAGACCGGCGGCGCCGTCCTCCATCCTACCGACACCTTCGTCCGCCGGCATCTGGGCTCGAGCGAGGGCGAGGTCCAGGAGATGCTCAGGGTCGTCGGCGCCGGCTCGCTGGAAGAGCTGGTGCGGGAGACCGTCCCCGAGTCGATCCGCAGGAGGGAGCCGCTGGCCCTGGCCGGGCTCCCGTCCGGCCGTACCCTGGGCGAGGGGGAGATGCTCGATTCCCTGCGCCGGATCGCCGAGAAGAACCAGGTGTTCCGGTCCTATCTCGGCATGGGCTATCACGGTTGCATCACGCCGGGGGTCATTCAGAGGAACATTCTCGAGAACCCCGGCTGGTATACCCAGTACACCCCTTATCAGGCCGAGATCTCCCAGGGCCGTCTGGAAGCGCTGCTCAACTTCCAGACCATGGTGGCCGACCTGACGGGCCTGCCCATCGCCAACGCCTCCCTGCTGGACGAGGGCACGGCCGCGGCCGAGGCCATGCACCTGTGCTTCGCGATCTCGAACGGCAAGAAGAACGTCTTCTTCGTGGCCGACGACTGCCATCCGCAGACCATCAAGGTGGTCAAGACCCGCGCCGGCGCCGTCGGCGTCGAGGTCCGGGTCGGCGACGCGGCGCACATCGATTTCGCGGCGGGCGACATCTTCGGCGTCCTCCTGCAGTACCCGGCCACCGACGGCCGGGTGGTGGACTACGCCCCGGTCGCCGAGGCCGCCCACGCCGCCGGCGCGCTGGTGGTGGTGGCGGCGGACCTGCTGTCCCTGGCCCTGCTGCGGGCGCCGGGCGAATTCGGCGCCGACGTGGCGGTGGGCTCGGCCCAGCGCTTCGGCGTCCCCATGGGCTACGGCGGCCCCCACGCCGCCTTCCTCGCCACCCGCGAGGAGCACAAGCGCCAGCTCCCCGGCCGCATCATCGGCGTCTCCCGCGACCGCCACGGCAAGACCGCCTACCGGATGGCCATGCAGACCCGCGAGCAGCACATCCGCCGCGAGAAGGCCACCAGCAACATCTGCACGGCCCAGGTGCTCCTGGCCGTGATGGCGGGCATGTACGGCGTCTATCACGGCCCCAGAGGCCTGCGGGCCATCGCCCGGCGGGTCCACGCCCTGGCGGCGGTGCTCGCCGAGGGCCTGCGCCGCCTGGGCCACGACGCCGGCCGCGAGCCGTTCTTCGACACCCTGCGGGTCCATCTGAACGGACGCTCGGCCGACGACGTGCTGGCCGCGGCCCGGCAGCGGCGGATCAACCTCCGCAAGCTGGGCGAGACCACCGTCGGCGTGGCCCTGGACGAGAAGGTCGCCGCCGCCGACGTCGACGACCTCCTGGCCGTCTTCGCCGGCGACCGCGCTCCCGGCTTCACCGCCGCCGAGCTGGCGGAGTCGGTGGACTTCTCCTTCTCCTCGCCCCACGCGCGGACGTCGGAGTACATGACGCATCCGGTCTTCAACAGCTTCCACACCGAGCACGAGATGCTGCGCTACATCAAGCGTCTGGAGGCGCGGGACCTGTCCCTCGCCACCTCCATGATCCCCCTCGGCTCGTGCACCATGAAGCTGAACGCCACGGCGGAGATGGTTCCTATCACCTGGCCCGAATTCGCCAACATCCACCCCTTCGCGCCGCCCGAGCAGACCCGGGGCTACCAGGACCTCTTCCAGTCCCTGGAAGCTTGGCTCAACGAGATCACCGGCTTCGCCGCCTGCTCGCTGCAGCCCAACGCCGGCTCCCAGGGCGAGTACACCGGTCTGATGGTCATCCGCGCCTGGCACCACTCCCGGGGCGAGGATCACCGGGACGTCTGCCTGATCCCGGTGTCGGCGCACGGCACCAATCCGGCCTCGGCCGTGATGGCGGGCTTGAAGGTGGTGGTGGTGGCCTGCGATTCCGGCGGCAATGTCGACTTGAACGACCTGCGGGCCAAGGCCGAGGCGCACCGCGACAAGCTGGCGGCGCTGATGGTCACCTATCCCTCGACGCACGGCGTGTTCGAAGAGGGGATCCGGGAGATCTGCCGCATCGTCCACGAGAACGGCGGCCAGGTCTACCTCGACGGCGCCAACATGAACGCCCAGGTGGGGCTCTGCCGGCCCGGCGACTACGGCGCCGACGTCTGCCATCTCAACCTGCACAAGACGTTCTGCATCCCGCACGGCGGCGGCGGTCCCGGCATGGGGCCGATCTGCGTGGCGGAGCACCTGGCGCCGTTCCTGCCCGGCCATCCGGTGATCCACACCGGCGGCGACCGGGCCATCGGTCCGGTCTCGGCCGCGCCGTGGGGGAGCGCGAGCATCCTGCCCATCTCGTGGGCCTACATCGCCCTGATGGGAAGCTCGGGGCTGACCCTGGCCACAGAGGTGGCCATCCTCAACGCCAACTACATGGCGGCCCGGCTGCGGGAGCACTATCCGGTGCTGTACACCGGCCAACGGGGCCACGTGGCTCATGAGTTCATCCTCGACCTGCGGCCGTTCAAGACCACCGCCGGCGTCGAGGCGGAGGACGTGGCCAAGCGGCTCATGGACTTCAGCTTCCACGCGCCGACGATGTCGTTCCCGGTCCCGGGCACGCTGATGATCGAGCCCACCGAGAGCGAGTCGAAGGCGGAGCTGGACCGGTTCTGCGACGCCATGATCCGCATCCGGGAGGAGATCCGGGCCCTCGAGCAGGGCCGGATGGACCGGCAGAACAACGCGCTCAAGAACGCTCCCCACACGGCCGAGGAGGTCACGGCGAACGAGTGGGACCGGCCCTATGGGCGTGAGGAGGCGATCTTCCCGGCGCCGTGGGTGCGGGAGCGCAAGTTCTGGCCCTATGTCGGCCGGGTGGACAACGTCTGGGGCGACCGCAACCTCTTCTGCTCGTGCCCGCCGGTGGACAGTTATGACTGAGGAAGGCTGGTGAAGGAACCCTCCCGGGAGCTCATGCGCCGGGAGGTCATCCTCCTCGGTCTGTTCCTGGCGTGCTGGGCGATGAGCCTGCTGAGCTTCACCCGGATCCTGTCGCTCGCCGGCAGCCTGCCGTTGTCGCTGTATAACTACTACGCGGTGGCGGTGGGGCTGGGATGGGGCTTCGGAATCCTCTACTTCCGGCGGACCTACGGCCTTCCCGCCCCGGTCCGCCGGCGGTTCCTCCTGATCTACTACCTGGGTCCCCCGGCCATCCTGGGCGTCCTGCGCTCGATGGCGCCCTGGGCCGATCAGCGCGCCGCGCCCTTCGTCCCCCTTTACGCCTTCGTGGTGTTCAGCATTCTGTTCCTGGTTCCGGTGACCATGAAGTTTCCCCGGCCGCTACGGTAGGAGTACTTTTTTCCGTTTTCTGATGTATAAGGAGCCTTTCGTGAAAAACGGAGGGCGGATGTCAGGGGACGACTCGGGTCACAGGCTGCTGTTTTCCTACCCTCAGATGATCGAGGATCTCATCCGGGGGTTCATCCACGAGGATTGGGTGTCGCGGCTGGACTTCAAGACCCTGGAGCGGGTGAGCGGAAGCTTCGTCAGCGAGGATCTGAAGGATCGGCACAACGATCTGATCTGGCGGGTCCGCTGGGAGGGGGATGGAGAAGAGGGGTGGTTCTATGTGTACCTGCTGCTGGAGTTCCAGGCGGCTCCAGATCCCTTCATGCCTGTCCGAATGCTGGTTTATGTGGGCCTGCTCCTTCAGCTGCTGATCCGCACTCTGAAGCTGGGAGCCTCCGACAAGCTTCCACCGATCCTTCCCATCCTCTTCTACAGCGGTAAGCGTCCCTGGAAGGTGCCTCTGGATCTTGAGTCGCTCTTCACCCCCGTCCCGGGCTCCTTGCGCAGGTGGCTTCCACGGCTCGACTACGTCTTGATCGACGAGAACCGCCTGAGCCCAGAGGAGAGAGACCAGGCGCGGAACCTGGTGGCCGCTCTGGCTCGCCTGGAGACCAGCATCGACCCTGAGCACTTCTCCGAGGTCGCTCGCAATCTGGCCCAATGGCTCCCGCCGGGTGATCTGAGGCGAGTCTTCACTGCCTGGGTGGTTCGGGTGGTCCGACGCACGTTTCGTGGCGCTACAATTCCCTTGATTGAGGATCTGGAGGAGGTCCCGATGCTGGAAGAAACCCTCAGGGAGTGGCAGGACCGGGCCCGCCGGGAAGGTCAGAGAGAGGGCCGCGAAGAAGGGCTCAAAGGATCCAGGCGGATCGTCCTGCGGCTGATAGAACGGCGCTTCGGCAAAGTCCCGAAGCACGTGAAGGCGCAGATTGACGCGATTTCCTCCATACGGGAGTTGGAGAAGATCGCTGACAAGGTCATGACCGCCCCCTCCTTGGCGGACATGGGACTTGGCTGATCCGCTGAGTAGCCCATGCTACGATCCGGCGCGATGTCTGACGCCGCGCATATCGATTCCATAGTTGCCGACCTCTCCAGCCGCGGCTCGGTCCTCGTCGCCTACTCGGGCGGCGTGGACTCGGCTGTCGTCGCGGCGCTGGCCTACCGGGCTCTGGGCGAGCGAAGCCTCGCGGTCACCGCCGCGGCGGAGACCCTGGCGGGGGCGGAGCTGGACCATGCCCGGCGGATCGCCGCGGAGATCGGCATCCGGCACGAGATCGTCACCTACAGCGAGCTGGACGATCCCGAGTTCGTGGCCAACCCGAGCTACCGGTGCTACGTCTGCCAAGGGATGCGGATGGGCACGATGGTCCGCCTCGCCGCCGAGCGGGGATACGCGGTGGTCTGCGACGGCACCAACGCCTCCGATCCCGGCCCGGACCGGCCCGGGCTGAAGGCGGTACGGGAGCGCGGGGTCTACTCGCCCCTTCTCGCCCATGGCGTGGACAAGGAGGCGACCCGCGCCGTCGCCCGCTCGCTGGGACTCTCGGTGTGGGACCGCCCCGCCAACGCCTGCCTCTCCTCGCGCATCCCGCACGGACAGGTCGTCACCCTGGGCAAGCTGCGCCGGATCGAGGCCGCCGAGGATGTCCTGGCCGAGGCCGGCTTCCGGGTCGTGCGCGTGCGCCACGACGAGGGGGCCGCGCGCGTCGAGGTCGGCCCGGACGAGGTGCCGCGCCTGGAAGAGATCTGGAACGACCTCGAGCCGCGCCTGCGCTCCCTGGGCTTCCAGCGCGTGGCCTATGACCCGCTGGGCTATCGCCGCGGCGGCGCGAACGCGGTGCCGTGAACCCGGATCAGCTCAGAAAGCTCCTGGAAGCGGTGGCGGCTGGGGAACGGTCTCCCGAGCAGGCGCTCCACGACCTCGCGGAGCTCCCCTACGCCGACCTCGGCTTCGCCAAGCTGGACTTCCACCGCGAGTTGCGCAACGGCCTGCCCGAGGCGGTCTACGCCGAAGGGAAGCGGAGCGAGGACCTGCTGGCGATCCTGGAGCGCATGGTGAAGGCCCACGGCCGCGCCCTGCTGACCCGGGTCCGTCCCGAGTCGGCGGCGGAGCTGAGCGCGGCCTTTCCCGAAGCGGTCTACCACGAGCGGGCTCGCATCCTCACCTATGGGCAGGGAGATCCGTTGCCCGGCGCCATCACGGTCCTCGCCGCGGGGACTTCGGACCTCGGGGTCGCCGAGGAGGCGGCGGTCTGCGCGGCCTGGTTCGGACACGAGGTGGAGCGGTGCTACGACGTGGGGATCGCGGGGCTGCACCGTCTGTTGGGGAACCTCCCGGCGATCCGCAAGGCCGACGTGGTGGTCGCCGTCGCCGGCATGGACGGCGCTCTCCCCACGGTCGTCGCCAGCCTCGTTCCGGCCCCGGTGGTGGCGGTGCCCACCAGCGTCGGCTACGGCGCGAGCTTCGGCGGCCTCGCCGCCCTCCTGACCATGCTCAACGGCTGCGCCCCGGGAATCGGGGTCGTGAACATCGACAACGGCTACGGCGCGGCCGTGCTGGCCTCCCGCATCGCCCGGCGCTCCACCAGCATGGCGTCGCCGTAGGAGTAGAACCGGTATCCCTCCCGGATCGCCTCCTCGTAGGCGGCCAGCACCCTCTCCCGTCCGGCGAAGGCGGAGACCAGCATCAGCAGCGTGGAGCGGGGGAGGTGGAAGTTGGTGAGGAGCGCGTCCACCAACTGGAAGTTGAACCCCGGGGTGATGAAAAGCTCCGTGGCTCCGCTTCCTGGCTGGACCTCTCCATCACGCGCCGCCGACTCCAGCGTCCGCACCACCGTGGTCCCGACCGCCACGACGCGCCGGGCGCGGCGCAGGGCCGCGGCCGTCTCCTCGCTGATCTCGTAGCGCTCGGACTCCATCCGGTGCTCCTCGATCTTTTCGGCGGACACCGGCTTGAAGGTGCCGACCCCCACGTGGAGCGTCACCCGGGCGATCCCGATTCCCGCGGCCTCGATCTCCCGCAGCAGCTCCTCCGTGAAGTGCAGGCCCGCGGTCGGCGCGGCCACGGACCCGGGATGGCGGGCGTAGATGGTCTGGTACCGCTCGCGGTCCGCGGGAGTGTCCGGCCGGTGGATGTACGGCGGCAGCGGGATATGCCCCAGCCGGTCGAGGTGGGGCTCCACCGGCTCGGAGAAGCGGAGGAGGTGGCGGCCGTCCTCCCGCTTGTCCACCACCTCCGCGGCCAGGCCGTCCGCGAAATCGATCCGGGTCCCGGGCTGCGCCCGGCGGCCCGGCTTCACCAGGGCGTCCCACTCCCGCTCGCCCCGGCGCTCGATCAGCAGGACCTCCATCCTGCCGCCGCTCGGGCGATGACCGAAAAGCCGCGCCGGGATCACCCGGGTGTCGTTCAGCACCAGCAGGTCGCCGGGCCGCAGCAGGCGCGGCAGGTCGCGGATCCGGGCGTGGCGGTCCGGACCCTCGCGGTCCAGCACCAGGAGGCGGCTCTCTCCCCGGGGGGCGGCCTCCTGGGCGATCCGCTCGGGCGGGAGGTGATAGTCGAAGTCGCTGGTGAGCACGGTTAGATCGGGACTTCCCGCAGGACGGCGAAGGCGACGGCCAGGGCCACGAGCATCAACCCGCTGGCAGCCCAGAACGGCCAGCCCGCGCCCAGGGCGCCGAAGATCCAGGTGCCTGTCGCGGGGCCGAGGGTGCGGGCCAGGGCCCCGAAGGAGCGGGAGACGCCGATGACGCCCCCCTGCGAGCCCTCGTCCGTCAGGCGGCTGAGCAGGCCGAGGCTGGACGGGTTGTGGACCCCCTGGCCCACCGCCAGGAGGAAGAGGCTGGCGAGCAGAAGCCCGAGATACGGCGTCAGCGGCAGCAGGGCCAGGCCGGCGGCCATGAGGACGATCCCCGAGAGGATCAGGCGCCGCTCGCCGAACCGCTTGATCAGCCGGCCCAGGAGCCCCCCCTGGACGATCACCAGCACCACGCCGACGAAGACGAACAACCAGGAGGTCTCCCGGGTGCCGAAGCCGAAGCGCTTCTGGCAGAAGAGGGCCAGGGTGGTCTCCATCATGGAGAAACAGAACATCACCAGGAAGAACAGCAGCATCAGCCCGCGCATCGGCGCATCCCGCCAGGCCGCCCGCAGGCTGGCGATCCCCAGCCAGGAGGAATCGGTCTGCCGTCCCCGCAGCTCGGGGGAGAGGGACTCCGGCAGCCCGACCAGGGCGATCAGGAAGTTGATGCCCGAGAGGATCGCGGCGGTCAGGGGGACGAGCCGCGGTCCGCCGTAGTGGGCCAGGACGCCCCCGAGCGCCGGTCCGAGCACGAAACCCAGCCCGAAAGCCGCTCCCACGAGGCCCATGGCCCGCGACCGGTTCTCCGGCGAGGAGACGTCGGCCATGTAGGCCTGGGCGATGGCGTAGTTGGCCGCCGCCACGCCCGAGAGCGAGCGGGCCAGCAACAGGAGGGCGTAGGAGGAAGCCCACGCGAAGAGCAGATACGAAGCCGCGCCGCCGGCGATGGACCCGAGCAGCACCGGCCGGCGCCCGACGCGGTCCGAGAGGCGCCCGAGGAGCGGCGCGAACAGGAGCTGCGCCAGGCTGTAGGACGAGAACAGCAGGCCGATCCGGAACGGCGTGGCGCGCAGCTCCTGCGCGTAGAAGGGCAGGAGCGGCAGGATCATGCCGAACCCGATCAGGTCGAGCAGGATGGTCAGGAAGACGGTGGTCAGGGCCCGCCGGCCCGTGGGCGCGCTCACAAGCGCGGGAGCATACCAGCCCTAGGCCTCGCTCCTCGGGTCGAGCTTGTCGCGCAGGCCGTCGGCCAGGAGGTTGAACGCGATCACCGTGACGGCCAGGGCCACGCCGGGGAAGACGGAGATCCACCAGGCCGAGGTCAGGACGTCCCGCCCCTCGGCGATCAGGTTGCCCCAGCTCGGGATGGGGGGCTGGAGGCCCATGCCGAGGAACGACAGGGAGGACTCGGTGAGGATCAGGCGGCCGATGAGGAGCGTGGCCTGGATCAGCACCGGCGCGAAGGCGTTGGGCAGCAGGTGCCGCCAGAAGATCGCCAGGGGGTGCAGGCCCACGGCCCGCGCCGCCAGCACGAAGTCCCGCCCCTTCAGCCCGAGGATCTCGGCGCGGATCAGGCGGCTGATGGTCATCCAGGCGGTGCCGCCGAGGATGACCACGATCAGCTTCGGATCAGGTCCGAGAAAGGTGGTCAGCGCCAGCAGCATGAACAGCCAGGGGAACGAGAGGAGGGCGTCCACGCTCCGCATCAGCACGGCGTCAGCGAACCGTCCCCCCAGGGCGGCGAGGGAGCCGATCGCGATCCCCAGGGTCAGAGCCAGGAACATCGAGATCAGCCCCACGGCCAGCGAGACGCGGGCGCCGTACAGGGCCCGCGACAGGATGTCGCGGCCGAACCGGTCGCTGCCCAGGAGGAACAGGCGGCGGTCCGCCACGCCTTCAGGGGTGAGGTTCAGCACCTCCGAGGCCGCGAAGGTTTCCCTCCTCCCCAGGCGCTCGATCTCCAACCCCCCAGGTGTACGGCGCACCCGGTCGGCCAGGCGCCAGACGCCGTCGGCGAGCCGGACCGCCGCCAGCTCCGTGCCCGGCGGGCGGTAGGCGCTGGCCGGCGGATCGAGCTGCTCGGACGGATCGTAGGGAGCCAGGGCCGGCGCCAGGACCGTGACCAGGACGAGCAAGACGGTCAGGCCGCCGCCCCAGACCAGCAGAGGCGGCCAGCGCCTAGACACGGCGGACCCTCGGATCGCTCAGGGCGTGCAGGACGTCCGCCAGGAAGTTGCCCACCACCACCACGGCGGCGGCGAAGGCGGTGGCGCCGAGGACCAGCGGGTAATCCCTGGTCAGGATGGCGTTGAAGGTGAGCCGTCCCATGCCGGGCCAGGAGAACACCACCTCGGTGATGAACGATCCGGAGAGGAGTGCCGGCAGCGAGATGGCCAGCACCTGGATCGTGGGCGTCAGGGCGTTGCGCAGACCGTGGACCCAGACCACCCGCCGCTCGGAAAGCCCCTTGGCCCGCGCGGTGCGGATGTAGTCCTGGCTCATCACCTCGAGGAAGCTGGCGCGGACGAAGCGGGTGGTCGAGCCCGCGTTCGAGAGGCCCAGGATCGTGGCGGGCAGAATCAGGTGCCAGGCGAGGTCCGCCAGCCGGCCCAGGGTGCTCATCCGGTCCGCGTCCACCGAGTGCATGTGACTCGACGGCAGGATGGGCCAGACGTAGGAGAAGAGCAGGATGGCCATCAGTCCCAGCCAGAACCCCGGCAGGGAGTAGGAGAGCAGGGAGACGATCCTGAGGATGTGATCCAGGCGTTTACCCTGGCTACGGGCCGCGGCCACCCCCAGGAGCAGGGACACCAGGGCCTCCACCGCCAGGGCGGAGCCGGCGAGGAGCGCCGTGGCAGGCAGCACCTCCAGCAGCGCGTCCGCGACCGGCTTCCGCTGGGAATAGGAGATTCCGAGGTCGCCCCGCAGGGCCACCGCCGAGAGCCATCGCGCGTACTGCTCCGGCAACGGGCGGTCCAGGCCGTAGACCCGCAGCAGGTTCTCCCGCTGTTCCCGGTTCAGGCGCGGGTCTTCGATCAGGTTCATCGGACCGCCTGGGATCAGGCGGAGGAGGAAGAACGAAGCCGTAAGGACCAGCAGCAGGAGGAGGAGCGAGCCGGCGAAGCGCCGGAGGAGGAAGCCGGACACGGAGGGCCTACGGCTGGACCCACCACTCCTTGAGGTTGAAGAACGAGAAGGCGGGGGTCGGCTTGCAGTTCTTCACCCGCTTGTTGACCGCCGTCAGTCGGTCCGACTCCCAGAGGAAGGTCATCGGCTGGTCCCGCTGGACGATCTCCTGGATCCTGTAGAGCTGGGGCCGGGAGTCCCGGATGTCCTTCTGGTTCATCGAAAGCCCGATGAGCCGGTCCACCTCCGGATTCGCGTAGCGGACCTGGTTGCTCCCCTCCGGCGGCAGCGCGCGGCTGTGGAAGAGGCTCGTCAGATCGAGGCTGGTGTCCATGGTGGTGCCCATGTAGCCCGCCGCGAAGTCCCCCTTGATGAACTGCTCGATCATGGAGTTGAACTCCATCGACCGGGGCTCGACGCGGACGCCCACCTTCTTGAGCTGATCCTGGACCATCACCGCGGAGTCCACCCGGGCCTTGTTGCTGGCGTTGACCAGCAGCTCGAAGGCGAAGGGTTTGCCGCCGCGGTCCAGCACGCCGTCGCCGTCGGTGTCCCGCCAACCCTTCGCGGCCAGGATGCGGCGCGCCTCGGCGGGGTTGTAGGGCAGGGGCTGGACGGCCGGGTTATGGGCCCAGACCTGGCTCAGGATGGGGGAAGACGCGACCGTGGCGTAGGGACCCCAGAGCGTTTCCACGATGGTCTTCCGGTCGATGCCGAGGGTCATCGCCCGGCGCACTTCAGGGTCCTTGAAGAGCGGGTGCTCGTTGTTCCACCCCACGGCCACGAAGATGTTGAACCAGTAGTCGATCAGTTGCAGGTTCGGGTTTTCCTTCACCCGCGGCACGTCGCTGACGCCGATCTGGGGGATGAAGTCGAGCTCGCCGCTGAGCATCTGGGTCAGCGCGGACGCCTGATCGGTGACGATCCGCATGACCACGCGGTCGAGGTAGGGGAGGCCCTTCTCGAAGTAGCGCTCGTTCCGCTTCAGGACGATCTGCTGCTGCGGCTCCCAGGACTCGACGGTGAACGGTCCGCTTACCACCAGGTTCTTCAGGAACCAGTCGGAATCCTGCCGCCACCGCGAGAAAGGGAGCTTCTCCCAGGCGTGCTTGGGCAGGATGACCCCTTCGTTGGCGTTGAGGAGCTGCGTGGAGTAGACCTGGGAGAAGTGGAACCGGACGGTGTGCGGGTCCACCACCTCGACGTCGGTGATGAAGCGCTTGGAGTCGATGCTGTCCCAGGCCACGTCGGGGTGCTTCTGGGCTTCCCAGGTCCAGCGCACGTCCTCGGCGGTGATGGGGACGCCGTCGCTCCACACCATGCCCTTCCGCAGGTGGAAGGTGAGGACCTTGTGGTCGTCCGACCACTCGTAGGACTCGGCGATCTGGGGCTTGAAGGTCGCCGGATGGTCCCTGAAGTCCGACTGCTCCTCCAGCAGATGGAGGAAGACCCGGAACAGCATCTCGTTGGTGGGCTGGCTGGACGGAATGGTCAGCTCGTTGACGCCGCCGGGCTCGGCGGTCCAGCCGGTCACCACCGTGCCGCCCCGGCGCGGGGTCTCCGCCGTCTGGGCGCTCGGAGACGGGGCGGGGGGCTGGTCGCGTTTGCAGCCGGCCGCCAGCGCCGCGCAGACGAGGAGCGGCAGCAGGAGGAATCCGGACCGGCGGCTGAGGGTTTTCCCGAGCATGGGGAGCGGCGTCATCCTACTCGACCAGCCCCGGGGAAAGGAAGACCCGCCGGGGCGCTTCGATCCCGGGTGCTATCCTTGCCCGCGATGACCCGCCCCGCCGGTTCCGCCTTTTCGCGCCGGTTCCTGATCGGCTCGATCGTCTTCGCGCTCTTCGTCGTCTGCGACATCGCGCTGTTCGGCTGGCTGATCTTCCGTTCGCTCTCCGAGCGGGAGATCAAGCGCGCTCTGACCGAGACCACGGCCGAGGCCGAGGAGCTGGCGCGGCAGATCGAGCGCGGGGCCGAGCGGCAGGGCAAGGACCTGTTCACGGCCGTCGCCGTCGAGCGGGAGGCGCAGACGTACGTCGACCAGATGCTGCGGGAGCGCGACATCGTCCGCCGCGTCGAGATCTTCGACAAGAACGGCATGCTGGTCTACACGGCGCGGAGCGAGACCCGCATCCAGGCCGGGCCCGGGGCGGCGCCCGGGCCGTCGGTGCCGCCGACGGTCGGCTCGCCCGAGATGCCCCGCCACGTCGAGCCTCCCCAGATCATCGAGCGGGAGTCGACCTTCGACGTCTCCGAGATCCCGGACATCAAGGTTCCCATCGGCGAGTACGGAGTCCTCCAGATCGGCATCAGCTCGGGGGAGATGGGCAAGCGGGTCGAGGTGTTGCGGAAGGACCTGGTGCGGCAGACGACCCTGGTCGCGGTGGTCACCACGATGCTGCTCCTCTCGGCCTTCCTGGCGGTGTGGGTCCTGCTCCGGCGGTCGGCCCGCCTGGAGGTGCAGGCGGCCGAGGCCGAGCGGCTGGCCTACATCGGCACCCTGGCCTCGGGCTTGGCGCACGAGATCCGCAACCCCCTCAACTCGCTGAACCTCAACATGCAGATGCTGGAAGAGGAGATGGAGGAGGCCGGCCCCCTGCCCACGGGCCAGCGCCTGCTCTCCATCACCCGCTCCGAGCTCAGCCGCCTGGAGCGGCTGGTCACCGACTTCCTGGCCTACGCCAAACCGCGCCCCCTGGAGCTGGAGGAGATGCCGGCGGTCCGTCCCCTGGAGCGGCTGCGGGAGGTGCTCGCCGGGGAGATCCAGAAGCGCGGCGCGCGGGTGGAGATCGACGACCGCAGTGGCGGCGCGCGGGTGCGGGTGGACACCGCGCAGATGAACCAGCTCCTCCTCAACCTGGCCAAGAACTCCTTCGCCGCCGCCGAGGAGGCGGGACGGGCGCCCGTGCTCAAGCTCTCCGCCTTCCGCCAGGGGACGGCGGTCTGCCTAGAGCTGGAGGACAACGGCGTGGGGATGTCGGAGGAAGAGCAGGAGCAGATCTTCGAGCTGTTCTATTCGACCCGCAAGGGCGGGACCGGGCTCGGGCTCGCCATCGTCGAGCGGATCGCCCGCGCCCACGGCGGCCGGATGCACATCCGGAGCACCCCGGGCGCGGGCACGGCGATGACCGTCGAGCTGCCGCTGGCGGCGCCCTCCGATCCCACGCCGCGCCCGATCCTGGAAAGCCCTGTCAAAGCCTAGGGATCAGCTGATGCTGATCTTGCGCGGCTTGGCCTGCTCGGCCTTGGGGACGACGATGGTCAGCACGCCGTTCTCGAAGGCGGCGTGGACGCCCTCGCCGTTGACCTGCTGGGGCAGCGCGAAGGCGCGGCTGAAGGTGCCGTAGGTCCGCTCGACGCGGTGGTAGCTCTCCTTCCGGACGTCCTTCTCCATCTTGCGCTCGCCCGAGAGGCGCAGGACGTTGTTCTCCAGGGTGATCTGGATGTCGTCCCTGGTCAGGCCGGGCAGCTCGGCCTGGAGCTTGTAACCCTCTTCGGTCTCCTGGATGTCCACCGGCGGCACCCAGCCCCGGTTGGAGACCTCCTCGCCCTGCACGTCGCCGAAGAAGGTGTCGAACAGACGCGCGAAGGGCTCGCGGTTCATATAGGCAGCGGCCGGGTTCCAACGAATCACAGAGCTGTTCATGATGATCATCCTCCTTTGATTTCGCTTTCAGATCGACCGGCATGTCCGCCGATCTGAGAAGATGATAGGCAAGGACTAAGATCGTGTCAACCCCCCTGAGCGTGAAATCTTAGCCATTGGCCATCAATGCGGGTTGCCGGGCATGGAAATCCCCTTCCGCCGAGAGGTAAGCGCGCTCGGGAGAGTGGGATCTTAGTGCAAAGGAGTCAAGTCAATGCGAGTCGAGCTCGTCCATGTCCTCGGGGCTGAGGAACTGCTGCGGGTCGTCGTTCCCGCAGGCCGGACACATGATGTCGGTGACCTTGCCGTCTTTCCACTCGAAGACGTAGCAGGGGGTCTCGCAGTCTACGCAGACTAGGTAGTCGGGTTCGGCCATGGCGGCGCCTCCGTATAGGGATCTGGAGACGATTCTAAACCCGTAGCCCGGCGGAACCGCCGCAGAGCCTTGATCAGCGCCCTGGGGCTCTCCATGTGGGCGGCGTGGCCGCAGCCGGGGAGCACCTCGAACGTCGCCCCGGGGACCGCCGCCGCCATGGCCCGCCCGGCCTCCGCGTTGAAGAGGCCGTCGTGCTCCGCCGAGATCACGGCCGTGGGCATCCGGATCTCCGCGAGGTCCTCGTCCCGCAGGGCGTCGTCCTCCGTGAGCCCCGAGAGGGTGCTCGTCACGGCGGGCGAGGTGTAGGCCGCGAGGAAGGCGGACCGGGACGCCCGCATGATCCAGGGGACGCGGACGAAGAGAGCCTTGTAGAGGCGGTCGACCCCGGCGAGGTCCTTCACGGTCACCAGGGACTCGATGTTGTTCCAGTCCTGATCGTAATAGCCGCCGGAGACGATGAGCGCCAGCCGCGAGACCCGCTCGGGATGCCGCAGGGCGAAGCGGGCGGCCATCCAGCCGCCGAGGCTGATGCCGGCCAGCGTCACCGGCCGGCCGCCGAATTCCCGGTCGATGAGCTCCTCCAGGATCTTTGCCGTCCCGCCCATCCCCAGGGCGTGGCGCGGGCAGCGGGTGCCGCCGAGGGCGGAGAGCTCAGGCGCCAGCATCCGGCATTCCTTGCGGAAGGCGCGCAGGACCGGCGCCCAGGTGGCGGCGGTCGCGCCCAGACCGTGCAGCAGGACCCAGGGCTCGCCGTCCCGGGGGCCGAGCTCGTAATAGACCAGGGAGACGTCGCCCGACTCCAGCCGCCGCCGGCGGGCGCCGAGCAGGCGGAGAAAGAGGGCGGTCAGGGCGGCGAAGATCCTCCACATCAGCATCGTGGGAGCCTACCTCCAGCAAAAAGGATACCCGCATCGTTGACCCGCGTCGCCGTTCCATGTTAGGGTCCCCGTTCCACGCGTCTTCAAGACGACTCTGGGAGCAATCCGCATGTACGCAGTGATAGAAAGTGGTGGCAAGCAGTATCGCGTCTCCCCCGGCGACGTGATCGACGTGGAGCTCATGGACCGCGAGGATGACGGAAATTCGGTGCGCTTCGACCGCGTTCTGATGGTCTCCGGCGACAACGGTCCGCAGCTCGGCGCGCCGGTGCTCGAGGGCGCCGCCGTGACCGCGTCGTTCGTCGGCGAGGTGACGGGACCCAAGATCCGCGTTTTCAAGAAGAAGCGGCGTACGCAGTACCGCCGCACCAAGGGCCACCGGCAGCACCTGCACCGGGTCCGCATCGACGAGATCCAGCTGCCGTAGGCATCAGGAGAGAATCGACCCATGGCACATAAAAAGGGACAGGGCTCTTCCAAGAACGGCCGCGATTCCAACCCGCAGTACCTGGGTGTGAAGGCCTACGGCGGCCAGACGGTCACCGGCGGCTCGATCATCGTGCGGCAGCGCGGCACCAAGTTCTTCCCCGGCCAGAACGTCGGCCAGGGCAAGGACGACACCCTCTTCGCGAAGCGGGACGGCGTCGTCAAGTTCCAGGACCGGGGCCGGCGCGGCAAGTATGTTCACATCCTGCCGGTCGCAGAGACCGCCGGCGCCTCCGAGTAACCCGGGGGGCCGGGCCATGAGTCCGGCTCCCGGCCGCTTTTCCTCTCGCAACCGACCTTGATCTTTCTCGACGAAGCCACGATTCACGTCCGGGCCGGGCGTGGCGGCAACGGCTGCGTGGCCTTCCGCCGCGAGAAGTACGTCCCCCGGGGCGGGCCATCGGGCGGCGACGGAGGAGAAGGGGGATCGGTGTATCTGGTGGGCCACGCCAACCGGAACACCCTCTACCATCTCCGCTTCGCTTCCCTCTACCCCGCGCAGCGGGGCCGCCACGGCGAAGGCTCGAACAAGTCCGGCAAGTCGGGCGAGGACCTCGAGGTCCCGGTCCCCCTGGGCACCGTGGTCTACGACGAGGAGACCGGGGACCTGCTCGGCGAGGTGCTGCGGGATGGCGAGCGGCTGCTGGTGGCCGCCGGCGGCCAGGGCGGGCGGGGCAACGCCCGCTTCGCCACCGCCACCAACCAGGCGCCGCGCCGCGCCGACCCTGGCCGCGACGGCGAGGAGCGCCGCCTCCGCCTGGAGCTCAAGCTGCTGGCGGACGTCGGCGTCGTCGGCCTGCCCAACGCCGGCAAGTCGACCCTGATCAGCGTGGTCTCGGCGGCCAAGCCGAAGATCGCCGACTATCCGTTCACCACCCTGGTGCCGCAGCTCGGCGTGGTGGCCGAGGGTCCCCTCGCGGAGCCCTTCGTCATCGCCGACCTGCCGGGGCTGATCGCCGGCGCGGCCGAGGGCGCGGGGCTGGGGATCCAGTTCCTCCGCCACATCGAGCGCTGCCGGGTGCTTCTGCACCTGGTGGACCTCTCCAACCCGGAGGGGAGCGCCGCCGAGGATCTGGCCGTGGTGGAGCGGGAGCTGGAGGCCTTCAATCCCGAGCTGATGGAGCGCGAGCGGCTGATCGTGGGGAGCAAGCTGGACTCCGCCCTGCCCGAGCGGCGGGAGGAGCTGGCCAGGGAGGCCGCGAAACGCGACCTGTTCCACATGGAGATCAGCTCCGCGACAGGGGAGGGGATCCCCAAGCTCATCTCCGAGCTGTCGCGCCGTCTGGAGGCCCGGGGCGAGTGAAGATCGGTCTCTTCGGAGGCAGTTTCGATCCCATCCACCGCGGGCACATCGAGCCCATCCGGGAGGCGCGGCGCGCCCTCGGGCTCGACCGGGTCCTCTACCTGCCCACGGCCCGGCCGCCGCACAAGCCCGGGCGGGCCATGGCGCCGGCCCTGGCCCGCTACGCCATGGTGGAGCTGGCGTTGTTGAACGAGGACGGCCTGTACGTTTCGCCCCACGAGCTGACGCTGGAGCGGCCGGCCTACACCATCGAGACGCTGGAGCACTTCCGCCGGGAGATGCCGGCGGCGGAGCTCTTCCTGATCATCGGCGGCGACTCGTTCGCCGACCTCCACCTGTGGGTGCGCTGGCGGGAGATCCCCCAGGCCGCCCGGCTGGTGGTCCTGGCCCGTCCGGGCTGGGATCTCGACGCGCCCTCCCTGCATCCGGAGATCGCGGAGCTGGCGAGGACGGACCGCGTCCTTCTGTTGCGACAGAAACCCGTGGACGTCTCCTCGACCCGGCTGCGGGAATTGCTCGCCGCCGGCTTCCCGGTTCCGGAGGGGACGCTCCCGGACTTGGTGGTACGATACGTGCAAAAATACGACCTGTACCGATGAATCCAGAACCCATCACCACCACCCCCATCGACACCCTACAGAAAGTCCGCGAGGCCGTCTCGGCCGCCGACGACCGCAAGGCGGTCGATCTCAAGGTCCTGCACCTCGAGAAGGTGACGGACTTCACGGATTACTTCATGATCTGCAGCGGCACCAGCGAGCGCCAGGTCCAGGCCATCGCCGACGCCGTGCAGGAGCGGCTGCGCGAGAACAAGTCGCGTCCCCTGCACGTCGAGGGCTACAACCGGGGCCAGTGGGTGCTGTTGGACTACGGCGACCTCGTCGTGCACGTCTTCCAGGAGGAGCCCCGGCGGTACTACGCCCTGGAGCGCCTCTGGGGGGACGCTCCCGACGTGACGGCCGAGCTCCGGGCGTGACCGCCGCGGCGCCGCTCACCCTGCCGCGTCTCCTCCAGGACTTCCCCGCGCTGGCCGAGAGCCTGCGCGGCATCGGCCGCGCCGCGGCCACGGACGCTCCCGTCCTCATCCTCGGCGAGCCGGGGAGCGGCCGCTCCACGGTGGCCCGCGCCCTCCACGGCGCCAGCCCGCGCGCCCAGGGTCCCCTGATCGAGGTGGACCCGGGCGCGATCCCCACCACCCTGTTCGAGAGCGAGCTGTTCGGCTACCGGGCCGGCGCCTTCACCGGCGCCGAGCGGGCCGGGGAGGGCCGGGTGGCCCGCGCGGAAGGGGGCACGCTCGTGCTCGACCATGTGGAGGAGTTGCCGCTGTCCGTCCAGCCCAAACTGCTGCGGCTGGTGGCGGAGCGGCGCTACGCTCCCCTGGGCGGGCCGGAGGTCGCCGCCGACCTCCGCTTCGTCGCCATCGGCTCGGAGGATCTCCCCCAGCGCGTGGCCCGGGAGACGTTCCGCCCCGACCTCTTCTACCGCCTGGAGGTCCTGGCCTTCCGCGTGCCCCCGTTGCGCGAGCGGCGGGAAGATTTGCCACGTGTCATCGACCACCTCCTGGCCGATCTCGGCGAGCGCTTCGGCTACCGCGATCCCGCCCTGGCGCCCCGCGCCCGCGCCTGGATGCTGGAGCACCCCTGGCCGGGCAACCTGCGGCAGCTCCGCAACACCCTGGAGCGGGGATTGATCCTCTCCGACGGCGAGCCGGTCGATCCGCCGCCGCCCGACGAGCTGCTGGAGGCGCGCCCCCGTCCTCTGGTGGAAGTGGAGAAGGAGCAGATCCGCAAGGCGCTCGCCTACACCCGCGGCCACCAGGGCCGGGCCGCCGACCTCCTGGGCATCAGCCGCAAGGCGCTGTGGGAGAAGCGGCGGCGGTATGGAATCCCCTGAAAGCAAGGACCTAAAGGACATAAAGGACCTAAACGACCTAAAGGACATCGGACAGGTTGTCCTTTGTGTCCTTTAGGTCGTTTAGGTCCTTCAGAGGACTGCGGCGGGGTCGAAAATCCGGATCACAGGCACCCCCGGCGGCTCTCCCTCGCGCCGCTCCAGCCACCTTTGCCATTCCCCGACCGCCTCCAGCAGCCCCGCGACGTCCAACCCGTGCGAGACCGGTGCGAAGGGCTCCAGCCGGCGCCGCGCTTTGGCGAGGGTGCGGCGGGGGCCGTCCAGCCTCTTCAGGTCTTGAAACTGGTGCAGGGCGGTGGCGACCTGGATCAGGCCCTGGAAGAGATCCCTGGGTTCCGGGGTGGTGGAGCGCCAGACGTCCTCCCAGACCTCGTGGGCCTCGTAGAACGCGCCGCGGTTGAAGAGGTCGAGCCCTTCCCGGAAAAGCCGCCGCCGCTCCTCGGGGAGCAAGGTGGGATGGAGCTCCCGCTTCACATCCCTAGGATACGGCGTCGGCCTGGGCTTCGGGCTCGGGATCGGCGAAGCGGTCCAGCAGGTCCGCCGGCAGGCTGAGGCCGGGGTGGATCCGCTTGCACAGCTCCCGCAGGCGGCGCAGCTCCACCTCGGGGAGGCGGGCGAAGACCTCCACGATCGCCGGGTCGAGCTGCTGCCCGGCCACCCGCTGCAGCTCGGTCACGGCCGCCTGATGGGGGCGCGCCTTGCGGTACGGACGGTCCGAGGTGATGGCGTCGTAGGTGTCCACCACCGCGAAGATGCGGGCGCTCAGCGGGATGCTTTCGCCTGCGATGCCGCGGGGGTAGCCCTTGCCGTCCCACCGCTCGTGATGGCTGTAGACGATGTCCACGGCCGCGGGCTGGAGGAAGCTGGCCTCGGCCAGCATGTCAAACCCCCAGTTGGGATGCTGCTTCATGATGTGCCACTCGGATTCCGTCAGCGGCCCCATCTTGCGCAGGATCTCGTCGGGCACCACCATCTTGCCGACATCGTGGAGCAGTGCGCCCCACTCGATCGCCTTCAGGTCCTCGCCATGGATCCCCAGGGCCTTGGCCAGGGAAACGGCGTAGAGGGCCACGCGGAAGGAATGGCCGGTGGTCTCGTGGTCGCGGGCGTCGGCCGCCGTTACCACGGCCCCCACCGCCTCGACGTACGAACGCTCCCGGGCGCGCTGCGACTCCTCCAGGGAGACGGTCAGGGAACGGAAGGTCTCCTCGATGAGCTGCACCTCGCTGCCGCCGCCGGCCGTCGGAAAGTCGCTCTGGAGTCTGCCCGTCCGCGCCATCTCGGTCATGGTGTGCGCCAGGCTGCGGAGGGGGAGCGTGATCCGCCGGACCACCCAGAAGGCGGCGCCGGCCGCCAGGATGCCGGCTGAGAGGGCGATGAACAGGAGGTTCCAGCCGATCTGCCGCGCGAGCTGCGGGTCGTCCGCCACCGAGACGAGGCGCAGCACCAGCAGCAGGGCGACACCCAGGACCGCCGCGGCGATGGCGGCGACATACCAGAGGGACCGCGTACGTAAGCTCAAATCAGAAGACTCCATAACCCCGGAGCTGCCGCCCCGGCCTCCCAAGTCAACGCCTTCGGCGCGCCGGGCCTGCCAGGATAGGGTCCTTCGCGGCCAGAGCGCGCTTGTCAGAGGGATGCGTTGCTGAGCAATTACGCGGAGTATACGTCACCCCTCAGGATTTCGCGATCCCCAAAATGGCTCTCCCGGAAAGCCGTAGGGCTCCGGCACGGACCGCTCTGGAAGATCTCATTCATACAAGAAGGTGCTTCTCACGGCACGTTATGAGCCCACTGCCGGCGTTATAATTCAACTATAGGTTCCAATGAGGCTCTCAAGGGTTCAGTCGGAGGGTCCACTGAGGAGGAATGAGAATGCCGAAACGCGCTGTCTTCGTGCTCGCCGCCGCCCTGCTCGTCGCGGTCTCCGCCTGGTCCCAGGACAGGGATGCCCAGCGCGAGAGCCTCGTCAAGGCCGTCCAGGCCTACGCCAGAATGCAAGGGGAAGGGAGCGCCCCGGTCGCTCCGGAGAAGGCCGTCCCCCGCACGGACAAGGCCGAAGCCGTCATCATCGGCACGGTCGAATTCGTGGACAGCGTCGATTTCCTCGACGACGGCACCCCCTTCCGGTTCGTGGACGTCGAGGCGAGGCGGCCGTTCGACCAGTTCATCCCTGTCGTCTGCCTGGGCAACTCGGCGGTGAACACCTGCGGCCGGCTGGTGGAGGGCCGCCGGGTCCAGTTCACCGGGGACCTGCTCATCGATGACGAGACGGGACTCGCGCTGGTCATCGTGAAGAAGGTCAAGACCTAGCTTCGCTCCTGGCACGCATCGGGCAAGGGACTTTCCTGGTCCGGCGAAGTCCGCCGGCCAGGAGGTCCCCATGAAGCCGCAACTGAAGAGTCTTCCCGATCAGATCCTGGTCATCACCGGCGCCTCCAGCGGCATCGGCCTGGTGACCGCCAAGAAAGCCGCGGCGGCGGGCGCCCGCGTGGTGCTCTCTTCCCGTAATGAGCGCGACCTTCAGGACGCCGTGAACGAGATCCGCCAGGACGGCGGCGACGCCGTCCACGTCGTGGCCGACGTGGCCGATCCCCACCAGGTAGAGCAGATCGCCGAGACGGCGTTCAACACCTTCGGCGGCATCGACACCTGGGTCAACAACGCCGGCGTGGCCCTCTACGGCCGGATCCTGGAGCTTTCTCTCGAAGACATGCGCCGGCAGTTCGACGTCCTCTACTGGGGCGTGGTCCACGGCTCCCTGGCGGCGGTGCCCTACCTGGCCCGCGAGGGGGGAGCCCTGATCAACGTCGGCAGCGTCCTCTCCGACGTCGCCGTGCCGCTGCAGGGGAACTACTGCGCGGCCAAGCACGCCGTGAAGGGGTTCACCAACGCCCTGCGGCTGGAGCTGGAGGCCGAGGGCCTGCCGATCTCCGTGACCCTGATCAAGCCCACGAGCATCGACACGCCGTTCTTCGACAAGGCGAAGACCCTGCTGGAGGTGGAGCCGCAACCCGTGCCGCCGGTCTACGCCCCGGAGATCGTCGCCCGCGCCATCCTCGACGCCGCCCAGAAGCCCGTCCGCGAGCTGAACGTCGGCGGCGCGGGCCGGGCGATGAGCGCCATGGAGCGCAAGGCGCCGCGGCTCATGGACCTCGCCCTGGAGAGGACGGGATTCGATTCGCAGATGACGGACATCCCCGCGCGTCCGGAAGACAACCTCTACGCCCCGCTGGACTACGACGGCGGCGAGCGGGGCCGCAACTGGCAGGGCCGGGTCAAGGAGACGAGCCTCTACACGCGGGCGGCCCTGCACCCCCGGACGGCGGCGCTGGCCGCGCTGGGCATCGGGGCCGGGCTGCTGATGGGAGCGCGGGCGCTGCGGGGAGGGCGCGGGCGGGATCTGGACGTCTAGCCAGACGGAGCGCCCTGCCCTCCGAGACCTCACCCTCGGTCCCTCTCCCATCTCCCTGCCGCCCGCCCCCGGGAGAGGGAGGGCCCTGCGATTGAGGTCTTCTTGGCCTCGGCAAGACCGTTGAATCATCGTTCCCCCTCTCCCGGCGGACGGGAGGGCGGAGGGAGAGGGGGCCAGGGGGTGAGGTCTCGGAGGGCATGCCGCCTCCGTCAGCCATACACACTGAAGTCCCTCCTACTTCTGCTTCTCCTCCAGCTCCGCCCACCGCGCGTACAGCCGTTCGACCTCCACCCGCGCCGTCTCCATGGCGGCGCAGCGGGCCTGGAGCTCCGTGGGATTGCTGGCCACCGCCGGGTCCTCCACCGCCGCCTGCGCGGCGGCCAGCGCGTCCTCGGCTTCGAGGACCTTCTCCTCCATCCGGTCCCACTCCTGCTGCTCGCGATAGGAGAGCTTCTTCGACGGCTTCGTCTCCTTCGGCGTCGCCGCCGGCTTGGGGGCGGCGGGCTTCGGCGCGGCTTCGGCGGATTCGCGGTGCGCCTCCCACTGCGCGTAGTCCGCGAAGTATTGATGCCCACCCTTGCCGTCCAGGGCCAGCACGTGCGTCGAGACGTTCTCCAGCAGATAGCGGTCGTGGGTCACCAGGACCAGCGCGCCGGGGAACTCCAGGAGGCTCTCCTCCAGCACCTCCAGCGTCGGGATGTCCAGGTCGTTCGTCGGCTCGTCCAGGATCAGCAGGTCCGCCGGCTGGAGCATCAGGCGGGCGATGAGGATGCGCGCCTGCTCGCCGCCGGAGAGCCGCGAGACGGGCGTATCGAGCTGCTCGGTCCGGAACAGGAACCGCTTCGCCCAGGACGCCACGTGGATCGGGCGGTCCTGGTAGACCACCGAGTCGGACTCCGGCGCCAGCGCCCGGCGCAGCGAGACGGTGCGGTCCAGGGTCTCGCGGCTCTGCTCGAAGCGCACCGTGCGCAGCCACTCCGCCCGCTCGATCGATCCGGCGTCCGGCTCCAGGGTGCCGTCGAGCAGGGAGAGCAGCGTGGTCTTGCCGCTGCCGTTCGGCCCCAGAAGCCCCAGCTTCATGCCGGGGACGAGCCGCAAGTCGAGCCCGGAGAAGATCTTCCTGCCGTCGAACGACTTGGCGAGGCCGTGGGCCACCAGGAGCTTCCTGGTCTTGCGGTCCGAGGCGTTGAAGTCGATCCCGGCGCGGGCGTTCGCCGCCGGCCCGGTCCGCTCCTTCATCTCCTGCAGCTCGGAGATCAGCCGCTCCGCCTCCTGGATGCGCCCCTTGGCCTTGGTGGTGCGCGCCTTGGCCCCGCGCTTCAGCCATTCCACCTCGCGGCGGACGCGGTTGGCGAGCGAGGCCTGGTACTCGGCCTGGTTGCGCAGCACCTCGTCCCGCTTCTCCAGGAAGTCGCTGTAGGTGCCGGGCGCCTGGAAGATCCCCTCGGGATAGCGGCGGTCCAGCTCGATCATCCGCGTGGCGACGTTCTCCAGGAAGTAGCGGTCGTGGCTGACCACGAGAAACGCCAGCGGCTCGCTGCGCAGCAGCTCCTCCAGCCACAGGATGCCCTCGACGTCCAGGTGGTTCGTGGGCTCGTCCATCAGGAGGATGTCCGGCGCCTTGACCATCTCGCGGGCGATGGCCAGCCGCTTGCGCCAGCCGCCGGAGAGGATGTCCACCGCCTGGGTGGGATCGTTGAACCCCGCCCGGCCGAGCGACACCGCCACCCGGGTCATCTTTTCGTACTCCTCCGCGGGGTCGTCCGCCAGGGCTTCGGCGAGGATCTCCTCGACCGTGCGCCCCTCCGGGAACGACGGGTCCTGGGGGACGTACCCCATGCGGATGCCCCGGCGCAGGGTGCGGGAGCCGGAGTCCGGGACCTCGATTCCGGCCAGGATGCGGAGAAGCGTCGACTTCCCCGACCCGTTGGGGCCGATGAGCCCTACCCGGTCCCCTTCGGAGATCCCGAAAGAGAGGTTTTCGAACAGCGGCCGGACGCCGAAGCCTTTGGAGATCGATTCGCAGCTGAGGAGCGGGGTCGGCGGCATGGGAGGGGGATTATAGGCGGGCCCGCACCATCTCCTCCTTCGCCACCCGGCTCATCCGCTTGATCCGGATCTCCTCCCGCAGCGCCGCGCTCCAGGACACGGCCTCGCGCGTCCAGACCACCGTCACCGGCAGGCGCGCCCGGGTGTAGCGGGACGCCTTCCCGGCCTGGTGCTGGGCGAGCCGGCGTTCGAAGTCCTTGGCGATGCCCGTGTAGAGGGTGCCGTCGGCGCAGCGGAGGATGTAGATGAAGGGCACCCGCCAATTCTACCGGTCCGGGCGAGGTGACGAACTTCGCCCCGCGATTGCGCATCTCTCTGCAGAGCGCCCCAGATCTCGACCGCTTTGGGAGGAGCTTCCTTGGAGAAGGACATCACATGGCTCCAAGGGGATGCGGTCCGCTCCTGATCGGCGTTTGTTCCCGGGAAGACGCTGGGCCATGTCGGTCCAGTTCTGATAATAGGAGACTCACCTTGAAGAAGAATAAGACAAAGGGTCAGGAACAGAGTCGGAAGCCGCGCCGCCTCAGCCTCAACCGCGAAACGATCCGGTTCCTCAGTGATCCGGCGCTCCTTGAGCTGGCCAGAGGAGGGAGGGCAATGGACGTGGGGACGAGTACCGAGGACGGCGGCATCTTTTGCAGTGCCGACACTTGCCAGGTAATAGTTTGCTCGGGCTGATATTACCGATGCTCAAGTGAGCTCCGGGATCGTGCGGCTAGTCGACCACCTTGGCGGAAGTCAAGGTGGTCGACGCGGCCAGCGACAAGCTCCAGATGTCACCTTCGTTGGTGTTCCGCACCGTGCACAGAGCTCTGTCGTCCGGTCTGACGCCTACCCAGTCGAACAAGGAGTGAGGGGGAGGAGAGAGCACGGTCCGCACCTCTCCACTCGTCACATCGGCGAGCCGAATGGTGCCAACCTCGTTGAAGAGGAGCCGCGGCCCACGACGGAGAAAAACTGGATTACTCCCGATCGGAGAGACGCGGCGGTAGGTGTTGTCCGCAAGAGACCACAGGATCACCCCCTGCGTCCCCTCCCCCTGCCCGGCCGACATCTCTCCAGCGAGGGAGCCACCATCCTTGGACCAGGCTGAACCGTCGAAGATCTGGCCACCTTCAACCGGAGGGAGCACGCGCGGCCGGGACTGGGGGCCAAGGAGGTCCAGGAGGGCCGTCCCGTGGGAAGAATAGTAGAAGCCGATCCGCTTGCCGTCCGGCGCCCAGAAAGGATGGAGCACCGACTGATCGGGGAGGTGTGTGATCTGGGTCAAGCCGCTGCCGTCGGGCCGGATCGTCCAGGCTTCGTACTTGCCGCTGCGATTCGAGGCGAACAGGATCCGGCTGCCGTCCGGGGACCAGTAGGGGGTCCGGTCGCGGGCGGGATCGTTCGTCAACTGCCGCAGGTCGCCGCCGTCGGACTTGACCAGAAGGAGGTCCTCCGTAGGGGAAGCGGCCCACAGGGCCAGCCAGGCTCCATCGGGAGAAACGTCACAGGAGGTGATGGCACGCGCCCCTTGATAAGCCAGGGTGGGAGGACCGGCGACCTGGGCCGTCTCCGGGTTGAAAGGGACCAGCTCGACAAAGCTGCGGCTGTTTTTCGTGGCGTAGATCAGGCGTTGCCCATCGCGGGAGAGGCTCGGCAGCGCGCTCCACTCCGTGGAGGCGGTGATCGGCTGCGGGATGCTCAACACCCGGCCCGAGCGCTCGTCGACGGCGACCCTCCAGAGGTTCATGCTCCCGCCCCGGTCGCTCGCGAAATACAGAAACCGGCCGTCGGGAGACCACGCGGGGCTCCAGTTGTAGAAGGTATCGTCGACCACCGGGACCGGAGATCCGCCGCCGTCCAGAGGAACCGTCCAGATGACGCGGCGGCTTCCGGGCTGCGCGAGACCCCAATAAGCGATCCGCAGGCCGTTGGGAGACCAGGCCGGTTGGACGCCGTCCTGGACCGCCAGCGGCCGCCGCGCCCCGGTGGCGATGTCGATGCGGACGATCTGGCTCGACGGGGATCGTGACCTGGGGTCGGCAACTCCCCCGGTGCCGACCGCGATCTCCCGGCCGTCGGGGGACCAGGCCGGGTTGAACCCGAAGTCGGTCAGGCGCTTGACGGATTCGCCGGTGGCCCCCATGAGAAAGATGCCACCGCCCTCCCGGGCGGACCGGAAGGCGATCTGTTGGCCATCAGGCGAGAAAGCGGGCTGGGTGTCGTTGGCCGGTGAGTCCGCGGTCAAGTTGATGGGTCTGCCCCCCATCACCCGCTGGAGGAACAGGTCGTAGTTGCCGTCGATCTTCTTGCTGTAGACGAAGAACGTGCCGTCAGGCGACAGGCTGGGGGAGGTCTCGCTCCCCTCGAGATCGGTCAACCGGACGATCTGCGGGGCGGGTGGCGTGCCGTCTCTCCTCCAGGCCAGGAAGCCCAGGACGGCGCCGGCCGCCAGCACGACGGTCCCGAGGGCCGCCCAGCCGAGCCAGCGGCGCGGCCAGCGCGGGGCTGAAGGGCTCAGGCTGCTTCCCGTGGCCGGCAGACCCAAGGCGCTCCGCAGGTCGGCCAAGACCTCCGCCGCATCCGCATAGCGTTGCCCCGGGTCCTTGGCCAGCATGCGGGAGAGGATACGGCCGAGCTCCGCCGGCATGTCGGGCCGCAGGTGCGTCAAGGGCTCCGGAGTCCTGTGGAGCACGGCATGGACCACGGCCGCGCCGGTATCACCGGAGAACGGCCGCCGGCCGGCGAGCATCTCGTAAAGGACCACCCCCAGCGACCACACGTCCACCCGGGCGTCGACCGGCTCGCCCCGCGTCTGTTCCGGCGCCATGTAGGAGGGTGTGCCCAGGAGAGCGCCACGCCGGGTGGGCTCCGGCGACATGTAGGAGGACGTGTCCGGAGCGGTGGGCTCCACTTCGCCCGTGAGCTTGGCGATACCGAAGTCGAGGATCTTCACGACGCCGTCGCGGGTCACGAAGAGGTTTCCTGGCTTCACGTCGCGGTGGACGATCCCGTGCGCGTGCGCCTTAGCAAGCCCGCGGGCGGTCTGGACGGCGATCTCGAGAGCTTCCTCGACCGGCAAGGGGCCGCGGGCGAGGCGGCGTTCGAGGCTCTCGCCCTCATAACGGGGCATGGCGAGGAAAAAGAGGCCGTCCTCGCTCTCCCCGGCCTCGAGGACCGTGCAGAGATTGATGTGATCCAGGGCCGAGGCCGCCCGCGCCTCCAGGAGGAACCGGGCTTTGGCCCCCGGGTCGCGGACCAGCCCCGGGGCCAGGAACTTCAAAGCCACGCGGCGGCCGAGCCGGGTGTCCTCCGCTTCATAGACCACGCCCATGCCGCCGCTGCCCAGAGGCTCTCCGATCCGGAAATGGGAGATGGTGCGGCCGGAGAGCGTTGGGCCCTCCTTCCCATCGCCGAACGCCGTTTCCAGCAACTGACCGGACGTACCGGTCAGAAATCCATCCACCTCCTCATCGGCGGCGAGCAGCCGCTCCACCTGCCGCCGGAGAGCGGTGTCCCCGGCGCACGCGGCGTCGAGAAACGCCGGCCGCTCCGCCGGCGGTCGATCCAGGGCTTCCTCAAAGAGACGGTCCACCTCGTGCCATCGTTCAGGGTCCACCGCTCCTCCTTCCCGATGGATCACGCACCGTTCGCCACGTTCGTCTGTAACGCGCTGTAGAGCCAGGTCCTGGCGCGGCGCCATTCGCGGCTCACGGTCACCTCCGAGATCCCAAGCTGCTCGGCGATCTCTTCGAGGGTGAGGCCGGCGAAGAACTTCAGCTCCACGATCGAGGCTTTGCGCGGATCGACCTTTTCGAGCCTGGAGAGGGCTTCGTCCAAGGCGATGACATCGGGGCTCTTCTCCCAGGCCAGGTCAGCCGCCTCGCGGAGAGTCACCTTCTCGTACCCCTTGCCCCGCTTGAGGCGGTCGCGGTTGCGGGCGTGATCGACGAGGACTTGCCGGATCAGGTACGCCGCGAAGGCGAGGAAGTGAGCGCGGCTCGGCCATTCCAGACCAGCCTGCCCGGCGAGGCGCATGTAAGCCTCGTGCACGATGGCGGTGGCCTGAAGAGTCTGGCCCCCACGCTCTCGACGCAGCTCCCTCGCGGCGATGCGGCGCAACTCGTCATAGACCAGGGGGAGCGCCTGCTCCGCCGCCTCCCGGTCTCCCGTGCTCCACCGCTGAAGAAATTGTGTGACCGATGGCCGCTTCATGTCCAGAGCTTCTGCCCTGCCTCTCGTACTGGAAGTTTCCCCGCAATCGAGACTTCCAGTGTAAGACGGAACATTGAGTTCCCAAAGCTCGGGCAGAGCCTCCGCCAGTCCCACTCCCCTGAGTGTCGGCCGGAGACCAGGTATTTCGCGTTCGGGGTTGTTTTACAGCCGCACCTGCATCCCCAGCTCCACCACGCGGTTGACCGGGATGCGGAAGTAGTCGGAGGGGCGCTGGGCGTTGCGGACCATGATCGTGAACAGCCACTCCCGCCAGAGCGCCATGCCCGGCCGCTTGCTGGGGATCAGCGTCTCGCGGCTGAGGAAGAAGGTGGTCGCCATGGTTTCCGTGGCGATCCCCTTCTCGCCCAGGAGCTTGAGGATCTCCGGCATGCTCGGATCCTCCATGAAGCCGTAGTGGGCGATCACCCGGTAGAACTCCTTGCCCAGCGGCTCGACTTCGATCCGTTCCCCGGCAGGCACGGTGGGAACGTCCTCGGTCTGCAGCGACAGCAGGATCACCCGCGCGTGCAGCACCTTGTTGTGCTTGATGTTGTGGAGCAGGGCGGTGGGCGTGCCCCGCGGGTCGCGGGCCATGAACACCGCCGTACCCGAAACCCGCCGCAGGGTGTCGGGGCCGACGCTGGCCACGAACTCCTCGAACGGCAGGGCGCCGTCCCGCAGCCGTTCCGCCAGGATCTGGCGCCCTTTCTTCCAGGTGGTCAACAGCGTGTAGACCACGAGGCCGACCAGCAGCGGGAACCAGCCGCCGTCCATCACCTTGATGATGTTGGCGGCGAAGAAGGAGCCGTCGAGGAGCAGGAAGAACGCCGTCACGGGGATCACCAGCGCCGGCTTCCAGCCCCAGAGGCGGAGCGCCACCATGCAGGCGAGCAGGGTGGTAATGACCATCGTGGCCGTGACCGCCACTCCGTAGGCCGCCGCCAGGTTGGTGGACTTCTGGAAGCCGAGCACCAGGCCGAAGGTCGAGAGCAGGAGCAGCCAGTTGATGGACGGGATGTAGATCTGCCCGATCTCCCGGCCCGAGGTGTGAATGATCTCCATCCGCGGGATGTACCCGAGTTGCACCGCCTGCCGGGTGAGCGAGAAGGCGCCGGAGATCACGGCCTGCGAAGCGATCACGGTGGCCGCCGTCGCCAGGACCACCATCGGGTAGAGGACCCAATCGGGGGCCAGCCGCCGCGACAGCTCGTAGAAGGGATTCGCCGCGGCGTCGGGATGGGTCACCAGCAGCGCGCCCTGGCCGAAGTAGTTGAGCAGCAGCGCCGGGAGCACCAGGGCGAACCAGGCCATGCGGATCGGCCGCCGTCCGAAGTGCCCCATGTCGGCGTAGAGCGCCTCGCCGCCGGTCACCACCAGGAAGACCGATCCGAGCACCAGGAAGCCGTGCCATCCGTTCTCTACGAAGAAGCGCACCGCGTACCCTGGATAGACCGCAGCGAGGACGGAGGGGGCGCGCACGATCCAGAAGATGCCGAGGACTGCTAGCGTCGCGAACCAGAGGATCATGACGGGACCGAACAGCGCGCCGATTCCCGCCGTCCCACGCCGCTGGATGGCGAACAGGACGAGCAGGATGAACAGGGTGATCGGCACGATGTACGGATTGAAGAACGGTGTCGCCACCTCCAGGCCTTCCACCGCCGAGAGCACCGAGATGGCCGGCGTGATCATGCCGTCGCCGTACAGCAGCGCGGCCCCGAAGAGGCCCAGCGCCATGAGCGCCCAATGACCGCCGCGCGCCTCGCGGAACCGGGGAGGCACCAGCGCCATGAGCGCCAGGATGCCCCCCTCTCCCCGGTTGTCGGCCCGCATCACGAAGACGAGGTACTTGATCGAGATGATGACGACGAGCGACCAGAACACCAGCGACAGCACGCCGAGGACGTTGTCATGGCTGGGCGGCACGGCATGGGGGCCGTGGAAGCACTCCCGCAACGCATACAGCGGGCTGGTGCCAATGTCGCCGTACACGATCCCGAGAGCGCCCAGGGAGAGAGCGAGGAGATAGCGGAGGTCGGTGGGCGTAGATGTCTCTGACTGGCTCATAAACCGGGGTGACGGCCCTGCCGTCCCCCGCAGTGAAAGCTTCGTTCAGGGCATCTCAAGAAGTCCGGAAGGAGACCTAAAGAATTTCTAAAGGTGCCCCTTCCTCCGCCGTGCCTCCGCCTCCGCCGCCTGGATCGCCAGGACGCGGTGCTTCGGTGTCCGTGGCCTCCGCCGCCCCAGGTTGAAACCGTGGGGCTACCTGCGATTGTCCCTCAAGGGACGGTCCGGAGGGATCGTCCGTCGTCCGAACCGATCAATTTTTGAATCTGCCCCAAAGGGGCAATATTTGAATAGCCCGGCGCTTCAGCGCCGGGTGAGCGGTCCATCGGATCTCCAGCCGCCCTGAAAGGGCGGGACCCGTTGCGTAATCCCATCCTACAGATCAGGGCAATTCCGAGCCTTGTTCCTGCTCAACAAGATCCTATTGGACCTCATGGAGTCGCAATCCCACCATACAGATCAGGGCAATTCCGAGGGCATCAGGTTTCGTGAAGAGCTGGTCTCACCGTCTTGGGAAGTCGCAATCCCACCGTACAGATCAGGGCAATTCCGAGCTATTAACAGGTTCACCGCTAGAAGGTGGCGTTTCAGAAAGTCGCAATCCCACCATACAGATCAGGGCAATTCCGAGGTACCCCTTTGCAACCTGCTGAAAACAGGTGGCTTAAGGTGCCCTTTTCTACGACCTCCTGAAATCGGGGTCTCTCCGGGCTTCCTCGGGCGACTTTGGACGGCTTCGAATCCGGCGTAAAGCATTGAGGCTCCTCGCCTTCCGGTCCTATCTACGACCGGCGTGCCAGAATGGCGATTTGGCGATGGCATGATTCCTTCCTGGTTGTCAAAGAGCGTGGCGATCTGAGGCCTGCCGCAGACCCCATTGTAAGGATAGACACGTTTCCGCGGGAAATGGTGGGGACGGAGGGGTGGTTTAGCCCGCGAGCTCCAACGCTTCCTGGAGAGACTGGGGGAGCTCGATAGGAGCGAAGAGGCTCTCGGGATACAGGTAGTCTTCTCCGGATTCGTCCACGACCCTCACCATGTGGTGCGAGGCGGCACTCAAGTCCGGAAGGACCTCGTAGATCTTGCGCACCTCCAGCGAGGCGGGGTAGCCCTCGTTGCGGATGCAAACGGCAAAGGATCTGGGCTGTCCGTTCATGGCGGTCTTTGGCTCTATTCCAGCCAGCGCTTGATCTTCAACTCTCTCTTGCCAAGGCCAGTGGCCTCGTACCAGTGAAGCTCGGCCCGTACGACGGTGCCGTCCTCCAATCGTACCAGAGCAACGCCTTTTCGCTTCCGCCAACGGAACAGTCCATAGGCTCGTCGTAGCCGGTTCAGATCGCGGATTCCACCGCTGACCGCGATGGTCTCTACGTCTGTGATCTCGCCGACGATCTCAAAAAGCACGCCGGCCCCTGTTTCGAAATTCTAGCACGTGCATACCCCTGGCAAGGGATTTCAAGATGATTTTGACTCTAGAGCGGACGACGAGCGTACTCTAGAGCAATAATCCTCCTTGGGCAATGGTTCCGTCGGTCCGTGCCACCATAGGCGGGAGGGGCGGCCCCGCCCCGGTTTCGAGGCCGCCCCCTGTGATTTGCATCGTCTGTCAAAGAACGCGACGACACTTCAGGCCGTCAGGTCGAGGCTCGACGTGGAGGCGAGCGCCGGCCGGGCGGTCTGAAAAAGGGGGGGCGCGTCCGGACACGCCCCCGAAAGGGATTTCAGATCTTCAGAGCTACTGGGCCGGCGTGGGCGGCGGGGTCGCGGGCGGCTTGCCCTCGCCCTCGGGCGCCTTGCGTGGACGGCCGCGGAAGGGCTGGAGGTTGAACTCCACCAGCTTCTCCGCGCGGTCGCCGTAGCGCTGCCGGACAGCGTTGCGCAGGAAGGTCGCCAGCTTGCGGCCGTCGGCCAGCGTGGCCTTGAGCCGCTTCGAGGCGTCCTGCTTGCTGGCGGCCATCGCGGACTGCTCGACGGTCGTCTGCCGCGCCTGGGAGAGCATCGCCGCGAGCTGTTGACGATACGTCTCGAGCTGCGGGAAGTCGCCGCCGTTGGCCTCCAGCCTGGCCAGCAGGGTCTCCCAACTGTTGAGGGTCGCTCCGTACTTCAGTTCCTTTGCCATCGTCTTTCTCCTTGGGCGCAATTGCGCCCTAAAAATCCGGGACGCCATCAGTGGCGGACCGGAAAATCATCTGGCTGAGCCCTGACCTCTCTACTGGTTCCCGTCCAGCGTACGCCGAGAGGTCCGGGGTGCTGCGTCCTGAAATGTGAATATGCTGGATCATACCCGGCCGGCTTGTCAAGCCCCCAAATTCGGGTATCCTTGGATTCCCGGCCGGCGCGGACCTCCTTGTCTGGGAAGGCAGGGCGGCTGGAGATGCCGGGGAATCCTTTTACTCTGCTGTTTCTGGCTTTTGCGAGACGTTCCCGACCTTTTCCAGGACGCGAAAGGTCGAAGACGCGCCGCTCTCCGCTTTTTCCGCGCCGTTGACCGGAGAAGTTGAGAAAGATAGAGAGTATTCACAAGAGAGAAGGACTTTTCCGTGATGTTCGCCGCCTTTCGCGGCTTGGAAAAGGCGGAAGACGAGGCGTCGCCTCCCTTTCGCGGGACGGGAAAGGTAGCGGACGCCACGGAAAAGGGTTTTGTCCGTGGCGGTTGGGCGGAAAACGCGAGGAGAAAGGGGTTTCGCGAGGCGGAAAAGGCTGCGAACGAGGCGTGAAAGGGCCGATGCGAGGCGGAAAAGGTGGCAGCGAAGGACCAAAAGGACACCAGGGACCTCAAGGACGCCAAGGACGAGCGCCGATGTCCTTGATGTCCCTGGTGTCCCTGGTGTCCTTGAGGTCCTTGAGGTCCTTGGCTCCAGCCGGCTCCTACACGAGCCCCTTCAGCGTGGAAATCGCGTGCTCCAGCTCCGCCTCGGTGTTGAAGAAGTGCGGCGAGAGGCGAATGCCCGCGTTCGGGCGGTAATCGCAGATGATCTCGCGGTCGATGAGGTCGTGGCAGAGCCGCTCGGCGTCGGGATGCCAGACGGAGACGGTGCCGCCGCGGTGCTTGTCGTCGCGCGGGGTGCGCACCTCGAAGCCGGCCTCTTCGGCGAGGTCCATCAGGTAGCGGGTGAGGCCGAGGGAGCGCTCGCGGATCTTCCTGGAGCCGACGCCGGAGACGATGCGGTAGCCCGGCCGGCAGGAGTAGAGGGCCGGGATGTTCGGCGTGCCGGTGAGGAAGCGCCAGGCGGGCTCGTCGCGGTAGCGGATCGGTCCCGGACGGAAGGCGAAGGGCTCGGCGTCCGCCTGCCAGCCGGTGAAGGAGGGCTGGAGCGATCCCGCGATCTCCGGATTCACCCAGAGGTAGCCCGCGCCCGGTCCGCCGCAGAGCCATTTCACCGATCCGCCCACGGCCGCGTGCACTCCCCAGGCCTCCAACTCCAGGGGCACGGCGCCCGTGGACTGGTAGACGTCCAGGAGCATGATCGCCCCGACCTCACGGCAGCGCTTCGCGATGGCTTCGGCGTCCTGCACGTAGGCGCTGCGGAAGAGGGTGTGGGAGACGGGCACCAGGCGCGTCCGCTCGTCAATGGCCGCCAGCAGCCGCTCGATGGGGATGCCGATGTTGTCGTCCGAGGGGACGGTGACGATCTCCGCGCCCTTCTTGCGCTCGCCTTCGAGGAGGTAGATGACGTTGGGGAAGTTGAGGGCCTCGTAGACGATTTTGTTGCGTTCCGCCGGGTAGTCGATGCAGGAGAGGAAGATGGCGGCGGCCACGGAGACGTTCTGGTGCATGGAGACGGCGCCGGGGCGGACGCCCAGCAGGGGGGCCAGGAGGTCGCCGGTCTCGGCCGCCATCTCCCACCAGCCCTCGGCCCAGGCGCGGACGCCGCGCGTCTCCCATTGGGTGGCGAAGGTCTGGACCTCGTCGTGGACGCCCCGGGGCATGGCTCCCAGGGAGTTGTTGATCAGATAGGTCGTGTGCTCCAGGATCGGGAACTCGGAGCGCAGGGCCAGCAGGTCTTCGTGCGGAGCCATGGGATCACCGGCCCGTCCACTGGGCGGGGCGCTTCTCCAGGAAGGCCTTGACGCCCTCTTCCTTGTCGGCGGAGGAGAAGCAGAGGCAGAAGAGGTCGCGCTCGTAGGTGATGCCGTCCTCGACGGGCAGCCGCTCGGCGGCGCGCAGGGCTTCCTTGGCGACCTTGAGGGTGAGCGGGCTCTTGCTGGCGATCTTGTTGGCGAGCTCCAGGGTCCTGGCCCGCAGCTCTTCGGCGGGGACGACCATCTCGACGAGGCCGATCTGGAGGGCCTCGGCGGCGGGGATCATGTCGCCGGAGAGGATGAGCCGCATGGCCTGGCCGGTACCGACGAGGCGGGGGAGGCGCTGGGTGCCGCCGCCGCCCGGGATGAGACCGAGGTTGATCTCCGGCTGGCCGAAGCGGGCCTTCTCGGAGGCGATGCGGATGTCGCACGACATGGCCAGCTCGCAGCCGCCGCCCAGGCAGAAGCCGTTGATCATGGCGATGACCGGCTTGGGGAAGCTGGCCATGACGTCGAAGATGCGCGGGCTGCGCATGGCGTGGCGCTGGTCGAAGGGGGTGCGGCCGGCGAACTCCTGGATGTCCGCCCCGGCGATGAACGACTTCTCGCCGGCGCCGGTGATGACGACGACGCCGACGGCCTCGTCGGTCTCGATCTGGGCCAGGATCTCCAGCATCTCGTCCCGCACCTGCTGATTGAGGGCGTTGAGCTTGTCGGGACGGTTGATCGTCAGGATGGCGACGCGGCCTTCGCGTTCCACCAGGATGGTTTCAGGCATGGGAAGTCTCCTCCATATGAGGGAGGCATTCTATATAGGTTGCTTTGGCGGAAGAGTCGATTTCCCAGGAGTGAATCGACGCGTCCTTCCGGACATGTCGATCACATCGACACGTTGTCTGATATGTGTCGAAATTGACTTGAATTTTCGACGTGATTTCCGCTGCGGTTCTGGTCTAGAATCACCCAAATCTCCTGGACAGAGGATATGACAGTCGATCCCCGCAAACCGCATGACGGCCTGCCCTTCCTCCCGCCCGGAGTCGAGTTGGAGACCCGGCCTGTGCTCAAACGTTGCCTGGGGGCCACTCGGGCTCTGGCGGAGCTTAAGGGCGTCGGCGGTCTCCTCCCGGATCAGACCATCCTGATCAACATCATCCCGCTCCAGGAAGCGAAGCTCAGCTCCGAGATCGAGAACATCGTCACCACCCAGGACGAGCTCTTTCATGCCGCCCTGGACGAGGCGAGCGCCACCGATCCCAGGGCCAAGGAGGTTCTGCGATACCGGACCGCTCTCCGTCACGGTTATGAGGCGGTGCTCCAGGGAGGCTTGACCGGAGATCTCCTGGCGGAGGTCTGCAGTGTTCTCCGCGACCAGAAGATGGCCTTCCGCTCGGAGAAGGAGCTTGTCTACATCGGGAACCGCATGGCTGGTACCGTCACCTACACGCCTCCCCGTGGAGGGCGGGTTCTGCTCGACAAGCTGATGAACCTCGAGGAGTTCCTCCTGGTAAAGGACGGGCTGGACCCGCTGGTCCGTATGGCGGTCGCCCATTATCAGTTTGAAGCTATTCACCCCTTCACGGACGGCAACGGGCGTACCGGCCGCATCCTCAACATCCTCTACCTGGTGCATGCCGGCCTCCTGGAGATTCCGGTCCTCTACCTCAGCCGGTTCATCATCCAGAATAAGGGCGAGTACTATCGACTGCTGCGCGAGGTGACGGAGAACGGCGCTTGGGAGGAGTGGCTGCTCTACATGCTGCAAGGGGTGGAGGAGACGGCGCTTTGGACGACCAACCGGATTCGCGCCATCCGGCAGCTCTTCAACGCCACTCTGGACCGGGTCCGAGGGGAGCTGCCCAGGATCTACTCGAAAGAGCTGGTCGAGCTGATCTTCCGTCAGCCGTACAGCAAGATCCAGTTCCTCGTCGAGGTCGGAATCGCCAAGCGGCAGACCGCGTCGGTCTATCTTCAAGAGCTTGAACGGATTGGCATCCTGACGTCCGAGCGGCGGGGCCGCGAGATCGTCTACAAGCACCCTGCCCTGGTCGAAGTACTGAGCGCGTGACGCGTAGATTTGGAGGCTTGAAATCGACAGGTTTTGAGGACGTGTCGAAAGCATCGCATCAGGGGAAAATGTGTCGATTTTATGATCAAGAATCGACGCCTCCATGGCCACCTGTCGATTCGCTCGACACATCCTCAAGACATGTCGAAATGAGTGGTTGTTTTTCGACATGAATCGCGGGGGGATGTCCAGGATGTCGAGGGGCAGGCGGTTGAGGGTGACCCCGCCCGCCCAACAGGGAGTCGGGCGAGAGGGGCAGAGGCCAGGGGGTCCTGGCGGGAGAGGGCGGATCAGGGCAGAACGTGCGGGGCGCGGCCGGGCGGGTCGAGGCGGCGGGCCAGGGCCTCCACCTGTTTCCGGAGGGCGTCCAGCTCGGCCTGTTGGCGCTCCAGCAGATCCTGCTGCTCCTTGACGGCCTCCACCAGCAGGGCTGTCAGATTCGAGTAGGCGACCGATTTGTAGCCCTGGCTATCGGTGAGGACGACCTCGGGGACCACTTTTTCGACGTCCTGGGCGATAAAGCCGACCTGCCGGCTGGCGGCGAGGTGCCGGTCCTTCTGGAGATCGCGGCGCCAGTGGAAGGTGACGCCCTGGAGCGCGCGTACGGTGGCGAGCGCGTCCTCGAGCGGAGCGACGTCCTCCTTCCAGCGCTGATCGGAGAACAGATTCCAGCCGCCGACGGCGAACCCGGTGCCGGCGACGAACAGGTCACCTCCGGGAGCAACGCGCAGGCGCGGGTTCGACGGGGTGGTGTCCTCCCGGATGTCGAAGCCCTGCGACCCGCCGACGGCGAACCAGTGCTTGCCGGTGGGGCCTTCATAAAGCTCGATGTGGGGATCCTCGCCGCTGATCCGGAAGAGCGCGCGGTTGACGAAGGCGTCGTTCAGGTGGCGGCTGCACTGGAGGCCCAGATCGGTGTAGGTCATGACGTCGCCGGCCTGGCAGAGAGTCGAGGGCTGGTACATCAGGGCCCTCCCCTGGGCCATGCCGATATGGCCGGTGACGACGAGGTCGCCGGCGAGACTGGTGGCGCCGTGGACATTGAGCCGGAAGTCTGGATTGGGGCCGGTCGTCCCGATGCCGACGACAGCGGTGGTGGAGACGGTTCCGCTGCCGTCGAGCCAGGCGCTGGAACCGGAGCCTGACGGGCCTGGAGGGCCTTGCGCTCCGGTGGGGCCGGCGGGGCCTTGAGGTCCAGCGGGGCCTTGAGGTCCAGCGGGGCCCTGGGGGCCAGCCGATCCGTCCGCTCCGTTGGCTCCGGCGGGTCCAGCCGGCCCTTCGGCTCCGGTGGCTCCAGAGGGACCGGCGGGGCCAGAGGCTCCGGCGGGTCCGGCGGCTCCCGGATCTCCCTTGGCTCCCGGCGCTCCGGCGTCGCCCTTGTCGCCCTTGTCGCCCTTGTCGCCCTTGTCGCCCTTGTCGCCCTTGTCGCCCTTGGGTCCTTGCGGTCCTGCGGGGCCCTGTGTCCCGGCGGGTCCTGTGGGCCCTGCGGGGCCCGTGGCTCCCGGATCGCCCTTGGCGCCGGCGGCTCCCGGATCTCCCTGGTCCCCCTTGGGCCCCTGCGGCCCGGCGGGCCCCAGGGGTCCGGTGGCTCCGGCGGTTCCCGGATCGCCGGGGTCTCCCTTCGGTCCTTGCGGCCCGGCAGGTCCCTGCGGTCCGGCAGGCCCTTGGGGTCCGGCGGACCCGTCCTGTCCGGCGGCTCCGGCGGGTCCGGTCTCTCCTCGCGCTCCCGGAGCTCCAGCGGCTCCCGGATCTCCCTGGTCCCCCTTGGGGCCGGTGGCTCCGGGATCGCCCTTGGCTCCGGGATCGCCCTTGGCACCGGGGAGCCCGGGGGCTCCCGCCAGGACCATGAGCTCCCAGGCGGTGCCGCTGGAAGGAGCGTTCCCCTGATTGCGTGCGCGGCGGCTGATGTAGGTAGAGCCGTTGTGCTGGACAACGTCATTGGCGCTGTAGGCCGTGCGTGGATTCCAGGTTCCCTTCCAGGCGAACGGGGGTTTCTGTGGCGTGGTCCTGGCTTCTTCCAGGCGCGCTTCCGTTTCGGTCACTGTATCCGGCGTGAGCTGCGCCCCCAAGCCTGCCACCAGAGTGAGAGGGAGCAGGCCGCACCACACCAGGGCCTTCAGACGGATTGGAGATACCATCGAGCGATCCTCCTTTCTGGATGCCTCGCCCGGGGCAGATCCAGAAAGGCCGGATCAGGGTTAGCTCAAAGGCAAGTTAGCGGACGACGGCTCTCACCGATTCCGCCACACCGCCCGCCGCTTCTCCAAAAACGCCGCCGCCCCCTCCGCCAGATCCTCCAGCGGCAGAAGCTCTTCCTTATAGATACGCTCGGTTTCGGCCAGCGCCTCGGGGAAGGGAAGGTCCCGGCCCGCCCGCACCGCCTTCTTGGCGAGCCGGGTCACGGGGATGCTCTTCGAGGTGATCTGGGATCGGAGCGTCTCGATCCCCTCGTCCAGGTTGGAGACCCGCCGGGTCACCAGCCCGATCCGCTCGGCCTCCTCGCAGGTCAGGCTTCTTCCAGTGACCGCCAGGTCCAGGGCGAGCCCGGCGCCGATCCGCTGGGGGAGCAGCGCCGAGGCGACCGGCGGGTAACAGCCGACCTCGATCTCCGGCTGGGCGAAGCGGGCGTCGTCGGTGGCGATCACCAGGTCGCAGGACATCGCCAGCTCCATGCCGCCTCCCAGGCAGTGGCCCTGGACGGCGGCGACGGTGACCGCATCCAGATCGCGCAGGCGGCGGATGGTGGCGTGGAGGCTGTCCAGCATGGGGACGACGCGGTCGGGCGTGTGGTCCTGGATGGCCACCCCGGCGGAGAAGGCGCGGCCGCCCGATCCCCGGAGGAAGATCACCTGGAGGCCGGAATCGGACGCCAGCCCGGCGATCACCTCGCCGAGGAGGTCGATCGTGGGGATGTCCAGGATGTTCAGGGGCGGACGGTTGAGGGTGACGACCGCCGCCGGGCCGTCGCGGTCGAGGAGGACGGACGGCCCGGACATGGCTCAGCCCGCCCGGAAACCGGCCGCCTGGATGAAGTCCGTCCAGAGCATCCGCTGCTGGGCCAGGGCGATCAGGTTCTCGGGATGCCACTGGACGGCGCGGACCCACCAGTCCTCGCGGTCGAGGACAGCGGCTTCGATGAGGCCGTCCGGCGAAAAGGCGACCGGGACCAGGCCGGCGGCCAGTCGCTTGACGGCCTGATGGTGGCGGCTGTTCACCCTGGGGACTTCGCGGGCGAGGCGCTCGCCCAGGGGACGGTGCGGCTCGGCGACCCGGACGGAATGGGCAAGGATGTCCGGCGTCTCGGACTGGCTGTGGTCGACCGGGCTGGGGACCTGGGTCGGCAGGTCCTGCCAGAGGGAGCCGCCCAGGTAGACATTGAGAACCTGGAGCCCGCGGCAGACGCCCCAGACGGGGACGAGGCTCTCGCGGGCGCCGTCGAGGAGGGACCATTCCAACTCGTCGCGCTCGGGGGCGACCTCGACGTTGGCGTCGGGGCGGGTCTCCTCGCCGTAGCGCTCGGGGGCCACGTCCACGCCGCCGCAGAGGAGGAGCCCCTGCGCCGTGGACGCCATCTCGCGCGGCGAGCCCTCGGTGAAGGGCGTCACCACCTGGATGCTCTCCTCGGGCACGCCGACCGCCCGCAGGGCTTCGACGTACGGCCCGGCGCGCTCGTCCGTGGAGGTCGAGACCAGGATCACGCGGCCTCCCTCTCGACCAGGGCCGCGATCCCCAAGCCGCCGGAGACGCAGAGGGTCGCGATGCCCCGCTCGCCGCCGCGCTTCTCCATGCCGTGGAGCAGGGTGACCAGCACGCGGGCGCCGGTGGCGCCGATGGGGTGGCCGAGGGCGATGGCGCCGCCGTCCGGGTTGAGGCGGGCGGCGTCGAACCCCAGCTCCTGGTTGCAGGCGAGCACCTGGCAGGCGAAGGCCTCGTTCAGCTCGACCTCGTCGATGGCGGCCTTGTCCAGGCCGGTCTTCTCCAGCAGGCGGCGGACGGCCGGCACGGGACCGATCCCCATGATGCGCGGCTCGACGCCCACGACCTCCCAGCCCACCAGCCGGGCGACCACGGGCAGTCCGAGCTCCCGGGCGGCGGCGCGCGAGGCGACGACGATGGCGGCGGCGCCGTCCGTGATGCCCGAGGCGTTGCCGGCGGTGACGGCCCCGCCCTTGCGGAAGACCGTGGGGAGCCTGGTCATGGACTCCAGGGTGGCGCCGTCGCGGGGGTGCTCGTCCTGGCTCATGACGGTGTCGCCCTTCTTGCCGGGGACGGTCACCGGGACGATCTCGCTCTCGAAGCGTCCCGCGGCCCGGGCGCGCTCGCAGCGGAGCTGGCTCTCCAGCGCGTAGGCGTCCGAGGCCTCGCGGCCGATCCCCATCTCCAGGGCCAGCTCCTCGGCGGTCTCGCCCATGGCGATCTCGGCGAGGGGGCAGTTGAAGCCGTCCTTGTACATGCCGTCCACGATCTCGGCGTGGCCCATCCGGTATCCCCAGCGGGCGCGGGGGAGGAGGTAGGGGGTGTTGGACATGCTCTCCGTGCCGCCGGCCAGGACCACCCGGGCTTCGCCGGTCATGATGGTGCGGGCCGCCGAGAGGACGGCCTGGAGGCCGGAGGCGCAGGCCTGATTGACCGTGTAGGCCGTGCGCTCCACGGGCACGCCGGCGCGGAAGGCGATCTGACGCGCCGTGTTGGGGCCGCCGCCCGCCTGCCGGCCATGGCCGAAGATGACCTGATCGACGCTGGCCGGATCGAGGCCGGCGCGCTCCAGGGCGCCCGTGGCCGCCGCCGTGCCGAGGTCGGCCGCCGTGAGGGAGGCGAGGGCGCCTCCGAACTTTCCGATGGGCGTCCGCACCGGAGCGGCGAGGACGATGTCGTTGTCGCGCTTGTCTGGCAAAGCTGGGATTCCTTATCGCGCACGGACCGGGGCGGCGCGACGTGTGCCGCCCCGGTCGTGGCCTTGGATCAATAACCCTGGAAGGACGGCTGCCGCTTCCCGACGTAGGCGTCGAGGCCTTCGCGGGCGTCGGGGCTCTCGAAGAGCTGCTGCTGCAGCTCGCGCTCGATGGCCAGGCCGCTCTCGAACGGCACCTCGGCACCGGACTGCACGGAGCGCTTGATGCGGCCGACGGCCTTGGCCGCCTTGTTGGGCGGGCAGAACTGCTTCGCGTACTCGTGGATGTGGCCGGCGAAGTCGTCGCCTTCGTAGATGAAGTTGACGATGCCCATCCGCTGCGCCTCTTCGTAGTCGATGAGGCGGCCGGTGACCATCAGCTCGATGGACTGGCTCTTGCCGACGCGGCGAGCCAGACGCTGGGTGCCGCCGGTGCCGGGGAGCACGCCGAGGTTGACCTCGGGCAGACCGATCTTGCCCGAGCCCTTCTTGGCGATCAGGATGTCCGCCGCCATGGCGATCTCGAGGCCGCCGCCCACCGTGTGGCCCTCCAGGGCCGCGATGACGAGCTTGGGGGTCTGCTCGAGACGGTTGAGGGTCTCGTTGGCATGGAGGCAGAAGTAGTACTTGAAGTAGGGGTCGGACGACTTGAGCATGTTGATGTTGGCGCCGGCGCAGAAGAACTTGTCGCCGTCGCCGCGCACGACGATGACGTAGACATCCTTGGCGAAGCGCGCCTTGAGGATGGCGTCGTCGAGCTGGCGCATCATCTCGTGGGTGTAGGTGTTGTGCGGCGGATCGTCGAGCGTGAGGTAGGCGACGCCTTCCTTGACCTCGTAGTGGACCAGGGTGCGCTGGGCGGCGGGCGCTTCCGCAACGGTAGACTCAGCCATATCGTCTCCTCTCGTTCAGGATTTGAGGGATTTGGGTCCGGGACGGGGGCGCCCGGAAGGACATCCTGCGTATTGTTTCACGAGAGGCGGGGAGCGTAAACAGCGGCCTTGCCAGGCGGGCCGCCTGCCCTTCGAGACCTCACCCTCGGTCCCTCTCCCATCTCCCTGCCACCCGCCCCCGGGAGAGGGAGGGCCCTGCGATTGAGGTCTTCTTGAGATCGGCAAGATCGCTGAATCATCGTCCCCCCTCTCCCGGTTGGGCGGGAGGGCGGTGGGAGAGGGGGCCAGGGGGTGAGGTTTCGGAGGGCAGACCGCCCCAGCTACTTCTGTAGCTCTGAAGACTCCCGCCGGAGACGCACAATCTCTGCTTCGAGCGCCTTGATCCGTTCTTCGGCCGTCTCCAGAGCTTCGGTCTCTTCCTGCGTCCAAAGCAGCCGCTCCCCGGTGGCGGCGTCGATCAGGCGCAGGTTCTCCCCTTCGGGCTTCAGCAGCAGGCCGGTCGTCCGGCTCAGGAGCGAGCCGTCGGATTCAGGAGGGATCGGCTGATAACGGCTCTGCGCCAGCCGGTGCCCCTGGAGGCGCGGGTGGAGATACTCCTCCCGGGGATCGAAGAGGAAGTATTCGTCTACCCCAAGCCGCTCATAGAGGCTCTTCTTTTTCTGAAGGTCCTCCTTGCGGGTGCTCTTCGACGTCACCTCGATCACGAAGCAGGGCATCCGGCCTTCCACCCAGAGGAGGTAGGTGTCCCGCCGGCCCTTGCCGATCCCCGGGGTCACCAGGACGTCCGGGGAGATGGAGAAGCGCGGATCCCCCTTCACGTAATAGAGGAGGAGATTGCCGCCGACGTACACGTCCGGATCGCCCGCGTAGCGGGTCTTCAGGGCGTGGATCAAGTCGAACATCACATCGAGGTGAAGGTCGGTCTCCGCCATCGGGCGTCCGTCGGACTCCGGGTAATGGATATCGCGCTCGAGAGGGATCGCGGACATCGGAGATTTCCTTTCTCGGCGGGTGCTTGATCAGATCACGAAGACCCGTCGAAGTGCAACATACGGCACAAGGAAGTCTAGCATCCCAGGTCGAGGATGCGCCGCCAGAAGTTGGAGCACTCTTTTGGCAAACGGGGAAGCTCCTGTTCCACCCCGGCGATCAGAGTCTCCCGGTCCGGACCGGTCAGGAGCTGCTGGATGTCCCAGGCGTCCTGGTGCCCTCCCGCGTAGAGCTTGAGGAGGATCAGCTCGACCGCTTCAAGGACGGGGATCTCGAGACCCGCAAAGAGGGCTTGTCTCGACTTCTCGAGGATCTCTCGCTGCCAGACGAACTTACCGATCACCAGATCGACGGAGGTCTCGGAGGGTGCCTCGAACCGCACGACCCCCGCGAGTGGATCGGTCAGGTCTCCCCTGCGGACATCGACGCTGACGCCCTCCGCCGCGAGGCCCAACCACGTCTGTACGTCGAGGCAAACCGGGTCTACGACGAGGAGGTCCATATCGAGCGTCAGGCGGTTGACGCCATGGATGGTCAGTGCCGAGGCGCCGATCAGGGCGAACGGGATGCCCTTGGCCTCCAGGACGGCCACCACCCGCGCCAGGAGGCTCATCCGATCAGGTCGCTCATGCACTTGGAAGGCCTTCGACTGGCCTGCCGCCGGCGCTGGAGGAGGCGGATGGCGGTCCGGCGATCGACGCCCTGGGCCTGCCGGAACGCCTCCAGACCGATCTCGCCCATCTCCAGAACCCGGCGCAGACGCTCGTCGACGGGGAGCTTGGCGAATTCCTCCCGGTCCTTCTCGCGGAGCTCGTCGGCTACGGAGCGCATGAGGCGAGTATACGATTCTCCTCCATCGAGTTGAGGGCAGGACTTGGATTCCGTCCTCTTCAAGTCGTGTCTCGGACAGAGATATAGGTTTTCGCGTAACTTTATCGCCTGTGAGTAGCGAGAGGGCAATAGATTCTTCATAGTCTCACCTCCCCCGGTACAGGCCCTTGACGTCCCCTGCGATCTTCCCCTTGACGTCTTAGGGGAAAGGGCGTACTCTTTCCCCTGGACAGCTTAGGGGAGAGATTCATGGCCAAGATGGACCTGCTGCAAGGGACCCTGGACGTCCTGATCCTCAAGACCCTCTCCTGGGGTCCGCTGCACGGCTACGCGGTCGTGCGGTGGATCGCCCAGCGGACGGAGGACGCGCTCCGCATCGAAGAAGGCGCCCTGTATCCCGCGCTGCACCGGATGGAGCAGCGGGGGTGGATCGAAGCGGAGTGGGGCGTCTCCGAGAACAACCGCCGGGCCAAGTTCTACCGGCTCACCGACGAAGGCCGCCGGCAGCTCAACGCCGAGGCGGAGTCCTGGCAACGCTACGCCGACGCCGTCGGCAGAGTCCTGCAGACCGCATAGGAAAGAGGAGAGAGTATGGCTGGTTGGCGCCGGGCTTTCCGCCTCCACCTGCGGGGCGGCACCGTGAAGCAGGACCTGGACGACGAGATCGCGTTCCACGTCGAGATGAGGACGCAGGACCTGATCGACGAGGGCATGGCCCCGCACGCCGCCCGCGAGGAGGCCCTGCGCCTCTTCGGGAACATGGCGGGCATCCGCCGCCAGTGCGAGGAGATCGGCCGGCGGCGGGAGCGCGGCCGGCATTGGAGCGAGGTCGCTTCCGAGCTGCGGCAGGACGCCCTCTTCGCCCTGCGCCAGCTCCGCAAGGCGCCGGCCTTTTCGATCGTCGCCGTCTTCACGCTGGCGCTGGGGATCGGCGCCACGACGGCCATCTTCAGCCTTCTCCACGCGGTGGTGCTGCGGCCCTTTCCCTTCCCGCAGCCGGAGCGGATCGTCTACCTGTGGTCCATCGACCGCGGGGACGACCACCGGTCGGTGGCGCCGGGCAACTTCGTCACCTTCCGCCGCGACGCGAAGTCCTTCGAGCGTCTGGCGACCTACACCGGGGCGAGCTTCAACCTGAGCGGGGACGGACCGCCGGAGCGGGTCGTCGGCGCCCGCGTCTCGGCCGGGTACTTCGACGTGTTCGGGGTCAAGCCGGCGCTGGGGCGCGTCTTCGCCGAGGCGGAGGACCGCCCGGGAAGCGAGCAGGTCGTGGTGCTCTCCGAACGCCTCTGGCGCGAGCGCTTCGGCGCCGATCCGGCCGTCATCGGGCGCTCCATCCGCATGAACGGGAAGCCCTACGAGGTGACCGGCGTGATGCCCGCCTCCTTCCGGCTGCGGTCGACCGAGCCCTGGCTCTGGACGCCCATCGCCCTGAGCGCGGAAGACGAGACCAACTACGGCTACAGCTATCTTCATGTGCTGGGCCGGCTGAAGCCCGGCGTCACTCCTGAGGCGGCCCAGGCCGAGGTCGCCGGCATCGCCAGGCGCCTGGAGACGATCGCCCCGGACAACAACCAGAACAAGGGCGCGCATCTCGAGAGCTACAAGGAGAGCCTGCTTGGAGCCACGACGCGGCGCTACCTGATCCTGCTGGGGGCGGTGGGATGCGTGCTGCTCATCGCCTGCGTCAACGTGGCGAACCTGCTCCTGGCGCGGAGCGCGGCGCGGGCGCGGGAGATCGCCATCCGCGCCGCCCTGGGAGCGGGCCGGGGGCGGATCGTCCGCCAGCTCCTGACCGAGAGCCTGGTCCTGGCGCTGACCGGTGCCGCCGCGGGTGTGGCGATGGCCTACGGAGGAGTCCGGTTCCTGGTGGCCATCAGCCCGGCCAGGGTGCCCCGCATCGCCGAGGCGGGGATCGACGGGCCCGTGCTGGTCTTCGCCCTGGCGGTCGGGATGGCGTCGAGCCTCGTCTTCGGCCTGGTGCCGGCGCTGCGCACGGCGCGGCCGGACCTCCAGGGCATGCTGAAGGAAGGCGGGCGGAGCCTGGGAGCGCACCGCGACTGGGTAAAGACCGGCCTGATGGTCACGGAGGTGGCCCTGGCCCTCATGCTGCTGGTCAGCGCCGGGCTGCTGATCCGCAGCGCCCTGCGGCTCCAGCAGGTGGAGCTCGGCTTCGATCCCGCCGGCGTGCTGACGGCCCAGCTCTCGCTGCCCCGCGGCGACTATCCGGAGCCGGCCCAGGTCGTCCAGACCCTCCAGCGGGTGGTGGACGAAGCCGGAGCCGTCGCCGGCGTCGGGTCGGCCGCCGCGACCTCCATCGTGCCGCTCTCCCGGTACAACACCTCGTCGAGCCTGGAGATCGAGGGCAAGCCGTTGGAGGGAGAGGAGCAGATCGAAGGCAACACGCGGCAGATCAGCTCCGGCTACTTCAAGACTCTGGGGATCTCCCTCCGGGGCAGGGACTTCACGGCCGGCGACCGGCCGGGCGCTCTCCGGGTGGCGATCGTCAACGAGACCCTGGCGCGCCGGGCCTGGCCGGGAGAGAACGCGGTCGGTAAACGGCTTTCCTATTGGACCGACGAGGAGGAGAACCCGGTCTGGCACGTGGTCGTGGGAGTGGCGGGGGACATCCGCCAGCAGGATCTGACCGAGGACGCGCGGCCGGAGATCTACGTCCCCATGGCCCAGGCGAGCGAGGATCTGTGGGGGGATCGCGACATCTCCATGGCCTTGGTCGTCCGCGCGGCTGCCGATCCGGCGGCCCTCGCGGCCCCGGTGCGCCAGGCCGTGCTGAGGGTCGATCCCCGCCTGCCGGTTTTCGACGTCGCCACCATGGATCAGCTCCGCGCCACCTGGACGGCGACCACCCGCTTCAACATGCTGTTGCTGACCGCCCTCGGGGTGATCGGGCTGGTGCTCGCCGCGGTGGGCATCTACGGCGTGATCGCCTACTTCGTCGGCCAGCGGACGCAGGAGATCGGTCTGCGGATGGCCCTGGGCGCGACGGAGAACCGGGTGCTGGCGATGGTGACCTGGCAGGCGCTGCGGCCGGTGCTGGCCGGGTTGGCCGTGGGCGTGGCCGGCGCGGCCGCCGCCTCCCGCGTCCTCTCCAGCCTTCTCTACGGGGTCACCGCCACCGACCCGGCGACCTTCGCGGGAGTGCTGGTGGTCCTGGCCGTCGCGGCGCTGCTGGCGAGCTGGGTGCCCGCCCGGCGGGCGGCGCGGGTCGATCCCTCCCGGGCGCTGGCGCCGTAGAAAAGGAAAGCCGGGCGGGGTGTTCCCGCCCGGCCGGCGAGGTCAGTGGACCTCGGAGATGTGGTTGGCCGTCATGTCGTCCACGGCCACGGAGACCCGGTCCTCGACCGGGACCAGGGTCATGCCCGTGAACAGGTCGGCGGGGAGCTGGCCCGTGGCACGGAGATTTGCCTTGACGTGAGCTGTGCTGACGGGATGGAACTTGAAGCAGGTCATGTTCGCGACCCTCTGGATGTCCAGCTCGCGGCGGGCGAGGTCGTCGAAGTTCCGCTTCGGATTGCCGTTGGTCGCGGTTTGAATGAGCAGGCCGTTGGCCGCGGCGTCCGCCGGATCGCCGAGATTGTTGATGCCGCTCAGGAAAACCGAGATCTCGGCCGGCAGGGCGGGGTTCGAGCCCGGGATGGTGTTGCTCGGATCGATATGGACGAAGTGGGTGAACGTCTCCCGCCGGTGGCAGCCGTTGCAGGCGGCGCGGGAGACCCGGTGCCGCGCCCAGTTCTCCTGCAGGATGGCGGCGTTGCCGGGATTCTGGGTGACGTTGATGTTGAGGCCCTGCGCCGTCCAGTGGTGGCGGATCACGCCGGGACCGTCCGGGACGATGGAGTTCGCGGCCATGAAGTTGGTCCCCGTCGGGAAGAACAACGGCACCCCCGGGATCGGGTCTTCAAAGTCGGGTCCGCTCAGGGCCGGGTTGATGTTGAGGATCCAGTTCAGGAGCGTCGGATTCGCCGTGGGAACGGGGAAGCCGTTGAACCCGTCCTCGGGGGTGTCCTCGACGGTCGTCTCCTGGAGGAAGGTGAACGGGAACTGGGTGAGCTGGAATTCTCGCAGCTCCCAGGGGATCAGCAGGGCGATCTCATTGGTGCGGAGCTGGCCGAGCGAGCTGCCGTTGGGGTTGCGGGGGTTGGCGTTGGCCGTCACGAACTGCTCGGTGATGGCTTCCAGACGGGAGTTGTAGACGGCGCTGCCCGGCAGGTTGAGAGGATCGTCGAGCGCCTTCCACTGCCGCGCCCAGGAGCGCACGTCCTCGCACTTGCACTTGGCGACGCGGTACTCGAAGATCACGGTGAAAGGCAGGGCGCGGCAACCCGTGGGCTGGCCCGGAATCTGCGGGATGGACACTCCTTGCGGGAACCCGGTCCAGGTGCTGTTGGGGGCGACGAAGCCGAAGACGAAACGGGCCTCGCCGGCATCCAGGAAGTTGCCGTTCGCGTTGATCGAGTAGGCGCCGCCTCCCCCCGTCGTCCGCCGCAGGTCGAGGCGCGGCAGGATGGCCAGCAGACGGAGCGGGGCGCGGTTGAGGTCCAGCTTGCCGCCGACCCGCGGCCAGAACTGGTTGATGATGGTGTTCATCAGCGGGCGGTTGGCGATGGTGGGATCGCCGTTGATGTTGTGCGGGGTCGCAGGGTTCCAGTTCTTCAGCCAGTTCTCGACGAAGTCCGCCGGATGGATGCCGCTCGCCGACTGGTTGGCCATCTGGGTGGCGAGGTGCTTGAAGGTCCATACCCCGTCGGGGTTGCCGGGATTGGTGGCGTTGTCGCAGGGATTGAAGGTGCGGTTCGGGTCGGTCACGACGCCCACGTTGCGGATGATGAGCACCCGCTCCTGGAAGTCGTTGGTGCCTTCGTCGACGGGGTTCAGAGAGGAGATCTGCTCACCCACGGCGATGGGCCCCTCGGGGCTGACGGTCACCGTCCTCGTCCCCTCGGGATCGACGAAAGCTACGGCGGGATCCAGGGCCACCGCCCGGCCGGCCTTGAACCCCTCGTAGTCGAAGGGCTCGGCCTCCGCGACGCCCACGGCGGCGCGGCCCGCGAAGACCGGTATGGTCTTGCTGGTCCGGCTGTTGAACTCGGCGTTGTCGGCCGTGGAGCGCGCCTCGAGCTCCGCGTCGCTGATGAACGCGGGACCCGAGAAGACGCCGTCGCCCTTCACCGCGTCGCCTCCGAGGCCGTCGTCGCGCAGGATCACCGGCGCTTCCGGGTTGCCGATGACCACGAAGTCCCGGGTCCCGTCCTCCTCCTTGCCGGCCAGTTGCTCGGCCGACAGCCGGACGGTCACCAGCACGTTGCCGAAATCGCCGAACGCGCTCGTCTTCTGGATGAGCACCTCGTCCGGCGGCAGCAGGGGCGCGTCGAGAGCCGCCGCCTTCGCGAGGGCCGACGGCTGTGCCGCCGCGAGCTCCTCGTCGACCTGGGTGACGAAGCGACCCGAGGCCGCCCAGGCCGTCGCCGCCAGGACAAATACGACCAGGGCCAGGTACGTCGTTCTGCGGTTCCTGCTCAGCCGTTTCCATCGACTCATGACGATCCTCCTTTAAAGGGGGCTGAAGAGACAGCTTCCCCTTCCCACTGCCGGCTCCTTTCTGGAAGCCGGAGGAATCAGGACGTCGAGAGGTTGTGCCTGGATGGACTGTCGGATCGCGAGGAGGCTTACTAAGAGTAGTAGTGCTGCTTCAGCGGCGGAAGGAGACGAGGCTCAGCCGCCGATCTGCATAAAGCTCTCCAGGTTGCCGTAGCTCCCCTGGGCGAGCATGTGCTCGGCGGGCTTGTCCTGGAGGACGCGGAGGATCTCGGTTTCGAGGGCCGCGCCCGGGTCGGCCTCCTCCAGGAGGTGGCGGAGGGGATGGACCCGGTCCGCGAAGAGGCAGAGGCGGAGCTCGCCGCGGGCGGTCAGCCGCACGCGGTTGCACTCGGCGCAGAAGGTGTGGGAGAGCGGGGTGATGAACCCCACCGTGCCCAGGGCGCCGGGGAGGCGGAAGGCCTTGGCCGGGCCGGTGCGGGGGCCCAGCTCGGCGGGGGAGAGCGGGCCGAAGAGAGACTCGATGCGGTCGCGCGCGTCGTCGCAGGAGAGGAACTGCCCCGGCTGCAGGTGGTGGTTGACTCCGGTCGGCATCATCTCGATGAAGCGCGCGTGGAGGGGACGGTCCAGGGTCAGGCGGGCCAGCCGCTCGACGTCCTCGGCGTTGTCCTTGGCCAGGAGCACGGCGTTGAGCTTGACGGGGTCGAGCCCGGCCTCCAGGGCCGCCTCGATCCCCCGCCAGACCCGCTCCAGGTCGCCGCGGCGGGTGATCTCGCGGAAGCGCCCGGGGTCGAGGCTGTCGACGCTGACGTTGACCCGGTCGATGCCCGCCGCCTTGAGGTCGTGGGCCATCCGTTCCAGCTCCGTGCCGTTGGTGGAGAGGGCGAGGTTCTCCAGGCCGGGGAGGGCCTTCAGCTGCCGGGCGATCTCCAGGATGTCCTTGCGCACGAGGGGCTCGCCGCCGGTGAGGCGCACCCGCCGGATGCCGAGGCGCACCAGGGCGCCGACGATCGTCTCGATCTCTTCGGGGGAGAGGAAGTCCCGGTCGCCGAACGGGAAGTCGGCGTCCTCGGGGAGGCAGTAGGTGCAACGCAGGTTGCAGCGGTCGGTGACGGAGACGCGTAGATAGGTGAGCCGCCGGCCGAAGGAGTCGACGAGCCGGGTCTCTTCCTGGCTGGCCGGGCTGGTCCCCGCCCAGGCGGGACCCATCGCGACAGGGGATCGGGGCTGGTCGAGAATGGCGAAGCGGCTCATGGACACAATCTCCTGCCACCGAGCCGCCGGCTCTCTACCCGCCTTTCCAAACACGGGAGGCGGCCCGGTTTCCCGGACCACCCTGTCGGCCTGCTCTCCCGCCGTCGTTCCGGTGAGGGCCTGGGCAGGCTCGGTGGGTCGCATCTATTGTAAGCGATAGAGGCCGCGCTTGATTCCCCGCCAAGCTGTTCTTAGAATCCATGTGCCTGTACGACAGGGAGAGGTCTGCTTTGCCGGCGCGCCGCGCATGATCACCGGGTACAATACCGACGTCCGCCACGGGGAAGTGGTGTTCCATGTCCAGACCGAGGACAAGGGAACCTCCAACCCGTTCATCGAGAGCCTCGTCTACGTGGGCGGACAGGTGCTGGCCAGCAAGCGGGCGAGCTACGCCGACCTGCTGGCCGAGGGCAAGGACGAGAAGGACATCGTCGCCCTCATGGACCACCAGCACCGGACCATGATCGCCGCGATCCGCCACGGCAAGCTCGACGCCAAACTGGCCGCCCTCAACGCCAGCCGGCAGACCGGGCAGTTCCCCGCCGTGGCGACGCCGCCCTCCGGCGTCCAGCCCATCCCCGGCCGCATGGTGACCGCCCAGGCCTCGCCCTCGGTCACGCCCATCCCGGCCTCGCCGCGCACGGACAACGGCGGGGAGACGCTGGCCCGCACCGCCGTCGCGCCCTCGGCGCCCCTCCCGGCGCCGGCCAAGCCCCCGGCCCCGGAACGCACCCTGGACCAGGTGATCCTCGAGTACCTCACCAGCGAGGCCGACCAGGAACAGCTCGTCCTCCTGCTGGAGGAGGAGCGCGACCTGACCCTCGGCGCCCGCGCCACCCTGGTCCTGCGGGCCAGCTCCAGCAAGAGCGGCAACCCCGTGGTGGGCACCCAGGTCTCGGTGCGCATGATCTCCACCGTCGTCGAGCCGCGCGTGCTGGCGGCCGGCCGCGCCGACGACCGCGGCCTGCTGACCCTGGACTTCGACATCCCCCAGGTCGGCCGCGGCACCTCGGCGCTGATCATCAGCGCCGTCAGCTCGATCGGCCGCGCCGAGCTGAAACACCTTCTCTGATTTTGCCTACCCTCCCGGCAGGGGTGGTGAGGGCCCTCTCACTTGGTATATGAAAGAGGCATGCGGACGCAGAGCCTCCTCGAAGTGGTCCTGAACGGCGAGCCCTACCAGGTGGCGGAGGGTTCCTCGATCGCCGACCTCGTCGCCGGCCTGGGGCGCGACCCCCGGACGGTGGCGGTGGAGCGTAACGGCGACCTGGTCCCCCGCGCCCTATTTACGGAAACGCTCCTCGGAGCGGGCGACCGCCTGGAAATGGTCCATTTCGTGCAGGGGGGCTGAGGCGAGTGAGAGGACAGGGCGGTGGGAATGCGGGGCGGGACGGCTGCGTTAGAGGGGAGTGCGGCGACGGAGCGAAGGCGTTGTCACCGCGTTCCTCTTGCAGTATGATCCCGGACCGAACGGGCCGCTAGCTCAACTGGCAGAGCAGCAGACTCTTAATCTGCGGGTTGAAGGTTCGATTCCTTCGCGGCTCACCATCCTCCCAACCTCACTCTCCTCCAGTACAATGGAGGTCTTCCAGCGAAAGTGGCGGAACTGGTATACGCGCTAGACTTAGGATCTAGTCCCGAGAGATCGGGTTGGGGGTTCGAGTCCCCCCTTTCGCACCACCCGGCGGAAAGACGCAGAAAGACGAGGACGAGTCGCTGATGAGCGTGGTGCTATCCCTGCAGGACGTGGGGCCCTGCCGCAAGCAGATCAAGGTCGAGGTCCCCGCGCCAGCCGTCGAGGCCGAGACCCAGCGAGTGCTCCGGGAGTACGGCCAGAAGGTCCACATCCCCGGTTTCCGCAAGGGCAAGGTGCCGGCCGAGCTGATCCGCCGCCGGTTCGCCCAGGACATCGAGCAGGAGGTCAAGGAGCGCCTGCTGCCCCGCTACTGGCGGCAGGCGCAGGCCGAGAGCTCCATCGAGCCGCTGCTGCCCCCCGAGGTGGACGAGGTCGCCGACCTCCAGCCCGGCGAGCCCCTGACCTTCGTGGCCACGGTGGAGACCCGGCCGGAGATCGCGCTGGGGAACATCCAGGACTTCGACCTGCCCGACCCCGAGGTGGAGCCCGGGACGCTGGACATCGACGAGACCCTGGACAACATCCGCAAGCAGATGTCCAAGTGGGTGCCGGTGGAGCGCGCCGCCTCCCGCGGCGACCTGGCGGCCCTGGAGGTCGTCACGCTGCCTTCGGAGGACCATCCCGAGGAGCGGACGGACAAGGTCCAGGTAGAGGTGGGCGATCCCCAGGTCTGGGAGGAGCTGACCATGGCCGTGCAGGGCCTCTCCGCCGGCCAGGAGGCCAGCTTCGAGCGGCGCCACGAGCATCCGCCCGCCGAGGAAGGGGGCCAGCCCCACGTCCACGAGCAGAAGTACCGCGTCCGGGTCGAGGCCGTGCAGGAGCGCGAGCTGCCCGAGCTGGACGACGCCTTCGCCGCCCAGGTGAACGCCGAGTTCAAGACGGCGGACGACCTGCGCGAGGCCGTGGTGAAGCGCCTGCGCGCCAACAAGGAGGAGGCTCGGCGGGACGCCCGGCAGAAGGCCCTGCTCGACCAGCTCCGCGACCGCCATCCCATCGACCTGCCGCAGGGCGTCGTCCGCCGGGAGGTCGAGCAGATGGTGCAGGACTACGCCGAGAACCTGGCCCGGCGCGGGGTCGACGTCGAGAACGCCGGCATCGACTGGAACCGGGTGGCGGACGACATGGCGCCGATGGCGGAGAAGCGGGTGCACTCGCGGCTCCTCCTGGACGCCATCGCCGACGACCGGCAGATCGCGGTCTCGGAAGAGGAATTCGAGCGCACCCTGGCTATGTTGGCGCGCGCACAGGGAGTTTCCACCCCGGTGCTGCGGCGCAAGCTCGACGAGGACGGACGCCTCGTGAACCTGCGCGGCCAGCTCCGGCGCGAGAAGACGATCCGGACTTTGCTCGGCGAGCCGGAGGAAGACGCCTCCGCTGAGCCCGGGCTGACTGAAGGGTAAGGAGACGATTCAAGCATGTTGATTCCGATGGTGGTCGAGCAGTCGAACCGGGGCGAGCGCGCGTACGACATCTATTCGCGCCTCCTCAAGGACAACATCATCTTCCTGGGCCGCCAGGTCGACGACGAGATGGCCAGCCTGATCATCGCCCAGATGCTCTTCCTCGAGGCCGAGAACCCGGAGAAGGACATCTCGATCTACATCAACTCCCCGGGCGGCTCGGTGAGCGCCGGTCTGGCGATCTACGACACCATGCAGTACATCAAGCCCGACGTGGCCACCTACTGCGTGGGCCAGGCCGCCTCGATGGCGGCGGTGCTGCTGGCGGCCGGGACCAAGGGCAAGCGGACCCTGCTGCCCAACAGCCGGGTGCTGATCCACCAGCCGTGGCTCTCGGGCCTCCAGGGCCAGCAGTCGGACATCGAGATCCACGCCAAGGACATGTTCATGATGCGGGACCGCCTGGACGAGATCCTGGCCTATCACTCAGGAAAGTCGAAAGAGGAGGTCCATCGCGACACGGAACGCGATAGGATACTCGGAGCTAAAGAAGCGGTCGAGTACGGAATCGCGGACCGGGTGATGATGCGGCGGCGCCCCGCGGAGCCGACGCCTGTCCGGTGACGCCTTTTGCGGGGGTCGCGGCACCTTATATGCAGGAGCCCCTTGCATGGAGTCGGAGCCGCTGGCCAAGGACGGAAATAGCCCCGCCAGCGGGGCCTGTTCTAGCTGGCAAGACGTTGACAGGCGTTCGGAACGGCTCCTAGCATGCGACTAGCCCCGTCGACGTTGGCCGAAACGGAGGAGAAATGCCGAAGAAAGACAGCGGCGATGAAGTCCTGAGGTGCTCGTTCTGCAACAAGAGCCAGCGCGAGGTCAAGAAGCTGATCGCCGGCCCCACGGTCTTCATCTGCGATGAATGCGTCGACATCTGCCTCGACATCATCGCCGAGGACCGCATGCTCGAACAGCAGCAGGACACGACGCTCCCCAAGCCCAAGGAGATCAAGGCGCTCCTCGACGAGTACGTGATCGGCCAGGAGCAGGCGAAGAAGAAGCTGGCCGTCGCCGTCTACAACCACTACAAGCGGATCGACTTCGCCGAGAAGTCCCACGGCGAGGTGGAGCTGCAGAAGTCCAACATCCTGCTCATCGGCCCGACCGGCACCGGCAAGACGCTGCTCGCCCAGACGCTGGCGCGGCTCCTCTCGGTGCCGTTCACCATCGCCGACGCCACCACCCTCACCGAGGCGGGCTACGTGGGCGAGGACGTCGAGAACATCATCCTCAAGCTCTACCAGGCCTCCGGGAACGACAAGGAGAAGACGCAGCGCGGCATCGTCTACATAGATGAAGTTGACAAGATCTGCCGCAAGAGCGACAACCCGTCGATCACCCGCGACGTCTCGGGCGAGGGGGTGCAGCAGGCGCTGCTGAAGATCCTGGAAGGGACGCAGTGCAACGTTCCCCCGCAGGGCGGACGCAAGCACCCCCACCAGGAGTTCCTGCAGATCGACACCACCAACATCCTGTTCATCTGCGGCGGCGCGTTCGTCGGCCTCGAGGAGGTCATCGAGCGCCGCATGAACCAGAAGTCCCTCGGATTCGGCGCCGAGATCAAGGGCAAGCGCGAGAAGCGGACGGACCACAACCTGGAGCACGTCCTGCCCGAAGATCTCATCAAGTACGGCCTGATCCCCGAGTTCGTGGGGCGTTTGCCGGTGATCGCGACGCTGGAAGAGCTCGACGAGGAGGCGCTGGTGCGCATCCTCCACGAGCCCAAGAACAGCCTGATCCGGCAGTACCAGACCATCCTGGAGTTCGAGGGGGTGGAGCTGAAGTTCACCGACGAGGCCCTGAAGGCGGTCGCCCGCGAGGCGCTGAAGCGCAACGTGGGAGCGCGCGGCCTGCGGATCATCCTCGAAGAGCTGATGCTCGACCTCATGTACACCATACCCTCGCAGCGCGACGTGAAGCAGATCCTCATCAACGAGGAAGTCGTGGCGAGCAGGATCCAGCCGATCATGCTGTACAAGAAGGCCGGCTAGGGAAAGGTCAAGCTACCGGAAATGGCTGCATCGTTCATCACCAAGAAGCGCGAGATCCTGCCCCTTGTCCCCCTGCGGGACATGGTGGTCTTCCCTCATATGATGGCCCCCTTCATCGTGGGCCGCGAAAGCTCGGTGCGGGCCCTGGAGCAGGCGCTCGGCGGCCCCACCAAGCGGATCTTCCTGGCCGCCCAGAAGGACCCGCGGATCGACGACCCCCTGCGGGACGACATCTGCGACATGGGTGTGATCGCCACGGTGATCCAGAACCTCAAGCTCCCCAACGGCAACGTGCGGGTGATGGTCGAAGGCGTGCAGCGCGGCCGCATCTCCAACGTCGCCGAGGAGGACGGCGCCCTGCAGGTCGAGGTGGAGACCTACGAGGTCAACTACCCGATGAGCGAGGAGCTGCGCCTCTACATGGGCAAGGTCCTCTCGGCCTTCGAGCAGTACGCCAAGATGTCGCACCACCTGGCGTTCGAAGGATTGATGTCCACCCTCAAGCTGGACGACGCCGACCGCGTCGCCGACATCCTCTCGGCCCACCTGATGGTGGCGACCACCGAGAAGCAGTCGCTGCTGGAGCTGATCAACCCCTATGAGCGCCTGCAGCGCCTTCACGACCTGCTCGACATCGAGATCGAGAAGATCAACATCGACAAGCGGATCAACGTGAAGGTCAAGAAGCAGATGGAGAAGGCCCAGAAGGAGTACTACCTCAACGAGAAGATCAAGGCCATCCATCAGGAGCTGGGGCGCAAGGACGACCGCGGCGACGAGCTGCTGGAGCTGCGCGAGAAGATCGAGAAGGCCGGCCTGCCCAAGGAAGTCAAGGAGAAGGCCGAGCAGGAGCTGAAGCGCCTGGAGGCCATGCCGCCGGTTTCGGCTGAGGCCACGGTCTCCCGCAACTACATCGACTGGCTGGTCTCGGTGCCCTGGCGCAAGAAGAGCAAGGAGCGCAAGGACCTCGACCACGCCGAGCGGGTGCTCAACGAGGACCATTACGGTCTGGAGAAGATCAAGGACCGCATCCTCGAGTTCCTGGCCGTGCGCCAGCTCGTGGGGCAGACCAAGAGCTCGATCATCTGCTTCGTGGGCCCGCCGGGCGTCGGCAAGTCCTCCCTGGCCAAGTCGATCGCCAAGTCCACCGGCCGCAAGTTCGTGCGCCTGTCCCTGGGCGGCGTGCGCGACGAGGCGGAGATCCGGGGCCACCGGCGCACCTACATCGGCGCCTTCCCCGGCCAGATCATCCAGATGATGCGCAAGGCGGGGACGATCAACCCGATCTTCCTGCTCGACGAGATCGACAAGATGTCGATGGACTTCCGGGGCGACCCGTCGGCGGCCCTCCTGGAGGTGCTGGACCCGGAGCAGAACGACTCGTTCCTGGACCACTACCTCGACGTGGAGTACGACCTCTCCAAGGTCATGTTCATCGCCACGGCGAACGTCACCCACTCGATCCCGGCGGCGCTCAAGGACCGCATGGAGGTCATCCAGCTCTCGGGCTACACGCACAACGAGAAGCTGGCGATCGCCCAGCAGTTCCTGGTGCCGCGGCAGCTCAAGGACCACGGCCTGACGCCGGAGAAGGTCGACTTCGAGGAAGAGGCCCTGCGGACCCTCATCGAGAGCTACACCCGCGAAGCCGGCGTGCGCAGCCTGGAGCGCGAGATCGGCTCCATCTGCCGCAAGATCGCCCGCCGCGTGGTCAAGGAAGGTCCGGCGCTGAAGCTCACGGTCACCCCCGAAACGGTCTTCGGGCTGCTGGGCAAGCCCAAGTTCCGGGCCCGGCGCAAGAACCAGGAGTCGGAGGTCGGCGTCGCCACCGGGCTCGCCTGGACCGAGGTCGGCGGCGAGCTGCTGGAGACCGAGGTGGGCCTGATGCCGGGCAAGGGCAAGCTGACCCTCACCGGCAAGCTGGGCGAGGTCATGCAGGAGTCGGCCCGCGCGGCGACGTCGTACCTGCGCAGCCGCGCCGACCTGCTGGGGATCGAGCCGGACTTCAACGAGAGCCTGGACGTACACATCCACGTCCCCGAAGGGGCGATCCCCAAGGACGGTCCTTCGGCGGGCATCACGATGGCCACGGCCCTGATCTCGGCGCTCACCAAGATCGCCGTCCGCAAGGACGTGGCGATGACCGGGGAGATCACCCTGCGGGGCAAGGTCCTGCCCGTGGGCGGGATCAAGGACAAGGTGCTGGCCGCCTTCCGCGGCGGCATCAACGAGGTGATTCTCCCGAAGGAGAACGAAAAGGACGTCGAAGAGATCCCCACCGAGGTGCGGGAGGCGATGGAGTTCCACCTGGTCGAGTCCATGGACGAAGTCCTGCGGCTGGCCCTGGACGGCAGCATCGTTCCCCTGCCCAAGAAGGATGGGAAATTCGCGGAGACGCCCTCGGACGCTCCCGTCGGGTCGGATTCCCTGGCCCATTGACCTGACCTGATCGGGCGAGCCCGGTCGCGCCAGCGGGCGGGGCCGGGCAGCCCGGAATTCAGATTGAAAAGTTTGTTGACGCGCGCGTGAAGGTCGAATCCGCGGAGTTCGTCCGGTCCGCTCACGGGAGCGGCGACTACTTGCACGACGGGCGTCCCGAAGTGGCTTTCGTGGGACGCTCGAATGTCGGCAAGTCGAGCCTGCTCAACCGGCTTCTGGGAAGGAAGGCCCTCGCCCGCGTCAGCTCCACGCCGGGGCGCACGCAGGCGGTCAACTACTTCCTGGTAAACCGGCGCTTCTATTTCGTCGACCTGCCGGGCTACGGCTACGCCAAGGCCGGCAAGGAGGCGCGGCGGGAGTGGGCGGCGCGGGTCGACGGCTATCTTCGGGAGTCTCTGCCGGCGGCGCTGGTGGTGCTGCTGGTGGATGGGAACGTCGGAGCAACCCCGCTGGACGTGCAAGCGTACGAGTACCTGTCCGGCCTGGGGGCGAAGATCGTCGTCGCGGCCACCAAGATCGACCGCGTTTCCCGGGGACGCCGGGCCGCGGCCGTGAAGGGGATTCGGGAGACTCTGGGGCTGGAGGATGCGACCCCCGTGATTCCCGTCTCCGCTGAATCGGGAGACGGGATCCGGGAGTTGTGGGGAGCGGTCGCGCCCCACTTCGATTCCAGCGCAGCAAGATGATTGAAACGAAGAGGAACGACATGGCCAAGTCACAACAGAATCAGATGGAGAAGGGGAGTGCGGTGGAGGCGCTCGACATCCGGGCCCTCAAGGAGATGAGCATTTCCCAACTCACCCAGATCGCCAAGGATCTGGGCGTCGAAGGCGCGACCGGCATGCGCAAGCAGGAGCTGATCTTCAAGATCCTGCAGGCGCAGACCGAGAAGAGCGGCCTGATCTTCGCCGAGGGGGTGCTCGAGTGCCTTCCCGACGGGTTCGGGTTCCTCCGCGCTCCCGAGTACAACTACCTGCCGGGGCCGGACGACATCTACGTCTCGCCGAGCCAGATCCGGCGCTTCGACCTGCGCACCGGCGACACCATCTCCGGCCAGGTCCGCCAGCCCAAGGAGGGCGAGCGCTACTTCGCCCTCATCAAGGTCGAGGCGGTCAACTTCGAGCATCCGGAAGTCGCCCGCAACAAGATCTTCTTCGACAACCTGACGCCCCTGTACCCGCAGGAGCGGATCAAGCTCGAGGTTCCGGGCGACATGTCGTCGCGGGTCATGGACCTCACCACCCCCATGGGCAAGGGCCAGCGCGCGCTGATCGTGGCGCCGCCGCGCACCGGCAAGACCATGCTGCTGCAGTCCATCGCCCACTCGGTGGAGAAGAACCATCCGGAGGCGATCCTCATCGTGCTGCTCATCGACGAGCGGCCGGAAGAGGTCACCGACATGCAGCGCTCGGTCCAGGGCGAGGTGGTCTCCTCGACCTTCGACGAGCCCGCCACGCGCCACGTGCAGGTGGCCGAGATGGTGATCGAGAAGGCCAAGCGCCTGGTCGAGCACAAGAAGGACGTGGTGATCCTGCTCGACTCCATCACCCGTCTGGCCCGCGCCTACAACACCGTCCAGCCGCCCTCGGGCAAGGTGCTCTCCGGCGGTATCGACGCCAACGCCCTGCACCGGCCGAAGCGGTTCTTCGGCGCCGCGCGCAACATCGAGGAAGGCGGCTCGCTGACCATCATCGCCACGGCCCTGGTGGACACCGGCAGCCGCATGGACGACGTCATCTTCGAGGAGTTCAAGGGCACCGGCAACTGCGAGATCCATCTCGACCGCAAGCTCGTGGACAAGCGCGTCTTCCCGGCCATCGACATCAACAAGTCGGGCACCCGCAAGGAAGAGCTGCTGATGCCCGAGAGCGAGCTGCACCGGGTCTGGGTGCTCCGCAAGGTGCTGAACCCGCTGTCGACGGTCGAGAGCATGGAGCTGCTGCTGGACAAGCTCTCGAAGACGAAGGCCAACCAGGACTTCCTCAACGCGATGTCCAAGTAGGGGAGCCCTTGCCCAAGCTGCGCGTCGGCATCGTCAATTATCTGAACAGCAAGCCACTGGCGTGGGGTTTCCTCAAGGGGCACCACGCGGACCTGTTCGCGCCGAGCTTCCATCCGCCGGCGCTGGTGGCGAGGCTGCTCGGGCAGGGCAACCTGGACATCGGCCTGATCCCGTCGATCGAGGTGCAGCGCATCCCGAACCTGCGGGTGCTGCCCGACATGTGCATCGCGGCGAAGCACGAGGTGCGCAGCGTGCTGCTGGTCTCGCGGGTCCCCATCGGCGAGGTGCGCCGGGTGGCCCTCGACCAGAACAGCCGGACGTCGGCGACCCTGCTGCGGATCCTGATGCGCGAGCGCTGGGGGCTCGACCCCGAGTACCTCCACGAGCGGCCCGACCCGGAACGGATGCTCGCCGAGGCGGACGCGGCCCTGATCATCGGCGATCCCGCCCTGCGGGTGGACCGCGAGAAGTACGAGATCGTGGACCTCGCCGCCGAGTGGAACGCGCTCACCGGGCTTCCCTTCGTCTTCGCCGTCTGGGCCGTGCGCCCGGAGGTGGAGATCCCCGACCTCCCCTTCTACTTCAAGAGCAGCCTGCGGTACGGCCTCTCCTCCATGGACACGCTGGTCCGGGAGTCGGCCGCCGAGATGGGGCTCGACTCTTCCGAGGTACGCTCCTACCTGACCGAGAATCTCTCCTTCTTCCTCCGCCAGGACGAGATCGCGGCGCTGGAGGAGTTCTACAAACGCGCCTACGCGCACGGCATGATCCTCGAGCCCCGGCCTCTCGAATTCTGGGAGTGACGCCGCTCCCGCCGAGCCCGTAGTAAAGTAAGGGTGCCATGAACCTGGAACCTTCAGGACGACCCGTACAGCAAATCCTTGACGACGCCGTGTCCGGCCGCCGCATCTCGGCCGGCGATGCCCATACTCTGCTCCTCGAAGGCGACCTCCTCGATCTGGGGATCGCCGCCAACGAGGTGCGGAACCGCTTCAACGACCCCAGGGTCGCCACCTACAACATCGACCGCAACATCAACTACACCAACGTCTGCGTCTACAAGTGCCGGTTCTGCGCCTTCTACCGGCCGCCGGGCGACCCCGAAGGGTACCTGCTCCCGTTCGAGGAGATCGGCCGCAAGGTCGAGGAGACGCTGGCGCTCAACGGCACGGGCATCCTCATGCAGGGGGGCGTGCATCCCGACCTGCCCCTCAGCTACTACGAGGACCTGCTGCGCTACCTGCGGTCGAGCTACCCGGCCCTGCACGTCCACGCCTTCTCGCCCCCGGAGGTCAAGTTCATCGCCCGCAAGGAGCGGATGAGCTTCTATGACGTGATCGCCCGCCTCAAGGCGGCCGGCCTCATGTCCATCCCCGGCGGCGGCGCCGAGATCCTCTCGGACCCGGTGCGCAAGGAGGTGCTGGCCTACCCCAAGACCTCGGCCGAGGAATGGATCGACGTCATGCGCCAGGCGCACCGCAACGGCCTGCGCACCTCGGCGACCATGATGTACGGCATGGGCGAGCCCATCACCGCCCGGGTGGAGCACTTCCAGCGGGTGCGCGACCTCCAGGACGAGACCGGCGGCTTCACGGCTTTCATCTCCTGGACCTTCCAGCACGAGCACACCGACATGCCGGACGTGCCCGAGACCTACGCCGAGGAGTACCTGCGGACGCTGGCCGTCTCGCGGCTGTTCTTCGACAACATCGTCCATTTCCAGACGAGCTGGGTGACCCAGGGCAAGAAGATCGGCCAGGCCGCCCTTTCCTTCGGAGCGGACGACATGGGCTCGATCATGATCGAGGAGAACGTGGTCGCCTCGGCCGGCACCTCCTACCGGATGAGCCAGGACGAGATGGAGCACCTCATCCTCGCCGCCGGCTACACCCCCCGCCAGCGCACCAACCTCTACGAGCGCCTGGTCACGCGGGAAGATACGGCGGAGCTGGCGCGGCAGTACCGCCACGCGCTGACGCCCGCCAACCGGGATCTGGTGTCGAGCGGGCTGCTGCCGGTGCTGGGATAGGCAACCCCAGGCAGTCGAGAATTTTGGGGAAGCGGGGATCTGAGCGAAGGGGGTCGAAGACCGGGTCCACAGCGATGGAGAGCACCCACCAGTCCCCCTTCCGTTGGCACACCTGCTCCAGGATCTTCAGCGACCGGTCTTGATCGCCCAGCAGGACAGCGACTCTCGCGCCTTCGTAGGACGGCGGCCGGTTCCGATCCCTGGCGCCTCTCCATCTCCATAGGTCCGGCAGGCTCCGCAGGAGCTTTGCCTCTGTGCCGACCCCCGACATCTCCATCAGCTGTTTGCCCGCATCGAGGGCTGTCTCCTGATCGCCGGCTTCCCGCGCGCTGTGCAGGATGTGAATGTAGGAAAAGTACTTGCCATCATGCGCTGCCCTGGGCAACGAGGTTTGGTTCACAGGAATCAACGCTAATGTATCCCTGGATCTCCGGATCGCGTCTTCGTACCGGCGAGCCAGGTAATAAACCCAGGCGTAGTCGGAGCCCACGAGCATGGATGCCGGGTCGAGATCAATGGCTCTCTCGATGGATGAGATGGCCTCGTCATGACGTCCCTGGAACGATAACCAGAATGCATACCAGTGGTGAGCGTCCGTCAGGCCAGGGTTCAAGGCCAGAGCCTTGCGCAACTCCCGGCCGCCTTCCTTCCAGTCGTGTCTGAGCAGGTGGGCTGATCCCAGGACAGCGTAAGCGTCGGCGCTTTGAGGATCGAGCTCCAGCGCCCGGCGTGCCGCGGCTTCTGCAAGGTCAATGTCCTGTTCTAAGTACGAGTGAGCCAATGCGGCATGCGCCGGAGCGTAGTCAGGATCCAGGGTGACCGCTTCGTGCAGGACGGCGGCGGCCTTCTTCCATTCCCGCTGACGCAGACGGTAGAGCCCTTGAAGGTAGCGCTCGTGACCCGCCGCGGACCGTTTGGCGACCTTCCTCGGCTCCGAAGGCGGCGGAGGAAGGCCGAGCTCCTGGGCGACCCGGCGGACCAGTTGCCCGTAGAGGAGCGGGGCGTCTCCCAGATCCGTCTCGAAGCTCTCCTTCCAGAGAAGATCCTTACCGCGCGTCAGCCGCATCGCGATCCGGATCTGTCCGCCGGACGGATCGGCTGTGCCCTGGAGGAGATGGGTGGCCCCCAGCTTCTCTCCGATCTCCTGCTGGTCCTTCAGGCTCCTCCCGTAGGCCAGGGCGGAGCCGGGGGCGATCACCTCCAGGTCGCGCGGGAAGCGGCGGCTCAACTCGGCGGTGATCGCTTCGGTGATCCCGTCGCAGACCGGCCGGTCGGCGGCCTCCGCGCTCCGGCACTCCAGGGGGAGCACCGCCAGCCGGGGAGTGGAGTGAAAGGGACCGAGGCGGCGGCTCGCGACCAACAGGACCACAAGGAGGATCGCCAACGCCGCCATGCCGACTCCGGCCGCCACGGGCCACCGCGCCCGCGGCTCCGGCGCGGGCTCCGCTTCCGGCGGCGGCTCGACCCGCACAGGCCGGAGGAACCGGTATCCGCGTTTGGGGACCGTCTCGACGTAGCGCGGCTCCGTGGCCGAGTCCTCCAGCGCCTTGCGGATCTGCAGGATGCAGAAGTTGAGGCTGCTGTCGAAATCGAGGAAGGCGTCTCCCCAGACGAGCTGACGGATCTCCTCCCGGCTGACGACCTCGCCGGAACGGGCGGCGAGGACCTCCAGGACCTTGGTGGGCAGGGGCTGGAGCTTGACCGCAGAGCCGGACCGCAGCAGCTCGCCGCTGTCGAGACGCAGCTCGAAGTCGTCGAACAACAGGCGGCGGGGAGGCGCGGGCGGGCTGGAGTCTTTCACCGTCAGCTCATTATAGGGGGAGATCACAGGGGCTCCCCGCGGCCCCGGCCTCGCGAACGGGCGCTAATCTTCCTCTAATCCCCTCCTAATCCCCGGTCGATCAACGCCTTTTCCCTCCGGACGTACGGTGAGGGCAGAGGGCAGACGAGATGGAGGTTGAGCCTCATGATCGACCGAATGGAGCCGGCCTTTGGAGAGGCCGGGACGTTGTCAGGGTTGTCAGGAATGACCATCGACTGGCTGTTCACGGCCCCGGGGTTCGGGTTGACCCGCTGGGACTGCTCCCAGGGCCGGCAAGAGATGTCCGAAGAGAGACGACAATCCTGGCACGTCATCAGTTTCGTGCATGCCGGGGCCTTCGTCCTGCACGCCCGGGGGCGGTCCACGGTGATCGACTCGACGGCGGTTCTGCTCTACAACCCGGCGGCGCCTTTCCGCTCGGAGCATCCGTTCGGCTGCTGCGATCACGGCAGCGCGATCTCGGTCCGCCAGGAGACAATGCTGGAGGTGATGGCCGATTACGACCCCACGGCGGCGGAGAGGCCGGGGGCCCTGTTCCCTCAGCCCTATGCCTTCGGGCTCTCCCGCGCCTACCTCCGCCAGCGTCTGCTGATCCAGCGCCTTCGCGGGAAGGAGCCTCAGGATCCCATGGCCCTGGAGGCGGCGGTCCTCCGGATCCTGGGAGAGGTGGCCGAGGGATGCTCCCGGCTGCGGGACCGGCCGGCCCCGCGCCGCCGCGATCTGGACCGGGCGCGGCGCGACTATGTGGAGGACACGAAGGCGCTGCTCCAACGCAGCGTAGGGGAGAAACTGCGGTTGACCGACATCGGCCGGGCGCTGCACGTCTCGACCTTCCACCTGTGCCGCGTCTTCAAGGAGGAGACCGGCGTGCCGATCCACCGGTACCTGAACCGCTTGCGCCTGCGGCAGGCGCTGGAGATCCTCCTCGCCGGGGAAGAGGACCTGAGCGAGCTGGCGCTGAGCCTGGGCTTCGCGAGCCACAGCCACTTCACGAACGCCTTCCGGAAGGAGCTCGGGATGACTCCGCGGGAGGTGCGGCGCCTGCGGAACGGCGGCGCGGCTCTCCGAGCCTAGAGGGGGCTACTCCCAGGGGATGTCGGGCATCCGGAGCCGCTCGACCTCGCGGCCGTCCTCCAGGACCGTCGTCTGGAGGATCTCCTCGACGTCGTCCACCGTCACGCCGCGATACCAGAGGTTGAACGGCCAGACGGCCACGGTGATCCCCTGGCTGCAGTGCTTGAGGCAGCCGGTGCGGACCACCATCACGTGGTCGCGGATGCCGAGCTCCTTCACCCGGTCCTTGAAGCGGTGGTAGACCTCCAGAGAGCCCCGGGGCGCGCAGCTCGGCTTGGGGCTCTCGGGAGGGCGCTCGTTGAGGCAGACGAGGATCTGGATCCGCGGCTTGGGCATGGCCGGATGATATTAGAATCCCTGGGTTCCCGAAGGAGCCCTCTTGGCCCACCGTGCCGCCATCGTCCTGCTGGCGCTCGCCGCGCTGGCCGCCGTCGCCGCGTTCTGCTTCGGCTCCCCCCTGGGGCCTTGGCTGGCGGCGTTCGCGGGCGCGACCTTTCCGGTGGCGCTGATCGCCCTGGGAGCGAAACGCCTCGGAAGGATCGGCTGGCCGCTGGGGCTCGTCTGGCTCCTGCTGGCGGGCGGGCTGTTCGCGATCCTGGCCCTGCCTGAAGGTGGGCCTGACATCGGAGGCCTGCCCCTGGCCACGGCCCTGATGCTGTTCGTCCTCGTCCCCGTTCCCCTTCTCCTGCTCGGTTTCCTCTACGCGGCGACCTTCGAGCGGGAGCTGCGGGAGGAGGATCTCGAACGCATCCGCAAGCTCCGCGGGGAGGTCTGAGGTGCCGATCCTCGACCGCCCGCTGATCGTCATCTCGACGCTGGTCTACTTCCTGGCCTGCGCCGCGCTCGGAGTCTGGGCCCTGCGCCGCACCCGGACGGCCCGCGACTTCTGGATCGCCCGCCAGGAGCTGGGAGTGGTCGTCACCGGCCTCGCCACCATGGCGGCGGCGTTCAGCGGCTTCGTCTTCCTGGGTGGTCCGGGGCTGACCTACCGGATCGGGCTGTCGTCCCTGTTCATCAATCTGTCGATCGGCTTCACGCCCGCGCTGCTGGGATGGGCTCTCGCCAAGCGGCTGCGCCTGCTGGCCGAGGCGCGGGAGGTCTACACGATCCCGGACGCCGTGCTCGCCCGCTACGACAGCCGGGCGGCCTCGGGCGCGGCGGCGGTGGCCATCCTGGTCGGGACGATCGGCTACCTCGGGGCGCAGCTCCTGGCGATGGGGACGCTGCTGGAGGCTGTCCTGGGATTCCGGGAATCCCTGGGAGCCTGGGGCATGCCGGCCGCGGTGGGGATCGGCCTCGCCGTCCTCCTCTTCTATGCCGTGGCGGGAGGCATGGTGGCGGGGATCTACACGGACGTCTTCCAGGGCGCCTTGATGGTCCTGGCCGCCGTGGCCGTCTTCTGGTACGCCATGGACGCCGGCGGCGGGTTCGAGAACGTCACCCGCGGCATCGCCGGCTCCGAGCGCTTCGGCCGGCAGTTCCTGGAGCCGCTCGGCGACACCCCGGCGCTGACCGCCATGGGCTTCTTCTTCGTCTTCGGCATCGGCGTGCTGGGCCAGCCGCACATGCTCCACAAGTTCTACATGATCAAGGATCCGCGGCGCCTGAAGTGGCTGCCGCTGGTCCTCGGCTCTTCCCAGGCGCTCTGCCTGCTGATCTGGCTGGGGATCGGGCTCGCCGTGCCGGCGCTGGTCGCGCAGGGCAGGATGGCGCCGCTGGAAAGGCCGGACGACGCCGCTCCCGCCTTCCTCCTGGGGTTCGCCCCCGAGTGGCTGGCCGGATTGGCGGTGGCGGGAATCCTCTCCGCGATCATGTCCACCGCCGATTCCTTCATGACCCTGGGGGCGTCCTGCCTGGTGCGGGACCTCCCCAAAGCGCTGGGGCGTCCGATCCGCGACGAGGTGCGCTGGGGGAGGATCGCCACCGTCGTCGTCACCCTGGCGGCGGCGGGTCTGGCCCTGGTCTATGGGGACCTGATCGCGCTCCTGGGAACCTTCGCCTTCGGCACCTTCGGCGCGGCCCTGGCGCCGGCGCTGGCCGTGGGGCTGAACTGGAAGCGGGTGACCGCCGCGGCGGCCACGGCGTCGATCGTCACCGGCACGGTGGTGAACCTGGCTCTGGAGTTCCTGGCCCGGCAGGCGTTCTTCCCTGGGCTGCCGAAGCCGCCGCTCCCTCCTGGGGCGTTGCCCACCGCCGTCTCGCTGGCCGCCTCGTTCGTAGTCCTGCTGGCAGTGACGGCGTGGACGGGGAAGCGGGAGCCGGCCCTTCCTGAAGACATCGTCGCGGTGATGGAGGCCTGAGATGTCCATCCGCTTCCTGGTGAATCCGTCGTCCGGCCGTGGCACGGGGAAGGCCCACCTGGACCGCATCCGCGTCCTCGCCTCCCGCCGGAACGCCGGTCTGGTGGTGAGCCGCAAGGTCGAGGATCTCGCGGAGCAGGCCCGCCGCGCCGTCGAGGACGGCGTCGAGCGTCTCCTCGTCTGCGGCGGCGACGGGACGATGCACCACGCCGTGCAGGGGCTGGCGGGCACCTCCTGCGCGCTGGGCGTGATCCCGCTGGGCAGCGGCAACGATCTCGCCGGCACCCTGGGGATTCCGCCGGATCTTGAAGTCGCCGTCGAGCGGGCAATCACGGGGGAGATCCGCAGCATCGATCTCGCCCGGGTGGGGAAGACGTACTGCGTCGGCTACGCGGGCGTGGGCTTCGATTCCGAGGTCACCCGCTTCGCCAACGAGGTGAAGTTCCTCCGCGGCCCCCTCATCTATTTCTATTCGGTGATCCACACCCTGGTGACCTTCGTGCCGCCGCGCATGAAGATCGTCTACGACGGCGGCACTTTCGAGGGCAAGGTGATGTTCACCAACGTGAACAACCTCCCGCGCTTCGGAGGCGGCATGCGGATCGCCCCCCAGGCCGAGATCGACGACGGTCTGCTGGACCTGGTGATCGTGCGGGAGATGCCCAAGCCGCTGCTCCTCTCCCTCTTCCCCAAGGTCTACGGCGGCGGCCACGTGGGCCACCCGGCGTGCACGATCGTGCGCACACGACGGGCGGAGATCACGATCGACCGCCCGATGACCCTGTACGGAGGCGGCGAGCCGGTGCGGCCGATGGCGGCCGGGGAGCCGGTGGTGGTGGAGGTGGTGCCCGCGGGGCTGCGGGTGGCGGCCCCTACGCCCCCACCTTGAACTCCACTCCCTGTGCCAGCGGCAATTCCGTCCCCCAGTTGAGCGTGCAGGTCTGCCGGCGCATGTAGGCCTTCCAGGAGTCGGAGCCGGCTTCGCGGCCGCCGCCGGTCTCCTTCTCGCCGCCGAAGGCGCCGCCGATCTCGGCTCCGGAGGTGCCGATGTTCACGTTGGCGATGCCGCAGTCGCTGCCCGCCGCCGAGAGGAAACGCTCGGCGCTCCGCATGTTCAGCGTGAAGATGGCCGACGACAGGCCCTGCGGCACGTCGTTGTGGATCGCGATCGCTTCATCGAGATCGCTGAACTCGAAGAGGTAGAGGATGGGCGCGAAGGTCTCGTCGCAGGTGATCGGCAGGGGACGCGGGACCTCGACCAGCGTCGGCTCCACGAAGTAGCCGGGACGGTCGAGCTTCTTGCCGCCGTAGAGGATGCGGCCGCCCTCGGACTTCACCCGCTCCAGGGCCTTCAGGTAGCTGTCCACCGCGTGCTCGTCGATCAGCGGACCCATGAGGACGCCCGGCTCGCTCGGATCGCCGATCGGGATCGACGGGTAGGCGGCCAGCAGGCGGCGCTTCATCTCGGCGGCGATCCCCTTCTGCAGGAAGAGGCGGCGGGTGGTGGTGCAGCGCTGGCCGGCGGTGCCCACGGCCGCGAAGAGCACGGCGCGGAGAGCCAGATCGAGGTCGGCGTCGTCCATCACCACGATGCCGTTGTTGCCGCCCAGCTCCAGCAGGGAGCGGCCGAAGCGGTCCGCCACCACCTTGCCCACCTCGCGGCCCATGCGCGTCGAGCCGGTCGCCGAGATCAGCGGCACGCGGCGGTCGGCCACCAGGCGCTCGCCCACGCCGGTGCGGCCCCCCAGGACGAGGTTGAAGATCGGCGGCGCGTTGTTGGCCTTGAGCACGCGGTCGGCGATCTTGGTGACCGCGATGGCGGTGAGCGGCGACTGGTGCGAGGGCTTCCAGATCATCGAGTCGCCGCAGACGGCGGCCACCATGGCGTTCCAGGCCCAGACGGCGACGGGGAAGTTGAAGGCGGTGATGATGCCCACCGGGCCCAGCGGATGCCACTGCTCGTACATGCGGTGGTTGGGGCGCTCGGAGTGCATGGTGAGGCCGTAGAGCTGCCGCGACATGCCGACCGCCAGGTCCGCCATGTCGATCATCTCCTGCACCTCGCCCCGGCCCTCGGAGAGGATCTTGCCGACCTCGAGAGTGACCAGCCGGCCCAGCTCTTCTTTGTGCTGGCGGAGCTCCTCGCCGAGCTGGCGGACGACCTCGCCGCGGCGGGGCGCCGGCCAGGTGCGCCACTCCCGGAAGGCCTCCAGGGTGACGGCGGCCACGCGCTCGTAATCCTGCTCCGTAGCGTTGCGCACGGCGGCGATGGGCTCGCCCGTGGCGGGGTTCAGGGACTCGACCCGCTCGCCGTGGGTCTGGATCCACGCGCCGTCGAAGGCGCCGGGGTTCTCGGACTCGATCCCGAGGGAATCGAGGATCTTGCCAACGTTGCTCTGGATATCTACGGTCATCGGATTTCTCCTGGAAGGGTCGACTGAAGAGGAACAGGATATCGCATTCGGGCGGGCCCTCACCTCCCGGCCTCCTCTCCCGACCCCTCCCTCCCACCCACACCGGGAGAGGAGGAGGGGTTAGTCAGAAGAAGCCAAAGGACACCAGGGACACCAACGACACCAGGGACGTCAAGGACGCCTTCTTCGCCGTCCTTGCTGTCCTTGGTGTCCCTTTTGTCCTTTCCCCTCTCTCCCGGGGTGGGTGGGAGGGAGGGGTCGGGAGAGAGGGGGCAGGGGGAGTGAGGGCTCGCAGGGCATGCCGTCCCAGCGGGCAATCTATGCTTGAATCCACACCCATGGCCGGCCTCCTCCCTTCCCTCCTCGTCGCCCTGTTCGGCGCTTGGTGCGGAACGTTCGCCTGGGGGGCGACGTGGCAGGGGAGCGGCGCGGCGGCGCTCTCCCTGCTGGGCGCGCTGGCCTGGATGGGAGCGTCCTGGCGGGACCCGTTGCGCCTGGGCAGGACGGGCCGGCTGCTGCCGCTCGCCGTCTGGATCGCGGTCGCCGCCAGCGCCTGGGCCTCCCCGGCGCCGCGGGCGGGATGGCAGGCGGTCGTGCTGCTCCCCGCGTTCCTGGCGCTGCCCGCGACGGTCAACCGGTGCTGGCGGCTGGAGGCGGACCGGCGGACCGGGTTGCGGGCGCTGGCGCTGGTGGTGGCCGGCGTTTCCCTCTGGGCGCTGATCGACTGGCGGGTGCTGGGCTCGCCGCGGGCGGCCATGCCCCTGGGACATCACAACCTGCTGGCGGCGTGGCTGGCGCTGCTGCTCCCCGTCGCCTCGCTCCCTTCCCGGGAAACGGGGCGGTGGCGCTTCGCCGGGTTCGCCGCCGGAGCCCTGGGAGTGGCGGCGGTCCTGGCGAGCGGCTCGCTGACAGGAGCCGTGGCGCTGGCCGTGGAAGCCGTGCTGGGGGTGGGACGCCGGGCGCGGCCCCGGCAGCGGCTGGCGCTGCTGGGGCTGGTCCTGGCCGTCGCGGCCTTTCAACTCCCCAGGGCGTGGGACATCGTGGCGGGGAACGATCCTTCGGCCCAGGCGCGGCGGGCCTACTTCGCGGCGGGCGTGGAAGGATTCCAGGCTCGTCCGCTGCTGGGCTGGGGACCGGGAGCGGCGCCCTGGACGGCCGCGGCGTTCCTCGAACCCGTCCCCCGGGTACGCCCCTGGGGCGAGGCGGTGGGGGACCTCCATTCGCTCCCGATCCAGCTCGCCTACGAGCTGGGCCTGACCGGGCTCCTGTCCATCCTGGGTCTGCTGGTCCTGTTCTTTTCCCGCCGGATCGCCGAGCGGCAGGACGGCCGGGACCCGGCGCTGCTGACGTGCGGGCTCCTGGGACTCGCGGGCGGCGCCGTCGCCTCGCTCGGCAGCGGCGCGGTCGCGGTCACGGCCCTGCCGCTGGCCGCCGCGGTGGCGGCCGGGGCGGCGCTGGCGGGCGGCGGCCGGGGGAGGTCCGGACCGGATTCGCCCGTGCCGGCGCGGATCTACGCCGCCGCGGCCCTGGTCGCCCTGCTCCCCGCCGGAGTGGCGCGCTGGCATTACGATCAGGCGGTGGCCGCCGACGTAGGGGGCCGGAGCGGCGAGGCCGAGGCCCAGCTCCGGGAGGCGGTCCGGGCCGATCCCTCGTTCCCGCTCTACCCCATGCGCCTCGCGCTGCTGCGGGCGCGCGAGGACGGCGGGAAGACCGAGGCGTCCGAGCTGGCGCTGGAGGCCGCCGAGGACGGGGTGGCGGTGCCGGCCCTCTGGAGCGTGGCCGGAATCCTGGGCTATTCGGCCCGCCGCCCGTGGGTCGGGATGGCGCTGGACGGTGCCTGCTCCCTCGATCCCCTCAACCCCTTCCCGCCGTTCTACCGGATGCTCTCCTACCGGTCCGTGCCGGAAGCGCCCGCCTATGGCGCGCACGCGCTGCTGATCGAGCCCAGGATCGCCGCCGCGACGGTCTGGGAACGGAACCCCGCCCTCTTCCGGCGCGCGCTGGAAACGGTCCGCCGCTGGCCCGGGGTGGACGCCGGCTGGAAGGAGGCGCTGCTCCGGGCGGCGCCTCATCCCGGAGAAGGAACAGGGGCGGTCGAGGAGATCCAGATGACCATCGACCACGAGCAGCAGGAGACGCTCTCCCTGGCCGTCTTCCGCCGCCGCCAGTGGCCCGTGGAGTGGGGGCTGATCAAGGTCCGGAAGGGCGCCCTGGGACGCGCTTCCCTCCCTCCGGCCGCCGCCGCGCCGGGCACTTCGGCCGCCGCTTTTGACGCCATTCCGTGCCGGAGGCGCGCAGCGGGTGAGCACTGGCCGCTCACTCCCTGAACGCCTCTCCGGAGACTCCCCCGATCTCCACAGACGCTGTGGAAAACCTTGTGGGAAAACCCGGGTCTGGAGGACCAAACGCACGGAGTTACAGCGATTTGACGCTCTTTGAACAGATTTTTGTGCATTCTGCGGAACTCCTTTCAAATCAGTGACTTGAAAAAGGTCCCGTGAGCGCGTGGCAGTTTTTTCCCTACGCTCTTCCCAGGGGAGGGCAGAATTTTCCGCAGCCTGAATACACGTCCGGCAATGAGTCCGCTCAAGGCTTGACAAGAGTGAAACCGCCCCCCTCGAAGCTGAGGAATTCAGCTCTCGGGAGGGGGGACGGAGGAGGATTGGCGATACCGGAACTACATGTCGCGGTGGTAGATCTCCGCCACGAAGGGGCCGGCCATGAAGTGATCGGGGTTGATGTGGCTCTGGAGGCAGACGCCCTGGACGTTGCCGCTGAGGAGCAGGCGCGCCGATTCCGCCAGCCCGGCGGTGGTGGTCGACTGGATGGCCTTGAGCGTGCGGGCGCCGACGCGGCAGGCGCGGATCGAGCGCGACTTCTCGAGACGGCGGAACACGCCGTCCGCCCCCCGGCCTTCGACGGCGGCATAGAGCACCACCACGTCGTCTTCCAGGAAGGGGATGGCTTCTTCCATCTTCCGGAGCAGGTGCTCCGGGCGGTCCTCGCCTTCGGGGATCTGGGCCAGCAGGCTCTCCACCCAGGCGTAGTGGCCGGGGTAGCGCAGGGTCTTGTAGTCGAGGTGGCGCACCTTGCCTTCGAAGGCGTGCGGCAGGTCGGCGGCGCCGCCCGAGGTGAGGTCCTCTTCGTAGGCGATGCCGTCGATGAGGACGGTGGCGCGTTCCGAGAGGGAAGGCCGCTCGCAGCGCTGGAAGTCGCGGATCACGGTGGCGGGCTCGACGTACTCGGTGGCCACGCCGATGGAGCTCCAGGTGAAGCCGTAGTAGTGCGGCGGCCGGGCGTTGGTGGTGAGGGCGCCGACGCGCATCTCCAGGCGGTCGGCCGTCTCGACGTTGTTCTCGCGGCGGAAGCGCTGGAAGAGCTGGTTCCCGAGGACGTTGATGTAGCCCGGGGCGAGGCCGGTCTGGAGCAGGAAGCCGCGCTCCGATCCTTCGGCGATCTCCTGGATCTCCTCGGTCTCCTTCACGTGCTCGGTGAGGTTGGCGTAATGGAGGTCGAACTGGCGGGCAAGGCGGGCCATGCGGGGCGCCTCCTTGCCCGGCAGGCAGTCGAGAAGGATGTGGGCGCGGGTGAGAGCCTCCTGGAATTCGCCGTTCGTCCCCTCGGCGGGCAGGTGAAAGGCGTGGACCTCCCCCGGTTTGAGTGAACCCTCGCGGATCCACGCCGCCGCGGTCTTCGCCCGCCCGGCGTCGGCGTCGCCGACGAAGAGGTCCACCTCGAAATCCCCCAGCTCACGAAGCAACAGGCCGACGGCGCTGCCCATCCCGCCGGCTCCCGCGATCACCACCTGGTGTTTTCTGCTCATATGACGCGCACTCTCTCCAGGCTCTCCACTCGGGAGACGCCTTGGATCGTTTCAATGGTCGGGTTCAGGGCGCGGCAGAGATCACCGGCCCCCCTATGGAAAGGCGGCGGCATCCTAGCACCCGCCTTCGCGGAGGGTCAAACAGCGTCAGCGCGAGAAGTCGGGGGAGCTGACGCGCCGCCGCACCGGCTGGCCCGCCAGGGCGGTGCGGTTGCGGCCCGTCTCCTTGGCCACGTACATGGCCGCGTCCGCCAGCCGCAGCAGGGTGCTCTTGCTGGCGTCGAGAGAGAGGTCGGGATCCAGGTGCTGGCGCAGTGTGGCGACGCCGATCGAGCTGGTGATCCCCTTGAGGTACAGCGCTTCCGGCTGGATGTCTCCCGGGCCGCCGCAGAAGGTGGTGTCCACGATCTCGGCCCGCAGCTCCTCGGCAAGGTCGATGGCCCCTTCGAGGTCGACCCCCGGCAGCAGCATCACGAACTCGTCGCCGCCGTAGCGGGCGGGGATGCCGCCGATGCGCGCCACCTTGCGCCGCAGCAGGAGTCCGACCTCGCGCAGCACCTGGCTGCCGGCGAGGTGGCCGTGGGTGTCGTTGACGTGCTTGAAGTAGTCGAGGTCGATGAACAGCAGAGCCATGTCCAGGCTCTCGGCCTTGCAGCGCCGGATGGCGTCCGAGAGCGCAATGTGCAGGTAGCGGTCGTTGTAGAGGCCCGTCAGGTTGTCGCGCTTGGCGATCTCCTGCGCCTGCCGGCCGTCGAGGACGTTCTGGATCGAGATCGAGATGTAGCCGGCGAAGATCTCCAGGAGGTTGAGGTCCTCCTGGCTGTAGCCGGGGGCGTCGTGGCGGTTGATCAGCTCCAGGACGCCGCAGACCTCGGCCTCGATGCGGATGGGGATGGCCACCAGCGACTCGGTCGAGTAGCGGGTCTGCTCGTCCATGGCCCGGTAGAAGAAGCGGTCGCTCGGCGCGTAGGGGGTCGAGTAGGTCTCGCCGGTCATGTAGACGCGGCCCGCGATTCCCTGGTCGGCCGGGATCTTCTGCCCCACCAGGCAGGAAGACTTCTCGCCGAAGGCCGCGATGAACGTCAGGGTGTTCTTGCGGCGGTCCTCTTTCTTGTCGTTGGGATCGTCGAGGAGGATCGAGCCCGCGGCCGAGGGCACGAAGCGGTTGGCCCGGCGCAGCACCTCGATGAGGTTCTCGGCGAGGCTCAGCTCCAGGGGGAAGCTCGGATTGGCCCGGCGCCTTTCCAGGAAGCGTTCGAGTTGGACCGCTTCCAGGGAATGGAAGTCGTCCGGCGTGCTGAATCCTTCGTCCGGCATGCTGACCCGCACGAGTGCGTCACCCATGGACGGCACTCCGATTTCGCCCTACCTGCGACATGACGACTCCAGATCCATCCATCCCAATCAATCAATTGTAAGGGCCGACTTACACGGGACGATACCAGAAGTTGAGGATCGGCGAAAGCGGCCCGGCCCCCTCAGGGCTCCACCAGACCGACCGCTTTCCCGGGACACACCAGGTCCCCGTCCTCTTCTACGATCCGCCAGCCGTCTCCGTCGGGCCGCACCCAGACCTCGCTGCCGGCGCGCAGTCCGGTCTTCGCGTCCGGGCAGGGCTCCAGCAGGACTGCCGGCCTGGGACCGACGCGGCCGGCGAGGAAGCCGGCGGCGAAGACGGCGCCGGAGAGGACGGCCAGGAGCGCCAGCCGGACGGGACGGGGCGGCTTCCTCAGGGCGACCAGCGCGAACGCCGCCCAGGCCAGGGCGATCCCCCCAAACGCTATCCAAGGAGCGTGCCGGAGCAGGACGCGCCAGGGGAGAGGGGCTTCGGGGGGAGGATGCCCCAGCGAGGCGCGGGCCGCGGTGAGGTTGTCGCGTACCCAGGGGTCCCGGGGGGCGGCGGCCTGGGCGCGGCGGAACCAGAGCAGGGCCTCGGGCAGCCGACCCAGGCGCAGAGCGGCGGTGCCGGCGTTGTAGGCCAGGGCGGCGTTCAGAGGCGAGCCGTCCCCGGTCCACCCTTCCGCGTAGGTGTCCAGGGCGGTTTCGAGGTCGTCCTTCTCGAACCACCGGTTCCCCGCCTCCAGCGCCTCCGTGTCCTCCGCTCCGGCCGGGGCTCCCGCCAGGAGGAGGAGGACCGGCACAAGGAGGGCGCGGAGGGCTCTCACTTCAGACGGCGGAGGAGGAGACGGCAACGGGCGAGCGTCTCGGCCCGCAGGTTGTCGGTGGAGGAGAGCTGGGGGGCATAGCGCAGATAGCTCAAGTCTTCCAGCAGACGCCCGAGCTCGTCCAGGGCTTCCAGGGTGACGCCCCGCGCGGCCAGCATCTCGCGCCAGCGGGAGGAGGAGGTGGCCGGCGGGATGTCCCAGCGCTCGGCCAGCAGCTCCCGCCAGGCCTCTTCCAGCCGCGCCGCCACCTGCCGGGGCCGCTGCTCGGACTCGACCTCCCGCAGGGTCTCCTCCATGCGGGCGAGGGCGGGGGCGCCCGCCGCCGGCGCGGCGCCGAGGGGGCGCAGGGGACCCATGGGAGAAGAGCCGGAGCCCCGGCGGCGCGCCAGGGTGACCACCAGCGCCAGGGCCCAGGGAATGGCGAAGAGCCAGGGCAGCGTCCGCGTCCAGCGGCGGCCGGCCCCGCCGGCCATGTCCGCCGCCGAGAAGCGGATGCCGTGCGGCTCGCCGGATGTCGCCGATTCGTCTTTCGAGACCGGGCGGGGCAGGGCCGTGAGCACGAGGTCCGGCGCCGTCGCCACCTTGTACTCGCCGGCGGCGGGGTCGAAGTAGGCGATCCGCGGCGGCTCCAGCGTGTAGCGGCCGGCGCGCTCGGGGATCACGGAGTAGTGCCAGATCCGGGTCCCGCGCACCCGCGAGCCGGTGACGTCGTCGGCCCCTTCCTGCTGAGGCGGGAAGGCGGTGAGCCCCGGCGGCAGGTCGAGCGCCGGCTCGTGCAGGCCCTGCAGGTTGCCCGTGCCGCCCACGCGGACCGTGAGCGTGGCCGCCTCCCCGAGGCGCACCTCCCGCGGCTCCACCTGCACCGCCATGGCGATCTGCCCGACGGCGCCGGCGAAACCCGGCGGCGCGGGCGGCAGCGGGCGCACGTCCACGCTCGCCGGCTCCGTACGCAGCCGCATCGGCTCGGAACGGGGCGCGAAGAACACGCTCCGGCTGTACGTCTGCACCGTCACGTCCACCACGGCGGGCTCGATCTGGTAGCGGCCCGGGCGCAGGGGGAAGAGCGCCTTGCGGATCAGCGGCACGCGGCCGTACCGCCGCCCCTCGATCTCCACCAGCTCGGCATTGAGCTGCTGCGGTATGGGGATGTCGCGCACCCAGAAGCCGCGGAAGTCCGGGACGCCGCTGGGGGAGATGGCGCCGATGTTCTCGCGGGTGTAGAGATAGATCGTGTAGACGACCTGCTGGCCCACGACCGGCCGCGCCGGCTCCATCTCGGCGCGCAGGAAGACCGGCGGCTGTTGGGACTCGCGGCGCCAGGGGAGCGGCATGCGGCCGAAGAACCGCTCGAAAGGGTCCTCCTGGCGCTGGATCGACCGCTGGCTCAGGCCCAGGCGGGCCGGATCGCGCTGTACTTGGATCTCCTGGTCGGGGACCGGGATGACGCGGTCCTGCAACCGGACCGAGATGGAGCGCACCCGCGCCCGGCCGGGCTCCAGCGCCCGCACCTGCCAGACCTGGCGGACCGAGTGCAGCAGGGCGCCGTTGGTGTACCGCAGATCTTCATACTGGCTGCGGGGGGTGACGATCTCCAGGTTCTCGAGCTCGAAGTCCGGCCGGAAGATCAGGCTGGAGAACTCGTCGCTGCGGACCTCGACCGTCAGCGTGGCGATCTCGCCCACACCGATGACCTCGGGGTGGAGGCGCACGCGGGCGTCGATCTCCGCCATCGCGGGAGCCGCCAGCACCCCGAGGAGAGCGAGCAGGAGGAAACAGGGCCGCGCCTTCACCAGGTCCTTCACCAATCCTTCCCCTTGGCGGCGCGCTGCCGGGCCCGCTTCGCCGCCTGATCGCGGCGCTGCTGCCGCTCCAGGTTCTCCACCGCCGCGAGCACCGAGGCGGCTTCGCGGCCGCTCATCTCCGGCTGGTCCTTGAACTGCGGCAGCCGCTCGTCCCGCTGTCCGCCCTGGCCCGCGCGGGGCTGCTGGCCCGGCTGCCGCTGCTGGCCCTGCTGTTGTTGCTGCTGCGGGTTCTCGTCCGGCTTCCCCTTGCCTTGCTGGTTGGACGGGTCCTGGTTGGGCTTGCGGGTGCCGCGGTCGCCCGCCTGCTTCCCCTGCAGGCCCTTCTTCTGTTTCTGCTCCTCGCGCAAGGCGATTTCCAGGTTGTGCTTGGCGTCGAGGTTCCCGGGCTGCGCCCGCAGCGTCTGCTGGTAGGCCTGCACGGCGCCCGAGGCGTCGCCGGCGGCCAGGCGGGCGTTGCCCAGGTTGTAGTGGGCGGTGGGGGCGAGGTCGGCCGGCGCCTCCCGCGCCGCCTTCTCCAGCAGCTTGATCGCCTGGCGCTCGTGGCTGTTGGCCAGGTGGGCCGTGCCGGCGTTGTACTGGACGCGCGGGTCGTCCGGCGCCAGCCGCAGCGCCGTCTCGGCCCGGTCCAGGGCCTTCTCCGGCTCGCCCTTGCCGTAGGCCTCGATGGCGCCTTCGGTCCGCTCACGGGGGTTGTAGAGCACCCGCTCGGCCCAGACCGGCAGGTGCGGCTTCCAGGGCAATGATGGCAACGATGGCAGCGCCAGCGAGCCGAGCAGGACGGCGGAGAGGACGCGCGCGGTCACCGCGCCGCCCTCCGGCCTTCCGGCGCGAACGGCCCCACGGCCAGGTGCGCCAGCAGGGCGAGCACGGCGAGCGCCAGCGGCCACTGGAAGCGCTCCTCGAGGGTGCTCATGTCGCGGCTCTCGATCGTCCGCTTCTCCATGCCGTCGACGGCGCGCAGGATCGGCGCCGGGTCGGCCGCGGCGCTGGTGGCCCGCAGGTAGATCCCACCGGTGGCGCGGGCGAGGCCTTCCAGCACGTCCTCGTGCAACTGGCTGGTGACCAGGCCGCCCTCGTCGTTGCGCTTGAATTCCCCCATGCCGCCGGGCAGGGGCACCGGCGCGCCGTCCGGGGTGCCGATGCCGACCGCGTGGACGGTGATGCCGAGCTCGCGCAGGCGGCGGGTCTCCGACTCCATGCCGCCGCCGTGGTCCTCGCCGTCGGAGAGGAGCACCAGCACCCGGTGCTTGCCGCTCTCCTCGCCGAACAGGCGGATGGCGGCGTCCATCCCCGGCGCCAGCTCCGTGCCGGGGACGGGCAGCGAGCCCGGGTCCACCGTGTCGAGCAGCAGGTCGAGCACGGCGCCGTCCAGGGTCAGCGGCGCCAGGACCACGCCCTCGCCCTCGGTCTGCACCAGCCCCACGCGGTTGCCGGGCATCTCGCGGGCCATGCGCCGCACCAGCGACTTGGCCACGAACAGGCGGGAGGGGGAGACGTCCTGCGCCCCCATGGAGAGGGAGGAATCCACCACGAACACGAGGTCGATCCCCTTGCGCTCCACCGTCTGTTCGCTGACCCCCCAGCGCGGCCGGGCCAGGGCCAGCGAAGAGCCCAGCACGGCCAGGGCCAGCGTGGCCACCGACAGGGCCAGCCGGCGCGGGGCGTAGGCGGGGAGCAGGCGGTCCCAGAGGCTGCGCGAGGCCCAGGCGGCGTCCGCGCGCAGGCGCCGGCGCCAGAGCCACGCCGCCGCCGCCGCCGCCAGCGGCGCCAGCAGGGCCAGCCAGAGGAGGGTGGGATCGGCGAAGCTCATGGCTCGGCGGTCACCTGCAGGCCGGCGGCGGCGAAGGGGATGAGGAGCAGCGAGAGACCCGCCCAGGCCAGCGGCGGGAAGGCCTCCTTGTAGCGGACGTAGCGCTTGACCTGCAGCGGCGTCTTCTCCAGGCGGTCGATCTCCGCGAAGACGCTGCGCAGGCTCTCGCGGTCCGTGGCCTTGAAGAACCGCCCGCCCGTCCGGGCGGCGATCTCCTTCAGCAGCGGCTCGTCCACCGGCACGTTCATCATCGTGCGCCGGATCACCCGGCGGCCGGTCACCGGGTCCTGGACCGGCAGGGGTACCGGCACCATGCCCCCCGAGCCGACCCCCACGGTGTAGACCTTGATCCCCAGCCCCTTGGCCACCGCCGCCGCGGAGACGGGATCGATGGCGCCGGCGTTGTTGGCGCCGTCGGTGACCAGCACCATGATCCGCGTCTTGGCCGGGCTGTCCTTGAGGCGGGCGGCGGCGCTGGCGAGGGCGACGCCGATGGCGGTGCCGTCCGGCAGCGAGTTGAGCTCGATGGAGTCGATCAGCAGCGCCAGCATGTCGCGGTCGGTGGTCAGGGGCGAGCGGGTCATGGCGGCGCCGGAGAAGACCACCAGGCCGATGCGGTCCCCGGGCCGGCCGGCCACGAAGTCGCGCACCACCTGCTTGGCCACGGTCAGGCGGTCCTTGGGCTGGAAGTCCTCGGCGCCCATGCTGCCCGAGATGTCGAGCACGACCTGGATTTCGATCCCCTCGGTCAGGCTCTCCTCCCAGGCGTAGCCGAGCTGCGGGCGGGCCAGCGCCAGCACCAGGCAGGCGAGGCCGAGCAGGCGGGCGTAGAACGGCAGGTGCAGCCGCCAGGAGCCCCGGGGCGCCGCGGCCGGCAGACGGCTGTAGGTGAGGGCGCCGGCGCCCGCGCGGCGGTGGTGCGCCCAGGCGAGCAGCGGCAGCGCCAGCAGCAGCAGCAGCCAGGCCGGGCTGGCGAGATGCGGGAAGGTGCGCAGCATCTCCGTCATCCCGCCGCCTCCAGCTTCTCGGGCTCGCGCGGCGCCAGATAGACTTCGTACTCGTGGGCCAGCTTGCGCGCCGCCTCCAGCCGCTCGCGGACCTGCGCCTCGCCCACCGGCTGGCGGGCGAACTTCACCAGGTCGCAGGCGCGCAGCAGCTCCACCGTCCGCCGGGCCACCGGACCAGGGATGCGGCGCGACAGGAGCTGGCGCTGGACGTCCGAAGTGGTGCTCTCCAGGGCGGGGAAGGGCAGCCGGCGGGAGAGGTAGCGCCGCGTCGCCAGGCTCAGCCCGGTGTGCAGTGCCAGCGGCGAGGGCTCGGCGGCCAGCCGGTCCAGCGCCGCCGCCAGCTCCTCGAACGGCGGCAGGGCCGGGACCACGGGAGCCGCGGCCTTGGCCCGGCGGCGGAACAGCAGCCATGCCAGGAGGAGGCAGAGCGCGCCGAGACCCGCCGCCATCCACCAGAACCGCTCGCCCCAGGGCAGCGAGACCGGCGGCGCGGCCGGCTTCGCCTGCGGGTTGGGCTCGTTCTTCGGCAGCACCGACCGCACCTCCAGGGCCAGCCCCTCTGCGGACCGCGCCTTGACCGTGCGCGTCTTGAAGGGGACGGCGATCTCCACCGGCGGCAGCGCCACCTTGCCCGGCCGGAACACCGTCACCGTCAGGCGCTGCTCCCACCGGGCCTTGCCGTCCCGCTCCCAGACCTTGACCGGATTGCCCGCCTTCAAAACCTCGGCGTCGCCCCACGTCGTCCCCCAGGCCGGGAACCGTGGATCGCCCGTCAGCTCCGCCGTCTGAACCTCGAGCGCGATCGTGGTCTGGACGGGATCGCCCACCGTGAGGGTGGCCGGGTCGAGGGTGACGGCGACCGGCGCGGGCGCCGGCTGGGCGAAGGCCGGGAGGGCGACCAGGAGAGCCAGCCCGGCGAGGCGGCATGCCCTGCGAGACCTCACCCTCGGTCCCTCTCCCATCTCCCTGCCGCCCGCCCCCGGGAGAGGGAGGGCCCTGCGATCCAGGTTTTCCTGAGCTCGACAAGATCGCTTCCTCATCGTTCCCCCTCTCCCGGTCGGGTGGGAGGGGGCCGGGCGAGGGGGCCAGGGGGTGAGGCCTCGGAGGGCGCGCCGCCCCAGCCAGGTAAGGATTGTGGAGCCCCCTCTCACCGCCGCATCCTCTTCTTCCGCTGCTCGAAGAACGCCAGCAGCGTGTTGATGTACGGCCGGTCCGTCCGCAGCTCCAGGCGGTCGACGCCGAGCTTGCGGGCGAGGCGGGCGAGATCCTCGCGCTCCTTGACGCGCTGCTCGGCGTGGCGGCGGGCGTGGCGCTTGCCGCTGACCACCGCGAGGCGGCCGGTCTCGGCGTCGCGCAGCACCACCGGGCCGACAGCGGGGATCTCCTGGTCCCGCGGGTCCACGATCTCCACCAGGACCACGTCGTGACGGGCCGCGGCGGCCTTGAGGGCGCGGGTGCAGGGGGAGCCGAGGAAATCCGAGATGATGAAGAGGACGGAGCGGCGCTTCAGCGTGGCGAGCACGGCACCCAGCCCGCGCTCCAGGTCGGTCCCGCCCTGGGCCGGGCGGTCGAGGATCTCGCGCACCAGGCGCAGCACGTGGGTGCGCCGCCGCTGCGGCTCCAGGAACAGCTCCAGACGGTCGCTCACCAGCGCGGCGCCGACGCGGTCCTGGTTGCGCACCGCCGCGAACGCCAGCAGGGCCGCGATCTCCGCCGCCAGCTCCCGCTTGAGGATCGCCCGCGAGCCGAAGGAGAGCGAGCCCGAGACGTCCACCACCAGGAAGACCGTGAGGTCCCGTTCCTCGACGTATTTCTTGACGAACGGCATCCCCATGCGGGCGGTGACGTTCCAGTCGATCGTCCGCACGTCGTCCCCGGGCTGGTAGGGGCGCACCTCCGCGAACTCCATCCCCAGCCCCTTGAACACCGAGTGGTAGTCGCCGGCCACGCCCTGGTCCACCAGCCGGTTGGTGGCGATCTCGATGCGCCGCACCTTGCTCATCAGGTCCGCGGGCAGGTTGCCGCTGGCGGACCGCTTCACGGGCGCGGGCGCGGGGGACTCACGGCGGCGGCGCAGAAGACCGAACATCTCCGGTGCCTCCGATCAGGGGACCTGGATCCGGTCGAGCAGGCGCGCGATCAGCGCGTCCGTCGTGATCTCCTCGGCCTCGGCCTCGTAGGTCGGCACGATGCGATGGCGGAGCACGTCGGGAGCCAGCTCCTTGACGTCCTCGGGAATGACGTAGCCGCGGCCGCGCACCATGGCCATGGCCTTGGCGGCGCGGGCGAGGAACAGCGTGGCCCGCGGCGAGGCGCCGAACGCGATCAGGTCGGCGAGGTCCGGCAGGCCCGCCGCCCGGGGCTCGCGGCTGGCGATCACCAGGTCCACGATGTAGCCCTTGATCTTGGCGTCGAGATAGACGGAGTCGACCACGTCGCGCAGGGCCAGCAGGTGCTCCCGGTCGAGCACCGGGCCGGCCTTCAGCTCGCGCGCCACCAGCATGCGGTCGAGGATCTCGCTCTCCTCGCCCCGCGTGGGATAGGTGACCTTGAGCTTCATCATGAAGCGGTCCACCTGCGCCTCGGCGAGAGGATAGGTCCCCTCCTGCTCGATGGGGTTCTGGGTGGCCAGCACCATGAACGGCTCGGGGAGGTGGTAGCTCCGGTCGCCGAGGGTGACCTGCCGCTCCTCCATGGACTCCAGCAGGGCCGACTGCACCTTGGCGGGTGCGCGGTTGATCTCGTCCGCCAGCAGCAGGTGGGTGAACACCGGGCCGCGGCGGGCGAGGAAGTCGCCGGTGCGCTGGTCGTAGATCAGCGTGCCGACGAGGTCGGCCGGCAACAGGTCGGGGGTGAACTGGATGCGCTGGAAGTCGATCGCCAGCGTCTGGGCCAGCGTCTTGACGGCCAGAGTCTTGGCGAGCCCCGGCACGCCTTCGATGAGCACGTGGCCGCGGGAGAGGAGGCCCACCAGCAGACGGTCGAGCAGGTAGTCCTGCCCGACGATCACCCGCCGCAGCTCGGCCTCTACGCGCTTGAGAGTATGAGTTTCCCGCTCGAGGTCGCGGTTCAATGTGACGATATCCGCATTCATAGTCGCTCCGGAGCCCCAAAGTGCAAGGGGGGTGCCACAGAGCTCTCCCTGGGGAAACGGGGAGCTGGAACCCTGATTCGGAGCCCGCCGCAGGCCAAATTGGCACATCTCTGATACCGTTCCCTGCGTGCGCAAGCCCATCTTGAAGAAGGCTTTGGGGCAGCACCACCTGGTGGACGGCGCTCTCACCCGGCCGCTGGTCCACTTCCTGGACCCGGCGGGGAAGCGGGTCCTGGAGATCGGTCCCGGCGGCGGCGTGCTGACCGCCGAGCTGCTGGCCGCGGGAGCGCGAGTGCTGGGCTGGGAGCTGGACCCCGAATGGGCCGCCACCCTGCGCCGCCTCCTGCCGGACCCGCGCCTGACGCTGGTGGTGGGCGACGCGCTGGAGATCGCCTGGGATCGCCTGCCCGCGCCGACCCTGGTGGCGGGAAACCTGCCCTACAACGTCGGCACGGCGATCATCGAGAGCCTCCTGCCGCACCACGAGCGCATCCCCCGCGCCGCCTTCCTGGTCCAGAAGGAGGTCGCCGACCGTATCGTCGCCTCTCCCGGCACGGACGCCTACGGCTCCTTCAGCCTGATCGTGGCCGCCTACGCGAAGCCGCGCCTTCTGGGGAAGGTGAAGCCCGGCAGCTTCCGTCCCCCGCCCAAGGTGGACAGCGCCTTCGTGGGCCTGGAGCTGCGGCCGCCGCCCCTGCCGGAGGATGAGATGAAGCCCTTCGTCGCCCTGATCCGGCAAGCCTTCGCCCAGAGGCGGAAGACCGTGCGGAACTCCCTGGCGGCGGCCTGGGGGAGGGAGCGGGCCGAGGCGGTGCTGAAGGCGGTGGGGATTCCCGAGAAGGCGCGGGCGGAGGAGCTGGGGCTGGGGGAGATGGTGGAGATCTACCGGGAATGGCGGGCGCATTGACACCGTCCCCGCCTCGCCCCATCATCTCGCCACTCATTCATGTCCAAAGAATCTCTCGCCAAGACCATCGCGCAGTGGGAGCGGCTGATCGTCGCTTCGGAGTCCAACTCCGCCGAGTTGGACTACCTCGCCGCGGATCGGGAGAAGCTCCGCAAGATGCTCGAGCGGGTGAAGAAGCTCAAGGAAAAGCAGGACAGGCTCACGGCCGAGAAGCAGCAAGTCACCCGCGATCTGGACGCCGCGAAGGACGGGGGCCGCGAGATCGCGGTGCGGATGCGCTACGGAATCAAGACCCGCTACGGTTACAAGGACGAAAAGCTCATCCAGTTCGGGTTGAAGCCGCGGCGGACTCCCAGGAGGAAGCCCCGAAAGGGGAGAACGTCCGAACCCGCCGAGTGACGGCGTAAACTCGCGGGGGGAACGCCGCTACTCGGTGGGCAGCGTCCGCCCAGTGAAGGTACGACGCTCTCCCTCGCTGGGCGAACGCTGCCCACCGAGGTAGGAAGCTCCTCCCTTGCGTCGCGGAGGCTTCCCCGCGAGAAATGACTGTCCTCCCTCGCTGGGCGACGGTCGCCCACTGAGAAAGCAGCCCGTTGATCGCGGGTACAGGCCTCTCCCCGCCGGGTACACCCCGCTACCTTCGAGGTACACCCCCGTACCCTCACTGGGCGAAGGCTGCCCACTGAGGTGCGAGGCTCTCCCTTCACTGGGCGGACATCGCCCAGCGAGAAAGCAGCGCTCTTACTCAGCCAGGAACGCTTCCAGAGCCTTCCGGAAGGCGGCGGGATCGATCGCGGGATAGCGGTAGAGCTGGGGCTCGATCTGCTCGAAGCGTCGGCGCAGCTCCCCGGGATCGACGAGGCCGCGCTCGATCATCTGGCGTACATCCTCCAGATCTGTGGCGTGTCCCCGCTGGATCTTCGAAAGCGCCTGGGCGTAGAAGTCATAGTGGTAGAAGGACAGCCGGCCCTCCCGGGCGATGAAGGCGCTACGATCCTGCCATCCGGGAACCTCGGGGATGAACTGGTCCGGCGCCGCCATCTCTATGTTGATGCCGAGCTTCTCCTTGAGCTGCGGAAAGGCGCGGAACAGCCGGTCGCTCTCAGGGTCCATCTTGACGTCCACATCGACGGTGCTCTGACGCCACCCCAGGAGCACGGCGGTGGCTCCGCCCGTGAAATAGAGGCGTACGTCCTTCTCCGCCTCTCGCCCCAGTTCCCTCATGAAGCGGTGGACCTTGTCCGAATCTACAGGCCGACGCATTCCGCGGTGTTCTCGAAGCTGACGAGCCTTCGGATCAGGGCGTTGTAGCGGGAGTGGGCCGAATCCGGGTCGGACTCTTCCAGCTTCTCGTAGAGCCGGTGCTCCGGAATGGGAATCTTGGTCTCCGGCACGGGGAGCCCGATCCGGCGGAGACGGGGGGCGCCGATCAGGACCAGCAGGGCGGGGATGGAATCCTCGACGCCCCGAGCGAGATCCGCCAGACCCTCCTGGACCAGATCGCCGCCGGGAAAGGCTTCGAGGTTCATAACGGAAGTATAGAGGCAAGCTGATTTAGCCGTCCCGCCAGGGACAAGAGCGGGTAGCCCCGGGTTTCAACCCGGGGCGGAGAAGGTGCGCCGCCGTCTGCCGTCCCACGTTGCCGTTCCGGTAAGGCCGCGGCCTCCCCCGCCCCAGGTTGAAACCGTGGGGCTACCCGCGGATGTGCCTGAAGGCACGGTTCGAACAAACCGCGCCTGGAAACGTATCCCCCAGGGGACAGACCCCCTATATGCTAGACTTCAAGCGTACTTGTTAGGCGAACTCTCATCTAAATTCTAGAACCGCCATGTCCGTCGCCGTCGTCCGCAAGAAGAGCACGACCCCGGAGAGACCGACGCTCTCTCCGGAGAAGGGGAACGAGATCCTCGGGCTCGTCCTGCTCGCGGCCGGCGTGTTTCTGGTCGTCAGCCTCGGGAGCCATCACCCGCAGGACCCCAGCGTCCTGCACCACGTCGACGAGAACGTCCGGCCCGCGAACTGGATCGGCGCGGTGGGCGCGCACATCTCCGCGCTGGCCTTCGGATTCCTCGGACTGACCTGCCTGCTCATCCCCGTCTTCCTGCTGATGGCCGGCTGGCGGCGGCTGCGCAAGCGGGGAGCCGCCAAGGTCGTGGGACGCGGCTTCGGCGCGGGACTGCTGCTCGCCTCCGTGCCCGCCCTGCTGGAGGTCGGCATCGGCCGCATGCACTGGCTCGGCGGCGAGATCTCGTCCGGCGGCGCCTTCGGCGAGCTGCTCGCGGGATTTCTGCAGTCCCGCTTCAACCTCGCCGGCACCCTCATCGTGCTCTTCTCCTGCGTGGCCTGCGGCGCCGCCCTGGCCGTCCAGTCCACCCTGGGAGACCTCCTCGCCGCCTGGCGCGACCGCCTGCGGCAGACCTGGCAGAAATGGACCCTCGCCCGCGAGCGCCGGCGCGAGCGGCGGGAGAAGGAGAAGAGCCGGCGGCGCGTCATCACCAAGCACCTCCAGCGGGTCGCCGAGGAGAAGGAGAAGCAGCAGAAGAAGGCCACGCCCGAGGCCCACCGGCCCTCCATGGCCGCCGCCTCCGTGTCGCTGGGCGCGCCGCCCCCGGACCGCATCGACCTGCCCCTGCGTCCGGTCCGGGTGATGGAGAAGAAGGGCGAGGCGGACTTCTCGATCCGCCGCGTCAGCTCCCCCGAGGCGGAGATCGAGGCGGACGAGGATTTCCCGTCGATGCCGTCGCCGCTGCCGGCCATGCCGACCGGCGCCGCGCCGATGCCCCGGCCCCGCGCCCCGAAGGCGCCCCAGACGCAACTGCCCTTCGTGGCCGAGATCGCCCCCGGCACCCTGCCGCCCGTCAACCTCCTCCAGATGGGCGACTCGCGGGGCGCCATGGACCAGGCCGAGCTGGTCCGCCTGGGCGAGGCGATCCGCAGCCGCTGCGCCGAGTTCGGGGTGGACGGCACCGTCGAGGCCATCAGCCCCGGCCCGGTCATCACCGTCTTCGAGTTCCAGCCGGCCCCGGGCGTCAAGGTCAGCCAGATCGTCAACCTCCAGGACGACCTCGCCCTGGCGCTGCGGGCCGAGTCCGTGCGCATCGACCGCATGCCCGGCCGCTCCACCCTGGGGATCGAGGTGCCCAACAAAGAGCGCTCGGTCATCCGCCTGGGCAACATGCTGGCGGACGAGCGCTTCCGCAAGTCGCCGTCGGTGCTCACCATGGCGATCGGTACCGACATCCACGGCGAGCCCTACTACGCCGACCTCGCCACCATGCCCCACCTGCTGGTGGCGGGCGCCACCGGCGCGGGCAAGAGCGTGGGCCTCCAGAGCATGATCACCTCGATCCTCTACAAGGCCACGCGCGACGAGGTGCAGTTCATCTTCATCGATCCCAAGCGCATCGAGCTGGGCGTCTACGCGGACATCCCGCACCTCAAGTGCGAGGTCGTGGTGGACCCCAAGAAGGCGGCCAACGCCCTGCGTTGGGCCGTGGCCGAGATGGAGCGCCGCTACCGTCTGCTGGCCGAGGTCCACGTGCGCTCGATCGCCTACTACAACCGGGCGATCTCCGATCCCGAGACGCAGAAGCGCCTGGCCCTCTCGGAAGAGGGCGCCAGCCTCTTCACCGCCGCCGACCTCAAGCCGCTGCCCTACTACGTGGTGGTGATCGACGAGCTGGCCGACCTGATGATGGTCTCCTCCTCGGAGGTGGAGACCGCCATCGCCCGTCTGGCGCAGATGGCCCGCGCCGTCGGCATCCACCTGATCGTGGCCACGCAGCGTCCCTCGGTGGACGTGCTCACGGGCACCATCAAGGCGAACTTCCCCTGCCGCATCTCCTTCGCCACGGCGAGCCGTCACGATTCGCGGACCATTCTCGATCAGGTGGGATCGGAGAAGCTCCTGGGCAAGGGCGACATGCTGATGATGCCGCCCGGCTCCTCGCGCGTCATGCGTCTGCACGGCGCCTACATCTCCGAGCAGGAGACGGCCGCGCTGATCCGCTGGCTGAAGAAGCTCGGCCGTCCCGAACTGGATCCCGACGTCCTCAAGGCCCCCGAGGGCGAGGGCGGAGCCGGCGGCGGCGACGGCGACAACGACGACGAGCTCTACGACGAAGCCGCCCGTCTGGTGGTCGCCGAGCGCCAGGCCTCCGCCAGCTTCCTCCAGCGCCGCATGAGGATCGGTTTCTCGCGCGCCGCCCGCCTGATCGACATGATGGAGCGCGACGGCCTCCTCGGCCCCTCCCAGGGCAGCAAGCCCAGGGAGGTGCTGGTGAAGCCGGATTACTTCATGGAGGTCGATGAGGTGCGGGGGGAGGATGAGTAGAGAAGGACCTAAAGGACATAAACGACCTAAAGGACTCAAAGGACGGTAACGCTGCTGTCGCTTATGTCCTTTAGGTCGTTTATGTCCTTTAGGTCCTTCTGCTGACCCATGACCCGAAAATTCTTTCTAGGCTGCTCGCTGCTCGCTCTCCTGGCTGCCGGCTTCATAGCCTACAGATTCTTCTACCGCACTCCTCCCATCCGCGTTGAGCCACGCGACTACGGCGCCCATGTGGATCTCCACTTTCTGGGCGAATACTGTATCGGCGTCAGTGATCTCCAGCTTGTGGATACAACCAGCGGAAAAACCGTGTGGCGAGTCCATGAGCCCAAGAACACCGAGATCTGCGAGTTTGATCTTCGCGCCGGCGACAACGACGTTCCTCCGTCGCCGACCTTCCAACTCCATCGCGGCGTGTCTTACGATCTCATCGTCACCGGCAATAATGGCACCGGCCGGTACACGACCGGCCGGGTACGCTTGCAACTCTGATCTATCTCAGTTACAGGGCCGCCTGTCCGACGGCGACGTGGTCGGGCACACGCTGTCGTCCGACCACGCGGCGCCCTTCGCCTTCCCGAGATCCTGCTGCGTCAGATGAATGATCTTTCCCTGAACAGCGAAAGCTTTTTCATCTCTTTCTTCACTGATCTGCTCCTTTCGACAACCGGCTCAAAACCGGCGTCTTGAGGTACGCAGACCGGGATGCTTTGTTGCGGCGGTGATCACTCTTTCCGCTGCTCCCCCCAATGTTCCGGCCACACGATCCCGTGCGGCGTCGTTCCCAGGATTTCCATCACGTGGATCAGCTTCTGGTGCAGGCGCTCGCGCTCGGCTCTGATCTCGTCCGAAACGGGCGTGTCCGGATGACCGAGGTTTACAACCTCCCTCTGATCGCGCGGCACGGCAAGATCGTACATTTCGTATTCGAAGGGCTGGTTGGTGAAGATGTCGAAATAGACCGCGTACTTCCAGCGCTTCTCCACGATCGCGCGGATGTGGTTCGCCGAGGGGACGTAGAAATAAAGATCCTCGTAGGTGAAGTGGAGGAAGTCCTGCACTTCGGCCCGAGGATTCGAAAGGATCGGCGTCAGGTCCTTGCCCTTGAAGACCCAGCGGTCGAGATCCGGAACCCCCGCGAGGTTGGAGAGCGTCGGCAGGAGATCGATCAGGCTGGCCAGGGAATCCGTCCGGTGGCCGCCTTTGAAAAGTTGCGGATGCGAGATCACGAAGGGGATGTTGAGCGTCTCCTCGTACATGTTGAACATCTTTTGCCGCTGGAGACCGTGCGACATCGCCATGTCGCCGTGATCGCTGATGCGGACGATGAAGGTGTTGTCGAAGTAGGGCGAATCCTTCAGACCTTCGAGCACCTGCTGGATCTGCTCGTCGACGTGCTTGCAGAGATAGGCGTAGAACCGGCAATAACCGAGCTGTGACTTTTCGTCGTCGGCGGTGATCGGTCCGTTGCCCAGGTTGGCGAGGACCCGGAATTCGCTCTGCGCCCGCGGCTTGGTCGAGAGATCCTCGTTCCAGGTCGGCGGCCGGTCGATCGGCAGGTGCATGAAGTCCTCGTCCTTGTAACCAGCGGCCTGATAGAGAAGCTGGCCGTCCGGAGTCGTCGCGCCGCCCGTGCCGGGATAGGCGAGCACGTCGTGGGGATTGACCAGGGAGACGATCAGACAGAAAGGTTTGTCGGAATCGTAGGTCTTGAGGAAGTGGAGCGCGCTTTCGAGCTCCAGCGGGCCGTAGGGGACTTCGCCGTACTTGGCGGCCTGGCCGTGGCCGTCGATGAAGCGCTGGTCGTTCATGATGTCGCCGCCGCCCATGTTGGCGACCGCCAGGTTGTCGCCCGCGTCGGGCATGGACCAGCCGTCGAAGCCGTAGCGCTCGGCGAGCTCTTTGACGTCCGCCAGGGTCCAGTACTTCTGTCCCAGCGAGGGGACGTAGCTGGCGGGCTTGGTGAGATGCCACTTGCCCTTGAAGACGACGTTGTAGCCCGCGGTCTTGAGGATCTTCGCCAGGTTCTGGATGTTGCTCGGCATGATGTTCTGGCGGCGTTCCTTGACGTTCATGGCCAACTGCTGCGCGGAGAGGGAGCCCCCGGAGACGTCGTCGACGACCTTCTGGATGTTGTCGAACTCCAGGACCTCGGTGACGCCGTGCTGGGCGGGGTAGAGGCCGGTGAGCATGGTGACGCGGGCCGGCGAGCAGGTGCAGGAGTTGGTGGCCGCGCGGTCGAAGCTCACGCCGTGCTCGCGGAGCCAGCGCATGGCCGGCAGGTTCTTCTCCTCCCAACCCTCGGGCCAGTAGGGCCTGGCGCTCTGCTGGTCGGAGATGACGATCATGAAATTGGGCCTGCGGGGCATAGGAATCCTCCCTGGGAAGAAAGTCCGGCTGGAATGGGTGCGGCGGAGGGGAGCATAGCAGCGCCTCGCCTGGCGGGGTGTTACACTGAATGCGTGAAAGGCTATAAGGACTGGATCAGCCGCCGGTGGCTCTCCCTGGCCGTGGTGGGCTTCCTGGCGCTCGCCGGCGCGCTGGCCGGTCGGGCGGCCCCGGGGGCGCGGCCGACGCTCGGGCTGCCCGCCATCCACTTCCCGCTCGACAACCCGCAGACGCCGGAAAAGGTCGCGCTGGGGCGCGCCCTGTTCGAGGACAAGCGGCTGAGCGCCGACGGCCAGGTCAGTTGCGCGACCTGCCATCAGGCCGAGCGGGCGTTCACCGACGGGCGGAGCGTGGCCCAGGGGGTGCGGAAGCAGGACGGGACGCGCAACGCGCCGACCCTGCTCAACAGCGCCTATCTCACCTCCATGTTCTGGGACGGCCGGCGCGTGACCCTCGAAGAGCAGGCGGGAGACCCGCTGGTCAATCCCGTCGAGCACGGCCTGGCCGACCACGGCGAGGTCCTCGCCAGAGTCCGGACCGACGCGGCGCACGCGGCGGGGTTCCGCAAGACCTTCGGCGTCGCCCCCGAGGCGATCCGGATGGAGCACGTCGCCAAGGCCCTGGCGGCGTTCCAGCGCACGCTGGTGGCGGGGGATTCGCCGTTCGACCGCTACCGGTACGGCGGCGACCCCACCGCCCTGTCGGACGCCCAGGTCCGCGGCCTGGGCCTGTTCGAAGGCCGCGCGCGCTGCGCGGCCTGCCACACGATCGGCGAGGAGAGCGCCCTCCTGACCGACAACGCCTTCCACACCCTCGGCATCGGACGGACGAACGCCCAACCCGGGCTCGCCGACCGGGCGACGCGCCTCGCGCTCCTGTCCGCGAGCGAACGCGACCGCAGCATCATCAGCGATCCCGAGGTCGCGGCGCTCGGCCGCTTCGCGGTCACGCTCAAGCCCCTGGACATCGGCCGCTTCCGCACGCCGACCCTGCGCAACGTGGCGCTGACCGGGCCCTACATGCACGACGGCAGCGTGCCGACGCTGGGGGAGGCGGTCGAACGCGAGTTGTACTACCGGGGCCTGGAGTCGGGACGGCCGCTGATCCTCACGCCGCTGGAGAAGGCCGACCTGGTCGCCTTCCTGGAGGCGCTCACGAGCCGCGGATTGTCCTCCCCGAAGTGACCGCAACTCGGGGCTTGACAGTTATCCGCATCTATCTATACTAGCTATTAAGTTAGTTGTCATCGGTTTTCTCTGGCAGGCCGTCGACCGGCCAAAGGGTGCCCCATGCTGCGTACGTGGTTACGTTCGGCTGGATTACTGTGCGTCGTCCTCGCGATGGTTGGGCTCGGGCTTGCGGGCAGGCTCGCGGCGCAGACCGCTCCGTTCACCTATGTGTATGACGAAGCCGGCCGGCTCGTCGGCGTCGTGGACGCGTCGGGCAATACGACCACGTACACCTACGATTCCCTCGGCAACATCGTGTCGGTCGCGCGGGGGAGCGCGGCGGTGTCGATCCTCGAGTTCAGCCCGAACTCGGGCCCCGCCGGCACGCAGGTGACCATCACGGGCGCGGGATTCAGCGCCACCGCGGGCAACAACGCCGTGACCTTCAACGGCGTGTCCGCGACGGTGGTGTCGGCGACGCCGAACCAGCTGGTGGCGGTGGTGCCGGCCGGCGCCACGACCGGCCCGATCGGCGTCACGTCGCCCGCCGGAAGCGCGGTCAGCGCCGCCTCGTTCATCGTCGGACCGGGCACCGCGCCCACCATCAGCGGCTTCACGCCCACGATCGGCACGGCCGGCAGCGCGGTGACGATCACCGGCACGAACTTCGAGACGGCGTCCGGCGGCAACAAGGTCGGCTTCAACGGCTACCTCGGCGCCGTCAGCTCGGCGACCCCCACGTCGATCGGGGCCGTGGTGCCGTCCACCGCGACCTCCGGCCACCTTTCGGTCTCCACGCCCAACGGGCGCGCGGTCAGCTCCGGCGACTTCTACGTGCCGCCGTCCCCGTACACGGCCGCCGACGTCGAGGTGACCGGCAGGATGAACATCGGCGACACCCTCGCCGTGCCGATCACGGTGGCCAACAAGATCGGGATGATCCTTTTCGACGGCGCCGCCGGCCAGCGGATCGCGTTGGGCGTCAGCCTCGGGACCGGCCTGTCCGGCGGGAGCTGCGACGCCTTTTCGATCCGCCGGCCCGACGGGGCTGTGCTGGCCTCGGCCTCGGCGTGCAGCGCGTCGGGATTCATCGACCGGCAGATCCTGCCCGTCGCCGGCACCTACCTGATCACGTTCGATCCGGCCGGCACCGCGACCGGCACCGCGACGCTGACGCTCCACAACGTGCCGGCCGACGCCGCGGCGCCCATCGTTCCGGGCGGCGCGCCGGTGACGGTGACGACGACGGTCCCCGGTCAGAACATGCAGGTGAGCTTCAGCGGGACGGCGGGCCAGCGGGTGTCGCTGAAAGTGAGCTTCGGGGCCACGTGCAACGAGGTGTCGATCCACAACCCGGACGGCACGGCGTTGCTGAGTCCGACGCTGACCTGTTCGACGACGTACTTCACCGACGCGCGCGTGCTGCCCGCCACCGGCGTCTACGTCATCACGGTGAACCCCAGGGACGCCATCGTCGGCAGTGTGACGCTGACGCTCTACGACGTCCCGCCGGATGCGGCGTCCCCCATCGTTCCGGGCGGCGCGCCGGTGACGTTGACCACGACGGCGCCCGGTCAGAACTTCCAGGCGAGCTTCAGCGGGACGGCGGGTCAGCGGGTATCGCTGAAAGTGAGCTTCGGGGCCACGTGCAACGACGTATCGATCCAGAACCCGGACGGCACGGCGTTGTTGAGTCCGACGTTGACGTGTTCGACGACGTACTTCAGCGACGTGCTCGTGCTGCCCGCCACCGGCGTCTACGTCATCACGGTGAACCCCAGGGATCTCATCGTCGGCAGTGTGACGCTGACGCTCTACGACATTCCGGCGGACGCGTCGCCCACCATCGTCCCGGGAGGACCGGCGGTTGACGCGATCATCACGACGCCGGGCCAGAACGCGCGGCTGAATTTCACCGGCAACGCGGGCCAGCGGGTGTCGCTGAACGTGGCCTTCGGCGGCCTGGACACCAGCACGTGCAACGCCGTGTCGATCCAGAATCCCGACGGCACGACGCTGCACAACCAGGCGTCGGCGTGCAACGCGACGTACTTCACCGACGTGCTCGTGCTGCCCGCCACCGGGACCTACACCATCACGATCAACCCCGGGGGGACCAACGTCGGGACGGCGACGCTGACGCTCTACGACGTGCCGGCGGACGCCTCGCCCGCCATCTTCCCGGGAAGCCCGGCGGTCGACGCGATCATCACGACGCCGGGTCAGAACGCGCAGTTGAGCTTCAGCGGCACGGCGGGCCAGCGGGTGTCGCTGAACGTGGCGTTCGGCGGCCTGGACACCAGCACGTGCAACGCCGTGTCGATCCAGAACCCCGACGGCACGTCGCTGCACAGCCAGACGTCGGCGTGCAACGCGACGTACTTCACCGACGCGCTGACGCTGTCCGCCACCGGGACCTACACCATTACGATCAACCCCGGGGGGACCAACATCGGGACGGCGACGCTGACGCTCTACGACGTGCCGGCGGATGCGTCGCCCGCCATCGTCCCGGGCGGCTCGGCGGTCGACGTGATCATCACGACGCCGGGTCAGAACGCCCAGGTGAGCTTCAGCGGGACGGCGGGTCAGCGGGTGTCGCTGAGCGTGGCCTTCGGGGGCCTGGACCAGAGCACGTGCAATACCGTGTCGATCCAGAACCCGGACGGCACGGCGCTGCTCGCCGCGACGTGCCAGAGCGGCGCGACGTACTTCACCGACCTGCTCACGCTGCCCGCCACCGGGACCTACACCATCACGATCAACCCTGGCGCGATGAACGTGGGGACGGCGACGCTGACGCTGCATGACATCCCGGCGGACGCATCGCCCGCGATTGTTCCGGGCGGAGCGGCGGTCCCGGTGACGATCACGACGCCGGGTCAGAACGCGCAGGTGAGCTTCAACGGCACGGCGGGCCAGCGGGTGTCGCTGAACATCGCCTTCGGCGGCCTGGACACGAGCACGTGCAACACCGTGTCGATCCAGAAGCCGGACGGCACGGCGCTGCTCGCCGCGACGTGCCAGAGCGGCGCGACGTACTTCACCGACCTGCTCGCGCTGTCCGCGACCGGGGTCTACACCATCACGATCAATCCTGGTGGGACCAACGTGGGGACGGCGACGCTGACGCTCTACGACGTACCGGCGGATGCCTCGCCCGCGATCGTTCCGGGCGGAGCGGCGGTCCCGGTGACGATCACGACGCCGGGTCAGAACGCGCAGGTGAGCTTCAACGGTACGGCGGGCCAGCGGGTGTCGCTGAACATCGCCTTCGGCGGCCTGGACACGAGCACGTGCAACACCGTGTCGATCCAGAAGCCGGACGGCACGGCGCAACTCGCCGCGACGTCTCAGTGCGGCGCGACGTACTTCACCGACACGCTCGCGCTGACCGCCACCGGGGTCTACACGATCACGATCAATCCTGGCGCGATGAACGTGGGGACGGCGACGCTGACGCTCTACGACGTGCCGGCGGATGCTTCGCCCAGCATCGTTCCGGGAGGCTCGGCGGTCGATGTGGTCATCACGACGCCGGGTCAGAACGCGCAGGTGAGCTTCAGCGGCACGGCGGGTCAGCGGGTGTCGCTGAACATCGCCTTCGGAGGCCTGGACCAGAGCACGTGCAACACCGTGTCGATCCAGAAGCCGGACGGCACGGCGCAGCTCGCCGCGACATCCCAGTGCGGCGCGTCGTACTTCACCGACACGCTCACGCTGTCCGCCACCGGGACCTACACGATCACCATCAACCCTGGCGCCATGAACGTGGGGACGGCGACGCTGACGCTGTATGACATCCCGGCGGATGCGTCGCCCGCCATCTCCCCGGGAGGAGGGGCGGTCGGCGTGACGATCACGACGCCGGGCCAGAACGCGCAGTTGAGCTTCAGCGGCGCGGCGAGCCAGCGGGTGTCGCTGAACGTAGCCTTCGGGGGCCTGGACACGAGCACGTGCAACACGGTGTCGATCCAGAAGCCGGACGGCACGGCGCTGGTCGCCGCGACCTCGCAGTGCGGCGCGTCGTACTTCACCGACGTGCTGACGCTGCCGGCGGCCGGCACCTACACGATCACCCTGAACCCGGGCGGCCTGAACGTGGGGACGGCGACGCTGACGCTCTACGACGTGCCGGCGGACCTGACGGGAACGGTCACGATAGGCGCCGCCGCGACGCCGCTTTCCATCACGGTGCCCGGCCAGAACGCCACGCTCTCCTTCAGCGCGTCGGCCTCGCAGGCGGTCACCGTCAGGATCACCGGCAACACGATGGGGTCGGTCGCCGTCACGCTGCGGAAGCCGGACGGGAGCACGCAGACGTCGTCCACCTCCAGCGGGGCGAGCTTCAACCTGTCGCAGCAGACGCTCGCGGTGGCCGGCACCTACACGATCTTCGTCAACCCGAGCGGCACCAACGTCGGATCCATCAACATCGCGGTGACGAGCCCCTGACATGAACAGACATCGCGCCCCGAGCCGCAAACCTGAACGTCGTGAAGAGGGATCGATCATGAGCTCGTCGTTTTGTCGCTCGCTGAATTCCGTCGTGTTTTCCTTCCTGCTGGCCGTCCTGCTGGCGAGTCAGGCGCTCGGCGCCGTGGCGCCAGGGGCCAGCGTGACGCAACTGCCCGACGGGCGGTGGCTCGTGCTGGGCGGGGAGGGCGCCGCGGCGTCGTCCCTCGCCATCGCCGGCGAGCGGGGAGAGACCCTCGCGCAGAAGGCCACGGCCGTGCCGCGCAGCCGCCACACGGCGACGGTGCTGCCCGACGGCCGGGTCCTGGTGTTCGGGGGCTTCGACAGGAAGGGCGCCTTCGCGCGGGGCGCGGAGATCCTCGACGTCTCGACGCTCGCCTTCGAGCCCGTGCCCGATCCGGGTCTGACCGCCCGGGCGGGTCACACCGCCACGGTGCTGATGGACGGGCGCGTGCTTTTCCTCGGCGGCGTCTCGCCGTCGGGCCAGCCGGTGCCGGAGATCGAGGCGTGGGACCCGAAGACCGGGCGCGCCGAGCGGATCGGGGAACGGCTGGCGTTCCCGCGGTGGGGGCATTCGGTTTCGATCCTGCCCTCGGGGAACATCCTGATCTCCGGCGGCCGCGACGCGAACGGCTCGGCCGTCAAGACGCCCGAGCTCTTCCTGCCCCGCGCGCACCGATTCGCGCCGCTCGAGCAGGCGGCCGCCGCGGCGCGGGCGAAGGTCCCGGCCGGCGCGGCGCCCGAGGTCGCGGCGATCGTCCCGCGGCACGGCGCGGACGGCGTCGCCCTCGACGCCATGATCGCCCTGCGTTTCTCCAGGCCTCTCCGCGTCGCGAGCCTGAACCTGGACACGGTCACCCTGCTCGGCCCCGGCGGAGCGACGAAAGCGCGCGTGACCCCCGCCGAGGGGGGCATGCTGCTCTTCGTCACGCCGGAGACGCAGCTCTTCCCCGCGACCGAGTACACGCTCTTCATCAACGGCGCGATGGACCCGGAGGAGAATCCGCTGCCGTTCGTGGCGTCCGGCTTCCGGACCCGCGCGCTGACGGGGAATGAAGACGAAGCGGAGAGGGACGGCCCGGCGAAGCCTAAGAACGACCGTCCGGGCTCCGCGGAGACTCCCGGAGGCATCGCGGTCGGCGAGACGGCCGAAGCCGAGGAGTGGACTCCGGGGCCGGCGCACATGCGCGGCGACTGGCGCGCCCACCGGCCGCCCTCGCCGCTCCAGCAGCTCCCCGCGCTCGCCGCCGAGCCCGGCGTGACGGCGCTCGCCGGCCAGGTGCTGCTGCTCAACGGCGAGCCCGCCGAAGGCGTCACCCTGCGGGTCGGCGACGTCGAGGTCCGCAGCGACGACACCGGCCGCTTCCTCCTCGAAGACGTGCCCGCCGGCACCCGGTCCCTGCTGATCGACGGCGGCTCCGCCAACCGGCCCGGGCGCACCTACGGCCTGTTCGAGGCGCGCGTCATGGTCGTGGCGGGCCAGACCACCGCGCTGCCGTACACGATCTGGCTCCCCCGCATCAACACGCAGCACGGGGTGAGCTTCCCGTCGCCGACCACGCAGGAAGTCGTGGTGACGTCGCCCCACATCCCGGGGCTCGAGCTGCGCATCCCGGCCGGCGCCGTCCTGCGCGACCGCGCCGGACGCGTGGTGACCGAGGTGTCGATCACGCCGATCCCCGTCGACCGCGCCCCCTTCCCGCTGCCGACCGGGGACGTGCCGGTCTACTTCACGATCCAGCCCGGCGGCGTGCATCTGCAGAGCCTCAATCCGAGCCTGCCGCAGGGCGCCCGGCTCATCTACCCGAACTACCTCGGCGCCGCGCCCGGCCATGTGCTCGACTTCTGGAACTACGACCCGGTCGACAAGGGCTGGTACGTGTACGGGCAGGGCAAGGTGAGCGCCGACGGGCGGCAGGTCGTGCCCGATCCCGGCGTGGCCATCTACGAGCTGACGGGCGCCATGGTGTCGGACCCCAACAACGGGCCGCCGGACGGTCCGCCCCCGGGCGGATGCGGACAGGGCGGCGATCCCGTCGACTGCTACACGGGGCTCTTCCTGCACACGCGCACCGATCTGATGCTGTCGGGCACCCTCCCGATCGCGGTGACGAGGACGTACCGTCCGCGGGACACCACGTCGCGCGCGTTCGGCATCGGCACGACCCATCCGTACGACGTCTTCACCGTGGGAGACATCTGGCCGTACACCTACCAGGAGCTGATCCTCGCGGACGGCGGACGCATCCGTTTCGAGCGGACCTCGCCGGGGACGAGCTTCTCCGACGCCGTGTACGAGCACACCAGCTCGCCGACGGAGTACCACGGCGCGGTGATCTCCTACGTCGGCGGCCAGTGGCGCCTGCGCCTGAAGAACGGCGTCGAGATGTACTTCGCCGACTGCGAGGGTTGCACCAGCTCGCGGGCGGCGGCGCTCCTCTCGTACCGCGACCGCTGGGGCAACCGGCTGACGATCGACCGCGACTCGAACCGCAACGTCACCCGGGTGACCTCGCCCGACGGACGGACGATCGATTTCACCTACGACACGTCCAACCGGATCACCGAAGCCCGCGACAACAGCGGACGCGTGGTCACGTACGACTACGACTCGTCGGGCCGGCTGTGGAAGGTCACCAATCCCGAGGGCGGCGTCGAGGAGTACGGCTACGACACGTCGAACCGCATGACCACGGTGAAGAAGCCGAACGGCACGCTGATGGTCACCAACGTGTACGACGCCAACGGCCGGGTGGAGCGGCAGACGCTCTCCGACGGCGGCGTCTATCAGTTCGCCTACACGCTCGACGGCAGCGGCCAGGTGACGCGGACGGACATCACCGATCCGCGCAACAACGTACGGCGGCTGGTCTTCAACACGCGCGGATACGTGACCAGCGAGACGTTCGCCGTGGGCAAGCCCGAGCAGCAGACGACGACGTACGAGCTGGACCCCGCGACGAACCTGAAAACGGCCGTCACCGACGCGCTCGGCCGGCGCACGGAGTTCGTGTACGACGCCCGCGGCAACGCCACCAGCGTGACCCGGCTCGCCGGCACGCCGGACGCGGTCACGATGACGTTCACCTACGACCCGACCTACAACCAGCTCACGTCGATCACCGACCCGCTCGGGCATGTGGTGGAGCTCCGCTACGACCCGCTGGGCCAGCTCATCGAGGCCGAAGACCCCCTCGGCAACGTCGCCCGGTTCTCCTATACCGCCACCGGAAAGATGGCGACGGTGACCGATCCGACGGGGAACGTCACCCAGCTCACCTACGAGGGCGGGGACCTGATCGCGGTCACGGATCCCCTCGGGCGCACGGTGTCGATGTACACCGATTCCGTGGGCCGGATTCTCGCTCTCACCGACTCGCTGGGGAACCGTTATCGCTACGATTACGACCGCCTCGACCGGGTGACGAAAATCACCGATCCGCTCGGCGCCTTCACCACCTACGCCTACGACGCGAACGGCAATCTGACGCGGGTCACGGACGCCCGCGGCGGGGTGACCCAGTTCGACTACGACGCCAAGGAACGCCTGGAGTCCATCACCGATCCGTTGCTCAAGACCGAGAGCTACGAGTACGACGGGATGAACAACCTGATCCAGGTCACCGATCGCAGGGGCAAGATCGCCACCTTCACCTACGATGCCCTCGACCGTTTGAAGACGGCCGAATTCGGGCGCGGGAAGCACGGCAATTCGCTGACCGCGCCGGATGCCACGGTGACCCACACCTGGGACGCGGGCAACCGCCTGACCCAGATCGTCGACACCCAGGACGGCACGATCACGCGCGGCTACGACGCGCTCGACCGTCTGGTGTCCGAGACCGGCCCGCGGGGCAGCGTCGGCTACGCCTACGACGCGAACGGGCGCCGGACGCGGCTCACCATCCCCGGCCAGACCGACGTCACCTATACCTACGACGACGCCAACCAGCTCACCGGCATCACGCAGGGCGCCGTCCAGGTGGGCTTCGGGTACGACGCCGCGGGCCGCCGGACGACGTTGGACCTGCCGAACGGGATCTCGGCCGAATACACCTACGACGACGCGGGACAGATCTCGGGGATCGAGTACACGCGCGGCGGCGTGGCGGTCGGCGACCTCACGTACCAGTACGACGCCGCCGGCCGGCTCGTCCTGGAGGGCGGCAGCCTGGCGCGGCGCGGCATGCCCGCCGCCGTGGCCAGCGCCACCTACAACGCGGCGAACCGGTTGACGGCTTGGGGTGGGACGGCGCTGGCGTACGACCTCAACGGCAACCTGACGAGCGACGGCAGCCGGACCTACACCTGGGACTCGCGCAACCGGCTGAGCGCGATCGCGGGAGGGGCGACCGCGAGCTTCGGCTACGACGCCTTCGGGCGCCGCGGCTCCGCCACCCTGTCGGGCTCGACGACGAGCTTCCTCTACGACGGCTCGAACGTCACCCAGGAGCTCACCGGCGCGGCCGTGAAGGCGACGATGCTCCGCGGCTTCGAGCTCGACGAGATCTTCCGGCGCACCGACGCGGCGGGACCGCGCACCTTCGTGACCGACCACCTGGGCAGCGCGCTGGCGCTGACCGACGACGCGGGCGTCACACGGACGGAATACCGCTACGACCCGTACGGCGCCACGACCGCCAGCGGCGACGCGAGCGGCAACCTGGTCCAGTACACGGGGCGTGAGAACGACGGCACGGGGCTCTACTACTATCGCGCGCGGTATTACAGCCCGAGCCTCGGCCGGTTCATCAGCGAAGATCCGATCGGTCTCCAGGGCGGCCCCAACGTCTATGCCTATGTGGGCGGGGATCCGCTCTCCTACAACGATCCGACCGGGGAGTTCTGGAACTTCGTCATCGGCGGGGCGATCGGGGGCGGCATCGACCTGGTCTCCCAGTTGATAGAACACGGAGGCAACTGGCGCTGTGTCGACCCCTGGCAAGTCGCCACATCGGCCGCGCTGGGCGCCGTGGGCGGCGGGATCGGCGGGCGAGCTCTGACCAGCGGTCTCCGGGGCTTGTCGAACGGCACCAAGGGCCAGATCGGCGAGGCGCTCTCGGTCGTGAACAATACGTTGCGGGGAAGCACCATGGTTGCCCGCCAATCCAGATCGATACCAGGTCAGTCGACCATCGTCGACAGCACATGGCGTTCGATCACCGGCAGGACCTACTACGTCGAGTCCAAGTTCGGGACGAGCGGGCTCACGGCCGCGCAGCGGCGTGCCCAGGCGGCGGTGGGCGACGCGTACCGCGTCGAGCGTTGGGGTTATCCGTTCTTCGACCGCGCCGGCGGGGCCGCCGGTGGCGCTGTCGGTGGCGGAGCGGGGGCGGCGAGCGGTCTGGGAGGGGATTGCTCCTGCCAGTGACGGGAGAGAACGCGGGGAGTGAGAGACGCTGGCTGAAGGCGAGCCTTCGCGACGTGCTCCTCCCCGCGCTCCACGCCCAGGGCTTCGAGCCTGTCGCCCTGACCGACGAGGAGAAGCGAAGCGAGCTGGCCACGGCCTACCCGTTCGGCAGATTGCGGCGGGCCCGCGGCTCAGACCTCGACGTCGTCGAGATCCAACTGGCGAGGTACGGCAAACCGGCCTTCCGGATCAGCGCGGGGACGGTGCCGTCGACCGGCCTCGATCACGAGGTGGTCGGGCATGTTCCCGCGGAAGACGTGTGGTCGTCGTACCTGCCGCTGCACTACGAGTTCTATCAGGTCCCCCTGCTCCGTCGCTGGTTCTCTCTCTGGCACTGGCCTGGCCGTCAAGTCACGCAAGCCGACGTCGGCGACCTCGTCGCGGAGGTCGCGAAAGACGTGATTCCAGAGATCGAGAGCGCTCTTCGCGAGGGACGTCTCGGCAGATACGCCAAGAGGATGGGGTAGGGGAGCGACGCGCCGCCGGCGTCTTGACATAGAGATAAAGAATTTGCTACTTGGCAGCTCCACTCTTCAGGAGGTGTCAATGCGTACACGCTCTCTGCTGCTCCCGCTTCTTCTCCTCATCGTGGTCGTGATCTCCACCGCTCCGCCGCTCGTCACCCAGGCGGCCGCGGCCGCGTGCCATTTGGCACCCTCGTGCCCGGATCCCAAGGTCTGCGGCCCCTGGTCCTCCATGGTGAGCTGCGACAGCCCCTTCTGCGATACGCATCCTGCCTGCGATTTCATCAACGGTGGACCCGCGATCGTCCAGCTCAAGGAAAGGTTCCGGGTCTGCACGATCGCGGACGGCTCCCAGTGCCTGGATTGGGAGCTCTACTCCTTCAAGGTCCGCTGCGGCTGCTGACGCAATGAAAAAGGCCGGCGTCGCCGCCGGCCTTTTCCGTCCCTGAGGGGGTCTGAGATCTACAGGCCCTTGGTCTGGGTGCCGCGCTCGATCTTCGGTCCCAGCTCGCGGCGCTGGGTGAGCATCGTGGAGGCGCGCTCGAAGAGCTTCATGGCCTCCTGGAGCTGCTTGTCGCCCTGGGAGAGGGTGCGGTGGCGAGCCTCCTGGCCGGCCGCGGCGTTCATCAGCTCGGCCCGGATCTGGAGCATCGAGTGCTCGCGGACGGCCGGCTGCATGAGGTTCTTCTGGACCTCGTCCGCGGTCGCCAGCTTCTCCTTCACCAGCCACTGGTTGAACTCGTCGATCACCTTCTCCTCGTCGGGCTTCCAGTTGGCCGTCACCTTGTTGCGGGTGCCGTAGTCCACCGCGAAGTTCAGGTAGGCGTTGCGGGCGAGCAGGAACTGCTCGAACGGCGTCGCCTCCTCGTCCTTCACGATCACGTCGGGCGTGATGCCGCCGCCGCCGTAGACCTTGCGGCCCAGGTCGGTCTGGAAGACCTCGTTCTCGTTGACCGGCTTGCCGTTGACCTCGGGGGAGCCGGCGTCGGCGTGGGTGTAGTAGTCGAAGTAGGAGGTGTAGTCGCGCTGGATCAGGCGGCCGGACGGCGTGTAGTACTTGGCCGTGGTCAGCGCGAGGCCCGCCCCGTACGAGAGGTTGTAGACGGTCTGGACGAGGCCCTTGCCCCAGCTCGGGGTGCCCACGATCAGGCCGCGGTCATGGTCCTGCAGGGCACCGGAGAGGATCTCCGAGGCCGAGGCCGTGCCTTCGTTGACCAGCACCACGACGGGGACGTCGAGGGCCGGGTACTTGCCGCTGGCGCGGTAGGACTGGAACGCGTCGCGGGTCCGGCCCTTGGTCTGGACGATCGTGCTCCCCTCGGGGAGGAACTGGTCCGCCACCTCGATGGCCTGGTCGAGCAGGCCGCCGCCGTTGTTGCGGAGGTCCACCACGAGCTGCTTCATCCCTTCCTTCCGCAGCTTCTCCAGGGAGTCGGCCATCTCCTTGCCGGTGCCGCGGGCGAACTCGGTGAGCTGGATGTAGCCGGTCTTGGAGTCGATCATGTACGCCTGACGCACCGTCGTCTGGGGGATCTCGGCCCGGGTCACCGACATGGCCAGGGGCTCTTCCAGCCCGCGGCGGACGATGGTGATCTTGACCTGGGTCCCCTTGGGGCCCTTGAGCTTGCCGACCGCCTCGTCGAGGCTCATGGAGTCGGTGGACTCGCCCTCGATGGTGCTGATGACGTCGCCCGCCTGGATGCCGAGGCGAGAGGCCGGGGTGCCCTCGAGGGGCGAGATGACGGTGAGCTGGCCGTTGCGGACGCCCACCAGGATTCCCAGACCATAAAAGCTGGTCTGCTGCTTCTCGCGCATCCCCTCATACGCTTCCGGGCTCAGGAAAGCCGTGTGCGGATCGAGGGAGCGGAGCATGCCGTTGACGGAGGAGTAGACGAGATCCTTGTAGCTCACCTCGGCGCCGTAGCGCTCATGCGCCACGTTCACCAGCTCGGTGTAGAGACGGAGAGAGTCCCGCGTCTCGTCGGTGACGGCGAGAACCCGGTCACCCAGCAGTCCGCCGAGCCCCAGGGCGAGAGTGAAAAGTACGATTGCTGCGATGCGCCATGAACGTCTCATGATGTCAGTGTACCACCCCCTGCCCTTGACTTCGCCCGGTTCCAGGGCCGATGATCGGAGGTCCTGGAGGTGCCATGGGTTCACTGGGCTTCACCGAGCTTGCCTTCATCTTCGTCCTGGCGCTTCTGATCTTCGGACCCAAGAAGCTGCCAGAGATCGGGCGGACCCTCGGCAAGGGCATGGCCGAGTTCCGGAAGGCGACGAGCGATCTCAAACGGTCCATCAACACCGAGCTTTCTCTGGAAGAGAACCCTGTGCCGCCGACTCTGCGTCCACGGCGTCTCGACGAGTCCGTCCAGCAGCGCGACGCCGGGCCGGTGGAGCCCCAGACGGCGCCCGCCAGCACCGAGCCGCGTCTCCCGTTGACCGCGACTCCGACGTCGGACCCCTCGGAAAATCCGTAACCCGCCGGCCTCCAGCCTGGATTCCCAAAAACTCCTGATGCCGCCCACTTCAGCGCAGCCACGCCTCACCGCCGCCCAGCAGGAAGATCTGGAGCGGATGTCGCTTCTTCAGCATCTGGAAGAGTTGCGCAAGCGCGTCTTCTGGTCGCTCCTGGCCCTGGTCGTCGCGCTGATCCCCTGCGGCTACTTCTACCGGCAGATCTTCCGGTTCCTGGTGGCGCCCCTGGAGCGGATCCAGCCCGGCCTGAAGCTGTCGTTTCTGGCGCTGACCGATCCCTTCATCCTCTACTTCAAGATGGCCCTGCTGACGGCCGTCTTCCTGGCCTCGCCCTTCCTGCTCTACCAGCTCTGGAGGTTCATCTCGCCCGGTCTCTACAGCCGGGAGAAGAAGATGGCCATCCCGTTCATCTTCTTCACCACGCTGTTCTTCGTGTCGGGGGGAGCCTTCGGCTACTACGTCGCGTTCCCCATGGCGGCGCAGTTCCTGCTGGGCCTGGGCACGGACATGCAGGCCGTGATCACCGCGGACAAGTATTTCGGCTTCCTCCTGACGGTGCTCCTCGGTCTCGGCCTGATGTTCGAGCTGCCGGTGCTGATCCTCCTGCTGTCGCTCCTGGGGGTGGTGACGCCGCGCTTCCTGCTGAAGTACTTCCGGCACGCCGTGGTGATCATCTTCATCGCCGCGGCGATCATCACCCCGACGCCGGACATCGTGAACCTCTGCGTCTTCGCCGTCCCGGCGCTGGGGCTGTACATGCTGGGCATAGCGGCGGCGTTCGTGGCGGAGCGGTTCCGGAAGAAGCGGGAGGCGGCGGAGGCGGCGGAGTAGGTCAGCAGATCCCGGACTGCGGGCGGCATGCCCCTGCGAGACCTCACCCTCGGTCCCTCTCCCATCTCCCTGCCCCCCGCCCCCGGGAGAGGGAGGGCCCTGCGATTGAGGTCTTCTTGAGATCGGCAAGACGCTTCCTCATCGTTCCCCCTCTCCCGGGTGGCGGGCGGGGGGTGGGAGAGGGGGCCAGGGGGTGAGGCTTCGGAGGGCAGGCCGCCCCAACTGGCAAGGACCTCTTGGACCCGCCCTACCCGTACCCCAACGCCTTCAAGCGCTGCTTGTCCTCCTCGGACAGATCCTTCTCCTGCGGGCCGGCGCCCTTGCGGCGGTTGGCCAGCCAGCGCACGAGGAGGTCGCTCAGCTCCTTTTCGGCTGGCAATCCCTGGCCGGCGAGGTTCCGGGTCTCCCCGGGATCGGCCTTGAGGTCGAACAGAGAGGGGCCGTCGGGAATGAAGCGGGCATTGCCCTGGCTCACTCCGTAGCGGTAGTCCATCGTGCGGACGGAGACGCCCAACTGGTTGGCGTGCTCCGAGAAGACGGCGCGGCGGCCCCGGCGGCCATCCCCCGTCAACTCGCGGAGGTCCGTGCCGTCCGAGGGGGGAGGCTTCAGGCCGGCGGCGGCGATCAGGGTGGGGAAGAGGTCGATCGTCTGCACCAATCCCTCGATGCGCCGCCCCTGCCGCTCGCGACCCGGCCAGCGGATCATCAGCGGCACGTGAGTGGTGGTGTCGAAGAGCCCGACGTGACGGTAGCGGATGCCGTGCTCCCCCAGGTTCTCCCCGTGGTCGGCCACCACCACGACCAGGGTGTTCTCCAGCATCCCCCGGCTCTCCAGGAAGTCGAGCAGACGGCCGACCTGGTGATCCAGATAGGCGACCTCGCCGTCGTACAGGTCGCGGTGGCCGCCCAGGACCGGCTCGTTGAAGCCCCGCGGCTCCGGTTGCCGGAAGGGCGTCCAGGAGCGGACCGGCGAGAGGCCGGCCGGTTCGGACGGGCGGAAGCCCAGCGCGTAGGGATTGGGCGGCGTGTGCGGGGTGTGCGGATCGAACAGGTGCAACCAGACGAAGAACGGCGCCTTCTGTCCAGCGCGGGCCTCCAGCCAGTCCATGGTCATGTCCACGGGCATCTCGGCGGCGGCCTGCTCGCTCGCGGTGAGCATCTCCTTGAAGCCCTGGCCCAGACCGGAGGCGTGGTCCCCGAGATGGCGGGCGGAGATGTGCGCCCGGGTCTCGTACCCGGCCCCGGAAAGGACCTCGGCCAAGGTGACGTAGCTCGGCGGCAGCGGCGTGGTCAGGAGGTACATGCCGTGGTTCTTGCCGTAGAGGCCCGTCATGATCGACGCGAAGCTCGGATTGGTGACGTTGAAGACGCTGTGGGCGTCGAGCCAGACGTCGCTCTGCCCGGCCAGGCGGTCCAGGGCGGGGGTGAGGCTGGGAGTCCGGCCCCAGGCTCCGGCGGCGTCGGCGCGGAACGTATCCAGGCCGATCAGGAGGATGTTGGGCCGGTCGCCGGTCGGGCGTTCCGCGAGGTCTTTCCGGCTGTAGATCCCCGGGCTGCCCCAGAGCACGCTGGGGATCGGCTGATCCGGCGCGTGGTCGGCCGAGCCGTCGATCTGAAGCAGCAGGTCGATCTTGCGGCCGGCGTACGCGGAGAGATCCACCTCGACGGTGGCCGGCGCGAGAGGACCGACGGGCGCCGCATCCAGGTGGTAGAGTTCCTTCAGCTTGTCGGGCGCTTCGCGGATTCCGACGCGATAGCTGCAGACGCAGCCGTTGACGGTGCCCAGGGGGACGAAGGAGAAGTAGGCGTCCCGCCCGGGCTCGATCGTCCACCGCACGCGCGAGCTGGCCCGCTGCTCCAGGGCCCGGATCTGCCCCGCGGTGCGCTTGGGGAAATGGAGGAGCTGCTGGGCCGGGACGAGCCGCAGGTCCCGCACCTCCTCGGCGCCCAGGAAGGAAATCTGCTGAAGCACCGCCTTCCGCCACTCCGCCGGCGTGGACTCCACCTCCGGCTGCACGGACCAGAGGTCGACGCGCTCCCAGGCTCCGGGGGATGGGGAACCCTGGTCGGTCCGGCAGGCGGGGAACAGCAGCAGGGCGCTGAAAAGGAGGAGCTGGGGGGCCTTTCGCACGGCGGGGCAGTGTAGCACCGGCGGTTTCCCGGGAGAGAAAAGGGCTTTAAAGGACACCAGGGACACCAAGGACACCAAGGACCTCAAGGACAACAGCGTTGATGTCCTTTGTACGTCCTTGGTGTCCCTGGTGTCCTTTCGGCTTTAAGCTCCCGGCGGCTGCCGCCGCCACCGCCGGTGCATCCACACCCACTGCTCGGGCCGCTTCCGGACCTGCTCCTCGATCTTCGCGGTCATCAGCGCCGTGGCTTCCTGGGGATCGTCGGGCAGGTCGAGCGGCGGCTGGAAGGTGGCGAGGTGGGAACCGTCCCCAAGACGCTCGATGAAGGTGGGGATCACCGCCGTGTCCTTCTGGCGCAGGGCGATCTTGGCCGCTCCCACGGGGGTGAAGGCAGGGCGGCCGAAGAAGGGGACCCAGACGCCGTCCACCTTGGTGTCCTGGTCGATCAGCATCCCCAGAGCCCCGCCGCGCCGCAGGGCGATGAGGAGCTGCCGGGCGGCGCCTTCGCTGCCGCGGGCGATGGTGGGCGTGCCGAAGCGCTCCCGCAGACCGGCGAGCATCTGTTGCTGCTCCGGCTCCTCCAGGGGGCGCGCCACCACGGCCATCCCCAGGCCCCGGCAGTTGATCGCCGCCGCCAGCAGCTCCCAGTTGCCGCAATGGCCGGTGAGGATCAGCACCGGCCGGTCCGCCGCCCGCGCTTTCTCGACCTCCTCCCAGCCCCGCACCTCGACCACCGAGCGGACGAACCCGCAGTCCCGGTGCAGCAGGTGGAGGCATTCGCCGAGCGTGGTGCCGTGATGGCGGAAGCATTCGCGGCCGAGCCGCTCCCGGTCGGGCTCGGAAAGGTCGGGATAGGCCAGGGCGATGTGGTCCAGGGCGCGGCGGCGGTCGCGGCGGGAGAGGGACCAGGCCAGGGCGCCGATGCGCCGGCCGGCCCGCTGGGCGGCGGACCAGGGGAGCCGGCCCAGGGTGGCGGAGAAGAAGCCCAGCCCGGCGTTGAGGAGGAACGGTTCGAGGACGCTCTTCAGGCGTCCCTTCTTCTTCTTGCTCACCAGACCTCGAACAGGAGATGGGCGACCAGGGCGTCCCACTCGCCCCGGGCGCGCAGCACCGCCTCGCAGAGCTCGCGGACCGCGCCGTTCCCCCCAGAGGCGGAGAGTACCCGGTGGACCCGCTCGCGGACCTCGGGCACGGCGTCCGCCGGGGCGAAGGAGAGGCCGCAGCGCCGGATCACCGGCAGGTCGAGGAGGTCGTCCCCGGCGTAGGCCACCCGGTCGGGATCGACGCCGTGCTCGTCCAGGAACTCGGTGAAGGCGGAGTCCTTGTCGTGGCGGCCCTGGATCAGGGCGTCGAAGTTGATCTCCCTGGCGCGGCTCTCCAGGGCGGCGTTGCCGCGGCCGGAGAGGATGCCCACCTTGAGGCCGGCGTCCTGGGCCAGCTTGAGGCCGAGACCGTCGCGCACGTTGAAGACCTTCCACTTCTCGCCCTCGGCGCCGTAGATCAGCCGGCCGTCGGTGAGCACGCCGTCGACGTCGAAGAGCAGCCAGTCGAGATTCCGGGCGCGGCGGGCGAAGTCTTCCTCGGAGATTCGCCACATAGGGATCAGAAGAGCTCCAGTCCCCACAGGTCGTGGATGTGGACCACGCCTTCGAGCCGGCCCGCCTCGTCGCAGACGAAGAGAGAGGTGATGCGGCGGTCCTCCATGACGTTGAGGGCCGCGGCGGCCAGCTCGTCGCCGGCGATGGTGCGCGGGTTGACGGTCATGCACTCGCCGGCCGTGTGGCCGAGGATGGCGCCGCCGTCGTCCGCCTGCAGGAGGCGGCGGAGGTCGCCGTCGGAGATGCAGCCCGCCAGCCGCCCCTCGCCGTCCACCACGGCGGTGATGCCCAGGCCCTTCTTCGACATCTCGTAGATGGCGTCCCGCATGGGCGTATCCGTCCCGACCTTGGGCAGCGCTTCCCCCGCGTGCATGAGCTGATCGACCTTGAGCAGGCGCTTGCCGAGCTGGCCGGCGGGGTGGAGCAGGGCGAAGTCCTCGCGGGTGAAGCCGCGGGCCTCGACGAGCGCCATGGCCAGGGCGTCGCCCATCGCCAGGGTGGCGGTGGTGGAGGCCGTGGGGGCGAGCCCCAGGGGGCAGGCCTCGCGGTCGATGGAGACCGGCAGAAAGACGTCCGCGTGGCGGGCCAGCGGCGAGGACGCGTTGGCCGTCATCACGATCAGGGGAACGCCCAGCCGCTTCAGGGTCTCGACCAGGCGCAGCAGCTCCTCGGTGGTGCCGGAGTAGGAGGCGGCGAGGACCACGTCCCCCGTCATGACCACCCCGAGATCCCCGTGCACGGCTTCGGCCGGATGGAGGAAGAAGGAGGGCGTGCCGGTGGAGGAGAGGGTGGCGGCGATCTTCTTGAGGACGAGGCCGCTCTTGCCCATGCCGGTGCAAACCACCCGGCCGGCGCAGGAGCGCATCATCTCGACGGCGCGGTCGAAGCGCTCGTCGAGCTGTCCCAGCAGGCCGCGGATGGCGGCTGCCTCGGTCTCCAGGACCTCGACGGCGACCTCGCGCGGGGCCCGGGGTACCGACTCCCTTTCCCCCTCTCCCGGTGAGGGAGGGGGGAGGGGTCGGGAGAGGGGGCCAGGGGGTGAGGGCCTCATGACAACGCCTTCCGCACCCCGAGCAGCGACTTCAGCAGCGCCTCCGCCCTTTCGGGATCGAGCTGCACGGCGCTGTCGGAGAGGGCGTGCGGCGGGTCCGGGTGGACCTCCAGGAAGACGCCGTCCGCGCCGGCGGCCACGGCCGCGCGGGCCAGGGGCTCGGCGTAGCGCCGCAATCCCCCGCTCTCCTCGCCGCCGCCGGGGAGCTGGAGCGAGTGCGTGATGTCGTAGATCACCGGGATGCCGTCGTCGTGGAGCATGGCGAAGCTGCGCATGTCCACCACCAGGTTGTGGTAGCCGAAGGAGACGCCGCGCTCGGTCACGGTCACGCGGTCGTTGCCCGTGCTGCGGGCCTTGTCCACGATCCGGCGCATGTCCTCCGGCGCCATGAACTGCCCCTTCTTGATGTTCACCCCGCGGCCGGTGCGGGCGGCGGCCACCACGAGATCGGTCTGGCGGCAGAGGAAGGCGGGGATCTGGAGCACGTCGCAGACCTCCGCCGCCGGTCCGCACTGCTCCGGCTCGTGGACGTCGGTGATCACCGGCAGGCCGGTCTCGGATTTCACGATCCCCAGCACGCGCAGCCCCTCCTCCAGGCCGGGACCCCGGAAGCTGCCGATGGAGCTGCGGTTGGCCTTGTCGAAGGAGGACTTGAAGACCAGGGGTAGGCCCAGCCTTTCAGACATGCTGGCGAGGGCATGGGCCATCTCCACCACCAGGTCTTCGTTCTCGATGACGCAGGGGCCGGCGATGACGGGGAAAGACTCCCCGCCGACCAGCACGCCCGGCGCGATCTCGACCGCCGCGACCGCCATCAGCCCTGGACCTGGACCTCGGAGGGAACCTCCGGTGGATGCTCGGAAGTCACCGTCACGCCCGGACCTTCAGAGAGGACCCGCGGCGCCGCCGTGGGCTTGGCGATCTCGCCCCGCTCCCGCCGCTGCTTCTGCTCCAGGGCCGCCGCGATGTAGGAAACGAACAACGGGTGCGGCTCGGTGGGCTTGGACTTGTACTCGGGGTGGAACTGGCAGCCCAGGAACCACGGGTGGCCCGGCAGCTCCACCATCTCCACGAACTTGCCGTCGGGGGAGAGGCCGGAGACCACCAGCCCGTGCTCGGTCAGCGTCTGCAGGTACTTCTGGTTGACCTCGTAGCGGTGGCGGTGGCGCTCGCTGATCTCGGCCGTGCCGTAGATCTTCCGCGCCAGGGTCCCCTCCTTGAGCTTGCAGGGATAGGCCCCCAGCCGCATGGTGCCGCCCAGCTCCTCGACGCCGAGCAGGTCGCGCAGCTTGTAGATCACGGCGTGCTCGGTATCGGCGTCGAACTCGGACGAGGTGGCGTCCTTGATGCCGCAGACGTTGCGGGCGTACTCGATGGTCATGCACTGCATGCCCAGGCAGATGCCGAAGAACGGCACCTTGTGCTCGCGGGCGAAGCGGATGGCGCGGATCTTCCCCTCGGTGCCGCGGTGGCCGAAGCCGATCGGCACCAGCAGGGAGTCGATCTCGAAGATCTCCCGCGGCCAGCTCCCGCTCTCCATCTCCTCGGCGTCGATGTAGACCAGCTCGACGCCGGCGTCGTTGGCGATGCCGCCGTGGATCAGCGCCTCGTTCAGGCTCTTGTAGGCGTCGGGGAACTCGACGTACTTGCCGACGATCCCCACACGGACCCGGTTCCGGGGGTTCTTGACCCGGGAGACCAGGCTCTCCCAGCGCGAGAGGTCGCGGTCGTAATGGGGCAGGTTCAGCAGCTCCAGGACGACGTCGTCCAGCCCTTCGCGGCTGAACATCAGCGGCACTTCGTAGATGGTCGAGACGTCGCGGGCGGCGATGACCTGCCGGGGGTCGACGTTGCAGAACAGGGCGATCTTCTTCTTCATCTCCTCGGGCAGCGCGCGGTCCACGCGGCAGAGGACGATGTCCGCCGAGATGCCGATCTCGCGCAGCTCCCGCACCGAGTGCTGGGTGGGCTTGGTCTTCAGCTCCTCGGCGGCGGCGATGAACGGCACCAGGGTCAGGTGGATGTTGACCGCGTTGCCGCGGCCCAGCTCCTGGCGGAACTGGCGGATGGCCTCCAGGAAGGGCAGCGACTCGATGTCGCCCACCGTGCCGCCGATCTCCACGATCACCACGTCGTGCTCGTCAGCCACGCGGCGCATGGCCTCCTTGATCTCGTCGGTGATGTGGGGGATCACCTGCACGGTCTTGCCCAGGTAGTCGCCCCGGCGCTCCTTCTCGATGACCGAGGAGTAGATCTTGCCGGTGGTGTAGTTGTGCCGCCGGGTGGCCTGGTTGTGGGTGAAGCGCTCGTAGTGGCCGAGGTCGAGGTCGGTCTCGGCGCCGTCGTCCGTCACGAACACCTCGCCGTGCTGATAGGGCGACATGGTGCCGGGGTCGACGTTGATGTAGGGATCGAACTTCATCAGGGTGACCGAGAAGCCGCGGGCCTCCAGGATGGCTCCGACGGAGGCCGCGGCCACCCCTTTGCCCAGGGAGGAAACCACTCCGCCGGTAACGAAGATGTACTTGGTCGCCATGCGTTCTCCTTAGCTCCGTCAGAATCCAGTGAAGCCGCTGGGCGGCTTGGGGGGGCCCGGGCGCAACAGGCGCTCCACCCGTTCCAGGTCTTCGGCGGTGTCCACCCCGATCGACCCCTTGTCAACGATCAGCACGCGGATCCGCATTCCGTACTCCAGGGCGCGGAGCTGCTCCAGCGATTCGCTCCGCTCCAGGGGCGTGGTCGGCAGCCCCGCCAGGAGCAGCAGCGCTTCCTTCCGATAGCCGTAGATCCCGAGGTGCTTCAGCGGCGCCGCGCCCCCTTCGTTCCTGGGATAGGGGATCAGCGAGCGGCTGAAGTAGAGCGCCGAGCCGTCGCGGGCCAGCGCCACTTTGACCGCGTTCGGGTTCTCCAGCTCCTCCGGCGCGGCGGGCGTCGCCAGGGTGACCATGGGATCGTCCGGATGCGCGGCCAGGTGGTCGGCGATCAGCGACACGGCCTCGGGATCGATGAGCGGCTCGTCCCCCTGGATGTTGATCACCGCCGAGACGTCCCAGCTCCGGGCGGCCCAGGCGATGCGGTCCGTGCCGCTGGCGCAGTCGGCGGGGGTCATCTCCCATTCGCCGCCGAAGGCCTCGACGGCGCGGGCGATCCGCTCGTCGTCGGTCAGCACCACCACCCGGGCGAGGCCGCGGGCCCGTGCCACCCGGGTGTAGACGTGCTCGATCATCGGCCTGCCGTTGATGGGGAGCAGCGGTTTTCCGGGGAGACGGGAGGCGCCGTAGCGGGCCGGGATGGCGCCTACGATACCCGCGCCTCCAGCGAGGGGGGACGGGGTAGGGGACGCGTTGGGGTGCACGACCTAATGTACTGAGATCCGACAGGAGGTGTCAACGCGCCGCGGTTTTCAGGTTTAGAATCCCGGGCTCGCGCGAGTGACCGTTTTGTCACCTTGTTGGCACGGGTCGTGATACGAGATCGTTACGAGATGAGACGGAGATTCCTCTTCCTGCCGGGCATTCTTCTGGCGTGCGGACTGGCCGCCTGCGACCGCGGGCCGGAGGTCCGCCTCCTGCTGGACGGCCAGCACGCGCCGGACGTCCTGACCGAGCAGCGGCGGGTGGCGCCGCCGCCGTCGCTGGGCGGGAACCGGTTCCTCAACGGCTGGTGGCCCTGGCTGCACGAGAAGAGGGTCGTCCTGTCGCCCCCCAGCCCGGGCGCCCGGGTCCGCATGGAGGTGGTGAACCTGGGAGGCGGGTACCGCACCCTGCTCCTGGACGTCCTGCGGGAGGCCCCCGGCCGCAAGGTGCGTGTCTGGGCCGCCGGCCGCGACCTCGGCGCCTTCCCCCTCACCGATCCGGTACGCGTGCCGCTGCCCGCCGACCTGCCCCTGGGGCGGGTGCCCCTGGACCTCCAGTTCCAGTGGGGATCGCGCGGCGTCCTCGACGCCGCCGTCCGTCCGGCGCTGACGGAAGGGGAGGTGCGGCTGCTGGGAGAGGACGTCAAGCAGTCCGGGGACTCGCTGGTGGACTTCGTCCATCGCGTTTCGGGCGGCGAGACCCTGGTCGGCTCCTTCGAGCCGCCGGAATCCCCGGCGGCCGGCCAGCGCTTCGAGCTGATCGTGGAGCGGGAGCTGGACCGTCCCCTCCAGCGCTTCGTCTGGTCCGGCGGCGACGCTGGCGAGCGGAAGATCGCGCTGCCGGTGGGGAAGGACCCCGGGTTCGTCCGGGTGCGCCTGCTGGCCCGGGGCCGGGGACCGGCCGCACGGTGGAACGACCTGGGGTTGACCGCCGGGGCCGGCGGCGCCGGCGCGCCCGCCGAGCCCCGGGAGAACGTCGTCGCCCGGGCCGAGCCGCCCCGCAAGGCGCCGCGGTACGTGATCCTCTATGTGATGGACGCCCTGCGCGCCGACGCCGTCGGACAGAAGGGGGTCTCGCCTGTCTTCGACCGGCTGGCGCGGGAGGGGGTGGCCTTCACGCGCCACCACAGCGTCGCCCCCAACACCATCCCGTCCACCAAGGCCCTGTTCACCGGGCGCGCCTACGTCACCGGGGGGGACTGGAAGCTCGAGCCCGGCGAGGGGAAGACCCTGGCCGAGCGGTTCCACAAGGCCGGCTACCGCACCGGCCTGTTCTCGGGGAACATCTACGTCAGCCCCTCCTTCGGCACCGACCGCGGCTTCGAGCACGTGGCCGAGGAGGTGCTGATGGACGCCGACGGCGCGGACCGCCACGCCCTCAACGACAACGCCGCCCAGGCCCATGCCGCCGCCCTGAAGTGGCTGCAGTCCCTCCCCCGGGGAGAGCAGGCCTTCCTCTACTTCCACACCATCCATCCGCACAACCCCTACGCGCCGCCCGATCCGTACCGCGACCTCTTCACGCGCGGCATCCCCTCGTCGATCGACGGCAGCACGGAGACGCTGGTGGCGGTGCGCAAGGGGAGGATCACGCCCGGCCGCGCGGACCGCGAGCGCCTGAAGGGCCTCTACGCCGGCTCCTTCGCCTTCAACGACGCGGAGCTGGGCCGCTTCCTGCGCCAGGTGACCGCCCTGGCGCCGCCGGGCGAGGTCCTGGTGGTCCTCACCTCGGACCACGGCGAGGAGCTGTTCGACCACGGCGGCGTCCTCCACGGCTACACCCTCTATCGCGAGCAGTTGGAGATCCCCCTGGTCTTCTGGTGGCCGGGCCAACTGGCCCCCCGCGAGGTGGACGTCCCCACCGACACGCTGGACCTGCACGCCACGCTGCTCGACCTCTGCGGCCTCGGCAAGAGGAAGAAGGGGGAGAGCGACGGCCGGCCGCTGCTCGGGAGCCGGCCGCCGCGGGACGACGGCTACATCCATCTGGCCTCGGCCGCCAGCGTCGTGGGCGGCATCTACTCCGCCCAGGCGGGCCGCTGGAAGCTGGTCTGGGCGCCGCGCTTCAGCTTCCACTGGGGGATGGGCGACGGCGCCGGCCGGAGCCGCGATCCGGAGTACCTGTTCGACCTGGAGAGCGATCCCGGGGAGAAGGTCAATCTCGCGGGCGAGCGCGGCCTGGAGGTCGCCTGGCTCCGCTCCCGGATGCTGGCCTGGATCCAGCGCAACCGCGGCCAGGAGCCCCCGCGCCGGCAGGCGCCGGTCGATGCCGAGACCGAACGGAAGCTGCGGGCGCTGGGGTACGGAAACGCTGGGTAGGACTCCCCTGGGACCGCCGGCGTCCCGCCGGCAACTTACTAGTTTTTAGTTTGTTGGCCGGCGGGACGCCGGCGGTCCCAGGGAGGGGGTCTTCGTATACAGTCTCGCCGTGCGCCTCTCCCGCTCCGTCCTCCTCGCGGTCCTCGCCGTCTTCGGGCTGGCCCTGGTCACCCAGGCCCTGCCCGCCTGGCGGACGCGTTCTCTCCCCACCGGCGAGGCGCAGTGGATCTGGAAGAAGACCGACCGCAGGGACTACCAGCCCACCGCCTTCTACGCCGTCCGGGACTTCGAGCTGAAATCCCCGCCCGCCAGGGCCCGGCTGCTGGTGACGGCGGACGAGGAGTACGTCCTCACCCTCAACGGCAAGCCGGTCGGCGCCGGCGCGTACCGGCGGGGAGCCCCCCTCGACGTCTACGAGGTCGGGCCGCTGCTGCTGGAAGGGGGCAACCGCCTGGTGGCCGAGCTGCGGAGCGACCGGGGGACGGGAGGCTTCCTGGTCAGTCTCCAGGATGAAGACGACGGGCGTCCGCTCGTGGTCTCCGATGAGGAGTGGCGGATCTTCCCCCGCCACGAGCTCGGGCTGGTCCGGGGATGGCTGCCGGCCGGCGACGGAGAGCCGGCCTTCTCCTGGGGCTATCCGCCCATCGGCCGGTGGGGGACCCCGGAGCCCGGCCGTCCCTCGCCCCTGCTCTTCGCGAAGAAGCCGCCGCTGATCCCCGCCGTCTCGGCGCTCCCCGTGCCCGCCGGCCTGGGACCCGAGGAGGTCCGGCGGCCGAGCTCGCCCGTGCTCTACGACTGGGGACGCGAGTTGGAAGGCCGCCTCACCCTGGCCCTGCCTCCCTCGAAGGACCTGGGCGTCGGGCTCCTGTTCGTGGGAAACCGCCCGCCGGACCCGCTGCGGGACGAGCCCGCCGACGCCGTCCTCATCATGGCCGGCCGGCACGACTGGCTGGACTCCCGGGCGCGGCGCTTCCGCTACGCCCTGCTGGTGGGGATCGCGCGGCCGGTCTCGGCGGCGGTGCGGCCGGAAGCTTTGACGCCGTCGCGCCCAGCGGAGGACGACGGCCGGGTCTTCGGGGTGGAAGGGCCGCCGCTACGAACGCCGGTGGAGGACGAAGTCTGGAGCGAACTCCAGCGCGTCCCGGGCGTCGCTCGGCGGAAAGATCTCTAGCGCCCGCTTCGCCTCGGCCGCGTACTCCTCGGCCATGGCGGTGACCTCCTCCAGCGTCCCTTCCGCGCGCACCAGGTCCAGGATCTCCTGGGGCGAGACCCGGCTGAAGGCGCGGTCTTCCAGCACCCACTCCACGAGATGGCGGCGGGCGGCGTCCACGCGGGGGAGGAGCAGGATCAAGGGCAGCGTCAGCTTGCCTTCCTTGAGGTCCGACAGCACGGGCTTGCCGAGCTCGCTCTCGCGCGACGTGAAGTCCAGCAGGTCGTCCACGAGCTGGAAGCAGATGCCCAGGGAGCGGCCGTAGCGGGTCAGCACCTGGCCGGCCTCGGGGCGGCAGGGCGGGATCAGGCTGGGGATCGAGCAGGCGGCGGCGAACAGGTGGGCCGTCTTGCGGTCGATGATCTCGAAGTACTCGTCCACCGTCAGGTCCGGCGCGCCCAGGCGCTGGAACGCCAGCAACTCGCCTTCCGTCATCTTGAGCGTCGCCTGGCAGAGGCGCTGGATGACCTCCACCTGGCCGTGGGAGAGGGCCATCTGCATGGCCTTGGTGTAGATCCAGTCCCCCAGCAGCACCGTGAGGTTGTTCCCCCACAGATCGTTCAGCGTGCTCTGGCCGCGGCGCAGGCTGGCGTGGTCGATCACGTCGTCGTGGATCAGCGTCGCGGTGTGGATGAACTCCACCACCGCCGCGTAGGTGATCTCCTCGTCGCCGTCGTGCCCCAGCAGGCGGGAGGCCAGCAGGAGCAGGGCGGGACGCACCCGCTTGCCGCCGCCGTCCGCCAGGTACCGGCCCGCGTGGTCGATGAAGGGGACGTCCGACCCGAGGTGGTGCCGGAAGATCTCCTCCGTGGCCATCAGCTTGCCGGCCACGAGGTCGATGAAGCGGCCGGCCTGGGCCGAACGCGCCGCCGCGCCGACGACGGCGCCAGGGCTGTGGGAATCCGCGATGGGTGGGTTGGACACCGGGTCGGTCCTCTTCTTCGGGATGGGGTTCAAAGTCCGCGGACCGGGTCGAAGGGGACGACCTGCTCCAGACGCCCGTCGCGGAACCGGTACACCCGGCCGCTCTCGAAATACCACCACGACGACTCCAGATAGCCTGGATACTGGACGTTCCGGACGCGGTCCGGCTTGCCCATCTCCTGGTACACCTTGCGCTGGTCGTCGGTCCGGATGGACGCCAGGAAGCCCCGGAAGTCGTCGAGGAACTTGCGGTTCTCGATCGTCACGGCCACCACGGCGGGGCTCCCCGCCGTCAGCCGCCGGGTCACGTCCTGGCGCGACAGCTCCTCCAGACGGTCGCCGGAGCGGGTGCGCACGGGCACGCCCACGACCAGCTCGAAATGGTTGAAGTAGCTGTCCCAGGGCCACTCGAGCGTGTACTCGCCGGAGGCGTTGGTGGTGGCGCTGACGCGCCGGACCTCCTGGTCCTCCGTGCGCCGCAACTGGCGCATGCTGAAGTAGGTGCGGGTGACCTCCAGGGTGACCCGCACGTCCGGGATCGGCTGCCCCTGGGCGTCCGAGACCACGCCGGTCACCTGGACGCGCTCGCCCTGGTCATAGCGGGCCGCGAAGACGGGAACGGCGGCCAGCAGGCAGAGCAGCCATGGCAAGGCCGGACGAGGCCGGCGAAAGAGGGCCCTTCTGGGATGGATCTTCACTGGGAGCGGTAGTTGGTGAAAGTCAGAGGTACGTCCAGGTCCAGCGCCTTGAGAGCCGTGATGACCTCCTGGAGGTCGTCGCGGTTCTTGCCGGAGACGCGCACGGTGTCCCCCTGGATGGCGGCCTGGACCTTCAGCTTCTTCGCCTTGATCTCCGCCACCAGCTTCTTGGCCGTCTCCTGCGGGATGCCCTGCTGGAGCGTGATCCGCTGGCGCGCCCGGCCATGGCTGGCCGGCTCGATCTTGCCGTAGCGCAGCGACTTCAGGTTGATCCCGCGCTTGACCATCTTGGACTTCAGCACGTCCAGCGCCTGGCCCAGGGTGTAGTCGTCCGACGTCTCGAGGACGATCTCCTCGCCCTCCTGCTTCAGCTCCGCCGCGGCCTTCTTCAGGTCGTAGCGGTTGGCGATCTCCTTGTCCGCCTGCTGCACGGCGTTGCGGACCTCCTGGAGGTCCACTTCGGAGACGATGTCGAACGAGTTTTCGGCGGCCATGTCGTCAATGTCACAAACGGAGACCGGCCCGGTCATCCCGGGCCGGAGGCCATTATATATATCCCCTACTGCTCTTCCCAGCGGACGCCGGAGGGGGGGGAGAAGCTGCCCTGGCGGGAGAGACCCTGGTAGCCGTTGATCTCGAACCGGGTCAGGTTGCCCTCTCGGTCGTGGTAGGCCACCGCCACCACGCGCTGGGACTCGGGGTCCACGGTGAGGACGGCGTCCGTCAGCTCGGCCGACTTCTTCTCCTTGGGGGAGAGGGAGACCTCGACCCGTCCCGCGTCGGCCGTTTTGGCGCTGGCGCGGTAGCGCTCCTTGAGGTCGTCCACGCCCAGGAGAAGCAGGTCGAGCCCGGGCTCGTTCTTGCGGTCCACCCGGTAGCGCCGGCCCGTCTTGTCCTCCTCGTTCCAGGCGTGGACCACGCCGCCGCAGAGGAGGAAGCTCTTGGGATAGGGCTCGGTGTAGTCCCAGCGCAGGCAGTCGGGCAGATGCAGGGCGAGCCGCCCCGACTCCTTCTCGCCCGAGGTGAAGCCGGCCGGGATGTAGGTCTGCACGAAGCTCGCGCCCGTGGGCCCGGACTCCACCAGGCTCTTGCGGACGTTCTTCAACGTGTTCCAGGGATCGACCTCCTGCGCCGCCGCCGGCAGGGCTCCCAGGGAGACCAGGGCGAAGGCGAGGAAGATATTGAGTCGTCTCATGATGGGTTCTCCCATGCAGTCTCGTGCATCGAAACAGAGGCGCCGGGGGAATGCTTCCCCGGGCCCTCACCCGCAGCCCCTCTCCCGACCCCTCCCTCCCACCCACACCGGGAGAGGGGAGAGGTTTGCCTTTTTTCTCTCCCGCTTTTCTCCCTCCTCGCCCGGTGTGGGTGGGAGGGAGGGGTCGGGAGAGGAGGGCCGGGGAGGTGAGGGCCCCTCAGTGCCGGAAATGCCGCGTTCCCGTGAACAGCATCGCCATCCCCGCCTCGTCCGCCGCGGCGACGATCTCGTCGTCGCGCTTGCTGCCCCCGGGCTGGACCACCGCCGTGATCCCCGCCCCCGCGAGGACGTCCAGCCCGTCGCGGAAGGGGAAGAAGGCGTCCGAGGCGGCCACGCACCCGGCCACCGGGAGCTGGGCCTTCTCGACGGCCAGGCGGCACGAATCCACCCGGCTCATCTGGCCGGCGCCGATCCCAACGGTCTGATCGCCGTTGGTCACCACGATGGCGTTTGATTTCACATACCGTACCACCCTCCAGGCGAGCTCCAGCGCCCGGCGCTCCTCGGCCGTGGGCTGGCGCTTCGTGGGGCAGGTCCAGCCGGCGGAATCGTCCGGGAACGCGTCGGGCGGCTGGGCCAGGAACCCGCCGTCGATGGCCCGCAGCTCCACCTCGCTCCGGTGGGGACGGTAGAGCGGGCATTCCAGCACCCGCAGGTTCTTCTTGGCGCCGAAGCGGGCGCGGGCGTCCTCGTCATAGGACGGCGCCAGCAGCACCTCCACGAACAGGTCCGCCATGGCCTCGGCCAGCGCGCCGTCCGCCGGGCGGTTCACGGCGATCACCGAGCCGAAGGCCGACACCGGATCGCACGCGAAAGCCCGGCGGTACGCCTCCGCCAGGTCCGCCCCGCGGCCGATGCCGCACGGGTTGTTGTGCTTGACGATCACCACCGCCGGCTCCTCGAACAGCCCGGCCATCTTGCGGGCCGCGTCGGCGTCCAGCAGGTTGTTCCAGGAGAGCTCCTTGCCCTGCAGGGTCTGGAAGCCGCCGAACACCCCGGGGCCGCCCTCGATGGAATAGACCGCGCCGCCCTGGTGGGGGTTCTCACCGTAGCGCAGCGTCATCTCCCGGCGTAGCTCCAGCGTCTTGACCTCCGGGAACGCGTCGCCGCTCCCCTGGCCGGCCAGCCACTCGGAGATCGCCACGTCGTAGCTCGCCGTGTGGCGGAACGCCTTGACGGCCAGCTCCCGGCGCAGGGCCTCGGGGATCACCCCCTGGCCTTCTTCCAAGGCGGCCACGATCCGCGGGTAGTCCTCGGGGTCCACCACCACCGCCACCCCGCCGGCGTTCTTGGCCGCGGCGCGGACCATGGTGGGACCGCCGACGTCGATCATCTCCACCGTGTCCGCGAACGAGGCGCCGCGGGCCACGGTCTCCCGGAAGGGATAGAGGTTCACCACCACGAGGTCGATGCGGTCGATGCCGTGCTGGTCCAGGGCCTCCAGATGGGCCTCCTCGGAGCGGTTCGCCAGGATGCCGCCGTGGACCTTGGGATGGAGCGTCTTCACCCGGCCGTCGAGGATCTCGGGGAAACCGGTGACGTCGGACACCGCGGTCACCGGGATCCCCTTCTCCTGGAGGAACTTGAGGGTGCCGCCGGTAGAGACCATCTCGATCCCGAGGCGGGCGAGCCCGCGGGCCAGCTCCTCGAGACCCGTCTTGTCGAACACGGACACCAGGGCACGGCGTGCAGGAAGCATCGGACCTCCGTCGTTGGGATTCGTCGTTGGGATCGGTTCAGCGGGCGCGGCCGGCTCGCGGCAGCAGCGCCAGGCGCTTGCCGCCGGCCGGCAGATTGGAGCGGCTGTCGATGCCGCCCGCCGTGATCCAAATATATCGCAGCACCAGGGTGACGTCGGTCACGGCGCGGCTGAAGGAGACCGAAGCGGCGCCGAAGGCCGTGGAACGGTCGTCGAAGCGGCCCATCCCCGAGGCGAAATCGATCCGGCGGTACTCGCGGCCGATCATGGGATAGAGCGCCCGCCCGCGGCGCAGGGCCTCGGAGATGACGGGCGAGACGTCCTTCTTCGTCTCCAGGCCCGGCTGGATGCCGTAGAAGACCAGGGGGAAACGGGGCTCGGCGGTCTCGGCGTAGCGCAGGTAGTCCACGAAGTAGCGCGCCTCCTCGGGATCGGCGGCCGACGCCGCGAGGGGGTTGTTGGCGTCCGCCACGTAGTGGGCGACGACGCCGAGCTGGCGCACGATGTCCTCGAACGGACGGTGGGCTCGGATGGCCTCGACGGCCTTGCGGACCTCCTCCTGGACCACCCGCTCGAGTTGCCCCGAGCCGTCGGGGTTCTGCATGTGCCGGGCGGCGTCGGAGTCGGTGAAGGGAGCGTTGACCCCCTGCTCGAACACCTTGCGGTGCTTCTCGATCTGCCGGGCGAGGTCGGGAGGCGACAGCCGGGCGGCCTCGCGGGCGATGGTGACCTGGGTACCCGGGGTCCAGGCAACGGCCGGACGAGGCTGGACGGCGAGGAGCGCGAGCACGGCCCCGAGGGACAGCGAAAGCTTCATGTTGGACATCGTGGCGTATTGTAGCGGACATGCCGCCGCCCCATCGTCTCGACCTCACCGGCCTCCTCTGCCCCCTGCCGATCCTCCTGGCCGCGAGGGAGATGCGCAAGCTCAATCCCGGCGACCTCCTGGAAGTCCTGGGGGACGACCCCGGCATCCGGGAGGACATGCCCGCCTGGTGCGAGAGGGCGGGTCACCGTCTGGTGGAGATGGTGGAAGAAGAAGGCGGGCTGATCCGTTCTCTGGTGGAGAAGGGGGACCGGTCCCCTGGATGCCCGTCCGGCCCGAAAGCTTGACTGCGCCCGGGGACCCGCCTAGAATCCCCCCTCCTGAGCGCCCGCTCAGATGCCCAGGTAGCTCAGTTGGTAGAGCACGTGACTGAAAATCACGGTGTCACTGGTTCAATTCCGGTCCTGGGCACCATTCCTCCTTCCTCAGGTGAGTTAGCTGGACCACCTGCATCAGGGTGTACCATCATCCCATCATGCGTACGATGATCGACCTCCCAGAGCACCTGCTCATCGAAGCCAAGCAACTGGCTGCCGAACGGCGCCTACCACTCACCCGGGTGTTCGAAGACAGCCTTCGCCTTTACCTTGGCGAGCAACGCTCACGGCGCGCGCAGGCCGAGCCGGCTCCTCTGCCGCTCCTGCGTGACCCGGTGCTGGTCGAGGGGATTGACCTCGACGATACGAGCCGTCTCTGGGAGATTGATTGATCCTCTGCGATGTCAACGTGCTGCTTGCGGCCATGGTCGAAAGATCACCGCACCATGCCATCTGTCGCGGCGAGTTGGAGCGACTCCGTTCCCGTCCCCGAGATCTAGCGTTCAGTGAGTTGATCCTCGCTGCGGTCGTGCGGATAGGCAGCAATCCGAGGGTCTTCCAGCCCACGCCGACTCCCGAAGAAGTGTTTCGCTTTGTAGAGGCCCTGACCTCACAACCCGAAGTGCGCCGGATCGAACCAGGCCCCCGTCACTGGGCCATCTTCCGGAGCCTCGTGCTGGAAACCGGCCTCCGTGGCTCGGATACCACCGACGCCTACCTGGCAGCTCTCGCTATGGAGCATGGCTGCGAGTGGTGGACGACGGACGGAGGCTTCTCGCGCTTTCCCGGGCTCCGCTGGCGCAACCTCGCCGTCTGAGGTGCACTATGCAGAAAAAGAAGACGGAGACAGTCGACGCGGGAAGCGGTGACATCCTGGTGGATCTTGGCTTCCCGGACGCCGACGAGCGGAAGCTATGCGTGCAACTCGCGATGCGTCTCAACGAGTTGATCGCCGCCCGCAGTTTGACGCAGGCGCGTGCGGCGCGACTGTTCGGAATTCCGCAGCCCCAAGTCTCGGAGCTCAAGAACTACAAGCTGAGCCGGTTCTCCTCCGAACGGCTGCTGCGCTTCGTCACTCTCCTCGATCGCGATGTTGAGATCATCATCCGGCCGAAGGCTGAGGGGCACGCGTCAGGGGTCGTGTCTGTATCGGTCGCCTGAGCTGTCAGCCGGGGAGTGGAGCCCATTAGCCCTGAGATCATCAGGTAATGATGGCGGTCTTCGCCGAAATGCTCGACCGTCATCTGAGTGAGAGTGACGAATAACTACTGAAGAGATAAGCTGAATGCGGGCCATCAAGCTCCACGGCCGTATCGAGAAGGATCACACTCTCAGTCTTCGTCTGCCCGAAGTTGTCGCGGAGGGACCGGTCGAGGTGATCATCCTGGTTCCGGAGGACCGGGAGCGATCTGTCCGCCCGCTGGCGGACGAGCTCGACGAGATAGCCCTGCACTGCTCCCGGCTGCCTGTACGAGATTCGAGGACACCCGACGAGATCCTTGGATAGGATGAGTGCGGATTGTCGCGCTGATGGTCATCCACAGCCCCGTTCTCCTGGCGATCCTCAACGACTTAACGACGCCGCTGGCGAGAATTTCTCACCCCTTTGCGGGCCGCCGCTGGGGTTTACACCTTGCGTACGGGCCCAGGGTACTCGGACAGTTGCCCGTCGCTGGTGAGGAGGGTGATCCCTTCGCTGAGGGCCTGGGCTAGCAACAGGCGATCGAAGGGATCTTTGTGCAAGGGAGGGAGGACGTCGATGCTCACCGCATGCTGGCTGGTGATGGGGAGCTCGACGTAACCGTTGTCTAGCAACCCCCGGCGCAGCAGGCGGGGCTCGACGCGGAAGTCTTCTCGTCCCAGCGTGCTCTTGATGGCGATCTCCCACAGGCTGGCGGCGCTGAACCAGAGCTCGTTCTGCGGATCGTTCAAGAGCTTGCGCGCCGCCGGGGAAAGCCGCTTGGGCTGGCCGGCCGCCCAGAGCAGGAGTTGGGTGTCCAGCAGGAGCTTCACGCTCCACTCCCGAACAAAGCGGCGATCTCGGCTTCGCCCATGCGGTTGAAATCTTCCGGCACGGCGATCTCACCGGACAGGAATCCCAACCGCCGTGGCTCCGGGGGAGCCTCCAGCGCCGCCACCTTCACCAGCGGCTTGCCCGCCTTGGCGATTACGAATGCCTCTCCCTTGGCGGCTTGATCGACCAGCTTGGAGAGCTGGGTTTTGGCTTCATGGATGTTGACGGTGACCATTCGATCTCCTGGACTAAGCTGACTAGACTAAGTCTATTTCGTCGCTCTTCCCTCGTCAAGTCATCGCGGTTGCCGTTAACCCTCCTTTCGAGTTCTCTGTTGAGGAACCTGCTTCTCCTTTCCTGGATTGCGGTATCCTTTACCTCTGGGCGTGCCGCAAGTGCCCAAGAAGAGATGTCTTCGTGATCTTTGGCGAAACCATGGGCCAGGAGCCTCGATAGTGTCAGGAAAACAGGAGCTTCTCGCCGGCATCGCTAGGGAAGAGGCCCGTTTGGCTGAGCTCAAGCGGCAACAAGAGGCGGCGTGCTCCCGGATGGCGGCTCTACAGGCAGAACTGGCGGCCCTCCCTCCGGATGAGCCGACGCAATCTGTCTTAACGGTCGCAACGGCCATCCCGGCGCCGGTGACGCCCGCAGAGAAGGTCCGGCTCTTCCGGACTCTGTTCAGGGGGCGTGACGACATCTTCCCGACGAGATTTCTGAGCAAGAAGACCGGGAAGGCGGGCTATGCGCCTGCCTGTGCGAACAAGTTCGTGCGCGGAGTCTGCGATCTCCCACGAGTCAAGTGCAGCGAGTGCCCGAACCAGGCTTTCACCGCGGTGGACGACCGGGTGGTCCTCGACCATCTGCGGGGCCGTCACGTGATGGGCGTCTACCCTCTCCTCGACGATGAGACGTGCTGGTTCCTGGCGATCGACTTCGACAAGTCGTCCTGGCAGGAGGACGTTGGGGCATTCACCGAGATCTGCCGGACGATGGACGTCCCGATGGCCGTCGAACGCTCCCGGTCCGGCAACGGCGCTCACGCATGGTTTTTCTTCGAGGCTCCTGTGGCGGCAAGCCTTGCCCGGAAGATGGGGTGCTACCTCCTCACGGAAACGATGTCCCGGCGGCATCAGCTCAGTATGGGATCGTACGACCGGCTCTTCCCCAACCAGGACACAATGCCGCGCGGCGGTTTCGGGAATCTCATCGCGCTGCCGCTTCAGTACGAGCCGCGGCAGCAGGGGAACACCGTGTTCGTGGACACATCGTTTCAGGCCTATGAAGACCAGTGGAGCTATCTCGCCTCCTTGCCGCGGGTCGCTTCGTCGTTCGTAGAAAGCCTTGCGGCGGAGGCTATGCGACGAGGGCTCGTGATCGGCGTCCGTCTCGCGGAACCGGCTGACGAGGAGGAGTCAACCCCATGGAAGCGCAGACCATCGGGCCGTCCTCGGCAGGTGCCCATCTCAGGTCCCCTGCCGCGAGTGGTGCGCGCTGTGCTCGCGCAACGCCTCTTCGTCGAGAAGGCGGATCTCCCTTCTCCCTTTCTGAACGAGATCAAGCGCCTCGCCGCATTTCAGAATCCCGAGTTCTATAAGAAGCAGAGCCTGCGGCTCTCGACGGCGATGACGCCACGGGTGATCGCGTGCGCCGAGGAGCTTTCACAACACATTGCGTTGCCGCGGGGGTGCCTCGGCGATCTAAAGGAGCTTTTCCGGACGAATGGCGTGGATCTCCAGGTAGAGGATCAGCGTCAGGAGGGCGAGGCTCTACAACTCGTGCTCAAGGGCGAGTTGACGGCGGTCCAGCAGGAGGCGGCGGAGGCTCTTCTTCAGCACGATATCGGCGTGTTTGTCGCGCCGCCTGGGGTTGGGAAGACGGTGCTGGGGACGTATCTCGTGGCGAAGCGGGCACGGAGCACGCTCGTGCTCGTCCATCGCCAGCCGCTACTGGATCAGTGGGTGGCTCAGCTCTCGATGTTTCTCGGTCTCGAGGAGAAGGAGATCGGGCAGATCGGTGGTGGCAAGAGGAAGCCGAACGGGCGGCTCGACGTAGCCATGATCCAGAGCCTGGTCCGGCAAGACAGCGTCGAGGACCTGGTCGAGACGTATGGCCACGTGATCGTGGACGAGTGTCACCATGTCCCGGCGGTATCGTTCGAGCGCGTGCTCTCGGAGGTCAAGGCCCGGTATGTGGTCGGCTTGACTGCCACGCCGCACCGCCGGGATGGACATCATCCGATTCTGGAGATGCAGTTGGGACCCGTTCGCTTCGCCGTCGATCCCAGGAGCCAGGCGGCGCGGCGGCCGTTCGAGCACCGGCTGATCGTCCGCGAGACGTCGTTCCGGCTGGAGGGGGGCGGCACGGAGGCTGGGATCCAGGAGCTCTATGCGGCGCTGGCCGCGGATGAGGCCCGGAACCGCCTGATTCTGGACGATGTTCTTCATGCGCTGGAGGAGGGGCGCTCCCCCATCCTCCTGACCGAGCGGAGGGACCATCTCGAATATTTCGCGGAGCAGCTGCGCGGGTTCGTCCGTCATCTGATGGTCCTTCAAGGCGGCATGTCGCCAAAGGAGCGGCGCGAGCTGGGCGGCCGGCTGGCGGCAGTGCCCGACGAGGAGGAGAGGCTGGTTCTCGCGACCGGGCGGTATATCGGCGAGGGGTTCGATGATCGGCGGCTGGATACACTGGTGCTGGCGATGCCGGTGTCCTGGAAGGGAACGCTGGTGCAGTACACGGGACGTCTCCACCGGCTTCATCCGAGGAAGTCGGAAGTGCAGATCTTCGACTATGTGGATCGCGAGGTGCGTGTGCTAGCGCGGATGTTCGAACGGCGGCTGCGGACGTATCGGGCGATCGGGTATGTGCGCGGAGAGGCGCCCAGCAGGGCGGCGGAGGTTCGGGAGCGGACGGTGGAGTACGACGAGGAGGCGGTTCGATATTTTGCGGAGGGGGAGTGAAGCATTGGAGATCTCCCCTTCCTTCTGTTCGCGCACCAGAACATGATCCGGCGAGCCTGCCGGTCGCCTGCGACAATACTCAAGGGCTCCGCAAAGGCTCGATCTTGCCGAGGATCTCTTGCGCGGGAAGGGCTCGCGCTTTCTTGCCGAGCGAAAACGTGGCCTCTCCCGCGTGGACCACATGGAGACTGTCGAGATCGAGGTCCTCGATCACCGCGGCCATGGAGCGCGTCAGCCGAGGGGCCGTCGTCCTCTTGATCTCAAACCCGAGGCGCCGGCGTCCTGAGACGATGAGCAAGTCGAGCTCGGCGCCGGTGTGGGTCGCCCAGAAAAAACATTCTTCCTCCCGGGCGTTCAGGCGCTCGATGATCTCCTTGATGAGAAACCCTTCCCAGGAAGCTCCAACCTTGGGATGCCCCGCCAGTCCCTCACTGTCTTCGATCCCGAGGAGCGCATGGAGAAGGCCGGAGTCTTCCACGAAGACCTTGGGGGAACGCACCTGTCGTTTCGAGAGGTTGGTGTGCCAGGGCGGAAGCTGGCGTAGCACCAAGGCGCTGGTCAGCAGGTCGAGGTAGCGCCGGACGCTGCTCTCCCCGATTCCAAAGGCGCGGGCGATCTCGGCGCCGTTCCACGTCTGGGCGTGGTAATGCGCCACCATCGACCAGAAGCGGCGCAGGGTCTCTGCCGGTGTGCGGATGCCGAGTTGGGGGAGGTCGCGTTCCAGGAAGGTCTGCAGAAAGGCGCGCCGCCACTCGACGCTCTCCGCCTCGCCCGGCGCGAGAAACGATCGGGGAAATCCGCCGCGCAGCCAAAGGCGGTCCAGCGCGGGTGTGCCAACCTCATCGAGGGCGAGGCCGGGGAGGCGGTGATAGCCGATCCGGCCGGCGAGCGATTCGGAGGTCTGGTGGAGGAGGTCGGGTGAAGCGCTGCCCAGGACGAGGAACTTCGTGTCCGACTCCGGCCGGTCCGCCAGGACCCTGAGCACGGGAAAGAGCTCCGGGCGGCGCTGGATCTCATCCAGGATCACGAGCCCCTGGAGCGGTCCCAGGAAAAGTTCGGGATCGGCCAGCAGAGCCAGGTCCGCGGCTCTCTCCAGGTCGAGGCGGGTTACCGGTCCGTTCCAGGTCTCCGCCAAGGCCCTGGCGAGGGTCGTCTTGCCGACCTGACGAGCACCGAGGATCGCGACGACCGGGAAGGTCCGGAAAAGCCACTGGATGCGGTCAAGGTGCCGCCGTCGCGCGATCATGGGCGGATTTTACCCTGAAAATCCCCCAACTCCTGGTGGATTTTCAGGGATAACCCTCCGCTGACCTGGAGATCTCGACTCCGAGCCAGAGTCGGTTGACTCCGGCTCGTCGCCGATTTTCTCCGAGGCGGGGCTGGTTCAAGGCTTGCCGGTGCCGCACACCCAGTAGAAGCCGGGCTGCCACGCTACCGGCTCGCAGAAGCAGTAGCCGCGCTCGCCGGTGGACCAGAAGCAGTTGAACATATCCCCGGCGGGGCTGCAGGGTAGCCCGTCGGAGGCGTCGCAGTAGCCCGCCCCCTCTGCCAACGGCGGTTCCGAGATCCAGCAGACGAGACCCAGAGCGGCGATCAGCACTGACAGCAGAAGTCCGCGCTTCATCGAAAACCTCCTTGGGAATTCCGGGATAAGCCCCAATCCTGAAGGTGTTGACGGGACGTGGGCCGGGACACGCCCTCACAGGTGTTGACGTCTTCATAGCCCTCCGCCGTCACCCGCCTTCTCTTACGGACGGCGCGGCTCGCTTTCCCGTCCTCCGGCCACCGCCGCGGCTTCACAGACCCGCGGTGGCGGACGGCTCGCCCGCGGTGGCGGGAGGACCGCCCGTGTGGGCGGACGGCGGGCCGGTCCAGGCGGGTGGACTCGGAAGGTTTGCGCCTGAGCGCTGAAGGTTGGCGCAGCTCCCGCCACTCTCGGCGTGCCTTCCGCCACCGCGGGCGGATGGCGCCGCTCGGATTCCCGGGCGACGCGGAGCGCTGAAATGCCTCACGTGGCCGCTCGCCGGACAGCCGCGCCGGTTGGCCGTCCTCCCCGCAGCGGAATCTTGCCGCAAGCAGGGCCTGGCGGATGTCCCGCCGTCTCTCATATGCCGCAAGTTGGCCATGATGGCAGGAGCGGGTCCGACAGCGGACGGCCCGCCAAGGTTATTTTGCGGCAAATGGATGCCCACGGGCGTCAAATTACCGCGAATTCGCGGCATCCGGCGGAAAGTTCGCGGCATCTAGAGGCACATGCGCGGCATATTGTCGATAACTCGCGGTATTTAGGGGATGATTCGCGGCATTTTTCGGCTATATCGCGGCATATCGAGGATAACTGGCGGCATGCCTGGCTGGGTGTGCGGCATTTCTAGCTGGGTGCGCGGCATTTGCCGGGGAACTTGCGGCATCTCGCGGGTGACTCGCGGCAAAATTCTCTGGCGGACCCAAACTTCGCGCCTGCCGGTGCGCCATGAAGCGATCGAGGCTCGACCCACACCGATGCGGGGTCGAGCCTCTCTCGTTACGACGCGGCGGGCGTCACTGCTTGGGCTGCGTGGACGCCTCGGCGGGGAGGATTCCGAGCAGCCAGGAGAAGTCCTGGCTCTGCCATGGCTGCTGCGCGGCGGGCGACTGGCCGGTCGCGGGGTCGCCCGGGAACGGTCCGAAGTTGGGGTTCTCCTGCGGCGGGGTCTTCGAGCTGTCGAACCGCGCGTAGGAATGGCAGGTGATGCACGACGCCTGTTGGGCGGCAACCTCGGCGTTGAACTCGACGAAGGAGTTGCCGAGCGGCGTCGTGTTCGCGTTGACGAAGTCGTTCTGGACGCCCGTCAGGCGGTAGTTCCGGAAGGCGGGCGCGAGCTTGGCCTGGTCCATCAGCGCGGCCAGGGCCGGGGTGATCTGCGTCGGCTGGCCGGTGCTCTGCGCGGGGTTCGAGCCCCACGGATCCGAGCAGGAGTTGTAGAGATCGGGCTTGCAGCGGTTGGGATTCGTGGCGGTGAACTGCGGCTCGAAGGTCGCCCACAGCCAGTTCGGGAAGAGCTTCGACGAGATGTGGATGCCGGTCAGCGCGTAGCAAACCCCGTCGATCACCTCGGTGTAGATCTCCGGCGACGGTTTGCTGCAATCGAAGGCGGCGGGGCTCAGCGCGTTGACGGGCACCCAGTCCGCCTTGATCTCGATCGCCGACGTCGGGAAGGCGATCGTCGCGCCGCTCTTCACGTAGGCGGCCTGCTGGGTGAGCGTGAGGAGCGAATGACCGGGCGCCGGTTGCTGGATGTAGCCGACCTCGGACTCATTCACGAAGACCTCTTCGCAGAATTGCGCGCCCGGGGCGAGGTTCGTGGGCACGAACGGCACCAGCGAGGGCGCGTTCGCCTTGGCACTCGCGACGGTCGTCATGGCGCTGCAATCGCCCGACAGACCGTTGGCCAGGTTTTCCTTGAGGTGGCTCGCATGCAGCCGCCGCTTGGCAGCCGCCCCTTCGCCGCAGCTCCCAGGGTTCTGGAGGCAGCTCTGCTCCGTCCAGTTTTCGAAGGTGAGCGGATGGGGGGAGCCTGCCGCCGGACAGTTGGCGGCGACGAAGAGCTGCCACGCGGTCTCCTCGAGCGTGGCCGCCGGCGCGGTCGGAAAGGCGCAGGCGTCGGCCACCTGCGGCGGGGCCGGAGTGGGCGTCGGCGACGGGGGTGCCGGATCCTGGCCGCACCCTGCGAAAGCCAGGGCTGCGAGACCGGCGAAGGCGAGAGCCACGACATTTCGGCACGTGCTCATTCGAGATCTCCTCTGACGGGTAAACGCGGCTCAAGGAGCCGCGGGAACGCCTTGGGGACCTGCTCGGCCCGGTTGACCGGAAGCCGTGAAACTACCGAGTTGGAATCGCGCCAATATAGGCGGGAGCCCGAGGCGGAGTCAAGACGAAAAAGCGAAAGCAAGGACGGATCATCGCGGCGGAAGCTGTCCGCTGACCCAATCCTGGATGCTCTTCTCCAGCAGGTCGAGCGGCAGTTGGCCGTGCTCCAGGACGCGGTCGTGGAAAACGCGCAGGTCGAACTTCGGCCCCAGCGCTTTCTCCGCATACGCCCGCAATTCGCGGATCTTCAGCTCGCCGATCTTGTAGGCCGGCACTGATCCCGGCTGGATGATGATGCGGTCCACCTCGTTTTCGATCTCGCGCGCGTTGCGGGCGGTGTTGGCGAGGTAGTAATCGATCGCCTGCTGGCGCGTCCAGCCCTCGGCGAAGGCGAGGTAGACGTCCCACTTGCGCCACTCGGGAAGGTTTTCCATTTCCTGGGCGATCGCGTACTGGAGGTGATGGCCCGGCACGGACTCGTGCAGGGTGAGGGCCGCCATGGCCCACTTGGGGCGGGCCTTCAGGTCGTAGGTATTCACCAGGAACCAGCCCGGCTGGGCGGCGGTGAACGGCCACCCGCCCCGATCTGCCTTTCTGCCTGACAGGGAACCGCGAGGAAACGAGGCATGGTCCCTTTCCTGGCCAAACCACGCGTTTATGTCCTGAGTCTCGCCGGGTAACGACGAGAGCATCGGGTTTTGGCAGATCGGTTCGGCCGGGAGACGGCTTACGCCTCTTCCGGCCGAACCGGAAACGCCAGGCCTACGGCCAGCTTGACCGGTGGAGGGTCAAGACATACACGGTAGCGTCGCCGTTCAGGCTTTCGACTTCGAGGAAATAGCGGCCTTCCGCGAGAGCGTGAGTGAGGCGCAGGGGCATACCTACGCTTTTGCCGCTGGTCATCGCAACCGCCAGGCCGTCGCGGTCCCGCAGCACGAGTTGGAGAACCGAGTCCGAGACGGCGTCGATCGTGACTACGGCCGTATCCGAGGAGCCCTCCTGCTCCCCCAACCCGGAAAGCTCACTCCCAAAGGTGGTCGTGGGCGGAGGCGGCGGCGGAGGGGGTCTCCTGCCGTCGAGGTCGTCATCCCAGGGGTCGACATCCTTGTCAATAAAGGGACCGGTCTCGGTCGAGCCCGGAGGGCCGTCCGCCAGGATCTCGATCTGAAATCGGAAAGCCGGAGTGCGGGAAGCGGCCGCCGAAGCCGGTGGCAAAGCGAGCAGGAAACCGAACACCAGAGCGGTCAGGACACGGACCGCGCGATGGAGGCAAACGTGTTGAGAAGACATGGTTCTCCCTTTCGAGGCGAGCCAGGGGCTCGCACGATGGACCAGGTTGTCGCGGGTTTCCGCACCGTCCGGGGTACGCCCCCAGGCGGGCTTTTGGGTCTGCCGGCGGACGTTCGAGGCCGGGTGATCAGCCCTTTTGTTGACCTCTACCGTTCCCTAACTTCAAGTCGGCCCGCGGTGGCGGGGTGGGGCCGATGAGCCTCCGGGAACGGCCGGAAGGCGGCTCCTGGACCGCTGTGGCGGAGCATCTAGAAGAAGAGGAGAGGGCGAGCGAGGCGGCCGGGCTGTTTACACGTTTCGTCCGAGGATGGGAGCCGGGCCGCGAGCCCGAGCCGGCCCTGGTCTCGGCCATGTGGTCGGAGCTCGGGCGGATCGTCCGCCAGGAGCTGCGCCGCCGGTCGCTGAGCCAGACCTCCCCGCAATGGCTGGGGGTCTACGGCTTCCGCGGCTGGTGGGAAGCGGCCGGCCGGGGCGGACCGTTCGAGGAGCTTCTGGCCGAGGCTTACCGCTACGTCTTCATCGAGCGCTTCGCGGCCCTGAAGACGCAGACGCTGACCAAAGCCAATATCGAAGGGTTGGTCCTCGCCTCGGTCCGCAATTTCCTGCACGACCGCCAGAGGCTGCACGACCGGCTCGGCACCCGCCTGTTCGAGGTGCTGTCTCTCGCGGTGCGCCGCGCCGTGGCGCAAGGGGATCTCACGGTAGTGGCCGGCTCCGCCAAGATCGGAAGCTCCACGGTCCTGGCGGTCGGTGAACGGGTGGCGCCCGTCGACCCGGCCGAGCCGGAGAGACTCGTCCCAATCGTCCGGCGGTGGAACGACGAGCTGCTGCCGGACCTGGTGACCGCGTGCCGGGCGGACAAGCGCCGGCTCATCGAAGAGTTGGTCCGCCGCCTCGCCGAATTGGAGCTCGCGGGAGTCGCGGCCTTCCGTTTTCGGGATGTGATCGCACCGCTGGCAGCGGACGTGCGCCAGCGCTGGGCGGCCCTGCTCAAGCCTGCCGAGGAAGAGCCGCCGGACGACGAGGACGCGCGCGGACTCCGTCGCCTGAAGCGCAGCTTCGAGCCAACCGTCGAAGATCAGGTGATCGCGGCGGACCGGTTCGCCAAGCTGATCGACTGTGCCGACCGCGCCATCGAGGCCAGCCCGGACTCCGAGCGCACCCGGGGTTACCTGCGCCGGATCCTGCTGTTCCTGCGTGCTTTTGCGACCGAGGAAAGCGCGCTCCTGGAGAGCGGAGAGGACGGGGATCGTTTGCCCTCCTTCCGCCGCCTGGCCGACCATCTCAAGCTCCCGAGGGAGCGCCTGCGAGATCTCATCGAATCCCTGAAGAGATTCCTGGAACGGTGTCACGGCCAAGTGGATGGCGGGCTCGCCCGCCTCCGCGGGAGCTCCCGGCCCAACGGGGAGGTGCGGTCATGACGGACGAGACTCTTCCGCCGGACCTCTGGCAGGAAACCCGGCGGGCAGCGGAAGCTTGGGGGCGGCATGCGGCGAGCTCTCGTGGAGATGGGCCCGGCCCGGCCGGCACCGGCCAGGTGCTGGCTCTCCCGGAGCTCGACGAGCCGAGACTGGCCTGGGCGGTCCTCCGCCGGGAAGAGGAGAAGCTGCTGCTGGTGGCCGCCGACGTCAACCCGCTGGTAGGCTCCGGCGACGTCGCCGCCACCGCCGCCACCGGCCCCGTGGCCAGCCCGCTCACTCTACGCTGCCGTTTCGCGGTCTGGGTGAGCGAACGGGAGAGCGGCCCGGCCGCTCTCCTTGGAATCCTCCCCCTGGAGGAGTTGGCGCGCGCCGATGCCCGGTGGCAGGCCGTTACGGAGGGCCGGCCCGCCGGCACCTTCAGCGAGCAGGAGACGGAAGAAGACCCCGAGTATCAGGATTGGATCGAAGACGTCGTGCGGCCGGCCGCCGGGAAGCTCGAAGCGCGGGCCGGCACCGCCGCTCCCACCTCGCTGCCGGCAACCCCCTTGCCCACCCGTTCACGAAGCGAGCGCCCGCCGCCACCACGCGGAGCCTGGATGCGTTGGGCCGCCGTCCTGGCCTTCGTGCTGCTCGGGGCCGGCAGCGGCTTCCTCTGGTGGCGGCAAGGTCAGGAGATCGCCGGCCTGCGGGCCGCGATGGAGGCCGAAGAGGCCGCGCACCGCCAAGCCCTTGCAGAGCTGGAGGCCCGCCGGAGGAACCTCGAAACGCGATACCGCGAGCAGATCCAGAAAGCCGGCCAGGACCGGGCGCGGCTCGAGTCCGAGCACCAGGCACGGCTGCGCGACCTCGAAACACGGATCGAAAAGCTGCGGCAGGCGACCGAGATCAGGAACCCCGTGCTGGCGAGTTTCGATCTTCCCGGAACCTTGCGAGGGTCAATCCGGGTCACGGTCGGCCCGGAGGCCAGCCACGTGGTGCTGCTGATCCCGGTGAACGATCCGGCCGGAGCCGAACTTGAGATCGAGATCCTCGAACAGAGCTCCGGCCAGCGGATCTGGCTCCAGAAGGGGCTCCGGCCCTATATCGTCGGTGAGGTGCGGCTGGGCATTCCAACAGCTCTCTTGCCGCCTGGTGACTATCGCCTGATCCTGTCCCGCCGGGACAACGGAAAGCTTCTCAAGGTCCGCGAGCAAGGGATCACCATCGAAGAAGAACCCAGGCGCCGGCCGCCGCGCTTCTGACCTGGAATGAGGCCTTCCTTGCGTCTCTTGGTTTGCGTTCTTCTCTGTCTCCCGGTCCTGGGCGCGGCTCCGGCGGTTGCGGTCTCCGGCATAGTTCTGGACGAAGTCGCGCCCGGATCGGAGATCGAAAAATCAGGCCTTCAGGTTGGGGACGTGCTGCGCCGTTGGGAAAGGCCGCCGTCCCCTCCCGCCAATCCGGAGCCTGCGCGGGGCGTCCTCGAATCCCCTTTCGATTGGATGTGGCTGGAAGTCGAGCAGGCGCACCGGGGGACGGTCTTCCTGCACGGCGAACGACGGGGAAAGGAAAGAGTCTGGAGTGTGGCCCTGGGAGAATGGAACGTTCATTTCAACTCCGAGCGGCGGGGGCGGTCGAGAGCTCGTCCGGTCCTCTCTTCTCAGGAAGCCACGCTCTACGAACAGGGCGAGCGCCAGATCCGCCGGCAAAAGCTGACCGAAGGGACCACTCTTTGGCGGCGGCTGGCCAGCCGGATTCCGGATCAACGGAGCGATCCCGTGCGGTGCTGGCTCCTGCTGCGGGTCGGGGAGATCTGGGGCCAGGCCGGCCAATGGGAGCCGGCCCGCGAAGCCTTTGAAGAAGCCTTTCGCTGGGCTCAGAGGGACCGCACCCGGATTTTCATCCGCGAAGCCCTCGCCAAGAGCTTCGAATACCAGGGCCGTTTCCTCGAAGCGGCGGAACACTATCGTGCCGGTCTCGCAATCCGCCAGGCGACGGAGCCTGGCAGTCTCGGCATAGGCCGCAGCCTGCACCAGATCGCCTCCCAGGAAAACAATCTGGGCAACCTGGATGCCGCCAAGGAAGGATTCGATCAGGCGCTCGCCCTCCGTTCGCGGTGGGCACCGGGAAGCTTCCTCGAAGCGGACAGCCTGCAGTCCCAGGGAATCGCCGCTACCGAACGCTCCGATCTCGAGAGCGCGGAACACTTTCTGAAGCGAGCCGTGGCCATTCAGGAGCGGCTCGGCCCCGCCAGCTTCTGGATGGCCTTCAAGCTCCAAAACCTTGGGGATGTCTACGCCTTGCGAGGCGACCTGGAAGTGGCGGCTCACCACTTCGAGAGGGGTCTCGAGATCCGGCAGCGGCTGGTGCCGAACGGCGAATCCGTGGCAACGGCGCTCATCCGGCTCGGACGCCTGAAGCTCCATCAAGGCCTGTGGCAGGAAGGGCGGGCTCTCTTCGAACGGGCCCTGGCCATTCTCCAACGGGTTTTCCCCCGCCAGCCCATGGTCGCCGCGGTCCTCAACGACCTGGGAGATACGGCTTTGGCGGCGGGTGAGCCCGGCCGTGCCGAAGTTTTCTATCGGCGTGCGCTGACCCTGCTTGCCGACGTCGCCCCGGGGCGGCCCTGGACAGCCCATAGCTGGAGCGGTCTGGCCGAGGTCGAAACCCGGCGTGAAAACTGGAAGGGCGCGCTCGACAACTATCAGAAAGCTCTCGCAATCTATCGGCGCGCGGGGTCCGGGACCGATGGCGAAGCCCGTACCCTGGCCGGCATGGGCCGTATCGCCTGGCGCACGGGCGACCTGGAGCAGGCCGCCAGCCGCTTCCAGGAAGCGATCCGTGCCCTCGAAGCCCAGGTCGGCCGGCTCGGCGGCTCGGAAGACGTGAAAGCCGATTTCCGCTCGCTCCGGCGCCGGGTCTACTTCGACGCCACCGCCGTCGAGCTCGAGCTCGGCCGTGCTGAAAAAGCTTTCAACATCCAGGAATCCGCCCGCGCCCAGGGCTTCCTCAGCCTGCTCGCCGCCCGCGACCTCAGCGTCTCCGACGGGATTCCGGCCGAGCTCGAAGAGGAGCGGCGCCGGGTGGGCCGTCGGTTCCGGCAGGCCCTTTCAGCGATCCATTCGATCCCAGCCGCCAAAGAGCAGGATTCCGTGGAGAAGGCCTGGCGCGAGCTTCCCCTCCTGCGCGAACAGCTGGATTCGATTCAACAAGAGATCAGCAAGCTCTCTCCCCACCCCTCGTCCCTGCACTTTCCCCGCCCCTTGCCCGCGGACGAGATCGCGCGCACATTGGACGCCGGCATGAAAATCCTCGCCTATCAGGCCGGCGAGATCACGACCCAGGTTTTCGTGCTCTCCGGGGACGGGCGGGTCGCGGCGTCGAAGCTTCCCATGGGGACGGACGAGATCCAACGCCAGCTCGAACGCTTTCACGCCGCCCTGGAAAACCGGCTCACCGGCAGCGATCAGGCCGTCCTCGATCCCCTGCGCCAGCTCTACCGCTTCTTCCTCGAACCGGTCGAGCCGCTCCTGGAAGGGGCGGACCGGCTTCTGATCCTGCCCGACGGCCCTCTCCACGCCGTGCCCTGGGCGGCCCTGGTCCGCGAGCCGGCGCCGCAAGGTCCGCCCGCCGGACGAAGCTGGCAATTCCTCGTGGAATGGAAACCCTTTTCCGTCGCTCTTTCCGCGACTGTCTGGGCCGAGCTCAAGAGCTCGCGCGGAAAAAACTCTTCCGCCGGGAGCGGAGCCCTGCCGATCGCCGCCTTCGGCGATCCTATTCTCCAGTCCGTTCCCTTCGATCCCGAGGCGCCTCCTCTCGCGCAAGCACGGCTGGCGGGATCTCTGCGCCGGGGTCTCGATCGCTCTCCTCTCCCCTTCTCCCGCCGCGAAGTCGAGGGCATCGCCCGGATCTTCCCCGGACAGGTCGCGGCCTTCCTGGGTGCGGAAGCGACGGAAGAAAAAGCGAAAAACCTGCCCGCCGGCACGCGGCTCGTCCATTTCGCCACGCATGGCTTCGCCGACGAGCGCCTGCCTATGAGCTCGGGCCTCCTGCTCACGATTCCGGACCGCACGGAAGAAGCGGCGGAAGACGGCTTCCTCCAGGCCTGGGAGATCTTCGAGCGGGTCCGTTTGAAAGCGGATCTCGTTGTGCTCTCCGCATGCGACACCGGGCGAGGAAAAGAGCTCGGCGGAGAAGGATTGCTCAGCCTCACGAGAGCCTTCCAGTTCGCGGGCGCCCGATCGGTCGTGGCGTCGCTGTGGCAGGTGCCGGACGAGGGCTCAGCGGACCTCATGATCCGTTTCTATCACCACCTCAAAAACGGCGAAGCGGCCGCGGACGCCCTGCGCGGCGCTCAACTGGAGATGATCGCTCAGATACCCTGGCTCCGAGCCCCACGCGCGGAGAGACGCGCAACCGGTCTATCCCACGACCTCGTCTGGGCCGCGTTTCAAACCTTTGGCGACTGGCAATGAGGCTTTTCTCCCCATGCTCCATGAGATTCCAGACTTTGCTATCATTCCCTTGTCCATGAACGAAACCAAGGGAGAGGTCACCCGCCTCCTCCTGGCCTGGAGCGAAGGGGACGCCGCCGCGCTCAACCGGCTCATGCCTCTCGTCCTCGAAGAGCTTCGCCAGATGGCGAAGCGCTACCTCGACGGCGAAGACCCCCGCCACACGCTCCAGCCTACCGCCCTCGTGAACGAGGTCTATCTGCGCCTGGTGGACCGCCGCAAAGTACAGTGGCGCAACCAGGCCCACTTCTTCGGCTTCGCCGCCCAGCTCATGCGGCGCATCCTCGTGGACCACGCCCGCAAGCGCCAGACCGACAGGCGCGGCAAAGGCAGCCGGCCCCTGTCCATCGAAGCCCTGCTCGACCTGCCGGAACGGCGGGACCTCGAAGTCCTCCTCGTCGACGAGGCCCTGACCGCCCTGGCCCGCGAGGACGAGCGGCAGGCACGGATCGTCGAAATGCGTTTCTTCGCCGGCCTCAACAACGACGAGATCGCCGAAGCTCTCGGAGTTTCCGCCACCACCGTCAAGCGCGAATGGGCGACCGCCCGCTTGTGGCTCCTCCGCGAGCTCTCCCAGGGTTGAGGGCTCACTCCTTTGAGCCATCGCGAGCGTTGGGCGGAGGTCAAATCCCTGCTGGAGCAGGCCCTGGAGGTGCCGGCGGAAGAGCGTGGCACGCTCTTCGCCCGTCTCGGCGCGCCGCCTGCCCTGGTCGCCGAAGTCGAAGGGCTGCTGGCCTTCGAAGATCACGCCGAAGGCTTCATCGACGAACCCGTCTTTTCCTTTCGAAAGCCCGCCCCCGATCTTGAAGCCGGGCGCCGGCTGGGCCCCTGGCGGCTCCTGCGACCTCTCGGCAACGGCGGCATGGGCGCCGTCTACCTCGCGGAACGGGCCGACCGGGCCTTCGACCTCACCGTGGCCGTCAAGCTCCTCAAGACGGGACTCGACACCGAAGAGCTGATCTCCCGCTTCGAAGCTGAACGGCACATCCTCGCGCGCCTGATCCATCCCAACATCGCGCGCCTCCTCGATGGCGGCACCGGCGAAGACGGCCGGCCCTACCTCGTCATGGAGTACGTCGAAGGCGAGCCGATCGACGAATATTGCGACCGCCGCCGGCTTCCGACGCGCGAACGCCTGGAGCTGTTCCGGTCCGTCTGCTCCGCCGTCCAACTTGCCCACCAGAACCTCGTCGTCCATCGCGACCTGAAGCCGGCCAATATCCTGGTGACGGCGGACGGCGCGGTCAAGCTCCTCGACTTCGGCATCGCCAAGCTCCTGCCGCCGCCCCAGGAGGACTCCCGAGTCCATCCCGACCCGACCCTCGCGCATCTGGGCGGCGCGCCGCTTACCCCCCGGTACGCGAGCCCCGAGCAGGTCCGCGGCGAGCCCATCACCACCGCCTCGGACGTCTACTCCCTGGGCGTCGTGCTCTACGAGCTCCTCACCGGGCACCGGCCCTACCGGCTCGACACCCCTTCCCCTACCGAAATCGAGCGGGTGGTATGCGAAGCCGTGCCCCTCCGGCCCAGCACCGCCGTGCGACGAAGCGAAGAGATCGCCACCGCGGATGGCCTCCCACAGACGCCGGAAGCCGTGGCCGAGCTCCGGGAAGGCGATATTGCGCGGCTCTCCCGGCGGCTGGCCGGAGACCTCGACACCATCCTCCTCACCGCCCTGCGCAAAGAGCCCGAGCGGCGCTTCGCCTCCGCCGAGCAGCTTTCCGAGGACATCCGCCTCTACCTCGCCGGCCTGCCCATCCGCTCCCGGCCGGACTCCTTCGGCTACCGGGCCGGGAAGTTCCTGACGCGCCATGCCTTCGGAGTCACCGTAGCCACCGGAGGGCTCCTCCTCCTCCTCGCCTTCGCTGGAGCCATGACCTGGCAGCGCGCCGAGATCGCGGCCCGGAGCCGCGAAGTCGCCCAGGAGCGGGACCGCGCCGAAGCCACCAAGGAATTCCTGTTGAAGCTGATCGGTCAAGCAGACCCCCGCCAAGCCAAAGGACGGGAGATCACCATCCGCGAGGCCCTCGACCAGCGCGCCAGCCGTCTCGCCCAGGAGACCGGCCTCGACCCCGCCACCCGCGCCGACCTGCTCGATGCTCTCGGCGTGGCCTACCGAAGCCTGGGACGCGACGAGCAAGCCGGACCGTTGCTCAAAGAAGCCCTGGCTCTGCGGCGGCAGGCATTGGGCGCTGGGCATGTCCGAGTGGCCGAGAGCCTGCTCAACCTGGCTAACCTGGAACGCCAGACCCATCACCTGGACGAGGCCGAACGCCTGATGCGTCAAGCGCTTGCAATCCAGCGCCGCGCCTTCCCGAAGGGCCATCAAGACCTGGCCCGCGGCTTGAACAACTTCGCCTCTCTCCTGCGAGAAAAAGCCACCAGGGCTGACCAGGTTGACGGTCCCCTCCTCCTCGAAGCCGAAGCCCTTGCCCGCGAGAGCCTGGCCATGAAACAGAGGCTCTTCGGCCAGGAGAATGAAGACGTGGCGGCCTCCCTCAACACGCTCGCCGGTGTTCTGATGGCCAGCGGCAAACCTGCCGAAGCCGAGCCCCTCCTGCGCCGCTCGATCGCCCTCCGACGGAAGCTCGACGGCCTCCTCTCCCCCGGCCTGGCCAAAGCCATCAACAACCTCGCCGTTCTGCTGGCGGACGAAGGCCGGCTGACCGAGGCCGAAGCGCTCCACCGCGAAAGCCTGTCCATGCGCCGCCAGCTCTACCCCGACGGCCACCAGGACCTTCTCCGCAGCCTGCAAAACCTCAGCGATCTCCGAGCCCGGCAAGGAGACAGCGTCGAGGCGGCAGCCCTATCGCGAGAAGCGGCAGAGCTCACCAAACGACTGAAGGAGGACCGGGAGGCGATCTGAGTGGTCCACCTGGCCCGCGTTCTACGCGTTTAGGGCTCAGGAGGATTCTCGCCCCATGCCTATCGCCCGGCTCCATCATCGCTCCGCGCTCGTTCTTTTTCTTTACTTTCCCTGGTTCCCCTTTTCGCCTCTGTCGCCTCCTGAGACTCAGCCGCTAACCGTAGTGGTGGAGGCTGGCGTAGCCGGTGAATCGCAAACGGCTGCATCTGCCGCTGAGGAGCCTCTGGTGTTGCCAGGCGTGGTGATCGAGGAGATTCCTAAAGGCTCGGCGCTGGAGAAGGCGGGGTTGCAGGTGGGGGATGTGATTCTGAGTTGGGAGCGGTTGCCGAATCCGCCGGCGAACCCGGGGGGGGGCTAGCGGGAAGATTGAGAGTCCATTTGACTGGATGTGGCTGGAGATTGAGCAGGCGCCGCGGGGGATTGTTAGATTGATGGGAGAACGAGCAAGAAAAGAGATGGCTTTCGAAGTCCAGGAAGGTCAATGGGGAGCAGAAATACAACCGAACCAGGCTGGCGAGACTTTAAAACTCGGCCGCCAGAAAGCCCCTGAAGCAGCAGCAATTAAGCTTTGGACCGGCTCTAAAACTTCGCAACTCACAGGCAACACACACACTTTGACTCACCTTCTTGTGCTCGGGAGGAGATTAGCTCGCGAAAGACGCTTCCAAGAAGCGAGAGAGCTTCTGGAACTTGCACTCGCAAGTGACTTACCGTTGAACTGGCGCCTTATCATGACATCTGATTTGCTTGAGTATGCAGCAGCAGCCGGAGGCTCGAAAGAGCTCTTAGTCGAGCAAGAGAAGATAGTAGCGTCTCTGGCTCGCGAGTCAGGCAAGACATTGCTCCTTGCTCAAACTTATCGTTGCTTGGGATTCCTTGCCTGGAGCCTAAGAGATTTGAACCGAGCTTCTGAGTACTGGGGAATCGCTCTCGAAATCGACAGATCGCTCACCCCGGGGAGTCTCGGAGAAGCACTGGACCTCGACAACATGGGTGCGATTGCACAAGCTCGTGGTGACGTCGACCTGGCGTACTCTAACTTTACCCGAAGTCTAGATATAAGAAGGAATCTTAGCCCTGGAACAATCCAGCATGCACGAAGCTCAAACAACTTGGGTGTAATTGCTTGGCATAAGGGCAGGCTCGATCTTGCAGAGAATTACTGGCGGGAGGCCCTGAGCCTAAAGATTAGTCTCTACGGTGAAGGCCGGGAAGCGGCAACGACTCTGGTGAACTTAGCTGCCCTCTCTTCTGAGAAACGTGATTTTGTCGCCGCCGAGGAATTCGCCCAAAGAGCCTTAACCATTTATGAGAAAATCTCTCCGGCCGGCCTAGAAACAGCAGAAGTACTCACAACTCTAGGCATTATCGAGCGAGGACGGGGGAATCTAAGCGGCTCTATCGCCTACCATGCGAGAGCCGTTACTACCTGGGAAGCTGTCGCGCCTGAAAGCTCTGGCCTAGCCATAGCCTTAAATGCTCTCGCCGTCGCATACCATGCCTCAGGAGATGCCGACACCGCAGTTAAAATATTAAAAAGAGCAGCCACACTATACAAAGAGAACTCCTCTCATAGTGATCGCCCATCCTCTGCATTATCTAACATGGGGATCATATTAGCTCAAAGTGGGAGAACGAAAGAAGCATTAAATGTCTTTAACCAAGTACTCCCGCACCAAGAGCAACTGGCACCAAACAGCCTAGGCGTTGCGGAGACCCTGTTCTGGTTAGGGACTCTTGCCATGCAGCAGAGGAACTACGACCAAGCAATTGAGCTGCTCGAACGATCTCTATCAATTCAAGCTGTATACGCTCCAAGGAGCGATCTCGAAGCCATGTCGCGTCATCAACTCGGCCAAGCTCACTTGAAGAAGGGAGCTATTGAGGTAGGGCTGTCATATTTGGAGAGTGCCCTGACCACAATAACTAAGCACTTTGAAATGGCTGGAGGATCACTAGAGACAAGACTCGGCTACCCTTCATCGTACGCTAGACTCTTTTACGACTGCATGGAAGAGCAACTTAACCTGAATCTACAGGATGCAGCATTGCTTACGACTGAGCGCTACCGGGCCCAGGCATTTCAGATGCTAGTACGGAACGGAGTACCCGGAAGCGGAGCAACAGAAGGCTCCGAAGTTGTTTCGATGTTGAGCGAAAATGCCGCAGCACAGGATGCAATCCAAAGAAAGCTTGAAGTGGCCGAACGAGGTAGAGATCGAGAGGCGACCGAGAAGCTCTTGCGCCAGCGGGAATCTCTACTTGCCGAAAGGTCTGGCATTCTTGTTCGCTACCGCACAGCATTTCCTCAGCATGCAGCTCTGGCTTACCCTCAGACTCCGGCTCTTGCTGATGTGCTCCGAGCTGGGGACGAGGGAACGCTCGTATTGTCATACATGGTAACACCGGATTCATTATATACGTTTGTTTTGGCAAATGGGCGGCTTGTAAACGTCCTGCGAAAACCTGTTACTCGGCAGTATCTTGAAAGGGAGATCACTCCTTTGAGGCAGTTGACGAGGTTCCGCATGAGTCTTGGCGTGACAAACTCAGCGAAGAGCGCCAAGAGGCTGTTTGAACTACTAATCGGCCCAGTCGCCGATCTAGCTTCTCGGGAAAGACGTCTCCTAATTATACCGGACGGGCCTCTTCACTACCTTCCCTGGGGCGCTCTAATCCGTGAGTACGAAGACAATGGGAGCAAAAAACAGCAATACCTCGCTGAGTGGAAGCCTTTTCATATCGTACTTTCGGCTAGTGTTTTTGCTGAGATGAAGAAGGCTCGGAGGCCCATAGAGCCAGAGGGGACAGTAGTTGAGCCACTAGTGCCGAATTTTGTTGCCTTCGGAGATCCGTTGTATCCGTCCGCAATGGACGAAAAAAGGTCAGAGACGATCTCGGACACACGGGTGCGGTCAACAGCACAGCGCGGATTGCTCAACCTTGAGTCCTTGCCATGGAGCCGACGGGAAGTGGACGGTATCGCGGCGTTGTTCCCTCCGGGTCAGACAAAGGTTTTTCTGGGCGCAGAGGCTACTGAGGAGGAGGCCAAAAAAATATCCAAGGGCACACGGATACTCCACTTTGCGACTCATGGCCTGGTAGACGATCGATTCCCTATGAACTCGGCCTTAGCTCTCACTATACCTGCAGGGTTCCCAAAGGACCATGAAAACGGTCTCCTCCAAGTATGGGAGATCTTTGAACGCGTACGACTCGACGCAGGCCTTGTAGTACTTTCTGCCTGTGATACAGCCTTAGGAGAAGAGCACGGGGGAGAAGGGCTGACAGGTCTCACACGTGCCTTCCAATACGCCGGAGCGCGCACGGTAATAGCGAGCCTCTGGAGTGTCCAGGACCAAGCGACCTCAGAGCTCATGATCCGCTTCTACAAGCACCTCCGTGCCGGCAGACCCAAGGACGAAGCTTTGCGGCAGGCCCAGATTGAGCTGATCCGCGGCCCTATCGAAGTCGTCAATGAGAAAGGTGAGAAGACCCTCTTAGACGCTTCCGCACCGTACTACTGGGCCGGGTTCCAGGTCTATGGGGATTGGCAGTAGGGCGGCCTTCAGCGCCTGCGGTCTTTGCGGACTGAAGGGTCGCGAGACCCCAGAAGCCCAGGGCTGAGGCCGAAGGCCGATTCCCTGGGTCCAGGCCCCACAACCTTGCGGCCTGAAAGGCCACGAGAACCTGGGCTGAGCGAGCCCACTCCGACCAAGAATCTCTCGCGGCCTTTCAGGCCGCCTCGATGGGCTACCTTTCTACCCAGGGTATCGGCCTCCGGCCTCAGCCCTGGGCTGGAGTCTGCCGGCCCGTTGGGCCGGGTGAGTCAGCTAACTCTGGGGCCAACGGCGGAGTCCTGTCTCAGAGCTACGTCTTCCTACGGTTTGCGCGCGACAGCACACTAATCTCAGTGGAGCCATGGTCCAGTAGCTTGAAGAACCACGCGTTTAATCCCTAGAGCAATGTTACTCGGTCAATCGAGCCCATATGACCCTTCCGGGCTGCAATGTCGCATCTCCGCTGAACTGTATGTCCTAAGGAGGAGAAGACCCATGTACCGCAAGCTATTAATGCTCATTGCTGTCAGTATACTCTTGGCAACCACCAACTTACAATCCATCCAAGAGCAAGGCGAGGAGGAAACATCTCTCTATCTGCAAATTCCTCCTCTAGGGCCGGGTTGGGAGGCCTTCGTCAGCCTAACGAATTTAAGCCATGAAACCGTCGATTTCGTCATCGAACCGGTAGCACGCGAACAGTGGGTGCTTGGCACAGCCAAGCGGAAACGACTTTCCAGTGGCAGCGCATGGAGCTTCGAAATCCAGAACTTGGATTCAGAGCAAGGCTACGCTCTACGCTTGCGAGCCTCGGGAAAGGTAGACGCCATAGCGGTCCTCCGGTCACCAGAAGGGCACAACGCTGAAGTGCTGTCCTCCGCCCCGTTACCTTCGCGTCATCTCATCCTCCCACTCCTGCCTCAGATAAGTGGTTGCACCCCAGTTGCGGTTGGCCAAAGCGGTGAGGCCATTCGTGTCCAGATTCTTAACACCTCTAGCCAGGAAGCACGCGTGGAGGTGCATGGATTGGCCGCAGAAGGCCAGGAGATTGGAAGGGTTGATCTGCAACCGCTCGCTCCACACGAAAACCGAACTCTTGTGGTCTCGGAGCTGTTCAAAGATTCCTCCCGGGCGGTCACTCTGGCTTCTATTCGTCTGTTCTCCGACCAGCCGTTACTCGGTATGCAATGGAGGCCGTCAGGGAGGGATGTTGTAGGGCTTTACTCACTCGCAAGCGGAACGGACTGGCGCATTGCGCCCGTCAAGGTCGGAGATTCACACGTGGACGCCACCCTCAGTATCTACAATCCGGGAGAAACCGCCGCAAATGTAGTCTTACGAGTTCTGGACGATGGCTGGAATAGTATCGGGCTGGAACCCATTCAGCCCGGAGAAATCCGAGAACTCTCCACTGCACGCTCAGGGAGAGGGGAGGTTCTGCTCGACTCGGACAATCCCATCGCCGTTTATGCAACCTATCGTTCTAAGGAAGGTTGCGGTATGGCAGCAGTGAACGCTATCCCCAATAGGGCTGGTCTCCCGAGACAAGAGATCGAGGTAGATTTCACCCACTCCGGGTCTGTGCTTGCGGTCTGGCCTCCCATTCCATGGGAGGAGAACCGCTCTCGTCTTCCTGAGGTCCACCGTAGCGCAGCAGGTAACATACCCTACTCCTCCGGGGAAGAGCTCAAGGAAGAGAAGGGCGTAATTATCTCTCCGGCCTCCGTCACCTCGGAGACTCTATCCTTTCGACATCCAGTGGACCAGGTTTCCGTGTCGGCGTCCTGCGATCTCGGCGGAGCTTGCGCAGGGAGCACTTCCAATCGCCATACAGCGGTGGATTACGGCACTGGCAACACCAATCCGCCCGCGTTTGCCTCCAACTTCGGCCTCCTGCGACAAGCCATTAATTACAATCAAAACGTCGGATGCGGATCACTAAGCTGTAACATGGGGACCACAGTCGTGATCGAGTATCTTCAGACTAATGGAGAGAAGTGGATCTCCGTGGATTCTCATTTAGCTTCCAGGTCCGTTTCTGCCATTGGTGGACGTATAGCCAAAGGACAGCAGATTGGAATCGTGGGATGCTCCGGTTCATCTCTCTGCTCATGGTGCACCAACTCATCCTCCTGTACCAATAACAAGCATGCCCATCACGAGCACAAACGCCCCGATTTAGGTACTTATGATCTCTGGCCCTTCGGATACATGACTGCCGCTGAGGCTAACCAGCTCAGAAGATCCGGAGAAGCAAGCATCAGCATAAGCGAAGCAATCAGCCGGGCCTTCACGACAGTAAACAATCTCCGTAGCCAAGGCATCCGTGTCCTTATCCCATACCTTTCCCCGTTCACGAGCTCTCCGGGACTGGGAAGTTACGAGGTCTACGGCGTTGCAAACACTCCGCTCAACGCCGCGATCTCCTTGACCCCTACCACCTCCCGTACGTTCACCAACATAGGCGTAGGTGGCCGGCGCTGGGAGAACGAAAGCTCGAACGCCGACGTCTTCATCAGAGCCTCAGAGACCTTCAGGGTCAACGAGACTCGCTCTCTCTCGGGAGCAAATACCTTCTCAGAGGGTGATTACAGGTTCTTCTCATACATCGAGCGTCACCAGGAAGCCGCAGTAGGTCGCGGTTACGGCATCAAGTTCGCAATGCTGCCGAACTCCAGTTCCGTTGTCGTTGATAATGACAGCCGTTCCGGCTACACCGCCAGCGAAAATGGTGCTACGACGGGGCCTGGATACTTTCTTTCAGCGAAGCTCTTCGCGGGGAGTTCGGACAACTGGGCCCAGTGGCGACCAGGTCGGTCAGGGCTCTTCGAGATTTGGGCACACGTACCGCCCGGCGCTACAGCGCGCCAGATCTCTTATAAAATCTACACCAATGGCACTAGCTCCATCCGAACCGACGTAGTGAACCATTCGAACAGTAACGATCGTTGGGTCAAGCTAACCGCTGGCTCCACCCAAAGTTGGAGTCTCTCCTCTGGGGCATACGTCGGGCTTTCTGTAGAGAATATTCCGACAAGCGAGAAGGTTGGAGCCGACGCGATCAAGTTCATTTATCTGGGCAGTGGAAACAGCGGAGCGCCAACAGCTCCATCCAACTTGACGGCCAGCACGGACTCAGCATTGCGCGCTATCCTCTTTTGGAACGATAACAGCTCCAACGAGACCGGCTTCAAGATCGAGCGAAGGACGAGTACCTCAGGAGCCTGGAGCCAGATTACGACGCTCGGCGCCGGAGCCACTGGTTATGCAGACAACGGATTGGCCCCTTCTGCAACATATTTCTACCGTGTTCGTGCTACCAACAACACCGGCGACTCTCCTTACTCCAACGAGGTCTCTATTACGACTGTCGGGGGCGGTTGCTCACCATCGACCTACACGATTACCCCTGGACAATCCATCGCAGGAAATCTCTCCACTACGGATTGCTATAGCTCGGTTCGCACTTCCAGCTACCATGATCGATTCGCTTTCATCGCCACGGCAGGGGTTTCTTACAATATCGCCATAACTTCTACGAGCTTCGACACTTTCCTTGTGCTGAAAAACGCCAGCGGAACCGTGGTGGCCACGAACGATGATGCCGATGGCACAAACTCCAGGATCGTCCACACCGCCGCGAGCTCCGGGACATACACTTTCGAGGCCACCAGCTTCACCAGTCTCACCACGGGCCCCTATAACGTCTTCCTCTCCGGCTCCGGTAGTAACAGCGGTGTACCCGCAGCTCCTTCCAACCTGAACGCCAGTACAGACTCCGTATTGCGCGCGATCCTGTTCTGGAATGACAACAGCTCCAATGAGACGGGTTTCAAGATCGAACGCAAGATCGGAACTGCCGGCTCTTGGAGCCAACTCGCCACTCTCGGCCCAAACTCGACCGGGTACGCAGACACCGGGCTCTCCCCATCCACTACCTACGTCTATCGTATCCGCGCCACCAACGGCTCCGGCGATTCGCCCTATTCCAATGAAGCGTCGATCACCACCGTTGCTGGGAGCTGCTCGTCGTCGAATTTCACGATCACTCCAGGTCAGTCCCTGGCAAGTGAGCTCTCTTCCTCAGATTGCAATAGCTCGGTTCGGACTTCCAGCTACTGCGATCGATTCGCGTTCACAGCCACGGCAGGAGTCTCTTATACCATTGCTATGAGCTCCTCGAGCTTCGACACCTACCTTGTGCTCAAAAATGCCAGTGGAACTGTAGTGGCCACGAACGACGATACTGACGGCACTACCAACTCCAGAATCGTCCACACCGCTGCGAGCTCCGGAACTTATACCATCGAGGCCACCAGTTTCCAGAATAGTGCCACCGGTCCTTACACTGTCTCCCTCTCCGGTTCTGGGAGTGGCTCTGGGTGCTCTTCGTCGTTTTCTCCGATCCTTCCGGGATTGTCAGCCAATGGCACTCTCTCCACGACCGACTGCTACAGCACTGTGCGCACCTCCAGATATCACGACAAGTTTGTTTTCGCGGGCACGGCCGGGAGGGCTTACACCATCGTTCTAACCTCGTCAGAATTCGATACCTACCTGATCCTTCGGGGTCCAAGCGGGGCTGTGGTGGCTGAAAACGATGATAACAATGGAGGTACTGACTCCAGAATAACATTCACTGCGGCGAGCTCAGGAGCCTATACGATCGAGGCCACCAGCTTTTCGAGCAACGCCACCGGTCGTTACACGATCTCCATGGCGCCTTGAAGCGGTCCGTGCTCTCGCATGGATCCGATAGAACAGATTCGTCCAGGCAACGGCCAGTTAGCGGCTTGTTTACGGAGCCCTACAAATTCAGGAGGCAAGAGATGACCAGGGATCGCTGCGGAGCTAATTTACTTCCTCTCGTCCTGCTTGTACTTTTTCTGGCACAGCCCTCGCGCGTCCTCGCTCACTCTCCCGACCTTCTCCACCTCCCAGCCGAGGAAGAGGGCGGTGGAACGATCAAGGCCGCGACCAAGGCTGAGATATTGGCAGCCTTTGCGGTGATCTACACCCGTCCGGCCGAAGGAGACACCGAAGTCTCTGTGAACAACCAGCCGGAGGTTCGCTTCAACCGTGCTCCGGTGGCCGGGCCGGGAATGAGCGGGATCACACTGACGGATGAAGAGGATATGCCCGTCCCGTTCAACCCTGTCCTGCGGGCGAGCGAGAACCGGCTGGTGATCGTTACCGGCAGCAGCCTGTCGCCAGGAGTGACCTATACGCTCTCCGTGCCGCAAGACGCAGTGTTGGACGAGACGGGTGCCCCGCTTGCAGGGCCGGTCCTGTTCAGCTTCACAGCAGCCTTGGCCGGCACACCGCGCATGTACTTGACGGCTTACCCCAAGTATCTGATGGAAGGTTCCCGGACCCGGGTCAGCGTCTGGTTCGAAAAGCCTGCGCCGGTAGACCGGACGGTCACGCTCACGCAGACGCCTCCGGGTGAGCTCACCGGCCTGAGCGAGATCTTCATCCCGGCGGGACAGGTTCTCGGCGAGGTCGAGCTTCGGGCCCGCCTCAACCACAGCAGCACCGACGACGTGTACGTGACGCTGGCCGCCTCGGAGCCTGCGGCCGGGCAGAGAAGCTTCATCATCGAAGTCAAGAACGACACCAGCGTCACCGGAACATCCCTCAGGTATCTGGCGGCGGGAGTGACCTCCGAGACTGATGGCGACGGCATTTTCGAGTCGAACGAGCACGCGGAGATCCTCTTTGAGGTCGCGAACTTCGGGTCACAAATGGTCTGCAATGTGATTCTGACCTTCCGCGTGCTCAACACCCGGAACATGTCAATCCTGGGCGGCGCGCCGTTTCAGTGCATCATTGGCTGCCTGGGAGCCGGCCGGGCTGGTAGCTGTGACCGCAGCTTCGGGGCCGATGAGAATCTGCCAACGGGCGATTACTTCATTGAGGTGACTGGTACCTCGACTGTCAATTCCTTTCTCGATCAGCAACGGATCCAGGTGGTCAACCGGGCGCAACCTGATTTTCTTTTGAATGTGGGCACCACCCTGAGCAATCCACGTCCACCGGGAACGATCTACAATCTGCAAATTACACCGCGTAACACCGGAGATGGCTTCGCCGCCTCCCCTCCATTACCCGCTCCAGGATTGCCATACTTTCGAGTGTTGATGGACGTTCAGGGGCAGACGCAAGTGCTCTACGACCGCGTCTATGCCGAGGTACGGGGAGACGTCAACCATTCGCAGGACTTCAGCTTACCCATTGTCTACCCACCGACGCCAGGGACGCACGCCATCCGGGCTGTCGTCGATCCGGACGGGCTGATCGGGGAAAGCAACGAAGGCAACAACGAAGCGCCGGTTCGGTTCATCACCGTGTCCGAACCCAATCAGGCGCCGGTCCTGGCGCCGATCGGAGGGCCATGGACGGTGAACGTGGGCGCTCAACTGTGCCTGAATCTGAGCGCCAGCGATCCCAATGGCCACGCCTTGTCGTTCTCGTTCTCGCCAGCTCTCACGGGGACCTCCCTGGTCCCGCTCAGTCCGAGCTCGGCACGTTTCTGCTGGACGACGTCCAGCAACCAGGGTCCGGCGGTCCATTCACTTGCCTTTACCGTTACGGACAACGGCACGCCACCCCTCTCGGACTCGGAGACAGTGATCATCGAGGTCCCCGGCTCCAACCTGCCCGTCCTGATCTTCGAGGACGATTTCGAGACAGGAGATACCTCGCGGTGGTTGCCTCCACCTTCGTGACTCCGAGCGTGTTGCATTCTCAGGACGGCGGCAGCTGTTCCCGGACCCATTCCTTGATGCTCTTCTCCAGCAGGTCGAGCGGCAGTTGGCCGTGCCTCAGAACGCGGTCGTGGAAGGCGCGCAGGTCGAACTTCGACCCCAGCTCCTTCTGCGCGTACGCCCGCAGCTCGCGGATCTTGAGCTCGCCGATCTTGTAGGCCGGCACCGATCCCGGACTGATGATGATGCGGTCCACCTCGTTTTCGATCTCTCTCGCGCTCCGGGCGGTGTTGGCGAGGTAATAATCGATCGCCTGTTGACGCGTCCAGCCCCGGGCGTGCAGGCCGGTGTCGACCACCAGGCGCAGGGCGCGCCACATCTGATTGCTGAGCCGGCCGAAATTCGAGTAGGGATCGTCATAGATGCCCATCTCGCTCCCCAGACCCTCGGCGTAGAGCGCCCAACCCTCGGCGAAGGCGAGGTAGACGTCCCACTTGCGCCACTCGGGCAGGTCTTCCTGCTCCTGGGCGATCGCGTACTGGAGATGGTGGCCCGGCACGGACTCGTGCAGGGTGAGGGCCGCCATGGCCCACTTGGGGCGGGCCTTCACGTCGTAGGTGTTCACCAGGAACCAGCCCGGCAGGGCGGCGGTGAACGAGCCGTTGTTGTAGTAGCCCGCGGGCGCCGACTTCGCGCCTTCGCCCTCCAGAGGCTTGACGCCGTAGGGGAGCCGCGGCAGCCGGCCGAAGAGCTTGATCAACGCGGGATCGATCCGCTTCGCGATGTCGCGGTAGCCCGCGACCAGGTCCTCGGGCCGGTCGTAGAAGAAGCGCGGATCGGTGCGCAGGAATGCGGAGAATTCCGCGAAGCTGCCGCGGAAACCGGTGGCGGCGATCAGCGCGTCCATCTCCGCGCGGATGCGGCGCACCTCCGAGAGGCCGAGCTGATGGATCTGCTCGGGCGTCAGGTCGGTGGTCGTGAAGTTCCGGAGCTTATAGGCGTACAAGGCCTCGCCGCCGGGCAGGTCTTTCAAGGAGATCGATTCCCGGGCGCGGGGAACGTAGGTCTCGGCGAGGAAGTCGTGGAGCTTGCGCAGGGCCGGTTCCACCTGCCCGGCGAAGACCCGGTCGGCCTCGGCCCGGAGCCGCTCCCGGTCCGCGGCGGGGAGGGTTTCGGGCATCCTGCGGAACGGCGCCAGGACGGGGCTCTCGGGTCCGAGCAGACTCCCGACCCGCGCGGGCACGTCGCGCAGGGTCACCCGGGGCGGCGTGATCCCGGCCTCCAGTCCTTTGGCGAGCCACGCGAGAGTCTGGTCCACCACCTTGGGGAAGCCCCGCAAGCGCGAGAGCATGGCCTCATGGTCCGCGACCGTGCGGGCCGGCATGAAGTCCAGCAGTTGCACCAGGTCCAGGTCGAGGCCGCCCATGTGATCGATCAGCAGGTACGACTCGATGTCGTTGAAGTGCCGCCCTTCGAGCCCCCTCTCCAGACGCCGCCGGAACAGGTCGTAGTCCACCTGTTCCGACGCGGTCAGGCGCGAGCGGTCGATGGCGGAGAGTGCCGCCAGCTCCTTGCGGGTGGTCTCGTACGCACGGGCGATGCTCTCGGGCGAGGAGTCGGACCAGCGGTCGTTCGGATAGCCGAAATAAGTGGCCATCTCCGGGCTCTCGCGCAGGCGGGTGGCCCAGTGCTCCTCGAAGAGACGCTTCAGGCGGACGCTCTCGCTTTCCGGAGCGGGGGCGAGCAGGAGGACGAGCAGAGCGAGGATCGGGGTTTTCACCCGGTGAGTATAGGCGAGGAGCGACAGCGGGCCGGCGCTGGACGAACCCGGGTGCCCAGGCCGGCCATTGTTCGATCAGAAGATCGAAAGCGTCGCGACCCCCTGGCTGCCGGTGACGCCGGGAGGCCCAAGGCAATTGATCACCGGCGGGGCCACCAGTAACTGGACTCCGATCGCCGTGGAACCGGCGAACTTACCGGCTACGATCACTCCGGTCTCAGTCTGGACGATGGTTCCGCTGACATTCTGGGTGGTGCTCGAATAAAACCATTCGCTGGTCTCGCCGGTGTTCCAGGTGATGATCCAGGTCGCGGAGGGCGGCCCCGCAAGGAGATTGAGACATGAGGCCGGAAACGCGCCGGCTACGGAGATGATCCCGTAGGTGATCGCCGGATCGCTGACGGAGGTACACAAGGAGTAGATCACAGAGCCCGTGAGGGTGGTGAATTGCGAGGTGAGAAGAAGCCCCGGATTGTAGGAAACCGAATGCGTGCCCTGGCACTGGATATCGCCTCCCTGGGCAGCGGCCGGCGAAGCTATCGCGGCAAGAGCGAACAGAAAGATTCCGCAGACCAGAATCCATTTGGACATGGTACACCTCTCTTGGGGAAAGTTACTTCCACGATTTGTGAGTAGTGGCAGGCTCGCGCTCTTGACCGGTCTGTGAATCGCCGCCATCCCCGAACGACACTTCTCCCATATTCAATCGATTTCTGATGATGAGGTATTGGACTTTGGTCCTATATCCTGTCTCATGAGAGACGGTCCAGTCATGCGCTACAGGCGGATGTCTGATGAGGGGGTTTTCCTCTCTCCTCCGTTCTTCCATCAGAACACAATCCGGCGAGCCCGCCGGTTTCAGAGATAGGAGAGGAGAGAGTCATGAAAAAGCAGATCGCCAAGAAGCTGGTGCTCAACAGGGAGACGCTGCGCGAGCTGACGGAGAACCTGCTCGGCAGGATCGGCGGCGGCATCGGCCCGTCCGACCTCCCCGAAGACAGTTGCTACAAGACCTGCTGGTGCGACACGACGAAGTAGTTCCGCACGAATAGACCCCCTGGGAGCGCCGGCTCCCAGGGGGTTTTCGCCGTCCGAAAAAGTAGAGCTACTCCTCGCAGAACCAGGGACAGCCCACCGTATTGGCCTGGCAGCAACCCCAGGAGTTCAGGTGGTAGATACAGCGGTAGGTGTTGCACTGGGTGCAGTCGAGCCTGCTTTCTCGACCACCGGGCGGCGCATGGCCTCTTCCGTCTGACCAGGCTTGACTCGCGCTCAACGTCCGTGTAAATTTAATAAGATTCTTACAATATACTCGCGGCTCAAGGGAGCCACGGGTAGAGCCGCCATGCAAGACCGGGAGGGTGACACAGAAGAAAGGAGCTTTGTTTGAGAAGTCTGAGTATCGTTCCGCTCTGTCTGCTCATCGCGACAGCCGCCACGGGCCAGCCGCTGCCACAGCCGGACAGCAGCCCGCTGTTCATCCACAATGTCACCGACATCGCCGAGAGGGCGGCGCAAGAGATGGTCGGCCACGGGGTTCCGCTGCCCGGCGGTCGGTCGGGGCAGATCTCGAGCACCACCGCGGGTAGCGAGATCGTCTGGCGCGAGGTGCGCGACGAGACCGACTCAAGGGGTGGACGCCACGTGTTCTACAGTCAGCATGTCATCGACCGGGGGATCGAGGCCGAGCTCTTTGGCTCGGAGATCGGCTTGCACTACTCGGCGTCCGGCGAGTTGCGCAACGTCGGTGGCCGGCAGTTCACCTCAGTCTCCATCTCGAACCGGCCGGCCTTCACGGCCGCGCAGGCGGTCGACCGCGCCCTGCAGCGCCTGCGGTCCCATCCCGGATTCCGGCCCGGGTCGTCCGCGGATCTGCTCCCCTCGCAACGCGCGTACCGCAAAGCGAACACGCGCCTCAAGCTCGTCCAGTCGGGCGATACCTTCCGTTACGCTTACTTCACGTTCGCGAACGACGAGCGCGGGGTCGAGCACAACGTCGTCATCGATGCGCAGAGCGAGGAGGTCCTCGCCGTGAGCAAGGCCAGAGTGGGGAACAACTGCAACCCCACAGGGCCGTGGACGAGCGTCAACGCCAGAGGGATTCCGGTCCGCCCGGAATTGAGAGGCACCGTGACGCGCTCGCTCAAGGCGAATGTCGCCCCGAACCGCTCGCCGTTCACCCACGAAGGCTTCTACTACGCCACCCCTACCATTTCGGCGCTGCAAGAAACCAACAACCCTACTTTCGCCTGCGGCGGAGTCACTCCCGCCTATACACTCATCCCGTTGTCGGTCGACGGAACGACCGGTTATCCGACCTACAGGAACGTTGGCGAATGGCAGGGTTCCGCGGCCGGCGACGCCATGTATCACACGTATCAGACCATGCAGGCGCTCATCAGCCTGGGACGCAACGGCTGGGACAACAACTTCGGCGACGCGAACATCGTTGTCGAGTCGACTCTGCTCACCGACGCCGCGACCTTCGTGATGGATCCCGAGGGCGATCCCCGTCTGCCGCCCACGCCATCGGTAGCCATTGGCCGGGCGGTCAGATTCTATAGCAATGCCGCGGCGCTCGACGTCGTCGGTCACGAGTGGGGCCACGGCGTGGTCATGACGACCGCGAATTTTCCCTACGAGACCCTCGTTGGTGCGCAACTCCATGAAGGTTTCGCCGATGTGATCGGGCAAGCGGTCGAAAAGCTTCGCCAGCCGGCCGGAGCGGGACTGGAGAGATCTTCCGACTGGACTCTGCATGAAGACAACGGGACATCAGGCTACGCGCGCGGAGCGCTGGATGATGGCACCGCCGGACACCGCTGGTACGGCTTCCCCTGCACTCCGGGGGAGCTTCACTGCTGCAACGGGACTTACTGCTATACGTTCAACGACAAGCTCCATCGCGAGGACGAGCCGGGGACGGACACCATCTGGGATCCGCACGCCCGCGGCAACATGCTGAGTGTCGTGCTCCGCCTGCTTTCCGAAGGAGGACGCAACCCGATCTGCTCGCGGCTGCCGGCGCTGAGCGGGTGCACGACCACGGTGCAGGCCCTGGGAGTCTCGGGAGCCGCCCGGATCCTGCTCAACACCCTGTCCTACACCCCCTCCACCGCACGCTGGGAAGACCTGCCGATCTATGCCAACTGGGCAGCCTTCCAGCCGTTCGACTTCGTTACACCGCAGATCGTTGACGATGCGTTCGTCGCGATCGGCTATCCGCGTCCGAACTGACTCTGCATCAACGTGCGGCCGCTGTGATCCGGCGGCCGCACGCTTCGTAGGAGCGCGGATCCTGCGCCGGCCTGTCCGCAACGCCCCCCGCTACAAGCAATACCAGATGCAGTTTCGGGTATTGGTCACGCAGCAACCCAATTCGGGGTTCCAGTAATAGATGCAGCGATAGGTGTTGAACTGGTAGCAGTCTTCGGCCTGCGCGGCCGGCGGCGCGGCGATCAGCGCGAGAACGACGAGGCTCAGGGCGATCAGCAGGGAGAACAGACGGTTTCTTGACATGTCCTCTCTCCTTTCAGGAAGGGTGCTCTATAAGGAAGGGTGCCGCGCGGGGGCTTTTGCGATCCACCCCGCCTCATCCGAATCTCCCACTTTTGCGTACCGGCCTCCACAAGGGTTTCGCCATGCCGGCGATTCCCAAGCAAAAGGAGAGATGTATGCAACGGAAGTCCGTTCTCTCGATGGCCGCGCTGATGGCCGCGATCCTGGTCGCCGTCCTCACGCCGCGGCCGGCCGCGGCGGCCTGCTTCTGTCTGGCCGAGCGGTTCAACGCCACCGGTTCGTCCACCGGGAGCTCCTGCTTCGAGGCGCAGAGCAACCTGATCAACAATCTGAATTTCGCGGCCAACCAGAGCTGCATTTCCCGCGGATACTCGGGGGCCTGCAACGTCGTCATCCGCACGGGTGTCTGCAGCCCCGATCCCTACTGGCCCGGTAATTACCGCCTGGATGGCACGGCGAAGTACAGCTGCTCCCTCTGCTGAGCTGCAACGGCCCAGCCCTCTCCTCCCGGGAAGGGGAGGGCTGGACCGCTAGCGCACGTCCGCGGCTGGCTCGAAGCGTGATCTTACGGCCATCTCAATCACGGCGAGTTGCCTCTCGCAATCCTGCGGGCTCAAGCTCGCTAGCCGTCGCCGCAGCACCCGCGAATCCCGCTCCGCGCCAAGGCGCACCAGATCGTCCTCTTCCTCGCGAACCCTGTGCTTCCAGGCCGACGTACCGAAATGCGGAACGTCCAGGTTCTCCATGGCTATCCGTTCGAGTTCATAGATCCACCTGCGTCCCTCGTCGAAGGAAGACGGCCAACACAAAGGCCGCGCCAGCCATTCAAGCTCGATGCTGCGATCGAGGCCGTCCTTCAGATACTCGGGATGGAGCGAGTGCAACTGAAGGCGGGTGTAGTTCATGGTGCTTCGGACCATGACCCGCAGCTCCAGCCCGTCGAATTCCGTGAGGAGAGGGCTCTCCGCGAGCAGCCATTCCCGCCCGGCCATGAGGCACAGGTATACCTCTCGGAAGCCGGACAGGAATTCCGGCATGTGGTTCCGGACGGACGGCAATTCGTCCACGTCGGCGATCCGGACCCTGTGATTGGTCGATACTTCGGCTGGATCGTCTTCTGTCAGGGTCATCTGATCGGTATTGATGAATTTCCAGGCCGGGAACCGGATCCCGGGATCCTGCGCTCCATCGGCGCCCAGAGCGCTCATGTCGAATCGATGCCCGTCCGCCGCCGTCTCCCAGAAAGGCAGCAAGCCGACGTTCAAGACCGATCGCTCATGGCCAGGCTCATCCTCCGCGCCCCTCTTCAGCGTTCCCTCGTTCAGGAGCGTCTCCAGATCGACCGCGACCGGCTGCTCGCCGCTGGCGATCAGGTTTTCACAGTGAATGTCCGTCGTGGCGAGGATGTGCAGGACTGCCAGCAGCATGCCGCACCGGACGTAGAACCTCTCGACTTCTTCGCGGGAGCGGCATGGGACGCAGGCGACAGCTTCCACCCATCCGTGAGTCTCCCGGCCGAGAGCTCGGAGGACTCTCAAGCCCAAGGAGATCTCGCGGGAGTTGAGCCACTCGATGAGCTTATAGAACGCGATCTCGGGCTGCACGGTTCGAGGCTTGTAGATCACATGCTCGTGTGTGCTGAGAATACACTCGACAACGGTCTGACCTCCCTGATGCCGATCCGACAAGTCGACGCGCACGTCAACTACGGCCCCTTCCGGCCGGCTTACCTTCCAGCCGAAGAGGTCTCGCAGATCGAAGAAGTCGCGGTTGAATCGCCGGCAGAGGTCGACTACGAAGCGAAGCCATTGCTCGACGGATCGCGAGAGGAGGCGCGCGAGGACAGGATAGGCCTCGAAGAGGTCGAGCAGCCCACCGGCGTGCAGATGCTGAAGGTATGCTGAGTAGATTTTCCGGGACGCTGCCTGCCGGCACCAGATCGACTCGAAGGCGGACGCCGGCGCATGCTCGAAACGAAACGCGTAGAAGTCCTGCCCGAGGGTCAGGCTGGCCACAAACGTGAGGTGGGCCAGCAACTGACGCTCCAGAACCAGATGAGCGGAGGGGCGCAGGACCTCGAGGGCTGAGCCCGCTTCCGCTTGCAGTCTTTGGCGGGCAACACGAACAAAGCCGACGAGCGCCTCTTCAAAGGGAAGAGGCGCGGCGGGGTCGCAAGACCGGTCCACCACTTCGTCGCAAACGCACTCGGAAGACGAGAGGTGAAGCGTCAGGACCGTCGTGAGCGTCGACGCCCAGGCCGGAAGCTCCTGGTCCTCCTGCAAACCGCTCAAGAGACCCTCGAGATCAACGGAAGCGAGAGAGCTGTTCCGCAGTCGCCGGGTCAGAAGGTCCGCGCTCCCGAGCGTCTCTTGCCAACGAACAAGGCGATTCCGGGCCTCGACCAGGTCTCCGGGCCTCCGGTTCGGAGCTGCGGGCAGACGATCCCACAGAGAGGTGGCGCGGGCCGCGATGCCGCGGATGCGTCCCTCGTCGAGAGGATTCATGGCCTTGCCCGAATCGCCAAAGGGCGCAGGAGAACGGGCCGGTTAAGCCGGGTCAAACTCTCCTGACCTTGGGATGCCAGTTCTTCGTCCAGCTCAGACAGCCCTTGGCGCAGGAGCTCATCGGCGGCTGCCGTCGGCCTGGGCGGACCACATCGGCAAGGCCCTGCTCTCCGGCGGCAAAGCGGGTCGCCATGTCGCGCCGGACCTCTTCTTCGAACTCCTCTCTCGTGAAGGAATATCCGGATTCCTGAGCGATCTGGAGGACCTGCTCGGCCGTTACCATCCCTCCTGCCTCGAGAGCTGCAAAGAGGCGGGCGCCGAGATCCGGATCCTTTTGCGCCTTGGCCAGGAACTCCAACGGCTTGGGCTTGGGATGCTTTTTCATCTCATTCCTCCTTTGCGAAGGCTTGATTGCAAAGCAGACGCCCATGGCTAGGGTTCGATTTCTTTGTAGAACGGGCTTGACGTAATTATACCACGGTTCCGTCCTGCCGGAATCATGCCGCTAGCGCACGTCCGCGCCTCTCTCGGCGAGCAGGGAACGCAGCACCGAGCGATGACAGCGGGATTCGTCCGCGCAATAGCAGCCGACGGAGAAGTCGGTCTGGTGCGAGAGCGCGGCCAGGAGATCGAGCGTCCTGCTGTTGTCGGGAGTGGACATCTCGGTCTTGTACTTCTTCACGAAGGCCGCCCACTCCTTGTCCGTCTTGGCGTCCTGCGCCAGCTTGACGACCTCCGGGCTGGGGGCCAGGTTCGGGAACCACACGTCGAACCAGTTCTGCGCGGCGTACTCGTCCTTCGGCACCCCCCGGGGCGGGCGCCGGACGGTGCCGATCCGCAAGCCCTCGCCGGGGGTTCGATCGCTGCCGAGACGGATGATGCGAACGGCCATGCTCAGCCCTCCTGGGTACCGAGCCGTCGTTCGCCCGGTCCTGGGCGGAGCGTATACGAATTCCGCGGATCAATCACACCAGGGCGTTCCGCAGTCCGGGCACTGCTGGGTCGCTCCGCCGCAACTGATCCAGTAGGTGAACGTCGGATTGTCGAACCAGGATGAGCACTGACCCGAGTGGCTGTAGCAGAAGTAGTCCGGATCGTTCTGGCAGTAGGCGTAGCAGCCGGAGCACACGTAGATCTGGCCGTTGCACTGTACATAGTTGCTGTAGGCCTGACAACTGGTCGCGGTGCAACTGACGGTATGGATGCCGTCTCCGCAGGGCGCCGTGCAGGTCGACACCTCGGTGGCGTTCGCGAGGGGATCGAGCTCGATCGCCGGTTTCGGGGGCGTAGACCCCTGCTGCGCCGCCGGCCCCGCCGCCAGCTTGCAGGCGTCCGCGGACGGTGTCTGAGCGTGCGCGCCCACGGTCCAACCGCAAGCGAGCAGGAACCCGAGAGCTACCGCCGATGTCTTCCTCTGTCTCATGAGGCCTCCTTTTTGATCCTTGATCCGCATCTAAAAGAAACGGTGCGTCCGGTCCGGGGCCCGTGACACCTGGTGTTATCATTGGACGAATGGATCAAGGCGAGCTCCAGACCGATCGGTTGCGGCTCCGGCGTTGGCTCCCCTCCGACCGGGAGCCGTTCGCGGCGATGAACGCCGATCCGAGGGTCACCAGGTATCTGGGCGGATCTTTGTCGCGGGAGGAGAGCGACGCCCTCGCCGCGCGGATCGAAGCTCATTTCGAGCAGCGCGGCTTCGGGCTGTGGGCCGTGGAGGTCCGCGGCGGAGCGTCCTTCGCGGGTTTCGTCGGTCTCTCGGTGCCCCGTTTCGAGGCCCATTTCACTCTCTGTGTGGAGATCGGATGGCGCCTCGGCGCGGAGCACTGGGGACATGGATACGCCACAGAGGGCGCGGGGGCCGCCCTGGCCTTCGGTTTCGAATCACTCGGGCTCGCGGAGATCGTCTCGTTCACGGTCCCCGCAAACCTTCCCTCTCGCCGCGTGATGGAGAAGATCGGCATGACGCATGATCCGGCCGAAGATTTCGACCACCCGTTCCTGCCGGAGGGGCATCCGCTGCGGCGGCACGTCCTGTACAGGATCGCTCGCGGAGCCCGCTGACTCGTTCATCTCCCGTTCATGGCCCCCTCCCAGACTGGCCGTGTTCCGGCCTGTCCGGGAAAGGATGCTATGCGCGCTGACAATAACTTGCGGAGATTCCGCGCTTCCTTCCTCCAGTCCCGTTATCTCCTGCTGGTCATCTACATCCTGGTCGTCCTCGCCGTCTCGCTGGTCACACGGTGCGGGCTTCTCACCGAGGACCACGCGCTTACCCGCGATGCCATCGGCCGGGTGCTGGCGGCGCTCGGCGTCGGCGAGGCTTTCGATCTCACCGCGGCCCTCTGGATGGCGGTTCCGTTCGTCCTCTACCTCCTGGTGCTCCCCGAGCGCTGGTTCCGCGGACGCGTGCACCGGGCGCTCGTCTGGGCGGGCCTGGGCGTAGCCGTCTTCTCGGTCCTGTTCGTGGCGGTCGTCGAAATCTTTTTCTTCGCGGAGTTCAACGGACGTTTCAACTTCGTGGCGGTCGATTACCTGATGTATCCCACCGAGGTGATGGACAACATCTGGGAGAGCTATCCCACCGGCATCGTCCTCGCGGTGCTCGCCGCCGTCACCTTGGGATTGCTCGTCCTGCTCCGGCGTCCGGTGGGCCAGGCGTGGGGGCGGCCGGTCCGGCTGGTCCACCGGCTGGCTTTCACCTTCGTATTCGCTCTGCTGTTGGCCGCCGCCACCGCGACGATCTCCCCCGCGTGGGCTCATGTCTCGGAGGACCGGGCGCTCAACGAGATCGCCGGCAACGGCTACTACTCCTTCTGGATGACCTTGCTGGGAAGCGACTCCCCGTACCAGGGCCTCTACGCCTCGCGCCGCCCGGATGCCGTCTTCCACCGCCTCGACCGGCTGCTGGCCGAGCCGGCGGCGGAGCCGGCTTCGTTCGTGTCCGGCTCGACGCTGCGGCATATCCGGGCTCTGGGACCGGAGCGGCGGATGAACGTCGTGGTCGTGCTGGAAGAGAGCCTGGGCAGCGAATTCATCGGCGCCCTCCATCCCCGTGAGGCCAGCCTGACGCCCGCATTCGACGCCCTGGCCCGCGAGGGCACGCTGCTCACCCACGCCTACTCGACGGGCAACCGCACCATCCGGGCGCTGGAGGCGACGACGTCCTCGCTGCCGCCGCTGCCGGGGATCTCGATCGTGCGGCGGCCGCAGTCCAGAAACCTTTTCACCCTGCCGGCGCTGCTGCGCGACCGGGGCTATCAGACGATGTTCGTCTACGGCGGACGCACGCTCTTCGACGGCATGGGGAGCTATCTGCGGAACAACGGGGTGGACCGGATCGTCGAGCAGGCCGATTATCCCGAGGGGACGTTCACGACCGCCTGGGGCGTGGCCGACGAGGCGATCTTCGACAAGGCGCTGAGCGAGATGGACGCCCTGCACGCGAGCGGGCGGCCGTTCTACTCCCTGGTGCTTTCCGTTTCGAATCACCGGCCGTTCCAGTTCCCGCAGGATCACGTCCAGTGGCTCCCGGGGCTCGACCGCCGCGAGAACGCGGTGCGCTACGCCGACTACGCTCTCGGGCGGTTCCTGCGCCAGGCGCGGAGCCACGACTTCTTCGCGAACACGCTGTTCGTGCTGATGGGGGACCATGGCGCCCGCGTCTACGGCGCGGCGGAGATCCCGCTGGCGAGTTACGAAGTGCCGATCCTCTTCTATGCCCCTGGCGTGATCCCGTCCGGCCGGCGGGTGGACACCCTGGCCTCGTCGCTGGATGTGCCGCCGACCGTGCTGGGCATCCTGGGGATGGAGTACGACTCGAAATTCTTCGGCCACGACGTGTTCCGCGTCGCTCCGTCGCAGGGCCGGGCGCTGATGACCCACAACAACGAGATCGCCCTGCTGCGTGGAGGCCGCATGGCGGTGCTCGGCCTGCACGAGGCGGCCGATCTCTACGCGGTCGACACGGCCACGTACCGTTTCACGCCGCTACGCCACCCCGACGCTGCGGGCCGCGAGCTGATCGAGGACGCGATTTCCTACTACGACGGCGCGGACGTCGTCTATCGCAACGGTTTCTTTCAGAACCCCGCCTTGGTGGTCACCAGCCACTGAGTCCGCTTGAGGTCGGCGGGGCCGTCGAGCGGGAAGGCCAGGTCGATGTGGATCACCTGGCCGAGGGCGGAGCGGCTGGAGCCGAGGCGGAGGCCGACGCCGACGTCCTTGAGGAGGCCGAGGTTGCGGTCTCCGGGGAGGTCGGACCAGGTGCGGCCGGCGTCGAAGAAGACGGCGGCTCCGACGTGGGCCAGGTGCAGCGGATACCAGTGGGTGAAGAAGCGTTGCTCCAGGGTGAGGAGCACGCGGCGGTCGCCGTCCTGGTAGCGCAGGGGATAGCCGCGCAGGCCGCTGTCGCCGCCGAGGAGGAGCTGGTGGTCGGGATCGGGGTTTTCCGCCACGGAGCCCTCCAGGGTGGCGAAGAAGAGGTGCTCGCCGAAGTCCCGCCAGTAGTAGCGGACCCCGGCGTCCAGCAGCGCGTCCTCGGCGCCGTCCCTGCCCCAGCGGCCGGTCAGGCCGGAGGAGAAGAGGAGGGTCTGGTTCTCCGATAGGTGGAAGCCGTGGCTCGCCGTGGCGTCGTACACAGCCCGGTTCTGGTCGCCGCCGAAGACGGGCGAGGAGAAGCCGAGACGCAGATGGGCCTGGCCGCCGAGGAAGAGGTCTTCGGTGCGGTGGATCTGGTCGAGGTTGCGGGCCTCCTCGAAGTCGTCCTGCACCAGATCGAAGCCGATCCAGGGATAGGAGAGCGTGCGGTCGCCGGGGAGAAGAGACGGATCGGCGAAGTCCTCGGCGGGCGAGAAGCGGTCGCGCAGGAAGGTGAAGCCGGCCGTCCAGCGCCGCGCCCAGCCGTCGTGCAGCCCGTTGGAGAGGCCGCCGCGAAGCTCGAAGTGGTCCTGCTGGTGACGGAAGCGGTCGGTGATCTCGCCCAACTCGTAAAGGGAGTCGACGCGGTCGTCGGTGCGGGCGGTCAGGCCGGCGGACCACCGGGAGTCCAGCGAGTAGAAAGGGCGGCTGAGGTTGATCTCGCGCTCGCCGCCATCGCTGTTGCTGGAGAAGCCGAGCCGGAGCTGGAACCGGCTGCCGAACAGCTCCGGGTCGTCGTAGCGGACGAGCGAAGAGGAACGGTCCACCGTGTTGCTCTGTTCCAGGGTGAGGCTCTTGCCCATGCCCAGGAGGTTGGTGTCCTGGACCTGGAAATGGATGGAAGACGCGCCGCCGCTGTGGCCGTACCCCACCCCGGCGTTGAGGGTCCAGACGTCGCGGGCGATGACCTCCAGGTCCACCTTGCCGTCGGCGTAGCGGACGGGGCGGATCTCGGCGTCGTAGAGGTAGCGGTCGCCGCGCAGGAGCCGCTCGGACTCGTCGAGCACACGGCGGGAGTAGCGGTCCCCCGGCTTGAACAGGAGCTGCTCGGCGATGACCTGGTCGCGCGTGGTGCGGTGCAGACGGTTGGCCAGCCGGTAGAGGGCTTTATCCTCTTTCGGATCTTCCGGATCGAAGACGTCCTGGACTTCGATCCGCACCTCGCCGATGACGGCGCCGCTGTCCTCCAGGGCATCGTCCGACGGCAGGGGAGCGGGCGCGGAGTCGGGAGGCGAGAGCTGAGCCAGGCTGGAAGTGGGGAGCAGGAGGAGCAGGGCGAGAAAGCGCCACTTCTTGTACATCACCCAGCGACCCTCGCACCTCCGTATGAACGGGGGATGAACGGCGGCCTCCTATAGAATTGTCGGGATGCCCTGAAAATCCGTGTTCGGATCGCCCTTCCGTTGCTGCTGGCATCTCTGGCCGGAGTCCTCGCCGGGTACAGAAGGCGGAACCTCGATGACGACCCGCTGCGGCTTGAGCGGGTAGACGCCAGCGGCCTGCTCCCTCAAAGGAACGTAACATCCTTCTGGAGCTTGTTCAGCTCCAACGGAATGGCCTTCTTGTTCTTCTTGAACCCGTCCTTCAGCGTCCCCTTCTTGTCCCGGAAGGGGCTGGAATCCATGCCGAGATCCTGGAAGAAGCCTTCCCACGGCTCGGTCCACTGCTTGAAGAGGACGTTCTCCGTTGGCGAGGAGGTCTCGAGCTTACCCACGTCGATGCCCAATTTCTTGAAGAGAGCGTGGGCCGCCCACCAGCACTCGGCGCAATGAGCGATGTTCGTGGCCATGCGGAACTTCACGATCGAGCTGGCGGTGCCCTGGTCTTCGGTGTAGAGCCTGTAGAGCTCGCGATAGGCGTTGACCTCGGCGTGAGCGCTCCAGCGGTGGCCGGGCAGGTTGGTCTTCTTCGAGATCTTCCGGGGGATCGTAAAGGTGATGGATGAGTCGCCGGTCGACGGTGACGTAAAGCCCTTCAGCGTCTTTCCTTTCTCGTTTTTCCAGGTGAGCCCTTCCATCCAGGTCCTGACCACCTTTGTGGGCGTGCCGTACTCGCCGCTCGACGAAATCATGGGCGTCATATGGTTGATCTGCAACGCCGCGTGAACAGTTCCGGTCGAGCGCTTGTTGAAGGTAACGCCTTTGACATCGTAGAGCTTCACGATCCGTTGATTTACATACGAATCTGATCCTTCATAGGCAAAAAGATCCTGCGCGCTCTTGGCCAGATCGGAAAGCTCCGCGGTCGACGGATCGTAGACGGACACGATATCCGATATCGATGTAACGGGGGAGTCCAGTTTCGTCGAAGACAAATCAAGGGAGATAGTGGGTGGGTCGAGGAGTGGGGACGGGTTGAAGTTTGAAAAACTTCCACTGAACAAAGAAGACGTGAAAGAAGGAAGCGTCTGTGGAGGTGTGAAGATCGAAAAGGGCGGAAAATTGAAGTTCGGCACCGACAGGAAGGAGCTTGTGAAGTTAAAAGGAGGGAAGTACACCGGATACGATGTCACCGGATAGAAGAGCGAAGAGTTGTCGAAAGACTGCGTCGTCTTCTGCTTCTTCGTGAGATCGAGCTCGTCTTCTTCGTCGCTGCCGACCTCAAACTTGCGCTTCGCGAGCTGCACAGTGAGAGGCCGAGCCTGCGCCGGCCGGTGACGGACGGGGGGAGCCGGTACGTTCCGGACGTCAGGCGCCGGCTGGAGGCGCGGCGCCGAGCGGTTGGGCCGTACAGGCTGCGAAGCCTTGGGCTGGACCGTGGCCAGGGCTCGTTGTACGTGAGCGGCCTGGGGCGTCCGGACCGGTGGCGGCGGTGGCGGGAGCGGGGCCGCGGGCGGGCGAGGCGGCGGCACTCTGGCGGCCTGCGCATGCGGCGCCACGCCGCGCGGAGCCGCCGCCGGAGCCACCTTGGCCTGGGCGACGGCGGCCTGTACATGCGGCGCCACGGCTCGCGGAGCTGGCGAAGACGGCAGCTTGGCCTGAGCGACGGCGGCCTGGACGTGCGGCGCCGCAGTCCGGACGGGGAAGCGGACGGGAGGAGGCGGAATCGGTGGATTTCGCGACGACGGCATAGTGAATCCAGGGCAGTCTACGTCAGCTCAGACCCCGCCGGCAGCACCACCTCGAACGCCGCTCCCTTCTCGGTCTCCAGCAGCCGGGTGGAGCCGCCGTGGGCTTCGGCGACCCAGCGGACGACGCTGAGGCCGATGCCGCCGACGCCGGTGCCGGCGGCGGGGCCGCCGCGGTAGAAACGCTCGAAGAGCCTCTCGCGGTCCTCGGGACGCACGCCCGGCCCGTGGTCGCTCACCACGAGGGTGGCGGCCCCATTGTTGCGGTAGGTCTCCAGGCGCACGGTCTCTCCCGGCGGGCTGTGCTTGAGAGCGTTGTCCAACAGATTGAAGACGACGAGACGGAGCAGGCCGGCGTCTCCGGAGACCACCAGGCCGGACTCGGCCACGGTCTCGATGCGGACGCCCTGCTCGGCGGCGTAGGCGGCCAGCGAGGCCGCGGTGGAGCCCGCCAGCTCCCCCAGGTCCACGGGGTCGCGGGCGAGGCGGAGCTCGTTGCCCGGCGTGTCCCGGGTGAGCAGGAGGATGCCCTCGACGACGGCGTGGAGGCGGTCGATCTCCTGCAGGTTCTCCCGCAGCAGCTCCTGGTATTCGCGGGGAGAGCGCTCGCGGCGCAGGGCGATCTCCAGGCCGGTGCGCAGGACGCTCAGGGGATTGCGGATTTCGTGCGAGGCGTCGGCGGTGAAGCGGCGCATGCGCTCGACGCCCTCGTCAAGACGGTCGAGCAAGGCGTTGAAGGCGCGGGAGAGGACGTCTACCTCTTCGACGCCGCTCTCCGGGAGGGGCCGCCGCTGGTCCAGGCGGTTCGGGTCGAGGCCGCCGATGGCCGACACCAGGCCGCCGATGGGACGCAGGGCGCGCTGGGCGAGGGCGCGGCCTCCCAGCGCCGCCAGGGGAATGATGACCAGGCCGACCAGGAGGAGCCCCGCCCCCAGGCGCCGCTGCGCGTAGAGCAGCGGCTGCATCGAGCCGATCGCTTCGACATAGGTGCCCTTCTCGCCGCCGCCGACCTGATGGCGGACCAGGACGTAGGGCGGCTTGGTGGGCAGGAACACGACGTCGACCACCAGGCCGGCGCGGTCGGGATCCGGCAGGGAGGCCACGGGGGGGGAGCCGGGAGTCATGGCCAGGATGCGGCCGGCGCGGGTGACGCGCATCCAGGTGGGGATCGGCGTTTCTTCCATCTCCCGCAGCTCGGGGGCGTCGAAGGCGCCGGTCTCGGCCACGTAGGAGGCGAGGGCCTCGGCCTCGGTCTTCAGGGTCAGCACGGCGTACTGCCGGGCCTGCGCCGAGGCGTAGAAATAGACCAGCACGGCCGGCACGCCGTAGAGGGCCAGCAGGGAGATGGCGAACCACCAGGTCAGGCGCGCGACGAGGGAGCCCGAGCGCTTCACGAGGCGGCCTCCCGCTCTTCGCGCAGGACGTAGCCGACGCCCGGGACGGAGTGGATCAGCCGCGCTCCGTCGTCCTCGATCTTGCGGCGGAGCCTGGCCACGATGACGTCGATGGTGTTGCTGCGGGCCTCGTAGGCCTCGTCCCAGACGTGCTCGGCGATGCGGGAGCGGGAGAGGACGACGCCGGGATGGAGCATGAAGTATTCGAGCAGGGAGAGCTCCCGGGGGGTGAGCTCCAGGGGCTCGCCGCCCTTGGCCGCCCGCCGGCCTTCGCGATCCAGGGTGAGGCTGTCGAAGGCGAGGACGCTGCGCGGCGGCGCGGCGCGGCGGCGGAGCAGGGCGCGCACCCGCGCCAGGACCTCCTCGAAGGCGAAAGGCTTGGTCAGGTAGTCGTCGGCCCCGGCGTTGAGACCTTCGACTTTCTCCTCGACCAGGTCGCGGGCGGTGAGGATGAGGACGGGGGCGGCGAATCCCTCCTCCCGCCATTCCCGCAGGAGCTCGATGCCGGAGCCGTCCGGCAGGCCGAGGTCGAGCAGGACGAGGTCGTACTCGGTGTCGGCGGCCCGCTCGCGCGCGGCGGCGCGGGTCGGCGCGCAGTCCACGGAGAAGCCTTCCTCCCGGAGACCGCGGGCCAGGCGGTCGGCCAGCCGGCGTTCGTCCTCGATCAGGAGCAGCCGCATGTCTCCACTATAGAGGATGGCTCGGTCTCCGGCCCCACCCGGAGGGGTGAGAAATCGCCGTTCATGAACCGTTCATCCCGCCCCTCTAACTTACCTTCCGAAAGGAGATGCTGATGAGCATTCCTCGGAGAGCCATATTCGTCGTTCTTACCTTGCTGGCCATTGCAACTTCAACCGCCGCGCGCGCCGAGCAGCACGTGCTGGTTCTCGATCCCGCCGCTTCCAAGGTGAGCTTCACACTGGACGCCACGGGGCACGACGTGGAGGGGGCGCTGGCCGTGAAGTCGGGCCGCATCGTCTTCGACCCCGCGACGGGGGAGGCCTCGGGCGAGATCGCCATCGACCTGAAGAGCGGCAAGACCGGCAACGACAGCCGCGACAAGACCATGCACAAGGAGGTTCTGGAGGACGACAAATATCCTCTGGCCGTCTTCCGGGCCGAAAAGGTGCGCGGCAGCGTCCCGACAGAGGGGACGGGGCAGATCACTCTGGACGGGGTCATGTCCCTCCACGGCACCGACCACAAGATGAGCCTGCCGGCCAAGGTGGAGGTCCACAACGGGAAGGTCAAGGCCGAGACGAGCTTCCCGGTGCCGTTCGTCGAGTGGGGGCTCCACGATCCCAGCATCATGATCCTGCGGGTGGCGAAGGTGGTCTCGGTAAAAGTGACGGCCCAGGGGAGCCTGGAGCCCACGGGAGCGGCGAGGTAGGCATGGGGCCGAGCCGTCTCTGTCTTCTACGGGACCAGGAAGCTCTAGAGGTGCGGCGGGCGTTCGCCAGCCTGCTGCCGTTGGGCGGAGGGTTGGAGCCTCGCCTGCGGGCGGTGGTGGCGGACGTCCTGGAGCACCCCGGCAGCCTCGCCCGCGCGCAGCTTGCCTACGGGCTGGGCGCGCGGCGGGGGCTCGAGCCGGAGCGCGCCCTCCGGCTCGCCATCGCCGTCGAGTACTTCCACTCGGCGTCGCTGCTCTTCGACGACATGCCGAGCATGGACGACGCCACGGAGCGCCGGGGCCGGCCCTGTCCGCACGTGGTCCATGGCGAGGCCGCCGCCACCCTGGGCGCGCTGGGGCTGATCACCCGCGCCTACGCGCTGCTCTGGGAGGCGATCGGCTCCGGACCGGCCGGCCGCCGGGCCGCGGCGGCGGAGTTGGTCGCGGAGTGCCTGGGCGTGGCCGGCATCCTCGACGGCCAGTCGCGCGACGTCCACTTCCGGCGCGACGGGGCCGATCCGGAGGCGGTGGCGGAGGTCGCCGCCGCCAAGACGGTGCCCCTGGTGCGCCTCTCCATGGTGCTGCCGGCCCTGGTGGCGGGGGAGGACAAGGAGACCCTGCGGCGGCTGGAGCGCCTGGCCGCTTCCTGGGGGCTCGCCTACCAGGTGCTGGACGACTTCAAGGACAGCCTGATGGGGTCCGAGGAGACCGGCAAGACCACGGGCCGGGACGACGGGCTCGGCCGCCCGAACGTGCCCGCCCTGAGCGGGACCGGCGGCGCCCTGGCGCGGCTGCGCGGCCTGCTGGCGGACGCGCGGGACATCGTGGACGCCCTGACGGCCAGGGACGGGGAGAGCTGGGGTCCGCTGGCGAGCCTCCAGGACTTCCTGGAAGAGGAGGCCCGGGAGGTGGAGGAGCGCCTCGCGGGGAAAGCCGCCGCGTGAGCCTGCTCCTGGTGAAAGCGCCGGCTCTGAGAAAGGCCGCGCCGTCTCCCGCGCCGGCTCTTGCGGTCATGAAACAGCCCGCCGCCTGGGCGCGCCCGGTGGAGCTGGCGACGGTCCACGCCTTCGCCTGGCTCGCCGCGACGTGCGGCGCCGGGCTGCTGATGGCGCTGCTGCTGCTCTTCCCCCGCCTGGGCGCGGCCCTCGGGCCGCTGACCTACGGCCGGTGGATGCCGCTGCACCTGAATCTTTCCCTCTATGGGTGGCTGGCGCTCCCCCTGGTGGCGCTGCTGTTCCGCGCCTATCTTCCCCGGGAGGGACGGGGCGTGGCGCGGGCGTCGGCGGCGGCGGTCCACCTCTGGTCCGCCAGCCTGCTGGTGGGCGCGGTCTCCTGGCTGAGCGGGCGGACGACCGCCAAGCCGTTCCTGGACTGGGAAGGGGCGGCCCGCTTCGCCTATCTGGCGGCTCTGGCGTTTCTCGCCGGAGCGCTGGCGGCGGGGCTCTTCCGGCGGTTCCGGGAAGGGACCTCCCGAGCCGCCTGCTGGGCGCTCGCGGGGCTGTGGCTGGCGTTGCTCGGCGTGCCGGCCGCAATGGTGATCGCCACCTCGCCCGCGACGTATCCGCCGATCAATCCCGACACCGGCGGTCCGACCGGCGCCAGCCTGCTGGGCAGCACCCTGGGGGTGGTCTTCATCTTCCTGGGGACGCCGCCGCTGCTGGGACTCGCCGACCGCCGGCCGGGCCGTCTGCGCGCCGTCCTGACGGTCGCCGGCGCGCTGACGGTCCATTGGGCCTTCTTCGCCTTCGTGGCCCAGAGCGCCCCCTCGCACCGCGAGCCGCTCCAGATCGCCGCTGTGGCTTCGCTCCTGGTGTGGGCGTGGCTGCTGCCGCCCTGGCTGCGCCGCTTCGAGTGGCCGGAGGGGAGCCGCCGCTGGCTGCTGGCCTTCCTGACCTGGGGCGGCGTGCTGCTGGGGACGGCGGTGCCGATGTTCCTCCCCGGGTTCCTGGACCGCATCAAGTTCACCAACGCCCTGGTGGGCCACTCGCACCTCGCCATGGCCGGGATGGCCTCCAGCTTCGTGGGCCTGCTGCTGGCGGTGCTGAACCGGGGGACGCGGCTGCGGGGCGTCCTCGGCGACCGCGCCGCCTTCGGGCTCTGGCACGCCGGGAACGCCGTCCATGTGACCGTCCTGGCCCTGGCGGGCGCGCTGGAGGCCGCCGATCCCGGCGTGGTGTTCCGGGGCGACGCGTCCATCACGGTCCTCTATGCCTTCCGCGCGCTGGCGGGGCTGGCCATGCTCACGGCCGCGGCGCGCTGGCTCGCCCGCGCGGCGGGGAGGAGCCTGAGATGAAGAAGCGGATTCCCTGCCTGTTCTGCCTCGTGGCCGGCGGCGGCGACGCCGCCACCGGTCTTCTCCTGATCGCCGCGCCAAGCCTGGTGCTGCGGCTGCTGGGCATCGCGGGATCGGCGGACCTCGCCTACCTGCGGTTTGTGGGCGTGTTCGTCGGCTGCGTGGGGCTCGCCTACCTCCTCCCCTGGCTGACGCGGGACCGTCTCCGCCGCGCGCGCCGGATCGTCTCGGCGGTGGAGATGACGGCGGGGGTGCGGCTGGCGGTCGCCCTGTTCCTGGGCGTGGCCGTGGCGGCGGGCGTCCTGGATCTCCCGTGGATGACGGTCGGCGTCTACGACGCCGTGGTGGCCATGGCGCAGCTCGGGCTGCTCGCCAGAGGGGGCTTCGGCGATGCGGCCTGAGCGGGGAGCCTGGCGAGGCGTGCTGACGATCGCCGCCACCTACGTGGCCTTTCTCCTGTTCGCCCAGTTCGGATTCCTGAGCCAGGCGCGGAGCGACCTCGGGGACGCGGCCAGAGTCAAAGCGGTGATGGCGGCCATGGGGATCGCCGGGCTGGCCGCGAGCCTGGGGACGGCCTGGCTGCTCGGCCGTTTCAAGGGTCCGCGGCTGATCCGGATCGGCCTCGGGGCCGTGGCCGCCGTGGCCGCGGGATCGGTGACGGTCCATGGCTTCCCGGCTCTGCTGGCCGCGGCGGCGGGGATCGGCGCCTCCATAGGCCTGCTCACGGTGGCGCTGGCGGCGTCGCTGCACGAGATCGTGCCGGCCCGCATGGCCGGCCGCGCCGCGGGGCTGGGCACCGGGACCGCCTACCTGGTGAGCAACGTCCCCGCGCTGTTCGAAGCGAGCCCGGCGCTGCGCGCGCTCTTCCCGGCGGCGCTGGCCCTGGCGGCCCTGGCGCTGTTCCGGGAAGCGGGAGATGAAAGCGCGCCGCGCGAGGGCGGCCACGCCTTCCCCCGCCTGCTGATCACCTTCCTGGTCCTGATCTGGCTCGACTCGGCGGCGTTCGCCATCGTGCAGGCGAGCCCGGAGCTGAAAGCGCAGACCTGGGGGAGCGAGGCGCAGAAGCTGGTCCAGGGTCTGGTCCACTTCGCGGCGGCGGCGGGCGCGGGGCTCCTCCTCGACTTAGGGGTCGGCCTGCTGGTCCCGCTGGCCGCCTGGGCGCTGTTCGCCCTGGCCTTCCCCCTGCTCCAGCACGGCGGCTTCGTGGCCTCCATGGCCGCCGGGCCGCTCTACGCGGTGGGGATCTCCTTCTACTCGACCGCTCTGGTGGTGACGCCGGCGCGGGGCGCTTCGCCGTCTCCCCGCTGGCGGGCCGGCCTGCTCTACGGCGTGGCGGGCTGGATCGGCTCGGCCCTGGGCGTGGGTATGGCCCAGGACCTGGGGCGCATCCCCGGCTGGTTTCTGGGGATCACGGGAGCGGCGCTGGCCCTGACCTGGCTGCCGCGCCTGGACTTCCGCAAGGCCGCGCGCCTGTTCGGGCCGGCTCTCGCTCTCGGCGCCGTGGGCATGGTGGGCATGCGGGCCGAGCCTCCGGCGAAGGAGACTCGGACGGATCTCGTGACCCTGGGCCGGCGGGTGTACATCCAGGAAGGGTGCATCCACTGCCACTCGCAGTATGTGCGTCCCGGGGCGCGGGATGAGGCCTGGTGGGGACCGTTCGCGGCGGTCGACCGGCAGGACCATCCGCCGCTCCTCGGCGTCCGCCGGCAGGGGCCGGACCTGCTGGAGGTGGGCAACCGCCGCAGCGCGCGCTGGCAGGAGGCCCATCTGCGCGATCCCCGGGCGCTGAACCCCGGCTCCCGCATGCCGTCCTACGCCCGGCTCTTCGAGGGCGACGGCGAGCGGGGCAGGGCCCTGGTGGCGTATCTCGCCTCGCTGGGCGCGGCGACCGGCGGCGCGCGCGGCGAGCTGACCTGGGAAGAGCCGCTGCCGGTCCCGGCGCACGCTTCCAGGGAGCGCGGCGCCAGGCTCTTCGCCACCTGGTGCGCCACCTGCCATGGCGCCGCCGCGCAGGGCAATGGTCCCCTGGCCGGCGGGCTGGGGGGCGCCTACACCAACCTGCACCGCTCCGGCTTCCACGCCCTGACGGTGGGACGGGGGGCCGAGGAGCCGGAGAAGCTGGCCCTGGCCCGCGTCATCCGCCACGGCATCCCCGGCACCAACATGCCCGGCCACGAGTGGCTCGGCGATCAGCAGGTGGCAGACCTCGTGGCCTATGTGAGGACTCTGCGGCGATGAAGAACCCGTCCGGCCTCCGTCTCCAGGAACGCGTCTTCGGCCGTCTCGCCGAAGCTTCCACGGCCCGCCCGGGATGGACGATCGCGCTGGCGCTCCTGCTCGCCGCCGCCGCCCTGCTGCTCGTGGCGTCCCGCCTGGAGGTCAAGACCTCCAACCTCGACCTGGTCGATCCGGACCTGCCCGCCGTGGCCCGCTTCCGCGACTTCGCGCGCAGCTTCGGCACGCCCAACATGCTGGTGGTCGTCCTGGAGGGATCGGACCCCGCGAAGCTGAGGCCGGCGGCGGACCGGGTGGCGGCGGAGGTGCGCGGCGCCCACGGCGTGCGGGCGGTGTTCGCGCGTCTGCCGTACCAGTCCCTGCTCCCCTTCGGGCCCGATCCCTACTTCACCTCCAAGGACCGCCGGATGTTCTTTCTCTTCGTCCAGCCGGCGGACCCGGACTCCAGCGCCGCCACCATCGCGCCGTTCGTCCAGGCCGTGCGCGAGAGGATCGGACAGGCGGGCCTGGCGGCGGACGGCGTCAAGGCCGGGTTGACCGGGCTGCCGCAATACGCCCTCGACGACCGCGACATCATCCAGCGCGACACCTCGCGGCTGTCGGCGGTCTCCTTCGTGCTGATCCTGATCCTGTTCGCCTTCGGCTTCAGCGAGATCTCGCGGCCCCTGATGGCCTCGGCCACGCTGGCGGTCTCGGCCGCGCTGGTGGCCGGCGTGGTGGCCCTGGTCCCCGGCTACCTGACGCTGGTCTCGGCCACCTTCTTCTCGGCGCTGTTCGGGCTGGGCATCGACTACGGCACCTACGTGGTGGACCGCTTCGAGGAGCACCTGGGAGAGGGGCGGGAAAAACGGGAGGCCCTGGTGGCCGCCGTGCGGGAGCTGGGGCCGGGCCTCGCCACCGGCGCCCTCACCACCGCCTTCGCCTTCTACGCCATGACCCTGTCGGGCTTCCGCGGCTTCGCCGAGCTGGGGTTCATCGGCGGCACGGGCATCCTGCTCGCCCTGCTGCTGATGGCCACCCTGCTGCCGGCGCTGCTGATGCTGGTGGGCGGCCGGCGGCGGCGGGAGCGCCCGCTGATGGAGCGTAGCTTCGGGCGCTGGCTCGCCCGGCTCCAGCGGCCCGGCCTGGCGGTGGCGTTGTCGCTGCTGGCCCTCGCCGGGCTCGCCGGCGGGCTGCCCGCCTTCAACGGCGACTACCTCGGTCTCCAGCCCAGGGACTCCGAGGCCGTGCGCCTGGAGCGCGAGATGGTCCGCCGCTCGGCCTTCTCGCCGCAGTTCGCCGCCTTTCTCGTGGATTCGCCGGAAGGTGCGCGGGAGATCGCGGAGAAGCTCCGCAAGGAGGACACCGTGGGGACCGTCAGGTCTGTGGCGGACTTCGCCCTGCTCGACGCCGTGGCGCGGCGCGTCCCCGGCGAGTGGGAGGCCTTCCACGCCGGCTTCCAGGCTCCGGACGGCCGGCTGGCGGTCTACGCCTATCCCAACGGCGACGTCTGGGACCCGGCTTTCGAATCCCGCTTCCTGGCCCGCATGCGGGCGATCGATCCGGAGGTGACCGGCATGCCCGTGCTCGGCCGCTTCATGATCGATCTCTCGAAGCGGGCGCTGTGGATCACGGCGGCCTTAAGCGCTCTGGTGGTCGTCCTGCTGGTGCTGCTCGACCTCCGGAGCCCCGCCTGGTCGGCCCTGGCGCTGCTGCCCACGGCCCTGAGCACGGCCGCCACGCTCGCCGCCATGCGCCTGCTGGGCCTCGACTTCAATCCGCTCAACGTCATGGCCGTGCCGGTGCTGCTGGGCACGGCGGTGGACACCGGGGCGCACATCGTCCACCGCTTCCGCCAGGAGCACGGCGACCTCGACCGCACCCTGGCGGGCTCCGGCGCCGCCGTGTTCCTCTGCGTGCTGACCACCATCGTGGGGTTCGGGGCCCTGATGTTCACCAGCCACCGCGGGCTGGCCTCGTTCGGGATCGTGCTGACCCTGGGCTCCACCTTCTCGTTGATCTTCTCCCTGCTGGTGTTGCCCGGCCTGCTGAAGCTGGCCGCCGCCCGCTTCCCCTCGCTTCTGGAGAGACCGCATGAACCGCTTCCGGCTCTGGCTCGAGACCATCAAGTTTTCCCATAGCGTCTTCGCCCTGCCCTTCGCGCTGCTGGGGGCCTTCCTGGCCGCCGGCGGCCCGCCCGGCTGGCGCGCGGTCCTGTGGACCGTGGTGGCCGCCGTGGCCGTGCGCACGGCGGCGATGACCTTCAACCGCCTGGCCGACCGCCGCTTCGACGCCGCCAATCCGCGTACGGCGGGCCGCGCCCTGGCCGCGGGCGCCATCGCGCCCGCCGAGGCCTGGGCCGTGGTCGCGGTCGCGTCCGCCGTGTTCGTGGCGGCCTGCGCGGCGCTCAATCCCTTGACCCTGCGGATCTCCCCGCTGGTGCTGGCGCTCACCCTGGGCTATTCGCTGACCAAGCGCTTCACGGCCCTGGCGCACCTGGCGCTCGGCGCGGCCCTGGGGCTGGCGCCGCTGGGCGGCTGGGTGGCGGTCGCCGGGAGCCTGAAGGGATATCCGGCGCCGCTCTCGTTGGCGGTGGTCTTCTGGGTGGCGGGCTTCGATGTCGTCTACGCCTGCCTGGACGCCGACTTCGACCGCGGGGCGAAGCTGCATTCCATCCCGGCCCGGCTCGGCCGTCCGGCGGCCCTGCGCCTGGCGCGGGCCTTCCACGTCCTGGCCTTCGCCGGCTTCGCCTGGACCGGCTGGCGCTTCGGCCTGGGCGCGCCCTACGTGGTGGGCCTGGTGGCCGCAGGCGCCGCCCTCGCTTACGAGCATGCCATCGTCAGCCCCCGCGACCTGTCGCGCATCCAGGTCTCCTTCCTGACCATGAACGGCCTCGTCAGCGTGGCGCTGTTCGCCGCGGCGTGGCTCTCGCTGGCGGTGAAGGGATGAGACGGCCGGTCCTCCTCGGGATCGCCGCGCTCCTGGTGCCCGCGCTGCTCGCGGCGGCGGAGGGCCCGGAAGAGCGGGGCGACCGGCTGTGGGCGCGGCGGGCCGAGGGCTTCGCCGCCACGGGGCGGGTCGATCCCTCCTTCGCCGACGGGGCGGTGGACGCCTACGAGGCGGCGCTCCGGGCGCGTCCGGAGGATCCGCGGCTGCGCTTCAAGCTCGTGGAGGCGCTCTACTTCGCCGGCCACTTCGCGGCGAAGGACGCCGGCAAGGCGCGCGGCCGTTTCGACCGCGCCGTGGAGGTGAGCGAGGAGGCCTGCGCCCAGGTCGCCAAGCGGGCCGGCGGCGCGGCGGTCCCCGAGGCCGTGGACGCCCACTTCTGGGCGGCGATCAGTTGGGGTCTCTGGGGGATGTCCCACGGCAACCTCGCGGCGGCGATGAAGGACGTGGCCGGGCGCGTCCGCGACCACGCCGCGCTGGTCGCGGCCCTCGATCCCTCCTACCGGGACGCCGCCGGCTGGCGCCTGCTCGGACGCCTCCACACCGTGGTCCCCCGCATCCCCCTGGTGACCGACTGGGTCGACCGGGAGGAAGGAATCGCCCAGCTCCGGCGGGCCCTGGCCGCCTCGGCGAGCGACCCCCGCAATCCGCTCTTCCTCGCCGAGGCGCTGCTGGAGCACCGGCCGGAGGAGCGCGCGCAGGCGCTGGCCCTGCTGCGCGAGGTGGCGTCGCGGACCCCGCGCGCCGAGAATCTGGTCGAAGAAACGGAGATCCTGGCCGAAGCCCGCCGGGTCCTGGCCGAGGCCGAGCGGGAGCGGTGAGCGCCGCCGGCGATCCCTACGTCGCCTTCACCCGGCGCTTCTTCGGCCGCTGGAGCCCCCTTTACGACGCCTTCGCGAAGCCCATCGGCTTCGCCTACGACGCGGCGGTGCGGCGGACCGGGGCGCGGCCGGGCCGGTCGGTCCTCGACCTCTGCACCGGCACCGGGGAGATCGCCCTGCGGCTGGCCCGCCGCGGCGCCGCCGTCACCGCCGTGGACATGACCTTCTCCATGCTCGGCCGCGCCGTGCGCAAGGCGCGCCGCCTGCCGGTGCGGTTCGTGGCCATGGACGCCCGGCGGCTCGCCTTCCCCGACCGCTCCTTCGACGCCGTCACCCTCTCCTTCGCCCTGCACGACATGCCGGGCCGGGTGCGCGCGGAGGTCCTGCGCGAGGCCGCCCGGGTGGCGCGGGACGCGGTGGTGGTGCTGGACTACGACGTGCCCCGGCGCGAGCCCTGGCGGCGGCTCGTCCTCGGCGGCCTGGGACTGTTCGAGACCCCCTATCTCCAGGGCTTCGCGCGGGGAGGAGCGCTCGCGGCGATCCGCGCCGCCGGCCTGACGGTGCGGGAGACCGTCCGCCCGGCGCCCGGGCTTTTCGTGGTCCACGTGGTGGATTCCCACCTTGCCGGGGGCCGGCGGGCCTGAGGCCCGCCGGCTGGACTGGATTCCGGATCCCGCTACTGGAAGTAGCCGAACACGTCGACCGCCAGGGCCACGGTGCCGCCCGCGGTCATCTCGCCGGGGCTGACGGCGAGGTCGTTGGCCAGCGTCGACAGCGGGACGACCGTGCCCATGGACAGCGTCGGCTCGCCGGCGTCGAACTTGGCCGTCGAGACCGCGACTTCAGAGAGGGCAAGGTTCGAGGGATAAGCCGTCAAGTCGCCCGACGAGGTGGGGTTCGCGATCTGCAGACGGACGAACACCGCCTTGGCGCCGACGGGAACTCCGCAGGTCCCCTGGATCGGGAACGTGCGCACCGTATCGGTCGTGAGGAGCACGCCTTGGACCGCCCGGCAGGGAGTGATGGGGTTGTACTTGAGCGGGGCGTCCGACTTGAAATAGCCGTTGACGTCGAAATGCACCGAGGCGGTCGCCCCCGCGGTCGAGCCGAAGTAGGCGGCGATGTCCGGGGTGGCAGGGGAGAGCTTCACCCAGGCGCCGTTGCGCAACATTGTGATTCCGCTGGTGAAGTTGAGCGTCGAGGTTCCCGGCGTGGCGATGTTGCTCGGATAGAGCGAGATGTATCCGTTATAGGCCGGACGCGCCACGCCGAGGTGCAGCGACGCCACGGCGGCTCCCGCCGGTACCCCGCAGACGCCCTGCGCGGTGAAGTTGGTGGCTGTGCCGGCCACGAGCGGCGAAGCGGGCCAGGCCATCCGGCAGGGCGGCACGGTCTGGAAGCCCAGGGGCCCTACCGCTCCCGCGGCCGGGCTCGCATCCTTGCTGAAGTATCCCTGAACGTCGAGAACCAGGTGGGCCTGCCCGGGCGAGCCCGCGACCTCGGGGTAGATGCCGAGGGTCCCGGCGCCGTTGGCCGCCAGTTGAATGACCCCGCTGTTCGCCCGCGGGGAGGTCGCCGGCGCGAAGGTCAGGATGCTCAGCAACGCGTTCGGGTTGGCGGTGGAGGCGTCCCCCGGGTAGAGCCTGAACTTGCCGCTGCCGGTCGGTGAAACGGCCGCGACGTTGAACGCGACCGCCTTGGCCGTGCTCGGGATGCCGCAGAGCCCGGCGATGTTGACGACGCGCGGCTGAGCATTCGTCAGGATGGTGGTGTTGCGGGTATCCAGGACGCGGCACGGGGTGACCGCGAAGTAGCTCTCGCCCACCGGGGGCTGGCATTCGAAATTCTCTTCCACCATCGAATGACTGATCCCCAGAGCGGAGCTGTTCACCAAGGCATAGGCGTAGGAATAGCAGTCCGTCGTGCCGGCGACGCTCGCCGTGGCGTGGCTGCTGATGTTGGCGCCGCTGTCCGGATCGGTCTGCGCGACGGTCGTAGTGGTGCCGTTCAGCGTCGCCGTGGCGTAGGCGTAGGCGTAGGTGTCGCCGGAGTAGCCGCAGCCCTTGCTGAAGGAGGCGTTGACATCCGCCCGCACGCCCGGGTTCGGAGCCGTTCCATAGGCGTTGACCACAGCCAGGTAGGTTTCGTTGCAGCTCGACTTGGCCGGATCGGCGGGTTCCAGGGGGAGCGTCTGGATCTGCTCCCGGAGCGTCCGGATCTGCCGCTGCTGGTTTCTGATGGCCTGCCGCAGGTTCGCCGTGGGGCGGACCCGGTATTCGTCGAGCAGGAGCTCCAGCCTGTCCTGGAGCTGCTCCGCCATCCAGGCGAAGCCTTCCGGCCCGAGAGCCATGGTTTCGACCTTATGGTCCCCCAGGCTCCGCTGCAACACGCCGGGGGCGACGGGTTTCCATCCAACCGCCTTCATCTCCTCCAACAGGTCCTGCCCTATATTGCCACCCGGCGGCATGGCGAAGCCGGGACTGGCGGCGAGCACAACGGCGAGGCCCAACAGCAGACCGCACGTCAGGAATCCGGGTTTCATGATGAAACCTCCTTGTCGGTGATCCAAGGAGGAGAGACCGCCTCCTTGGCTTGGAATTAAAGGGAAGTTTCAGAGCCCTGGCTGCGTGTTGCCGATACCCTCCGGGATGGGCGGCCGGATTCAAAAAGGCGGCAGAAGGAGCCACCCTGCGGAGCGGGGAAGGAGGCGCCGGTTGCCGCCTGAGTGCCAGATGTCAGGAATTTTCGTTGAGAAGATCGAAGATCCGCCGCTGCTCCAGGGCTGGCCGGCTGCGCAGGATCACGACGTGATCGGGCTCCGCCAGGAACCAGACGATGGTGTTCCAGGCCAGCGAGCCGAAGGTCTTCTTGAGCGCGGGATCGTTCCGGTCCCGGTAGGCGGTCACGAAGGCGATACGGTCTCGAGGAATGCGGGCGCCCTGCGCGATCTCCAGGAGGGCTTCCTTCCTGCTGTTGGAGATCGGCCCGTCTGTGGCCACGACTTCGACGAACACCAGCAACTCGCGGTGAGGAGCCAGGTCAAAAAGGATGATATCCGGCAGGACCTTGGCGGCGTCGATCTTCAATCCGATGCTGGAGATCAGTTTTTCTTCCTGGGCGACGATCTTGTTCCCACTCTCGCTGAGCAGGAGCACCGCCGGTTGATACAGGAACTGCGGAGCGAAGACTTCGACCACAGCCTTCGAGATGCTGGCGCTGGGCCCTGTCACGAGCTGGCGTACGGTCTTGTTGGGCAACGTGACAGGAACCAGACTGTCCAGAGTCGCCGCCCCTTGGCGCAGCAACTCGATGCGGGCCAGCGAGAGCGGATCGAGATGATTTCTCTGCCACCCGAGGATCGCTTCCCGCAGCGCTTCTCCTTGGAGAGAGGGGGAGAACAAGGCCGCAAAAGCAGCCTCCAGAGCGTATCTGGGTTTGCTGGAGGTAGTCGGCACGTCTCTTTGGACGACCGCCCCAACTTTGGCCAGGCCAAGCCGGAGGGTTTCGTCCCGGATCGGCTCGCGCGTAGTGTCGGCGTACCAGCGTATCCCTGATGGCTTGAAGCCTGCCTTCCAGGCGTTCTCTCCATAGGCGAGCCGTTCTTCCTCACCAAGCTGCTCGGCCTGTTCGTCGCTCATGCCGTAGATGTGCTTGGGACCCAGCCACCTCTCCAGGCCCTCGACCGCTCCAACATAGATCATTACGAAGACCACCTTGGCGGCCATGTCGCGCACGAACCATGCACGGTCGGGCGTTCCTTCCGGAAAGATCAGCTCCAGTCTTTTCCGGATTTCCGGGATGGGCAGCGGATCAGGCAGCCGCATTGGCTTCGAGTCGCCGAGAATAAAGGCTGCGGATATAGCCTTGGATCTCTTCCGAAGGAGCTTTGCGGTCGAGCAGCGCCTCGAGGCCCTGCAGGGCCTCAGGAGGCGGCAAGGGCAGAGATTCCAGCTCCGTCGCTGAGACCGCCACGCTGCCGTTGATGCAACGGAAGACGCTGTCGACGGTCTCGCTGTTCAGCAACTCAGCCAGGACCCGTAGCGAGACGGGAGGCGATTTCTTGAACGGCTTGACGATGTTCAGATGGTTCTCGACCACCACCGCTCCGTACTCACGGATCAATCTTGCCGGAAGGACGGCCGCGATGAGCCGGCGCGACTGCTCCTTGGCGGTAGTCCTTTGCAGGAGGACGCAAGGGTATTGGGTAAGGAGCCAATCCTGCCCGCTCTTGAGCCGTAGAAAAGGCTTGTGAGTCAGCTTTTCCGCCCGGTGCTCGAACCTGCCGTTGCCGGCGATGCACTCGGCCCAGAGGATCGGGTACGAGTTGCGCGAGAGGTTGTCGCTGAGCTGCGGCTTGTGCCGGTTCCAGACCAGCGGACCCGTCGAGACCTTGTAGCCGTAGTCGGCCAGCCGGTGGGGCATCTCGCGCACGCTCTCGATGAGAGAAGTTTGTTCGAGGTCCCGCGGCACCAGCCAGGGCTCCGTCGGCACGCGGGGCAGGGAGAAGGAGCCGGCGGGAGAAACCTCCACCTTGCCCTCCGAATCCAGAGCAAGGATATGGACGGCGGCGGGTCCGGGCTTCGCCGCCCGGCGATAGACCGCCAGCAGCGTCTCCTGCAGCACGCCGGAGAAGACGTTCTTCCGGCTCCTCACGAGGTCCACTCCTGCTGGCGGAGCTTCCCGGCTCATCAGCGACCGCAATTCCTTGAAGTATTGCCCCCCGAGGAATCCTGTCGGCGTGATGTAGGCGAGGACTCCACCGGGACGTGTCCAGCGAACCCCCAGGTCCATGAACAGCCCGTAGATGTTGGCGTGCCCATACAGACTGCGCTTGTAGACCTCACGGAGCCGCGGCGACAGGGTCACGCGGCCATACGGCGGATTTCCGATCACCAGGTCGACTGAAGAGTCGGGGCTCATCGTGAGGGCGTCGCCCATCGTCACGAGAGGGGGCAGACGCCGCCCCGCCCGCAGGCAAGGCTCCAGCAGGGCGGCTTCGACAAAGGCCTGTGACATCCACGCGCCGACCGGATCGATCTCGAATCCCCGGAGATGGCTTGCGATGTGATCCAGCAGAGCGGAAGCGTCCCGGGTGCGAAGACTCGCCACGATCTTGATCGCGACCGGCGTCAGGAAGGCGCCGCCCCCACAGGCGGGGTCCAACACCTTCGCGGTGGACCAGTCGGCGCCTGCCTGAGAGGCGAGCGTGAGCAGGCGGTCGGCCAGGGCCGGCGGCGTATAGAAGATGCCGTGCCTGGCGCGGAGATCGTCAGGCAGAAGGGCCGTGTAGAGCTCGCCGATCAGATAGGAGGCAAAAAGAGGATCGGAGCTCGCTGCGAGCAACCCCACCTCACCGGCCGCTTTCCGGGCCCCGGCTTCGAGCCTGGGAAGCGGCTTGTCCAGGACCGGCGGCGTCAGCTTCCAGGAGCTGCCATGCCGGCTCAGCAGATGATTCCAGTACGCCTCGATCGCCGCGACTCCGACCGCGCAGGCATAGCCGTAGCGATCCGCCGCTGGCTGCTCCTTGAGCGCGGCGAGCATCTGCCGAAAGCACGCGACGATGTCGGGGCAGGCTGGGCGCATTCCGGGTAGTATAGCGCTAGAAAGGCGTAAGTAACCCGGCATTCGAGCCCGCTCGTCCCTCTCCTGTCCCGCTCATCCCGGAAGCGTTCTCCCCGGCCGGAGGCAGCGAGATCCTGCCGTCGAAGGACGACCTCACGGAGGATCGCAATGAACTCCCCGCTCTCTCGCTTTGCCGCCGCCGTCGCTCTCCTGGCCCTGGTCAAGGTGGCCCTCCACCTGATCCCGACGGCGTCGCTCGACTATGGCTACTTCGTCGACGAGCTCTACTACCTGGCCTGCTCCGAGCACCTGGCCTGGGGGTTCGTGGACATGCCGCCGCTGTTCCCGGCGGTCACCGCCTTGATCCGCGCCACGCTGGGCGACTCGCTGATCGCCCTCCGCCTGCTGCCCGCCCTGGCCGGGGCGGCCTTGGTGGCGATGACCGGGTTGCTGGTCCGCGACCTCGGCGGCCGTAGCTTCGCCCAGGGGATCTCCGCCCTGGCCGTGCTCGCCGCTCCGATCTGGCTGGCGCTGCACAGCATCCACACCATGAACGCCCTGGAGCAGCTCTTCTGGACCGGCGGCGCCTGGATCGTCGTCCGCATCGTCCGGGACGGCTGGGACAAGGGCTGGCTCGCTTTCGGCGCCCTCGCCGGCTTCGGCCTCCTCAACAAGCACTCCATGGCCTTCTTCGGCGTCGCCGTGGCCGCGGCCCTCCTGCTCACGCCGGAGCGCCGGGCGTTCCGCTCGCGCTGGCTCTGGCTGGGCGGCGCCCTCGCCTTCGTCCTCTTCCTGCCCAACCTGGTCTGGGAGATGCGGAACGGCTTCCCGCACTTCGAGATGCTGGCCAACATCAAGGCCGACGGCCGCGACGTCCAGCTCGATCCCCTGGCCTTCATGGCGCAGCAGGTGCTCTTCATGAACCCGCTGTCGCTGCCGATCTGGCTCGGCGGCCTCGCCTGGTTCCTCTTCGACCGGGAAGGCCGGCGCTACCGCGTGCTGGGCCTCGCGTGGCTGGCGGTCATGGCCGAGATGTTCCTCCTGGACGGACGCCCCTACTATCCGGCGCCGGCCTATCCGATGCTGATGGCCGGCGGCGGCGTGGCCCTGGAGCGCTGGCTGGCCGCGCGGAGCTGGGGGCGGATCGCCCGGCCGGCCTACGCGGTCCTCCTTGCGACCTCGGGCGCGGCGCTGGCGCCCCTCTTCACGCCCCTGCTGCCGCCGGAGGCGATGATCCGCTACTCCCAGGCCACGGGGATGAGCCAGCCGCGCATCGAGAACCACCGCCTGGGTCCGCTGCCGCAGCTCATGGCCGACCGCTTCGGCTGGCAGGAGATGGCGGCGGAGGTGGCGCGCGTCTACCACGCCCTGCCACCGGAGGACCGCGCCAGAGCCGCCATCTTCGGCCAGAACTACGGCCAGGCCGGGGCCATCGACCGCTTCGGGCTGGCGATGGGCCTGCCCAAGGCGATCAGCGGCCACGTCTCCTACTATCTCTGGGGCCCGCGGGACTACACTGGCGAGGTCATGATCGTCCTGGACGACGACCGGGAGACCCTCGAAGGCCTGTTCGAGAGCGTCGAGCTGGCGGGTCACGTCTCCCATCCCTACTCGATGCCCTACCAGCACTTCGACGTCTGGGTCTGCCGCGGCCTGCGGATGCCGATGGCCGAGCTGTGGCCGCGCGTCAAGAGCTACGACTGATGAAGGATCTGCGGCTTCGCGGCGTCGCGGTCTGGCTGGGGCTGGTCCTCATCCTGGGGATCCTGTTCTTCCTCTACCACTACCTGGCGGTGCTGGCGGAGGGAGGGACCGAGAATCCTCTCGAGCCGTTCATCGACGAGCTGACGGGAGCCCTGGTGGGCGGGCTCCTGTTCTTTCCCATTCGCGGCCTGGTCCGGCGGCTGCCCCTGACCGCCACGGCTTGGCCGCGCCGGCTGCCGGTCTACCTGCTGGCGCTCGCCGCCTGCGGAGGGATCGCCACGACGATGATGTGGGGCCTGCGCGGCCTCCTGTATCCGCTGATGGGCCTGGGTCCCTACGACTACGGAGTGATGCCCCTGCGGTACTTCATGGAGCTGCCGATGCAGGCGATCTGGTTCACGATCACGGTCGCCGGGCTCCACGGCTGGTACGCCCTGGCGGCGGCGCGCGCCCGGGAGCTGCGGGCGGCCCACCTCGAGACCAGCCTCGCCCGCGCCCAGCTCCGCAATCTGCGCCTCCAGCTCCAGCCCCACTTCCTGTTCAACGCCCTGAACACCATCTCGTCCACGATGTACGACGACCCGCGGGCCGCCGACGAGATGCTGGACCAGCTCGCCGAGCTGCTCCGGGCCTCCCTGCGCACGGCCCAGACGGACGAGGTCCCCCTGCGCGAGGAGCTGGCGCTGCTGGACCGCTACCTCGCCCTCCTGCGCGCCCGTTTCGGCGAGCGGCTGGAGGTGGCGTTCCAGCTCGATCCCGAGGTCTCCTCCGCGCTGGTGCCGTCGTTGCTCCTCCAGCCGCTGGTCGAGAACGCCGTCCGCCACGGCAACGCCGAGCAGGTGGGCCGGGGGACCATCGCGGTGCGCGCCCGGCGGGAGGAGGGGCGGCTGGTGCTGGAGGTGGAGGACGACGGCCCCGGCGACTCAGGGAACAACGGCGACCGATCGTCGCCGGGACTCGGCCTCGCCGCCACCGCCGAGCGGCTGCGCCTCCTCTATGGCGACGGCCAGGCCTTCGACGCCGGCAACGCTCCCGGCGGCGGCTTCCGAGTGCGAGCCTCGCTGCCCTACCGGGAGATCACGTCGTGATCCGCGCCCTGATCGCCGACGACGAGGCGCCCGCCCGGCGCAAGCTGCGGGGCCTGCTGGAACGCGAGAGCGACTTCGAGGTGGCGGGGGAGGCCCGCGACGGCGTCGAGGCGGTCGAGGCGATCCGCGCCGGGGCTCCCGACGTGGTCTTCCTGGACATCCAGATGCCGCGACTGGACGGCTTCGGGGTGATCCGGGAGGTGGGGGTCGAGGCCATGCCGCTGGTGGTCTTCGTCACCGCCTACGACGAGCACGCCCTGAAGGCCTTCGAGGTCCACGCCCTGGACTACCTGCTCAAGCCCTTCGCGCCCTCCCGCTTCGGGCGTCTGCTCGAAAGGGTCCGCCGGCAACTGGAGCCCGTCGCCTCCGGGGACCTGGCGCAGCGAATCGAGAGCCTCCTGACGGCGGTGCGGCCCGCGCCGGACTACCCGCGCCAGATCCTGGTCGATAAGGACGAAGGTCGGCAGGTCCTCCTCGCCGTGGACCGGATCGACCGCATCCGCGCCGAGGGAAACTACCTCCTCTTCCTCAGCCAGGGGACCGAGCACCGCCGCCGCGGCACCCTCCGCGACCTCGAAGGCCGTCTCGACCCCGCCCGCTTCCTGCGCCTGAACCGCTCCGAGATCGTCCGCCTGGAGGCCATCCGCGAGGTCCAGCCCTGGTTCCACGGCGACGCCCGCGTCGTGCTCCACGACGGGACCGTCCTCACCTGGAGCCGGCGGTACCGGGCGAAGGCGGAGGGGCTGTTCTAGACGCTTCCGCCTCCGCGGGCGTAGAAGGAGGGATAAACGCCTGAACGGCACGTTGGAGGAGGTAGTATGCGGACCCAGCTCATCCCGGCCACTCTCATCCTCGCCGCGCTCGCCGCGCCGCCCGCCTGGACCCAGACCACAGCCAAGACCCCGCCCGCCAAGAAGGAAGCCCCGGCCGAGCGCTACGTGGACGCCGACCACGACGGCAACGTCAGCCTGAAGGAGTGGAAGGGGAGCCCGCTCGCCTTCGCCATGCAGGACGCCAACGGCGACGGCATCCTCTCCGGCGAGGAGCTGACGATCCAGGAGACCCCGGAAACCGCCGCCAAGGTCCCTCCGGCTCCGCGTCAGGAAGTCGAGAAGGCCCGCCAGGCCCGCCTCTTCCGCGGGCTGGACAAAGACCGCGACGGCCGCCTCAGCAAGAGCGAGCTGCCCCGTGAGCAGTTCGACCGCCTCGACCGCGACCACGACGGCGTGGTCACCCGCGAAGAGTTCACCCAGCGCTGACGCTGGCCTGTCGCTTGCAGATATAGACCTGTCTCAACGGGCCCGCCCGCCAACGGGCCCCGCGGCTGGCTGTTTCAGCCGCGGAGCTGTACCGACAGGAGGCAAGCATGAAACTACGCAGATCGATCATCGCGGCAGCGATGTTCTCCCTTCTCGCCCCTTCGGCCACCGTCCTCGTGAAGAGCGCCGACGCCGGTGTGTCCTCCCAGGAGGACAAGAAGAAGCCCACCCGCAATCGCCAGGAAGACCGCCGGAACGACCGGAGGCAGAACGGCGAGGATGACGAGAACGAGAACCTCGACATGCGGTTCGCGGGCATGGACCGCAACCGTGACGGCCGCATCACCCGCGACGAGTGGCGGGGCAACGACAACTCCTTCGCCCAGCACGACTGGAACGGCGACGGCGTCCTCTCCGGCGCCGAGGTCCGTCCGGGCGCGCAGCCGACCAACCGCCGCGAAACCGAAGCCCGCGCGCGCTTCGACCGACTCGACCTCAACGACGACAACGCCATCTCCCTCTCCGAGTGGATCGGCACCCGCAACGCCTTCGAGCGGCTGGACCGCAACGACGACGGGTTCCTGAGCTTCGACGAGTTCAACGCCCGGAGATAGGGTAGAACCCTCACCTCCCCGGGAGAGGGGAAAAGGACACCAGGGACACCAAGGACTTCAAGGACCGGAGAGCTCCTTCTTTCGTCCTTGAGGTCCCTGGTGTCTCTGATGTCCTTTCTCCTCTCTTCCGGAGAGGAGGATGGGAGGGCTCAGATATGCTCCCCAGCCCATGAGCGGATTCTTCATCGCCCTCGCAGCCCTCGCCCTGCTCTGCCTGGTGATCTGGATCCACCGCCGGTGCAACACGGTCCTGCCATACCTCTACTTCTGCCGGTTTCCCCTGACGTTCGCGCTGGCCCTGGCGCTGCTGCCGCTGGTGGCGCTCCAGGGGGCGCCGGGGCTGCTTGCCAACCTGTTCTGGCTCAGCCCCTGGGGGATCGTCCTGGTCTCGTTCCTGGCCACGCTCGGCGGATGGGTCTGCCTGATCACGCTGGAGATCATCCTCGCCTACGGACCGAACCGCTTCGGGCTTTCTCGTCCGCCGCTGCCACGCTGGCTGCTCCGCTACCGCATCCCGCTCTTCGGCCTGCTGGGACTGCCGGTGATCCTCACGGCGGCGCTGCGGTCTCCGCCGCCCCTGCTCGGCAATCTGAGGTCGGCCGCCGCCGGGATCGTCCTGGCCACGGCACTCTTCTTCATCGGCTCCTGGCTGTACCGGCGGTGGGGCGGCACCATCCCGCTCGTGCAGGAGGCTCCTTCCCGGCCCGGACCTGAGAGCGAGGGCTACACCCTGCCCGGCGTGGGACGGCTGGGGAACGGCCACATCCTGGCCTCGGTCGCTTTCCTGGTGGTCACTTTCCTCTACGTGCTGGGCTACCTCCTCCTGCGGCCCGATCGCGCCTCCATGCCCCCGCTCGGCTATCTGATGCTCCTCGCATTGGTAGTGGGATGGTTCCTGCCGGGGGTCTCGTTCTTCCTCGACCGCTACCGGGTGCCTGTCGTCCTGGTGCTGGTCGTCCTCTCGTTCCTGTCGAACCAGATTTTCGACACCGATCACTTCTACCGCGTCCAGCGGGAGAGCGCTCCGGCGGCCCCGCTGCCGGCCCAGGCCTTCAACGCCTCCCGGCGGATGGCCCCGGACGACCGGCCCATCGTCGTGGTGGCCGCCAGCGGCGGCGGCATCGCGGCCTCGCTGTGGACCGCCCGGGTGCTCACCGGCTTGCAGACCGAGGTAGGGGAAGACTTCACGCGTTCCATCCGCCTCATCAGCTCGGTTTCGGGAGGCAGCGTCGGGACCCTCTACTACCTCGACCGCTTCACCGAGGAGGGCTTTCCGCCGTCCCGCTCCCTGCCCGGCATCCTGGAAGCCGCCGGCGCCTCCAGCCTGGAGGCCACGGCCTGGGGCATCACCTACCCCGACTTCTGGCGCGTCTTCCTCGGCGTCTTCGTGACCGACCGCACCCTGGACCGGGGCTGGGCCATCGAACAGTCGTGGAAGCGGAACCTCCTGGTGCCGGACAGAAAGCTATCCGACTGGCGGACCGGCCTGCGCGAGGGCTGGCTACCCGCCGCCGTCCTCAACGCCACCGTGGTCGAGACCGGCGAGCAGTTCCTGCTGACCAACCTGGATCTCCCGCAGGGCTGGCCTGCGCGCCGCTTCTACGACGCCTATCCCGGCTACGACGTGCCCGTGGTGACGGCGGCGCGGCTCTCAGCCACCTTCCCCTGGGTGAGCCCGATCTCCCAGGCCCTGGGCGAGGACGGCCGCCCGCCCGAGGACTTCCGCCAGCTCCATCTGGCCGACGGCGGCTACTACGACAACTTTGGCGTAGTCACCGCCGTCAATTGGCTGCGCTCCCTGACCGCCACGCCCCAGCTCGAAGAGCTGCGGCGGCGCGGCGTGCTCCTGGTCCTCATCCGCGCCTTCCCGGAGAGGCGGAAGGAGGGCGGGACCGAGGACCAGGACCGGGGCTGGCTCTACGCCACGGGCGGACCCATCCTGGCCATGTACAACGTGCGGACCTCGTCACAGTCCTTCCACAACAGCGTGGAGCTGGAGATGCTCCGGGACGCCTGGGAGAAGGCCTACCAAGTGAAGCTGACGCCGGTGATCTTCGAGCTGCGGAAGAAGGCTCCGCTCTCCTGGAAGCTCACCGCTCCCGAGCGGCAGGCGATCCTCGACGGCTGGATGGAGACGCGGAACCGGGAGTCGCTGTGGCGGGTGAAGGGAATGTTTCCGGTGCCCTAGTCTCTCTTTCATATCCTGCATGCACTGAAGAGATGAAAGGAGGTCCAAGCTCTGAAGAAGCTCCAGAAGTTGTTTCTCGCCCTCGTCCTCGTGGCCCTGGCCGTCACTGTCGTCGGCCCGGTGGCCGCAACCGTCTGCAAGCCGATCAAGATCGCCGAGGCCACCCCGTGCGTGCAAGACCAGATCAAGCCGCTGCGGGATTCCGGTATCTATGACGAGACGGTCACCGTCACGGACAACGGCAACGGCACCTACACCGTGACCTTCGTCTTCGACCCGAAATGCCTCAAGCTCACGCCGCCTTGCGGCCTGCCCTCACGGAATCGTCACGGCGACGGTCGACTGCGCAACCGGCACCGCGACCTGCCCATAGCATCCTCAACAAACCCTCGTCCCGCCGTGTCTCGAGAAGCATGTTGTTACGACGCTTCCTGAGGCTGGCGGGCCGGGGGACGAAGAGGCCGAGATTCAAGACTCCGGGCGCCGGGCTCGCCTGTTTCCTCTTCGCTCTGGCCGCGCTGCTCTCGATCTGGGGCCGCGGCTCGGAACCCCGCGCCGCCGTCCGGGTCCCCTCGCCGCCTCCCGCTGAAGAGCCCGCGCCGCCGCCCGCCGCCGTTCCTGCTCCGGAGCCTGACCCTGTTCCCATGGAGCCGGCGGTGGACCCGGTTCCTCTGGCGCCCCAGCCCGTCGGCTGTCCCCAGGGATGCGAGGAGCGCCTCACCGGCTGCGACATCAAGGGGAACACCTCCCGGCAGAGCGGAGAGCGGATCTACCACGTCCCCGGCCAGCGGAACTATGACGACACGGTCATCGAATCCTGGAAGGGCGAGCGGTGGTTCTGCACCGAGGAGGAAGCGGTGGCGAACGGATGGCGGAAGGCGAAGCGGTGACGCCGACGCGCCGGTCTCACCGCGGGTTCTTCGCCGCACTTCCTTTTTTAGGGGGATCCATCCGGATCCCCAACGAAAGGAGGTCCTTCATGAAGAGCTTCGTCGTGACCCTGGGCGCCCTCGCCCTCCTGCTGTGTTGTACGCCGGTCTTCGCCGATGTGGCGGCTGCTCCCGCGCTCCAGCCGGCGGAAGGCTGCGGCGCGAGCCTGGATCAGCTCCTGGCGCCTGAGCAGGCGGTCTGCAAGGCCCCGGAAAAAGCGGCCGATCCGATGGGATTGGAGCCGCTTATGCTCGCCGCGCCGCACTGCTGCGCCACGGGCGCGGCCGACGCCTGCCGGGATAGCTGCAGGCTGCAGGGGCCCAGTTGCAAGGGCTCGATTGGCTGCCGGGCCGGCGAGTGCGTCTGCACCTGCACCTGCTGAGGCCTACTTCGTATACAGCGCCTCGTGATACGGCCCGCCCCTCTCGACGAGGCGGATCTTGCCTTCGTCACGGAGGCGACGCAGGGCGCTGGAGACCGTGCGGGCGCTGGTGGGCCTGCGGAGATGTTTGCCGAAGCGGCGATTGATTTCGGTGGAGATCCGGGAAGGACTGAAAACCTCCCCGGCCGGCAGCGACGCCAGGATCTGGCTCACCAACTTGCTGCGGACCGTGCTGGACGGGATCTCCTCCACCTTCTTCGGCGCGGCGGAGGTGAAGCTGGAAGCCATCTCCGCCGCGGGCCCCGCGACCACCTTGAACGCCTCGTAGCGCTCCAGAGACGTCGCAAGCTCCGCCGCCTGGACGGCGCGCTGCTCGCGATGGAACACTTCCTGTTCGGCGTGGTACATCTCTTTCTGGCGATGCGACGCGATCTTCGCCTCCAGGTTCGCCAGGATCTGCGACAACGAAAGCTCCGAGCTCACGGGTTTCCTCCCCTTGATTCCGGCTGGATACCGGGATGATCGGAGAGTATACAACACGTCCGTAGCTTTTATGTCTCCGCATTGTTAGATAGGTGCAAGGCGGCGCAATCTTCCTGAATTCGCTGTGCCCGCCGCGATATCGTGCTCTCTCCTCCAGACCTTGCGACGTTTCCAGAGATATCGCCTCGGCGCTCGTGACGTCGCGCCGTCTCTGGAGCGATGGCTTCGTACTTTCTGCATGTTGCGCCGTCTCGGGCAAACCCATGCCATCTCCGGGAGCTGTCGCCTCATCTCCCGGGACATCGCGACAGTGTCCAGAAACCTTGCGCCGTATCCCTGAACGTCGCGCCGCCTCTGCGGACTTTGCCTCACCTTGCGGCGCCGTCGCGCCGTCTCGCCGGACGTCGCTCCAACCTGCCGGGACCTTGCACCGTCTCTGGCCGCATCGCCCCATCTCCCGCGACATCGCCGCATGGCGGGGCGACGTTGCGCCGGCTCGCGGCGACGTTGCCACATCTCCAGGGGAGTCGCCTCTTCTTCAGGGACGTTGCCGCAGCCTTGGGTGACGTCGTCGCAGCCTTGCGTGACGTCGCCCCGTCTCCAGGGACGTTGCGTCTGCTTCTGCCGACCTCGCGCCGTCCGGCGGGATATCGCGCCGGTGCGCCGAAGATTTCCGTCGTCTTCCGGGACGTTGCGCCGTCTCCGCGGATGTCGCGCCGGTTTTCAGGCAGGTTGCGCCAGCTCCGAGGCGCCCGTCGTTGCGGAGAGGCTCACGATAGAATTCGTCCATGGCCCCACCCCAAGTCTCCGACACCTGGGAGCGCGGGAACCCCTACGAGCAGTACGTCGGCCGGTGGAGCCGCCGGATCGCGCCGCTGTTCCTTTCCTGGGTGAGGTTGAGGATTCCGGCGGGCCGGCGATGGCTGGACGTCGGCTGCGGCACAGGTGCGTTGTGCGCGACGATCCTGGACCGTTGCTTCCCTTCTGTGGTCTACGGCGTCGAGCCTTCGGAGGGGTTTCTCCAGGCCGCTAAGGAGAACCTCGCGGACCGGGCGGTGCTTCGGCAAGGCAGCGCGGCGGCGATCCCGCTCAAGGACGAGTCCGTCGACGTGGCGGTCTCAGGGCTGGTCCTGAACTTCGTTCCGGACCCGCGCGCCGCGCTCGCCGAGATGGCCCGGGTGACGGTCGAGGGCGGCATGATCGCGGTGTACGTCTGGGACTACGCCGGGAAGATGGAGCTCATGCGGTTCTTCTGGGACGCGGCGGTCGAGCTCGACCCGGACGCCGCGAAGCTGGACGAAGGCGTCCGGTTCCCGCTATGCCGTCCGGAGGCGCTCGAGCAGCTCTTCGGCGATGCCGGGCTGCAAGACTTCGAGGTCAGGCCCTTCGACATTCCAACGCCCTTCACGGATTTCGAGGACTACTGGCAGCCCTTCCTTGGAGGCCAGGGGCCGGCCCCAGCCTATGCGATGTCGCTCGATGAGGCCGCGAGGGCGCGCCTGCGGGACCGTATCCGAGCGCGCCTTCCGAAAAAGGCCGACGGTTCGATCGCGTTGACGGCCCGGGCCTGGGCGGCTCGCGCGACCGTTGCCAGGTAGACGACTCAGGCTCGGACGTCCATGCCCGGGTGGGGCCTGCGCGGCGGCGCCGGTCTCGCCTGGCTTCTCCGTCGCACCTTTTCTTTAAAGGCCTGCTCGAGCTTCGCCGCGGAGGCGAGGCATACGTTCAACTTATCCCACGGAGGTTCTATGAGCCATCGCCGACTTTTCGTTCTCATCTTCGCCTGCGCCCTGGCGTTCGGAAGCCCTGCTCTCCTTCCGGCGGCCGGAGGCGGCGCAGCCATCCACCTTTACGAGGACGGCAATGGATGGCGCTGTATCTGGCAATGTAACAGCGGGTCGGTGGGCTCGTCCTATGTCAACCGGCCGTATGGGAGCAACTGCCTGAATGCCTGTAGCGCCGCTTGCAGCGGCCCATGCATTGCGCTCTATTGACAAGGCGCTCTGATCGAGAACGCTAGCCGCGCCCGGCCCGGCGGTCCTGATCCCCGTGCCGAGCAGGGGGAAGACCTTGTGGCCGGGCGGTCGCCGCGGCTCAGGTCCGTTTCGCCCGCCTGGAGGTGCGGTACGCCTGGCTGGGGTGACGCGGCTTGTGCGGGTAGCGGAGCCTCAGCTCTCCGGCTTCCACCATTTCGGCCAAGTAGTGGGTGCGCAGGGTCTCGGGTGAGCGGTTTAGGGTCTCGGCCAGGTCGCTCAGGGTGACGAAGCGGCCGCGGCAGACGAGGAGGATGGCGTCTTTCACGTCCTGCCGGGCGGCATACCGGGTGCGGTGCACCCGGAACAGGACGGCTTTCTGCTCCAGGCCGCGACCGGCGAAGGCGGCGAAATGCTCGGAGCTCCCCCCGGAGAATTGTTCCGGGAAATGCTCGGAGCTTTGCACGGAGCTGTGCACGGAAAACGCGGCGAAATGCTCGGAGCTCCCCTCGGAGAATTGCTCCGGGAAATGCTCGGAGCTTTGCACAGAGCTGTGCACGGAAAACGCGGCGAAATGCTCGGAGCTTGGCTCGGAGCCGGAGGGCTCCGGGAGCGTGTACCAGCGCGCCCGTCTCTGGGCGTGTGGCACCAGGAAGCCGCGGTCCACGAGGTCGGTCAGGAGGCCGGTCAGGTCCCGCGAGTGCCGGTTGGAAAGCTCCTGGAGGCGGCTGTTCGTCACCCGCCCTTCGGTCCAGGCGGTGGCGAGGGCGAGCCGGGCGTCCTCTTCGAGGCGGCGGAAGACGTCCCCGAACCGGCGGTCCAGCGCCTCGAGGGTCTCGGCGGGGAGGAGGCTCGTCATGGTCAGGCGCAGACGGGTCTCGTTGTGGACCATGTCGTCTTCGAGCTGAGGCGCCCGCCAGTGCTGCTCGCGCCAGGCCCTGAGGATGGCGGGGAATCCCGACCCCGCCTTCTCGCCAATGCCGATAAGCCGCAGCATGTGCTGGAGCGTCGGGTTCCGGCACTCGCTGGCGCCGCCGGCCCGGATCTGGTCCAGGGAGAGGAGGAGGGTGCCCGGGTTCAGGAACTCGAAGCCGTCCGGTCGGCGGAAGATGCGGATCGAGCTGCGGCTGGAGTAGTCGGCGTGGACGAGGCTGTTGAGCAGGGCTTCGCGAAGAGCGGTGTGGGCGTGGGTCTCGTCGCGCCGGAGGAGGTCCGGCTCCAGGTGGAAGGGGACCTTGAGGCCGGCCACGAGCTTCGGGATCACCCTGCGGTAGAAGCCCAGCAGGTTGCCCTGCCAGGAGCCGTCGAGGGTCAGGCGGTCGAGCCAGCGGACTCCGGACTCGGCCTGCTCGTCGGCGGGGAGCTCGCGATAATCGAGGTGGAAGTCGGGAAGGTGCGCCCGGATCGCCTCTTCCCGGCCCAGCAGGAGGAGGGCGGCGAGCGTCAGGCCCTCGAAGCCCGCGTCCTTGTCCTGCTTCCAGGCGCTGAGCTTCCGCAGGAGACCCAGGTCGTCCTCGGCGAGGAACGGGTGGTCCGGAGAGCTCAGGCGGAAGAGCTGGCGGTAAGCCGCGAGGCTCTCCGGGTCCAGGTCGGCGAGGGTGTGGCCGGGGAGGATGCGGCTGTCCCGGGGATGGGAGGCGTCGGCGTCGGCCAGCATCCTGCGGACTTCTTCGGGAGAGCATCGGCGGTCCCCTTCATGGCCGCGGAGGTAGGTCCCCGTCATGGGGTTGTTGTTGATGTAGACGGGCCGCTGGCCGCGCGCCGCCCGGGGGACCCGGAGGACCAGCAGCTCCTTGCCGTCCAGGGCCTCCCGCTTCACGTCGTCCCGTCCCAGCAGGTTGGCGCTGAGCTTGTTGCGGTCGTGGAGGCAGTTCCAGAGGTCGCGCTCGACCTTGGCGGCCTCGGCAATCCCCTGGACGTGCAGACTGCCGTCGGTCCGCTCTTCCACGCCCAGGACGATCGTGCCGCCATAGGAGTTCGCCATGGCGCTGTAGGTCTCCCAGACTCCCGCAGGTAGCGCGCCGCGGCCGTCCCGGCCGCCCGCCTTCTTGTACTCCAGGTCCCAGCCTTCGCCGAGGTGTACCAGGTCTTCGAGGCGCAAGCCTGTGCTCTCCTCCAGGGAGTTTTGCCCGCAAACCGGCGAGCCGCTGTCGCCGGCCTGTGGTCGGGTTTTCCCTGGCCAGATTACGGCGTTTGCGGGAGAGGATACACCGAGTCGGCGCGGGGTCCTCCTCTCGTTCAGGAGAGGGACCGAGGGTGAGGTCTCGGAGGGTTGGGTGCCCCGTGGGGCAAGGCGCCCTGAGGGTCTCTTACCCCGCCTTCGCCGCCGTCAGCACCGCGCGGTCGCGCAGCTTCTCGGCGGCGGGGGAGAGGGGAGCGTGGGTGAGGATCTTGTTGATCCTCTCCATGGCTTTCACGGAGTCGCCCACGCTCTGGTAGAGCACCACTTCGCCGTAGAGGTTGTCGGCGAGGATGTTCAGGCGCTCGATCACCGGCACGACGTAGGGACCCTCGGGGAAGCGGCGCAGGTACTCGGCGCCGTTGCCGACGTCGTCATAGGTCTTGGCGATGGCGGCGAGGCGGTCGTTGGACACGCGCTTGAGCTCGGGGTCCTTGTCCTGGGCGGCCATCTGCTGCAGGGCGGCCAGCTCGTTCAGGCTAGGGGCGAGGTTGCGCAGGCCGGTGCGGGCGCGCTTGCCCTCGGCGCTCTCGGGCGCGGACTCCCAGGCTTTGAGGTAGTGGGTCACGGCCTCGGTGCGGTTGCCGAGGCGGGCGTAGGCGTCGCCCAGGGCCAGGGCCACCTCGGGCACCTCCTGCGCCTCGGGGAAGTTGCTCAGGAAGCTCTCCAGGAAGGAGGTCTCGTAGATCCCGCCGCCCAGCAGCTCCACGGAGCGGGGATAGAGCTCCTTGCGCTTGGCGTCGATGTCGGAGATCTCCCCTTCCAGGGCCCTGACGAGGTCGCTCTTCGGATTGAGCTCGCGCACCTCGGCCAGCTCGCTCCGGTAGAGGCGGAGGACGGCGCCGTAGTCGCGGGAAAGCATGGGACGGGTCAGCTCTTCATCCCGCCGCTTGTGGAGCTTCTCGAGGCGCAGGGCGTCGGCTACCTTGCCCTCGGGCCAGGCGGCGAGGACGGCCCTTTTGAGGAAGACGGTCTCGGACTCGCCGGGCTTGTTGCGCTGGAGATAGCCGTCCAGGGCTCCCTGCGTACGCCGGCGGAAGTCGTCGGCGTTCTTGCGGGACTCGACCTTCCACAGCTCCTTGCGGACGCCGGCGGCGCGCATGCGCTCGTCCCCGAAGGGATGGGTCCGCCAATAGCCGTAGAGCTTGAGCTGGGGGGCGCGGTTGTTCATCGCCTCCCAGAGCTTGCGGGCGCCGTCCGGATCGTAACCGGCCAGGGCGGAGAGGCGTTGCCCCTCCTTGTCGGACTCGTCCTCGTGCTCGCGGCTGTAGCTGCGGAGCAGCAGCTCGCTGAGGACGAGGCTGGCCGCCGCCGCGCCCTGCACCAAGTCGCCGCCATTGTCGTAGCCCACCCGCGGGTCGTAGGGCGCCTGGGGGGTGTTCCGGCGGTCGTTGTTGCTGTTGGCTTCGCCGATGAGGACCCCGGCCACCAGCAGGTTGCCGAGGACGGACATCAGCGTGGCCTTGCGCTGCATGCGGGCGAAGTGGTCGAGGGTGACGTGGCCGATCTCGTGGCCGAGCAGGCCGGCGAGCATGTCGTCGTCGAGACCGAGATCGAGCATGCCGGTGGTGACGAAGATCTGTCCCCCCGGCAGGGCGAAGGCGTTGGGGGCGGACATCTCGACGATGGCGAAAGTGAAGGGGAACTTGGCGTAGCCGGACTGCTGGGCCAGCTCGTAGCCGATGCGGTTGATCCGTTCCAGGTCCGCCGGCCGGTCGGGCGTGCCGTACTGGGCGGCGGCCTCGGCCGCGGCCTTGAGGCTCTTGGCGAACAGGTCAGGATTGTTGATGCCTTGCGCCGTCGCCGTCCGGGCCATGGGAGCGGCCAGGAGGACGATGAGGACGAGGGAGAGGATGCGTCGGGTTCTCGTCATGGCGGGCCCTCGAAAAGTCTGTGCACAGCTTACCGCATCGGGCGAAGTCCTCTTGTGACAACACGGGAGGATGTGGGTGTGTTCCCGGCTGGGTCGCCGAACCCTGACCCCTCTCCCGCTCTCCCGCCCCCCTCCCGCTCTACCGGGAGAGGGGGAACGATGAGGAGACGATCTTGCCGAGACCAAGAAGACCTCAAGCGCAGAGCCCTCCCTCTCCCGGGGGCAGGCGGCAGGGAGATGGGAGAGGGACCGAGGGTGAGGTTTCGGAGGGCAGAGGCCTGAGCCGCGACCTACTCCCGAACCGCCACCATTTCAGGCGCCGCCTCCGTGGGCTTCAACCGCTCCACCAGCCCCTCCGGCTGGAGGATGCCCCCCGAGACCACCATGCGGATGCCCTCTTCGACGGTCATCGCGCAGTCCATGATCTCGTGCGGCGGCACCAGGAGGAGGAAGCCGCCGGTGGGGTTGGGGGTCTTGGGGATGAAGACGGGCACCAGCTCCTGATCGAGCCGGGGATCCGTCGAGCCCCAGTAAGCGCCCGCTCCGGTCACGAACCCGATGGCATAGATGCCCGGACGGGGGAACTCGACGATCACCACCTTCTTGAACGCGTCGGCCTGGTCCCGGGAGACGGCCTCCAGCACCCCCTTGGTGCCGCCGTAGACCGACCTGGCGATGGGGATGCGGCGGATGAACGACTCGAAGACGCTCAGCAGACGGCGTCCCACCACCCGGCGGGAGAGCCAGCCCAGGAAGAGGATGACCGTCAGGGTGAGCAGGATGCCGAGGCCCGGGATATGAACATCGCGTTCGCCCAGGAAGGTCGCGAAGGCGCGGTCGATCAGCGGCGCGAAGATCCCGTCCATGAAGCGGAACAGCAGGACGAGGATGTAGATGGTCACGTAGACCGGCGTCAGGAACAGCAGGCCGGCCAGCAGGACGTTGCGGAGGCGGTGGCGCCAGGACATGGAATGTGTTGGCGGAGCCGGCTCTGGAGAGAGGGACTTCGGAGTTACGCCTGGGCTCACGAACCATAGCCTATCAGCAATCCTTCAGGCGCCCGCGCTGTGGTAGCGTTCGCGGCCATGAGCGACCTGACCATCGAGATGAAGACCGACAAGTCGTCCATGGGCGAGATCCGGCCGGCTCTGGACGCCGCTCTGAAGGAAGCCTTCCCCGGGGGCATGCTCAAGTGGCACTGGGAAGGGGACGTGATGCACCTCTCCGGTCCGGGCGCCAAGGCGACGATCGTCCTGGAGGACGGCCAGCTTGTCGGGCGGGCCCACCTCAAGCCTCCCGCCAGCCTCATGAAGCCGGTCATCGAGCAGAAGATCTCGGCGGTCATGAAGAAGGTCACCGCCGCTTCGGCCTGACGTGGCCCCCCCGCCGCCCAGCCTGCCGGACGCGCTCCTCGGCCACGCCGCCCGCGATCCCGAGGAACCCTGGCTCTTCCAGGCCGAGGGCTGGGACTGGCGCTGGCGCCCCTGGGGCGCCCTGGCCCGGTGGATGAGGGAGGAGGCGGAGAAGCTCTCCTCGCTGCCGGCGGGAACGCGGGTGCCTTTTCTCTACGACGGACAGATGGAGGCGGTGATCCGGGACCTGGCGATCCAGGCTGCGGGCGGGGTGTCGGTTCCCGGACGAGCCCTCACCCCCTGGCCCGATCGATCCCAGATTGGCCCGACCCCTCCCTCCCTCCCTCACCGGGAGAGGGGTGACGTGGCGGGGGCGGTGGTGGATGGAGTCGAGATGTCCGTGGTGGAGTTGGTGAGGATGGGGGAGAAAGTCCAGGCGGAGATCCAGGGATCAGGAAAGCGGGAGATCGTGGTTCTCGGGGGGCCTCTGGAGGAAGCGGCTGAGAGGGCGATGCTTGCGTGGGCTACGGTGACTGGCGCGGCGGTGGTGCTGGATCCCAATCCGGCATCGCGGGTAGCGACTGCGGCCTGGGTGAGGCCGACGGTGTTCCACGGCTCTCCGGCTGAGATCGCGGGGCTGAGGGTGTGGGCTGAGAAGGAGAAGAAGAAGCGGCTGCCGTTCCGGAGGCTGCGGACGATCCTGGTGACGGGGGCGGAGTGGATGGCGCGTGAGGACGAGGAGTTCTGGCGCGGTAGGGGAGCACGGGTGGCCTCTTTGCCGCACAGCGGCGTAAACCGTGGTATATAGGCTCTCGGAAGGAGAGACGCGATGCCCGAGAACGCCGCCGACCTCGAAAACCAGCCTCCCGCTCCCCTGCGTCCCGCGAACACCGCCTCCGCCTTGGAGGAGATCGCCGAGCGGGCGGACACCGTCTGGACCCGCAACGGCGGCAAGCCGGTCAAGGTCCATCAGACTGCGCGGCGAGAGCTCAAGGGACCGCATGGCCGCATCGCGATCATCGACGGCTGCCGCACGCCGTTCGCCAAGTCCGGGACCGACTTCCTCAACATGGACGTCGTCGACCTCGCCAGCGTGGCCGCGGCCGAGCTGGTGGCGCGGACGGGCGTCGATCCCGAGGAGATCGACCTGTCGGTCTTCGGCGTCGTGGTGCCGGCGCTGCACGCTCCCAACCTGGGCCGCGAGGTGGTGTTCCGCACGTCGCTGCCGATGAGCATCCCGGGGGTGACCGTCAACCTGGCGTGCGCCTCCTCGACGCGGGCCATCACCTTCGGCGTCGGAGCGATCCTCTCCGGCGAGGCGGAGGTGGTGCTGGCGGGCGGAGCCGAGTCGCTGACCAACGTGCCCATCCAGTTCTCCCGCAAGGCGGCGCGGGTCTTCATGGAGGCCAACAAGGCCAAGACCCTGCCGCAGAAGGTGGGCGCCTTCGGCAAGCTCCGTCCGGCGGACCTGACGCCGGTCGCGCCGGCCATTGCCGAGTACACGACCGGCATGACCATGGGCGAGTCGGCGGAGAAGATGGCCAAGGAGAACGACATCTCGCGCCGCGCCCAGGACGAGATCGCCCTGCTCTCCCACCAGCGCGCCGCCGCCGCCACCGAAGACGGCCGGCTGGCCCTCCAGATCGCGCCGACCTTCCCGCCGCCCGGCTACGACAAGGCGGTGACCAGGGACAACGGCGTCCGCGCCGACAGCTCGCTGGAGGCGCTGGCGAAGCTCAAGCCGGTGTTCGACAAGCGCTACGGCACCCTGACGGCCGGCAACTCCAGCCCGCTCACCGACGGCGGCTCGGCCGTGCTGCTGATGAGCGAGGAGAAGGCCAAGGCGCTGGGCTACGTGCCGCTGGGCTACATCCGCTCCTACGCCTTCACGGCGCTCAACCCGGGCGACCAGCTCCTGCAAGGGCCGGCCTACGCCGCGCCGGCGGCCCTGGACGCGGCGGGCGTGAAGCTCGCGGACATCGATCTCGTGGAGATGCACGAGGCGTTCGCGGCGCAGATCCTCTCCAACATGAAGGCCTTCGCCTCGAAGAAGTTCGCCGAGCGCGAGCTGGGGCGGAGCGAGCCTCTGGGCGTGATCAACCTCGACCGCTTCAACGTCACGGGCGGCTCGATCTCGATCGGCCATCCCTTCGGCGCCACCGGCGCGCGCGTGGTCACGCAGCTCCTCTACGAGCTGCGCCGCCGCGGCGAGAACCTCGGCCTCGTCACCGTCTGCGCGGCGGGCGGCGTCGGGTTCGCGATGGTGGTCGAGAGAGAATGATCTGATTTTGGATTTTAGATTTTGGATTTTGGATTGGAGGAGCAGCCATGGCTCCTTCGGTCCAATCTGGGGTCTTCAATCCAAAATCTAAAATCCAAAATCCAAAATGTCTTCTCCGCTCTCCGGCCTCCTCGTCGTCGACCTCTCGCGCAATCTCCCGGGTCCGTTGACCAGCAAGCTCCTGGCGGACCTGGGAGCGCGGGTGGTGAAGGTGGAGGAGCCGTCGGCCGGCGATCCGGTGCGGATGGCGCCGCCGGTGCGCGAGGGCGTGGGAGCGCTCGCCGCCATCCTCCTCTCAGGGATCGAAAGCGTCGCCCTGGATCTGAAACAGCCGGAAGCGCGGGCTGTCCTGGAGAAGCTCCTGGAGCGGGCGGATGTGCTGGTGGAAGGATTCCGGCCGGGGACGCTGGCGCGGCTCGGATTCGCGGCGGAGGAGCTGCGGACCCGATATCCAAGGCTGGTGATCTGCTCCATCTCCGGATGGGGCCAGAGCGGTCCCTACGCGGCGCGGGCCGGGCACGACATCACCTATCAGGCGGTGGCGGGCTCCCTGGCTCCCACAGCCGACATGTCCGCCGTGCAGGTGGCGGACCTCGTGGGAGCGTGGAGCGCGGTGACGTCCATCCTGGCGGCGCTGCTGGAGCGGGAGCGGACAGGGCAGGGGCGGCACATAGACGTGGCGCTCTACGACGCCGCGGTCCACGCGAATCTGGTGGGTTGGGCGGTGGAGGCGGGGGGGCAACGGCGGGTGGGAGACCGTCTTCCCCTGACCGGCGCGCTCCCCTGCTACAACGTCTACGAGACGGCGGACGGCCGGCGGCTCGCGCTCGGAGCCCTGGAGCCGCACTTCTGGAAGCGTTTCTGCGAGGCCGTGGGCCGGCCGGACCTCGTGAAGCGGCAGTACAGCGCCTCGATCGGCGTCCGCCGCAAGGTGGCGGATCTCATCCGCACCCGCACCCGGCACGAGTGGATGACACTCCTGGGCCGGCACGACATCCCGGTCGAGCCGGTCCTTTCCGCCTCCGAGGCCCGCGAGCACCCGCAGCTCCGCGAAAGAGGCCTCCTTTCTGCTGGTACCGACCGTCTGCCACGGCTCGGCTTCCCGGCGCGGTTGGACGGAGAGCGTCCGCAGAACGGCGGCAAGGTCCCCGCTCTGGGGGAGCAGACCAAGAAGGTGCTGGCGGAATTGGGGATGACGGAGAAGGCTGGCCGGTCAGCCGGCGTAGGGCCCCGCTTCCGGTGGAAGCGCTGGCTCCTGCGGTGGTTTACGTAGGAACCTGCAGAAAGCAAGGACCTAAAGGACATAAAGGACCTAAACGACTCGAAGGACAACAACGTTAATGTCCTTTAGGTCGTTTAGGTCCTTTATGTCCTTTAGGTCCTTGCTTTCTGCAGCACACTCTCAGACGAGAACCGCCTCCGGGTGCTCTTCCCTGGCTTCGAGCTTCTTGACGTTGGGCAGCGGAGGCAGGCGGGCGATCACCACCAGGGTGAGGTCGTCCCGGATGGGCTCCTCGCCTACGTGGGCGTCGAAGCCGCGGAGGATGCCGTCGTGGACGTTCTGCGGCGTACCTCCCAGCTCCAGGGTATTCTTGATCCGCTCGTAGCCGAAGGCTTGCCGGCCTTCGGGATCGACGGCTTCGGGGAGACCGTCGGTATACATCAGCAGGACGTCGCCCGGATTGATGACGACCTTCTGGCGGACGAATTCGAGCGGCTCGCGGATGCCCAGGGGGAAGCCGCCGCAGCCCAGCTCTTCGACCTTGCCGCCGTCCCGCCGCAGCAGGGGGAAGGGATGGCCGGCGCAGACGTAGTCCAGCTCGCCCGTGCCAGGGTCGAGGAGGGCGTAGAAGATGCTCATGAAGGTACGCTTGTTGCCGGTGCGGCAAAGGGTGCGGTTCAGCAGCGTCAGCGTCCGCTCCGGGGCCGGATCGAGGTCCTGCGCCGTCTCCAGGGTGGCGTCGGCGATGGCCATGACCAGCCCGGCGGCCATGCCGTGGCCGCTCGCGTCCCCCACGACCAGGGCGACGCGGCCGTCCGGAAGGGCCTTCACGTCGTAATAGTCGCCTCCTACCTCGTTGGCCGTGCGCCAGGAGTGGGCGAAGAGGTAGCCGGGCACGTTCGGCAGCACGTGCGGCATCAAGTCCGATTGCAGCTCGCGGGCGACCTCCAGCTCGTCGCGGACGCGGACCTTCTCGACCAGCTCCAGGGCCAGGAGGAAGACCAGGCCGCCCACGCTGAGGATGCCCCAGAACGGGCTGAGCTCGAAGATCACCTGCACTTTCTGTCCGGACATCCGGACGCCGGAATCGACGATCAGGGCCAGCAGGAAGGCGATCAGCGAGCCCGCGAACAGCATGCGCCGCGGGGGCGAGAGCTTGTAGGAGAGACCCAGGAAGGCGAGCTTGGCCCGGTAGAGGGAGCGCTGGAAACCCTTCTTGGGCTCGGGCTGGTCGCTGTGCTCGCGGGTGAGGACGGCGTAGGCCCGGGCCGCGTCGCGGTCGAACAGGCGCTGCACGTCGCGCGAGCTCATCCCCTCCGTGTACTCACGGAAGAAGCTCTGGACGCGCTCCACGGTGCCCGGGGTCTTCTTCCTCTTCATGGTGCTTAGATACGTCAGTGGGTGCTCTGAGTTTACGCCACCAGGTGCGCGATCGAATTGGCGTAGTACCGCAGGACGTTCAGCTCCTCCGGCTTGAACGAATAAAGGCCGTCCTTCTCTTCCACGAGATGCCGCTGGGTGAGCATGCGCAGGCCGGCGACGATGGCGTAGTCCTGGTCGCGCCGGGGGATGTAGACGTGGGCGCCGGTGGCTTCCAGGTCGGTCATCAGGCGGAACGCCCGCGCTTTCAGCTCCAGCTCCGAGAGGGGCTCTTCGGCGCGCAGGAGGACGCTGGCCACCAGAGGGACAGGCAGGACGGGGATCACGGCGCCGATGTCCGCCATCAGCTCTGCCCCGAGGCGTTGCAGGGGCTCCGCGCGCTCCTCCTTGGAGAGGTGACGGAGATCGAGACCGCGCTCGGTCAGGTACCGGCGCATCGAGACCGGGCTGCCGAAGTTCACGCAGGCGTAGCCGAAGCGGTGCCAGCGGCTGCGCAGCATCAGGGCCAGGTTGTGAAGCGCGAAACGGAGCGTCGTCGCCACGGCGTAGGAGGTGCCCCGCCGCTTGCGTTCAGGCTCCAGATCCAGGAGCAGCGTGCGGTCCTCCAGGACGCGGTCGTAGTTGATCCCCACGGGGATGAACACGAGGTCGCGCTCGCTTTCTTGCGGGTCGAAGGAGCGCAGCATGTAGTCGAGCACGCCCAGCTTGGGCTGGCGCAGCCGGCCGTCGCGCGACAGGCCCCCCTCGGGGTAGACGGCCTGGGGCACGCCGGCCGCGGTGGCCATGTGGATATAGCGCTCCAGCACCCGCCGGTAGAGCGGATCGCCCGAGCTGCGGCGGACAAAGTAGGCGCCGGTCGAGCGGATCAGGGTCTGAAGAGGCCAGATGCGGGCCCATTCGCCCACGGCGTAGGAGAGGGCGGTGCGGTCCGCGGCGAGGTAGGCCACCAGGATGTAGTCCATGTTGGAGCGGTGGTTCATCAGGAAGACCACCGTCGAGCCGTGGGCCACGGCGGCGAGGCCCGCCTCGTCGGAGAACCCCAGGCGGACGCGGTAGAGGAAGCGCGCCACCTGCTTGGAGGCCCAGTAGCCGATGCGGAAGTAGAACCAGGCGTTGAAGGCCGGCACGATCTCGCGGGCGTAGCGCTCGACGCGCGAGGTGAGCACTTCCCGGGGCGTCCCGCTCTCCCGCGCTTCGGCGTTCACCGCCTGTACGACCTTGGGGTCGTAGACCAGCCGGTCGATGAGGACCTGCCGGCGGGTGCGGTGGAAGAGGGGGATCTCCAGCTTGAGCCGGGTGTTGAGCCGGTCGATGGCCCGGTTGACCCGCCGCCGCAGGTACCAGCGCACCCCCGGCACCAGCAGCCGGTCGAGAGCCGCCCAGGCGGCGAGCAGGAAGAGCAGCGCCGCCAGCCAGAAGGGGAGGGTGACGGGGTGGGTCATGAGGACGTTGCCATGATAACCGGTATGCCCTGCGAGACCTCATCCCCTGTCCCCTTCTCCCATCTCCCACCCGCCCTTACCCGGGAGAAGGGGAACGATGAGGAAGCGTCCTTGCCGATCTCAAGAAGACCTCAAGCGTAGGGCCCTCCCTCTCCCGGGGGGGCGGTAGGGAGATGGGAGAGGGACCGAGGGTGAGGTCTCGCAGGGTCGGCCGGGGGCAGGGCAAGGCGACTCTGAACGCTCACCTCACCTGGAGCTCCCGCCGTTCCATCTCCTCCGTTGCTTTCTTCTCATACCCTTCCCCCTGGACGATCTCCCGCAGCTCTTCGGACACCGGGAAGATCATCGGCGCCGGCTGCCAGACCACCGGCTCGCCGGTGCGGAGGTCGATGACGCGGTTCGCCAGGACGGCCTCGGCGGCGTCGCCCAGCGGGACGCCCTCGAAGATCTTCTCGAAGGCGCGGTAGAGGCCCTCGTCCTCGGGCTTGAGGAAGCGCATCGTCTTCCGGCCGTGGCTCGCCACGTGGTACTGCGAAGGCACGAAGATGAGGCCGTTGAGCTGCAGGCGGTCGCAGACCAGGACCAGCAGGGCGATGATGTCGTGGAGCATGCCGAGCCCCGGGTGGGTCTGGCCGGGCAGTTGCGGCCGGTCCGGGGTGAAGCGGCCGCGGGGGTTCTGGAGCAGCAGCCACTCGATGCTGAGCAGCGCCAGGGAAGGGAGGCTGCGGCGGTCGATCCGCAGGCGCACCTCGACCAGCAGCTCCCGCTTGTCCGGATCGCCGTAGAGGCGGACCGTGTCCCCGGCCGGGTTGTCGACCTCCAGCTCCAGCAGGGGACGCTCGAAGCCGAGGCTCCGGACGCGGTCGAGCAGGCCGGCGCGCTCCAGGGCGAACTCCAGCCCCTGGCGCGAGTAGAAGCCCAGCATGCGCTGCGGCGGGTGCGGTCCGCCGAGGGCGGAGTGGAGGTCCTCCTCCGAGAGCCCCCAGTCGTCCTGGGGCTTCGACCCGTCGCCGGTGAGCTCGTGCTCCGCGAACTCGCGGGCCATGTTCCGGTACCGCAGCAGCAGCAGCTCCTCGGTCGTCGGGGGCTCGACGGCCTTGCCGCTGTTGAGCAGCGTGGAGAAGAAGCGGGCGCTGTAGCGCCAGGCGTTCAGGCCGTAGCCGCCGCCGAGGACGATCACCAGGGGGAGGTTCCAGCCCTTGCGGGCACAGGAGACCACGAAGCGGTCCCGCTCCAGCAGGGTCTCGGCCGAGATCTTCCAATCCCCGATCTGGTCGTCGGCCGCCGGGTCGGTCCCCGCCACGTAGTAGACGAGATCGGGCCGGAAGCTCGCGAAGACTCTGGGCAGGTGCTCCCGCACGGCCGCGAGGTAGGTCTCGTCTTCCACGTAATGCCCCAGCTCGATCACCGTCTCCTCTTTCGCCTTGACGCCCGGAGAGGTGCGGTTGTGGATCGAGAAGCAATGGACGGTGGGATCGTTGGCCAGGATGGCGCGCGTGCCGTCGCCGTCGTGGACGTCGAGGTCCACGATCAGGATCCGGCAGTCCACGGCACGGGCGCGCAGATCGGCGACGGCCGCGGCCACGTCGTTGTAGACGCAGAAGCGCTCGCCGCGGGAGGAGAAGGCGTGGTGGAGACCGCCGCCGAGGTTGACCGCCATGCGCCTGCCCTCCATGGCCAGGCGGGTGGCGAGCAGGGTGCCGCCCACCATGGCCCGCTGGGATTCGAGCATGCGCTCGGCCACCTCCTCGGGGATCTGGAGGCCGACGATACGCCCCAGGGCGCCCGGCTGGTTCAGCGAGTCGAGGTACTCGTCGGTGTGGATGCGCCGCAGGTGGCCGAAGGGGACCGGCACGGCCCGGTGGACGGCGTTCCAGTCCAGGAGGCCGGCGGCGTCGAGGGCGCCGAGGATGCGCTCGCCCCGGCGCGGATCGTACAGGGAGCCCGGCAGCTCGACCTGGTAGCGCCGGCTGTAGACGAACCGCACGGCGGGCGGCCGGATCAGCCCGGCGAGGCGGCGCCGGCCGCGGCGGAAGTTCCGGATCAGGGATTGGAAGAGCATGGCCGGGGATCAGGAGGAGCGGAGGCGGACCCAGGTGGCGCCCCAGCCGCCCGCCTCCATGGGGGCGTCGCCGAAGCCCTCGACGCGGGGATCGCGTTCGAGCAGGGTGCGCACGGTCTGCCGCTGCACGCCGACCCCCTTGCCGTGGATGATCCGCAGGTCGCGGAAGCCCTTCGCGTGCGCGGCGTCGAGGTAGTCGCGGACGACGTCCGGAACCTCCGACGGCCGGAAGCTGTGGAGGTCCAGCACGTCGGTGATCGGCAGCTCGACGGTCTCGGGCTCCCAGGGGGAGTCGTCTTCGTCGTCTTGCATGTGCGGGTAGTCTACTCTCTCCCTCCTCTCCCGGTGAGGTGAGGAAGGGAGGGGGGCGGGAGAGGAGGGTCGGGGAGGTGAGGGGCCCGGGCTCTACCGCTGCGCGATGGGCCGGCCCGAGGCCGCTTCCCGTACTACCTGCACCAGGCCGTCCTTGCTCGGCAGCTCGCCGAAGACGTGGGGATCCTTGCCCGGGCGGTACAGGAGGTAGAAGGGGATGCCGTAGCGGCCGTGCTCGGCGAGGAACCTGGCGATGGTGTCGTTCCGGTTGGTCCAGTCCGCCTTCATGGGGACGACGCCGTGCTCTTCGAAGGCGCCGGACACCTCGGGCGTGTCCAGGATCAGGCGCTCGTTGACCTTGCAGGTGAAGCACCAGTCGGCGGTCACGTCCACGAAGACCAGTTGCCCCTCGGCAGCCAGCGACTCGGCACGGGTGCGGTCCCAGGGCTGCCATTCGATGAGGCCCGGCGTGGCCTCCGCGGCCAGGCGGGAGCCCGTTCCGGCGGCGGGCGAGATGGTGGCGATCCCGACCGTCAGGGCCACGGCGGCGATCATGCCGGCCTCGGCGATCCACCGCATCCCGTTGCGCGGGCTGCCCGAGGCCATGTGGCGGTGGCGCA
>DASVAS010000047.1:0-179805 GCA_036376245.1 Thermoanaerobaculia bacterium | reverse complement strand
CCTAAAGGACCCAAAGGACCTAAAGGACCCAAAGGACCTAAAGGACCCAAAGGACCTAAAGGACCCAAAGGACCTAAAGGACCTAAAGGACTTAAGGGACGGTTAAATGTCCTTTGTGTCGTTTAGGTCGTTTAGGTCCTTCCAACTCGGCGAAGGTGGAAAAATACACCTTCCGGGTCATCTCCGATGACCCAGCGCGTGTATTTTCACACCCCGGGAAGGGAATTTACTCTTTCCCCGACGGCGGCTCGGGGTTCTTCACCGAGCCTTCCAGGCCGTGCAGCAGGCGGATGACGTAATCAAGGAGGGCCGGGTCCACCATTTTCAGCTCGCAGGTTTCCTTGAGGAGCAGGACGGAAGCTCCGGCTTCGCGTCCGATCCGGAGGGCGACGAACACCTTCGCGGCTTCGAGGATCTCCTCGCAGGCATCGTCGAGGCGGTCCTGCCGGAGCAGCACGGCCCCCAGCTCCAGGCCGGCCAGGGCGGCCTTGTAGCCGAGCTCCATGTCCTCGAATTCCTGGTGGACGTCCCGCAGAGCCTTCTCCGCCCGGTCCAGATCTCCCGTGCCGGCGTGAATCTGGCCTTCCAGCCAGCGCACCTTCAGCTCGTTGACGCGCCCGCCGGGGCCTGGGCCGCGCCGATAGAGATGGAAGAGCTCGATGCGGGCTTCCCGGAACCGGCCGCAATCCACCAGGAAACGGGCCTTGTTGTGGATCGCCGTGGAGACGAGCTCCGTATCCCGCTCTGCATCCAGGAGGAGCAGGCCTTGCTGGATGAGATCGACAGCATCCTCCGCCCGCCCTTGATAACCAGCGTACACACCCTTGCTGAGGAGAGCGCGGCCGGCAAGGCGATCGGCTCCTCGCCTCTGGTGGATCGCAAAGACCAGATCCAGAGCGGTCTCCGCCAGATCGAAGCGTCGCCGGCTGCCGTAAAGGGACGCCTGAACGTCGAACAGCCGGGCTGCCAACATCTCGTCTTGAGTTCCCCGCAGGAATAGATCCGTCGCCGAACCGAGGGCCAACTCGGCTTCGTCCAGGTTGTCCGCCACGCGATGAGCGTTCCCCAGCTCGATCATGGCTCGACACCGATAATCCATGGCCTGAAGATCCCGGACCTGCCGCGTTGGGAGACGCTCGGCCAGCACACGGGCCCAGTCCGCCAGCCGCACCATCTGCTCCGGGTCCTCGTGTCGCAGGGCCCAACTCCTTTCCAGCAGCGCCTCGAACATCGGGACACCCTGCAGGTGAAGGGGGATCTCGGGGAGGCTTTCCAGGGTCGGGTCGGAGAGCAGCGAGAGAGCCTCCCGCTTCCCTGCGTTGACCCTCTCCCGTTCCTTGCGGAGAGCGGCGGAGAGGGCCCGGTCGAAGGCCGCGTCGTAAGCGGCGTCTTCCTCTGGAGTCAGCGTAATCTCAGGAAGCTCGCCGCCCGACTCCAGCAGGGGGCAGAGGGAGCGCGCCACCAATGAGCGGCAACTGGCGCAGCCTCGCACGATGTGAGCCGTGACCGCCTTGAAGCGCTCGGCGGTCAACCGGTTCCAAACAAAGCCTTCCAGCTCCGCCGGAGTCGGATGTTCTTCCACGAAAGGAGTCCTCCCTTGCGTGGCATTCTCTCACAAGCGGAACCCGTACCACCACAGCCGAGGTCCGGCCCGGTCTTACTGCGCGTCGTCAGGATTCGCCATGGGCGTCGTTGCTCTCGAAGACGTCGCTGGAGGGGGTGGTACGTAGGGCACGCCATTGGGATCGATCGCTGACCCCTCCTTCTCCCGGACAGACAGTAGAGGCCGGGGCACGATCCCGAGGCTCTCCAGCCAGGACCAGACGCGGACCGCGAGGCTGGGGGCCTCGGCCGCGGGCTTCCAGCGCCCGGCCGCCATCGACGGCGCCGGCACCGCCAGCAGAAGCGCCGACGCCAGACCGGCCGCGGCGAGCCAACGCTGATTCTTCCTAGACATTCGAGCCTCCCTCGAATCGACGGAGCAGGCCCGGCCCGCCAATGGCCCGGGCGCCCGCGATCCCCCAACGACCCCCTGCCCTCAGTGCCCCGACTCGCCCGAAAAGGGGCGGAATCTTCCCCGCTATGGGCGGAATTCTCCCCTCTCCGGCGCCCGCAGTCGATTCCCGCCGGGCGCGGTTTCTTCCCGCCCGACCAAAATCCGGATTACCGATAAAAGAAACTTAGCTTCGGAAGGACATGTCTGTCAACGGCGAGGTCGAGAGCCGGCGCAAGGCTCTTCTATGTCTCCGGCATTGACCATTGGTCAAACATGGTGAACCATTTGTCCATCATGAGCGCCGATAACGTCGGAAGCGGGCGAATTGCTCAACCGATCCTCCAAAAGAATCTCGGATTGAGGATCGTAGCACTGCGACGGTGCAAAGGCTGGAGCCAGGGAAAGCTGGCGGACCGGCTGGGGATCGACCGGAGCCGGTTGGGGAAATGGGAGCGGGGCCTGTACGCGCCCTCCCTGGAAGAGCTGGCGTTCCTGGCTTTCCTGCTGGGAGCGACGCTGGACGAGCTGGTGCTGGGACGGGAGACGCCGCCGGCGCTTCTGCCGCCGGACCAGCGGGAGCAACTGATGAGGATGCTGGGCGGCTTTACGCGGCTGCTGATGCCGCTGACGGGCCGCGTGGAGCCACGGAAGAAATAGGAATCCGGCGCATAAAGCGCCGGTGTTGACGACCCAAGGAGGTCACGTATGACGAAGCAGGAAGTCAGTACGCAGACGGTGAAGGTGGAGGTGGTGGAGAAGGTCCGCAGGAAGGCCGAGATCGAACGCATCCTGGACGCGTTCCCGGATGTGGAGGCGCGGCTGAAGGCGGAGAGGGTGGAGCAGCTTCTCAAGCTGATGCCCGGCTGGGAGAAGGAGAAGGGCAACCGGGCGATCAGCCGGCTGCGGGAGTTCCCGGACATCGGGGCGGCGGCGAAGTACGCGGCGTACGTGCAGGACTACGCGGGCAGCCGCAACGTGGTGGCCTGCACGATGCGCTGGAACAACTCGGTGCTGGTGACGCTCTTCGGTCCGCGCCGCCGGCAGTCGTTCGATTCCCTGACCCCGGGCGTGCTGCGGTTCGCCCTTTCCCTGGGCTGAGAAAGGGGGAAGACGAAATGCCGAAGAACGCACTGGCGGACATCATCGTCGATTGGGAGAAGCTGCTGACCAACCTTCAGCTTCGCTCGGCGGAGCTGCCGGGACTCCAGGCGATCACCTCGAGCCTGGTGCCGGAGCTGGAGCAGGTGCTGTCGGAGGTCCGGGCGATGAGCGCGAACCTGGACGCGAAGGCGGCGCTGAAGCAGCAGGCGTCGAAGGACCGGAGGGAGCTGGTGAAGCGGGGCGGCAGGATCGTCTCGCGTCTGCGGGCAGCGCTGAAGGCCCAGTACGGGGTGGACAGCGAGCTGCTGGTGGAGTTTGGAGCGCGTCCGATCCGTGCGCGGCCGCGTTCGCTGGAGCTCAGAAAGCCGAAGCCGGGCGGCAACCCGGCTCCGGCCGAAGAATCTGACTCCCAGAAGTCCTGACGGTCCGGAGAGGGCGTGCGGCAACGCGCCCTACCTGCTTCGGGGATGAGGAATGGTAGCACGGCCCTCATCCCCCCACCTTCTTTGACAACCGACGTACAGGCGGCCGGCGCTGGGGGACGTTGGCCGCCTGCCTTTCCTTACATCTTCGCTGTCCTCCATAGCGAGCTTGCTTGCGTATAGCGTAATGAGGGCGTAACATGCTTGTAGGAGTCAGGAATCTCTACCCGAAAGCCATACGGAATGGTCAGCTAGCGTGATATTGGTTCCGCGAACAGGATGTGTGCTAACGCAAGAGGTGGCGTCATGATCAGCCGTGAGGAATCGCTCCGGCTCCTCTACGGGGACTACCCCCCGGAGGAGAAGCCGCGCTATTCCATAGCGCGCGCGGCTCATTATCTGCACATCGCTCCATCGACCCTGCGGTCCTGGGTGAGGGGAAGAACCTACGTCACGGGTGGAGGCGAGGAGTATTGGCCGCCTCTGATTCCAGCGGAGCGTCTCCTGTCTTTCAACAACCTGATAGAGGCGTATGTCCTACGGGCTCTGAGGGTGGACCATGGGGTCAAGATGTCGGCGGTCCGCAAGGCTCTTGAGTATGCCCAGGAGAGATTCAAGATCCCTCGCCTCCTGCTGAGCGAACAGCTCCAGGCAACCCCTGGAAACGTTTTTCTGGAGCGGTTCGGTGAGCTGATCAATCTGAGCCGCGCTGGTCAACTCGCCAACAAGACGCTGCTCGATGCGGTTCTCACCCGGGTGGAGAGGAATCCGTCCGGGCTGCCTGAGCAGATGTTCCCGGCAGGGTCTTATGATGTCGAAGCCCTGAAGCTGACGCCTAAGTTGGTGATGATCTCTCCTGTCAGATCGTTCGGTAGGCCGATCGTGGCTTCGAAGGGAATCAGAACGTCCGCGATCGTCGGCCGGATCAATGCCGGAGAGTCGCCGGAGGACGTCGCCGCCGATTACGGATTGGAGCCCCAGGAAATTGAAGCCGCGATTTTCTACGAACGAGCGGCGGCCTGAGCCGACGTTCTTCGTTGATCAGAATCTTCGCGGTGAGTTCGTTTCACGCCTGCGCCTGGCGGGCGTGCGGGTGGAAGAGCTCGAGAGTCACTTCCCCAAGACCGCCCTGGACATAGATTGGCTCCCTTTCGTCGGTGAAAAGGGATGGGTTGCTATCACCAAGGACCATCTGAGGAGCGATCCGGAAGAACAGGTCGCCCTGATGGTCCACGGCGTCAAGGTCTTCGTCTTGCTGGGTTCCAAGAAGACGCACGAGGAATTCGCCACCTTGTTCCTCAAGAGATTTCGGTGGATTCTTAAAACCATCGAAAAATATGACGAGCCCTTTATGGCAAGGCTTTCCGACAGCGGGCATACGATTACGACTCTCGCGGATTTCCTCAACAAACAGGCGCGGCGCCGGCGATAGGTCTGGCCCGCCTTTCTGTCCCTTAGGGTCAGGCTCCCCTACGGGCGGACAACTATTTCGGCCGGATCGAGTCCCCCAGGCTGATCAACCTGTTGCAGAGACCCAGCAGCTCCGGTGGACAGCGGCGGGTGAATTCGGTCCCCAGGAAGATGGTGGACCTCCTTCCGTTCTCTCCGTACCAGAAGATCGTGTACTGCGCGCTGGACAGGTCATTGAGCGTATCCACGAAGGGGTTGCAGCGGCCGGTACGCGCCGAGATCACGATGCTCTCCAGGTAGTCCTCCAGGGCATCGATCTGGCGGCTCCTCAGGAAGCCGTCCCGGATCTCCGAGCGCGCCGGTTCCGTCTCGCCGGTGTCGAGCACGTCTTCGACCTCCACCGACAGGGCGCGGGCGTTGCGGAAGATCGAGATCGTCCTCTCCCGGCGGATTCCCGCGGCGCAGGTGCGGGGTCCGAACGGGATGTCGCTCTCTCGCGTGCAGATCGACTCGAAACCTTGAAGTTGGATGAGCGGGGCCGGCCTCTCGGGCTGGGGCTGGGCGGCCACCATGGCCGGTGCGAGCAGGGACAGCAGGATCGGGACATGGAACCGGAAGCCACATTTCCGTTCGGGCATGGGGAAGCCTCCTTGCTTTCCAAATTTTACGGAAGCACGGCGGCGGATGTCCAAGATGGCCGTCGTGGCACGTCCGCACACGAAAAGTGGGTATGATGTCGCCCGTTATGGCTCTGACTGTCGCCACCTGGAACGTCAACGGCATCCGCGCCCGGCAGGAGCAGTTCCTCGAATGGCTGGGGCGCGACCGTCCGGATGTGGTCTGCCTGCAGGAGATCAAGGCCTCTCCGGCCCAACTCGCGGAGAGCCTCTGCAACCTCGACGGCTACTGGTGCTACTGGCACGGGTCCGGCGGCTATTCGGGGGTCAGCCTCCATCTGCGCACGGACACCTTTCCCCAGACGCCGGCCTTCGAGCATCCGGCATTCGATCTCGAGACGCGCATCGTCACCGCCGATTCGGGCGACGTCGTCTTCGCCTCCATCTACGTCCCCAACGGCGGCAAGGACTTCGCGGCCAAGATGGACTTCCTGCGCTCCCTGGAACGCTATGTGGCCGAAATGCGCGCCGCCGGCCGGCATCTCGTCCTCTGTGGCGACATGAACGTGACCCGCACGGATCAGGACGTCCATCCCAAGGAGCGGAAGCCGTTCGTGATCGGTCAGCGGCCGGAGGAGCGGGAGGTCTTCGAGGGCTTGCTAGCCCACGGCATGGTGGACGTGGGCCGGACGCTCGATCCCGACAACGACGGCCTCTTCACCTGGTGGGCGCCCTGGCGGAACATGCGCCAGCGCAACATCGGCTGGCGGATCGACTACATCCTGGCGAGCGACTCCCTGGCGGCGACGGCGACGTCGTGCAAGGTGCTGGCGGAGGTGGGGACGAGCGACCACGCTCCGGTGGTGGCGGTGTTCGAGGCCCTCACCCCCGGCCCCTCTCCCGCCCCCTCGCCCCCTCCCCGGGAGAGGGGAGAGGGTTAGCTTCAAAGAGGCTGGTTCGACTTCCCATCTCCCTCCTCTCCCGGGGAGGAGGGAGGAAGGCGGGAGAGGAGGGCCGGGGAGGTGAGGGCCCGCTGTTCCACTCCGCCCGTTCCGCTGTCTCAAGCAACATGAGCACGGCGGTCCTCACCCATCCTTTCGCTGGCCTGCTGGCGCCAGGGTCGGATATCTTGGGGATTCAACGGGTTCTGACGAGACGCCCCGCCCCCTGTATGGATCTGGAACGCCTGAGCGACGAGGAGCTGATCGAGCGGGTCCGCCGCGTGCCGGCGGAGGCTGACGCGTGCCTGGCCCAGCTCTACCGGCGCTACTATCCGAAGGTGGCCGCGTGGTGCCTGCGCATCGGCGGCGACCGGCAGGAGGCGGCCGATCTCGCCCAGGAGGTGTTCCTGCGGGTCCACGAGCGGCTCGGCGCCTTCCGCGGCGACAGCCGCTTCTCCACCTGGCTCTACACGGTGACCCGGAGCGTGGTCATCAACCGCGGGGTGGCCGCCCGGCGCCGGCAGGCTGACCCCCTCGACGAGGAGGGGATGCCGGAGCCGGTGGAGCCCTCCCCGGGGGCCGACGAGGTGGTGGAGAAGGACCAGATCCTGCGCGAGCTGCGGTCCGCCATGGAGCGCGATCTCGAGCCCCTGGAGGCCAAGGTCCTCTATCTCCACTACGTGGACGGCCTCACCCTGCCGGCCATCACGGATCTGCTGGCGCTCGACAACAAGTCGGGCGCCAAGGCCTACATCGTCAGCGGCGGGCGGAAGTTGAAGCGCCGCTTCGGGCGTTGGCTCGCCCGACAGTCCGCCGAAGGAGCGTCATGAGCGACAACCTGGGCGCGTGGCTGCGCGAGTCCTACGAAAACGCCGGCTGCCCGCCGCCCGAGGCCTTCCTGGAAGAGGAGATGGCGGCCCTCTCCCCCGCGGACCGCCGCCGCCTCGAAGAGCACGCCGACCGCTGCCCCGCCTGCGCGGCCGAGCGGGACCTGGCGCGGGCCTTCGACACGGGGCCGGCCGGGCTGCCCGCCGCGGATGTGGAGTTTGTAGTTTCAAAGTTGGAAAAGGCCGGCGGGGACGCCGCCGGTCCCAGGGGGCGGGTGGTGAAGTTCCCCAGCCGGGCTCCGGCGGTTCCGGCTCCCCGGCGCACATCCGCTCCGTCCTGGTGGCGGATGGCCGCGGTGCTGTTCGTAGTGCTGGGCGCGGCGCTGCTCTTCCAGCTCACGCGTCCGGGCGGTCCGCCGCCGCTGCCCGCGCCGGAATCCGGCGGCGTCTTCCGGGGCGGCGAGGTGGAGGTGGTCGCGCCGGTGGGGGAAATCGCGGTGATCCCCGACGAGTTGATCTGGGTGCGGACGGAGGGGGCGCGCTCCTACCGGGTGCGGCTCCTGGCGGTGGACGACACGGTCCTCTGGGAAACCAAGGTCCCGGCACCGCCGGCCCGGCTGCCGGCGGAGGTGTTCAAGAGCCTCCATCCGGCGGTGGCCTATACCTGGACCGTCGAGGCCCTGGGACCCGCGGGAGAGCGTCTGGCGGTGTCCGAGCCGGTCCGGTTCCGGGCGAAACCCACGCTCTGAGGAAAGAAGACGGCTGTAATGATGTTGTAAGGAACGGACGGCTACAGTGACCCCGGCGGGTCTCTCCGCCTATGTTCCGGGAGGTGCTTCCATGATGTCCAGATCCCGATTCCGCTTCTCCGCCCTGCTCGCCGCCGTGGCGACCGCGTCGATGCTGTTCGCCGGTCTGCCGGAGGCGATGGCGCGCGGCGGCGGCGACGACAACAGCGGCAGCGGCAATGGGGGAGGTGGCGGGCACGACGCGCTCACGCTGCGGATCAACGACTCCATCGGTGCGCCGGGGGGCACGGTGGCGGTGGTCCTGCGCACCTACGCGCCCCGTCCGGTCCGCCAGGGACAGATCCACATCAAGATCCGCCGGCCGGCGCGCCCCAAGGACGCCAAATTGGGGATCACCTTCGAGGACGTCACGCAGCCGGTGCGGCCGCTGACGATGATCAGCACCACGGTTTACAGCCAGAACGGCGATTCGGTGACGCAGTCCGCCCTGACGGGCCAGCCGGACAGCCAGACCGCCACCGTCCGCTTCGAGTCCCCCTCGGGCGGCGTCAACGCCTCGGACGGTCCGATGGTGGTCTTCCGTTTCCGTCTCGCTCCCTCGGTGAGCCCGGGGCAGAGATTCGAGCTGGCCATCGATCCGGCCCAGACCAGCCTGGTGGACGCGCAGGGCCGTCCGGTGACGATCGAGCCCCGCGCGGCCTTCCTGACCGTCCGCGCGCCCAAGGCACCCTTCCTCCTGGAGGCGGAGGGGGACGACGTGGAGCCGGGCGAGGTCGCGGAGCTGGGGGTGCAGACTCAGGAGCCGTTCCCGGTGAGCGGCGGCCGGGTCACGCTGCGCTACAACCAGAACCTCGCGGGGGGCCAGCCGGTGGTCCGCATGGACCCGCGCTACGGCCGCTCCACCTTCACCGTGGACCGTTCGAAGCCCGGCGTGCTGGTGGTGAACTTCACCTCGCCGGACTCGACGCTGAACACCGTCCCGGGAACGATCGTGGCGGTGGATCTGCCGGTGTCCGCCTCGGCGCAGGTCGGAGCGCGGTCGCCCGTGACCCTGGACCCGGCGGGGACGTGGCTGCTGACGCGGACGGGGCGGAAGGTGAAGATCAGGATCGAGAACGGGGCTTTGGAGGTGGAGTAGGCCACCGAAGCCTCACCCTCGGTCCCTCTCCCATCTCCCTGCCGCCCGCCCCCGGGAGAGGGAGGGCCCTGCGATTGAGGTCTTCTTGATCTCGGCAAGATCGCTGACTCATCGTTCCCCCTCTCCCGGGTGGCGGGAGGGCGGTGGGAGAGGGGGCCAGGGGGTGAGGCCTCGGAGGGCGGAACGTCGGAAGAACGACTACGCCCTGAACGCCGCCCCCGGCGTCACCGTCTTCGGCAGCAGCAGCCAGATCCTCCCCCGGTGCTTCATCCGGCCGGCCACGGCCTCCGCGTCCTCTCCGAAACCCCAGAAGACGTCTCCGCGGACGGGACCGCGGATGGCGCCGCCGGTGTCCTGGGCTACCAGGAGACGGCGGAGCTTGCGGTCCGGCTCGTTGTCCTTCGGCGAGGGCATTCCTCCCGCCAGCCAGATCGGGACGCCCAGGGGCAGATAGGAGCGGTCCACGGCGAGGGAGCGTCCGGGCGTCAGGGGGATTCCTTCCGCGCCCAGCGGGCCGTCGCCTTCGAGTACCTGGAAGAAGACGTAGGAGGCGTTCTTCTCCATGACCTCCCGGGCCTCTTTCGGATGGGCCTTGAGCCAGGCGCGGATGGTCTGGAGGGAGACGTTCTCCGCGGTGAGGGCGCCGCGGGCGATCAGGTCCTTGCCGATGGCCGTGTAGGGATGTCCGTTCTGCGCCGCGTAGCCGAGCCTCAGCTCGCCCCCTTCGGCGAGCCGGACCCGCCCGGAGCCCTGGATATGGAGGAAGAAGGCGGCGACGGGATCGTCCACCCAGACGATCTCCAGCTTGCGGTCCTGGATGGCCCCGGCGTCGATCTCCCGGCGGTCGGGGAAGGGCAGGAGGACGCCGTCCTCGACCTTGCCGGCGATGCGCTGGCCCTCGAGCTCCTTGCGGAAGCGGCCCAGCTCGACCATCACCAGCTCGGGGGGCCGGGCATAGAGGGGGACGTTGTAGCGGTCGCTCCGCTTCCGGCTGCCGTGGAGCAGGGGCTCGTAATAGCCGGTGAAGAGGCCGAGGGGGTTGCGGTTGTTGCGGGCGGTCCAGGGACGGAAACGGGTCTCGAAGAAGGCGCGGGCCGCGGCACGGTCGCCGGGAGGCAGGGCCGCGGCGGCGGCGCAGATTCCCTTCCAGTCCCGGGCCGTGCCGGCGAAGGGCTCGTCGTCGACGGCCGCGGCGTCCGGCAGGGCGGCGATGCGCCCGCAGGACCGCAGGAAGGCGGGCACGGCCTTCTCCACCTCGTCCGCGCGCCAGCCCGGCAGGTCGTCGAAGCCGGCCGGCTCCAGGACCAGGCGGTCCTCGGCCGGGAAGATGTCCCACAGGCCGACCACCTCTTCGTCGCCCCCCGCCCGGGTCGAGAGCCACACCCGGAGCGCGAAGGCGCCGAGCACCAGGGCGACCAGGAAGGCGATGACGGCGGTCCGGCGAGACATAGATAACTTCAAACAAAAACCCGGTCCGGCTTACTCCTGGGAAGTGAGATCCTCCAGGGCCTTGGACATCCGGTCCACATGCGTCCCGCGCCAGTAGACCCGGCCGCAGTTGGGGCAGCCGCGGAACTCCTGGTGCGTCCTGGCGACCCAGGGAGGGACCCGGGCGCGGGCCGCCTCCAGGTCCAGATCCTCCAGAGGGGTGTTGCAGCGGAGGCATCGTCTCAAACGCCGGCCGGGATCCGGGCGGACGCCCAGCTCCTCCAGGACCTGCCGCACCTGTTCCTCCACCACCTCGGAGCGGATGAGGAGATGATTGCGGGCGAGCCGGCGCTCGGTCAGCCGGCGGTCCCGGGTGAGGATGACGCGCTCCTCGGCCACGGCCCGCTCGACCAGCGCGGCGTCTTCGATGTCCGGGACATAGGCCACATCCAAGTTCAGCGCCCGCAGCCACCGGGCGAGGGCGCCCAGCATGGCGTCGGCGATCAGCCTGGGGGGCGCGATCTCACTCCGTTGAGACAATCTTTCGGATCTCCTCATCCTGCCCGGTGATCTGCCAGCGAATGAGGGATACAGGAATGATGCCGGCGGAGTAGACCTCCTCGAACCAGCGCTTCAGGGTGAAAGCATCGCCGAGCTGGTGGGCGCGCTCGCGCATCAGGTCTTCGAGTTGGACTTTGCCGGTGATGTAGCTCGTGCCGTAGCCCGGCTGGCGCAGGTAGAGCTGCTGCTCGAAACCCAGGAGATCGAGATCGGGGCGCATCCAGCCGCGCGGGGTCCATTGGACCTGGAACGCCTTCGCCTGCGCGAGGTCGAATTCGTTGGCCTGGAGGTATAGCGAGGCGAGGCCGCGCGCGGCGCGCTGGGCGAGCATGATCCAGACGATCTCGCGCGCCCGCGGCTCGTCGTCGAAGAGGCCGGCATGGAGCATCAGCTCTTCCATGGCGGTCGCCATGCCCTCCGAGCGGCCGTCCCAGACGTTGTAGAGGAGCGGACCGCGGCGGACGGCGCTCGGATGGGGCTCGTCGCGCATGCGCGCCAGGTCCCACCAGTGGGAGGAGTGGGTGTAGAGGGTGAGCGGCTCGTAGTGCGTGGCGATGGCGAAGAAATTGCGCCGCTCGATCGGCACGAACGCGCCGCGGCGCTGGCGTAGCTCGGCGTCCATCGTGTCGCGCATCGGGTAGAGGTTGCGCTCGCCCAGGAAGGCGATGAACTTGCGGATCGCCCGGTCGGCGCGGCGCTGGTACTCGGCGTCGTCCTGGGCCGCGGTCATGGCGGGCAGGCCGCGATTGCGCTCTTCCTCCAGCTTCAACGACGCGTGCGCCCGCGCCAGCTCCCGCCGTAGGATCGCCACCTCGTCCTCCCAGGTCATGGGCAGGAGGTGTACATGCTGTTGCGACCAGGTGTAATTTTCTTTGCCGATGCCCGAAGGCGCGGTTTTCGACGGCGCCTTCTCCTCCAGCCAGGCGACGAAGGCTTCAGTCGCTTTGCGCGCCTCGCCGACCGCCCCGCGAAGCTCGGGGCCGGCGGTGGCGACTTTTCCTTCGAGATCGGTCAGATCAGCGACCTGCCCGCGCATCGTTCCAATGCCGGTCGTCCAGAGGTCGCGCGCGTTGCCGGTCAGATTCTCGCGCGCCTGAGAGAGGAAGGCGGGAATCGGTCTCAGCTCGCCCGCGAGCCGCGCTTCTTCCTTCGGAGACAGCGGGAAGGAGTACATCCACAGCTCGGCCAGGCCGTGCGCGTTCGGTCCCTCGTGCGCCGGCGTGTCGCTCTGCTCGCTGCGGACGGTGGCGTAGAAGGCTGGATCGCGCACCCAGGGCTGGAGGACGCGCAGGTTGAAGTCGAAGGCGTTCATCTCGGCGCGCAGGAGGGCGAGGTCGATGCGCGCGTCGGTCGAGGCGGCGCTCGCCTCCAGCGCCGCCAGCCGGGACCGCAGCGCCTTCAGCCCCGCCTTCCGGCGCTCGAACGTGGACACCCGGTAATCCGGAGCGCCGTCATGGGAGGGAGGGATTTCGAAGGCCCGCCAGTCCGCGAACAGGGCCTCGACCGGCGGCTTTCCCTCGCCGGCCGCCGGCTGTGTCGCGGCGCCGGCTCCGCAGGACAACGCGAGAGCCGTTGTCATCAAGAGACCGGCTCGACGGGCCCACGCCCGTGCCCCAGATCCTGCGCTCATCTCGGACCTCCTGTCGCCGCCAAGAATCGGTAGCGGGAAAGTGGTACCCTACCTTAAGAACGGCTATCGAGGATTGGATGACCCGAACCATTATCTCCCCATCCGACCTTTCCCAGAGGACCCGAGAGATCCTTGACCGGGTGCACGAGGGAGAGCTCGCCGTGGTCGCAAGTGGAGGGGAGGAGCGCATCGTCCTACTCGATATGCTCGATTACCGGCTCCTGCGAGCCCTTGCTGTCTGCGCCACAGGAGGCCCTGGCGATCTTCTCGAAGCCCGGGTGCTCCGCGACTACCTCGACGAGAGAATCAATCTCGGGAAGGCGGCCGAGTTGCTCCGGCTTTCCCGTTTCGAGCTCGAGGACAGCTTCCTGCGGCTCGGGATTCCTCTCCGCCGGGGAGCCCGCTCAATCGAGGACGCGCAAGCCGAGATCGCCTCCGCACGGCGGCAGGCCTGAACAGCTCAGCGTCCTGCATGCCGTCTCTCACAGATACGACGGTCCTGAACAACTTCGCACAGATCCGGCGGCCCGATCTTCTGCGGGCAGCTCATCCGGATCTTTCCGCTCCAGGGCCAGTCTGGAACGAATTGGAGTCGGGTGTCCGCCAGAGACTGGTTCCGGCTTGCGACTGGTCTTGGCTGAAGATCCTCGACTTGACCGAGCGGGAGCAGGCCCGGGCAGACGAAATAGGCCGAGATCTGGGTGCCGGAGAAGCCGCCTGCATTGCGGCAGCCGTTGATCGTGGCCTCCGCCTGCTGTCCGACGACTGGGAGGCGAGAGAGCTTGGTCGTTCTCTCGGTCTGGAGGTGTCTGGTTCTCTGGGCGTTCTCGACCGTCTTGTCTTGAAGCAGATTCTCAGCCTGGAAGAGGCGGACGCTCTGTTAGAAGAGATGGTCAGACGCGGTTTTCGCAGTCCCTACCGATCCCTCCGCGAAATACCCCGCTGACACTCGATCCTGGCACCCATTCGTTGGCCCCGAGTCACTCACCTCGGCGCCTCAAAATGGAAAAGCCCGGCTTGGTACCGGGCTCCAGAATCAGCTTGAATTTTGGTAGCGCATACGGGATTCGAACCCGTGTTACCGGCGTGAGAGGCCGGCGTCCTGGACCCCTAGACGAATGCGCCACATGTCCAACAGGCCATCCCGTCGGACCCGCGAAGGCTACCACAGGACGGACGGAGCGTTCAACCGGCTCCGTAAGGCCGGTATTCCCCACTATCCTTTGTAGTAGCGTAGAGCGATTTCCCGGAGACATCCCGACGGCGGGCCCTCCCGGAGAGAGGTTCTCTTGGCACTCAGGCTCGTCGCCGAAACCGGAAGCCCGTCTCTCGTGGTCACGAGCGGGCGGACGTTCGTCGTCGGGCGGGGCGCGTCCTGCGAGCTCCCTCTCCAGGACCCCACGGTCTCGCGCCGCCACGCCGAGCTCGAGCTGGCCGGCGCCGGGGTGCGCATCCGCGACCTCGGCTCCACCAACGGCACCTACCTGAACGGCGTCCGGGTCATCGACGCCCTGGCCACCCCCGGCTCGCGCGTGGCCTTCGGCAAGGTGGACTTCAACGTGCACGCGATGGAGGAGCCCGCGCGGTACGACTCCTCGGACGAGATCTCGCTCGACGCCACCATCCTCCGCCAGGTGCCGGTACGCGGGCCGGCGGACATCGCCTCGCAGGTGGCCGCGGAGCCCAGCGGCGCGTCGCTGCTCAAGATCGCCGGCGGCTCCGTGGAGGACCGCCAGGAACGCAAGCTCAACCTCCTCCTCGACATCGCCAAGGAGCTCTCGCAGCAGACCGAGACCGACGCCCTGCTCGACCGGCTGGTGGGACTGACCTTCCAGCTCATGAGCGTGGACCGGGTGGCCATCCTCATGCCGGTGAACGGCGGGGACCTCAAGCCGCGGGTCTGGCGGAGCCGGGTCGAGTCTCCCGTGGAGAGCTGGCGGGTGCCCCGGGCCCTGGTCCGCAAGGCGGTAAGGGAGCGGGTGGCGGTGCTGGCCGAGAAGGAGGACCGGCCCGGGGAGGACGGCGACGGCGTCCGCAGCGCCCTCTGCGCGCCGCTCCTCGGCAGGGAAGGGGCGGTGCTCGGCCTCATCTACCTCGACCACACGGGGCCGGACCATTCCTTCGGCGTCGAGGACCTGGAGTTCTTCACCGCGTTCGCCGGCATGGCGGCGGTGGCCATGGAGAACAGCAACCTGCTGGAGCGGGCGCGGCGCGAGGCCGTGGTGCTCTCGAACTTCCAGCGCTACTTCGCGCCCGACCTGGCGCGGCAGATCGCCGGCCAGGAGGAGGAGATCCAGCTCGGGGGAGCCAAGCGGCAGGTGGTGGTGCTCTTCTCCGACATCCGCGGCTTCACCTCCCTCTCGGAGCGCATGAGCCCGGACGAGATCGCCAGCCTGCTCACCGCCTACTTCACGGAGATGGTGGAGATCGTCTTCGAGCACGGCGGCACCCTGGACAAATTCATGGGCGACGCCCTGATGGCGCTCTGGGGCGCCCCCCTCGTCCGCGAGGACGACGCGGACCGGGCCGTGCGGGCGGCCATCGCCATGCAGCGGGCGATCTCCCGCCTCAACTCGCGCTGGGGCCAGCAGGGCCGCCAGACGATTTCGGTGGGGATCGGCATCAACGTCGGCGAGGTCTTCGCCGGCAACATCGGCAGCCAGCGGCGCCTGGAGTACACGGTCATCGGCGATGCTGTAAATACCGCCGCCCGGCTGTGCTCAGAGGCCGGTCCTGGTGATATCCTGATCGCACTGCCTCTTTTTATGGCTCTCAGCCAGCCGCCACCGGTCCATTCGCTCCCCGCCCTCCCCCTCCGGGGCAAGAGCCAGCCGGTTCCGGTCTACAGCGTAGAGTGGGAGGAGGGGAAGACGGCGCAATGAGCGCCGGCCCTTTGCAAGGGAAGATCAAGGACGAGACATCATGGCCGAACCTGAATCCATCCCTGTTCCAGTCCCCGCCAGCGAGCCCGTGCCGCACCGGACCCCCGCCAAAGCGCCCAAGCCGCGCATCATGGAAGCCGTCGTGACGGAGTTGATCCGCGAGACGGCGGATTCCTCGACGCTGTTCCTCTTCATCGGCAACGAGCGCGCGGAGTACCAGGCCGGGCAGTTCCTGACCATCCGCCCCCAGCAGTTCCCGGAGCTGGAGCGTTTCTGCCGCTATTTCGAGGACGTCAAGGGGAAGAAGGAACCGGCGCGCGCCTACTCCATGTCCTCGGCGCCGCACGAGAAGTACGTCGCCTTCACGGTGAAGGAGGAGACCTACATTTCCGGGCAGACCAAGTACCCGCCCCTCCTCTCGCCGTTCCTGACCTACCGCGCGCTACCCGGGACGCGCATGATGATCACCGGCTTCGGGGGACCCTACGTGCTGGATCCCGACGTAGAGTCGAAGACCGACCACATCGTCCACATCTGCGCCGGCTCGGGCATCGTGCCGAACTTCAGCATCATCAAGCACTGCCTGCACACGGGGATGAACCTGCGGCACACGCTGGTCTACGGCAACAAGACCTGGGACGACATCATCTTCCGCCATCAGTTGGCGGAGCTCGCGCTGAAGCATCCGGACAAGCTGCGGGTCATCCACTCCCTGACGCGGGAGCAGAACCAGGCCCTGTTCCAGGGGGATTGCCGCAAGGGGAGGGTCTGCGAGCCGCTGCTGCGGGAGTTCATCCCCGACCCCACCGGCGTGGAGGTCTACACCTGCGGCCCGGGCCTGACCAAGTTCGACCTCCAGGCCGCCAAGGAGCGCGGAGAGGAACCCACCCCGCGCTTCCTGGAGACCACGCTGGAGGCCCTGAAGGTCATCGGCGTGCCGGACGCCCGGGTGCACTTCGAAGGCTACGGCTAGAGGCTAGCCTTCCTTGAAGCGGACCCGGATCCCGTCAGGGTCGTGGGTCTCGAACATCAGCCTGCCGTCGTCGTCCTTGCGCAGGCCTCCCGGGATGTTCTTCTCACGGAAGAAGATCTCGTCGTAGGCCTGCTGCGCCGAGGCGACGTCGAAGGTGAGGACCGTCTTGGTCAGCGGACCCTCGGGGTCGTAGCGCTCGTCGTTGAGGCGGGGGTCCGCGCCGGCGGAGCGGCCGAGGACCTCGACCAGGGCCGAGCCCGCCTGGAAGACCGTTCCCCGGCCGTCCTCGCGATCCCAGGTCTGGACCTGCGGCAGCGCCAGGGCTTCCCCGTAGAATTTCAGCGCGCGTTCGTAGTTCTTCGCGCGGATCACCACCCGAAACTGCCGGATCTCCATGGTCATCGCCTCCTTTGAGGGCGGACATTTACCATACTCCCTGAGAGACTTTCAAAGTCCGGGCTCGATGGTATCCTCTCCCGCGTGAAAGACCGCCGTATCCGGGCCACTCTCGTGCTCTTCGGCCTGCTGCTCCCCATGCTCGTCGCCGCCCAGGGCGAGCGGACGCAGCCCCAGACGCCTCCCGCCGCTCCTTCCCGCGCTCCCATGGTCGTTCTCAGCGGGCGCGAGATCGCCGTGCCGGTGAGCATCACCCCCAACGGGCCGCTGTTCGGCCTGAGCCCCATCGCCGCGGCTCTCGGGGGCGAGATGACCACCGACGAGTCCGGCGAGAGCGTCACCCTGCGCGTCGGGGACCGGGACGTGGTGATCGCCCCCGGGAGCGCCATCGTCACGGTGGGCGACGTGATCATCTCCCTCTCGCAGCCGCCGACGGAGGGCGAGGGGGGGCTCCAGGTGCCGGTCGACTTCCTGCGCAAGACGTACGGCGACCTCCTGGGCTACGCCTTCGAGTGGCAGCCCGAGACGGCGCGGCTGGTCATCTCCCGGCGCGGCGACCGCGAGCTGGGCGTCTCCCTCGACGTCGTCCATCTCCAGGGGATGACCACGGTCGTGCTCCAGTTCCCGGAGGAGCCGCGCTACCGCATCCAGCGCCTCCCGGGGACGATCGTGGTGGAGATGATCGCCGACCGCCTGACGCCGCCGTCGCCGCCGCGGGTGGTCCAGGACCCGCTGGTCCAGAACGTCACGATCGAGCCGCAGCAGGTGCGCATCCAGCTCGCCGACGGGGTGCAGGCCGCGAGCTACGTGCTGGCGAATCCCTTCCGGCTGGTCTTCGACGTCCATCCCTCGGCCGCGGTCGTGGTGCCCACCCGGCCGACGGAGCAGCCGCGGGATCTGCCGGGCATCCGGACCATCGTGCTGGACCCCGGCCACGGCGGCTCGGAGGTGGGAGCCATCGGTCCGAGCGGCATCCAGGAGAAGGAGCTGACGCTGCAGATCGCCCGCGAGCTGGCGGGCAAGCTCGGGTCCACCCTGGGCGTGCAGGTCCTCCTCACCCGCTATGACGACTCGGTCATCAACCACGACACGCGGACGGCCATCGCCAACCAGAACAAGGCGGACCTGTTCGTCTCGATCCATCTGAACTCTTCGCTCGGCGCCGGAGCTCACGGCACGGAGACCTACTTCCTCAGCCCGCAGGCCTCGGACAAGCGCGCCGCCCAGGCGGCCGCCGCCGAGAACCTCGCCCAGGAGCAGGAGCCGGCGACGAGCGAGCCGGTAGCGACGGCGGACTCCGCCGCGCAGGACCTCCAGCTCATCCTCTGGGACCTGGCGCAGAGCCGCCACATGGCCGAGAGCCAGCGCCTGGCCAACCTGATCCAGCGCGAGCTCAACCAGGCTCTCCAGCTCAAGGACCGGGGGGTGAAGCAGGCTCCCTTCCGCGTGCTGATGGGGGCCGCCATGCCCGCCGTCCTGGTGGAGCTCGGCTTCATCAGCAACCCGGAGGAGGAGAAGAAGCTCCAGGACCCCGCCTACCGGGACCAGCTCCTCGACGCCCTCGCCCGCGCGATCGGCCGCTACAAGGCCCTCGTGGACGGTGAGCAGGCCCCCCCGCCGGCGCCGGCGGCCCAGGCTCCCGGGGCGCAGCCGGGCCGGCCGCCCTCCGGAGGGGGGGCGGCGCCCGCGCCGCCGCAGGCTCCCAAGCCGGGCGCTCCGCCCGCCAGACCCCCCGCCCGTCCGGGAAGACCCGCATGAACCGGCGGGCGGCGAGCTTCGTCCTCGGGCTGGCGCTGGCGCTGCTCATCGGCGGCGGCCTGTGGTGGTGGCTCTCCTCGCGGGCCGGCGGCGGGAGCGGCCGGACGGCGCAGGAGGAATCCGGCCAGCCGGCGGAGAAGGTCGCCTTCCAGCTCTACTTCCCGGCCGACGGCGGGCTGATCCGGATCGAGCCCCGGGAGCTGTCCGTGCCGAGCGCTCCCAAGGAGCGCGTCCGCAAGGTCGTGGAGGCCCTCCTCGCCGGCCCCCAGACCCGCGGGCTCGTCCGTCCGTTCCCCGAAGGGGTCACGGTGGGCATCGTGCAACTGAGCCCGGACGGCACGGCCTACATCGATCTCCGCTGGCCGGAGCACAACGAGCCGCCGCCCGGCGGCTCGACGGAGGAGATGCAGCGGGTCTACAGCGTCGTGAACTCGATCGTCCTCAACGTCCCGCAGGCCTCCCGGGTCGTGCTGCTGTGGAACGGGTTCCAGCGGGAGAGCTTCTCCGGCCACCTGGATCTCAGCCGCCCGTTGACGCCGAACCAGGCGCTGGTCGCCCGCTGATCGACCTCCGGCGGGCGCATCCTCATGATCGACGCGATCGGGGTCTTCGACTCAGGGGTGGGCGGCCTGACCGTGGTCTCGGCCCTGCGGCGGCGGCTGCCGGGGGAGTCCATTCTCTATCTCGGCGACACGGCGCGGCTGCCCTACGGCAGCAAGTCGCCCGAGACCGTCACCCGCTACACCCAGCGCAGCATCGACTTCCTCACCGAGCGGGGGGTCAAGGCCGTGGTGGTGGCCTGCAACACGGCCTCGGCCCTGGGCCTCCCCAACCTGCACAAGGTGGACGTGCCGACCTGGGGGGTGATCGAGCCGGGGGCGCGGAAGGCGGCGGCGGTGAGCCGCGGCCGGGTGGGGGTGATCGCCACCGAGGCGACGGTCCGCTCGGACGCCTACCCGCGCGCCCTGCGGGCCATCCGTCCCGAGCTGGAGATCCTGAGCAAGGCCTGCCCCCTGTTCGTGCCGCTGGTCGAGGAGGGCTGGCACGACGATCCCGTGACCGGGCAGGTGGCCGAGCGCTACCTGCGCCCGCTCCTCGACGCCGGGATCGACACCCTGGTTCTCGGCTGCACCCACTATCCCCTGCTCAAGCCGGTGCTCCAGGCCGTGGCCGGTCCCGGAGTGACGCTGGTGGATTCCGCGGACGAGGTGGCGGAGATGGTGGCCGGCGGGCTCCAGGAGGGGCACCTCGAAGCCACCCACGAGGCCGCCCACCACTTCTGCGTCACCGACGCCGGCGAGACGTTCCAGCGCATCGCCCGCCGGATCCTCCAGGATCCGGCGGTGACGCTGGAATGGGTGGACGTGACCTGAGCCCTCACCCCCGGTCTTCTTGAGCGCTATCATCCGCATGCCCGGCCTCCCCACCTCTCCCAGGCGCACCGGATGGACCTTATGGACGGGCGGGGAGTGGATTGATGGGAGCTGAAGACAGACGTAGCCCCCGGGGACCGCCGACATCCTAGCCGGCCCCATCCAACCAGCCCTCGTGGTAGGCATAGAATTGCTCTCCGACACTAGAGGTCCGCCGAGCCATTCATGAGGTGACCAGCAGTCTTGAGCAACCCAATAGCCCCAGCCTTGGGGGAACGCCGGGCAGCTGGCGGCCTGCGCGCCCAGTATCAAGTAGCCGCCGTCCTTACCTACGAGGCCCTTCTCAACGGTGCACTTGAAGGCGTACGAATCGCCGATCCCGAGGCCGGCCGGGTGGATGATTTCCAACTGTTCAGCCTGGGGCGGCTCGATGCCTACTCCGTCAAGTGGGAGAGACATCCCGAGCCGTTCACCTTGAACAAACTGATCTCCCCCTTGGAGGACAAGCCGCCCCTCATCGCCCAACTCGCGGACGGCTGGCAGAAACTCCGCGCCCGAGACGCGGACCGCCATGTCGTCGTCCACCTTGTGACGAACGCCTATCCGTCGACGCGGGGAGAAGGTCCTCTGGCGCACTTCTGGACTGAATGCTGGAAGCTCCGAGCGCACCTGGAACCAGAAAGCCCAATCCCTGCCCGCTGGCGGGAAGTATGGGAGAAGATCCAAGTTGCCAGCGGTCTCTCGCCGGACGAATTCCGCGCCTTCGCCCGCGACTGCCGTCTGAATTTCCAGTTCGCTCTCCCGGAGCCTGCTGAGCCGGGCGCTTCTCCTTCCACACGGGACCGGCAGGTCAGATTGCAGGATGTCAACGCCCTTGGGGATGCTCTTTTCCGCCTGGTAGCAGACCCCCGCCAGATAGTGGAGATCCCTCGCAGCCAACTGATCGAAGAGTTGGGCTGGCACGGGAGGCTGGAGCTTCGTCACCCCCATGAGTTTCCCGAGCCTGCGATCTATCAGGAGATCGAGCCCACAGTAGAGGCTCTGAAGCAGTCCCTGGAGCGACTGGCTGGAGGGTACATCCTGCTGCTCGGCACTCCCGGTTCTGGAAAGTCCACCCTGCTGACCCAGACGCTCAAATACAGACAAGAAAGGTCGGTGCGCTACTACGCGTTTGTCCCACAAGCGCAGAACACCAACCGCGGCGAGTCGGAGAACTTCCTCCACGACATTACCTTGATGTTGGAGGAACGAGGGATTCGTGCCGGCCAGAGCTTGCCAGGGTTCGACCGGATGTTGCTCGCCGAGCGCCTCGATGCCCAACTCCGGCTCCTCCACGAGGAATGGCAGCAGACACGTAGGAAGACGATCCTCCTGATCGACGGCCTCGATCACATCCCCCGAGAGCAGTCCCCCACTCGCTCGCTCCTCGCGGACCTGCCCTCGCCATCCAGAGTTCCGGACGGCGTTTACATCCTGCTCGGCTCCCAGACCGACCAGCTCCGGGATCTCCCGCCCGAGGTCGTGGATCAAATCCAGCAATCCGAGAGGCGGATCACGATGGAACCTCTGGGGCGGGAAGCCGTCCGGAGCATCGTCTCACAGGCAGGGTTCAATCCCACTCCTACAGCTGAGGGAAAGGACCGGATCTATCAGCTCTCAGGCGGTCATCCTCTGGCTCTCGCCTACCTCCTGAACCGCCTGCGGACCTCCGGCTCAGGGATTTCCCAGATCCTCGCCGAAGCCGAGCCCTTCCCCGGGAGAATCGACGCGCAGTACACGGCACACTGGCGCCAGATCCAATCCGACCGGGAGCTTGTCGATCTTCTGGCCATGCTCGCCCGGGTCCGTGGGGGGATCGAGATTCCCTGGGTCGAGACGTGGGCCTCACAGAACGCCCTGTATCGTCTCCACAGCGAGTTCAGTCACTACTTCCGGCAGGAATCTTCGGGGCGGTGGTACTTCTTTCACAACAGTTTCCGAATTTTTTTGTTGGAAAAGACAGAACGCCTTCCTGGGATCAGTTCCTCTGCGGGAGATCAATCCCTGTACCGGCGGCTGGCCGATGCCGCGGCCTCGGCGGGTCCGCCTTGGTCCTGGGATGAGATCTTCTACCGCGTCAAGGCGGGGGAAGGAGACCGGGCCTTGGAACTCGCGACCCTTCCAGCTTTCCGAGAGCAACTCTTCGCGGGACGAGCATGGCCCGAGATCCGGGAGGATCTCGAGCTTCTCCTTCCTCTGACTTTGCCTCGACGCGATGTAGAGGGATTGGCGAGGCTCCTTTTCATCGGCATGGAGATCGACCAGCGAACCTTCAATCTCGACGAATATACCGATTGCCCGATCCCTGAGCTCCTGTTGCGTCTCGGCAAGATCAGGGCCGCCTTGGACTGGTCTCGGGAAGGTTTGCAAGGACGCCTGGAAGCTAAGGATGGACTCCGCTTCGCTTCCGCGCTCGCTAAGCTTGGATTGAAAGAAGAGGCGGGTCGAGTCTTCGACCTCTCTGAACCTCTGGACATGCTGGGGGGCGGCGAGGCAATCCCCCACCATAAACTGCGCGATAAGAGAGATCTGCTCAAAGTCTGGGTGGAGGTAGCGCCCGCGTTCCGCGACATCCCCCGCTTGCTGGGGGTCATCGGGCAGATCCGGTGTGAGGATGAAGGCTCCCATTTCGGAGAAAGCTCCCCAGAAGAAGCCGCACGCGAGCTCCAAAGCGATCTCCGTTTCGAGCTTCTCAAAGTTTTGCGGAAGCTTGGCCGCTGGCCCGATCACGCTAGGGTCGTGAGTTGCTGGGATCCTGCCAAGGAAGAAGACTGGCCGTTTTGGTTTTGGGGACACATCCACGCAACGCGCGAAGCCTGGTCATTCGGTCAAAAGGCGGTGGCAATAGGACTTGTCGAGAACCTCTTGTCCCAGTCTAGCCAGCGCGACCTTACACCTGAGGACCGGATACCGCTAGCTGAATGTCTGATCCGGATCCTGGATCAGCCAGAGGAAGCGCGCGATCTCCTCGACGGGTTTTCCCTCCAACCCCTCTCCGCGTTGAATTCCCTGGATCTGACGGCTGACGAAGTCGTGATCCGATTCTACCTCCACCGAGTCCGCGCATTCTTGGGGGATCGCCGGTCATTATCAGAGGCCGTGCCAGATGCGCGTGACACGAGCAATCAGGGAATCACTTTCTTTGAGCGTGCCGTCGTCTTGGTAGCTCGCCTTTGGGCGGCAGCTTGGGCGAACCGGCTGTGGCCCGCTTCCGAATTCGGCCGGGAGGCTGAAAACATCCTTCGCCTGCTCTTTCGGCAGCCAGATCCTGACTCGCATTCCTGGTACCAGGTCCAAGGGCATCGCGGGTACTTCTGCCGATCTCTTATTGGAGCCGCCCGTCTCCATGGCCCGGAAGCCTTGGAGGCCCTGCGGCAGGTTTTCGAACAGGAGTGGACACACCGGGTAGCCAGGCAGCAATGGCCTTTGGACCTTATTCGAGAGTGCACCCTGGAGTTCTTGGACGCCGGTGCTCCGAAATCCTGGGTGGCGGCTTGGTGTGAACGGACAGGGACTCAGGCCCTCGACGAGAGAGATGTCCCCGCGCGGCTCAAGCATCTTGCCTCTCAAGTCCGTTCGTGGCTAGACCTTGACGATAAAGACCGGGCACAGGAAGCTTTCGATCAACTCTTGCGCAGCTCTCTGGGAGTTCACACCAAGGAAACCCAGACGAACAGTTGGATTGCATGGGCGGAACGGGCCAATGAGGTCGATTCCTCCAACGCCCCCAGGCGTCTCCAACTCCTGGCCTCCGGCCTTCCGGACCTGGATGGCAAAGAGGTTTTGAGGTACGCCGCAAGAGATCTTCTGGAAGCCGCTTGGCGCTGGGAACCTAGAGGCTCCCAGAAACTTTTTGAATGGATGCTGCGGCAAGGCCTCGTAGGCTTCACTGACGGCTTGCGGGTCTTGGTGACGGAAGGGCTGAAAAGTGGAACGGCGGCGGCCGGGGTAGCGGTCCGTCTGTTCGAGGAAATCCTCCTGCCCTTGATGACGACCGCGGACGAAGAACTGGGCCAGGAGGTCATAGAGGGTCTCGTCAAGTCAGGTGGTGGCAGGCGAGAGCTGGCTAAGCTGGTCGACAGAATCCTCATCGCTGCACTGGGTTCGAAACGGCGGACCTGGATCGACGCCATCCAGCAGTCCGTCGAGAAGATGGGTACCCCTTGGAGCCAAATCGCTGACAGGGTCGAAGATCGGGAAGCTTTGGACCGGACCCTCCAACCAGTGCCCCAAGACGAGCTACAGCAGAGTTCTTATGGCTCTCAAAGACACCGTGAAGAAGCGGAGCTACGGGAGAACTTTCAGTCGCTCCAAGACGTGGAGACCTACCTGGCCCGTCGATCGTCCCGTTCCTATCTCAGTTGGGAGGAAATCCTAGTAGACCTTCTTAGACGATTGAACCAAGACGAGTTGGTTCGACTCGCGGAGCTGATCCGGGAGCAGGACCACCCCGTTCGGGCCCTCAACCAGATCGCCAAGAGGCTCCTTTCTTTGGGCGCGTCTGAAGAAGCCTGGAGGGTCGGCGAGCTTGCTCTTGCGGCGACGGAGGCTTCCGGCTGGATCCGCCGGCTGACGGGAGGAATCCGGGTCGAGACGTTATCGGTCCTTCACCAGATCGACCCGACCAGAGCAAGCGAGTCGGCTTTCCGGATGCTGCTCGAAGATCTGCGCACCGGAAGGATCGGGTTTACATCATTCGGTTTCGAGCTCCACCAGATCGCGCCTCTCCTCGGCGGCAACTTGCCCGTTCAGAGGATCTGGGAAGATCTTGAGCCCTATATCAAAGCTCTTTTCCCACTGGCCGATGCCGTGGAGCCGCCTGATTTCGGAGCCGCCGCCGCAAATCCCTCTGAACCAGCTTCGGTCCTCGGTGCTCTGGTCATCGAGTTCCTCAACCATCCAATTGCCGATATTGGACATGGGGCTCAGCGGATTGTGGTGGATCTCCTCCGGGAGGGGGAGCCCACCATCGTTGCTACCATTGCCTCCGCGCTGTCCGACCCCGCCTACCCTCGGCAGAGACTCCTCGTCTGCCTGGAAGCTGTGGCGGAAGTGAACTCAGAAGCCAATCGTCCCTTCCTGGCAGAGCTTCAGGGACTCGCCCTCTCTCTGCACTTTGACGAACGGGTTGCGGTCTCCCGTCTCCTCGGCAATTTAGGTGTGGCGGCACTCCCCGAGCCGGAGCCTCGAAGGCTTCCCGCCGTGTATGACCTGGCTTTCCCCGAACGGGAGGAGTCTTACATGCTGCGGCCGGTAGAAGCCCATGAGCCCTTGCCGCCCACCGAAGATCATGTAGCCATCAGCATGATCATCCGCGGCGAGCTCGGTGTGATCTCAGACCTTACGGGGATTCAGGTGGCGGTGCTGTCTAATCGGGCCGCCCAGCTAGTACGCGATCCGTTGCAGCCGGATATCTACGAGGAGGAAAGGGAGCTCCGCAGACAACTTGAAAGGGCGGGACTCAGAATTCCGTTCCGGCGGCCCCGTACCGATCCCGTCCGGCATGCGCTCTTCCTGATCGTCGCCGAGTTGGCCGATGCGGGGCACCTGGATCGGGAGCACCTCAAACTTCTTGAAGGGCTCTCTAGGTATGCAGATCCTATGATGTTGAGGTTCCGGCCCCATGCAAGGCCATCGTGTATCCCTTCCATACTGCCCGATCGAAACGAGATCTACCGCAGATCCCACAAGGACTGGACGACCCACGTCTCCTTGGTGCCCTCAGCCTTGAGAGGAGCAGACTCAGACCCCAATTGGATCATCTTGGCTGAACAGACCTGCCTTTCCTGGCTTGACTGGCCCAGGCCTACAGAAAAGCGCTATGGCGTTGTCGTACCTTCTGGACTGAGCCCACGCCCGGAAGAGGACTTTCTCGGCTCACTTTGCCAGAAGTGGCCAGGTCTGGCCTCGGAGTACGAGCACCGGCCGTTCGACGAACGAACCCTGATCGTCCGCCGTGCGAACTTCCGTCTTGAATCACCGGCTCCTTACTTCCTGGCCTTCAATCCTGCGGTTGCCCGTACTTTAGGCTGGACCTTCGCCAGAGATGGCAATTTCAGGTGGCGAGACTCCGAAGGGAATCTTATGGTCGAGAGCCTGTGGTGGCAGGATGGCTGCCCACACCTGAACCCTCCGGAACCAAGCGATGAAGTCGGAGAAGGCTGGCTTGTGCGAGCCTCACCCGCTGCTTGGCAGGCCATTCAGTCACGCTATCCGGAACTGAAGACCCGACTGCGGGTGGAGCGCACTGCTAACAAGCAGGAAACGCGGTCTGTAGAGCAGTAGGATCAGCCCGGCGCGCCTGAGTTCATTCCCTACCTCACCGCCGCCAGCGGGATCGCCGCCGCCCGGACCGTCGACGGCTCCTGGCCCTCCACCCAGGCGAGAACGATCCGGTCGCCGTTCCTCACCATCCGGGGAAAGCCGCTGGAGCGCGCCGCGGAGGTGGCGGCCACGGCGCGGGGCGCGCCGAGCCCGCCCTTGGGGCCGACCCTCCGGAGACGGATCTCGGCGCCGTCGCCGTCCGCCGCCGCCCAGCTCACGATGGCGCCGCCGTCGGCATCCAGGACCAGGTCCACCCGGCCGATGGGCTTGTTGGCGTCGACCAGAGCGGGAGGCCCGAAGGTGGCGCCGCCGTCCTCGGAGAAGGCGACCTGGACGCGAGGGTTGGGCGGCGCGCCCGTGAACCAGGCCACCGCCACCCGTTTGCCTGACGCGGCGATGGCCGGACCGTTGACCGGGCAGCCGGGGATCTTCCAGTTGTCGGCGTGGACGCGCACCGGCTGGCTCCAGCCCTGGGCCGTCCGGCGGATGACCGAGATGTCCCGGATCTCCTGGTCGGAGCGGTCGCGGTAGGCGATCACCGGGCCGCCAGCGGCCAGCGCCGCGTCGGTCTGGCAGCAGGAGCAGACCTTGGCGTCCAGGCGCTCCTCGCCGCCCGGCTTGCCCTGAACCTTCGCCGTGCGCAGGGCCATGGCGCCCTTCCGCTCGTCGCCGGGGAGATCCCGGCCGTCCAGCCAGAAGCCGCGGGCGCCCTTCCCTTCCGGCACCCAGGCGACGAAGCCGTACTCCGCCTGGTCGCCGCCGCCGGTGGGCAGCCGCCCCATCGGTTTCCAGGTCTTGCCGCCGTCGTTCGAGACGGCGAGCCGGGGCGAGTATTCGAAGACATCGGGGGCCCGGGTCTCCAGCCAGTGGGCCACCAGCGAGCCGTCCGCCGCCTGGACGGCACCGGGGAAGTCGGCCCAGTTGGCCAGCAGGAGGGGACCCGAGGCGATCGTCACCGGCGCGGACCAGCGTCCTCCGGAAAGGCGGGAGAACTGGAGTCTCCGACCCTTACCGGCGGGTTCCAGCCAGGTGAGGAGGACGTCGTCCCCCGCCAGGGCCACGTTGGGCGCCATGGCGCCGGGGCCGGCCGGCGGATGGAGCGGCTGGGAGGAGAGCCCTCCCGCAGCCAGCAAGACCAGCAGAAGGAGGGCGCTCAAATCAGTGCCCCTGGGACTCGGACATGCCGTTCTTGGAGAGGTTGATCACCCCGCAGGCCAGGCGGTCGCCGGAATTGCCGGTGGGCTGCGTCGTGCAGTCGTCCGCCCCCGCGTGGAGGATCACCGCCTTGCCGGTCACCATGTTGGCGCCGGTCAGGGAGATGTTGTCGAGCGTCAGCTCCAGGCGGCCCGTGCCGTCCGCGCCCACCTCGATGTTGCCGAAATCCCCCGCGTGCCGGGCCGCCGTGGGAGGGCAGGCGTGGGGCGCGCCGGTGGGGTTGAAGTGGCCGCCGGCGGAGGTGAAGTGCTTGCCGCCGGCCTCGTCATGGGAGCACTGGCCGTTCTCGTGGAGGTGCAGGCCGTGCCGGCCCGGCGGCACTCCCCGCACCTCGGCCACCAGGCGCACGCTGTTGCCGCCGCTGCCCACGGGGGTGAACGTCACGGTGCCGGAAAAGCCGGTGGTGGCCGCGCCGGGCTCGAGGGTGGCCGCGGCGCTCAGGGGGGAGGCGGACTGCATCTTGGTCTCCATGGAACCCTTGTTGTCCATGGCATCGTTCGGCCGCTGGTCCGTGGTCCTGGCCGTCTCGACCCGCGGGCCGCAGGCGGTCAGGACGGCGAGCCCCAGGGCCGCGAGGGTCCAGGCGTTCCTCGAACGGTGCATAGCGCTCCTCCTTATTGTTGAAATCATTATTTTGAAATCAGTATGTTGAAATCATTTCGGCAGGGACTTCAGCTCCATGTGGACGTCCGCCAGGTTGCGCGAGATCACGATCTCCACCGGGGTGGCCGCCTCGTCGCGGGCCAGCCAGAGGTCCAGCTTGCCCTTCCACTTGCGGCGGTTGGGCACGTCGATGCCCCGGATCGAGTAGTGGCGCACGTCGATCTTCCTGCCGCCGCTCAGCTTGCGCGTCTCCACCCCCAGGGGGATGACGATGACCGGGTAGACCTTGCCGTCCGACCAGATCTCCATCCGCCGGCTCTGGGTCGGCGGGTCCTGCCGGATGGAGTAGATGCCGGAGGCGACGTCGAGGACGCCGTCCTGCTCGATCTCGGAGCTCTTGGACTTGGTCTCGCCCCGCCATGAGTAGGCGCTCCAGGCGCGGATCGGCTGCAGGGTGCGGGTGTCGACCTCGGAGCCGTAGCGGAAATATTCGCCGTTCCGCGAGGCGCTCGAGGTGATGGTCAGCTCGCTCCGCATGCGCCCGTTCCGGTCCGACTTGAACGTGAGCAGGCCTTCGCCCTGGTTGGGCAGGAACAGCCCGGCCAGGTTGCCCATGAAATTGCGGAGCTGCCAGCGGTACTGGAATTCCTCGTCCGGCCGCTGGATCTGGGAGACGCCGGCCGACGGGGCCATCAGGAGGAGGCCCAGTACGGCGGCGAGCGCGATCTTTGAGTGTCTGTTCATTAAAAACCTTCTTCAGGGGGAGGTCAACCCTCCCTATAACAATAGCAAGCCCGCTGCCATGCCCGAAAACCGGCGAAATCTGTAGACTCCACGGGTTCATGAAGGAGAACCCATGGCCCGTCGCCTTTTCTGGATCCTGCTGTCGCTGACCCTGGCCGTCCCCGTCCACGCCGCCGAGCTCCCCGCGCCCGAGAAGTTCCTCGGCCATCCCGTGGGGGCGGACCGCAAGCTCGCTCCCTGGCCCAAGGTCCTCGAATACCTCCGCCTCCTCGACGCCGGCTCCGACCGCGTCTCCATCGAGTCGGCGGGCAAGTCGACCCAGGGGAACGACATGATGGTCGTCGTCCTGACCTCGGAGGAGAACCAGAAGAAGCTCGACCGCTACCGCGAGATCGCCCGCCGGCTCGCCCATCCCGACGGGCTCTCCGCGGACGAGGCGCGCGCCCTGGCCGCCGAGGGCAAGACCATCGCCCTGGTCACCTGCACCATCCACTCCACCGAGGTCGGATCGACCCAGATGGCCATGGAATTCGTCCACGACATCGCCACCACCCGCGATCCGGCCCTGCTCTCCTGGCTCGACGACGTCATCCTGCTGCTGATGCCGTCCATCAACCCGGACGGCCAGGTGATGGTGGTCGACTGGTACAACAAGTACCTGGGCACTCCCTATGAAGGCGGCCCCATGCCCTGGCTCTACCACGTCTACGTGGGGCACGACGACAACCGCGACTATTACATGCTCACCCAGAAGGAGACGCAGGCCGTCAACGGCGTGCTCTACCACCGCTGGTTCCCGCAGATCTTCCTGGACGAGCACCAGATGGGCTCCACCGGTCCGCGGATGTTCGTGCCGCCGCAGGCCGATCCCCTGGCCCCGGAGGTCAATTCGCTGATCTTCCGGCAGGCCGACCTGCTCGGCACGTTGATGAGCATGCGCCTGGAGGAAGCCGGCAAGCTCGGCGTGGGCAGCGACATGATCTTCGACAGCTACTGGCCCGGAGGCACCCGCAACACGGCCTGGTGGAAGAACGTCACCGGCCTGCTGACCGAGGTGGCGAGCGCCGACATCGCGACCCCGATGTACATCGAGCCGGGCGAGCTGCGCGGCGGCGTCAAGGGTCTCCCCGAGTACAAGCGGCAGTCCAACTTCCCGTCCCCCTGGCCGGGCGGCTGGTGGCGGTTGCGCGACATCGTCGAGTACGAGCTGGTGGCCACCCGCGCCTTCCTGGAGGCCGGCGCCCGCAACCGGGAGAGCCTGCTGTTCAACGTCTACCGCATGGCCAGCGAAGCCACGGCGCGGGGGACGAGCGAGCCGCCGTACGCGTTCCTGATCCCGGCCGGCCAGCGCGATCCGGTGGCCGCCGCCCTGCTGGTGGACCTGCTGCTGCGGCACGGCGTCCGGGTGCAGCGGGCCGACGCCCCGTTCACGGTGGGCCGGTCGGCCTACGACGCGGGCACCTACGTGATCCCCGCCGCGCAGCCCTACCGGGCCTTCCTCCTGACCATGCTGCGCCGCCAGCGCTACCCGGAGATCATCCCCTACGCGGGCGGCCCGATCATCCCGCCCTACGACGTGACGGCCTGGGCGCTGCCGCTCTCCATGGGCGTCGAGGTGACCGAGGCCGAGGTCCCCCTGCCCGGCGCCGTCGCCCTGCAAGCCATCCAGGCCCCGGTCTGGCCGGGCGGGGACGTGGCGCCCGGGGCCGGCGGCTACCTGATCTCGCACCGGGCCGACTCCGCGATCACGGCGCAGAACCGCCTGCTCAAGGAGGGCAAGCGTCTGTACTGGCTGAAGCAGGCGCCGCCCGGCGTCGGAGGTGGAGAGGCCGGGGACCTCTACGTCCCGGCGGGCGAGGTCACGCCGGAGGCCATGAGCCGGCTCTCCAGGGAGCTGCGCCTCCCCGTCACGCCCCTGGCCCAGGCTCCCGCCGGGCCGGCGTACCGGGTGAAGCCCGTCCGGGTGGGGCTCTACAAGCCCTGGGTCGCCAGCATGGACGAGGGGTGGACCCGCTTCCTGCTGGAGCGCTACGGCTTCGCCTTCGAGAACCTGAGCAACGATCCCCTGAAGGACGGCTCCTTCCGCGGCAAGGTGGACGCCATCCTGCTGCCGTCGGTGGACGCCAGCATCATCGAGAAGGGGGAGCCCGGCTCGGCCGAGTCCCGCCGCTTCTGGGAGCCGCTGCCGCCGCCCTACGCCGGCGGGATCGGCACGACCGGGGGCGAGAAGCTGAAGAAGTGGGTCGAGGAGGGGGGCACCCTGGTGGCCATGGACGCCTCGACCGGCTACGTGATCGACCTTTTCGGCCTGCCGGTGCGCAACGTCCTGGACCGCGTCCCCGAGGAGCAGTTCCACGCTCCCGGTAGCATGGTCCGCATCCGCCTGGACCCCTCCCACCCCATGAGCTACGGCATGAGCGCCGAGGAGGTGGCCTACTTCGCCGACTCTCCCGCCTTCCAGACCAGCCCGCCCGACGCCCGCATCCGGCGCCGGGTGGTGGCGACCTACCCGGAGCACGGCGAGGACGTCCTGGTCAGCGGCTATCTCAAGGGCGCGGACCGGCTGGAGAACAAGGCGGCGGTGGTGGAGTACGGCGTGGGCAAGGGGCGGATCGTCCTCATCGGCTTCCGGCCCCAGCACCGCGCGCAGCCCCACCGGACGTTCAAGCTGCTGTGGAACGCCCTCTACCTGGGGGCGCTGGAGGAGGGGAACCTGTAGGTCAGGCGAGGGGCGCGGGCACGCCGAACCGTTCCCGCAGCCCCTTGCGGATCTCGCCGATCAGGTAGATCGATCCGCAGGCGACGAGGACGTCCCCGCCCAGCTCCAGAGCCCGGTCCAGCGCCCGCCCCGGATCGGGCTCGACGATCGCCTCATCGAACAGATCGGTCAGATCCGTCGGGTCCTTGGCCCTGGGGCTCGCGGGCGTGGTGAGGACCGCCCGCCGGATATGCGGCTTCAGGGGATCGAGCATCGCCGTGTAGTCCTTGTCGGCGAGGACGCCGAAGAGGAGGTCCACGGGATGGCCCAGGCGGCCGAGGAATTCCGCCAGCACGGCGGCACCCGCCGGATTGTGGGCGGCGTCGAGCAGGACGCGGCGGCCGTCCGGCAGCTCGACGGGCTCCAGACGGCCCGGCCAGCGGCAGGCGGCGGCGCCTTCGGCGGCGATCCCGAGGGCTTCGGCGGCCCGGACCGCGAGAGCGAGATTCTTCGCCTGGTGCTCCCCCAGCAGCGGGATCTGGAGGTCGTAGGACCGGACCGGCGTGGTCAGGCGCATCCGCTGGCCGTCCCAGCCGAGGGGCTCGATCCGTTCAATGACCACCTCCTCGGAGGCGAAGCGGAGGTCCGCGCCGATCTCGCGGGCGGCGGCGCGGACGGCCTCCGCGGCCTCCGTCTCCTCGATCCAGGCGAGCGCCGGACGGTCCGGACGGAGGATGCCCGCCTTCTCGCGGGCGATGGCGGCGAGGGTGTCGCCCAGAAATTCTTGATGATCGAAGCCGATGGGCGTGATGACAGACAGGACGGGATCGCAGAGGTTGGTGGCGTCCAGCCGTCCGCCCATCCCCACCTCCAGCACGGCCAGCTCCACCTCCTCCTCGGCGAACCACTGGAAGGCGGCGAGGGTCACCGCTTCGAAGTAGGTGGGCGGCTCGCCGGTCTGCCGCTCGGCAATCTCTACAATCCGGGCGAGAAGGCTGCCGAACCGGCCGGGCGCGATGGCCCGCCCGTCGATCCGCAGCCGCTCCTCGACGGTTTCGAGATGAGGCGAGGTGTAGAGGCCGGTCTTCCTGCCGGTGGCCCGGGACATGGAATCCAGCAGCGCGGAGGTGGAGCCCTTGCCGTTGGTGCCGGCCACGAGGACGGCGGGGAAGCGCCGCTGCGGCTCGCCCAGAGCCGCCAGGACGGCGCGGGCCCGCTCCAGGCCGAGCTTGATGCCCAGGGCCTCGAGGCGGGCGAGGATCGGGCGGGGGTCTACGTCAGGTGCCGCAGGCACCGGGCGAGGGTCTCCTTCATCTCGGAGCGGTGCACGACGAAGTCGAGGAAACCGTGCTCCAGCAGGAACTCGCTGCGCTGGAAGCCCTCGGGCAGGCTCTGGCGGATCGTCTGCTCGATCACGCGCGGACCCGCGAAGCCGATCAGCGCTCCGGGCTCGGCGACGTTGAGGTCCCCCAGCATGGCGAAGGAGGCGGTCACGCCGCCGGTCGTCGGGTCGGTCAGCACCGAGACGTAGGGGATGCGGGCCGTGCGCAGGCGGGCCAGGGCGGCGGAGATCTTGGCCATCTGCATCAGGGAGAGCACGCCCTCCTGCATGCGGGCGCCGCCCGAGGCGGAGACGACGATCAGCGGCCACCGCCGTTCCAGGGCCCGCTCGGCGGCGCGGGTGATCTTCTCGCCCACCACCGAGCCCATGGAGCCGCCCATGAAGCGGTACTCCATGACGGCCGCGATGACCGGGATCTCCTCCATCGTCCCCTGCGCCACGATCACGGCGTCCCGCTCACCCAGGGCCTGCTGGTACGACTTGAGGCGGTCGCGGTAGCGCTTGGTGTCGCGGAAGCTCAGCGGATCGGTGGGGCTGACGCTGGTGAACAGCTCCCGCGGCTGGGGATCGTCCAGCAGCAGAGCGAGGCGGCTGCGGGCGTCGATCCGGAAGTGGTAGCCGCACTTGGGGCAGACCTTGAGGTTGCGGTCGAGATCCCGCGAGTAGACGATCTCCTTGCAGCCTTCGCACTTGACCCACAACCCTTCGGGCACGGTGCTGCGGGGCCGGTCCATGCGGACCGGCTTGGGCTTCTTGGCTTTACGGAACCAGGCCATGGAGGGGAGTGGTCTCAGGCCTCGGCGCCGCCCGCCTCTTCCGCCTCGAGATCGTTCTGGATCCCGAGCCGCAGGCAGGCCGCGTCATACATCTGGCGGGACGCCTTCTTGGCGTTCTGCAGCTCCGCGAGACGGTCCTTGACCTTCGCGAGCTCCTCCTCGATCAGGCGATCGAGCTCATCCATCTCCTGCCGGGTGACGGCGAGCGTATTCTCGTAGAACTTTCTCTGCTGGTCGGTGAGGCTCATCGTTATGCTCTTCCTCCAGATCGCGCCGCAACGGCCGGTCTCGTGGAGACCGCGCCATCGCGCCGGCTCATAACTTGAACGGAATCCTCAGGCGGGTCCACATCTTGACCCGGACCCCCTCCTTCGTCGCGGGCTTGTAGCGGGCGGCCCTCGCCGCGGCCACGGCGGCCTCGTTGAGGCCCACCTTCTGCCGGATCGGCTCCGCTACTCTGGCTTCCTGGACCTGGCCGTTCTCGTCGACCAGCACGGCAACGACCACGATTCCTTCTACCCGCAGGGTCCGGGCCATCGGAGGATACTCTGGTTTCGGAAAGCTGACAAGTTGTGGCGGTGTGACGCCGGGACCGGGCTCGACCAGCGCGCCGACTCGTACGGAGGGTGTGGGTTCGGGTTGCGGCTCCGGCTCTCGGGGGCGCGCCGGCTCGGGGGGAGGGGGATCGGGCTCGCGTTGTTGCGGAGGCGGGTCCGAGGCCGCGGGAGGGGGCGTCGCCGGCTCGGGCTCCGCCGGCTTCGCCGCCGGCGGCGTCTGGAAGGGCGACGGCTCCGGCGGGGCGGCCTGGGCCGCGGCCGGCGGCGGCTGCGCCGCGGCCTTGGCGGCGGCCACCTGTTTCTCCAGCTCCCGCTGTCTCTGTTCGAGCTGGCGCTGCAGCTCCTTCTCCTTGGCCGCGAGCTTCTCGTCCACGATGGCCTTCAGGTCCATTTCGGCGGCGGTGTTCTGGGCGGACGGCTCGAACTCCAGGGATGAGGAATCGCCCGGCTGGGTCCGGACCGCTGGGACCAGGGCCTGGGGGCCCGCCTCGGCGGGGGCGGTCGCCTCGGGCGCGGGCGGGGCCTGCTGCGGCGCCTTGCGGCGGTTGTTGAGGAAGATGAAGGTCAGGACGGCCACCACGATCAGGGCCGCGATGGCGGCATAGAGCAGGGTGCGGCTCTTGCGCCCGCCCTCCACCTCCTCGACCGCCACCTCGCCCAGCGGGGCCACGGCCTCCACCGGCTGCTCGGGTCCGGCGGGGAACGGCGCGAACGGCGCCGCCGCTTCGGCGACCCCGGCCGCCGGCCAGGAGGACGGGGCGGGCGCCGCCGCCGGCGCGGCGGCCATGTAGGGGCTCGCGACCGGCTCGACGGGCTCCGGCTCGGGCTCCACGGCGCGCTGGATGAAGGCGGCGAGGTCCGTGGGGCCGGGCGAGGGCTTCAGGGCGGCGAGCGCCGCTTCCAGCCGCTGCTTCATCTCGCCGGCGGTCTGGAAGCGGGAGTCGGGGTCGATGGCGATGGCGCGGGCCACGATCTCGTCCACCTCCGCCGGCACCGACGGATCGATCTGGCGCGGCGTGCGGGTCCTGCCCTGGCGGACCGACTCCAGCACGGACATCTCGCTGTCGCCCGGGAACAGGCGCTCGCCGGTGATCATCTCGAACAGCACCGCGCCGAGCGAGAAGATGTCCGAGCGGCCGTCCACCGGCCGGCCCCAGGCCTGCTCGGGGGACATGTACTGGAGCTTGCCCTTGAGCGCCCCCACCAGCGTGTGGCTCGCCTTGGAGACCGCCTTGGCGATGCCGAAGTCGCACAGCTTGACGTCCCCCTCCAGGGTGAGGAGCACGTTCTGCGGCGAGACGTCGCGGTGGACCAGGCCGATCTCGCGGTTGTCGTCGTCCCGCCGGCGGTGGGCGTAGTCGAGGGCGCTGGCGACGCGGGCGGCGATCAGCAGCGCGAGCCCCAGCGGCAGGCCCATCCCCCGCCGCCGGGCGGCGTTGAGCAGCGACCGCAGGTCCTTGCCCTCGACGTACTCCATGGCGATGTAGTAGTCGCGGCCGATCTTGCCGAGATCGTAGATGTGGACGATGTTGGGGTGGCTGAGCTGGGCCGCCAGCTTCGCCTCGTCGATGAACATCCCCACGAACTCGGCGTTGTCCGTCATGTGGGGAAGGATCTTCTTGATGGCGACGGTCTTCTGGAAGCCTTCCACCCCGCGCATCCGGGCCTTCCAGACCTCGGCCATGCCGCCCACGGCGATGCGGTCGAGGAGCGTGTACTGGCCGAATCGCTCGCCGGGTGCGTCGCCGGCTTCCTCGGCGAAGACCGGGATGCGCTGCGTGGCCGCCACGTCCGACAGCACGGAGGCCGGGGCGGCCGGAGCCGGCCGGGGCGGCGTGGGCGCGGGCGGCGGGAAGGGCAGCGGCTGGGGCTCGGGCGCGAACGCGCGGGGCGGCTCCAGCATCGGCGGAGCGGGAGCGGGCGGCGGCGCCGCCGCCGGACGCGGAGCCACCGTGGCCGGGCGGATCAGGTCCTCGAGCTCGGAGAAGTCGAAGTCCCCCACCACCTTCGGCCTGCCCACGCCCGTCTCCTCTCGCGGCGGGAGAGGAGCGGGGGGCGGCGGCTGGGGAGCGGCGGGGACGGGCCGCGGCGCGACGGGCTGGACCGGCGCCGGCTGGGCGGCCTGGGGTTGCGCCGGCGGTTGCGCGGGCGGCGGCGCCATGGGCGCGGGCCTTGGCGGCGGCGCGGGAGCTGATGCCGCCGGCGCAGGCGCCGGAGCCACGGGCGCGGCGGGTGCTGGAGGACGCACTCCGGTCTTGGTGCGGCCGAGGTCCATCTCCAGATTGGACAGCGTCTTGCTGAGCAGGGCGTCCACGTTGTCGGCCGTCGACTCGGGCCGCTTCGGCGGCGGAGCCGGCGCGGGAGGCCGGACGGGCGCCGCGGCCCCGGGGGCGGAAGGCCGGGACGGCGGCGCGGGAGCCGGCGCGGGCGCCGGAGGAGGAGCCGCCGGACGCGGCCGGGGCTCCGGACCCAGGACGCCGGAGAGGGTCTTCTCCAGCCGGCGCTGCATCTCGTCGTCGGCGCGCGGCGGCGGCGCGGGCTTCGGCGGCGGTGCCGGAGCCACCGGCGCGGCCGCCGCCGGCATGGGGGCCGCGGGCCCGAGGGCCGAAGGCCGGGAAGGCGGCGCGGGAGCGGGAGCCGGAGCGCCGAAGCCCGGCGTCTCGTCCCCTTCCACCTCGGCGAGCACGTCGCCGAAGATGTCGTGCGAGGTCAGCTTCTGTTCCCGGGAGGGCGGAGCCGGCGCCGCGGACTGGCCGGAGAGCAGCGCCTGCCGGATCGCCAGGACCACCTGCTGGTCGGTGAACGGCTTGGCCAGGTGGCCGTCCGCGCCGTCGAGACCGCCGCCCATCCCGCTCTCGGGGACCAGGCCGAGCACGCCGGGGCCGCCCGAGGTGCGCGAAAAGGAAAAGACCAGGACTTCGAAGCCGGGCAGGTCGGTGCCGGCCACGATCAGGTCGGGCTTCTCGGCGGATCCGGCCTGCAGGGCCATCTCCACGGCCGGCACGACTCGCACTCTCCAACCCTCGGCGCTCAGGGCCGCGTTGATCCGTCCGGCATAGTTCGGGTCTCGCTCGACGACGAGGATGGAGGGCATACAGATCTCCAGATGCGAAAGACAGCAAGCCTTTCTAACATTCCAGCCCCCGCCAGTCAATCGGCGGAGCGCGAAAATCCCTGATTTTTGAGGGATTTAACAGAAGTCCTGTAGAATCATGGTCCTCCATGCTGATCCTGGGAATCGATCCGGGCAGTCTCCACACCGGCTACGGCCTGGTGCAGAGGAGCGGCTCGGCCCTGGTGGCCGTCGACGCCGGCCGCTTCTCCTGCCCCCGAGACCTCGACCTGCCGCGCCGGCTGGCCCATCTCGCCGGCCGCCTGGAGGAGCTGGTCGCCGCCCGCCGGCCCGACCTCGCGGTGCTGGAGACCCCCTTCCACGGCATGAACGCCCGCTCCCTGATCGTGCTCGCCCAGGCCCGCGGCGCCCTGCTCGCCGTGCTGGCCGGCCGGGGGATCGAGATCCGCGAGTACAGCCCGGCCGAGGTCAAATCCGCCGTCACCGGCAACGGCCGCGCCGACAAGGACCAGGTCGCCCGCATGGTGCGGCTGCTCCTCTCCGCGCGCGGGGACGGCTGGGCGAGCGACGCCACGGACGCGCTGGCCCTCGCCATCTGCTGCGCCCAGCGGCTGCGCCTGGACCGCCTGGCGGACCGGGCTTCGCCCGCCAAGTAGCCGTGTGCTACCATCTGCCCCCTGCTCTCGCGGAAGTACGTTGTGATGTTTGAACTTGAATCTTTGATCTCCATCATCTGACTATGGCTTTCCAGGGCTCGCTGAAGGAGTTGCCGCTCCCCGACATCATCCAGTTGGTCTCCGTGTCTGGAAAGACCGGCGTGTTCTCGCTCCGGCGCGGCGCCGACGCCATGGGCGAGATCTACCTGCGCGGCGGGCAGATCGTCCACGCCCACGTCGGCGACCTCCAGGGCGAGGAGGCGATGTACGAGCTGGCCATCTGGCCGGAAGGCGAGTTCGTCTTCACTCCCGGCCAGGAGACCGAGGTCACCACGATCCACAAGTCCAACACCAACCTCCTGATGGAGGCGGCGCGGCGGATCGACGAGTGGCAGATCCTCTCCAAGCGCATCCCCTCCACCCGCCTGGTGCCGGTGTTCACCCAGCAGGCCACCACCACCTCGGTCTCGCTGACCCCGCAGGAGTGGGCCCTGATCTGCAAGATCGACGAGCGCCGCACCATCGAGGAGATCGCCATCGGGCTCGACATGAGCCCCTTCGAGGCCTGCAAGCTTCTCTACGGCCTCATCACCTCCGGGCTGGTGACCCTGCAGGAGAACCTCGGCCGCCTCGGCACCGAACGCCTCCGCGCCATGTCGCCGGACCAGCTCTCGGCGGTGGTCGACGCCATCCACCAGCAGGCGCGCACCCTCCTCAACGGCCACACGCGGCAGGGCGAGCTCGAAGTGCCCTTCCGCATGAGCAAGGCCGAGATGGACGCCGGCCGCGGCGTCGAAGCCGTCCTCGACCTCGTCCGCGCCGACGAGAAGGTGGTCTCCGCCGCCCTGGGGCCCAACCAGAGCAAGCTCTTCCTCGACCGGGTCGCTCAGGTCCTCAACCGGTAGGGTGGGCCCTCACCACCCCCGGCCCCCCCCTCTCCCGGGGAGGGAGGGTGGGAGGGGTCGGGAGAGGGGCCAGGGGTGAGGGTCCGTAGCGTAGAATCCCCCGCATGACTCCCCCTCGCGGTACGGCCCTTCTTCTGCTCGTGGTGTCTCTGCTCGTCATGCTCTCGGCGCCGGCTTACGCGGGGTGGGATCAGGCCCCTCCTCCGGAGGAGCCGCCGGCCCAGCCCGCGCCAGTCCAGCCGGCGCCGGCGGAGCGGCCCCCGGCCACCGGCCAGCCTCCCGCCGAGCCGCAGCCTCCGCCGGAGCCGGAGGTGTCCGTGCAGGAGCCCGAGGCTCCGCAGACGCCCGTGCCGTCCGGCTCCGGCGGCGAGAGCTCGCCGCGGTCCAGCGACGAGCTCTCCCTGCCGCGGATCGACTTCGACTTCCTCGAAGGGGAGCTGGACCTGCGGGTCAACCGGCTCATCAACAAGACCTTCTTCGAGGGGCAGGTCAAATACAACTTCATCGAAGGCGACATCTCCGCCTTCCTGCGTTACCGCCACTACGGCTACAAGCGGACGACCCAGTTCACCGTCTTCGACTCCATCGAATTCGACGACATCGACGACAGCGTCAGCGAGGACTTCGACCGGGTGCGGGGCACCCTGCTGCTCCTGCAATGGCCCTACAGCTACACCCAGCGGACCTTCGGCATGGTCGAGCTCGACCAGATCAGCTCCAACAAGCGGCCCACGGGGAGCGAGTTCTTCTTCCGGCGGGACCAGACCAACACCTTCATGCGGGTGGGCTATCAGCTCGGCGTTCCGGACGAGGCCCGGTCCAGCGCCATCGCGGGCGAGACCCGGGCGCGCACCGCGCGGCTGTTCTCCGCCTTCCGCGAGTTCGGCCCGGGCGACTTCACCGCCACCTCCGCCCTCACCTACGGCTTCCCCGCCCTGGGCGACTTCGACTACCTCAAGTTCGAGTTCGAGGTCCAGAAGCGGTTCGACGTCTCGCGCCGCACCTTCCTCATCGGCCGTATACGCGGGGGCACCTTCCCACACATCGCCGACGCCGAGACCGACGCCCTGCCGCCGCAGCCCGACGCCATCGACTTCCTGGCAGTCCCCCGCTCCGAGACCTTCAAGCTCGACGGCAGCGAGAACCTCAAGGGGCTGGACGACAGCGACCGCGGCACCGAGCAGCTCCTCACCACCTGGGAGTACTTTTTCCCCTGGTTCCTGGACAGCCACCGCAAGGTCTACAAGCTGGATTTCCAGAATTGGTACTGGGTCTTGTATGCTGGATTAGGAACGCTCGGTCTGGACCGCGAGGTCTATACCGACTTTGACACCTACATCCCCGATGCCGGCATTGGCTTCGAATCGTCCTTCAACCTGAAGAAATACAGATTCTTTCTCTCCGGGATTGTGGCACAGGCTTTGAAAGGGGATGGGGGAATAGAGGCACGTATCTCGGTCAAGTCGTATCGCTGAGCCGTGCTCAGCGGGACGCCTCGACCGGGATGACGTCGCTTGGGGTAGCTTCGCTGCAGTCAAGAAAGTGGCAGAGGTTGTACAGAAACCTCGCAGGATTGGCTTACAGCCGGAGGAGAACTATGAAACTGAGATGTATTTTACTTGTTGCGCTGGTGGTGGGCCTGGCGCCCGCCATGGCCACAGCGCAGACGGCGGAGCAGGCCAACGCCGCCAGTGTCACAGGTCAGACAGGGTACTTCACCCTGCTGAGCGGCGACACGTTGCCCCGGGGCGGGTGGTCCTTTGGTCTTTATTACAACAACTGGGACCGCCTGCTCGACCTGGGATTCGACATCGACGAGGATGACGCGAGCGTCGACTGGAACCGCCTGAGCGCCAGCTTCGGCTACGGTCTGACCGACCGTTGGGAAGTCAGCGTGATGGCCCCTTATGAGGACTACAAGTTCGACCTCCCCGGCGCCGACGACGCCAGCGGCATCGGCAACGTCCGCCTCGGCACCAAGTACCGCCTGACCGGCGAGCCTGGGAGCCCGAGCAGCCTGGCTCTCAACCTGTTTGTAGATCTTCCAACGGGTGACGACGATGTGGCGGCATCGGACACCGGGTACGGCGTCGGCCTGAACTGGCGGGCCACGAACTGGGTGTTCAACGTCGGCTACGAGAGCCAGGGCGACCTCCAGCTCGGCGACGATGACGACGACTTCGAGTTCTCTCGCGACGCCTTCGTCGCCGGCCTCGGCTACGTCGGCTCGATCAACGAGAACTTCGACTGGATCACCGAAGCCCAGGGCCGTTTCCAGACCGGCGACGACCCGTTCTTCGAGGACTCCGTCGACCTCACCACCGGCGGCCGGCTCTGGCTGGGCGAGGGGAACTGGGCCTTCAACTTCGCGTTGCGGACCGACCTCCTCCAGTTCGACTCGATCGACGAGCACTGCCCGATCGGCGGTCTGCTGGGTCTGACCTTCTTCCCGCGTCTGGCGCCGCCGGCTCCCGAGCCGCCTCCGCCGCCTCCGCCGCCGCCGGTCGAGCCGCCTCCGCCGCCGCCGGTCGAGACGCCCGCTCCGCCGCCGCCGCCTCCGCCGCCGCCTCCGCCGCCGCCGGCTCCGGAGCGGACGGAAGTGACCTGCGAGTTCACGTCGGGCAGCGCGCGGCTGACCAACATCTGCAAGGCCAAGCTTGACGAGGTGGCGCTGCGGATGAAGCAGGAGCCCGATTCGACGGCCCAGGTGATCGGTTACGCCGACGGCGCGACCGGTTCGCAGTCGAGCAACCAGAAGGTTGCCGACCAGCGCTCCCAGGCGGTGAAGAACTACCTGGTCACGCGGCACGGGATCGACCCGAGCCGGATCGCGACCGAGGGTCAGGTCACCGACCGCACCGCGGCCGTGGTCATCCTCACCATCCCATAACCTGTCTTCGCGGCAGGTTGGCAAGGCCCCGCCGAAAGGCGGGGCCTTTTGTTTTTTGAGAGGAGTCGTACCAGGCTTCGGCGTGCCGACCTGAGCTTCGGCGATCCGCTGTAACCTTCGGCGGCAGGTTCCAAGCTTCGGAGTGTCGTCTCGAGCTTCGGCGTGCCGACCCAAGCTTCGGGAGTCAGATCCCAAGGATCGGAGCGTCCTCCGAAGCTTCGGAGAGCCACCCTAAGCTTCGACGGGCCCGCCCTAAGCTTCGGTGAGCCATCTCGAGCTTCGGAGTCCCATCCTAACGATCGGAGCGTCCTCCGAGGCTTCGGAGAGCCATCGTAAGCTTCGGCGGTTCGTCTTAAGCTTCGGAGGCTCGACCTGAGCTTCGGCGACCCATCCCAAGCTTCGGAGTCCGATCCTAAGGATCGGAGCGTCTTCCGAAGCTTCGGAGAGCCATCGTAAGCTTCGGCGGCTCGTCCGTTTCAGTCTGCTTACAGCGCCTCCCGCCGCAGCGAGACCACCGCTCCGAACAACCCCGCCAGGCCGCCGAGGAGGATGAGGAAGGCGACCTGCTGGGGGCTGAGGAAGTCCAGGGCCAGCACTGCGGAGAACAGCGAGCCCTCGCTGCGCGCGTGGATCAACTGGTAGACGCCGTACAGCGCGCCGCTCGCCAGGGCGCCGCCGAGCAGGCCCTGGAGAAATCCTTCGGCGTAGAAGGGGCCGCGGATGAAGAACTCCGTGGCCCCTACCAGCCGCATGACCTCGATCTCCTCGTGATGCAGGTAGGCTGTCAGCCGGATCACGCTGGCGATGGTGAAGATCGCCGCGCCGAGCAACCCGCCCAGCAGGGCCAGTCCCACGGCGCGCACCACCGCCACCGCCGCTTCGAGCTGGCCCAGCCACTCGCGGTCGTCGTCGATCAGGTCCACCTCGGGCCGGCCGCGCCAGCTCTCCTGCCAGGAGCTTTTCGCCGCCTTGGGATCGAGACCGATCTCCAGCGACGCCGGGAGCGGCTCGTCCTGCCAGCCGGACACCAGGTCGGAGAGGCCCGGGAAGACGTCCTTGAACCGGTCCCGCGCCTGCGCGGCGGTCACCGGCTCGACCGAGGTCACCCCCGGCAGCCGCCGCGCCTCGGCGGCCAACCGCCGCAGGTCCGCCTCCGTGGCCTCGGGCTTCAGATAGACCACCACCCGGACCTCGTTCCGCCAACGCTCGATCGATCCCGAGAGGTTGCCGCTCACCACCAGGAACGCGCCGCCCACGAACAGGCTGACCGCGATCGTGAGCACCGCCAGCAGGCTCACCTTCCAGCCGCGCAGCAGGTTCACCGCCGCTTCCCGGAAGAAGTAGAGGAGGGCGTGAACGAATCTCAACCCGGCTCCTCCTCAGGCGGCTCTGACTCCCCCCTCTCCCGGCGAGGGAGGGAGGGAGGGGTCGGGAGAGGGGGGCCGGGGGGGTGAGGGTCCGCAGGCGCTTCCGGGACTTCAACCTCCTCCTCCACCTCCAGGTTCGCCAGGGGATCCAGCGCCGGCGGATCGGTCCCCACCAGTTCCTGATCCAGGGCCAGCCGGCCATGGTCCAGCGTCAGCACCCGCCGGCCGATGCGGTGGATGGTGTCGCGGTCGTGCGTCGCCAGGATCACCGTCGTCCCGCGCAGGTTCACCTCCAGGAACAGGCGCAGAATCTCCCAGGAGAGGTCCGGGTCCAGGTTGCCCGTGGGCTCGTCCGCGATCAGGATGTCCGGCTCGTTGATCAGCGCCCGCGCGATGGCCACCCGCTGCTGCTCGCCGCCCGAGAGCTCCGGCGGGAAGGCGTTCAGCCGGTGCGCCAGCCCCACCCGGCGGAGGGCCTGATAGGCCAGCTTCTTCTGGCCGTTGAGGTCCACTCCCAGGACCCGGGGGAGATAGGTGACGTTCTCGAAGACCGTCTTGCGGGGGATCAGCCGGAAATCCTGGAAGACCACGCCGATCGTCCGGCGCAGGTACGGGATCTTGGCCTGCGGGATGGAGGAGACGTTGCGGCCGTTGACGAGGATCTGCCCCGAAGTCGGCACCTCCTCGCGGAAGATCATGCGCAGCAGCGTCGTCTTGCCGGCGCCGCTGGCCCCGGTCAGGAAGACGAACTGCCCGCGGGGGATCTCGAACGTGACGTCGTCGAGGGCGGACTGCCCCCCGGGATACTTCTTGGTGACGTGGAAGAACTGGATCACGCCACGGGCTCGCGCTCCAGCGCCTGCCGCAGAAGCTGCTGCACTGTCTTCGGCTCCGCGCGCCCGCCCGACCGCTTCATCACCTGGCCGACCAGGTAGCCGAGGACCTGCGTCTTGCCCGCCCGGTACTGCTCCACCTGCTGCGGGCTGGCCTCGATCACCTCGTCGATCCAGCCTTCGATCTGCGACGTGTCCGAAACCTGAGCCAGGCCAAGCCGTTCCACCGCCGCCGCCGGCTCCTCGCCGGACTCACAGACCGCGGCGAACACCTCCTTGGCGGCGCTGCTGGAGATCTTCCCGGCGTCCACCATGCCCACGAGGGAAGCCAGACGCGCCGGCGGGATCGAGTCCGAGATCTCCACCTTCCGCTCCTTCACGTCGCGCAGCACCTCGCCCATCACCCAGTTGGCGATCCCCTTGGGATTGGACGGCAGCGCCGCGGCGGCGGCCTCGTAGTAGTCCGCCAGCTCCCGCGAGGTGGTGAGCACCTGGGCGTCGCCGGCCGGCAGGCCGTACTGGGACGCGAAGCGCGCCCGCCGCTGCCAGGGCAGCTCGGGCAGGTCGGCCTTCAGACCTTCGAGCCGCTCGGCGGAGACCACCAGCGGCGGCAGATCCGGCTCAGGGAAGTAGCGGTAGTCGTGCGCTTCCTCCTTGCTACGCTGGACCTTGGTGACGCCGGTGTCGGCGTTGAAGCCGCGGGTCTCCTGCACCACCCGGCCGCCGGACTCGATCACCTGGATCTGCCGCGCGATCTCGTGCTCGATGGCGCGGCCAATGTTGCGGAAGGAGTTGACGTTCTTGACCTCCACCTTGGTGCCCAGCTTCGTCTCGCCCTTGCGGCGCACCGAGATGTTGGCGTCGCAGCGCAGGCTGCCCTCCTCCATGTTGCCGTCGCTGGTCCCGGTGTAGAGGAGGAGCTGGTGCAGGGTCTGGAGGTAGTCCTGGGCCTCGGCGGCGCTCGCCATGTCGGGCCGGGAGACGATCTCGACCAGCGGCACGCCGCAGCGGTTGTAGTCCACCAGGCTCTGGCCCGGCAACGCGCCGCCGCCCGGCGCCTCGTGGAGGAGCTTGCCGGCGTCCTCCTCCAGGTGAAGGCGCTCGATGTTCACGCTCTTCTCGTGCTGCGAGAGCGGCAGGGCGCCGTTCTCGGCCAGCGGCTTGTCGAACTGGCTGATCTGGTAGCCCTTGGGGAGGTCCGGATAGAAGTAGTTCTTGCGGGCGAAGACCGAGGTCTCCCGCACCTCGCACCCGAGGGCCAGAGCCAGCTCGACGGCCAGATCCACGGCGTGGCGGTTCGGCACCGGCAGCGTGCCCGGATAGCCGAGGCACACCGGGCAGACGAGCGTATTCGGGGCCGCCCCGAACCGGTTCGGGCAGCGGCAGAACATCTTGGTCTCGGTCAGGAGCTGGACGTGGACCTCCAGCCCGATCACCGCTTCGAAGTCTTCGTGAGCCATGCCGTGGGTAGTCTAACCCACCTCCCGGCCGTCATGATCCGGCGCCCTTCCCCCTAAGCGGCTCTTCCCATTTCCTTCGGAAGATGTAACTCTGAAGTGCTGAGGCGCTATTGAGATTATAGGGCTAGAGCACGGAGGCCGGGATATGAACAGTGACCTCTCTATTGCTATCCAAAAGGAATTTGCGAGCTTGGAACCAGGCTATCGGCAGCCCCTGCTGCGTCGGATCCGAGGAGCCATGTATGAGGAAATTGCCAGAGACCTGGGGCTTTCCGTACCCGTTGTGAAGACGCGCATTTTTCGAGGGCGTCAGAAATTGCGGAAGGCTCTGCGAACCGCTTGGCCAGAGGCCAATTTCTAGGGAAATACCGATGCAAGCTCCGATCCTGACGGCCACCGAGGTGCGGCGCCTCTTGGAGCTCCTGCTGGAGGTTCCTGGCAGCGTGGAGGGCGAGCATCTCATTGAGAATGACTTTGCATCGTATAGAGAGGGCGACCTTGGCGAGGGTGATATTGAGCGGATCGATCAGCATCTGGCTGCCTGTGAGCCCTGCGCTATTCGGATGGAGCGGAACCTCGCAATCCGCAGACACGTGGGGGTGCCAGCCGAGGAGGAGTTTAGTTTCGACCACTTCATGGCCGAGGTAGAACCCAAAGTGAAGCGACTTTTGACTGTTTACCGCATTCCCGATGAGGATACGGAAAATATTCTGCAGCAGTCGTCGTTGGCACTGCTCCACGAGTGGGAGGAGGTGGTCGATCCCGAGAGCTGGCTACTTGGCACGGTCAGGAGGCATTGCCACATGTACTGGCGCGCGAACCGGAGGCGGATCTACTCGGCTGTCGACGCAGTGGTCCTGGAGTGGCTCTCAGGGACGCTCTCTCCCTCTCAGGACCGCTCGGATTTCCTCTCCGACTTGGAGAGCCTGATTGACCGCTTACCCCTCCGCTGCCGGACTCTGCTCAGGCTCCGGTTCCAGTTGGGCTATGGGCCGCAGGAAGTGGCGGACAAGCTCGGTTACTCGGCCTCGAGCATCGGCAAGATCACGAATCGGTGCTTGACGGCGCTGTCGCGCGAGCTGCTGGCTTCCGGGCGGGCGGAGAGCTTACTAAACACGCGGAGCCCCGCCGCGGAGGATGACGCAAAGGACCCGCAAGAAGAGCGGGGGCCAGACGACGGAGAGGCGAAAGCCTAGAAGGCGCGCCGTCCCGGGTTAGCTACACCTTCTAAGGAGATGACCAACCGTCACGCCGCCGTCCTGGGGAGCGGGATGGCCGGGCTCACCGCCGCCGCGGTTCTGGCCCGGCGCTGCGAGCGCGTCACCGTCTACGAACGGGACCCAGCGCCCGGCTCCGATCCCCGCAAGGGCGTGCCCCAGGGCGCGCACGCCCACATCCTCCTCAAGTCCGGCGAGCAGGCCCTGGAAGCGATCTTCCCCGGCCTGACCGCCGAGCTGGATTCCAGGGGCTCCGTCCTCGTCGACTTCGGCACCGATATGCGTTGGTTCCACCACGGCGCGTGGAAGGCGAAGTACGAAGGCGGGCTGGTGATCCGCATGCAGAGCCGGCCGTTCCTGGAATCTCTCGTCCGGGAGCGCCTTGCCGCTCTCGGCAACGTGACCTTCCGCTATGACACGCCGGTTCAGGGGATCCGGATCGAAAACGGCCGCGCCAACGCCGTCCTGGCGCCGGAAGCCGAGCCCGCCGATCTGATCGTGGACGCCACGGGCCGGGGTTCGGCGCTGCCGCGTCTGCTGGCCGCGGAGTACGGCACGCCTCCCGAGATCCGCCTGCCGGTCGACCTCCAATACGCCTCGCGGGTCTATCGCGTCCGGCCGGATCAGGCCCGGTCCTGGCGGGCCTTGCTGGTCTACCACGCGCCGCCGGCGGAGAGGCGCATCGGCCTGATCTTCCCAATCGAAGGGGACCGCTGGGTCGTCACCCTGGCCGGCTATCTGGGCGACCACCCGCCGTCCCAGGAAGCCTCCTGGATGGACTTCGCCCGCAGCCTCGCCCAGCCGACTCTCTACGATGCGGTCCGCGACGCCGAGCCGCTGAGCGAGATCCGCACCTTCCGCTTCCCCCACGCGCGCTGGACCCGCTACGACAGGCTCCGGCGCTTTCCCGCCGGTCTCCTGCCGATCGGCGATTCGGTCTGCAGCTTCGATCCGGTCTTCGGCCAGGGGATGTCCGTGGCCGCCCAGGAGGCCCGGGCCCTCGCGGCCTACCTGGACCGCGATCCGGCGGCTTCCCATCCCCGCTCTTACCTGCGCGCCCTGGCGCGGGTGATCTTCGTCCCCTGGCTCCTGCTCTCTTCGGAGGACCTGCGCTACCCGATTTTGGAAGCGGAACGTCCGTTCTGGATGCCGTGGCTCCAGCGCTACACCCGCAGGGTCTTCGACCTCTCCGGCAAGAACGCGCCGGATTACGACCGCCTGCTCCGGGTCCTGCACCTGGTGAAGGGTCCGGAGCTGCTGTTTCATCCGGCGACGATGTTGGGAGCGCTGGGGCTGCCCCGGGCGCGGCGGTAGAATCCCGCCACCATGCGCCGACTCTTCCTCCCTCTCCTGTTCCTCGCCGCCTGTTCGCCTGACGTCCCCAACCTCGACTCGCCGGGCCGCACCATCGTGGTCCTGGGCGACTCCATCGCCGCCGGGGTGGGCTCCGGGCCTGGCCAGGCGTATCCGGAGCTGCTGGCGGCGCGGCTCGGGACCGAGGTGATCAACGCCGGGGTTTCCGGGAACACTACGGCAGACGGCCTCGCCCGCATGGACAAGGTGCTCGACGAAGATCCCTGGATGGTCATCGTCGAGCTCGGCGGCAACGACCTCCTGCGCCGCGTCCCGCCGGAGCAGACCGAGCGGAATCTGCGCGGCATCATCGACCGCGTGATCTCCGCCCGCGCCGTGCCGATCCTGGTGGAGATGGATGCGCCCTTCGGCGGCGACTACCTGGCGATCTATGAGCGGCTCGGAGACGAGTACGGCATCCCCGTCATCGAGGAGACCCTGGGCGAGATCCTGCGCGACCGTGATCTCAAGTCCGACACGATCCACCCCAACGCCGAGGGGCAGAAGGTGCTGGCCGAGGCGATCGCGGAGGAGATCGAGCCGATCCTGAAGGCGCGGCAGGGGCGTTAGTCTGCCGGGGGAAGGACATAAAGGACATAACGGACATAAAAGACATCGGCGTCGCCGTCCTTTAGGTCGTTTAGGTCCTTTGGGTCCTTTATGTCCTTAGAATGCCTCCCCATGACGGCACTCTCCTCGCCCCCACTCCTCCAAGGCCCAACTCTCATCAACGACACCTGGGTCTGGCAGGCCCGGCACGGCGACGTCGAGGTCCGCTTCACCGGCCGCGGACCCGCCGGGGAGCGCGAAGAGGTGCTGCGGCGGATCGAGCCGGATGCCCCGCCTCTGGCCTGGGCGAAGCAGATCCATTCCGCCGTCGCGCTGCCGGCACGGGCGGGATGGTGCGGCGAAGGAGACGCTCTCTATACGGAAGAAGCCGGGCTGGTTCTCTCGGTCATCACCGCCGACTGCGTGCCCGTTCTCGTTGCGGGGCCCGAGGGGCTGGCGTCGATCCATGCCGGGTGGCGGGGAATCGCGGGCGGCGTCATTTCAGAGGCGATCGGGAAGATGCGGGGCCGGCCGGAGGAGATGACCGCCTGGGTCGGACCCACGATCGGCGTCTGCTGCTACGAGGTGGGCGGGGACGTCGCCGGACAGGTGGTGGAGGCGAGCGGCCCCGATGTGGCCGTTCCGGGTCCGGCCGGCAAACCTCATCTGGACCTCGCCGGCGCGGCCCGGCTGCAACTGAAAAAAACGGGTGTTGGAAATGTGATCGTGCTTCCCCGCTGCACGCGGTGCGACGAGGAAACTCTGTGGAGCTACCGCCGGGAAGGCAAAGCGGCGGGGCGGATCATCGGCTTCATCTGGCGCTCCGGTCTTCCGACGCCGATCCCCGCTTCCTGAATCCCCGCGGATCTCTTCCGAACGCCCGGAGCTGGCCGCAGGCGGCGCTGACGTCGTCGCCGCGGCGGCGGCGGACGGTGGCGATCCAGCCGCGCTGGCGCAGGCGCTCCTTGAAGGCTTCGATCCGCGCGTCGGACGGCGGCACCATGCGGTCGCCCAGGACCCGGTCGGGATTGACGGGGATCAGGTTGACCTTGGCCCGCAGGCCCGAGAGCAGCCGCGAGAGCTGGTCGGCGTCGCGGAGGCTGTCGTTGACGTCCTGGATCAGGATGTACTCGAAGGTCAGCTTGCGCCCCTTTTCCAGCGGATAGCGCTTGAGCGCGGCCATCAGGTCCGCCAGCGGATAGGTGCGGTTGATGGGCATGATCTCGCCGCGCTGCTCTTCGGTCGGCGCGTGCAGCGAGATTGCCAGATTCGGCCGGCGCTCCCAGCGGGCCATCTCCTCCAGCCCCGGCAGGATGCCCACCGTCGAGAGCGTGATGCGGTGCGGCGAGATCCACTCCATGAGGATGTCCAGCGCCGCCTTGACGTTCTCCACGTTCATCAGCGGCTCGCCCATGCCCATGAAGACGATGTTGAGCCCTTCCATGGCGAGGCCGCGGTCGGCGCGGATGGCGAGCACCTGGCCGATGATCTCGCCGGCCGTGAGGTTGCGGCCCGCGCCCCAGTAGCCGGTGACGCAGAAGGCGCAGGCCAGCGCGCAGCCGGCCTGGCTGGAGATGCAGAAGGTGCGGCGCTTGCCGTCCGGGATGTCCACCGCCTCGACGGTCGCGCCGTCGGCGAGACGGAAGAGGTACTTGCAGGTGCCGTCCGAGGAGAGGTGCCGCTCGGCGATCTCGGGATGGCCGATGCGGAAGCGCTCGGCGAGGCGGGCCCGCAGGTCCTTGGAAAGGTCGGTCAGCTCGGAGAAGTCGGGGACGGCCCGCTCGTAGAGCGCCTGGTAGATCTGCCGGGCGCGGAACGGACGGTCCACCACCGGGGCGAGGACCTCGGCCAGGCGCTCGCGGGAGAGCCCCAGCAGGTCGACGCGCGGATCGGCGGCGGTCTGCGCGGCGGGTCGGATGTCGGTCGTCGTGACGGTCATGGCGCTCCAGGTCCGGAGCGGCGGGCCGATGCGGAGAATGCGGGAGGGTCAGTCGTTCCGGCGGCGGCGCAGGCGCCGCGTGGGATCGATGCCGATCGACTTCAGGAAGTTGAGGTCGCGGCCGTCGATCTGGAACACCGGACCGCTGGCGCCGGATCTCCAGCGCGGGGCGGTGAGGGCGACCGGCTCAGGGTCTTCCACGTCGCGCTTGCAGTCCACCAGCAGGTAGAGGGAGTAGCCCTCTTCACGGATCTTGCGCAGGGTGCGGTTCACTTCCGAGGACTCCGAGATGGCGTCCGAGAGCGCCCGCCGCAATTCGCGCAACATGAGGTGGAGCTTGTCGTCCAGCTTCAAATCCTCCTACATCCGTCGAGCTAGCCGCCGCCGGATTATCACCCGCGTCCAGCGGGGTGTCAAACCACTCTGGCGCCTGCAACAACCGGTCCTGAAACGTCATTCCCCAAACGCTTTTTCGCTCCTTCGGCGTGCTACCCTAAACGCTTTCTGCCAGCGTACAGAAGGCGCAGGAGGATGTAGATGATGAGCGAGCCGATCGAGGCCGCCGCCGGGCCCGCCGAGATGGAGGCGTGGCTGGCCTCCGCGGGCCGTGGGGTTCGCGAAATCCAGCCGCTGACCGGGGACGTCTCGCCCCGCCGCTACTTCCGGGTCCAGCTCGACGACGGAGCTTTCGCGATCCTCGCCACCTATCCGCCGGAGGCGCAGGGCGCCTGTCCGCGCTTCCTGTGGACGACGGAGATCCTGGGGCGTGCGGGAGTGCGCGTGCCGGCCGTGCTGGCCAGCGACTGCGAGGCGGGCTGGATGCTGGTCGAGGACCTCGGCCTCCGCACGCTGGGCGAGTGGGGGCTCGGACGCCCCTGGAGCGAGCTCGCCGGCTACTTCGAGCGCGCGCGGGAGATCGCGGACCGCATCGCGCGCCTGCCGGTGGACGGTCTGGCGGAGCTGAATCCCCGGCTGGGGACCGAGCTGCTGAAGAAGGAGCTGAAGCAGACCTGGGACCTGTACCTGGAGCCGGAGGGACTGCTGCGGGACGCGGAGCTGGCGGCGGAGCTCCGCGACGCCCTCGACACGCTGTGCGAGACCCTGGGATCGGCGCCGCCGGTGCCCTGCCATCGCGACTTCATGGTGCGCAACCTGATGCCGCTGCCGGGCGGCTCGGAGTTGGCGGTGCTGGACCACCAGGACCTGCGCCTGGGCCCGCCGCTGTACGACCTGGCCTCGCTGCTCAACGACACGCTGTTCCCGCCGCCCGAGGCCGAGGAGGAGCTGCTGGCGGCGGCGGGGGCCGACCGCGCCGGCTACCACCGGGCCGCGGCCCAGCGCACGCTCAAGGCGGTGGGCACCTACGCCTCGTTCGCCCGCCGGGGAGCGACGCGCCACCTGCCGCTCATTCCGCCGACGCTCTCCCGGTTTCTGGAGCATTTCGCCCGCATCACGGAAGGAGCGGGCCTGGCGGTCCGCCTGCGGGAGGCCTGGAGTCCCGCCCTGGAGCCGTCGCGGCACTGAGGATCTGGTAGACTGAACGCGAAATTCAGGGGCCGCCGCGACGCCCCGGGAGACTCATAGCAATGCCAAATCTCGGCCCCATGGAACTGATCATCATCCTCGTCATCGTCATCGTGCTGTTCGGCGCCAGCCGCCTGCCCCAGATCGGCAAGGGGATCGGCGAGGGGATCAAGAACTTCAAGAAGGGCATGAAGGCTGTGGACGAGGACGACGAGCCGCAGCGGCTCGCCGAGAAGTCCGGATCGTCGAATCCGTAAGCCCGGTCCTTCAGGAGGACGGCGTCCGCGCGCCTCTCTGGCGCGTAGGGCTGCCCGAATGGCGCGCCGGTCCTCCTTCCTCTCTGCTCTGCCGATCGTTTTTACAATCCGGTCGCCGTGAAGCGGTCCCCGTGGGCCGGGGTCTGCTCGGACACCCCCGCGCGTTCGCGGTAGGCCGCGTAGCGGGCCATCACCTTGCGCACGTACGTCCGCGTCTCCGAGTAGGGGGGAATGCCGCCGTAGCGGGCCACCGCCGCCGGTCCGGCGTTGTAGGCGGCCAGCGCCAGCTCCAGGTTGCCGTCGTTTTCCGTGATCAACTCGCCCAGGTAGCGGGTGCCCACGTCGACGTTGGCGTGCGGGTCGAACAGGTCGTCGGCGCCGTAGGCCTGGCCCACCGCCGGGCGGACCTGCATCAGGCCCTGGGCCCCCTTGGGGGAGACGGCGCGGGGGGCGAAGTTGGACTCCACCGAGACGACGGCGGCCACCAGCAGGCCGTCGACGCCGTGGCGCTCGGAGAAGACCGAGATGGCAGAGCCGTAGGGGATGTCGTAGAGGAAGCGGCGCCGCGCTTCGGAGTCGGGCGCGGGAGGCTGGAAGATCTCGATCCGGCGAGGGGCGGGATCGAGGGCGGCGTCGAAGTCCTCCGCGCGGAAGACTTTGGGGGTGTTGGTGCGGGTGCTGCCGGTCACCGCCCAGCGGGCCAGATCGCGCATCTCGGCCGCGTCATCCTGGCGCGGTTTTTGGTAGGGAGTGGTCGTTGTGGTCTCGGAGCGGGTGGATTGGAAGGTGAGGACCACGAAAAGCATCGCCGACAAAAGGGCGAGGGAAAGTCGATGTCGCTGCATGGGCCGGGTTCTTCCTCTCTTGCTCTCGGCAAGCCCCAGAGAGTCGACAGCTAGGGGGCTCACGGCCGCATGTTGTGGTGAAAAACGCGTAAAGCCCTGCCTGTAGTGGCCAGGGGCTCACGCTGCGTGCACAAATTCCAACAGGTTTCGCCTGCGAAATCGGTGCCACCGGCCTGTGCAAGACCGGTAATTTTTACAAGGCCAAGCCTAGAGAAGGGTGGTGTCGGGGCTCACGACGGCGCCGGTGGTGCCGTTGGAGCGGCCCTTGCGGCGCGTTTGGCGCCGGCTGGGGAGGTCGTAGTCCTCGGCGGCGATGCCGAGGTCGGAGACCTTGTTGCGCAGGGTGTTGCGGTGCACGCCGAGGGAGCGTGCGGAGCGGCACAAGTTGCCTCGGTTCGTCTTCAGGGACGCCACGATGAACTGCCGCTCGAACTCCCGTCTGGCCTGCTCCAGAGTCACGCCGCGCCGGACGAGCTCGTCGACAATCTGGAACAGACGCCCATTGAGATTCGAAGTCTGATCGGCCAATGCGGTACCCCTCGGAGCTGGAAAGCCAAAGCTTAGCACAGGCGCCCCCGCTCACGGGGGCGTCCGTGCGCGGGAACGCTGTCTATTTAGGGTCCAGCCGGTCCCCGACGTAGATCGGGTAGCGGGATTCCAGAATCTTGGCGACCGCGAAGTGCTTGTGCACCGACAGCACGGCGAGCTCGCCGAGCACCACCGGCGGCAGGCCGGGCCGGTTCTCCCGGTAGATGGTGAAGACGTCTCCCGGCGTGGCCGCGTCCTCGCCCAGATCGATGTGGACGACGTGGTCCTCGCCCAGGGCGAGGATGTTGTCCCGGACGTAGACGATGGCCGGAGCGGTCTGGATCTTCTCGGCCGCGGCGGGGAAGTTGACCGGCCGCATGGCGGTCGGGCGGCCCAGGGGCACCGGCTCCGGCTCGAAGGGCGTGAGGAAGGAGCCGACGGTGATGGGGTCGCAGGAGTGGATGATCTCGGCGATGCCCGTGTTCTCCTGCACCGAGAGGATGCGGACGCGTCCGAGGTAGCGGTAGTAGCGGCCCACCACCTGGTGGCGGATCGGATGGAACACCGGCTCGTTGGGCGCCACGACGGTGAACTGGGTGCCGGCCGAGAGGCCGCGCGCCCGGCCGCCGTCCACGTAGACGATGTCGCCCGTGGAAAGGCTGAACTTGACGGTGCCGGGGGGGCCGTAGCCCACCAGCTTCCAGCCGCCGCGCACCTTATCGGTGCTCCCGGGGATCTGCGCCTGGGGGATCAGCGCCTGGGCCTCGGCCTCCGAGCCGTTGATGATGAAGGGGAACGGCTCTTCGAGGTCGCCGATGTAGCCCTGGCAGTAGATGTCGGTCTCGGCGCCCAGGGGGATGGGAGAACCGGCGGCCTCGGCGGCGCTGATCGCGCCGTCGGGCGGCGGAGCGTTGGGATCGGCGCCCGGCTCGCCGGTCCCGGGTCCGCCCGTCGAGCCCGGTACCTGCGAGAGGTTGTCCACCGGCGCCACCTGCGGGCCCAGCACCAGCGGGTCGCCGGGATAGATCCAGTGGGCGTCCAGGACGTACTGGTTCCTCTCCCAGATCTGCGGCCACAGGTAGGGATCGCCGTAGTACTTCGCCGCGAGGTCCCAGAGGGTGTCGCCCTTGGCGATGATGTGGACCTGTTCTCCCGGCGGCGGCACGGGGGGATTCCAGGCGGTCCAGTGGCCGTCGACCAGATGGAGGTCCTGCGGAGGACGATCCGCGGCCAGGGCGGATGAGGAGCCCGCAAGAAGCGTCGCGAGCACGAAACGGGAAAGCCGCACTCTCATGAAGACCTCCTGCTACCTGGGAGGGAAAACTATAGTCGAGTCTCTATGCCTTAAAATAGATGCTTCGCCTGCATCTGTCAAGTTTTACCACGCCCGGGCTCAGGTGCAGCTTGAAGCCCCCCACCCTCCCTCTACGGCAGCTTCGCGCGCCGCTCTTCCGCGACGGCGGCAGCGGCGGAGCCGGGGAAGCGGCGGGCGACCTCGCGGTAGGTCACCCGGGCGCCCTCGACGTCGCCCATGGCCTCCAGGGACTGGCCGGCCTTGAGCATGGCGTCGGGGACCTTGTTCCCCTTGGGGAAGCGTTCCACCACTTCCCGGAAGGCGGCGAGGGCGCCCCGCACGTCGTTGCGGGAGTAGCGGCACTCGCCGATCCAGTACTGCGCGTTGTCGGCCAGCTCGCTGTTGGGGTTCGCCTGCTGGAAGCGCTGGAAGCTGGCTTCGGCGTCCACGTAGTGGCCCTGGTGATACAGCGTGTAGCCGCGGTCGTAGAGCACCTGGTTGGCGGGGGTGAGGATCTCGGGAACGGGCTCGCCGGCCGTGGTCTGTGGCGGCGAGGTCTGCGGATTCGCGGGCGCCGGGGCCGGCGGCGGCTGCGAGGGGGCCGGCCGCGTGGGCTCAGGCCGGGGCGCCGTGGTCTGCGGCTGCGGCGCCGTGGGCTTCGGGGCCGGGGCGCTGGCCGGGGGCGCGCTCTTCGGCGTCGTGGTGGACACCGGGGGCGCCGCCGGCTGGGTGCGCCGGGGCGGCGGCTGCGGCAGGTCCTCGGGGATCTCGAGGTCCACTTCCTCGATCTCCTCTTCGATGGGCTCCGCCACCTGCGCGGCCGGGCGGGCCGGCTCGCGGCGGGTCTCCGGCGCCGGAGCGGGCGCGGCGGGAGGCGCCGACACGGTCCGCGGCGCCTCGGCGGACCGCGACGGAGCGGGCGGCGCGGACGTGGTGCCGCCAGGGCGCCCGCCGCCGCGGCCGGCCTCCAGCTCCGCCACCCTCTGCCGGAGCTGGGTCAGCTCCACCTGGTTCATAGCGGCTTCCTGCTGCATGGCGAGCAGGCGGGCCTTGAGGACCTGGATCTCCTGCTGCTGCGAATCGTCCGGCCGCAGGGCGTTCCCCGCGCAACCGGCGAGAAGGAGGAGGCACAGAGGGGCGAGCGAGGGAATGAAGCGCTTCATGTTCCTGACTGCAACTCCGCGAGGTAGGGGCTCTGGGGGAACTCGGTCCGCAACCGGTCGAACGTCTTCTTCGCCTCGTCGCCCTTCTTCATGTCCCGGTAGGCGGTGCCGAGGTGATAGAGGATCTTGTCCGGCTCCGGATACTCCGGATACGTCTTGAGCAGGAACTCGTACCGTTCCACGGCGGCCACCGGCGCGCCGTACCTCTGGTAGAAGCGGCCGATGGCGAACTCGTGCTCGGCGAGGTTGGCGAGCACGGCCTTCATCTGCTCCCGGGCCTGCGAGGCGTACTCGCTGGTCGGGTAGAGCCGGACCAGCTCCTCGTAGGCCTCCAGGGCCTTGCGGGTGACCGTCTGGTCGCGGTCGGGCTTCTCCATCCGCTTGGCCAGGCTGTTGGCGATCTGGAACTGCACGTACGACGCCTGCTCGCTGGTGGGGAAGCGGTTGAGGAAGTCGCGGTACTTGGCCTCGGCCTGGACGAAGTTGGTGGAGCCGCCCTGGAGGTAGTAGGTGTCGGCGGCCAGCAGCAGCGCCTCGCGCCCGATGGCGGAGTTGGGCTCGACTTCGTAGGCGTGCGTGAAATAGGGCCGGGAGCGCTCGTACTTCTCGTGGGCCAGCAGCTCCTTGCCCTGGGCCAGCGACTCCTCGGCGGAGAGTTGCAGGATCGGATCTTCCGCGGTGCCGGTGCTGCCGCATCCGGTGGCCGCCAGGGCGAGCAGCAGGGCCGCCAGCGGCAGGAGGGTTCGTTTCATACGTTCTCCGGCCGAGCCCGCTCGCGCAGCTCGGTCATGGTTGCCAAGGGATTGCCGGCGCCGAAGATCGCGGATCCCACCACGCTCACATCCACTCCGGCGGACCTGACACTGTCTATGTTAACCCGGTCGATGCCGCCGTCCATTTCGATTTCCACGGAAAAACCGCCGCTTTCGATCATTCCGCGCAGCCGCCGCGCCTTGTTCAGCACGTGCGGAAGAAACGCTTGACCGGAGAAGCCCGGGTTGACCGACATCAGCAGCACGTAGTCGAGCCGCGGCAGGGTGTCGGCCAGCAGCTCCACCGGCGTGGTGGGATTGACGGCCACGCCGGCCAGGGCGCCCTCTTTGCGGATGCGCTCGAGCTGGCGGTCGAGATGGGGCGTGGCCTCCCAGTGCACCGCCACCCGCGCCGCTCCGGCCTTCAGATAGTCGTCCAGGAGACGGTCGGGATTGGAGACCATGAGGTGGACGTCCATCGGCAGCCGGGTGCGGGCGCTCAGGGCCTTGAGCACCGGGATGCCGAAGGTCAGGTTGGGCACGAAGTGGCCGTCCATGACGTCGAAATGGACGAGATCGGCGCCGCCGGCTTCGCACAGCGCCACGGCGCCGGCGAGATTCGCCAGGTCGGCGGCGAGGATGGAAGGGGCTAGTTTCATTGTCCTCCGGTCCCCGGAGCTCCGGGAGCCGCGGCGGGTGGAGAGGCCGGCGGCGCGCCGGGATCCGCCGGGACGCCGGGCAGGCCCTCGGCCGTGGCCACCACCAGGGAGATGGCGTCGTCGCGGGTCACCGGATGGCCGGGCAGGGGGAACTGGCGGAGGATCACGCCCGCCGCCACGCCCTCGTAGCGCTCGAACTTGACGTTGCCGAGCTTGAAGCCGACCTGCTCGAAGTAGGGGCGCACGGCCTCGTAGTCGCGGTAGACGAGGTCGGGCATGATGTAGCGCTCGCCCTGGGCGGCCATGGCCAGCGTCACGTTGACGCCGGTGGCGGGCGGCACGGAGGCGCCGGGCTCGGGGTCCTGCACCAGCACGGTGCCGGCGGGCTCGCGGTTCGGCGCGAAGGCGCCCAGGATGTTGCCGATGCCCAGTCCCTGACCGGAGGCCGCCGCCTGGGCCGCGGGCAGATTCTTGCCGGTGAGGTCCGGGACCTGCACCCGCCGGGGGCCCAGCGAGAGCACCACGACCACCGGGCGCCCGCGCTTGACGAAGGTCGTGGGGTCGGGGTTCTGGCGGGCGATGCGGCCGGCGGGGACCTTCTCGTCGTAGCGGCCGCCTCCCTTCGCCGTTTCCAGCTCGAGCCCCTGGTCCGCCAGGGCGCTGGCCGCTTCGGCGCGCGGCATGCCGACCACGTTGGGGACCTTGGTGACGCCGCTGCGGACGAAGGCGCTGAAGGAGATGTAGGCCGCGAGGACGAAGAGGACGACGATGAACAGGCCGTAGGCCATCAGGCCACAGCCGCGGAGAAGCCTCGGCAGCATGCGGCGGAGTCTACCAAAGCCCGGCGCTAGAATGCGTCCCGGCCGTCGCGGCGGCATGCCCTCCGAGGCCTCACCCCCTGGCCCGGAAATGATGAAGCTCAGAGGGGCAACCCCCTCTAGCTCACATCCTCGTCGTCGTCTTCCTTCGGGATCGCCAGCTTGGTGAAGCCGCGGGTGACCATCTGGTAGGTCAGGGCGGCCATGCAGCGGCGGGCCACCTTGCGGACGCTGGAGGGGTGGTAGCCCATGCGCTCGGCGACCTCGCCGGAGTCGTAGCCGAGGCCGTAGCGCAGGCGGAGGAGCTTGCGGCAGCGCGGCGGCAGCTCCTCGAGGAGGTTGTTGAGGTCCCACAGCAGCTCGGAGCGCTCCTGCGGCGCCGCCACCGGCTCGGAGAGCAGCTCCAGGATGGCGGTGTCGACCGAGTTGTAGAGGTTGTTGCGCCGCTTGCGCCAGTAGACCACGCAGCGGTTGCGCAGGGTGACGAGCAGCCAGGCCTCGGGGTCCTGGATCACGTCCCACTTCTGGATGGTCGAGATCAGGGCCTCCTGGACCAGGTCTTCCGCGTCGTGCGCGGGAATGCGGTAGCGCCCGAGGACTTGCTTGAGCCTCGGGCGGAGCCGTCGCAGAAGCTGGTCCAGCGACTCTCTATCCGTCGATTCAGTGGACACTGCCATTTGCCGATCGTCGTCCTGCCGAGGAAGCTCCCGCCGTTCGCGTCCGGCAATGATAACCCGGAAGGGTCCTCTTTCCCAGACGTTGTGCTGGATTCCAGGCGCGAAGTGGGTGATAGACTCCAGCCCCGCATGATTACGAGCGTCGAGAACCGTCCCCGCGTCGCCCTGAGCCTCCGGCGTTCGCCGGTCATCGGGGTGGTGCGCACCGCCTCCCTGGAGGAGGCCCGCTCCCAGGCCCGGACGCTGGCCGCGTGCGGCGTCGAGCTGGTCGAGATCACCTTCACCGTGCCGGGAGCCCCCGGTCTGGTCCGGGAGCTGCTGGCGGCCCGGGGCGGGGAGGGGCCGCCCTGGTTCGGCATGGGCACCGCCACCAACGCCGCCCGCGCCCGCGAGGCGGTGGCGGCGGGCGCCGAGTTCCTGGTCACCCCCAACGTCAGCGCCGAGGTGGCCGCGGTGGCCCGGGAAGCGGGGCTGTTCCTGGTCATGGGCGCGCTCACCTGCACGGAGATCGTGGCGGCCAGCGAGCTGGGGGCGGACCTGATCAAGGTCTACCCTCTGCCGACGGTGGGCGGGCCGGCCTACCTCTCGACCATCCGCGGGCCGCTGGGGTACATCCCCATGCTGGCCGCCGGCGGCTTCGGCGTCGAGGAGATCCCGGCCTACGCCCGGGCCGGCGCGGTGGCGTTCGGCCTCGGCGCCCCGCTGCTCGGCGTGGGCGCTGGCGAGGACGAGCCCCGTCGCCGCATCGCGCGAGCCCTCGCCCTGGCCCGGGGCGAGTCCGCTACTCTCGAGGAGGAAAAATGAGCTCAACCCCGACCCCACCCCGGCAGGTCGTTTTCGATTCCACGCCCGAGATCTTCGCCACCGACACCGCGGGTTCCTTCACCTACCCCCTGCTGGTGGCCGGCAAGGCGTTCCTGGGCACCAGCTCCTACGACGAGGTGCGCTTCGTCTTCTCGATCTGGCACCCCTCGGGGCAGCGCACCATCGACCTCGACCGCGCCTATGTGGAATTGCGCGCCAACTTCGACCCGGACGAGGACCACTGGACCAAGATCGCCGAGATCGAGCCCGTGGTCCCGCCCTACGCCGGCGGGGAGAGCTTCGACGGCTGGATCGTGCTGCCGATCCTGGGCAGCACCAGCGCCTTCGCGGTCGTCGGCAGCGGGTTCGAGGCGCGGGCGCGCCTGCAGATCCGCGCCAGCGCCTATTTCGTGGCCTGAGGAGGGAGAGATAAGAATGAGCAGCCTGCGCGCCTACCTGGTCTTCAGCGGCAGCGGTCCGCTCCTGCTGCTGTCCAGCTTCCCCGAGCTCACGGACGAGCGGCTGGTCAGCAAGCTCCGCTACAAGGGGATCGACAAGTTCTTCGCCTACGAGGTGGACATGGACGCCGTCAAGGAGCGCTACGCCGCCTCCTTCGACACCGTGGCCAGGGACCTCGAAGGCGTCGAGGACATGCGGGTGCTCGACTTCAACGGGCACCAGATCATGACCAACTTCCACCGCGACCGGCTGGGCGAGCCCATCAAGTTCGGGGGCTGAACGCGCCCCCGCCCGCGCCTCCCCCGGATGTCCCGTTTCCGAGGGGGGCGCGCACTACATAGACAGCATTCCAGGTTTCTCTTGAAGTCCTCTGATCCTCAAAGGCGCTGTAGCAGTAACGCGCCCCGCCGCCGGCCTTTTCCTAGGGGGACCGGCGGCGGGACGCGAGTTCCCGTCCTCGCCGTCCGGCGGCTCGGGGGTGTCCGGCGCGTCGCGATCTGACGTAAGATTTCCGCGGCCTGCCGAAACCCGTGAACCGTTCTTCAGCCACCGTCGCCGTCCTCGCCGAAAAGCCCGCCGTAGCCCGGGACATCGCCCGTGTGCTCGGGGCTACCGAGAGGGGAGAGGGCTATCTCCGCGGCAACGGCTACGTCGTGACCTGGGCCATCGGCCATCTGGTCACCCTGGCGCAGCCCCACGAGATCAACCCGGATTGGAAGAAATGGCGGCGGGACCTCCTGCCGATGCTCCCCCGCGAGTGGCCCCTGGTGGTCTCCGAGGAGACCCGGGCACAGTTCGAAGCCGTCCGCAAGGTGATCAACGCGCCGGAAGTGGAGCGCGTCGTCTGCGCCACGGACGCCGGCCGCGAGGGGGAGCTGATCTTCCGCTACATCTACGAGGCCGCCGGCTGCCGCAAGCCGGTCCAGCGGCTGTGGATCTCCTCCCTCACGTCCAAGGCCATCCAGGACGGCTTCCGCAAGCTGCGGGACGGCCGCGACCTCGACCCGCTGGCCGACGCCGCCCGGGGCCGCAGCCGGGCCGACTGGCTGGTGGGGATGAACCTCTCGCGGGCCTACGCCCTGGACTTCAACGAGGACCTCTCCGTCGGGCGGGTGCAGACCCCCACCCTCGCCATGGTGGTGGAACGGGAGTTGGCCATCCGCGCCTTCGTGCCCGAGGACTACCTGGAGGTGATCGCGACCTTCTCGCCGACGCCGGAGGGTCCCGGCTACAAGGGCACCTGGTTCCGGGGCGAGACGCCCAACCCGGAGGCCAAGCGGATCAAGGCCGAGCCCGGCAAGGAGGGGGAGGATCTCCAGGAGGCGGCGCGGATCGTCCAGCGGGCGAAAAACGGCCAGGCCGCCGTCGAGTCCATCCGCTCCGAGACCAGGCGGATGGCGCCGCCGCTCCTCTACGACCTCACCGAGCTGCAGCGGCACGCCAACCGCCTCTACGGCTTCAGCGCCAAGAAGACCCTGGGGCTGGCGCAGACCCTCTACGAGCAGAAGAAGCTGATCAGCTACCCCCGCACGGACAGCCGCCACCTCTCCACCGACGTGGCCGCCACCCTGGGGGAGATCGTGCGGGCGGTCCAGGGCCCCTATCTCGACAAGCTCGCTCCCGGCACCGGCGAGCGCCCCTTGAGCCGGCGCTTCGTGGACGACTCCAAGGTCACGGACCACCACGCCATCCTCCCCACCCCGACCTCGCCGGAAGGGGCCGGCCTCTCGGAGGACGAGCGGAAGATCTACGACCTGATCTGCCGGCGGCTCCTCTCCGCCTGGCACGACGACCACGTCTGGTCCGTGACCACGGTGATCACGGCGATCACCAACCCGCCCCGCTCCGGGGTCGGCGAGCCGCTCGTGGACCGCTACCACAGCACCGGCACCCTGGTGGAGCAGGTGGGATGGAAGGTGCTGGACATCGAGAAGAAGAAAAAAGACGCCAAGGACACCCGGGACAGCAAGGACAACAAGGACGACGAGGGCGCCGCCTCTCCCGAGGAGAACCAGGACCTGCCGCCGGGCCTCGTCCAGGGTCAGCGCCAGGAGGTGCTGGACGCCAAAGCCGTGGCCAAGCAGACCCGCCCCCCCAAGCGTTTCACCGAGGCCACCCTGCTGACCGCCATGGAGACGGCGGGCAAGACCCTGGACGACAAGGAGCTCTCCGAGGCCATGAAGGAGTCGGGCCTCGGCACCCCCGCCACCCGCGCCGAGATCATCGAGACGCTGCTCCGGCGGGAGTACATCGTCCGCCAGGGCAAGTCCCTGGAGGCCACGGACAAGGGAATCCGGCTGATCGAGGTGGTGCATCCCCATGTGAAGAGCCCGGCCATGACCGGCCAGTGGGAGGCGCAGCTCCAGAGGATCCAGCGGGGGCAGGGGGAGCTGGGGGCGTTCATGCGGGGGATCGAGGAGTATGTGAAGGGGGTGGTGGGGGCCGGTCCGAAGGTGCCGGCCAATGGGAACGGAGCGGCGGTCCGCCGCTCGGGCCCTCACCCCCCGGCCCCCTCTCCCGACCCCTCCCTCCCACCCCCACCGGGAGAGGGGGAGGAGTTAGTTCGGTCTCAAGGCTTTGTTCGGAACAATTCCGCCTCGCCAGCCCGCTTTCCTACCCCTCTTCCTAGTGGAGGGGGATCTCAAACCCGACTAACCTCTCCCCCTCTCCCGGTGGGGGTGGGAGGGAGGGGTCGGGAGAGGGGGCCGGGGGGTGAGGGTTCGGGTGGGGGCGACCTCGAAACCCTCCTCCACGACGTCTTCCGCCTCCAGTCCTTCCGTCCCTACCAGGAGGCCGTCTGCCGCGCCGTGGTCGAGGGCCGGGACGTCCTCCTGGTGATGCCCACGGGCGCGGGCAAGTCGCTCTGCTACCAGCTCCCGGGACTGGCCCGGGGAGGCACGACGCTGGTGGTCTCGCCGCTGATCGCCCTCATGGAAGACCAGGTCGCCAAGCTCCGGGAGCTGGGATTGCGGGCGGAGCGCATCCACTCGGGGCGGGACCGGTCGGCGTCGCGGCAGGTCTGCGTCGAGTACCTGGCGGGGCGGCTCGACTACCTCTTCATCGCCCCCGAGCGCCTGGCCGTGCCCGGGTTCCCGGAGATGCTCGCCAAGCGCAAGCCCACCCTCATCGCGGTGGACGAGGCGCACTGCATCTCCCAGTGGGGGCACGACTTCCGGCCGGACTACCGGCTCCTGGGCCAGCGCCTCCCTCTGCTGCGGCCGGCGCCCGTCATCGGACTGACCGCCACGGCCACGCCCCAGGTGCAGGACGACATCGCCGCCCAGCTCGGATTCGCGCGGGAGGCGCGGTTCATCCACGGCTTCCGGCGCACCAACATCGCCGTCGAAGTCGTGGAGATGCTCCCCTCCGAGCGCCGGCAGACCGTGCGGAGGGTCCTGGCGAATCGTGAGCGGCGGCCGGCCATCGTCTACGCGCCCACCCGCAAGGAGGCGGACGCCCTGGGAGCGGAGCTGGGGGAGGACTTCCCCTCCGCCGCCTACCACGCCGGCATGACCACCGCCGCCCGCGACAAGGTGCAGGCCGCCTTCCTCGCCGGCCGCCTGGAGGTCATCGTCGCCACCATCGCCTTCGGCATGGGGGTGGACAAGCCGGACATCCGCACCGTCATCCACACCGGCCTGCCGGGCAGCGTCGAAGGCTATTACCAGGAGATCGGCCGCGCCGGCCGGGACGGCAAGCTCTCGCGGGCCATCCTCCTCTACTCCTTCGCCGACCGGCGGAATCACGAGTTCTTCCACGGCCGCGACTACCCGGAGGTCAGCGAGCTGGAACGGATCGTCCGCGCCCTCCGGCCCGAGCCCCAGATCGACGGCCAGCTCCGCAAGCGCCTGAGCATGGACGAGGAGCTGTTCGAGCGGGCGCTGGAGAAGCTCTGGATCCACGGCGGCGCCCTGGTGGACGCGGACGGCAACGTCGCCCTGGGAGCGGACGGTTGGCAGCGGACCTACCTGGCGCAGCGGGACCACAAGCTGGAACAGCTCGACCGCATAATCCGCTACGCCGAATCCCACGGCTGCCGCATGCTCCACCTGGTGCGGCATTTCGGCGACCAGGAAGACTCGGGCGCGCCCTGCGGCCTCTGCGACGTCTGCGTTCCCGAGGACTGCTCGCTACGCCGGTTCCGTCCCCTGAACAGCCTGGAGCGGGACCTGGTGGGCCGCGTCGTGACCTCGCTCCAGTGGCGGGACGGCCAGTCCACCGGCCAGCTCTACCGCGAGGTAGCTCCCGAGGAGCTGTCCGACCGCAAATCCTTCGAGCGGCTCCTGGGCGGCATGGTCCGGGCGGGCCTGCTGCGTCTCTCCGAGGACGCCTTCGAAAAAGAGGGCCGGACCATCCGCTTCCAGCGCGCCAATCTGACTCCCGAGGGAAACCGGGCGGACGAGGCGGCTCTGGCCCGGGTGGAGATGGCGGAGGAGATGCCGAAGACCCGCAAGAAGCGGGACCGCAAAGAGAGAGCCGAGAGGCCTGGGAAGGGGAAGTCCCGGCCTGTCCAGGAATCCCTGGTGCCGGGAGCCGCGCCCGCTCCCATCTCACCCCGGATCGTGGAGGCCCTGAAGGAGTGGCGCCGTCAGGAAGCCAACCGCCGGCACATCCCCGCCTTTCGCATCCTCACCGACCGAGCCGTCACCGCCCTCGCCGCCACGCGTCCGCGGGACGAGGCGGACCTCCTGAACGTGCCGGGGATCGGCCCGACGATCGTGCAGAAGTACGGGCGGGAGATCCTAGGGATCGTGGGGGAGGGGTGAGTCGTGAGGAAGAATCTGATCGTCGTCGCGGGTCCGAATGGAGCGGGGAAGACGACGTTCGTGCGGGACTATCTTGAGCAGGACCCCCGCGCCTTCCTCAGCGCCGACGATCTGGCGGCAAAAATCTCCCCCGACCGTCCAGAAGCCGCCCGGATCGAAGCAGGCAGGGAGTTCTCCCGGCAGCTCCGCGCCAGGATCAAGGCCGGCGAGAGCTTCGCGATCGAGGCCACCCTCGCTGGGCTTACCCTGCAGCAGGTCATCCGAGAAGCCAGAAAGGAAGGTTATTGGATCTCCATCGTGTTTATCTTTCTGGAGTCATCCCAAGCTTGCGTGAAACGCGTCAGGGAGCGCGTCCAGAAGGGAGGACACAATGTACCTGAAGCGGATATCCTGCGCCGCTTCGTTCGCAGCAAGAGGAATTTCTGGCAGACTTATCGAGCTCAGTCGGACGTCTGGTTCCTCTTCTACAACGCCTCTGATGTATTCCAGCAGGTCGCTTTTGGAGAGGCGATGGCTTACGAGGTTACAGACGCGGAGCTATTCGCTCTATTCATGAAGGATCTAGGCCATGAATCCTAAGAAGCCGCAACGGATCGAGACCTACCGTCAGGCCATCGAGCTTCAGCGCATCGGGAATCGCGCGGTTCGGAAAGCCCAAGAGGAGAGCCGCAGGATGGGCGTGCCCAATGTGTACTCCAGGAATGGAGTGTTGTATTACGAACTCCCGAGTGGGGAGATCACTACGCAGGACCCTTTCGAAAAAACTCCTCCCGAAGATTAGCACCCAGGGAAACGAAACGTCCCCTCTCGGCTCTCCTACCGTTCAGTCCCCACCCGCTCCGCCCACGCCCACGCTACCAGCCCGAAGGTCATGCGGGCGTTGATCTCTCCCAGCGGGTGAAGGACTGTCGAGCCGTCCTCCCTGCGGTACTCCCAGGCGTCGATCCCGAACGGTCCCGCATAACCCTCTCCTCTTAAAGCGTCTCCGATGACCAGGACAGTCTCGGTGAGACGCTCCCGGATCTCGGAAGAGATCGGAGATTCGAGATCGATCCCGCCGAATTGCCCTTTCCTGTCCACCCGCTGCCGGTGGACTCCTACGATCCGCGTCCCTTCAGGTGACAGCAGGGCCGAGACGCCGTAGTCGGCGACGCGGTCCATCCAGGGCTCGAAGAGGAGCGAGCCATGCCGCTCGAAGAGACGCTCGACGGTCCGGCGCGCCTTGGGATCGGAGAAGTCCGCCCGCTCGATATAGCGGTCCCGGCCGGCGGCGGAGAGGGGCGCCTTCACGACCCAACCCGGGGGAGCGCCGTCAAGATCGGCAAGAGATTCCACCATTCGCGCTCCGGGAAGGACGCAGCCGAGATCTCTGGCAACTCGGAGACAGAAGGCGCGGTGGTGGACCTTGGCGACGACAGAAGGTGAAGGGACCGGCAGGTGCCAGAGAACCTCGTGGAAGGGAGCATCCCAGGACACAGGTGCTCGGGGTTGGACGCGATGGGCAGCCACTGCGGGCGTCTCGCACCAGGCCAGGACCTCAGCGGCAGGGGGGAGATCGCGGAGAGGCCCGGTTTCCAGGATCGGGGAGGGCAGCCCCGGGAGGCTCTCCAACTCCACGGGAGCGGGAAGCCAGAGCCGATCCCCTTCGCGGGCGAAAACACGGAGGAGCGTGGCCATCCGGGCAGCCTTGTCGAGGACAGAGCGGGGGGGCGTGCCGCGCCGCCCGGCGAGGTCGTCCTCACCCAAGAGGTTGCCAAGGATGCGCCGTTCCAGAGTTGCCATCGTATCGGCACAGGCAACAAGGACCTAAAGGACTCAAAGGACCTAAACGACCCAAAGGACGATAAATCTACTGTCGTTTAGGTCCTTTGGGTCCCTTAGGTCCTTTAGGTCCTTGTCCTTTACCCCTCGCTCTCCTCCAGCCGCCGGATGAACTCCGCGTCGAGCCCGGCGGCTTCCCTTCCCTCGCGGTGAAAGGTGCGCCCCCGTGCCCTGGCCGGACGCAGGGGCCAGGTCAGGTTGGCCTGGAAGGCGTCCCAGGCGGACTCGTCCTCCTTCTTGAAGACCTGGAGCCAGGTCCAGCCGAAGCGGACATGCTCGATCTCGTCCTGGTGGACCCGCTCGATCACGATGGCGGTCTTCTGATCCCCCGCCCGGCGGGCCGCCTCGGCGTACTCCGCCGTGTGGTCGAGATTGGCGTTCTCAAAGGTCAGCGACATGGCGCAGAGGAAGCGCAGGGGCGTGGTGATCGACTCGACCTTCTTCCAGAAATAGCCGTTCACCGGGAAATCGCCGAAGCGGGCCCCGGCATCCTCGGTGCGGGCGATATACATGCGGGTGTGCCTCTGCTCGTCGTCGAGAATTTTGAGCAGCCCGCGCCGGAACTCCGGCGGCGTGTCGGGGAAGGCGAGGAGCGCCCACGCGAACAGCTCCGCCGCCTGAAGCTCGAAATTGGCCAGCCCGTGGAGGATGCGCGCCCTCTGGGCCGGATCGTGGTATCCCTCGACCGATGGCACCTCGACGCGCTCAAACCGGAGATGCGGCGGTCGGCCGGGCGTCTCGATCCGCAGAGGGGGACCCGGCTCGTCGTCCGTCAGCCCGGCCGGTGGCGGCGCGAGCTTGACGTCCAGGTCCTCGGTCAGGACCACGGCGCTGGCGAATTCCCGGATCTCCATCTCAGAGCCCCTGCTGGACGCGGACGGCGATGCGCTCGGCGATCTCTTTCGCGAAGGCGGCGGTGTAGTGGAGACGGTCCACGTAGAGGGGCCGCCGCTCGTCTTTCTGAAGATCGCCCAGCCAGAGGAAATTCCGGCCCAGGCTCTCCGGGCTTTGCTTGGCCATGGCGGCGTAATGGACGGACTCTCCAAAGACCGGATTCGCGGGCGGCTTCTCGCCATTCTCCCACCAGAGGGAGTGATAGCGCAGGTCGTACCGCCAGTCCGGAGACGGCTGCCAGACGAACAGCGGCTTGACGCCGAAGCCGGCGCAGAGCCCCTCGATCGAACGCTTGTTGCGCAGCCAGCGGGCCACGGTGTCCTCGCCGTTGCCGAAGGAGGACCCTTCAGGGGCGGACAGCATCGCTCCCACAGGGGATTCGATCAGCTTGCGGATGTGATCGCTATAGTAGGGCTCTCTCTGGTGCTCGTTGATGCCGTCGATGAAGACCGCGACCTCGGGCGGCGCGCTCCCGGCCGACAGGAGAGACTGGAACAGGGCCAGCTCCTGGGCGCTGTAGAAGTACCCCTGGCCGAAGTTGTAGACGCGGATCGGCGCGCCGGGGAAACGGCGGCGAAGGGCCTCCTGGAGGAACGACGGGATCGTCTCCCCGTCCGGCAGGCCGTAGCCGAAGGTGGTGGAGCCGCCGAAAACCCAGACGTTGTGGACTCCTTGCGCCATGGGCCAGGGACCGGGATCGCGGCCCAGCCGGTAGCCGGGCTCGACGACGTTCACGAACCGGCCCTGGAAAGGCTTCTCCTGGAACTGGGTGTAGGGATTGAAGCGCAGCGGCCGTCGCCGCGATTCCGCGAGCAGGTCTTCTACTTTCTGGCGGGACCAGCCGGGATAGATGCGGGCCAGCTCGCGGTCGTCCAGGGCCAGCGTCGGCACGGTCCGCTTCCACATCCCGCCGCCCACTCCCTGGGCCAGGCGGATCAGGGGGATGCGCCGGAGCGGCGAGTCGATCCCCAGCTCCGGCCGCTTCGTGACCCCGGCCGAGTCCGTCAGCGCGTAGCCGACGGCGATCAGCAGATTGAGCAGGACGAATCCGAGGATGGTGGTGAGCAGGACGACGGCGACCGTCGCGTAGGTGGAGCGTCCCCCCTCTCCTCCCTTCCGCCGCAGGAACGAGCTGGCCAGCAGGACGAGCCCGGCCAGGGTCAGGATCGCCTGCCGCTCGCCGAAGCCGGGCTGACCGATGCCCAGAAAGTCGGACGCGAGCCCCAGGAACAGCAGGATCCCGGCCGCGATGCGAACGATCCACAGGAAGAGCATGGGCGGGAAACTTATCCGAAAACGAAGGGGGCGGGGATCCGACCCCCGCCCCTTGTGGACCTCGTGACGAGCGTTCTAGTAGTGGAAGATGGCCGACAGCACCAGCGTCCGCGGCGAGGAGAACTGCGTCCCCGTGCCGAAGAGCGGGTTGTTGGACGGCTTGCTCAGCGACGGGCTGCGGACCGGGTCGTTGACGACGAACGGGGTGTTGAGCAGGTACCGGTTGTCCACGTCGAGAGTCGCCTGCTCGTCGAACACGTTGAGCATCCGAGCTTCGAGCTCCAGGCCGATGCCGCCGAAGCGGAATTCATAGGAGGTCAGCAGGTCGACGTTGAACCAGTCCTCCATCCGCCGCGAGCCGGCGGACTCCAGATAGTAGTGATAGCCCGAGGAGACGTTGGTCGCGGGTTGGGCCCGGGCTTCCCAGGCGCCGCCGCTCTGATAGCGGATGTAGGTGCCGACGTTCAGCCGGTCGAGCGGCTCGATGGTGGCGAACAGCTTGGCCAGGTGCGTGCGGTCGCCGCGCAGCAGGCCCTCGCGGTTCTGGTTGATCAGCACGCCCGGGCCGTCCTGGAGGATCGAGGAGTTGTAGAAGAGCTGGTCGGCGTAGTCGATGTCCCAGTTCCCTTCCAGACGGCTCCAGGTGTAGCTGGCGCTGACCCGCAGACGCATGAGGCGGTCGTCCACCGCGCGGCGGTTCAGTTGCAGGGTGGCGGCGGTGTACTCCCGGAAGGCGTCCGGAAGCTGCGAGACGCGGAACGGGCCGTTGCCCAGGCCGTCGGCGCTCACGTCCTCGAAGATGTCGCTGACCTCGCGGTACATGCCCCAGATCTCCGCGGACCATACGGCGCCGAGGGGCCGCGCGTAGCCGACGAGGAGCTCGTCGGTGTACATCGGGTCGAGCCCCTCGTCGACCGTCTTGGTCTGCGTGTTGGCCGCCGGCACGTCCGAGATCAGGGCGCCGGTGACGGCGTCGAAGGTGGCGCGGGTGGTGAAGATGCGGGTCGGCGAGGCGGCGCGGGTGAGCGACTTGTTCTCGGTGTTCATGTAGCGGCCGAAGTTGGCGTAGATCTTGTCGCCCAACTGCGGGTTGGGGACGAAGGAGAAGCCGAGCCGCGGCTGGATCTGCTGGTCCCAGTCGAAGGTGAGGATCTTGGCCTTGGTCTTCGTCCCCGGGGTGGAGCCCAGGCGCTCGCCGAAGTACTCGTCCTTGTTCACCAGCAGGCCGGCGGTGAACGTCGTCCGCTCGCCGATGGAGATCTGGTCCTGGAGGAAGACGCCCCAGGTGTCGGCGCGGCCGGTGTGCGGCGGCTGGATGGAGACGTATGAGGCGGAGAGGCGCGGACCCGTGGTGGCCGTCGCGGGGACGAAGGTGATGGCCCCCCAGCCGTTCGCCCGCCGGTCGAGGCGCTCCTCGCTGCGGTCGTAGGTCACCCCGCCGCGCAGGTCGTGGCGCGCGCCGCCCCAGGAGGCGAACCTCTGATAGGCGAGCCTCGCCTCGTCACGCTCGAAATCCTGGAAGTTGTAGAGGTCGCCGCCGCCGACGGTCTGGCCCGGGGCCGTGGCGCCGCCGACGACCAGGCCGGTCGCCGTGGTGAACCGGCCCACGAGGTCCGGGCGGGCGGCGTTGAAGGCCGGCCGGTAGCCGCGGTCGGTGATCGGGACGCTGGAGTTGTTCTCCTCGTTGTGGTTCAGCTTCAGCTCGGTGAAGCTGTCGGCGGTGAGGTTCCATACCCAGGAGAAGGTGCCCAGCAGGTAGTCGGTCGCATCCGTGGTCGCCACCGACGGATGGGTGTTGACGCCGATGCCGGCGTTGCCCGTTTCGGTGTCCCGCGAGCGGACGGCGAGGTTGAGGAGATGGGTCGACCCGGGCTGTGCGGTGAGCTTCCCGAAGAGCTCCTCGGTTTCGACCTTCAGATCGGGCACCCCACCCAGGTTGTTGACGCGCTCGGTGGTGGTCGTGGTCGGCAGGTTGACCGAGCCGTAGAACCAGAAGCGGTCCCGGACGATCGGCCCGCCCAGCGAGCCGGCGATCAGATCGCGGTCGATGGTGTTCTGGATGTTGGTGGCCTTGTTGTCGGACACGAAGTCCGCCGGCTGGTATTCGAGGCGGATCTGGCCGTTGAAGTCGTTCGTCCCCGACCTGGTGATGGCGTTGACCACCATGCCGGCCGAGCGCCCGTACTCGGCGGAGATGCCGCCCCGCTTGATGCTGACCTCGGCGATGTCGAGCTCGGTGACGTCCGGCAGGATGTCGCCGTAGTGCGGGTTCGTCACGTTGATACCGTCGATCAGGTAGGTGTTGTCCATCCGCGAGGCGCCGGCGTTGGGCGTGTTCCGCCCATTCTCCGGGACGCCCGGCGCGAGTTGGAAGAGCCCCCGGTAGGTGCGCGGCACCGGCAGATCCTCGACCTGCTCGCTGGTGTAGTTGACCTGGATGTCGCTCGACTTGACGTCGATGACCGGCAGCGCCGTGCTCACCGTGATCTCGTCCTGGAGCGTCGGGTTGAGAGCCAGGTCCGCCTGCGTGTCCTTGTCGAGGGCGACCACGGCTTGGCGCTGGACGCTGCCCATCCCGGACAGCTCGGCGCGGACCTCGTAGTCGCCGGGGGGCAGGCGCGGGAAGCTGAAGGCGCCGTTCTCATCCGTCACGGTCGTCTTGCCGGCCGGCAGGAGCGGCCCGCTGACGGTGACCGTGACGCCGGGCAGCGCCGCGCCGTCCGAGCCGCGGACCACGCCGGAAAGCGACCCGGTCTCCTGCGCGAACGCCGCGATGGGGAACAGAAGAAGCAGAAGCCAGAGGAGCGGTTGGAGTTTCCGAGCCATGAGAAAGTCTCCCTCCAGGGTCTCCGGCACCCGTCGCGGGCGCGCGGGACGATGGACACAGAATTGGACGATCGATCGTAGCACGGGGGTCACAGGGATGTGACAGATACCCTCACCACCCCCGGCTACTCCAGCTCGAACAGCGGATTGCCGGTGTCCACCGCTTGGCCGGGCTGGACGAAGATCTTGCTGACCGTGCCGTCACGCTCGGCGCGGATCTCGTTCTCCATCTTCATGGCTTCGAGAACCACGATCCCCTGGCCCGCCGCGACCTCCTGCCCTTCCTCGACGAGCAGCGTCACCACACGGCCGGGCATGTAGGCCGCGACCCGCTCGCGCCGCCGCCCCCCCTTGCCGCCCCGGGTCTGGGAGGCCAGATGGGTGAGGGGATCGGAGACCGCGACGGCGCCGCCCCCCTGGGCCGTGCTCACCCACCACGCGCCTTCGCCCTGTGCGCGGACGGCCACCTCGTGCTGGGCGCCGTCGATCCGCAGGCTGTGCAGGCCGGCGCGGGCCGCGGCGGCGTCCACCCGGTAGGTGCGTTCGCCGACAGTCACCTCGAAGCCGCCGTCGATCCGGCGGACCTCGACCTTCTCCTCGCGCTCTCCGGAACGGACGACCAGGTTCATGATCTCCCCCGCAGGATGCCCTGCCGGCCGGCCGCGCCCCAGCGGGAACGGCGGGAAGCGCCGGGCGTGGAGGAGGATCCGGTCGCGGTCCGGTGGGACGCCTCGTAGTGGGCCAGAGCGGCGGCCACCAGGGGCAGATCGGCCGCGCCGTCCCCGCCGTCGACCGGGGGATGCAGCTCGCCGGCGGCGAGCTTGCGGTCCAGCATGCCGATGTCCATGTTCCCGGCGCGGAAGTCGGGATCGGCCAGCAGGGCGCGGAAGAGCGGCACGGTGGTGCGGATGCCCTCGACCCGCAGCTCGGAAAGGGCGCGCTCCAGGCGGTTCAGAGCCTTCTCCCGGTCCGCGGCCCAGACGATGAGCTTGGCCAGCATGGGGTCGTAGTGGATCGACACCTCGGAGCCTTCGTAGACGCCGCTGTCCACCCGCACGCCGGGACCGTCCGGCCAGCGGAGGATCTCGATGCGTCCGGGCGAGGGGGCGAAGCGCTGGAAGGGGTCCTCGGCGTAGAGACGCACCTCCATGGCGTGGCCGCGCGGCTGGACGCCGTCGAACTCCGGTCCCAGGGGCTCGCCCTCGGCCACCCGGATCTGCGCCTGGACCAGGTCGATGCCGGTCACCAGCTCGGTGACGGGGTGCTCGACCTGGAGGCGGGTGTTCATTTCGAGGAAGTAGAACTCGCCGTTTGCGTCGAGGAGGAACTCGCAGGTGCCCGCGTTGCTGTAGCCCACGGCGGACGCCGCCCGGACCGCCGCCTCGCCCATGCGGCGGCGCAGGTCCGGAGAGACGACGGGCGAAGGCGCCTCCTCCACCACCTTCTGATGCCGGCGCTGGAGGGAGCACTCGCGCTCGCCCAGGGAGACCACGCGGCCGTGGAGGTCGCCCATGACCTGGATCTCCACGTGACGCGGATTGACGATGAACTTCTCCATGTAGACGGAGTCGTCGCCGAAGCTGGCGCCGGCCTCGGAGCGGGCGGCGCGGTAGGAGCTGGCGAGCTCGGCGGCCGAGGGGATCATGCGCATGCCCTTGCCGCCGCCCCCGGCCGCGGCCTTGAGCATCACGGGATAGCCGATGGCCTCGGCGGCGACGGCCGCCGCGTCGAGGTCCGGCAGCGGGTCCTTGCCCCCGGGCACGACCGGCACGCCGGCCGCGATCATGAGCCGGCGGCTCTCGACCTTGGAGCCCATGGCGTCGATGGCCTCGGGCGAGGGGCCGATGAAGGTGATCCCGGCGTCGCGGCAGAGGCGGGCGAACCCGGCCCGCTCGGAGAGGAAGCCGTAGCCCGGATGGATGGCGTCCGCGCCGATCTCCTTCGCGAGCTGGACGATGGCCCCGCCGCGCAGGTAGCTCTCCCGCGACGGCGCCGGACCGATCGGATACGCCTCGTCGGCCAGCAGCACCGGCAATCCCAGGCGATCGGGCTCGGAGTAGATGACCGCGCCGCGGATGCCCATCTCCCGCAATCCGCGCAGGATGCGCACCGCGATCTCGCCGCGGTTGGCGATCAGGACCTTCCGGATGCGCTTTTTCGGAATGGTGTCGGTCATGATGAGGGGCGGTATCTTACCTCAGGGCGGCGGAGCTGACGGGGGCGGCGCACCCTCCGAGACCTCACCCTCGGTCCCTCTCCCATCTCCCTGCCGCCCGCCCCCGGGAGAGGGAGGGCCCTGCGATTGAGGTCTTCTTGATCTCGGCAAGATCGTTGACTCATCGTTCCCCCTCTCCCGGGTGGCGGGAAGGCGGTGGGAGAGGGGGACAGGGGGTGAGGTCTCGCGGGCATGCCGCCCGCCCCACCATGCCAACCCCGGCAGCAGCAAGACTCCGATCAAGGCCGCGATGGCCGACCTATACAGCGGCCTCCGGTCGACGGACAACCGCACCCGATGCCGGCCCTCGGGAACTCCGACGCCGACGTGGTGGGCGTTGGCGGTGAGGACCCTGGCCGGACGGCCGTCGATCTGCGCCTGGAAGAGGAGGTTGGCGCGCTGGACCACCAGGAGCGCGCCCCCGGGGCCGGCGGCGGTCTCGATCTCCAGGATCTCCGGACCCCGGCGGAAGACTCGGGCCGTGCCGCCTCCGGTCGTCCGGAGCGACGGCTTCTCATCCTCGCTCTCGCCCATGACCACGGCGTCCGTCCGCGGATCGAACCCGGGATCCTTGAGCCGCCGGTAGGCCTGGCGGAGATCCCGGGGCTCGCGGAAGACCCGGCGGGCGAGAAAGACTTCCGGGGAGCGGTTCGTCACCTCGTAGATGAACAGCTCCCGGCCGAAGCTCGGGACCTTCGCCAGGAGCCGGACCTGGGGAGGGACCTCCTTCGGCGCATGGTTCATCACCACCCTGCCGACACCCCAGGCCGCCAGGAGACGGAAACGCTCCGGGTCGGCCGCCCGGGTGACCTCGATCTGCGCCCTGCGGGTCAGGTAGGTGTCCAGCCCCTCCGGCGCGGTGTTCAGATCGTACCGCCGCCCCCAGACCGGGCCGGTGAGCGGGTAGAGCTCGAAGAACGAACGGCGCTCGAGCCAGGCCATGGTGGGCTCGGGAAAGCGGCCCTGGCGCAGGGAGGAGGGACCGAAGAGGTAGTTGTAGTCGGGGTTCACCACCAGCGCGTCCGCCGGCACCCAGGCGAGTGCCGGCGATGGAATCAGATACGGCTGCACGGCGTCCATGGGGTAGAGGGGCCGCAGCAGCCAGAGCTGCGACCCGGCGTGGATCGCGACCAGCAGCGCTCCCCCCACGGCCCAGGAGCGGCGGGAGATCCGCAGGGCGATCCCCAGGGACGCCAGGACGCCGAGGGAGATCAGCGTCAGGCCGGCCCAGCGCAGCCGTTCGTTGGCGATGAACGGCGCCTTCCGGGGGATGAAGTAGCTGAGCCACGCCTCGGCCGTCCCGGGCGCGAAGGAGAGGAACGCCCAGAAGACGGCGCCGGCGAGGGCCAGGATCAGGAGAGTCCAGTGGAAACGCCGCCGGGCGCCTTCTTCGCCGTTCCGCAGCCGCTCGAACCCCACGCCGCAGAGCAGCGCGGCCCCCACGGCCACCGGCAGCCAGAGCTTGATCGGATAGCGGAACGACGACTGGCGCGTGAACAGCCACTCGGCGACCGGGTTGAACCGCCCGAGGGAGAAGAAGACGCCGAAGGCGATCCAGCCCAGAGCCCAACCGAAGGCCCGCCCGCGGGGCCGGCCGGCGGCGGCCAACAGGGCGAAGCACAGGAACCCGGGATAGAGGGAGAAGTAGTAGGGCGGGACGCCCGTGAAGAACTTGTTCCCCCAGAGGGCCCCATTGCCGATCGAGTCTGGGCGACCGAAGAGGAGAGGCAGGAGCCACTCGGCCGCCTGCCGGGGGTCCCAGCTCGACGTGGTGACGCTCGTGGGGCCGTAGCCCCGGTACCCGCGGATGGAGACGGGGAGGACGCGCAGGAACTCCACGATCTGCGGCAGGGCGATCAGGGTGCCGCAGGCGAAGGCGGCGGCCAGCAGGACCAGCGCCTTCCACCCCGTGCCGGCCGCCCGCTCCCGCAGGTTGAGGACCAGGGCGGCGCCGGCCATCAGCGCGGCCAGCAGGGCGAACAGGGGATCGCCCCCGAGGACCAGCAGGGTCCAGAGCAGGGCGATCACCGGAGCCAGCCGGGCGCGCCGCCGCTCCAGCCGGAGGAAGTCCAGGCAGGCGGCGATCAGCGCCGGAGCCAGGGTCACGCCGGGCATCAGGTTGAAGAAGTTCAGATGGGAGAAGTAGAAGCCGGAAGCGGTCCAGCAGACCGCCGCCGCCCAGGAGGCCTCGCGCCCCAGGCCCCAGCTCCGGGCCATCCAGAAGAACGCGAAAGGTGCCAGGAGGAGATGGAGCCAGAAGCGGGCGTTGAAGGCCCAGAAAGTGGAACCCACCAAATAGAGGAGGTTGTCCGGATAGAAAGGCGAGGCGTTGAGGTTGCCCGCCAGCGGCTGTCCCCCGGCCCGGTAGGGATCGATCAGGGGGAAGACGCCGTTCCGCATCGCCTCGGCCTGGGACCATTTCATGGGCAGGTGCGAGTTGAGCACGTCCCGCAGGATCAGGGTCTCGGTGCCGCGGAGGAGCGGCAGCATGGCCAGGACCAGCAGGAGCAGCAGAGGACCGGCGTAGAGGAGATGGGTCCTCCAGGCGCGCGGGGTTTCCTCAGGAGGGGCGGCGGGGTGTTCCAAGCCGGGGAAGCCTAACAGAGGAGATGAAAGCGAAGAGGAACGCCAACAGCCCCACTACCCCCGCCGCCTTCTCCGGTCCCGAGGAGACCTCCACCCGCACCCGGTGCGTGCCCGGAGGGACCTCGACCCCGAGCAGGGACAGGTTGACGGGCAGGGTCGCCAGCGGCGCGTCTCCTGACCTCGCCCCGTAGAGGGGTTGCCAGGTCCGGCGGAGCACCAGCAGGCCGCCGCCTCCCGAGACCTCTGCCTCGATCAGGTCGGGGGTCTCCCGGAGCAGCTTCACCCTGGCTCCCGGATGATGGGAAACCGGCCGGGCGGCGGCCACGTCCGCCACCGGGTCGGGCGACAGGCTCACGATGCGGAAGGCGTCCGGCGGATTCACGGCGGGCGTGACCGAGCGGGGCCACCAGGCGGCGGGGGCCGGATCGGTCACCAGGAAGAGCCGGCTGACGCCCCCGAAGCGCTCGTGCTCGTCCACCAGACGGAGCTTCGCGGTCAGGGGCATCTCCTCCATCACGGCCGCCTGGACCCCCAGCGCGCGCATCCAGTTGGCCCGGCCGTCGCCGTCGAGCCCCTCCAGGTTGAGGCTCAGGAAGACCGACATCGGCGAGTGCGTACCGTCCAGATCCTTGGCCAGGGGATAGGAGAGGCCGTGGAGCACCCCCGGGGCCGGACCCAGGTCGTAGGAGCGGAGCCGGACCAGGTTCAGATACGAGGGCTCGGAAAGCGGATGGTCGGGCGCCGACGGCGTTACGACGGCCGCCCCGGGCGGCAGGCGTTTGATCCAGGGAGAGGGATTGAAAGCATCCACAGGCGCCGTCGCCACCAAGCCGGCGAGAGGAAGCAGGGCGGCTAGATGGGCGGCGGCGAGACCGGGACCGCTCCGGCGGCGGGCCGCCAAGGCGGCCAGCGCCAGAAAGGCGGCCGCCAGGAGCAGGGAGACGATCCACATCCCGATCCGGACTGGAGGAGCTTCGGCGGCATACATCGGGGATACGCGATCCGCGAGCCAGGCGGCCAGCCTCGGACCCGCCGCGAAGACGCCGCCCGCCAGCAGCAGCGCGAGCCCCGCTCCGACGGCCGCGGGTTTCCAGGCTCCCGTTTCCATCGCCCGCTCCAGCCCCCAGCCGGCGAGCAGGGGCATGGCGAGCGCAAACCAGAAGAGGAGCTTCTCGGGATAGCGCATCATCCCCCCGGTGACCAGGGACAGGGCGTCCCCGCCGAAGGCCCCGGCCCAGGCCAGGAAGACGCCCGCGACGGCAAAAGCCGCCCAGCCCCGCGCGCGCCGCGCTCCGAGGCAGGCCAGCCAGAGCCCCGCGATCCCCACGTGGAGGGTGATGACGTACGGCAGGCCCCGCTGGTCGTCCCACGGGAAGTAGCCGGTCTTTCCGAGCTCCCAGGGGAGGCCGAACGGAAAGGGAACGATCAGCTCCAGCAGCCGGGCCCCCGCGAGATGGAACCTGTCCTCCCCCATCCCCGCGCCCAACGCCCCCCGGGAGGTGAAGCCCAGGACGCGCGCCGTGGCCACGATCTGCGGCAGGGCGATCAGGAGGCCGAGGACGCCGATCCCCACCGAGGTGAGAAAACCCCTTCCGAAGCCATGCTGCCGGATCGCCACGAACAGCAGCGGGACCAACCCCAGCGTGGCCGTCACCGGCTCGCCGGCCAGCAAAGCCAAGCCGCAGGCCCCGCCGCCGATCGCGATCCCACGCCGCCCTCCCCGCGCCGCGCCGAGCAGGACCAGGGGCCACCAGGCCGAGACCGCCAAGAGGTTGTAGAAGGTCAGCCCCGAGAGCATCCAGCCCGAGCCGGCGTAGGCGGCCCCGGCCGTCAGCGCCGCCGCCGGCCCCTGGCCCAGGGTGCGGGCCAGGGCGGCCATGGTCAGCGCGGCCAGCAGCCAGTGCAGCGCGTAATGGAGGTTGAAGGCGCTCCAGAACGGCAGCACGAGGTAGAGGAGGTTGCCGGGATAGAACGGCAGCGCGTTGGGATTGCCCCGGAACGGCTGCCCCAGGGCCCAGGCGGTGTCGAAGGCGGGGATGCGTCCCTGGCGCAGCTCCTGGGCGCCGAAGGCCTTCAGCGGTACGTGGGTGGTGAAGACGTCCCGCAGGAAGAGCGTCCTTTGTCCCAGGGCCATGGGGACGGCCGCCCAGAGCCAGAGCAGCAGGGCCGCCGCGGCCACCGCGATCAGAGCGAAGGAGCGATCCCTGAGGTTCTGTCCTGTTCTGAAAATAGTCTTCCTCTTAACCGTCCCTTCAGGGACAACCGTGGGTAGCCCCAGGTTTCAACCTGGGGCTGGGAGGCCGGGCCCGGCCTTGCCGAAGGGCGTCGCGGGACGAGAGCAGAGCCGCCGCTCCCGCCCCAGGTTGAAACCTGGGGCTACCCACGACCGGGCCTGAAGGCACTGTCCAGACAGCCCCTACTCACCGCAACCTCCCGTTTCCTATTGCGGCGCCGCGAAGCGGCGTCCTGGCCTCTCCCATACAATACCCGCGTGATTCGACCGCTCCTGCAATCCCTGCGGCCCGCGCAGTGGGCCAAGAACCTCTTCGTCCTCGCGCCGCTCGTCTTCGGCGGGCGCCTGCTGGACACCGAGACCAGCCTGCGCGCCTTCCTCGCCCTGCTGGCCTTCTGCTTCGCCTCCAGCTCCGTCTACCTGATCAACGACCTCCGCGACCGCGAGGAGGACCGCCGGCATCCCCTGAAGCGCCTGCGCCCGCTGGCAGCCGGCACCTTGAGCGCCGCCGCCGCGGTCGCCGCCGTGGTCGTCCTCGCCGCCACGGCGGCGGGCCTCGCGGCCTGGCTGGGCTCGGGGTTCGCGCTGATCCTCGGAGCCTATCTCGTCCTCAACCTGCTCTACACCTTCTGGTTCAAGCACATGGTGATCCTGGACGTGATGTCCATCAGCCTCGGCTTCGTGCTGCGGGTGGAGGCGGGCGCGGAGGCGACCGGGGTCGAGGTGTCGCGGTGGCTGTTCCTGTGCACCATCTTCCTCGCCCTGTTCCTCGCCTTCTCCAAGCGCCGGCACGAGATCACCCTGCTCGCCGGGGAGGCCGCCGGGCAGCGGCCCGTGCTCGACCACTACAGCCCGGCCTTCCTCGACCAGATGATCAACGTGGTGACCGCCTCGTCGGTGGTCTCCTACGCCCTGTACGCCGTGTCACCCGAAACGGTGGCCAAGTTCGGCACGCAGGACCTGGTCTGGACGATCCCTCTGGTGCTCTACGGTATCTTCCGCTATCTCTATCTCATGTACCAGCGGCCCGGGGAGCGCAACCCGACGGAGGCGATCCTGCGCGACGCGCCGTTCCTGCTCAACATCCTGCTCTGGGGAATCGCCGTGGTGTGGATCGTCTATGGCCGCTGAGATTGCAGTAGGATTCGCGCCCATGTCTCGCCTCGACAACTCGCGCGTCGCGGTGGTCGTCCCCTGCCACAACGAGGAGCTGACCGCCGGCAAGGTGGTCGCCGACTTCCGGGCCGCCCTGCCCGGCGCTCTCGTGCTGGTGGTGGACAACGCCTCGCGCGACCGCACGTCGGAGGTGGCGCGGGAGGCGGGTGCCGAGGTGATCCGCGAGGCCCGTCCCGGCAAGGGATTCGCCCTGCTGACCGGCTTTCGCCACGCCCGCGCCGCCGGCGCCGAGTACTTCGTCATGGTGGACGGGGACGACACCTACCCCTCCGAGGACGCGCCGCGCCTCCTTGAAGCCGCCCGGGACGGCGCCGAGATGGTCATCGGCACCCGGCTCGCCACCTACGACGAGGGGGCGTTCCGCGCCGGCCACTCCTTCGGCAACTGGCTCTTCATCGCCATCGTCCGCATGCTCTTCGGCGTGAAGACCAGGGACCTCTTCTCCGGCTATCGGGTGATCACCCGCCGTTTCCTGGAGGCGACGCCGCTGATCTCCCAGGGGTTCGAGGTCGAGGCCGAGCTGTCGCTCCAGGCCACGGTGCAGCGCTTCCCCGTGGCCGAGGTGCCGGTGCGCTACCGCGCCCGCCCCAAGGAGAACCCGAGCAAGCTCAACACCTACCGCGACGGCTACCGCATCCTGATGGCGATCCTGACCTTCTTCCGGGACTACAAGCCGATGACCTGCTTCGGCCTGCTGGCCCTGTTCTTCCTCGCCCTGTCGCTGGCCGGCGGCGGCGTGGTCATCGCCGAGTTCCTGCGCACGGGTCTGGTGCCGCGCCTGCCGCTGGCGGTGCTCTCGGCGGCCCTGTTCATCCTGGCCGCCCTGTCGTTCACCTGCGGGGTCTTGCTGTCGACGATCAACCGCCGCGCGGCGGAGATCGCGGCGCGCATCCCCTGGAAGTAGAAGTACCTTGAAGATCCTCATCGTCTACGAGACGGTCTACCCCGACTTCATCGGCGGCGTCGAGCACCGCAACTACGAGCTGGCGGCGGCGCTCTGCAAGCGCGGCCACGAGGTGACGCTGGCCGGCTTCTGCAAGCCGCTGCCGGGCATCCCGCCGCGCCTCAAGGTGCGGTCGCTCGGGGAGCTGGGCGCGCTCTACAACGAAGCCGGGCAGCGCAGCACGAGGCAGGCCATCCGCTTCGCCTTCACCGTCCCCCGGATCGACGTGCGCGGCTACGACGTGGTGGAGACGGCCAACATGCCGTACATCCACATCTTCCCCCTGGCCCTGAAGTGCGCTCTCGCGGGCAAGCCGCTGCTGGTCACCTGGTACGAATACTGGGGGGACTACTGGAAGGGCTACGTGGGCGCGCTCAAGGCGCCGGTCTACAAGGCCATCGAGTGGTGCACGGGGCAGGTGGGCACCGCCGTGACCGCCACCAGCCTGCTCACCCGCGACCGGCTGGCCCGCAAGCGCCGGCGCGGCGACGTGGAGCTGGTCCCCTGCGGCATCCACGTGGACGAGGTCCAGCGCGCCGCCGAGATCGATCAACACCGCCACGGCGAAGGGCCGCCCCTGATCTACGCCGGCCGCATCCTGCGCGAGAAGCGGATCGACCTCCTGCTGCGCGCCGTGCGCCTCCTGGCGGACCGTCACCCCGGCGTGCTGCTGACCGTCTTCGGCAACGGCCCCTACAAGGAGACCCTGATCCGTCTGGCGGACGAGTTGGGGATCGCCGACCGGGTGGACTTCCGCGGGCACGTCGAGGCCAACACGGAAGTCTGGCGCAACCTCGGGCGGGCGCGGGTGGCGGTGCAGCCCTCGGAGCGCGAGGGCTTTGGGCTCTTCCCCCTGGAGGCCATGGCGGCGGGCCTGCCGGTGGTCTACTGCGAGTCCCCCGAGAGCGCCGTCCCCGAGCTGGTCCGCGACGGCGTCGAGGGGATCTGTTCCGCGCCCACGCCCGAAGCACTGGCGGCGGTCCTGGAGCGGCTGATGACGGACGACGAGGAATGGTCCCGCCTCCGCCGCAACGCCCTGGCCCGGGCGGCCGAGTACGATTGGGACGAGATCGCGCGGCGGATCGAGGCTACGTGCGCCCGGCTGGTGGGGTCGGCGGCCCCGCAGGCGGTCTCGCCGTAGCGGCGGCGCCCCCTCGGCTATACTCCCCATGGAGGTCAGCGCCATGGCTGAAACCGACACCAAGCAAGCCGTCATCGAGTATCCCTCCGGGCTCCCCGAGCTCTTGAAGCTGTCGGACCTCGAATTCGCCCGCGAGCTGCCGTTTCTGGCAGCGGCCAAGCTCTACGAGATCGGCCGCCTGTCCTCCGGAAAAGCGGCTCGTCTGGCTGGTATGGATCGGATGACCTTCCTCCGCGAGCTTGACCGGATCGGTGTCCCTGCCATCAACCTCCGGGACGAGCAGATCGAGGCCGAGATCCGAGCGGCGCGCGAGCTGGCCGGATGAGCCTCTGGGTCACCGATTCCAGTCCCCTCATTTTTCTTGCGAAGCTCAACCGGTTGGATCTCCTGCGGAAGCAGGCCGAGGAAATTCTTGCTCCTCCTGCCGTTCTTGGAGAGATAGCCGGGCAAGACGACGAGGCGGCTTTCCGGGTCGAAGAGGCCCGCCGGATGTGGCTGCAGGTGCGGCCGGTGAAGGATCTGCGGCTGCCGGCCTTGCTGAAACGCGAGTTGGGGGACGGAGAGGCTGAAGCCATCGTGCTTGCTTTGGAAAACAAAGCAGCGCGAATCGTGCTTGACGATCTGGATGCTCGCCGGCTGGCCGATCGGCTCGGTTTGAAAGTGGTCGGTACTCTGGGTCTTCTCCTCGCAGCCAAACTGAGAGGTGAGATTCTATCCCTCCGCGCCGAGATCGATCGACTCCGGCGCGGGGGATTCCGTGCCGCACCGGCCCTGATCGAGGAGATTCTACGATCGGCGGGTGAGCAGGATGGGGAGTAAGGGCTAACTTTCGAGCGAGGCGCTGGTCAGGTACGAGGCCGGATCTCCTGGTCAGCCCACGCATCGACATCGGCACGGAAGCGGTCCGGGGCGATGCCGGGCGCATTCCTGAAGAGGGCCGCAACCGCCGCCGGAGCCACAAACTGGCGGCGCCGCAAAGGAGTGAGCTCGCTTACCGACACACCGTTGCGAGTGAAGATGAAGGACTCTCCTTGATCAAGCCGGCGCATGATCTCGCCGCTCTTATTGCGGAGCCCGCGCAGGGTTATCGATTCAGCCATGCTACCAAGGGTAGCGCACCATGCGACGGACGTCACTGCGCGAGCCGGTCTTGAGCCAGATGTCCGGCCCAACGGGCCGGGAGATTCCAGCCCAGGGCTTCGGCCGTGTAGGCCGATGCCCTGGGTCAGGGAAGAGAGATAATCAAAGCGGCCTGAAGGGCCGAGAAGCCCGGTTGAACCGAAGTTGAGCTAATCCCGGCCGCAGTTCTCGCGGCCCTTCAGGCCGCTGAGATGTAAGAGGGCTTTCTTACCCAGGGAATCGGCCTTCGGCCTCATCCCTGGGCTGATTTCTCCTGGCCCATTGGGCCGGTTTATCACCGGTTTCCTTAGGTGCTCTTAGGCGGCGCTGCTCAGCGAGTTGACGAGATCGCTATAGGATCGTAAACTGCTTCCAAGTAGCTGGCATGGGGAGAGTTAGTGACTCTTCGGCACTTGAGCGACTGGGAAACGGCAAGACGGCGCCAATAAGTAAGAAAAGCGGCCGTAAGGGTGGCTCAAGCATCGACTCCAAGGTTGATCTCACGAAACGCTCTATCGCTACAATCCACAGTCATGAACTACCAGCGTATCCAGCCGTTCCCACCCCCCAACACTTATCCACTCCCGGAACTACGGGCACTCTCATCCGTTTGGCAAGAGCGAAAGGCAGCTCTTGAAGAAGATGGCGCGTACAAGGAGTTCATCAAGAAGCTCCAACGGGAGTGGGCGATCGAGACCGGGATCATCGAACGCCTGTACACATGGGATCGCGGAGTCACCGAAGTTCTCATCGAGCAGGGAATTGCGTCATCAATCATTGCCCATCGGGGCGGGGTCTCGCAGAGCGACGCCGAGCACATTCAAGCGCTGATCAACGATCACCTAGGAATCATTGAGGGCCTCTTCGGTTACATCAAAGGCGAAGAGCCGCTGACCGAACACTTCATCCGGGGACTTCAAGCACAGTTCACGGCGCATCAAGACTACACAGAAGCAATTACCGAGTCTGGCGATCTCATCCGCGTCACTCTTCAGAAGGGCGAGTACAAGGCACTTCCCAACAATCCCCGTCGCCCGGATGGTGAGGTTCACTCGTACTGCCCGCCGGAGTTGACGAAGGAAGAGATGGAGGCACTCATTCGCATGTATCGCGAGGCTGAAGCCACGCATACGCCCGAAGTGAAGTCCGCGTGGCTGCATCATCGCTTCACCCAGATTCATCCGTTTCAAGATGGCAACGGGCGCGTCGCACGAGCACTCGCTTCGCTGGTGTTCCTCCGGGAAGGCCTTTTCCCTCTTGTCATTCGGGAGTCTGATCGAAAGGAGTACATCGGAGCGCTCGAGACCGCTGACGCCGGGGATCTCGGCCTGCTGGTCGCGTTCTTTGCACGCCGCCAGCGCGACGCGATCCTGAAGGCGTTGGGACTTGAGCAACAGGTCCAGCAGAGCAAGTATGCAGAGCAGATCGTTGCATCCGCCCTTGATCTGCTGCGTAGTCGCTTTAGCAGTGAGCAGCAAAAGGTATCCGCCGTCTATGAGCACGCTGAGAAGCTGTTCGCACGTGTCGAATCTAAGTTCCGCGAATTTGCGACCAATCTCGATCCTCAGCTTCGGTCGCTCACTCCGCCACAAAGGCCCAAGTACCACGCTCGGTCAAACTCTGCAGATAACGCATCTAACCAACGTCACTACTTCCAGAAGCAGATCGTCGATGTCGCTAAGCACTTCGACTACTTCGCTAACTTTGAACGCTTCCGGGCCTGGGTGCGCGTCACGCTGACCACAGATCAAGACTTTGATTATGTCGTCAGCTTCCACGGCTACGGCCCAGGCGACACAGGCATCCTGGCGGCATCTGCTTTCACCTACATGAAGGCCCCTAAGGAAGAAGGCGGTACCGAGCCTGTCGCGCTTCATCCTGGCGCTACCGAACTCTTTCAGTTCAACTATGCCGAGTCCTTCGAGACGACAGAAAAGCGCTTCGAAGAGTGGCTTGAGGGTTCAATGGCAATTGCCCTCGCTGAGTGGAAGCGTTCTTTGCAAGCAGGAGCGTGAGATCTAACTCTTCGCTCAGCCGACCCGCCACGGCAGGCCAATTTGGCCCGGTCCGCGGCACGCGGTGTATTTTCGCCAACCAGGCCACGCCGGCCTGCCGCCAGATCGATGCGCAGACGATCTGAGGAGCAAGAGAATGGATATCAAGCCGATCAGGAATGACGAGGACTATCGGGCGACTCTCCGGGAGATCGAACTGCTCATGACCGCCGGACCTGGCACGCCCGAAGGCGAGCGGCTCGACGTGCTGGCGACGTTGGTCGAGGCCTACGAGCGGACGCACTTCCCGCTCGACCTGCCCGACCCGGTGGAGGCCATCAAGTTCGCCATGGACCAACGTGGCTTGACCCCCAAGGATCTGGAGCCGATGATCGGCCGCTCCAACCGTGTCTACGAGGTCCTCAGCCACAAGCGGCCCCTGACCCTCCGGATGATCTGGAAACTACACAAAGGGCTCGGAATCCCGGCGGAATGCCTGATCAAGCCGCCTGGAGAGTCCGAGGCCGCTTGAGTGGCCCGGCAAAGGTCCAGCATCTTGTCAGCCATGGACGACCTACCGGGAAGGCGGTAGAGACGACCCAGCCCGTTTCAGAACACCCTCCGCAGTCCCCTGACGTCGGGTCGTCTCCGGGACGGAGATACCGCTACGGACTCACACCTTCGTTGGACGAGGAGAGGGATCGTTTGGCGTGCCCGCCGAACGAATGGCCAAACGGACCGACATTCCCGCCTCGAGAGACGCCCCGACGTGGGTGGCCTGCGAAGGGCGTTCTGAAACGGGCAGGGACGTCTCTACCGCCTCGCACAGAGGTTTTCGTACCAGCGACATCGAGCTGCTCATGACCGCCGGACCTGGCACGCCCGAGGGCGAGCGGCTAGACGTGCTGGTGACCCTGGTCGAGGCCTACGAGCGGAGCGGTCAGCCGTGCTCGGTGAACAAGTAAGGAATCTGTTTGGCCGCTTCAGGCGTGAGCATTAGCAGGGCCCGGAACACCGCCGCGTGCTGCACCGGGTCCGCCTCGGGTTGGATGTACATCTCCGCGATCAGGTCCCGCCAGCGGAGGAGCTCCCGCCGCAGCCCATGTCTCTTCTGGACCTCCACCGTGAGATCCACCAGCCGCAAGACCCTTTCGTAGGACCGCTTGATCTCCGCCGTTTCACCAAGCTTTATGGACCGTTTGCACCGGTTCATCTCGTTGCCGATCATGAGGATCTGTTGATCGAGAGTGAACGTGCTCCAGCGCTCGGGGCTGAGGGAGGCGTGTTGGGTCATGGCAGCGGTTCCCCTTGGCCGATCAAGGTAAAGGAGATCTCGCGGACCCGCTCGCGGATCTCGGGATCGGCGATCTCCATGGCTCGGTTGCCTTGGGCGGGGCGTATATTGATGAGGGAGGTGTATTCGATGCACTCCTCCGGGCCTCTGCCCGGATAGTAGTTGGCCCCCCACAGGTCTGCCTGACGGCTCCCGGACTCCAGCAAGAGGTGCTCCGCGTCGGCATGCAACTCGCCGCCCACGGCCGCAACCTTCCGCTCGATGTCTACCACGTACTTGACCATACCCTCAAAGTAGACGCCGACCAGCCGCGCGAGCTCGGCAGGCTCGATCTTCTTCTCGACGAGAACAATGTCTGCCGCTTCCTCAGCCATGGACAGAGGCTATCCTGGTTCCGTATTTCAGTCCATAGGCTACGGCGGCGGCGGTGCGGAAAGCGGCTACGAAGAGGGAGCAGGCCTCCCAGCGCAATGCATTTAAGCGCGCATCCCTATAGAGACGGCGCGTACCACAATGTGTTGAAGCGGGGACACATTGAAAACGGGCTCCAACACATTGTGAAACGGGTTCAATGCACTGTCAGACGGCCGTCGAACCATGGGTATGGACCGTGTTTAAGCGTGCATCGCTATGCGTTTAAGCCGGATTTCATTGTGTCGCGGCTTCAACACATTGCATGGATGCCGAGAAACAATGTGGAACGCGCCGTTTTCAATAGAAGAACGGTGTGGGACAACGGGTCAGCCGGCAATCTCTTTGCGGGCGGCGCGTATCCTAGAAGCTCGCGCGGTGTCTTTATTGATGGCGACCGCAATCGAAGACTCTGACGCATGAGCCACTATAGAAGGCGGGCGTAGAACAGAAAGACGGTCGCTTCCTTGTTGCGCTCGACACCGCGCAGGACGGCAGATGTCGTGGCCGGCAAAGGTCCAGGCATCTTGTCAGCCATGGACGACCTACCGGGAAGACGGTAGAGACGACACAGCCCGTTTCAGAACACCCTCCGCGGTCCCCTGACGTCGGGTCGTCTCCGGGATGGAGATATCGCTACGGATTCACGCCTTCGTTGGACGAGGAGAGGGGAACGTTTGGCGTGCCCGCCGAACGAATGGCCAAACGGACCGGCATTCCTGCCTCGAGAGACGCCCCGATGTGGGTGGCCTGCGAAGGGCGTTCTGAAACGGGCAGGGACGTCTCTACCGCCTCGCACATAGGTTTTCGTACCGGAGGCGAGATGTGTGCTCCCGTTGTACACGCACTTCACCTGCGAGCCGGTCAGCCGGCCCCGGACGGCAGCAACCTTCAGCCATCCCTCAACAGAAGGCGGAGCGATAGTTCGGGCAGGTCCAGACGCTCCCGTTGTACACGCACTTCACCTGCGAGCCGGGGAAACAGAGATTGCAGTTGCAGGGTCCGATCGCGTCCGCCGCAGAAGCCCAGAAGGTCAGGCCCAGGACACCGACGAGCAGGAACAGTTTCCGAGTCATGTTTTTGTCTCCTTTGGGACTCATCATAGACGCTTCACCCCCCGGACACCACCGCCTACAAAACCGTGCAGCCTTGGGACCCCGCCAGGGGTCCAGGGACATAGCCCAGGACTTCAGGCCTGGGAACGGAGACGCGGCGCTCGCGCCTTTACCGCCCAAGCCTGAAGGCCTGGGCTATGTCCCCGCGCCCTCCGGGCGCAAATCTCTCCCTGGTTTTGGTGGGCGCCTTACTGGTGAGCCCCCGCCGGGTGCACGTCGGGCAGGAAATAGAACAGCAGGGCGAGCACGGCGTAGACCGAGAGGAGCTGAAGCCCCTCGATCCAGTTGCTCTCGCCGTCGCTGCTGATCTGCTCGACGATGATCACCGAGGCCACGACCGCAACCACCTCCGGCACGGTGAACTCGAAATTCATCGGGCGGCCGAAGAGGTAGGAGGCGAAGACGAGCACCGGGGCGACGAAGAGCGCGACCTGGAGGCTGGAGCCGACGGCGATGCCGATGCTGATGTCCATCTTGTTGCGCAGCGCCATGAGGACGGCCGAGGAGTGCTCAGCGGCGTTGCCGATGATGGCGACGACGATGACGCCGACGAAGACTTCGGTCAGCCCCAGGGACGCGCGCGCACTCTCGATGGCGCCGACCAGGAAACTCGGAGATGAGCGCGACGAAAGCGGTCGCCCCCAGCAGGACGCCGACCGCCTTGCCTATGGACCAGGGCGCGTGCGCGCCCTCCTCGGTCTCCATGCGTGTCAGCTCCTCGCCCGCCTCGCACGCCACGTCCTTCGACGACTCCTCCGCACCGAACAGATTCCGGTGCGTCACCAGCGAGAAGACGAGCATCAGCGCGTAGGTCAGGAAGAGCACGACGGCGATGGCGAGCGAGAGCCCCTGCTCCTTCGCCGGCGTCCAGCCGCCCTGCGCGACGGGCACGGTCGCCGCCGTCTGGTGGAAGACCGTCGGGATGATCAGGGCGATGGCGGCGAGCGTGAGCGCCGTGGACGAGACGCCCGCGGCCACGCGGTTGAACTGCTGCCTGGGGAACTTGATGCCGCCCGAGAGGAACGACAGGCCGAGGACGAGCAGGATGTTGCCGATGATCGAGCCGGTGATGGAAGCTTTGACGACGCCTGTCAGTCCCTTCGAGAGGGCGAAGAGCGCGATGATGAGCTCGGCGGCGTTGCCGAACGTGGCGTTGAGGAGCCCGCCGATGCCCGGCCCAAGGCGCTCGGCCAGGTGCTCGGTGGCGCGGCCCATCCACCCGGCCAGGGGAACGATCGCGAGGCCCGACACGATGAAGAGCGCCGTCGGATTCTCCAGCGACGGCAAGAACCGGAGGGCGATGGCGACCGGCACCAACACCAGAAGCCAGTCCAGTCTCGGCCTCAACCAGGAGCGGCGGCGCGGAGCATGGGCGGACGGAGTTGAAGGTGACGTCATGAGCGGGCGGCCGATTCCAAACGGGGCTTGGGGAGGATCATGGAGCTGACCAGTCCTCCACCGTCAGACCAGGGATCCGGGTCATATGATCGAGGTTCGCGGTGACCAGGACCGCACCGTTTGCCAGGGCGTGCGCCGCGATTGCAGCGTCAAAGTCCTCGATACGCTGTCCCTTTTTTTCCAGCATCGCCTTGATGCGCCCGAAAGACTCGCTGACCTCGTCCGTCCAACTCGCTCGGGCGAGCTCAGAGCGCACCAGGTCGAAACGCTCCTGGAGCGCCTCCCTCCGCTTGGACTTCGGAAGGCGTTCGATCCCATAGGCGATTTCCGCCAGAACGGGCTGAGGTATGCCGACCTCTTCCTTGCTCTTCTGCTTGAGTTTTTCGATGAACACAGGGTCGCCCTTCATGAGCGCCGACACCGCGTTCGTGTCGAGAACAAGCTTCACAGGTTCCTCGGCGGTTTCGATGTCCGTGCCTGGCGCACCGAAACCAGGAGCTCGTCGACCGCCTCAGCGGTCTCAGACGCCACCGAGCCGAGTTGCTCGAAGAATCCCGGCGACCAGCCGGCCCCTGCCGTCAGCTCTCTCTCAAGAGCCCGCACGATCAGACGGTTTCGACTGATCTTGAGGGCTCTTGCCTTGCGATCTACTGCTTCCAGGAGCGGCTTCGGAATGTGGATGCTGGTCGCCATGACTATAACGGCGAGTATACTCGTTTTGCGCCAGCGAGCGTAATCTCTCACCGCCCCGTGCGTAAGACAGGCAGACCGCATCACAGCATGAGATTCGTGTCTTCTGTAGGATAGCCAGCCATGAAGAGATCCACCCTCGTCGCCGGGGCGTTCGCCATCCTGCTCGTCCTCCTCGGCTTCGGCTATTGGGCCCTCAAGAAAGACGCCACCCCCGCCGCCGCGGCCTCGCCCGCGACCACCCCCTCGACCCCGCCGCCGGCGCCGGCGACCCACCCGGCGGCGGCGACCCAGCAGGGGTTCCTCTACGGCCGGATCACCACCGTCGACGGTGCCACCTACGAGGGGCGGCTGCGCTGGGGGCAAGAGGGGGACCAGGAGTCGTTCTGGGGCGACTACTTCAACGGCACCCGGCGCGAGAACCCCTGGGTCGCCCAGGTGCCGGTCGAGCGGCTGCCCACGGAGAGCCACCCGATCGAGATCCTGGGGTTCAAGGTCGCCCAACGGGAAGATCCGATCAAGCTCCCCCGGCTTTTCCTGGTGCCCTTCGGCGAGGTCGCGCGCATCGAGGCGCGCGGCCGCGAGGTGCGGGTGACTCTCAAGAGCGGGAGCGCCTTCGACCTCGACCGCTTCGGAGCCAGCGACTTCGACGACGGCGTACGGGTGTGGGACGGCAAGCGGGGCGTCGTCGGCCTCGACAGCGTGCGGGTCCGCAGCATCGATCTCCTCCCCACCCCCGCGCTCGGCGCCGCTCCCTACCGGCTGCACGGTACGGTGCGCACGCGGCTGGGCGACTTCACCGGCTTCATCGGGTGGGACCGGGACGAGGGCGTCGGCACCGACGAGCTCGACGGCTACACCGCCGACAAGGCGCTGAGCGTGCGTTTCGACACCATCCGCTCCGTCGCGCGCCGCTCGCGCGACGGCTCCCTGGTGACGCTGCTCGACGGCCGCGAGATCGCGCTCTCCGGACTCGAAGCCGGCCACAACAACCGCGGAATCTACGTCGACGACCCGCGCTACGGCCGGGTGCTGATCTCCTGGGACGCCTTCGAGCGCCTCGACTTCAGTCCCGGCGGCAGCGGCCCCGCCTACGGCGACTTCCCGCCGGGTCGCCCGCTCACGGGCAGCGTCACCACCCGCAACGGCCGCCGCCTCGCCGGCCGGCTGGTCTACGACCTCGACGAGAGCGAGACCACCGACACGCTCGACGCCCCCTTCCAGGACGTGGACTACACCATTCCCTTCGGCCTGATCGCCTCGATCGTGCCCCCCAGCCGCGAAGAGCGCGCCAGGGTGACCCTCCAGGACGGCGAGGAGCTGCGGCTCGAACGCGACGGCGACCTCCGCGAGGGGAACGCCGGCCTGCTGATCTTCGTCGACGGCCGCCAGCAAGCCGAGTACGTGCCCTGGACCGATGTCGAGAAGATCGACTTCGAACGCCCGCCGGCGATGTAGCCCCCTCCCCCGCCCGGGCATAAATGCCCGGGCTACCCCAAAAGCGCCGGGTGAACCCGACGCAATTCTTGAGTCCCCTTCAGGGGGCTCTTTCGACTAGCCCGGGCATTTATGCCCGGGCGGGGGCGCCGCTCAGGAATCTGCAGGAATCTGGAACGAACCTGAGGCAAGTCGTGCAACAACACCCCGAAGCCCCCCTTGACTTTTTCACTTTACCGCGTAAAGTACCCCCTGACTTTGTAGCGCAAAGCACTTCATCGACCGACCCAGGCCTACGACGAGGACACGACATGGAGCTGCGGATACGAGACGTTTCGAAGACCTATCCCAACGGAGTGCGGGCGCTGAAGGACGTCTCGCTCACGATTCCAGCGGGGATGTACGGCCTGCTCGGCCCCAACGGCGCCGGCAAGTCCACGCTGATGCGCATCCTGGCCACGCTGCAGGAGCCGGACGAAGGCGGCATCCGCCTCGGCGACATCGACGTGGTGAGCCAGAAGGATGAAGTGCGCAAGACGCTCGGCTACCTGCCGCAGGAGTTCGGCGTCTATCCCAAGGTGAGCGCGGAGAAGCTGCTCGATCATTTCGCGATCCTCAAGGGCATCGCCGAGCGCCGGGCGCGCAAGGAGGTCGTCGAGGCGCTGCTCCGGCAGGTGAACCTGTGGGACGTCCGCAAGCAGAAGCTGGGCGGCTACTCGGGCGGCATGCGGCAGCGCTTCGGCGTCGCCGTGGCCCTGCTGGGGAATCCGAAGCTGCTGATCGTCGACGAGCCGACGGCCGGCCTCGACCCGGCAGAGCGCGTGCGGTTCCTGAACCTGCTCTCCGAGCTGGGCGAGAACAGCGTCGTGCTCCTCTCGACGCACATCGTCGAGGACGTGAGCGAGCTGTGCACCCGGATGGCGATCATCGACCGGGGCGAGATCCTGCTCGAAGCCGAGCCGCTGCGCGCGGTCGAGGACCTCCGCGGCCGCATCTGGCGCCGCGTGATCTCAAAGGAAGAGCTGCCCGCGCTGGAGCGGGAGCACGCGGTGATCTCGACCAAGCTCCTCGCCGGACGCACCGTCGTGCGCGTCTACGGCGGCGCGGCTCCCGGCCCCGGCTTCGAGCCCGCCGAGCCGGACCTCGAGGACGTCTACTTCAGCACGATGGCGGGGCACATCGGACGGCGCCGCGCGGAGTCGGAGACGATGCCGTGAAGCTCTGGGAGGTCTTCCGCTTCGAGCTCGCCTATCAGATCCGCCGTCCATGGCCCTGGCTCTCCATAGCGGCCCTGGCCATATTCGCCTTCGTGAACACGCGGGTGGCCATCGTCCCGGTCACGCTGCCCCAGGACTTCATCCTCAACTCGCCTTTCATCATCGCCGCCGTCACGGTGTTCAGTTGCCAGATCTGGCTCCTGCTGGCGCCGGTCGTGGCGGGCGAGGCGGCCGCGCGGGACGTGCACACGGGGATGTATCCCCTCACGTACACGAGCCCCGTCCGCAAGGCCGAGCACCTGGGCGGACGATTCCTCGCCGCCTTCGTCCTCCATGCGCTGATCCTGCTCGCCGTGCAGGTGGGCAGCCTTCTCGCCGCCTACGCGCCCGGGGCGAATCCCGAGATCATCGGTCCGTTCCGGCCGGCGGCCTATCTCGCGGCGTACGTCTTCATCGGGCTGACGAACGCGTTCATCGCCACGACGTTCCAGTTTTCCGCCGCGCTGCTGAGCGGCCGGCCCATCGCGAGCTACGTCGGCAGCATGGGCCTGTTCTTCCTCTCCTATCCGGTGACGCTCACGCTGTATATGTCGGGACTCGGGCCGCGCGCGCTCCTGACCGATCCGATCGGCGTCATGGCGATCATGAACGAGATGATGTCGAACTGGACGATCGTCGAGAAGAACGTCCGCATGTTCACGCTCGAAGGGCCGATGCTCTGGAACCGGCTCCTGTGGCTCGGCGTCTCTCTGGCTACGATCACAATCATTTACCTGCGCTATCGATTCGCTCACCGTACCGAAACCGTCCTTTGGAGCCGGCTCAGGCGGCGGTTCGCGCGGACGGCGCCAACGCCAGGCATTGCGGACATGGCGCCCGCGCGAATCGCGATCTCCGTTCCGCCGGCGCGCCAGTCGTTCGGCTTCGCGACGCATTGGCTCCAGACGCTCGCGATCGCCCGGTCGTCGTTCTGGATGATCGCGAAGAACCCGGCCGGGCTCTTTCTTCTGGTGGGCTTCCCCGCGTTCCTGGCGCTGGTGATGACGGTGGAGTCCCAGCACTGGGGGATTCCACTGCTGCCGCGGACCGGTTACCTGTTGACCAAGCACCTGACGTCGCCGCTGACGCAGGCCGCGGATTTCCGCGTCATCATCCCGCTCCTCATCGTGTACTTCGCCGGCGAGCTGATCTGGCGGGAGCGCGACGCGAGGCTCAGTGAAAACGTCGACGCGACTCCGGCGCCCGAGTGGGTTTTGTTCGGCGGGAAATTCCTGGGACTGAGCCTCGTGCTGGCCGCCTTGATGGCGATGATGACCGTGACGGGAATGTTCGTCCAGACGATGGCGGGGTTCCACGATTTCCAGATCGGTCTCTATCTGAAGGTTCTGCTGGGGCTTCAACTCCCCGAGTACCTGCTGTTCGCGGCGCTCGCGCTGACGGTGCACGTGGTGGCGAACCAGAAGTACGTCGGTCTGCTGGTGTCGCTCGTCGCGTATTTCCTGATCATTTTCTCTTCGTTCCTCGGCATCGAGCACAACCTGCTCGTCTATGGGGCCGGTCCGGAGTGGTCCGTCACGGACATGCGCGGCTTCAGCGGGTCCGTCGGTCCGTGGCTGTGGTTCAAGCTCTATTGGGGAGCGTGGGCGCTGCTGCTGGCCCTGGTGGCGAGGCTGCTGTGGGTGCGGGGAAAAGAAGGTGGATTCAGGACGCGGCTGAAGATCGCGCGGCTTCGCTTTCATCGCGGGACGGCCGCGGCCGCCGCGATCACTTTCGGGCTCCTCCTCGCCCTCGGCGGCTTCATCTTCTACAACACCAACGTGCTCAACGAGTACATCACCGGCGACGAGATGGTGCAGCGCCGCGCTGACTACGAGCGGCTGTACGGCAAGTACGAGGGCATTCCCCAACCGCAACGGACTGCGACGAAGCTGCGCGTCGAGATCCATCCCGAGCGCAGAACGGCGACGATGCGCGGCAGCTACCGCCTCGTCAACCGCGACAACGTGCCGATCGGCTCCGTGCATCTGGAGCCGGCTTTCTATGTCGATACAAAGGTGACATTCGATCGCCCGGCCAGATTGGCCGTGGCCGACAAGAAGCTCGGCCACTTCATCTACGCGCTGGACGAGCCGCTGCGACCCGGCGATTCGATGACGCTCGACTTCGACGTGCGGTTCGAACGGCATGGTTTCCGCAACGACGGCCTCCGCGGCAACGGAGCGGGGCAGGCGATCCTCCACAATGGAACCTATTTGACAGGCTCCGCGCTTCCCGTCATCGGTTACCAGCCGGGCCGCGAGCTGTGGAGCGCGGAAGACCGGCGCAAGCACGGCCTGCCGCGGCAGATCACCCTCGTCCCGCCCGGCGACATCGATCCGCACCTGGCCGCCGTCCCCGCCGCGACTTTCGAAGCCATCGTCGGCACCGCCGCCGGTCAGGTGGCGGTCGCGCCGGGCGAGCTGCGCCGCACGTGGAGCGAAGGAGGGCGCCGCTACTTCCATTACGTCAGCGACGTTCCGATCCACGGCATGGACGTCTTCGTCTCCGCCGACTACGCGGTGCATCGCGAGCGTTGGAGGAACGTCGACGTCCAGGTCTTCGTTCACCCGGGACACACGAAGCACCTCGAACGCCTGCTCCGCGGCGTGCGGGCGTCGCTGGACTACTACTCGGCGCAGTTCGGTCCCTATCCGTACCGGTTCCTGCAGATCATCGAGCAGCCCGGCAACTTCCTCGGCATGGGGGTCGACGGCAGCGGCGTCATCACCGCGGGGGAGGGCATCTTCCTGCTGGACCCGCGGGGCGACGGTTTCGACGCGATCTTCGAGATCGTGGCGCACGAGATGGGGCACCAGTGGTGGGGCACGCAGCTCAAGCCCGCGTTCGCCGAGGGAGGCGGCGTCATCTCCGAAGGCCTCGCCTGGTATTCCGCGATGCAGCTCGTGAAGCACGAGAAGGACCGGGAGGCGCTGCGGCGGTTCATGAGCTTCATGCGCGAGCCCAACCCGTGGCCGCCCATCCGCACGGGACTGCCGCTGCTCCGCGCCATGGACCCCTGGGCCAACTACCGCAAAGGCCCCTACGCGATGCACGCGCTCAGCGAGTATGTGGGCGAGGCCCGTGTGAACGGGGCTCTCCGCGCGCTGGTGAAGAAGAAGGCGTCCTCTCTCGCCACCACGATCGACATGTACCGGGAGCTCCAGGCGGTCACGCCGGACCCGCTCAAGCCCCTCCTGCACGACCTCTTCGAGGTGAACGCCTTCTGGACGTTCGATACGAAGAAGGCGACGGCGGTTCAGACCACGGAAGGCACGTGGCGGGTGACGATGGAGGTGGAGGCGCACAAGGTCGTCGCCGACATGGCAGGTAAGGAAACCGAGGCGCCCATCGTAGAGAAGATCGAGATCGGAATCTTCGCCCCCGCCCGACCGGGAGAGATCCTGGGCGAGCCGCTCTACGTGCGGAAGCATCGCGTCCGCTCCGGCACGCAGACGATCACGATGGACGTGCCCGAGAGGCCGGCTCGTGGCGGCATCGACCCGTACAACCTGCTCGATTGGGAAGAGGGCGACAACATCGAAGGGATCGAAATCAACGAGGCGCCTGGCAGGTGACGACCATGGAATTGAACATTCGCGACGTATCCAAGACCTACCCCAACGGCACGCGGGCGTTGAAAGACGTCTCGCTCGACATTCCCCAGGGGATGTTCGGACTGCTCGGCCGGAACGGCGCCGGCAAGTCCACGCTGATGCGCATCCTCGCGACGCTGCAGGAGCCGGACGAGGGATCGATCCGCCTCGGCGACATCGACGTGATCCGGCAGAAGGACCGGGTGCGCGAGACGCTCGGCTACCTGCCGCAGACGTTCGGCTTCCACCCGCGGGTGAGCGCGGAACGGCTGCTCGATCACTTCGCCGTGCTGAAGGGGCTCGAAGAGCCGGGAGCGCGGCGCGACGTCGTCGAGTCGCTGCTCCGGCGGACCAACCTGTGGGAGGTGCGCAAGCAGCGGGTCGGCACGTTCTCCGGCGGCATGCGGCAGCGCCTGGGCGTCGCCGTCGCGCTGCTGGGCAACCCGAAGCTGATCATCGTCGACGAGCCGACGGCGGGCCTGGACCCGGAGGAGCGCGTCCGCTTCCTCAACCTGCTGAGCGAGATCGGCGAGGACAGCGCGGTCATCCTTTCGACGCACATCGTCGAGGACGTCGAGGAGCTGTGCAACCGCCTCGCGATCATCGACAACGGGGAGATCCTGCTGGCGGCGGAGCCGGCGCGCGCGATCGACGAGTTGCGGGGCCGCATCTGGCGCCGGACGGTGAGCCGGGACGAGCTGCCGGCGATCGAGCGGGAGCTACCGGTAATCTCCACCAAGCTGATGGCGGGGCGGACGATCGCGCACGTCTACGCCGGCGCGTCGCCGGGGCCGGCGTTCGAAGCCGTCGAGCCGGACATGAAGGACGTGTACTTCAGCGTCATGGCGGGGCATCACGGCCGCCGGGCGACGCAGGCGGAGGCCGCGCCGTGAGATTTCGCGAAACCTTTCGCTACGAATTCGGGCACCGCCTTCGCAGCCCCTCGACCTGGGTCTACGCGGCGTTTCTGTTCCTCGTCATGATCTGGGGCCTCGCGGCCACCGCCGACGCCACCGACGCGGTCAAGGTCAACGCGCCGAAAGAGGTCGCGCAAGGCATGGTGATGTTCGGCGGCCTGTTCGGGCTGCTGGTCTCGGCGGCGCTCTTCGCCAACGCGGCGATCCGCGACGTCGCGGCCGGCATGGATCCGCTGCTCTACACCACGCGGCTCCGCAAGGCCGAATACCTCGGCGGCCGTTACCTCGCGGCGCTGGCGGTCAACGCCATCGTGATCCTCGCGATCCCGCTCGGATTCTGGGCCGCCACGGTGACGGTCGCCGACGCGGGCGCGGCCGGCCCCAACCGCCTCGCCGCGTACGTGCAGCCGCTGCTGCTCTTCATGTTGCCCAACCTCGTGCTGGTCGGCGCCATCCTGTTCATGATCGCGGCACTGACCCGGCAGGCGATTCCGGTGTACCTCGGCGCGGCCGGCTTCTTCATCGGCTCCATCGTCGCCACCAACTACTGGAGATACATCGAGAGCCCGGTGCTGGCGGCGCTGGCGGACCCGTTCGGGATCAACGCGCTCCTGGCGAGGATCCGGTACTGGACGCCGGCGGAGCTGGGGACCCAGCTCATCGGCTTCCCGGCGATGCTGGTGTGGAACCGCGTGCTCTGGCTCACGGTCGCGGCGGGGGTGCTCGCCATGATCCACCACAGGTTCCGGTTCGCGCACGCGGACGGCGGCGGCCGGCGCAAGGGCCGGCGCGCCATGATCGACGCGCCGCCGGAAGGACGATGGCAGGGGATCGTGCCCCGTGTCTCGGGGGTGTTCGGGGGGCGGACACGGGTCCGGCAGACGCTCGCCGTCGCGCGCCAGTCGCTGGCGGAAGTGGTGTCGGGCCGCGCGTTCCAGGTGACGCTCGCCGGGGCCGTCGGCCTCGTCATGCTCTGGGGCTGGAACGCGGCGGACACGGCGTTCGATACGCCGACGTGGCCGGTCACGCATCTCATCCTGCGGGAGGTCCTCTCCCAGCGGTCCATCGTCATCCCCTGGCTGGTCATCGCCGTCTACGCGGGCGAGCTGGTGTGGAAGACCCGCGAGGTGGGGACGGCCGAGATCGCCGACGCCGCGCCGGTGCCGACCGGCATCGCGCTGCTCGGCCGCTTCCTGGCCCTCGTCGCCATCATCGTGGCCTTCCACACCGCGCTCATGGCCGGCGGCCTCCTGATCCAGACGCTCCAGGGCTACCACAACTTCGAGCTCGGCCTGTACGTCCGCGTCCTCTTCGGGCTCAATCTCTTCGAGCACGTGCTGCTCGCCGCGCTCGCGATGACGGTGCACGTGCTCGTGAATCAGAAGTACGTCGGCTACATCGTCGTGCTGGCGGCGGCCCTGCTCCGCATCGTCGCCGAGCCGCTGGGGATTCCGTATCTGCTGGCCTACAACGGCGGCCCCCGCTGGACGTACTCGGACATGAACGGCTTCGGCCCCTTCCTCCGTCCGTTCCTGTGGTTCAAGCTCTACTGGGCGGCGTGGGCGTTGCTGCTCGGCGTCGTCGCGATCCTGTTCTGGGTGCGCGGCCGGGAGCCCGGAACGTGGCGCCGGCTCACCATGGCGCCCGCGCGGTTCCGCGGCACGACGGCGCGGATGGCCGGCGTGGCGACCGCGCTCGTGCTCGCGCTGGGCGGTTTCGTCTACTACAACGCGAGCGTCCTGAACGCCAGCCCCTCGCGGAACGAGGCGGGACAGCCGCGGGCCGAGTACGAGCGGCGGTACAAGCGGTTCGACGGCGCGCCGCAGCCGGTCCTCGTCGCGGCGGACCTGCGCCTGGAGATCCATCCCGACGAGCCGGCCCTCGACATGCGCGGCGGGTATCGGCTGGTGAACCGCACCGGCGCGGCGATCGACTCGATTCACGTCAAGATCGATACGGACGTGGACGTGCGCTCAATTTCGCTCGACCGCGCGGCGAGACCGGTGGTCGTGGACGAGGAGCACGGCTACCGGATCTTCGCGCTCGATCAAGCGCTCGCGCCCGGGGACTCGCTGCGGCTCTCGTTCGACACGGCGTTCCGGCCGCGCGGCTTCCGGGCCGGCGGGATCCCGACCTCGGTGGTCGGCAACGGCAGCTACTTCGACCGGCGGTTGCTGCCGTTCATCGGCTACCAGCCGTGGTTCGAGCTGTCCGACGACGCGGCCCGCAAGCGCTTCGGTCTCGCGCCCCGGCCGCCGCTGCCGGGACCGGACGACGCCGGGGCGAGGCTGCGCGCCGGCGTCGTGCGGAACGAGGCCCGCGACATCCACGTCGAGGTGGTCGTGGGCACGGCCGCCGACCAGACCGCCGTCTTCTCCGGCGCGCTGCGCCGGAGCTGGACGGAGGGTGGGCGGCGCTACTTCCACTACGGGACCGACGTGCCGGGCCCGTTCGGCGCCTCGGTGTTCTCGGCGAGGTACGCGGTGCGCGAGGACCGATGGCAGCCTCCCGGGGCGAGCCCGGAACAGGCGGTCTCTCTCCAGATCCTCCACCACCCGGCGCACCGGTACAACATCGATCGCATGGTCGCGGGGATGAAGGCGTCGCTCGACTATTACACAAAGGTTTTCGGGCCCTACCAGTTCCGCCAGTTGCGCGTCGTCGAGATCCCACCGTACTCGGTCAACGGCCGCGCCACCGCGACCACGATCATCTTCTCGGAGCAGAACTTCATCACCCGCGCCGACGCGGGCCGGGTCGATCACACGTTCTTCGGGACGGCGCACGAGGTCGCGCACAGTTGGTGGGCGGGGCAACTGGAGGGAACCGCCTATGCGCGAGGAGCGGACCTTCTGTCGGAGACGCTCGCGAACTACAGCGCCATGATGGTGACCGAGAAGGTCCTCGGCCCGAAGGAGGCCCGCCGCGTCTACGACTACCAGATGGACCGCTACTTGAGCCGGCGCGCGGAGTTCTCGCGTGACGTCCCGCTGATCGAAGTCGAGGAGCATCCGCACATCGCCTACGGCAAAGGCGCGGTCGCCATGTACACGCTGCGCGAGCACCTCGGCGAGGAGGTCGTCAACACGGCGCTGCGGCGCTTCCTGGAGAAGCACCGCCGTGGCGGGCCGCCCTACCCGACGTCGCGCGATCTGCTCGCGGAGCTGCGCGCCGTCACCCCCGGCCCGCTCCAATACCTGCTCACGGATCTCTTCGAAACGATCACGCTGTGGGAGGTCGAGACCCGGCGGGCCGGCGTCGCGCGCACGGCCGATGGCCGGTACGAGGTGACGCTCGATGTGGCGGCGAGAAAGCTGCAGGCCGACAGCGTCGGCAAGGCGACCGAGACGCCGATGAACGACTTCGTCGAGATCGGCGTCTTCGCGCCGAGCCGCGGCGGCCGCGACGGCGAGCCGCTCTATCTGAAGCGGCACCGCATCCACAGCGGCCGGCAGACGATCCGCGTCACCGTGCCGCGGGAGCCGGCGCTCGCCGGCGTCGATCCGTACCACAAGCTGATCGACCGTGACAGCGGAGACAACCTCGTCGAGGTGAAATGAAGCCTTTCCTCGTCTGCATCCACGACGCCACTCCGGCCTACGACCGCGAGACGCGGGCGATGCTCCGGGACCTCGCGCCCCTGCTCGGGCGCCGTCTCTCTTTCGGCGTGGTCCCCGACTGGAACGGCGAGTGGCCGCTGGCGGCGCATCCCGACTACTGCCGGCTGCTCAGGGAAAGCGCCGAGGAGATCCTCCTCCACGGCTACTTCCATCGGCGCCGGCGCGGCTGGGGACCGATCACGTTTCTCGCCGAGGGCTGCGACGAGATGAACGGTCTCGATCCCGAAGAGACCCGGCGCACCGTCGAGCGCGGACAGCGTGTCTTCACCGAGGTCTTCGGAGAGCCGGCACGGGGCTTTCTCGCGCCAGCCTGGCAGCCGGGGCATGTGCGAGCGAGCAACGGGCTGGAGCACATGCTGGGTTTTTTCTCTCTTGAGTCAGCGGCGGGCCGAAACGTCGCTCTCGCGACCTTCACTTGGGACTGTGGCCGCTGGAGCTGGCTCGGGCATCTCGGCCATGGGATCGGGGGGCTGCTTCAGTCTATGAATCGCGGAGTCCCCACCCTGGCGATTCACCCTCGGGATCTGGAGCGCGGCTTCTGGCCGCGGATTCTCCGGCTCATCCGGGAGCTCCGCGAGGCCGGATACGAGCCCAGCACACCGGCGGAGTTGCTCGCATCGTGAGATCGATCCTCGACGCCGTCATGGAACGGCGCGCCCGGCGGCTGATGGAGCAGGTGGGCGCGTGGCTGCCGGCCCAGGGACCCGTGCTCGACCTCGGCTCAGGGACCGGACACCTCGCGGCCCGGGTGGAGCAAGACACCGGCATCGAGGTGGTCACCGCCGACGTGAGCGACATCCATGTCGTGGGAAGGCCGCCCGTCCTGATCGCCGACGGGGCCCTGCCGTTCAAGGACGACATGTTCTCGGCCGCGCTTCTCATCTTCATGCTCGCCTACCCGAACGATCCGGCCGGCGTCCTGTCGGAAGCGGCTCGCGTCACCCGGGGACCCGTCATCCTCGTGCAATCCCTCCATTCGAATCCCCTGGGCTACGCGTGGCTTCGCGTCCGGGAGCTCTTCTGGACGGTCGTGGCATTCCACGTTTCGAAGCTCGTCGGCTACGTCCCTCCGGAGGCAAAGTTCAGCATGAACACCCGGCGCTTCTACACCGCCGAGGCGCTCGGGCGGGAGGTGGAAGCGGCCGGGCTGCGCATCCGGTCGCGGCGGGAGCGGCCGGTGCTGCCCGGCGGCTCTCTCAGGGTCGCCGCGTGGAGCCTGGAACGCGATGTCTGAGCGTCGTCTTTCCTTCGTGATCCCGGCGCGCAACGAGGAGGCGCTGATCGGCGAGACCGTGGAAGCCATTCTCGCCAGCGTGGCCCGGGCCGCGGGCGTCTCCCGGAACGATCTCTGGCTCCCGGAGACCGCCTTCGAGATCATCGTGGCCAACGACGGAAGCGAGGACGCCACCGCCGACATTGTGGAGATCTTCGCCGAGGACACCGGCGTGCGGCTGATCCATTGCGCCGGCGGGACCTGCGCCGCCGCGCGCAACGCCGGGGCCGCGGCCAGCTCCGGGCGGGTGCTCGTCTTCGTCGACGCGGACACGATCGTTCCGGAGAATGCCGTCGGCCGCATCCTGGAGCTTCACGAGAATGAAGGCAGGTGCCTGGTGCTCTATCGGCTCGCTTCCCGGGAGCCCGGAATCCGAGCCTGGCTCTGGTGGACCTTCTGGGGGCTGGCGCGGCGCCTCCCCCTGGCGAGGGCCAAGTCGATGCCAGCGTTCATGAGCATTGACCGGTCGTACTTCGAGAGTTACGGCCCGTTCGAAGAGTCCCGCGTGATCGCCGAGGAATGGCCGCTGACCACGGCGGCCTACCGGTACCACCCCGAGCGTTTCCTCTATGATCGAAACCTTACCGCGCGCACCTCCAGCCGGCGCATGGAGCTCCAGCCGTTCGGCTACGTTCGAACCTTTCTGAAATGGGTCCTGGTGGTCCTCTTCCCCTGGGCGCGCACCGACGCCTACGACGGGATTCGGCACGAGGCGGGAGATTGACGATCGCGCGGGAACTGGCCGAGCGAGCGTACTTCGCCCTGTGCACGGCGCTGGGACGGCTGCTCCGGGCCGCGAAATACTCGCAGGCTCGGATCGTCGACCAGGACGGCGAGCCGCGGGTGCGCAAGCACCGTGTCTTCTACGCGCCTCTCCTGATCTGGTTGGGCAATCCGCTCATGAAGATCCTGAACACCGGAGTGCGAATCCTCCCTCAGCGGGATTGGGAGGAGCGGGAGCGCCGGATCTACCAGAGCCTACACGGCGCTTCGATTCGGATCGACGCCGACGGGACGCTCGTCCTGCCATGTCTCGCGGGAAAGACGCTGGCGGCCCTGCTGGACGATCCGGAGTTGGAGGAACCGGTCCGGAAGAAGGCCATCGAGCTGGCGGTCCTCGCCCTCGCCGAGCTTCATCGCCTGGGATTCACTCACGGCGACGCCATGGCCGAGAACGTGTTGATCGATCTCGAAGCCGGAGTCGCCCACTGGCTCGACTTCGAAACCGTTCATGATTCGCATCGCCCCATCGTCTGGCAACGCGCCGACGACGTGCGGGCCCTGCTCGTCACCTGTCTGCTCCGAACCGCCCCTGAGAAGCTCGCCGAGACTCTCCAGCTCATCCTGGATGTCTACGCGGACGAAGAGGTGACCCGCTCTCTGACCCTGAGCTTCGCCTCGGCATGGCGGCGCCCGCTCCCCCTCCACCTCGGCCAGGCGGCGTTGTCCTTTCAAAGTTTTCGGGAGATCGCCCGGTTGCTGAGAGAACGCCTTGGCGAATGATTGGAGGTTCGTGATGTCTCAAGGAACAGTCGCAGCTTCGCTCCTCACGCTCTTCCGGAGCGCTGGCTGGGCACCAACGCTCGTGTTCGGAATTCACGTCTTCATCTCGCGTGGGCTCAATGCGTACGTGCTCTATCCGCCCCTCGACATTCCCATGCACTTCTTTGGCGGAGTGGTCATCGCGCTGTTCATCTGGCGTTGCTTCGCGGCGATCTCACCGGCTGCCATCGCGCCGGCCCTTCGGCCCGCTTTGATGGCGCTGCTCGTGTTCAGCTTCAGCGCGACCGCGACTGTATTCTGGGAATTCGCGGAGTTCCTCTCCGATCGACTTTTCAGTACGAACGCGCAGGTCAGTCTCGAGGACACGCTTCTCGACATGGCGCTAGGACTCGCCGGCTGTCTGTGCTGGCTAGGTATAGCTGCTCGCCGCGGCACACTTGCGCGCTACGCTCCGCTCTCTGAGCACACCTGCACCGTGGGAGACGCTGCCGGCCAACCCGGCGCCGCCAATCGGAGGACCGGCGAAAACATGCCGGGAAAGTCCGGCCCAACGGGTCGGGAGAAATAGCCCGGGGATGAGGCCGAAGGCCGATTCCTTGGGTGAGAAATTCCCCGAACATTCCAGCGGCCTGAAAGGCCGCGAGATGCGGTGTTGCTCAGCGAGTTGACGAGATAGCAATGGCGGCGTAAGCTGCTCAAGTAGCTGGTACGGGAAGAGTTCACAACTCCTTTACTTGAGCAGTCAGGAAACGGTAAGGTGGCACCGATACGAAAAGCTGCCTTCTTTAAGGGCGGATTATCGCCAACTCCATGGTTGGGCGATGGTTCTGGTTCCTTGAAGCCACCGCTCATTTGAGTTCCTCGCAATATTGCCAGGAGGCAGTCATGGAATCCGGCATTTTGAAGGAAATGGTCTCAGTAATTAGGGCTGAGCAGCAACGGCGTGAGTCGCTCCGGACGGATGAAGGTCCGGAGGCGTATTACGCCTGGTGTTTCGAAAATGAGCCAATCATCAATGAGCTTTGTCTAATGCTACTAGTGACATTACGACATCAAATAGAAAGGGAGTTGGTCTGGCTTGCTGGGCTAGCGGCTGATGATGGGCACGAGATTAGTTTCCAGCAGCATGACGAAAGAGTCAAAGAGTTGAAGGGGAAGGGTAGAATCAGCTGGGACTGGAAAAAGATAGAAAAGAGGTTACGTTTTAAATCTTGCGAAGGATTTAAGTACGTCGAGGCCCTCCGGCATCTTGCAAACTCCTACAAGCACGATCCCTCAGTAGAACCTGCAGGAGATTTAATAGAATTCCTCGATCTACCGTCAACAGTTAGGTGCGCCCCCTTGCCGCAGAGCGATAGGTTCCGGGAAAAGTTGGCCACATTCATTGGTCTTGAAAAGCACGCTCCCTACTGTGACATTGCTGAGCACTTCATAGATATCGCGGACGCCTTCTTGGAAAGAGTCAAAGCTCAGGTGACGCTAAGCAAGCTGAAACCGCAAGTTCCACGTCTAAGTGACATCGGGTACTAGCGAGCACATTCTACCTAGCCGCTGTGCGAACTGGCGGGGCGATTCTCCGATCCTCCTCCGACTGTCTTCAGGCGCTCACCAAGTTGTTCAGCCGCGGCTCTCGCGGCCCTTCAGGCCGCTGGGGTGTACGGGGGCTTTCTCACCCAGGGCATCGGCCTTCGGCCTCGGCCCTGGGCTATTTCTCCCGGCCCGTTGGGCCGGTTGTCTATGTCAGGTGCTCTTAGGTAGCATTGTTCAGCGAGTTGACGAGATCGCTATAGAATCGTAAGCTGTTCCCAAGTAGCTAGTATGAGGAAAGTTAGTGCTTCTTCGGCACTTGAGCGACAGGAGAACGGTAAGGCAGCGCCGATAAGAAGAGCTGCCCTGTATAAGGGCGGTTTATGCGTCGAATCCAAGGTTTAGGTCCTCATGACGAACGCTTACTTTAGCTCAAGGTGAACATGCAGCGTCACACACTCCTTTTCAGCTTTGCGAAGATCGCGGGCGTTGTCTCAGCCGCGACTGGCTGTACTGGCGCCCTTGCCCAAGCCGCATCCGGAGCTAGCGCTAGCTCCGGATCGGCTTCAGCATTGGTGGAGGTCGACATATACGTCAAGGCCTTTGTTGCCATTCTGAGTTTGGTCGCCGCAATAGTTGGATTGCCAGCAGTCTTCCTCACCTACCGCAAGACTAGAGCTGAAATTACCAAACTTGAGCTTGAGGCGCAGTCCCTACGATCGAAGCAAGATACGTCACCACAGCAGACCCAATCGGCAGAGAATGGCGTTCGCATCAATCTGGAGAACTCCCCGTACACTACGGTCCAGGTGCTGGCCGATCCGCGCTTCCTAGCACCTCTTCTCTTGCTTCTCGACTTCATATTCGCGTGGGTTATCTTGACGCTTGCCGGTCACATCCTTTCCTTTTTCGCGTTCGACTTGTTCAAAGACGTCACTCTGGCCCTGCTTGCCTTCCTTCTGCTCTTACCTATCGCAAGGCAAGTTCTGCGGGTGCGAGCAATACTCGGCGCGGCTGCGTCCGAGGCGGAAGCTCTCGCGAACCTTACTCAGGCTCGCAGAGCTGGTTATTTTGTCTACATCGCATTGACGGTGTCGTCGTTAACCCTCGGCATCCTTCTACTAGCGAAATCTGGTACCTCAATTACCGACGGGTTCCGTTACTTTGCATGGTTCCTCGTTGCCTGGGGAGTTGTCTTGATTATAGCGGCACTTCCACTGAAGAGTCGTTTCGACGCTTATCTACTCAAGACAAATCAGGAGGACAGGCATGCAAGTGAGGCCTAACGGTCGAGCGTACGGAAACCGCAAACAGCGCGGTTCCCGCCGCTCATTTACGAGGGCGTTGCCAGGAGGAGTCCGGTTGAGCGAGCTCGCACTGGGAGAGTGACGGTGCCCCAATTCACCAAGCGATACCGGTGGGTAGTCCTCCTGGGACTGGCGAGTATTGTTGCGCTGGTACTCGTCGGCAGGTGGCTGAACGCGACAAAGCGAGGCGGGCAGGGACCGGCCGAACCGTTCCGCATCGCCGGCAACCTGTACTACGTTGGCGCGACGGATGCCGCGGCCTTCCTCATCACCGGGCCCGAGGGCCACATCGTGCTCGATGGCGGCTATCCCAGCACCGCACCGATGATCATCGCGAGCATCGCGAAGCTCGGCTTCAGCATCAAGGATGTCAGAGTGCTCCTGAACTCGGAGCCTCATCCCGACCATGCCGGCGGGCTGGGAGTGCTCCAGCAGGCGTCCGGTGCCGAACTGTGGGCGAGCGAAGCGAGTGCCTATACCCTCGCCTCCGGTGGCGACGACCCCGACCTGATCCTGCCGCTCAGAGCCCTTGTCCGGATCGGGGTCGTCGGGTACCCGGCCATGCGGGTCGACCACCGGTTCAAGGACGGCGACACCATCCGCCTCGGGCCGCTCGCACTCACCGCGCACATCACCGGCGGCCACACGCGCGGATGCACCTCATGGTCGTTCCAGGTTCATGACGGTGATCGCGTGCTGAACGTCGTGAGCGCGTGCGACCTGGGGCGGTTGGCCACATCGCAGTATCCAGAGCAAAAGGCCGACCTCGAGCGCAGCTTCAGAGTGCTCCGAAGCCTCCCCGTTGACATCTGGGTGACGTGCCATGCGAGATGGTGGGGCAGATATCGCAAATTCGTCGCCAGCGCTACCGCGAAGGACCCTGTGGAACCGTTCATCGACCCTGAGGGGTACCATGCCTACATCGACGCCGCGGAGGCGGAGCTCCGCAGCGGACGCCTGCACTGAGTCAACCCTGTGGCGGCCTCTGCGCCTCTCCTGGTCTGGTTGGGCGGTCCGCTCATGAAGATCCTGAACACCGGCGTGCGAATCCTCCCACAACGGGATTGGGAAGAACGGGAGCGCCAAGTCTACCGGAGCCTCCGCGGCGCCTCGATTCGGATCGATGCCGATAGGACGCTCGTTCTGCCTTGCCTCACGGGGAAGACGCTGGCGGCCTTGCTGGACGATCCGGAGCTGGAGGAGCCGGTCCGGAAGAAGGCCATCGAGCTGGCGGTCCTCGCCCTCGCCGGGCGTCATCGCCTGGGATTCACTCACGGCGACGCCATGGCCGAGAACGTGTTGATCGATCTCGAAGCCGGAGTCGCTCACTGGCTCGACTTCGAGACCATTAATGATTCGCGTCGCCCCATCGCCTGGCAACGCGCCGACGACCTGCGAGCCCTGCTCGTCACCTGCCTGCTCCGAACCGTCCCCGAGAAGCTCGCCGAGACTCTCCAGCTCATCCTGGACGTCTATGCGGACGAAGAAGTAACCCGCCATCTGACCCTGATCTTCGCCTCGGTATGGCGGCGCCCGCTCCCCCTCCACCTCGGCCAGGCGGCGTTGTCCTTCCAGAGTTTCCGGGAGATCGCCCGGCTGCTGAGAGCGCGCCTGGGGGAATAGTCGGAAGGAGGCTTAGACGGCGTTGTTCAGCGAGTTGACGAGATCGCTATAGAATCGTAAGCTGTTTCCAAGTAGTTGGTATGAGGAAAGTTAGTGATTCTTCGGCACTTGAGCTACAGGGAACGGAAGGCAGCGCCGATAAGAAAAGCTGCCGTGTATAAGGGCTTAGGCGTCGAATCCAAGGTTATGCGTCTCTGACTACTGTGACCCACTCAAGTGAAGAACGATAGGGGCATAAAAGTGAAGCTGTACAAGTATCGACGGATGGCGTCTCTTGGGAACGACCGGATTTTCACAAAGAATGAGATCTACTTCAGCAGTGCTCGAGATTTCAATGATCCTTTCGACTGTCTTCCATGCCTGAAGACCGAGTTCACGGAAGGCCACATCAGGAAGGTACTCCAATTATCTGGTCAAGAAGGAATTGGCAGACCAGCCTCGGGCAGATCGCCGGAGGAAGGCTGCTGAGATTAGAAGCCGCATGAAGCGACCGCGCGAGCTTGAACAGCTCTACTTTCACCAGATGTACAGCTATGGACTGTATTGCCTGTCAGAGACGTTCGACAATATCTTGATGTGGTCACACTATGCTGACAACCATCAGGGCTTTTGTCTGGAATTTAGCAGTAGAGAGCCACAATCGTCTCCCTTCCCGGTGTCGTGGCGGATAACGTATCAAAAGGATCGCCCCATTGTGGACACGACCGTCACCGTAGATGACATAAACACCGATTTAATTGTTCGGCGCGGTCTGTTGACCAAGTCTCTCGACTGGGCTTACGAGAAGGAGTGGAGGGCGTTGGAAACGAAGGGGACAGGCCCAAGGGTTCTTCCCGAGGGATTGATTACCGCAGTTATTCTTGGCGCGAAGATGAAAGCGGAAGATCGAGAGCAACTTCTCTCTTGGGCTCGTCAACATCCGACACCCCTGGAAGTACGGGAAGCGCGTCTGTCTCGTTCACAGTTTTGTCTGGACATCGTGAGATATAAGGCGCCTAACAAACGCCTCCAGCGGACGGCTGGTGCCGCACGCTGAGGTGCCACAGCGTTATGCTCAATCTTTGAACCGATGAGAGTGTTCGTCAGCTACAGCCATCTTGACAGAGGCTTCGTCCGCCTCTTCTCGGCTGCGTTAAATAAAAGAGGAATTGATGTCTGGCTCGATGAACATGAGTTTGATATAGGCGAAAAGCTTGCAGATCGTATTGACTGGGCGATCAATAACTGCGGCTACGTAGTTATTGTTATCTCAGATTCATCGATTGCCTCGGCATGGGTGCGATATGAGCTAGAGTTAGTTTTGGTCAGAGAGCAAACGGAGCAGCGGACCTGCTTGATTCCCGTGTTACTGCAAGGAGAACGCATTCCAGCATCTATACAGGGGCGTATTATTGCTGATTTTCGGACACAACATGGACTTGAGGTAGGGTTTGAAAAGATCGTTCGCACGATTGGCAGAAGTAGAATCGGGGCAGATTATCCCGGCTATATTCAACGGAAGGGTGATGGGACCATTGAAAACCCCTATAGCCATGAAGATCTGTGGGATTCAGGGCCTGACAGAAGCATGCGCACATGTAACGTCTGCAAGACGGAATATGCTAGACTCTATTTTAGTGACGGCGGCGGAGTAATATGCGCTCATTGCGGCTCTTATCTTAGCTGGTGACGGTTGCCCAAGTTCACCACGCGATACCGGTGGGTAGTCCTTCTAGGACTGGCGGGTATTTTTGCGCTGGTACTCGTCGGCAGGTGGCTGAACGCGACAAAGCGAGGCGGGCAGGGACCGGCCGAACCGTTCCGCATCGCCGGCAACCTGTACTACGTTGGCGCGACCGATGCCGCGGCCTTCCTCATCACCGGGCCCAAGGGCCACATCGTGCTCGATGGCGGCTATCCCAGCACCGCACCGATGATCATCGCGAGCATTGCGAAGCTCGGCTTCAGCATCAAGGATGTCAGAGTGCTCCTGAATTCAGAGCCTCATCCCGACCATGCCGGCGGGCTGGGAGTGCTCCAGCAGGCGTCTGGTGCCGAACTGTGGGCGAGCGAAGCGAGTGCCTATACCCTCGCCTCCGGTGGCGACGACCTCGACCTGCGGTCCGGCCCAACGGGCCGGGAGAAATAGCCCGGGGATGAGGCCGAAGGCCGATTCCCTGGGTGAGAAATCAGCGAACATCCAGCGGCCTGAAGGGCAGCGAGATGCTATGTTGCTCAGCGAGTTGACGAGATCGCTATAGGATCGTAAGCTGTTTCCAAGTAGCTGGTATGGGAAAGCTCATGATTCTTCGGCACTTGAGCGAAGGAGAACGGTAAGGCAGCGCCGATAAGAAAGCTGCCGTGTATAAGGGCGGCTTATGCGTCGAATCCAAGGATACGTCTAAAGGAAGGACAGAGTCGTGATTGAGGCTCTCATTGGTGTCGCGGTAGGTGTTCTCACGATAGTCTTGGCGCGGATCATTCGTGGGCAGCATTGGTTGTATTCATTAGGCCTGCTCACCCTGCCTAGCCTGTATGCATTCTTTGCTCTACAAGCCGGTGAGCAGGCTGTGGGCGTCAAAGAAATGATCTACGGTATTCCGTTTATCGTAGCAGGGCTGGTCTTTGCATTTGTGAGTATGCGTCAGTCAGCGGTAGTAGTCGGTGCATTCTGGATACTTCACGGGCTGTACGACTTGACGCATAGTCAGTTCATCACGAACGCTGGTGTTCCTGGTTGGTATCCCGTTTTCTGTTTCTCGGTAGATGTTGTTGTCGGTGCATATCTACTATGGCTGTCACGTCGTATCCCGAATGCAAATCTTCGCCAAGCGTAAGTCGTGGCTGGCCATTCGCGGGAGTTGGCGGAGCAGTCCAGGTCATTGAAGGCGACGCACAACCCTTATGAGGCCCCCGGCCGTCGCCGGTTAGGCCCCACGCGTCGCCAGGACAAGGGTTTACGGAGGGGGTAAGGGCATTCTTCGACTTCTACCGAAATGTCGTGGAGGGCCAAGAGAAGTGCCTGGCACCTGAAGAGGCAGCCCCAGGCCGGAAGGCGCCCACCCGTCCGCGCCGCCGGCTCCCACCCGGACGCCCGGCGCGATGCCGGACGGGCCGCCGCTATCCTCTCCTTGGGCGAGCTCTCGCCTCTGGAGCTCGTGCCTTCCAGGAAAGGAGCTTCGTCATGAAAGAGCTCAGCGGCTTCCTCTTCTCCAAGCTGGGAAGGATCAATTCCAGGTCCGAAGGCCCTGACTACTTTCTGCAGCAGTTCGACCGGTCGGCGCGTCCGATCGCCGAGAAGGTGATCCCGGTCCACAAGGAGGCCCCCCTCTTCAAGGAGGATCCGGTCCTTCAGAAGTGCCTCGCGATGGAAGTGACCGTCAGCGGCCGGATCGTAGACGGCTGTCTCCACTACAAGGAGATCCACCCTGTCAACGTGGTGGCGGCCGTGACCTGAAGATCCTGGCGGGCGGACTTCGATCTCTTCCCGGTCTTCAACCTCTTCGACGCCGGCCACCGCATCCGGGCGACGATCACCGGTGCTGACAAGGCTCATGCGGACGACGGAGCAGTCGCCGGCGCCGAAGCTGACGGTGTACCGGGGGCCAGGGAAGGGCGTCCTACATGGACTCTGCCGGTGATTCCGCAGGGCGGGGTCACGGTGGTAGGCTGCGTCCAAAAAGGAACGCTCTCATGACCCCAGGCACCCAACGTACGATTTTTCGCGGGATTCACCTCGTCCTCAGCATTCCGATCCTCGGTTACATCTATAGCCCGTTCGAAAACATCCCACAGTACGCTCCCCTGACTCGCTTTGTCTTCGTTCCCATCCTTGTCCTTTCGGGGCTTTGGATGTGGAAAGGCCATGTCGTTCGACGCCTCTTTTCGAAGAAATCGGCTTGACAAGATGCCGTAGATGCCCTGACCGTTCGGGCGTCATCGAAATCTTCCCGGCGGGTTTGCGCTGGACTACGCCTGTTCTGCGTTCTACCCCGCCTGATGAAGGCAAAACCCCGGCGTTTTTGCGCTCGACCCCGCCTGTTCAACGAAAGTCCTCTGGATTTTAGCGCTCAACCTCGGGGGTTTTTCTAAAGTACGCCGGGGTTTTGCGTTCAACCCGCCGGGTTCAGCGGAAAACCGGAGGGGTTTTGCACTCGACCGACGGGGTTGAGCGCTAAATCGATGAGGTCGAACGCTAAATCGACGGGGTCGAGCGCTGAACCGACGGGGTCGAGCGCTAAATCGGCGGGGTCGAGCGCTCGTACGTCCGGGTTCTGCACTGGAAGGCAGCGGCTGAGTATGATTGGGGGAGGAGGAAGCGTCTCGCATGGAAGACCTGCTGGCCGCCCGCACGCAGATGGCGGTCTCGCTGATGTTCCACATCCTCTTTGCCATCGCGGGCATGGCCATGCCGGTGCTGATGGCCGTCTCCGAGGGGCTCTGGCTGCGCACCCGCGACCCGGTCCATCTGGAGCTGACGAAGCGCTGGGCCAAGGGGACGGCCATCCTGTTCGCCGTGGGCGCGGTCTCCGGAACGGTGCTCTCCTTCGAGCTGGGCCTGCTCTGGCCCAAGTTCATGGAGCACGCCGGAGCGATCATCGGCATGCCCTTCTCGCTGGAGGGATTCGCCTTCTTCACCGAGGCGATCTTCCTCGGCATCTATCTCTACGGCTGGAACAAGGTGCCGCCCCGGGCGCACTTCCTGGCCGGGATCGTGGTGGCGGTGAGCGGCGGGCTCTCGGCGGTCTTCGTGGTCGCCGCCAACGCCTGGATGAACACGCCGACCGGGTTCGACCTCGTGGACGGCAAAATGGTCAACATCGATCCTCTCGCCGCCATGCTGAGCCCGGCGGCAATCCCGCAGGCCGTCCACATGCTGCTCGCGGCCTACGCGGCGGTGGGGTTCGCGGTGGCGGGCATCCACGCCTGGGTCCTGCTGCGACACCCGGAGAGCCGCTTCCACCGCGCCGCCCTGGGGATCGCCCTGGCGGTGGGTGGACCGGCCGCCCTGCTCCAGCCGGTGAGCGGCGACCTGCTGGCGCGGATGGTGGCGGACACCCAACCCGCCAAGCTCGCGGCCATGGAGGGGCATTTCGAGACGCGGAAGGCGGCGCCCCTGCTCGTCGGCGGCCTGCCCGATCCGGACGCGCGGGTGACGCGCTGGGCGGTCGAGATCCCCTACGGGCTGAGCCTGCTCGCCTATCACGATCCGCACGCCGAGGTGAAAGGCCTGAACGACATCCCGCGGGAGAACTGGCCCAACGTGCCGATCGTCCACCTGTCTTTCCAGGTCATGGTGGGTTGCGGCATGGTCATGGCCTTGCTGGCCCTGGCGGCGGGGTGGCTCCGTCTGCGCCGCCGACCGCTCACGGTCCGCTGGCTGCTGCGCGCCCTGATTCTCGCCTCGCCGCTCGGGGTGCTCGGCATCGAGGCCGGGTGGTTCGTGACCGAGGTGGGCCGCCAGCCGTGGATCATCCAGGGGGTGATGCGGACCCGCGACGCGCTCACTCCCATGCCGGGGCTGACCGTGCCGCTGGCGACGATCACGCTGGTGTATGTGGTCTTAGGGATCATCGTGGTCTTCCTGCTGAAGCGGCACGTGATCGTGACCGTGCCGGAGGAGGGCACCTGATGGAGTTGGCGGCGGGGCTGGTCATCGTGGCGGCGCTCAACCTCTACGCGGTCTCGGGCGGCGCGGATTTCGGCGGCGGCGTCTGGGATCTGCTGGCGCGCGGACCCCGGGCGCAGCGGCAGCGCGAGCTGATCGCCCACGCCATCGGTCCAATCTGGGAGGCCAACCACGTCTGGCTGATCCTCGCCATCGTGGTGCTCTTCACGGCCTTCCCGCCGGCCTTCGCTCGCGTGACCACGGTCCTGCACATCCCACTGTTCCTGATGCTGCTGGGGATCATCGCCCGCGGCGCCGCCTTCAGCTTCCGGGCCTACGGCGATCCGGCGCGGGAGACGCAGCGGCCCTGGGGACCGGTGTTCGCGGTGTCGAGCCTGCTGACGCCGCTGCTGCTGGGGGTGGTCCTGGGCGCCATCGCCTCCGGGACGGCGACCCTGGAGGCGGGCTTCTTCGCGTCCTGGTGGAGGCTGTTCCCCTTCGCGGTGGGGATCTTCGCGCTGGCGATGTTCGCCTTCCTGGCCGCGGTCTACCTGGCGGTGGAGGCGGAGGAGGGGGAGATGCGGGAGGACTTCCGCCGGCGCGCCATGATCTCGGAGGTGGCGCTGGGGGTCATGGCGGCCCTGGTGCTGGCGGCGGCCGGGAGCCGGGCGCCCGAGATCCTGCACGACCTCACCCGCACTCCGTGGTCCTGGGCCCTGCACGCCGTGACCGCCGCGAGCGCCTTGACGGTCCTCTTCGCGCTGTGGCGGCGGCGGTACGGGCTGGCCCGGATCGCGGCCGTGCTCCAGGTCTCGCTGATCGTCTGGGGATGGGCCTTCTCGCAGTTCCCCCACCTGGTGCGTCCCGACCTGACCCTCGCCAACGCCGCCGCGCCGCCGGTGACGCTCCGGCTGATGCTGGGGGCGCTCGCCGGAGGGACCGTGCTGCTCCTGCCGGCGTTCGTCTACCTGTTCCGCGTCTTCGGGAAGCTGCGGCGGCCCTAATGGTCGTGTCCGCCCCCTGAATCAAGTCATCTTATGGACCTTATCCAGCGGCGACTAAGATCGGTATAAACGGGCGATCCCGTTCTCCCCAGATGGCCAAGCGGCGGCCCTGAGGCTCTACTCTTCTTTGCCCATCAGACCGTGGAGGGTCTTCGTGTAGCCGTTCTCGGCGAGCTGCGCCCCCATCTCGTCGTAGAGCTCCGGCGCCTCGGGCGCCCAGGTCGCCAGCCCGTCCACGTACCGGGTGTACATCGAGAACGCCGCGGCGATCAGGACCGTGTCGTGGATGGCCTTGTCGTCCGCGCCCGCCCGCCGCGCCCGCGCCACGTCCTCGGCGGTCACCAGCCGTCCGTCGTAGCGCACCTTGTTGGCGATCTCCAATAGCGCCTGCAGCTTGGTGCCGACGGGAGCCCGCGGCCCGTCCGTCAGGATCGTGTCGACCACGTCGCCGGCGTCGCCCAGCAGGTGCCGGGCCGTCGACGCGTGCAGCCGCGAGCAGAAGGCGCATCCGTTGGCCGCCGAGACGTACGCCGCGATCGTCTCCCGCTCGCCCGGGGTCAGCGAGGAGGGGCCGCGCAGCAGCGCGTCGGCCAGTCCGTTCAGGTGCTTCTCGGTTTCCGGATAGGCAACCATGGGGCCGAGGATGCCGGGCAGGCCCTCGGGCAGGTAGACATGAGGCATCGCGCGCCCTCCACACGTAGAGAGCCCAAGGGTACTCTGTGGGCTGTGCTTTCGCAATGACGAGAGAGGACCGTCAAGAGCGCCTGGCGGCGGCGTCAAGCGCAAGCAGAACAATGTCCGCCCAGGGTGCTTTGCCGCCCCAGTCGACTTGCAGCCGGCTCTTCTCCTCCACAAACTGGGGAAACTTCGCCAGAACCTGCGCGGGCTTCGGAGTCTTGACCGCCGTGATGCGTGTGGCAAGCCACCTGACCACAGCGGGAATCACCGACTCAGGACCACCGTCATAGCATTCGGGATCAAAACCCGCGAGGTCGGAGATCACCCGGGCATGGAGATGGCCCTCGGGGACGAGAACCAGCCAGTCATGCTTCTGACCCTTCGTCTGGAAACGGTGGGCCATGGCGATGCCCAGCTCGAGCGGCATGTTGAAGCGCGCGAGGCTCTCATCCCCCTCGCCTCGGCAACGGGAGAGATCATGGATCGAGTAATACGAGGAAAAGATCGCGCGCAGGATCCGCTCCATCCGTGGCACCGCGATGTCCCCAGACTCAAGAGCGCTTCTCGGGACAAAGCCGCAGCAGGCGACGGCGAACACGATCGCGTCGAAGGTCTCAGCGAACCCTTTGTCGAAGGGGCAGTTGATAAAGACGCTTTTCGCTGGGTCGAGAGCAAGCCGTCCCTTTCCAAAGTGCTCGCGCACTCCCGCCGCGCTCTCCCCGTTCATCGCCGGTCAGACTTTGAGCTGCTCGGCGTACTGCTTGATCGCGGAAAGTCGCTCCCTCCATTGTGCCCGGTCTTCATCGGTCACCACGGGGTAGCTTTCGATGATTCGAGAGAAGCGAGACCCGGAGCTGATGTTATTGAGGTACCGGCTACCACCCAACCTGCGGCGAGGCTTCTCGGGTGCAATCCCGAGCGTCCGAAGAATGGCATCCACGGCAGGACCAAGATCTTCAGACCTTCGGATGCGGATGGCCTGGACGCTGTCTCCGGAGGCTCCGCTGCGCACGAAGGCCGGCAATTCCGCATTGCGAAGCAGGATGGGGATCAGGGGTTTGGAGTCGGCCCAGGCGGCTTCAAGGGCAAGCATCCAGGTAAGCTGCTGCGACTCGTCGGCCTTCTGACGGGGGCTCAGCAGCAGGAGGACCGCCTCGGACGACCGGATCGCCTCTTCGACCTGTCGGCGCCAAGAGGTCCCCGCGGCAGGGCTCTCGCTCGGATCGTTGAAAGACAGGCCGTTTTCTTCAAACCTGCGCCGGAGCTTGATCGCGAAGCTCTTGTCAGCGTGGGAGTAAGAAAGAAAGACCCGCATAGGCGCTAAGTATAGCACGCGCGCCCATCCGCCGGGAACGTCTTTCTACGACGCGCCCTTGCCCGACAGCACGGCGGGGATCGTCCTCAGCAGGATCTTGAGGTCGAGCAGAGGCGTCCAGGAGTCGATGTATTCGAGGTCGAGCTGCATCCACTGATCGAAGTCGATCTCGTTGCGCCCGCTGACCTGCCAGAGACAGGTGAGGCCGGGCTTCATGGCGAGGCGGCGGCGCTGCCAGCGCTGGTACTTCGCCACTTCCTCCGGGATCGGCGGCCGCGGTCCCACCAGGCTCATGTCGCCCCGCAGCACGTTCCAGAACTGCGGCACCTCGTCCAGGCTGAAGCGCCGCAGGAAGCGGCCGAAGGCGGTCACCCGGGGATCGCTCCGCAGCTTGAAGACGGGACCGTTCATCTCGTTCAGGTGCAGCAGCTCCAGGCGGCGCTCCTCGGCGCCCTCCACCATCGTGCGGAACTTGTAGAGGGTGAAGATGCGGCCGTTCAGGCCGCAGCGGGTCTGGCGGAAGAGGATGTCGCCCCCCGAGGTCACCTTGATGACCAGCGCGATCAGCCCCGCGATCGGCATCGCCAGCAGCAGCAGCAGCGAGGCGAGCACCACGTCCAGCACCCGCTTGGCCATGAGCTGGAAGGTGTTGGTCGGGGTGGTGGCGAAGCTCATCAGCGGCATGCCGTCCAGGTCTTCGAGGTCGACCCGGGCCCGCGTGTGCGGGAAGAGGTCCATCGCGAAGCGGGTACGGATGCCCTGCTCCTGGAGGCTCAGGAAGAGATCCTCCAGGCGGTCGAGGTCGCGGCGGGTGACCGCGAAGATGACGTCGTCCACCACGTGGTGCTCGACGATCCGCGGGATGTCCTCCATGCCGCCGACGATCGGGTAGCGGCTCGGCCAGACCCCGGATGGGGTATCGCTCTCGTCGATCTGGATGAAGCCGAGGATCCGGAAGCCCCAGAAGCGGTGGCCGAGGATCGACTCGGCGATCCGCAGGGCCGTCGGGGTGGTGCCCACGATCAAAACGGTCCGGTAGTTGAGGCCGTGCGAGCGGACGTAGCGCGAGGTCAGACGGACGGCCAGCTTCTCGGTCAGCAGGAAGAGGCACGAGAAGATGCCGAACAGCAGGACCCAGAAGCGGCTGACCCGGTCGGCGCTCAGGATCCGCTCGTCGAACCGGCCGACGTAGAGCGCCAGGGTGAAGATGATCGAGCCCGTGGCGCAGACGCGGAGCACGGCCCAGGCCTCGTCCAGCAGCGGCACGGTGCGGTGCGAGCGGTAGCGGCCGGAGGACAGCAGCAGCACGCCCCAGATCGCCAGCGCCAGCGGCAGGAGGGGCAGGTAGTCGGTCAGCGGATAGAGACGGCTGGGGAACGCCTGCGGCGCGATCCGCGGCATCACCGAGTTCCGAACCATGAATGCGCTGAGAAAAGCCGCGGAGACCAGGGCCAGGTCGAGAGAGAAAATCGCGACCGTAAGGATTCGGGCTCGTTCTTTGAGCATGGGCCTCTAGGGAAGAATCAACGACCGCTCTCGGGAAAACTGCACTAGTTTACGTGCAAAGCGTACAAACCGTCTATGCGCCGCTAGCATAGTCTCTGTTGGCCAATCTTCCAAGCAGCTCTGCGTACTGGTCGGCCACCCGCTCCCAGGAGAAGAGCCGCGCCGCCCGCCGGGCCGCCGCCTCCCCCAACTCCCGGGCCGCCGCGGGATCGGCCCGGACCGCCTCCAGCAACGTCGCCAGGGAGGCCGGATCTTCCGCCTGGAAATAACGCCCGGCGTCCCCCGCCACTTCCCGGTTCTCGGGCATGCCGTTCACCAGCACGCAGTTGCCGTAGCCCATGGCCTCCACCAGCGCCGGATGGGTGCCCCCCACCTCGGTGGCGTGGATGTAGGCCAGCGCGTGCGACAACAGCTCGCGGTAGCCCTCGCCGTAGATGGGTCCGGGGAACAGGATGCGGGGGTCCGCGCCGGTCGTGAAGCTTGCAATAAACCTGCCGGAATACGGCGCGCCGCCCACCATGACCAGCGGGACGTCGCCCCCTACGAGGCGGTAGGCCTCGGCCACGCGATGCGGATTGTTCTCCGGCTCGAAGCGGCTGACGTAGAGGAAGTAGCGCCGGGGCTCCAGGCCCAGCCGGGCCAGGACGCCGGTCTCCGCGGGCGGCCGGGGATCGACGCCGTAGGCGATGGGCACGGACTCGGCGCCGTAGCGCTCCAGGTAGTGGCGGCGGATGACCTCGGCGTCGGTGACCAGGGCGTCCGGCAGCACGCAGGCCAGCCGCTCCGAGAAGGCGTAGACGCCGCGGCCGAAGGCTCCCCACTTGGCCCGCCGCTTCTCGATGCCGTCCACGTTGAGCGCCACCGGGGTGCCGGCGAGCCGCACCAGCGGGAGGAACAGGGCGTTGGCCGAGTTCACCACCAGGGCCGCGTCGTAGCCGGCCGAGGCGGCGTGGAAGCAGGAGAGGAAGGTGTGGACGGGGGTGTCGAGGTACTTGGTGCGGATCGTCGGCAGCACCACGAGGTCCACCCCGCGCCAGCTCTTCAGGCCGCGCGGGGTGGAGTGGGAGCGGCAGTAGACGGTGACCTGGAAGCCCCGGTCGAGGAGGCGCGGCGCCAGCTCCTCCATCAGGGTCTCGTAGCCGCCGTAGCGACCCGGGATGCCCCGGCTGCCGATCAACGCCACGGACGGGCGCTTCACAGCGGCTCCCCTTGCCGGAAGAACCAGCGGTCGATCTCCCGGGCCGGCACGGTCCGCCGCGCCTGGATCATGCGTCGGCGGCGCAGCAGGTCCTTGCGGTTCCGCCACAGCCAGGCGTAGGCGTCCAGGGAGGAGCGTTCGCGGAGCAGGACGTATCCAAAAGCCTGCAGGTCGCGGAAGAGGGCGGGGAAGAAGGTCCGGACGAAGTTCCCCGCCGTCTGGTGATAGATCCGCAGCAGGTAGCGGTTCTTGAGCGAGTGGCGGTTGACGGCCGCCGGCATGTCCGACCGCCGCTCCGGCAGGTTGAACCGCCGGTGCTCCGCCACGGCGGCGGGCTCGTAGAGCACCTCCCAGCCGCGCTCGCGCAGGCGGAAGCACAGCTCGGCGTCCTCGCGGAAGGAGTGGAAGCGGGGATCGAACACCTCGCCCTCGACCGCCGCGTCGTCCAGGGCCTCCCGGCGGAAGAGCGAGGCCGCGCCGGTGGCGCCGAAGACCCGCTCGGGCACAGCCCACTGCCCCCGGTCCTCCTCCCCCGAGCCGCGGTCCAGGTGTCGCCAGCTCGGGACCAGGCGCATGCCGCAGGCGTCCAGCCGGCCGTCCGGGCGCACGAGGCGGCCCGTGACGGCGCCGGCGCGAAGTCCGGGACGCCCGAGATCGTTGGCGCGCTCCAGGAGCCGCGTCACGAAGTCCGGCCGGGGCCGGGCGTCCGCGTTGAGCAGGAGGACGAACGGCGCCCGGGTATGCTCCAGGGCCGCGTTCATGCCCCCGGCGAAGCCCGCGTTCTCTTTCAATCCAATCGCCTGGAACGGGAGGCCGGCCGGCGCGTGGGTCCGGGCCGTTTCCAGGCTGCCGTCGGAGCTGGCGCAGTCCACCACCACGACCTCCAGCGGCCGGTGGCTCAGGGCGGCCACGGACTCCAGGCATCCCGGAAGATCCTCCGCGGAGTTGAACGTGACGATGCAGACGGCCACCGTTTCACCGGTCACGGCGCCGCGCCCTCCGCCAGCCGCCGGGGACGGGTCCATCCCGAGAGCGCGCCGGCGAGCACGTCCAGGAGCCCCCGCAGGGCCTCGCCGCGCGACGCGGCCCGCCGGGGCTTCCGGAAGGGGAGGAGCAGGAGCCGGAGGAGGACGCCGGGGATCAGCGCCGCCCGCGCCGCCATCGCCCAGGCCCGCCCGTGGTGCTTGGATAGATAGCGGGTCAGGTTCCGGTAGTAGATATAGAGGAAGGGTCCGTATCCCAGCCGTGGCACCGTGCTCCCGAGCCGATGCTGGAACCGCGCCGCCGGCCAGTAGAGGATCGGCAGCCCCGCCTGCTGAAGCCGCCGCGCCAGGTCCACATCCTCGAACCAGGCGGGGTGGAACCGCTCGTCGAACCCGCCCACCGCCGCCAGGGCCTCGCGCCGCAGCGCCAGCGCGGCCGCGGCCGGCTGCTCGATGGACGTACCAGAGGGAGGCTCGACTGCGGCGCCGCCATCGCCCGTCCCGAAGACATGCAGGAGGCACTGCCAGGCGGAGGGGAGACGCCGGAGCTGCCAGACCGTCTGCGGCTCCCCGTCAGGACCGGTGAGGCGCGGCGCCAGCCCGGCGGCCTCGGTGTGGGCGGCGAAGCCCTCCAGGAGCCGGTCCAGCGCTCCCGCCTCGGGAACCACGTCCGGGTTGAGAATCAGCACGATCGCACCCTTCGCTTCCGCGATCCCGGCGTTGGCGCCGCCCGCGAACCCCAGATTCCGCCCCGGCCGCAGGACGCGGACGCCGGCCGGCAACGGCGCGGACGAGCCGTTGTCCACCACCAGCAGCTCGAAGCGGGGATCGGACGCCCACGCCGCCGCCAACTCGGCGAGGAGATCCTCGTTGCGCCAGTGGACGACGACCCCGGTCAGCCGAATCTCCCCCTCTCCCGGTGAGGGAGGGAGGGAGGGGTCGGGAGAGGGGGCCGGGGGGTGAGGGTTCACGGGGAGAGGTTATCGGAAGCCGAGCGCGCGCGCCCAACCCGAGACGATCCCCGCGGCGAGCGCGCCGTCCCCACGCAGGACCGCCCGGATCAGGTCCAGGACGTCCCTGATCCAGAGGACGGGCAGGCGGACCCAGAATCCCCCGCCCAGATACCGCCGCGCCACTACATACCGGTTCCCGTAGATCAGCCGCCACCTCTCGCGGCTCAGGGTGCGTCCCGTGGACGATCCGGCGTGCCGCGCCCGCGCACCGGGGACCAGCAGAGCCCGCCAGCCGGCGGCGCGGAGCCGGACGGCCAGGTCCACGTCCTCGTAGTAGGAGACCAGCCGGGAATCGAAGCCGCCTGCGTCCAGGAGAGCCTGCCGGCGGTACACGGCCGCCGTCGCGGAGACCCCGAAGACGTCCCGGACATTCCCCGCCGGTCCCGGAGCGGGCTCGCCGTGACCGATCTGCACCGCCTGCCACCAGCGGTTCCAGGCCAGACCGCAGCCGTCCGCCCGGTCCGGAGCGTCGTAGAGGACGTTGATCCCCTGCGCCGCCGCCGCTTGCGGGTCCGCCTCCAGCGCGCCGAGAAGCGCCGCCAGCCATCCGGGCTCCACCACGGCGTCGTCGTTGACGGTGGCGATCCACTCTCCCGCCGCTTCCGCGATCCCCAGATTGGTCCCCGCCGCGAAGCCCAGGTTCCGCCCCGGCCGCAGGACGCGGTCGGCCAGCCCGCCGGGGATCTCCACCGGCTCTTCGGATTGATCGACGACGAGGATCTCCATCCCCTCCCGGCGCAGGGCTTCCAGACAGGAAACGAGAAGAGGGGAACGGCCGAGGGTGGGAACGACGGCGGAGACCCTCACCGCCGGGGCCTCAGATCGCGGTCGGTAGGTTCCATAAAGCAAGACAACATCCTAGGATATTTCTTCGCCGGTATCCGCTTGACAGCGCAGGCGACGGAGGAGAAGCCTTTGCGATACCCGAATGGTAGCGACAAGCCGCTGTTCCATCTGGCGGTGATCGTATGCCTGACCTGGTCGGTCGCCGCCGGCGCGCCACCGGCATGGGGGGAGAGCGCCGGCGTCCGGCGTATCGAAGGGTTCGAGGAGCCCGGCTTCCAAACCAACGGCATGCCGGAAAGGCTGCTGCCCGCCGGGGATCGGTTCGTCTACGTCGCCTGGTCCGGCGGCCCTCCCGCTCCGTCGCGGCTCCTGCTGGGGGCGAGCGACGGCAGCGAGGCCGGCACCGAGATCCTGCGGGAGCTCTGTGTCGGATGCGCGCTCGTGGCCTCGGCTTCGACGGGCACGGTCGCCTTCTTCGCCGTGTGCGAGGACGGCTGGTGCGGCGGCGAAAACAGCGAGTCGCGTCTCTGGCGCAGCGACGGAACCCGCAGCGGCACCTATCCGTTGACTTTGCCGATCCGGGCTGTCGTCCCTGCGCTCGTCGTCGCCGGCGACTTCGCCTACATCCTCGCTTGTAACAGGGACAACCAGTGCTCCGTGACGGCGAGCGACGGCACCGTCGAGGGCACGCGGCCGCTGGTCATCCCGGGGCCCGGCGTCTGGGCCTACTCCCTCACGGCCTGGAAGGACGAGGCCTACCTCGCCAGCAAGGATCCATCGGACTCCAACTCCACCCTCTGGCGCCTCTCGGCGCGCAGCGGTGAAGCCGAGCGCCTGCGCGACTTCCCCTTTGCGCCGTGCCTGGCGGCGGCGCCGTCGATCGACCGCCTCCTGCTCGTCCTGGGCAGCGACCTGTGGGTGAGCGATGGCACCGGCGCGGGGACGACGCTGCTGCGCCGCTTCCAGGAGATCGACGACCCCCTGGAAGGGGACTGCGTCGTCGCCGACCGTGGCGGCCGGGCGTGGTTCGTCGCCTCCGAGAAGGAGACCGGCGAGCAGCTCTGGTCGACGGACGGCACGCCTGCCGGCACGCGGCGGGCTACCAACTTCGAGGGACTCGAGCTCTTCTCCTACGGGTTCCGGTCGACCCTCGACGACCAGCTCGCCAGAGTGGGGTCGCGGTTCCTCTTCCCCGCCTCCGACACGCAAGGACGGCGGCGGCTCTGGACCACGAACGGCTTCTGGCGCAGCGCCAGGCCCGTCGACGGCTGCCCCGGCGGTTGCCCCGAAGTCGTCGCGGCTCAACCTTTCGCCCCATTGGGCAGAAGGGTGGCCTTCATCGGCCAGCGTCCCGGCGAGCCGGTGGCGATGTGGGTCACCGACGGCACCGGGCGGGGAACGGTGAAGGTGCACGACGCGCCGCCGACGGAGTACGGGTCGCCGAAGCTGTGGGTGACGACACGCGAGGGTCGCTGGTACCTGAGCACCCCGATCGACTCCGAGTCCTGGCCGCGCAGGAACAGGCTGTGGGCGAGCGACGGCAGCCGTGCCGGCACCGTGGCCCTGGCGACCACCGAGAGTGTGGACGAGGCGAGCCAGCTCGAGCCGATGCTGCTCGGGCACGCCGGGCGCGTCTACTTCCCTGGTTGCGCCGGCGGCGATTGCGGGCTCCTCGCTACGGACGGCCGCGCCGCCGGTGCCGTGCGCACCGTCACGTTCGAGGCCAACTCGATGCTGTCCGGTTGGCGCCCGCTGCTCGCTCGCGCCGGCAGCCATGCGTTGCTGCTGGACGATTACGGCACGTTCTGGCTGGCCGACGCCACCGCTGTCACTCCGCTGCCGGAGAGCGCCACCGGCCGCTTCGAAACCGAGGAGTACTGGACTCTCGAATCGGTGACGAACCGTGACCGCACCTTCCTCCTCACGAGCTTTTTCCGCTCGGCGTCGGCGGGCGAAAGCTTCTGGTCCACCGACGGCACCGTCGCCGGCACGAGGGTGCTGGAGGAACGCTCAAACGTTTCGACGACGGCTCCCTGGCGGGACGGCAGGAGCGCCCTCTTCATCAGCTACTACTACACCTCCACGGACCGCCGCGTGGTGAGACTGGGCGCCACCGACGGCACCGGCGCCGGCACGGTGTACCTCGCCAGGCTGCCAGCCCACCTGTACCCGGGCGTATTGGTCACGCACGGCGCCATGGCCCTCTTCGTGCTCTGGACCAGCGGCAGCCTCGACTACGGCCCGCGGCTCTGGATCAGCGACGGCACCGCGGCGGGGACGCGCCAGCTGACCTCGGTGTTCGCCACCCTCGGCACGCCGGTGGTGCTCGGGGAGCGCGCGTATGCGCTGGCGTCGCGGGCGAGGGGCGGGCCGATCCTGCTCGTCGTCGATCTCGCGAGCCAGGCCGTGAGCGAGGTGCCCCTGGCGCCGCTCGGCATCGCTCACGCCGCTGAGCTCACGGCCGCGGCGGGGCGCCTCTGGCTGGCGGCGCGGGCGGCCGACGAGGCCAAGTGGTCGCTCTGGGTCTCGGATGGGACGCCGGCGGGCACGCAGCGGCTCGCGGCCACGCTGGCCCCCCGCCCGTTCGGTGCGCCGCCGCTCGTCACCGCGCTCGACGGCGCCGTCTATTTCAGCGCCGACGACGACGTCCACGGCCGCGAGCTCTGGCGCAGCGACGGTACCGGCGCCGCTCTCGTCGCCGACCTCGCGCCCGGGCTCGCCTCCGGCGCCCCGCCGGCGAACATGGTCACCTGGGGCGGCCGGCTCTACTTCACCGCCGACGACGGCGTGCACGGCCAGGAGCTGTGGAGCAGCGACGGCACGGCCGCGGGCACGCGCCTGGAGGTCGACCTCGCCGCGGGCCCCACCGGCTCCTCGCCGACCGAGCTGACGGTCGCCGGCGACCATCTCTTCTTCGCCGCCGACGACGGGGTGAGCGGTTGGCAGATCTGGGTGAAGGATCCCGTTACGCCGTGACTGGAGGGTAGCTCCTCACCGCCACTCGATCTCCACGCAGTCCAGGATGGCTCCGTTCAACGCTCCCGGCGGGTGCGGTCCATGGGCCGTGAGAATCAGCGGCTCGCCGGCCCGCCAATCCACCGGACCGACCTCGACCTTCTCCCAGACGCGCGAGCGCGTTGGCTTCCAGGAGGCGAGGAGCCGGCCCCCCTGCTTCAGGTCCAGCGTGAACGGCACCGGCTGGTTGCGGATGAATTCCGCGTACAGCGTCAGCTCCGCCCGCCGTCCGCCGGGAGCCACCGGGACCCTCATCTCCTCGTCGACCCGCAGCACCCAGCCGCCCCGGTAGCGCGTGCGCTCGACCACCCAGAGCTCGGGATGCACGTGCCCGCCGCTCTTCCAGACGTGCGGGTCCTCCAGCTCCACCATCCGCGTCGGCACCCGCGACGCGGCGGCGGGCAGCAGGGCCGCCGAGCCCAGGAGCAGGGCGATCCCCGCCAGGGCCGCCGTCCAGGGGGCGAACCGCCGGTCGCCCTTCCGCCCCGGCAGCCACCAGAGCAGGCAGACGACGGGAATCGACAGCAGGGGCCAGATCCAGGTCGCCGGCCGGGGCCGGATCGAGCTGGGGAAGAACCGCGTGAGGTCCAGGTCCAGCCGCCCGCTCAGCGCGTCCAGCGCGTACGTCCGCCCGTCCGCGAAGTTGTAGGTCCACCCCGGCACCGCGATCCAGACCAGGGTCAGCACCAGGGTCAGCGCCGCGAGACCCGCCAGGAGCGCCCGCGCGCCCGCCCGGTCGCGGTTCACCAGCAGCGGCATCAGCGCGATCCCCAGCAGCGGCAGCGCGATCAGCGCGTAGCGGAACGGCGGCGACCAGCCGCCGTACCACTCGATCCGCGGCGCCACGATCACCAGGTAGGGCAGGCTGAGCCCCAGGAGATGGACCAGGAGACGGCTGCGCCGCAGGGCCAGCAGCAGCGTAGCCGGCAGGAGCAGCAGCCACAGCGGCGCGCAGCCGAACAGGCCGAAGGCGGCGTCGTAGAAGAGCCCGAAGCCCCCCTTCAGATAGGACGACGGGGAGTACCGGTGGGGATCGACCTCCTGCCACGTGTGGATCTTGAGCGGATTGGCGTACAGGAACTGGTTGTAGAGGAGCATGCCCGTCGCGACCAGCACCAGCAGGCCGGCCAGGATGAAGACCGGGCGGCGCGGCCGGCCCGCGTACAGCCAGCCCATGAAGAGCAGCGGCCCGGCGATCAGCAGGAAGCGCATCTTGATCAGCGGCAGCAGCAGCACGGGCAATCCCAGGCCCAGCCACTCCTTGCGGCTCCAGTTCCGCTGGCCGTCCAGGCTCAGGATGCGGTCCACGGCCGCCGCCGCGAGCAGGGCGGCGGGCACCTCCACCCAGACCTGGTAGGAGTAGAGCAGCAGCGGCGGCGTGAACGCCGTCAGCGCCCAGATCCCCAGCGCCTCCCCGGGATGCGCGGGGAAGTAGTGGCGGGCGAGGCGCAGGGTCATCCAGGTGAGGAACGCGGTGAGCGCGGCCATGGTCGCCAGGGCGCCCATCTTGCCCCCGATCAGGTAGGCGGGGACCAGCGCCAGGGGCAGCAGCTCGTTGTGCCGCGAGTATTTCTGGCCCTCCGGCCCCACCGGGTCGCCGGGCTGGGGCTCGATGGGACGGTCCATGAAGTGCCGCCAGTCCCCCGCGGCGTAGTTGTTGGCGAGGTCGGCGTCGTGGTCGTACGCCAGGCTGTGGGTGACCAGCAGGTAGAAAGGCTCGTCGCCGTCCGGCTGCCGGTGGCCCGCCGACCAGGGAAGGATGGCCAGATAGACCACCAGCGGCAGGAAGAAGAAGAGCGGGGACGGCCGCTTGGGGAGGGCCGCTCCCAGCAGCGGCCGGAAGGCCAGGACCTGCCGAGTCACCCGCGCGGCCAGGACCAGCAGGAGGCCGCAGGCAAGCACCTCCGCCATCTTGGCCAGCATCAGGTGCGGCCGGGCCAGGATCAGGAGGAGCAGAAAGCCCAGGGCCGCCAGCTCCGCCGCGGTCCCCCGGACGGAGAGGTCGCGGCCGCCGCGGATCACGGTCCAGCGGCGGATCTCCCGCAGGCCGCCGAGGACCAGCGGCAGGATCACCAGCGTGCCGCGGAAGGGATCGTCCGCCGCCAGGGGGAGCTTCCAGGAGAAAAGGGCCACCACGGCGGCGCACACCGCCAGGACCGCTCCTGTCGCCAGCAGCCCCGCCCGCCCGCCCTTCGTCACCTGCGGATCTCCAGTTGATAGAGCGCCACGGCCAGGTCCGGCGGCACGCCGGGAGCGCGCTCGACGCGCAGGCCGACGAACCGCTCCGGCCGCGTCAGGGTCCACCGCTCCCGGTAGCGTTGCGCGAAGAAGTCCCCGGCCACCCAGGAGACCCAGGGCATCGGCGCCTGGATTCCTGCCTGCGCCACGTCCGGCCGCCGCGCCGCCCATTCGCCCGTGCCCTGGCCGGCGCGCAGGGTCCAGTCGACCGTCCGGCCCGCGAGGTCCCGCAGATGGACGACCGCGACCGGCGTGCCGGGCGCCAGGGCCGCGCCGTTGGACAGGCTGGACTCGACCACCAGGGCGCGCACGTCCTGCCCGGGGATCGTGGTCTCCCAGACCGGCCGCGCCGCGTCCAGCACCACCGGCACCTCGGGCGGGAGCAGCGGCGTGCCGGAGCCGGGGAGGGCGGCCAGCACGGCGAGCGCGAGACACGCCGCCGTCAGCCCGGCCAGCCGGAGCGACCGCAGCGGCTCGCCCCATCCCCGGCCCATCCAGACTCCCATCCCCGCCAGGACCAGGAAGACGCCGGCCACCAGAACCGCGAGGATGGGTCCCGGCGGCAGTCCCAGCAGCGACAGGGCCACGCCGACGGGTTCCCTGCGCAGCCAGGGATAGGACGCGAGCATCGCCGTGCCGCCCAGCAGCGCGCCGGTCCACACCCGCTGCGGCACGGTGAAGGCGTTGTCTCGCCGCAGGGACAGGGCCGCCAGCGCCAGCGGCGCCGCCAGGACGCCGGCGTTCGGGACCACCGGCACGGTGGCGACCAGGAGGACCGCCGTCAGGGCCTCCCGCAGCCGGTCCCGCTCCGGGACGACGATCCCCGGCACCGCGAGCGGGAGGCTGGCGAGCTGGCGGAGCATGCCATCCAACGGCATCTTCGAATACCAGCCCAGCCCCGCCGCTACCGGGACGGCGAGCGCCAGCCCGAGGCCGGGCCGGGCCAGCGCGAGCCCGCAGACCAACGCCACGAGGCCCGGCTGCGGATCCCACAGCACCGGGACCAGCAACGCGACCGCCGCCAGAGCCCTGAAAGGCCACCGGACGTCCTCCCAGGCCAGCAGGTCCCCCGCCGCCAGGGCCACCAGCGCCAGCGTGGAGGCGACGTTGAACCCGGGAGCGAGCAGCGCCGCCGTGCCGCCCGCGATCAGGGGAAGCACCGCGCCATGCCGCCGCGCCAGCATCGACACCGCCATCCCCGCCGCCACCGGCAGGACCACCAGGGCCACGAGAGTCCGGAGGCTCAGCGACGGTCCGAACAGCAGGTCGCCCCGCAGGAGCACCTGGAGACCGAGAGCCAGGGGGACCGTAAAGGAGGGAGGGAGGCTGAGAGTGGGACCGGTGAGGGCCCGCCCCACCGCGACGGCCAGGGTAGAGACGAGCAGCAGCACCACCGCCGCTCCCCGGCCCGGCCCGGGCGACAAAGCCCAGACCGCCGCCGTCGCCAGCACGGCTCCCAGGCCCAGCTCTATAGCCGGCCGGGGCGACAGAAAGGCGACGGGAAGCAGGGCCGCCACCGCGAGCACGGCCAGATAGGCGCCCTCCGCCGCCGCGGCGGGATCGGCCTCGCGGCCCGCGAAGGCCGCGATGGCCGCCAGCGCGGCAAGGGGCACCAGGACCCGGAGCATTCCGCTCCGGAGCGAATCTCGGACGATCGGTTCGTTCACGCGAAGACCTGAAAAGGCGAGGCGTCCCGCCGCGGAAACATCGGCTGCCGCATGTTATCTGACTCCTTGCCAATTCCTACGGAGCAAGGGGCTCGGGCGTTGTGGGCCCTGCTAAGGACACCAAGGACACCAGGGACACCAGGGACCTCAAGGACAGCTCCTGCGTTCGTCCTTGGTGTCCTTGAGGTCCCTGGTGTCCCTGGTGTCCTTCTCCCCTCTCCCGGCCCGGGCTCTGCGATAGACTCCGCCCATCATGCTTTCCCGAGACCTTCTCCGCGACGACCCCGAGAAGGTTCGCCAGGGCCTGGCGAACCGCAAAGCAGACCCCGCCGCCCTCGACGCCTGGCAGCGCCTGGACGCCGAGCGCCGCGCCGCCCTGGTGGAGGTGGAAGACCTCAAGCGCCAGCGCAACGAGGCCAGCCGCGCCATCGGCGAGGTCAAGCGCAAGGGCGGCGACGCCTCGGAAGAGATCGCCGCCATGGGCCGCCTCAAGTCGCGGATCGAAGAGCTGGAAGCGCGGCTGGAGACCATCGAGCCCGAGCTGATGGGGATCGAGTACACCCTCCCCAACCTGCCGCACGAGAGCGTGCCAGTCGGCAAGGACGAAACGGACAACCGCTGCGAGCGCACCTGGGGGACGCCGCGCGAATTCGACTTCGAGCCCAAGGCCCACTGGGACCTCGGGCCGGCTCTCGGCATCCTCGACTTCGAGCGCGGCGCCAAGCTCACCGGCGCCCGCTTCACCGTCTACTTCGGGGCCGGCGCCCTCCTGGAGCGCGCCCTCATCAGCTTCATGCTCGACCTCCACACCCGCGAGCACGGCTACACCGAGGTCCTGCCGCCCTTCATCGTCAACCGCGAGACCCTGGTCGGCACCGGGCAGCTCCCCAAGTTCGAGGCTGACCTCTTCCATCTGGAGGGCTTTCCCTATTACCTGATCCCCACCGCCGAGGTGCCGGTCACCAACCTGCACCGCGACGAGATCCTGGACGAGAGCCGCCTGCCCGTCCGCTACACGGCCTACACCCCCTGCTTCCGCAGCGAAGCCGGCTCCTATGGCAAGGACGTCCGCGGCCTGATCCGCCAGCATCAGTTCAACAAGGTCGAGCTGGTGCAGCTCACCGCGGCCGAGACCAGCTACCAGGCCCTGGAGGAGCTGACCGGCCACGCCGAGCGGATCCTGCAGATCCTCGAGCTGCCCTACCGGGTGATGACGCTCTCCACGGGGGACATGGGCTTCGGTTCCGCCAAGACCTACGACATCGAGGTCTGGCTGCCGGGCCAGCAGGCCTACCGGGAGATCTCCTCCTGCAGCAACTGCGAGGACTTCCAGGCTCGCCGGGCAAACCTGCGCTACCGTCCCGCCGAGGGTGGCAAGCCGAAGCTGCTGCACACCCTGAACGGCTCGGGCCTGGCGGTGGGCCGCACGCTGATCGCCATCCTGGAGAACTACCAGCAGGCGGACGGCTCGGTGGTGATCCCGGAGCCCCTGCGCCGCTACACCGGGGGGCTGGAGCGGATTACCGCGCCGAAGTAAGCTGTTGAAGGTTTCGCCGGAGGGGTGGCTGAGCGGTCTAAAGCAGCGGTCTTGAAAACCGCCGGTCGTTCACGCGGCCCGTGGGTTCGAATCCCACCCCCTCCGCCATTGTCCTTATCTCCACATCCCCGGCGCGACCGCTGTGTGGAGACCGTGCAGCACAACCTCTCGACGATCAAAAGTGTAGAGGATCTTGAAGGTCACGCCGTCCTCGGGATGAACAGGCCAGCTTCTGTAAGGCTTCCCCGGTACGGCCATGCCCAGCTCAGGATGGCGCACCAAAACCCACTCCGCACCTCCTATGACTTCTAGGAGCTCTGGGACCGTCTGGCGAGCTTCGTGGACCTGTTTGAGAAACTGAGACGTCTTCCGAAGGTCCCGGCTCATCCCGCCTCGTGATCGAGCCGTTCGCAGAACTCGATCTCGTCCTCGCTAACGGGCATCGAAGGGTCTCCTACAAAGACCGTCTCGTAGGGAATGACCTCGTAAGGGGCGGCGACCTTCCAGCCTATGAAGTCATGCGACAGGTCGCTCACCTCAGTGGCACTGCTCTCCCAGAGCGCCAAAACGATCTGATCGGCGAGCCGAAGCTCCTCGTCGGAGAAGACAGAGGTTTCGGGAGACCGCCGGGCCAGCACCCTCCGCTGCTCCTTCCCAAAATAGTCCCGCTGGACCTCTTCGCACTCGCCGTCCCGCTTCATCTGGCCTAGGATCGGCAGGATGGCCTTGGGGACTGGCCCGAAAGGAAGCTTCTGGTAGCTATGGCCGGTGATGGACCGGCGGAACTGGCGATAGGCCGTGAAGTCGCAGTAGAACAGGAGCTTGTTGAGCTTGGTCGCTGAGAACCGGGGATCATCCTCGGATTTCGAGGCCAGATAGAGGATCAGCTCCTTCATCTTCCGGTCGTTCACCGCGCTCTGGGATCTCATCGACGCTTAGTTTACGCCGATGTCGCGGGCTTCGGCAACCCCCGCCCAGACCTCGTCGTCCCGGAAGGTTACGGTGACTCGGGACCATGTTACCCTTGCGCTGGAGGGGACATCATGATCCTGAACCTGTCCATCGATGACCAGGTGGTCCAGAGGGCTCAGAAACTCGCTGAACGCCGGGGGATGAGCTTGGATCAGTTCGTTCAGCACTGCCTGGAGGATGCCATGCCTGCGGCTCGGCCCGAGCGGTCAACCGAAGAGTTGATCGCGGAGTTCCATCGCCTCACAGAGGAGGGACAGGGAGACTCCGGAGGCTGGAAATTCAACCGGGAAGAGCTCTATGACCGCGGAAGCAAGGAGTGACGCTCCTACCCCCGAGGCGGCTGTCCGAAACCCGGCTCGAACGCTCCAATATCCTCGTAGTACTGCCGTGCCATCTCCGCCGAGGCCGGGTTGGTATAGATCTCCGCCACCGGCTCCTCGATCAGCTTCACAATGGCCGCCGCAACCTCCTCGGGTGTCTGAGGCTTCATCGGTCCGGTCGGTGGCAGTCCCGGTGGAGTCCCACCCAGCGCGTTCTTCGGGAACTCCGTCGTAACCATCGCCGGTATCGCGAGCGAGACGTGAATGCCCGGATATTCACGCCGGAGATCCATCCGAAGATTGGCCGTCAACGAATTGAGAGCCGCCTTGGCCGCGCTATAGACCGAGCGGACGGTGGCGACAGGGACCCGTCCCAGGAACGAAGAGATATTGATGATGTGTCCCGAGCCACGCTCCTTGAAATGCGGCACGATGGCCTGCATCCCATAGAGAGCGGACTTCGTATTGACGAGCATCATCTCGTCGAAGTCCTCGTCCGTGATCTCGAGAACGCTCTTCCCGATCCCACGCCCGGCGTTGTTGATCCAGACGTCGATGTGCCCAAAGGCTTCGAGGGTCCGGTCCCGCAGTTGCTCGATGTCAGCGCGCCGGCGGACATCGGTGACAACGGTAATCGTTTCGGTTCCGGATTGGGAGGCGACTTCGGAGAGTTCCTTTTTGCGGCGGGCGGCGAGGGCAAGACGGTGGCCTTGGGCTGCGAGTTGGCGGGCTAGTTCGGCTCCGATTCCGCTGCTGGCGCCTGTGACAACTATAATCTTACTGCTACTCACGTCTTCCTCCCAAATCAGCCTACGGAGTCACTTGGCTGCAGTGCGGCTCCCTCGTCCAGCCGGCGAGGCACTCTTTGAGGCGCTCCGCTTGGAAGATTTGGTAAATCGGGTAGACGCTTGAGCAACTTTGATGAGTGACCGCAACGCCTCATTGACTGCATCTGCCGTAGGAAAAGCAAGCGCAACATCAGGGCTTAGCAAAACCAGGTTCGTGCCTTTGGTGTACTCTTTATAATACTTCCCTCGGACACCCTTCCCCAGGTCCTCTCGCCGATACTCAGGACGCATTTCTTCGTCAGATGGTAGGTTAACCTTCTTCATAGATCTTCCTTTCATGGCGAGTCGCAGTACGGGCGCTGATCAATCGAATCTTTGCTCTGCGTCCTGTGTGCGATATTACGAGCAGGCGCCCAGCGAAAGATAACCCGAAAGTCAGAGAACGCCGCTCGCCAACGGAATGGTCAGGATCATTGAACGTGAGGGCCAATGGGTCTCCAAAGACGGAGGTCCCCTCTTCAAAGGAGACACGATGTTTCCTGAGGTTCTCCGCCGCCTTCCCGGGATCCCACTCGAACTCCATAGAGCGATTATAGGCGGCCCAGCCCCTACCGCCCCAAATACCCCTCCACCCGCTTCACCACATCCTCCGGCCTGAACCCAAACTCCCGCTGAAGATCCTTATAGGGAGCCGACGCACCGAAGCGCTCGATCCCGTGGATCTCACCCTCCAATCCCACCCACTTGTGCCAGCCGAAGGGGGCGGCAGCCTCCACGGCCAGGCGCTTGCGGATCGTGGAGGGGAGGACCGACTCCTGGTACTCCTTCGGCTGCTCGTCGAACAGCTCCCAGGAGGGCATGCTCACCACGCGGGCGCGGATTCCCTTCTCGGCGAGTTGCTTGGCGGCTTCCAGGGTGACCCAGACTTCGGAGCCGGTCGACATCAGAAGGATCTCAGGCTCGCCTTCCGGGTCGTAAAGGACGTAGGCCCCCTTCGCCACGCCCTCCCGGGCCTTCTCCGCCGCCTCCTTGAGGATGGGGATCGCCTGACGGGTCAGCGCCAGAGCCACGGGGCCGTGACGGTGCCCGATGGCCACGCGCCAGGCCTCCGCCGTCTCGTTGGCGTCCGCCGGACGGATCACCGTCAGATTGGGGATCGCCCGCAGGGCGGCGAGCTGGCTGATGGGCTGGTGCGTCGGGCCGTCCTCGCCCAGGAAGATCGAGTCGTGGGTGTAGACGTAGATCGTCTGCAGCTTCATCAGCGCCGCGAGACGGACCGGCGGGCGCATGTAGTCCGAGAAGATCAGGAAGGTGCCGCCGTACGGGATCCACAGCCGCGACAGGACCATGCCGTTCATGATCGAGCCCATGCCGTGCTCGCGCACCCCGAAGCGGAGGTAGAGCCCCTCCGCCTTCGCCGCCGAGAAGTCGTCCCGGCCCTGGACCTGCGTGTTGTTCGACGGCGTCAGGTCCGCCGATCCGCCCACCAGCATCGGCAGGCGCGGGGCGAGGCCGTTCAGCACCTTGCCCGAGGCCGCACGGGTGGCGATGGGCTTGTCGTCCGGCGAGAAGGTGGGGATGCCGGCGTCCCAGCCCTCGGGCAGCCGGCCCGAGAGCCGCGTCTCCAGGTCCGCCGCCAGGTCGGGATGCGCTTCCCGGTACCGGCGCAGCAGCTCGTTCCACTCCCGCTCCTGTTGCTGGCCGCGCTTGCGCGCCTCCTCGAAGGGCTGCCGCGCCTCGTCCGGCACCAGGAAGGTGGGCTCCAGCGGCCAATCCAGGTTCTTCTTGGCGGCGACAGCCTCCTCCTCGCCCAGCGGCTCACCGTGGGCCTTGGACGTCCCCTGCCGGTTGGGGCTGCCGTAGCCGATGATCGTCTTGACCACCACCAGCGAGGGACGGTCCCGATGCTCGTCGGCCGCCTTGATCGCCGCCTCCAGCGCTACCAAGTCGTTGCCGTCGTGGACGTGCAGCACGTGCCAGCCGTACGCCTCGAAGCGCTTGCCCACGTCCTCGGTGAAGGCCAGGGAGGTGGGGCCGTCGATGGAGACCTCGTTGGCGTCGTAGAAGACCTTCAGCCGGTCGAGCTTGAGATGCCCGGCGAGCGAGCAGGCCTCGTGGGAGACCCCCTCCATCATGTCGCCGTCGCTGGCGATCACCCAGACGCGGTGGTCGATGACAGGGAACCCCTCGCGGTTGAAGCAGGCCGCGCCCATCTTCTCGGCGATGGCCATGCCCACGGCGTTGGCGATTCCCTGGCCGAGAGGCCCGGTGGTGGTCTCGATGCCGCGGGTCAGCTCGTGCTCCGGATGGCCGGGCGTCAGGGAGCCGAATTGCCGGAAGCGCTGGAGCTCCTCCATGGAGAGGCCGTAGCCGGCGAGGTGGAGGAGGGAGTAGATCAGCGCCGAGGCGTGGCCGGACGAGAGCACGAAGCGGTCGCGGTTGGGCCAGTCGGGATTGTCCGGGTTGTGCCGCATGTGGCGCGTCCAGAGCAGGTAGGCGAGCGGCGCCTGTCCCATGGGCGCCCCGGGATGCCCCGACTTCGCCTTCTCGACCATGTCCACGGACAGGAACCGGATGGTGTTGATGGCGACCTGATCCACGTCCTGCTTCACCTGCTCGGCCATTTGTGCTCCCTCCTCGATAGCCCCGTAGGGCGGGCCTAGTCTATCCCGGCCCTCACCTCCCGGCCTCCTCTCCCGACCCCTCCCTCCCACCCACACCGGGAGAGGAGGAGAAGTTAGCCGGAGGAGAAAAGCAGACTAACCCTGACTAACCTCTCCCTCTCTCCCGGTGTGGGTGGGAGGGAGGGGTCGGGAGAGAGGGCCGGGGAGTGAGGGCTTCGGAGGGTGTGCCCCCGGAATTCCACCCCCCTCTTGAAGGTTCTCTTTACTCCCGTCCTGTCAGCCCCTACAATGTGGCGTCCCTGACGGGCCTTTCTCGGAGAGGTGCTGGAGTGGCCGAACAGGGCTGCCTGCTAAGCAGTTGTCCAGGGTAAACCTGGACCGAGGGTTCGAATCCCTCCCTCTCCGCCATCGATTTTCCCCTTCCTCGACAGATCCGGCCCGGAGGTTGCAACTCCGAGGCCTGTCTCGTTCCCTCGGACCGGGAGGTGTGGAGATGTCGATGAAAGCCGTCAACCCTGCCACTGGCGAAGTCCTTCGCGAGTACCCCGAGCATGACGACCAGGAACTCCAGCGGAAGCTGGAGCAGGCCGAAGAGGCGTTCGCCTCCTGGCGCAAGGTCCCGTTCGCGGAGCGCTCCCGCCTGATGTCCCGCGCCGCCGACCTGCTCCGGGAGCGGTGCGACGAGTACGGGCGGCTGATGACCGAGGAGATGGGCAAGCCCATCGCCGCCTCCGAGTCCGAGATCGACAAGTGCGCCTGGGTCTGCGACTTCTACGCCGAGCACGCCGAGCGCTTCCTCGCCCCCGAGAACGTGGCCACCGACGCCACCCGCAGCGGCGTCCGCTACGACCCCATCGGGCCGGTGCTGGCGATCATGCCCTGGAACTTCCCCTTCTGGCAGCACTTCCGCTTCGCCGCCCCGGCCCTGATGGCGGGCAACGTCGGGCTCCTCAAGCACGCCGCCAACGTGCCGGGCTCGGCCCTCGCCATCGAGGAGGTCTTCCGCGACGCCGGCTTTCCCGAGGGATGCATGACCACCCTGCTGGTCCCCTCACCCCGGGTCAAGGGGCTGATCTCCCACCCGGCCGTCCGCGCCGTGACCCTCACCGGCAGCGACCGCGCCGGCATGGAGGTGGCAGCCGAGGCCGGCCGCTGCCTCAAGAAGACCGTGCTCGAGCTGGGCGGCTCGGACCCCTTCATCGTCCTCGCCGACGCCGATCCCGCCGAGATCGCCCGGCAGGCCGCCCGCGCCCGCACCATCAACTCCGGCCAGAGCTGCATCGCCGCCAAGCGCTTCATCGTCGAAGAGGAGATCGCCGACGAGTTCGAAAGCGAATTCGTCCGCCGCATGGAGGAGCTGAAGGTGGGCGATCCCATGGACCGCGCCACCGAGGTCGGCCCCATGGCCCGGCAGGACCTCCTGGACGACCTCGACGACCAGGTGCGGCGCACCGTCGCAGCCGGCGCCCAGTTGCGGACCGGCGGCCACCGCCTCGACGGCCAGGGCTGGTTCTACGCCCCGACCGTCCTGACCGGCGTCGAGCCCGGGATGCCGGCCTTCGACGAAGAGACCTTCGGACCGGTGGCGGCGGTGATCCGCGCCCGCGACGCCGAGCACGCCGTAGAGCTGGCCAACCGTTCCCAGTTCGGCCTCGGCGCCAGCGTCTGGACCGGCGATCCCGCCCGCGGCGAAGCCCTCGCCGCCGACATCGACGCCGGCTGCGTCTTCGTCAACGGCATCGTCAAGTCCGACCCCCGCCTCCCCTTCGGCGGCGTCAAACACTCCGGCTACGGCCGCGAGCTGGCCGAGGTGGGGATCCGCGAGTTCGTGAACATCAAGACGGTGTGGGTGAAGTAGGTTCCAGCCTCTTCTGCTAGTCTCCCTCTGCGTACCCAGAGGAAGGGAGAGACAGCATGCGTTCGAGTCTTTTCGTGGGGCTCGTCTTGGGGCTGGGATTGCCTGTTCTGGCCGGCGCGCAGACCTCGGGAACCGTCAAACCGGCAGGCAAGGAGCCGACCCTGACCATCGGCGGTCTGATCCAGGCCCAGTTCGACGTCGGGGACCGCGGGGACAGCCGCTTCAGCAACGACAACGACCGGTTCTACCTCCGGCGGGCACGCCTCAACGCCTCGGGCCGGTTCCTGGAGGAATTCGATTTCCGCCTGGAGCTCGACCTCGCCGGCAGCCTTTCGAACACCTCCGCTCTGCGCGCTCAGATGACCGACGGCTACATCACCTGGAACCGCTACCCGGAAGCCAACATGCGGATCGGGCAGTTCAAGACGCCTTTCGGTTTCGAGCAGCTCTACGGCGACCCGCGCCTGTTGACCATCGAACGCAGCCTGGTCAACGACCGGCTGACCCTGAGCCGCCAGATCGGCGCCCAGGTGAGCGGCGAATTCCTGGAAAAGCGGCTGACCTACGCGCTGGGCTCCTTCAACGGCAACAGCGTCAACAACAACTTCAACGACGACGACCGTTTCCTGACGGCCGGCCGCCTGGCGGGGACGCCCTGGCAGGGCAAGCTGGGCTCCAGCTCCGCGAGCTGGTCGGTGGGCGGCAACGGCTTCTCCTCCAAAGACGCCAACGTCCCGCTCTCGGACTTAGGGCTGGACTCCACCCCCGCGACTCCCGACCGGGACGGCGTCTTCTCCGGTGAACGGCAGGGGTTGGGAGTGGACACCCAGTTCCAGGCGGGCCCCCTGGAGATCTGGGTCGAATATCTGAAGGTCCATTTCGAACCGGACTCGCTTCTGCCGAGCCCCGACTTCGACGCCGACGGCGGATACGTGCAGGGGTCCTACTACATCGTGCCCGACCGCTTCCAGGCCGTCCTGAAATACGAGACCTTCGATCCTGGAACCCAGCGGGATGACGATGAAACCGATACCGCGACCCTGGGGGCCACCCTCTATCTGAAAGGCCATGATCTCAAGCTCATGGTCAACTATCTGCGAACGAACCCGCCCAATCCGGTGGAATCCCAGGACAAGGTCATCGCTCGTTTGCAGGTGATCTTCTGAACCGCGAAGGATCAGCGATGAGAGCACGCGTGCTCAGCGGCATCCTCTGCCTCCTGGCGACGGGCTGGGTTTTCGCGGCGCCGGCCTCGGCCGAGGAGATCCAGGTGTTCGCCGCCGCCAGCCTGACCGACGCCCTCCAGGAGATCGCCGCCGCCTATGAGGCGAAGACCGGCGACAAGGTCCTGCTCAACCTGGCGTCCTCCAGCACCCTGGCCCGGCAGATCCAGGAAGGCGCCCCGGCGGACCTCTTCTTCTCCGCCGATGAGGCGAAGATGGACGCGCTCGAGAAGAAAGGGCTGGTCCTCAAAGGGACGCGCAGGAGCCTGCTGTCCAACACCCTCGTGGTCGTGGTGCCGGCGGATTCCAACCTCAAGATCGGCTCCATCCAGGACCTGGCGGCCTCCAGGGTCCGGACGCTGGCCCTGGCCGAGCCGCAGAGCGTCCCGGCGGGCATCTACGCCAAGGAGTACCTGCGCTCGGTGAAGCTCTGGAGCAAGGTCATCGACAAGGTCATTCCCACCGAGAACGTCCGCGCGGCTCTGGCCGCCGTGGAGGCCGGCAACGCGGAGGCGGGGATCGTCTACAAGACGGACGCGCAGATCTCCAAAAAGGTGAAGATCGCCTTCGAGGTGCCGGCGGCTGAAGGGCCGAAGATCTCCTATCCGCTCGCCGTCGTGGCGGAATCCCGGAAGCAGGCCGCGGCCCGGAAGCTCCTGGCCTACCTGGAGTCGCCGCCCGCCCTGGAAATCTTCCGGCGGTATGGCTTCCTGATCGTCCCGGCTCCGTAGGAGGACCAGGGGTGACGGACGAGGCCTGGATCGTCGCATTCACCGCCGGGATGGCGTCGCTCTCGACGCTCCTGATACTGCCTTTCGGCATCCTGGCCGCCTGGTTCCTGGCGCGCTATCGATTCCCGGGAAAGCCCCTGGTGGAAACGCTGCTGGCCCTGCCGCTGGTCATGCCTCCGGTCGCGACCGGTCTGATTCTGCTCAAGCTGCTGGGCCGCCGGGGACCGGTCGGAGGTCCGCTTCACGAGGGGCTCGGCCTGGACATCGTCTTCACCTGGCGAGGGGTGGTGGCGGCGATGGCCGTGATGTCGTTCCCCCTCCTGGTGCGCTCGGCGCGGGTGACGTTCGAAGGCATCGACCCGCTCCTGGAGAAGAGCGCTCGTACGCTCGGCGCGGGGCCGCTGCGCGTGTTCTTCCGGGTGACCCTGCCGCTCGCGAGCGGCGGCGTGGCGGGCGGGACTCTCCTGGCGTTCGCCCGCGCGCTCGGGGAATTCGGCGCCACGATCCTGGTGGCGGGCAACATCCCGGGCCGCACCACGACGCTCCCGGTCGCCATCTACAACCTGGTGCAACTCGGCCGGGACGGCGACGCCTTCCGGCTCCTCTCCTGGTCCGTAGCGCTCGCCTTCACGGCCGTGTGGATCAGCGAGGCCTTCCTGCGGCGCAGGCGGCCGGACCGGGCCCCCTGGTAGCCCTCATCACCCCAGGGGGCGGGAAAAAGGACACCAGGGACACCAAGGACGAACACGGACCCCCGGACGGGTGAAGCCGTCCTTGAGGTCCTTGGTGTCCTTGAGGTCCTTTTCCCCTCTCCCGGTGAGGGAGGGCGGGAGGGGTCGGGAGAGGGGCCAGGGGTGAGGGCTCGGCTACTCCCGCGGCGCCCGGATCGTCATCACCGGGCACGGCGCGTACTCCACCACCCGCTCGGCCGTGCTGCCCAGCAGCAGGTGCCGCAGCCCGGAGTGGCCGTGGGTCCCCATGGCGATCAGGTCCGCCCCGCGCCTCTGCGCCTCGTCGGCGATCACGTGCGCGGGATCACCGTCCCGGGCCACCGTCTCCACGCTCAGCCCCTCGCGCTGGAGCGGCTGCGCCATCTCATAGAGGCGGCGCTCGGCTTCGAGGCCCGTGTCTTCGAGGTACTTGACCGAGGTCGGAATCGGCCCGTACGCCGTGTACTCGATCGGCAGGTTGAAGGCGTGGAGGAGGATCAGCCGCGCGTCCCGTTCCAGCCCGGCGAGCAGCCGGTGGGAGGCGTGGATGGCCAGCTCCGCGTCCTTCGAGAAGTCCGTCGGCACCAGGATGGTGCGGATCGTCCGGTGCTTCCCGCTGTCGCCGGGGTGGACCGTCAGCACCGGGCAGCGGGCGCCGTGGACCACCCGCTGCGTGGTGCTCCCCATCAGCAGATGCCGCAATCCGGTCAATCCCCGGGTGCCGATGACCACCGCCGCGGCCTGGGTCGCCCTGGCGCGCTCCAGGATCACCTGCGACGGGGTTCCCGGCCCCAGGAACGTGGAGACCTCCACACCCCGTTCACGCCATCCCGCCACCGTCTGCTCGAGACGGGCCTCCGCCGCCCGCCGCACCTCCTCCTCGAAGTCGAGCCCGACGCTCGGGATGTATCCCGGCACCGACGGCGGAACGGTGACGGCGTGGACCAGCTCCACCCGTCCGCCCTGCTGGCGGGCCAGCTCCACGGCCCAATCCATGGCGGCGTTGGCGGTGTCGGAGAAATCGGTGGCGGCGAGGATGGTGGGAGGGGTGTGGGGGTCCATAGGGCGGAGTATATCGCTGGGGCGGGATGCGCTTGAGACCTCACCCTCGGTCCCTCTCCCATCTCCCTGCCGCCCGCCCCCGGGAGAGGGAGGGCCCTGCGATCCAGGATTTCTTGAGCTCGGCAAGATCGCTTGCTCATCGTTCCCCCTCTCCCGGACGGGTGGGAGGGAGGGGTCGGGAGAGGGGGCCAGGGGGTGAGGTCTCGAAGGGCATACCGTCCCAGCCGCCCACCCATCCTGGACCCTGCCCCGCCCCGGTGATACGTTTCACAGTTCAGCTCCCCGCCCTCCGCGGGGCCGATTCGGAGACCCAACGCCATGACCGACATCACGGGGCCCGTCCGGGTCCGTTTCGCTCCCTCGCCCACCGGCTTCCTGCACGTGGGCGGCGCCCGCACCGCCATCTACAACGACCTGCTGCGGCAGAGCCTCGGCGGCGCCTTCATCCTGCGCATCGAGGACACCGACCGCGAGCGCTCCGACGAGGCCATGACCCGCCAGATCCAGTCCGCCCTGGCCTGGATCGGCACCGTCTGGGACGAGGGGCCGTTCCTCCAGAGCGAGCGCCTCCCCCGCCACCGCGAGCGCGGCGAGGAGCTGCTGGCGCAGGGCAAGGCCTACCGCTGCTTCTGCACCCAGGAGGAGCTGGACGCCCAGCGCGCCGAGGCCGAGAAGCGCGGCGTCGCCTTCCGCTATCCGCGCACCTGCCTCAAGCTCTCGCAAGAGGAGATCGACGCCAATCTCGCCGCGGGCAAGTCCTTCGCCGTCCGCTTCCGCATGCCGGACGACAACATCACCTTCACCGACATCGTGCGCGGCGACATGGTCTTCCCGCCCGACGCCCTGGACGACTTCATCCTCCTGCGCTCGGACGGCACGCCCACCTACCACATGTCCGTGGTCGTGGACGACATCGACATGGGGATCACCCACGTCGTGCGGGGCGAGGACCATCTCTCGAACACGCCCAAGCACATCCCGCTCTTCCGCGCCCTGGGCGGTACGGTGCCGACCTTCGGCCACCTGCCGCTGATCCTCGGGCCGGACAAGAAGCGCCTCTCCAAGCGCTACGGCGCCACCTCCGTCGAGGAGTTCCGCAACGAGGGCATCCTGCCGCAGGCCCTCTACAACTTCCTGGCCCTCCTCGGCTGGAATCCGGGCAACGACCAGGAGATCCTCTCCCGCGACGAGATGATCCGCCTCTTCACGGTCGACCGCCTCAACGCCTCGGCCGCTGTCTTCGACCGCGAGAAGCTGGAGTGGATGAACGGGCAATACCTCTCGAACCTCGACTACGAGGCCCTGCGACCGCACCTCCAGCCCTTCCTGGACGCCGCCGGCCTTGGGAGCGAGGAACCGGACCGTCTGGCCGTGGTCGTCAACCTGCACCGGGGCCGGGCCCGCACCCTGAAAGAGCTGGTCGAGATGATCCGCATCTACTTCCAGGACGAGCTGACCTACGACCTCGGCGCCATCGCCAAGTTCCTGAAGGACCCGGATTTGCCGGCGCACCTGGAGGCCCTGCGGGACCGCTACGCCCGTCTGGCGGACTTCAACAAGGAGGCCCTGGAGGCGGAGCTGCGCGCCCAGGCGGACGAGCGGGGGATCAAGGCCGGCGTGCTGATCCACCCCACCCGCATGGCCCTCTCCGGAGCCGCCGGCGGACCGCCGCTCTTCGACCTGGTCGAGGCCATGGGCCGGGAGGCCACCCTGCGGCACTTCGACCGCTTCATCGCCTTCCTGAAGGCCGCAGGCCAGGGGGAGGCGGTCGGGAATACGGCGGACGCCGCCCAGGGTTGACCCATCCGGCGCGGATGGGTTACCCTTCCGCGCTGTCCTGCTGGGAGGTCGTTCAATGGTAGGACATGCGGCTCTGGACCGCAGAATCGGGGTTCGAGTCCCTGCCTCCCAGCCAATCTGATTTCCGACGAACAGGGCCGCGAAAGCGGCCCTTGGTGTTTCTGGGGGAAGTGCATCGCCCCGCCAGCAGAACCCCAACCTTTCAATTGGCCGGCCTCCAACCTTGCAATCAGCCGAGGCCCTACCTTGCAATCAGCCGGCCCCCAAGTTACTTCGCTCGATGGCGACCCGCAGGGGCGCAGGGATCTAGCCCAGATCTAGCCCAAGGCTTCCGACCTGGGCAGCGAGCAGCCCGATCCTCTCATCGCGCCCCGGCAGGGGCGCAGGGACAGACGCCACCGTCCTCCGGGATTTGAACGGGTGGGAATGGAGGACTCCGGCGCGCTCCCTCGGTCCAGGATTCAAATCCTGGGCTAGGCCCCCTGACCCCTGGCGGGGACGAAGTTCCTCCTCTCTCTACAGTGAGGCTCAGCACTCTCTTCGGCAGCCTCCTCATTTCTGCTAGCCTTTCGACCCATGGCACGAGGTTCAGGCGGGCGTAGGCGTTCATCCAAGCCAAAGGAGGCGGAGCCGTACCGCCATCCCACGGCCGAGGCGGTGCTGCGTCCTGAGATCGGCACGCAGCCGCAGTTCAAGAAGAAAAAGCCACCGCAGCCCTACCGCTACGACTCCTCATTGTCGCCAGCCCTGGAGTGGGATGGCGGCAACGCGGCGCGGGAGCGTGGAGAGGCCCTGATCCGGCAGATCCTTGAGGCTTCGGAACTGGAAACAGCTCAGAAGGCGGCGGCGGAACTGGCACGATTGTCGCGGCCGTTTCTGCAATGGGCCGGCAAGGGGGAACGGCTGTCCTTCGATGTACCAACTCTTCCCCTCTTCATTCACGAGCGGCTCTCGACTCAGGCGATCCTAGAGACGTTGCGCGGACGCCAGCCAGGGCACCAGTTCTCGATGTTCGATCTCTTCGGAGACCGCGAGCACCCGGTCTACGAGCAGATCCTCTCCGCCTACGAGCACAAGAACGGCTGGATCAACCGCATGATCCTGGGCGATTCGCTTGTGGTGATGAATTCCCTGCTGCACTATGAGGGCTTGGGCGGGCAGGTTCAGATGATCTACATGGACCCGCCCTACGGGGTAAAGTTCGGCTCCAATTTCCAGCCCTTCGTTCGCAAGAGGGATGTCAAGCACAACGACGATACGGATATGACCCGAGAACCGGAGATGGTTAAGGCGTACCGGGATACCTGGGAATTGGGGCTGCACTCGTATTTGACCTACTTGCGAGATCGGCTGCTTGTCGCGCGGGACCTACTGACTCCAAGCGGGAGCATCTTCGTGCAGATCAGTGACGAGAACCTGCACCATGTGCGGGAGGCGATGGATGAGGTGTTTGGGCCGGACAATCTTTGCGCTGTGATCACCTTTGAAAAGACAGGCGCACAGCCTAGTGACCTTCTTCCGAGCGTCGCAGATTACCTTCTCTGGTATGCAAGAGATGCCAAGCACCTCAAATACAACCAGCTTTTTCTACGCAAGGAGCTAGGTGTTGGAGAGGGGAGCGGCCAGCGATACGACCAACAAGCCGAGGATGGTCGTTTTTTCCAGTTGACCAGTCTAACTTCGCCTCGTCCGCCAGGAAGTTTTCCTGTCGACTTCGAGGGAGAGATCTTCTTACCTTCAGGTGGTTACTGGAAGACCGGCCCAGAAGGCATGAACAAACTTATTGCTGCGGGCAGAGTAGTACGTGCGGGTAGAACACTTCGATACCGACGCTTTTTAGACGACTTTCCCGCCTACCAACTCACCAACGTCTGGAACGACACCGCAGGAAGCGGTGGCAAACTCTATGTGGTTCAGACCAGCCCTCTTGTGGTATCCCGCTGTCTACTTATGGCGACTGATCCTGGAGACCTTGTTCTCGATCCTACTTGCGGAAGCGGCACCACATCTTACGTGGCCGAGCAGTGGGGGCGGCGCTGGATCACAATAGATACCAGCCGCGTACCCTTGGCACTCGCCCGTCAGCGCCTGTTGACAGCTACTTTCGATTTCTACGAACTTAAAGATCCCGCAAGTGGACCGGCAGGCGGTTTCGTATACAAACGGCGCCAGAACAGCAAAGGCGAAGAGGTCGGCGGCATCGTTCCTCATGTGACGCTGAAGTCAATCGCCAACGACGAACCTCCAGCGGAAGAGGTCCTCGTCGATCGACCCGAAATCCAATCCGGCATCACCCGCGTTACCGGCCCGTTCTGTGTCGAAGCCACCATTCCTGCGCCTCGAGGGTGGGATGACGAGGATGATGTCGAGCCGATCGATTCCTACGGTGCATTCCGTGACCGCATGCTCGAAGTGCTGCGCCGTAGCCCCGTCCTGCACGTGGGCGGCGGCAAGGTTGTTACTTTCACGAATGTCCGTCCTCCTGCCCGTACATTGAGCCTTGCCGCTGAGGCCCTAGTGGAACGAGGCGGAGAGAAGCATGCCGTAGCCTTTGCCTTTGGACCGGAAAATGGCGCTGTAAGCGAAGCTCTGGTCTTCGAGGCTGCCAAGGAAGCCGCGGCCAAGCGCTACACTCATCTTTACGTGATCGGCTTCGCCATCCAGCCGCATGCCCGTGGCCTGATCGAGCACGCGGCTGAAGCCATGGATATCCCGGCGACCTACATCCAAGCCACTCCTGATCTGTTGATGGGAGATCTCTTGAAGACTCTCCGGAGCAGCCAGATCTTCAGTGTCTGCGGCCTGCCAGACGTCGAGGTCCGCAAAGTCGCTCCCATCTCCGGGAGCACCACTCCTCGTTTCGAGATCGAGCTCAAGGGGTTGGACGTTTTTGATCCGGTCACCATGGTGACTGAAAGCGAGCCCGGCAGCAACGTCCCTGCCTGGCTCCTCGACTCCGACTATAACGGCCTTTGTTTCCGTGCTTCTCAGGTCTTCTTTCCCCGCACTGCCGCCTGGGATGCCTTGAAGAGGAGCCTCAAGGGCGAATTCGACGACAGCGTCTGGGAACACCTGGCGGGCACAATCAGCGCTCCGTTTGAAGCCGGTTCCCATGGGCGAATCGCTATCAAAGTCCTCGACGACAGAGGCAACGAGTTGATGGTCGTCAAAGACCTTGCGGAGGCCCGGTGATAAGACGTCTGGTCCTGAGGCGCTTCAAGCGCTTCGATGAGGTGGAGTTTCGCTTTCCCGGCCATGTCGTCCTCGCCGGCCCCAACAACACCGGCAAGACCACCGTGCTCCAGGCCATCGCCGCTTGGGACCTGGCCTTGACTCGTTGGCGGCAGGTCGGCGGCAAGGGAAATCCGCAGCGCGCCAGCGGTAGGTACTACAAGTGGGCACCGATCGCGCGACAGGCGTTTGCGGCGGTCCCGCTCAGGGAATTCGACCTTCTGTGGTGCAAGAAAACGACGAGTAGCCCGATCGAGATTGAGATCCGGGACGAGGTGGGCTGGACCGTAGCAATGGAGTTGCGCTATGACAGCACCGAGCAGATGTCCGTAAGACCGACGGCGGCTACCTCTCCGGATGCGCTCCAGAAAGCCAAGCTTGACGCTGTGTACATTCCGCCGATGACTGGGCTGACATCGGAAGAGCCTCTGTATGCCCGTCCGGACTATCTGGACACTCTCCTCGGGCAAGGCCGGCCCGGCGAGATCCTGCGCAACCTTCTGGTCCGGGCTCGCGACCAAGGTGAGGCCTGGCGCGAGCTCGAGGACTCGATTCGCCGTCTCTTCGGCTACGAGATCTTACCCCCGGACGATTCCGGGCCGCTGATTCTGGCGGAGTATCGTGCCAATTCGGAATCCCCTCGTCTGGACATTGCAAGTGCCGGCAGCGGCTTCCAGCAGATTCTCATGCTGCTCACTCTATTGTTGACGCACCAAGGTGCCACCTTGCTTTTTGATGAGCCAGACGCTCATCTCCACGTCATCCTCCAGGATGCGATCTACAGCGAGCTCCGCGCGTACGCCGCCAAGAGCAATTCGCAGCTCATCCTCGCCACTCACTCTGAAGTGATCATCAATGCCGTCGATCCAGGTGAGCTCTGTGCCATCCTCGGCGCCACGCCCACTCTACTTACTGACGCCGTGGAGCGCAAGAAGCTGATTCGCTCGCTCTCTGTACTGAGTAATACCGACGTGATGCTCGCCCAGAGCGCCCCGGGGATCCTGTACCTCGAGGACTACACCGACCTTGAGATCTTGCGAGCTTGGGCCAAGACGCTCGATCACCCAGCGTTGCCGTTGCTGACGACTCGCCTGTTTTGGCAAAAATCCGTAGGCGATGCCCGGCGGGGCGGGCACGGGATCCCTTCTCCCGTTCATTACGAGACTTTGCAGCTCGTCCGCAGGGACCTGCCAGGGCTCGAGATTCTCGACCGCGATGGTAATTCCAATCTGCCTGACAAGGAAGTCAATGGTGAAGGGCTGCAGCGCATTCGCTGGCAGCGCTATGAAATCGAGAGCTACTTGGTCCATCCCGAAGGTCTCGCTGCTTTCCTCCGCTCGCAGCTTGGACCTCCTCCGCTCTCAGACGAGGCAGTTGCGGGCCTCAGGGCAGGGTTTGAGCAGGCGGATCTTGGAGCTCTGCTGTCAGATCCGATTCATCCGGGCAAGCTCGTGGAGTCGTATCTAGCCAATAACAAGGCGCGCACGACAATCCTCCCCGTCCTTCTCGACGCTGCTGGACTGCCCGGCTTCCCGTACACCCGCTATCATGAGATCGCCGCTGCCATGAGCCCCGAGCACATTCATCCGGAAGCGATCGAAAAGCTGGATGCGATCGTGAGGGCTTTCGGCGGATGAACCTCCACGAGGTCCCCGAGCCCATCCTCTGCTCTCCTTATGAGGAGCCGAAGGAGCATTGGGAAATCCGGGAGGGCGAACCCGCAATTCGTCAGCCCGGGAGGCGTTCAGCCGTCTATTACTACCGTCCACCCACGCGGGGCGGCGAGGCGGAGACGCGGGAAGGGGCGGGGACGGCGATCGAGTTGCGGCTGGTCAACCGGATCCGCGAGCGGGTCAAAGCGTGGCGCGAGGAGAATTATCCCGGCGTCACCCGCACGACCGCCGACCTGCTCACTTGGTGGCAGCGGCCGGAGCGGCGTTTTCCGCTTTTCTTCGCTCAGGTCGAATCGGTCGAGACGATCCTTTTCCTTGTCGAAGCGCGGGCCGATTTCCGGCAGGGAATCGAGATCCCGTGGGATGAGCCGAGCGCGGAGCGCCAGCAGGAAGGGATCAAAGCCTTCCGTCGCTACGCCTGCAAGATGGCGACCGGGACAGGCAAAACGACCGTCATGGCCATGCTCGCCGCGTGGAGCATCCTGAACAAGGTCAATGACCGCAGCGACTCCCGCTTTTCCGACGCAGTTCTCGTGGTCTGTCCGAACGTCACGATCCGCAACCGGCTGGCGGAGCTCGACCCGCGCCTCGGGGAAGCGAGCCTCTATCGCACGCGCGACCTGGTGCCGTCGCATCTCATGCCCCAGCTCACGCAGGGGCGCGTCCTGGTGACCAACTGGCACGTCTTCGAGCCGCAGACTTCGCAAGTGGGTGGGGTTTCAGCGAAAGTGGCAAAAACGGGCCGGCGGGTCCCCATCCAGGAGACGATCCGCATCGGCGCCAGGACCACGACGGCGCGGGGCAGCCGTTACATGACGCTGGAGCAGTTGGGAGCGCTCGAAGCCGCGGGACAGCTCGAAGTGCTGGAGCGCAACCTCGACGACGCAGGCCACCTGGTGAGCGTCAAGACACGAAGCGAGCGCTGGGTAGAGAGCGACCGGGCGCTGGTCCAGCGAGTCCTCGGACGCGATCTGGGCGAGAAGGGAAATGTCCTCGTGTTCAACGACGAGGCCCATCACGCCTACCGCATTCGCCCAGAGACCGGTGATGAAGACGAGTCGCTGCTCGACGAGGAGGAGCGCAGCGAGGACGAGGAGAACGCCAAGGAGGCGACGGTCTGGGTCGAAGGTCTCGACCGCATCCACAAGCTGCGCAAGATCAATTTTTGTGTAGATCTCTCGGCGACGCCGTATTTCCTCGGCCGGGTGGGCCAGGCGACGCATCATCTCTTTCCCTGGGTGGTGAGCGATTTCGGACTGACCGACGCGATCGAGTCCGGGCTCGTCAAGGTACCGCAACTCGCGGTGCGGGACTCCACGGGCTCCGAGGTGCCGGGGTACTTCAACATCTGGCGCTGGATCTTGAAGCAGCTCACACCGGCCGAGCGGGGCGGCAAGCGCTCGGCGGCCAAGCCGGAAGCGGTCCTCAAGTACGCCAATACTCCGATCGTCATGCTGGGTGGGATGTGGGAGGAGCTGGCGGACCAGTGGGTACGGACGCGGCCGGAAGACCCCCGTCCCCCTGTCTTCATCCTGGTCGCCAAGAACACGAAGATCGCCAAGGTCCTCTATGACTGGCTGGCTCTCGATCAGCCGCCCCCTGGCGTGCCGCCGGCCCGCCTGCCAGGGTTCCGCAACAACGGTCGCGAGGTGACGATTCGGGTCGATTCCAAGGTCGTGCACGAAACCGACAGTGGGGAGGCGAAGTCAGACGAGATGCGCTGGATGCGTTTGACGCTCGACACCGTGGGGCGGATCGAGTGGCCGAAAGATCAAGCGGGCCGGCCGATCTATCCGGAAGGTTTCGAGGAGCTGGCGGAGAAGCTCGGCCGGCCGCTCCATCCGCCGGGGCGGGACGTGCGCTGCATCGTGAGCGTCGGCATGCTGACAGAGGGGTGGGACTGCAACACCGTGACTCATATCGTGGGGTTACGGCCGTTCATGTCGCAGCTCCTCTGTGAGCAGGTGGTGGGCCGTGGCCTGCGCCGGACGAGCTACGAGGTGGGGCCCGATGGCAAGCTGTCCGAGGAGGTTGCGAAGGTGTTCGGCGTGCCGTTCGAGGTCATCCCGTTCAAGCAGAACCCAGCGGGACCAGCGCCGCCTCCCTCAGTGCGTCACCACGTGCGGGCGCTGCCGGAGAAGGCCGAATACGAGATCCGTTTCCCTCGCGTCGAAGGGTACGCGCAGGCTGTGCGCAACCGTCTGCGTGTGGATTGGGAGACCGTCGCCCGATTGCGGCTCGATCCGATGAAGATCCCGCCCGAGGTCGAGGTGAAAGCCTCCCTCCCCAGCAACACCGGCCGCCCGTCCCTCTACGGTCCGGGACGGCTCGAAAGCCTCACCCTCAATCCCTACCGCAAGGACCGGCGCCTCCAGGCCCTGGCCTTCGAGATGGCGCGCGACCTGACGCGGGCGTATGTGGCCCAGCCCTTCTGTGAGGTGCCGGCGCACGTCCTCTTCCCTCAACTAGCCCAGATCGTCCGCCGCTACCTGGACGACAAGGTCGTGCCGATTCCACCGGCCGAAAAGGCGGATGCTTTTCTTTCCCCTTACTACGGTTGGATTATTGAAACCCTTCTTGGTGCGCTTCATCCGGATACGAGCCAGGGCGAGGCCCCGGAGGTGCCCGTCTTCGAACGCCACCGCGGGCCGGGGACGACCGCCGAGGTGGACTTCTGGACCAAGCGGGAAGTACGGGAGGTGAACCACTGCCATCTGAACTATATGGTGGCGGACACGGGACGATGGGAACAGTCGGCCGCCGAACAGCTCGATAGCCATCCGCGAGTCGAGGCATTTGTCAAGAACGCGAGCCTGGGTTTCGCGATCCCCTACCTCTACAACGGACAGCCGCACGAGTATCAGCCCGACTTCCTGATCCGCCTAGCCCCCGACCACCACCTGATCCTCGAGGTCAAGGGCTTCGATCCGCTCGAAGAGGTGAAGATTCAGGCAGCTCATCGGTGGGTGAACGCCGTCAACGCCGACGGTACCTGGGGCCGCTGGGACTACCGGCGGGCACATGCGCCAGGAGAGGTGGCGAAGCTGGTGGAGGAATCTGCAAAGGTGCGGAAGCCATGACTCAACACGCCTCCCTCACCCCCGAGCGCTGGAGCGCATTCACTCTCGATCAGCAGATCCTCATGATCGGCAACGAGATGAACCGAGGGAAATGGCTCATCGAGCGTGGCAATACGGTGGAGCTCAAGCGGTCCTACGAGAGGGTCTTGCGGCTGATGGATCTCACGCTGGAGGTCCAAGAGAGACGAGGACTGCGGCGGGAACTCACCTTGTGGCGGGGCGTCATCGAGGAGTTGTACATCCAGCCCGAGCCGGGCCAGACGCAGCACGCGGCGGCCTTTCGTGTCCTGCTGCTGCTCACGCCGGAGGCGGCCAAGCAGATCCCGTACGTGCTGCCTCAACCTTCGCCCGCGAAGAGATAATCTTACGGAGTCCCCCGATAAGCTTACGGCGGCTCTCACAATCTTTCGCCGCTGTCCACAAGGTTATCGCGGCGGCCACAATCCTACGGCGGGGCTCACAATCTTAGGGCGGCTCTCGTAAGCTTACGGAGCGCTCCACAATCTTACGGCGACGCTCATAATCCTGCGGCGCCTCCCACAACTCTGGAGCGGCTCCCACAACTTTACGGCGGCGCTCACAATCTTCCGAGCTCTCCCACAGCCTTGCGGCGGCTCTCATAAGCCTGGGACGTTCCTCACAATCCTACGGCGCGCCTCACAACCTTACAGCGGCGCTTACAGTCTTATGGCGGGCCTCACAGTCTTCGGACGCGGCTCCTTAATCTTGCGGCGGCTCCCACAACCTTGCGTTGGCCCTTCAGAAGGACAAAAAAAGAGGAGCGCGTTGTTGAGACGCGCTCCGAAATCAGTAAACGAGAGCTAGGAAGCGGGGTTGGCGGGCTTGGGCTCTTCGGGATTCTCGGCGTCCGGCTTGGCCTTCTGGTTCCGTCCCCGGAACGGCTTCACACCGAATTCGGTGACCTTCTCCGAGACGATCCCGTAGCGATCCTGGATCATCCTCCGCAGGCTGGTGGCCAGCCGGCGCCCTTCGGCGAAGATCGCCTGGAGCTCCTTCGACGCAGCCTGCTTGCTCGCCGCCATGGCGACTTGCTGATGGTTGATCGCGACCGCCCGATTGAACAGCCCTTCGAGCTTGGCGCGCGACCCTTCCAGGTGGCTCAGGTCGTCCGGGTTCTCCGCGAACGACTTGAGCAGCTTCTGCCAGTCTCCCAGCAGTCCCGCTTGTGTGGTTTCCTGCGACATGGTCTCTCTCCTTCTTCCCTTCCCCAGGCCTCTTTGGACCCGGACGACAAGTGCCGAAATTGGCATCCTGCCAGCTCTAACTTCGAACTCAATGGTTGGTATTCTGCACCATGGAATCCGTTTGTCAAGAGGCCGGGAAGAAACTTTTGGAATGGCGCAGCCCTTTTGGACATCAAAGACGCATCTTGCGCCCCTTCGGGGGGCCGTCTACGCCAGCCGTGCCAAGGAGACCTGGTTCGGGGTGAGTTGCTGAGAGGATTAAAAGACCTGGGGCTGGCGCCCCAGGCTGTTCAACGGCCGCACGCTTCGGGGACGATTCGACTACCCTTGCCCGCAGGTGCAGGAGTCCGCCGAGCATCCCCAGTAGCAGGTGTTGTCGGGCTCGCTGGGGGGGCAGTTGCCATCACTTGCGATCTCGAAGCCCGTTCCGCCCCTCACCCAGGAGCCGTTCAAATTGCGCAGAGTTTCGGAGGAGAGGATCAGCCTTTTAGGACTCTTCTTCTTCATGTCGCGCTCCTTTCGGGCACCAGGGTAAACGAAAAAAGGGGGCGTTGCCGCCCCCTTCGAACCCGTCACGCTGCGGGTACGTCCTAGAAGTCGAACCTCAGGCCGAGCTGGAACGTGCGCGGAGCGAACGGTCCGGTCGTCGTGAACAGCGTGTCCTCGTCACCGAAGGTGTCGCGCGGGGTCTGGAGGGTGCCCCAGATCTGGTTGTTGGTGCTGATGGCGGTGTTCGTGTGGTCCGTGCAGTTGAAGCACTCGGCGAACACAGCCAGGTCGCCGGGGCCGATGTTGAAGCTCTTGGAGAGCCGCAGGGACATCGTGTAGAGGTCAGGCTGACGCTCGCTGTTGCGGCCCAGATGGACGCCGTTGATCGTGGGGCGATCGGTGCCCGAGTTGCCGTCGTTGTTGAGATCGGAGTTGGCGGTCGGGTTGAACGGCTGGCCCGAGTAGTACTGGAAGGAGCCGGAGATCCCGATCCCCCAAAGCGGAGTGTCCCACACGCCGTTGAGAATGACCTTCCACTCCTGGTCGCGGTTCGAGGGACCCCAACTGTTGTCGATGTTGTTGTAGTCCTCCTGCTGGATGCCCGCGAAGTTCCGCTCGTTGGAGTCCTGGTCCCGGTCCTCCGACCAGGTCACCGCGCCGTAGAGGCTGTAGTTGTCGGCATAGCGGCGCTGCAGGGTGAGCGTCGCCGCCTTGTACTCGGCCTCGGCGTCGGAGACGTCCATCACGATGCGGTTGTAGGCGCTGAACCTGCGGGTCGAGCTGTATTCGGGCATGCCGTTGGTCGGATCGACCGTGCCGCTGTAGACGCGGTTGAAGTCGGTCAGGCGCTGGAGCTGGTTGCCTTCGGCGTAGGTGAGGTCGAGGCCCAGGGCGATGCGGGGCAGGATCTCACGCTCGGCGCCCAGGGTGATGCGGTCGGTGTAGGGGTTCTCGAAGTCCGGATCGACGGTGAAGACGTCGGGAGCCGCGCTCGCGCCGCCGACGCGGCTGAAGTCGACACGCTCGACGCCCTCCGGGACCCACGCGGTGCCCCAGCCCGGGGCCAGCACGCTCGTCGGCGGTCCGGTGCAGACGCCGGCGGAGTTCTGCGGGCAGGTGATGGTGAGCTGCGCGGCCTGGACGCCGTTCGACGTGAAGGGCTGCGCCCACAGCAGCGCCGGGGTGCGGCTCCAGTAGCGGCCGACCGAGAGACGGACGGCGGTCTTGTCGTCCGGAGCCCAGGAGAGGCCCAGGCGAGGAGAGAGCTGGTTCTCGGAGTCCGGGATCTGGCCGTTGAGGTTCAGCGTGCCGTTCGGCCCGGGGGAGTCGGGATTGAGGATCGGATCGTCCGGGTTGTCCAGGGTCTCGACGCGGACGCCCGCGCTCAGGGTCAGGTTCGGACGGATGAACCACTGGTCCTGCAGGAAGAACGCGGTCTCCTTCTGCTCGAAGGCCGCGGTGCCGCCCTCGATCGAGGTGCGGCCGCCCAGACCGCCGAACTGGCGGTACTCACGCCAGCGGCCGTTGATGAGCTCGGTGTTGTTGGCGAAGATGAAGACGCCGCGCCAGTTGCCGCGGAAGACCTGGTCGACGCTGGTCTCGTTGTAGTCGAAGCCCGCCTTGAAGACGTGCCGGTCGCGCAGGTAGGTGAGGGTGTCGGCGATCGCCTTGCGCTCGTTGGTGGTCTGGATGGGCAGGAAGGAGACCTCGCCGTAGCGGGAGCCGCCCACCTGGATCTCAGGCAGGTTGAGCCCCTTGTCGTTGCGCGGCGTTTCCTCGTCGATGTAGTTGAGGTTGAGGTCGTTCAGGAAGTTCGAGCCGAACTGGCCGGACCAGGAGCCGACGTAGGCTTTGGTGTCCAGCCCCTCGACGCCGTTGTAGCTCTCGGTCCGCGTCGGCGAGTTCGACGTGCCGTTGATCCCCTCGTAGTCGATGACGTTGGCGCGCAGCATGAACCGCTGGGAGGGGTTCATCTGGTAGTCGAGGCGGCCGAAGGCCACGGAGCCGTCCTGCGTCTGCACATACGCGTCCGGCGAGGAGAGAACGGGCCACTTGGCGAAGACGTCGGCGGGGAGGTTGGACGAGGCGATCGGCACCGTGAAGTCCTGGTCCTGGTTGTCATAGGACAGGAAGTAGAAGAGCTTGTCCTTGACGATGGCGCCGCCGAGCGAGCCGCCGTACTGCTGCTTGTCCTGATCGCTGGCGTCGCGGCCCGGGGTCGTACCGACGGACGGGAAGTCGGACGTCAGGTCCTGCGGCTGGTTGAAGTAGAAGACCGAGCCGTGCAGGTTGTTGGTGCCGCTCTTGGTGATGATGTTGACGAAGCCGCCGCCGGAACGCCCATATTCGACCGAGGCGCCGTTGGTGACGACGGAGAACTCCTTGATCGACTCCTGGGAGATGGAGAGCGGGGCGCGGCCTTCCGCGCCGCCCACGGCGCCGCCGAAGAAAGCGTTGTTGTAGTCCATGCCGTCGACGGTGATGCTGGTGTTGATGCCGCGCTCGCCGGAGAGCGAGAGAGTGCCGCGCTCGCTCTCGAGACGGCTCTCGGGGGTGAGCAGCACGAGCTGCTTGAAGTCGCGGCCGGCGCTCGGCAGATTCTCGATCTGCTCCTGCTGGATGGTGGTCGAGGCCGTGGTGTTGGTGACCTCGACGACCGGCAGCTCCTCGGCGGTGACGGTGATGGTCTCCGAGATGGTCGCGCTCTGGAGATTGAAGTTCACCGTCGGGGTCGAGCCCAGGAGCAGGCGCACGTTCGGGGCGGTCGCCGTGGCGAAGCCGTCGAGGGTGGCCGTGATCGTGTAGGTGCCGGTGGGCAGGTTGAGGACGCGGTAGAAGCCCCGCTCGTCGGTCACGGTGACCTGGACGAGGCCGGTCTCGGTGTTGGTCGTCTCGATGGTCACCCCGGGCAGCGGGGCGCCCGAGGCGTCCTGCACGGTGCCGGAGATCCGGCTCGTGGTCACGTCGGTCTGCGCGAAAGCCGGAACGGCAGCCAGGGCGAGCAGAATCGCCAGGGCGCAGACCCAGCCGTTAGAACGAAAACGCACCATAAGTGAAACCCTCCTTTTGTGTGCGTAAGTTTCGAGCGGATTCTAGGGGGCGGAGCGCCAACATCCTGTGACAGGCCCATGGCATCCGGGTGCCGTCCATCCCTATGCTAAGCTCCGCCCCCGATGCAGTCACTGAACGCCGGGATTATACCCCGGCTCCGGCTGCCGCGACCCCCATCCTTTCGCCGAAATGCAAGATCGTTCTGAAGACCGTCCCCTGGTGAGCGTCATCATGGGGAGCAAGTCCGACTGGGAGACGATGCGCCACGCCGACGAGGCGCTCACCCGGCTCGGCGTGCCCCACGAGTGCCGCATCGTTTCCGCCCACCGCACGCCGGAATGGATGCGCGACTTCGCCCGCGGCGCCGAGGAGCGCGGCGTCCAGGTGATCATCGCCGGCGCTGGCGGCGCCGCCCATCTGCCCGGCATGGTGGCGTCCATGACGCTGCTGCCGGTCCTCGGCGTGCCCGTCCAGAGCCAGGCCCTGAACGGGCTCGACTCGCTGCTCTCCATCGTGCAGATGCCCTCCGGCGTTCCGGTGGGGACGCTGGCGATCGGCAAGGCGGGCGCGGCCAACGCGGCCCTGCTGGCGGCGCGGTTCCTGGCCACGTCCCGGCCCGAGCTGCGGGAGAAGCTCCGCGAATTCGTCGAGGAGCAGACGCGCAAGGTGATGGAAGACACTCTGCCTTGAGCGTCATCCCTCCCGGCTCCACGGTCGGCGTGCTGGGGAGCGGCCAGCTCGGCCGCATGTTCGCCATCGCCGCCCGGCGGATGGGCTACCGCGTCCACACCCTCTCGCCGGAATACGACACCCCCACCGGCCAAGTGGCGGACAAGGAGATCCAGGCCGCCTACGACGACCTCGACGCGGTGCGCGACTTCGCGCGCGGCGTGGACGTGGTGACCTTCGAGTTCGAGAACGTCTCGGCCGCCGCCACCGCCGCCGCGGAGGAGCGCGCGCCGGTGCGGCCGGCGGGCTCCGTGCTCCACACCACCCAGCACCGGCTGCGCGAGAAGGGGTTCCTCTCGCGGGCCGGCCTGCCGGTGGCGCCCTACGCGGCGGTCCATTCCCTGGAGGATCTGCAAGCCGCCCTGGAGACGATCGGCACGCCGGCCGTGCTGAAGACCGCCTCCTGGGGCTACGACGGCAAGGGGCAGGCGAAGATCGACGAGCCGGGGGATTCCGGCTCGGTCTGGAGATCGCTGGCGACGGACGAGGCGATCCTGGAGGCCTTCGTGGACTTCGAGCGCGAGGTCTCGGTGGTGGCCGCGCGCGGGCTCGACGGCTCCTTCGCCCACTTCGGGGTGATCGAGAACCGTCACAGCCGGCACATCCTGGACGTCTCGATCGCCCCGGCCGGCGTGCCGCCGGAGGTGGAGCGCGAGGCGGTGGCGATCGCCCGCGCGGTGCTGGAGGGCCTCGGCGTGGTCGGGGTCCTCTGCGTGGAGATGTTCCTGACCCGGGACGGCCGGCTGCTGGTGAACGAGCTGGCGCCGCGCCCCCACAACTCCGGCCACCTGACGTTCGACGCCTGCCTGACCAGCCAGTTCGAGCAGCAGCTCCGGGCCATCTGCGGCCTGCCGCTGGGATCGCCGGAGCTGTTGCGCCCGGCGGCCATGGCGAACCTGCTGGGCGACCTCTGGGCGAACGGCGAGCCGGATTGGGAGGCGGCGTGCCGCTTCCCCGAGGTCAAGCTGCATCTCTATGGAAAAGCCTCGGCGCGGCCCGGGCGGAAGATGGGGCACCTGACGGCGCTGGCGGCGACGCCGGAGGCGGCGGTGCGGATCGTGACAGCGGCTCGGGAGGCGCTCAAACGGTAAAGCTCTCCGGGGCGGTCTGCCCTTCGAGACCTCACCCCCTGGCCCCCTCTCCCAGCCCCCTCCCGCCACCCGGGAGAGGGGGAACGATGAGTCAACGATGTTGCCGAGGTCAAGAAGACCTCGATCTCTGGGCCCTCCCTCTCCCGGGGGCGGGCGGCAGGGAGATGGGAGAGGGACCGAGGGTGAGGTATCGAAGGGCAGGACGTCCCGGAAGGCAAACCGCCTGTCACGCCTCCATCAGGATCCGCCGCAGCAGAATCAGCAGACACGCCCCCGCGATCACCAGCGTCATCGGCCTGATCCACCCGCTCCACCACGGCTCTTTCTCGGCGGAGGAATCCTTCAGGTCCAGCTCCACCGGCTGCCAGGGGTAGCTCAGCAGCCGGTCCCCCAGGGCCTGCAGATCGTAGGAGGGGGGCTCCAGCCGGTCGGGACCGGCGACGAGGCGCACCGGCTCCTCGCTCTCGGGCCAGACGAAGAGGAGCGTGTCGACGCGCCGCCACAGCGCCGCCTGGACGCCGGCGAGGGGCGGATTGTCGCCGTCGGCGAAGCGCACCGAGAGCTCCGGCGGTCCCGGCGACGGCAGCGCCAGGCTCTCGCGGCAGGGAAGGGGCGGCTGGGGGCGGCACTCCCAGACGGCGCGGACGACCGGAGCGCGCTCCCGCGGGTCCTCGCCGCGGCGGGCACGGCCGGGATCCAGGTAGCGCACTCCCAGGGCGCGCCGCAGGGGCGCGGCCGGGACGGTGAGGTCCAGCGCGGTCAGGGGCAGGCCGGAATGGGGGGGGCGGATCTCCGCCTCGCTCTCCCGCGCCGCCGGTCGCTCGTCGAGAGCGAAGGCCCGCCGGAGGACCAGCGCGGGGGCGTCCGAGGACCAGCGGTAGAAGGAGATCTGCCGGTCTCCCGCCACGAGGCGGAGGTTCCCGAGGTCCTCCCGGGCGAAGCCGTAGACGACGTCCGGCAATTCCAGGCGCACCAGGGAGCCCGCCCTCACCCCGCCGGCCCCCACCTTCCAGGACCCCGCGAGCCGCCGCTCGTCCAGGCGCAGAGACGGCGCCGCCGCCAGGCTGGCCAGGGAAGGAAGAGCGTGCTCCTGCTCCGCTCCCAGGGTCACCCAGAGGGCCTCGGCCGGCGCGGGAGCCCGCGGACGGCTGGCCTCCGCCCGTGTCAGAGAGCCGTAGGCGATCCGGTAGGAGCCCGGCTCCGGGGCCTCGAACAGCACCGTCGGCAGCTCCAGCCCGGTCTGGTAGCCGGCCAGGCGCGGGGCGGACCCGAAAAGCTCCAGCCGCAGGAGCCCGCCCGGGACCGGCGTGGAACCGGCGTCCAGGACATGGCGCGTCCGCTCCTGGTCCCGCTGCCAGACCCCTTCCGTCAGGAGCCGCCAACGTCCCCCCTGAGGGCGATGGAGCCGGTAGCCCATCATCCCCCTGCCTTCCACCTCGACGCTGAGACGCCGGACCCGCTGGCCGGGCGCCGGGAGCGTCAGGAGGCAGGCCAGGGCGCCGGGTCCCTCCTGCCTGCACTCGGCGCGGTGGGTCGCGACTTCCAGCGAGGGTCCCGGAACCTCTCCAGGCAGCCGGGGCGGCGACGCCTCCAGCCGCGCCGGGATCTCGGCGCCCGCCGGGGAGAAGACGCGGAGGTCGGCGCCGCCGGGCGCCATGTGCTGGATCGCGGCGAGGTCGAGCGGCGCCCGCACCCAGCCGGGCGCGGACACCTCCACCTCGCGGGTGAAGTGGAAGCCTTCGATGGCGAGGGCCGGGCCCGCGAAGAGGCCGAGCGTCAGGGCGAGCACACAGGAGCGCACGACGAGGATCATCCCCGCTGGCCGGACGGAGCGCAACGGGTCCAGATCAGGACCGGGGCAGCACCCGGAAGAGGAGGACCAGAGCGGCGCAGCCCGCGGCGAGGAACGCCAGCAGGCGGAGGACGGAGATCTCCGGCTCCTTCGGCCCCAGGGACGCGGCATGCCAGGGCCGGGCGAGGACCTCGGACTCCAGGAGCCTCAGGTCGTATTGGGGCCGGTTTTCCCCGCCGCCGGCCACGAGCCGCACCGGCCCATGCTCGGGCCAGACGAAGACGAGCGCTTCCCGGCGCCGCCAGAGCGTGAGGTCCAGGGGCCAATGCGAGTTGATCCGGAGCTGGGAGTCGAAGAGGCTCCCTTTTTCCGAACGCCTCAGCCTGCCTTCCAGGCGACAGGGCAACAAAGGCCGGGAAGGACAGATCACGTCTCCCGCGGCGGTCATACCCTCTCCCCTGGCGGACAGGTCGACCCAGGAGCGCCCGGTCCCGCGGGCGAACGTCATCCGATAGGTGCTCAGGGGCAGACCCCGCCGCGGGAGGGGGATGTCGATATGCCCCACGCCGGCGGGTCGGAGCCCGCGGCGTTCCAGCACCAGCGCGGGCTCGTCCGCGGCGTGACCGATATAGGGAAGCTGCCGGTCTCCCGCCGCCAGGCGCAGACGGAGATCGCCGGAAGCCGCGTAGACGTGGGGCGGGACCTCCAGCCGCACGACATCCCCGGGCCGGGCCCCCGGCGCGTGGACCGGCCAGGCCGCGCCGATCCGGCCGGCCAGCGGCACGCTCGGACGGGTGGCGAACCGCGGCAGGGGCTCCAGCGTCTTCGCGCTCTCCGGCCCCGGTGGAATCCAGGCCGCCTCGTCCGCTTCCGAAGGAAGGTCATCCTCGCCCCGCCACCACCTGCCGTCGCCATATCGGATCTCGAAACGCCCCGGCGTCGCGGCGCGGAAGACCACCACCGGTTGGGCCATCTCCACGACGGCCCGGAGGACCCGGGGAGGGCCGGCCGCGCCCCGGACCTCGACCCGCAGAGTCCGGCTGTCGAGCGGCTCCTCCAGAACGAAGGGGATCGATTGGCGGGATCCGGCGGGACCAACCCCTTCGGCCAACGGAGTCCAGGCGCCCGCCTGCGCCTGATAGGCCGCGAGCCCCACTTTCTCGCCGTGCGCCAGCATGAGCTCGAGCCGCACCGGCCTCAGATGCCGCGCCGGGAGACGGAGCAGGCAGGTGGTGACGGGGCCTTCACTGGCGCACTCCGGCCGGTCCACGGCCACGCTCAGGACGCGGGAAGACGGAGAGATGAAACGCCTCACGTGGACGTTGCCGTAGGGGTCCGCCACGGTGAGGCGCAGGAACCGGTATCGGCCGGGCGGATAGGTCAACAGGCCTTTGCGGTAGACCGGTTCCCGGACTTCGAACAAGGCTTCTTCGGAGAGCGGCTTCCAGGTCCTTGTATCGCTGCTGGCATCGAGGCGTACGACCCCGGACAGGCGCACATCCGGATTCGAGGCGCCCAACAGCAGGACGGAGGGCGGCCGGTCCAGATCCTCTCCCAGGTCCACGGCGACAGCCTTGGTATCTCCTTCCTGGGGGATCGGCCAGAGGTCGATGCCGGTCTCCCCGGAGAACGGTTGGAGCTGGCTCGCCACCTCCTCTCCTCCGGGAGCGAAGACCCGCACTCCCGTTCCGTGGGCGCCGAGGCGCCGCAGCGTCTCCAGATCGAGAGGCACCCGCACCCAGCCCGCGGCCGGCACTTCGACGGGACGGCTGTAGAGGCGTCCCTCCTCCGCCCGGGCCGCTCCGGCGGCGGAGAGCCCCAGGGCCAGGATCAACGCGGGGGAGACGCGGCGCCGCTGGCTCACCTTCCATCCGAGAAGAGCAAGGAGGAGGCCGCCGGAAAGGAGGAAGGCGGGAGCCGCGGACCGCTCTTCAGACACCGGCGCCGCGATCCGGGCGGCGCGTTCGGGCCCGGCAGGGAGCGTGAAATCCTTGAGATCCTCCGGCGTCTCCGTCGCCGGCCGGTCCTTGCCGGTCAGCAGCCGGACCGGTCCGCTCCGAGGCCAGAGGAAGGCGAGGGATTCCCGGCGCCGCCATACCTCGACATCGACGGCGGGCAAGGGCGGGTTTTCACCATCCAGGAATTGCAGGAGGGGTCGCGCATTTTTCGCCAGCACCTTGCTGGAGACTTCGAATTCCAGTGCGCAGGGGCGGCCAGGAAAGCACGTCCAGTCGGATTCGACGACCACGGAGTCTCCATCCACCAACTGGACCTTACGGGAGAAGACCTCCGGCCTGGCGCGCAGGCGGACCGAGTCGAACGGCAGGCCGGGCCTCAAGGGCAGCTCGATCCTGCTGAAACCTGCCTGGTGCGAGGGTCGGGGACGGACGCCGGAGAGACGGACCGCCAGGAAGGGATCCGATCTATCCACCTGATAGGGGATGTCCCGTCCACCCGCCTCCACATGGAGATCGCCGTAGTAGCCCTCGTATTCGGCGTTGACCCGATCGGGGATGGGCAGCCGCACGACCTCCCCCGGCCGGGCTCCCGGAGCGTGGACCGGCCAGGACGCGGCGTTCCCTGCGCCGGTCAGCGGTCCGCCGAGCGCCAGGACCGCGAGCCATGCCGCTCTCTTCTTCAGGGCGTGATCCTCCAGCGGTAGAGCCGCCAAGCCGCGTAGGCGAGCAGGGGGACCAGGGCGACCGCTACCAGAACGGTTGTCGTCGCGCCAGGAGCGAGCTCACGAACCAGGAGAGTCGCCAGCAGGAGCCCGGAGAGAACCATCAGCCATTCCATTCGTCCCGTGGTCTCCAGCCCGTTCCGGCGGCCTGTCCAGACGGCGGCCGCGAGGGCGAGGAAGGGCACTCCGAAGCCGTAGAGCTGCCAGGGGAGATCTCCGGGGTAGCCGAAATCCCGAGCGTGGAGGATCGTCCAGCCGAGGGAGAAAAGCGCCGCCGCCAGGGCCAGGCCGCCGAGCGACGGCAAGCGGAGCCTCGCGGCCAGCATCATCAGGAACGGCGCCAGCAGGGCCGCGGCGATGCCTGGCCACCCGCGCCCGATCTCCAGAGCGACGGCAAGGGCGGCGAAGGTCCCCGTGGCCACGGCCAAGGGTGCCACGGTCAGCCGGATGGCCTCCTCGTCGCCGGCCCGAGCCCACCGGGCTACGAGCCATGCCCCACCGAGATAGAGGACGCCGGCGGCGAAGGCGATCCCGCTCCAGCCCATCTCCCCGCTGTCCTCCTCGACCGCCAGCAACAGAAAGAGGGCGGTTCCAGTGACCGCGGAGAGGGCCGTCCACCAGGCCGGCCGCGTCGAGCTCCGATGCGCCGCCAGGGGGCCCAGAGTCAGTAGCGCCGCGAGGCTCCAACGCAGGGCCGGAGGCGTGGCGTCGGCGACGATCAGGCTCAAGCCCCACCCGGCACCGAACCAGGCGAGCCTCTGGAACCAGGGCTCCAGCCTGCCCAGGAGCAGGAAGCCAAGGACCAGGACGATGTGCGGGGTCCACCCCTCCCAGGAGAGATCCGTACCGGCGGAAGGCATCCGGGCGAAAATGAAGCCCAGGCATCCTAATGCCAGGAGCATATTCCGGCCCCAGGGCCATACGAGGAAGAGCAGGAGGACAGGGAACACCAGGAAGACCATGCCGAAGCCGGTGAGGCTCCGGGTGTCCAGGGATACGCAGGCGGCCGCTCCGCCGACCGCGCCCATGGCCACCGCCAGCGTCCCCGGGCGCAGCCCCAGGACAGCCAGGGCGGCGGCGGCGGTCACCGCCAGAAATGCCAGACCGAGGAGAGGTGAAAGCGATCCGTCGAGGAGGACCGCCGAGGCCAGGGTGACGACGAGCCAGGAGAAGCCCGCCGCCTGCCAGAGCCGCGCCCGCCGTCGAACAGCCAGGCCGATCCCGAGGAGCGTCAGGCCGATGGCCAACCCGGCCGCCGCTCGGGTCGCCGGCGAGAGCCATCCCGCCGCCGTGCCGAGCCGCGCTGCCATCAACCCGAGGAACGCCGCTCCCCCGCCGCCCAGCCAGAGGAGAGGCTCGAAGAGACGCTTCTCCTCCGCCATCCGTGACGCCACCCAGGGCGAGGGGTCGGCGACCAGGTCGCTGGTCTTCAGGAAGAAAATCAGTCCGAGGAAGAGAAGGACCAGGATCGCGAGTGGCAAGAACTCCATGAGGAGCTTCAGGATCGGGTGGTCACGCGTCCTGGCCTTGACAGGAGCCGGCGGCTGGGAAACCGCGCAGCCCGGAGAGAAGAAGCCTCAACTCGTTTATGCCATACCAGTCTATCACGGCTCCGCGCGCAAGGGGAGCCATTTCGTCATACGGATGCCGAACGGTGATCGTCCACCAGCTTCTCCACCACCGAGGGATCGGCCAGGGTGGTGATGTCGCCCAGCTCCTCGTACTCGCCGGCGGCGATCTTGCGCAGGATGCGGCGCATGATCTTGCCCGAGCGGGTCTTGGGCAGGCCGGCGGCGATCTGGATGCGGTCCGGGGTGGCGATGGCGCCGATGGCGTGCCGCACCTGCTCCTTGAGCATGCCGATCAGCTCCTCGGGGTCCCAGGTCTCGTATTCGGGCGTGACGTTGACGTAGGCGAAGATGCCCGTCCCCTTGATGTCGTGGGGGAAGCCGACCACCGCCGCCTCGGCCACCGCCTCGTGGGCCACCAGGGCGCTCTCGATCTCCGCCGTGCCCAGCCGGTGGCCGGAGACGTTGAGGACGTCGTCGACGCGGCCGGTGATCCAGTAGTAGCCGTCCTGGTCGCGGCGGCAGCCGTCGCCGGTGAAGTAGAGGCCGGGGAACTGAGTGAAGTAGGTCTGGCGGAACCGCCGGTGGTCGCCGTAGATCGTGCGCGCCTGCCCCGGCCAGGTGCCCCGCAGGCAGAGGTTGCCCGAGACGTTGTTGCCCTCCAGCTCGTTGCCCTGGTCGTCCACCAGCACCGGGCGGACGCCGAAGAAGGGGAGCGTGGCCGAGCCGGGCTTGCAGGGGGTGGCGCCCGGCAGCGGGGTGATGAGGATGCCGCCGGTCTCCGTCTGCCACCAGGTGTCCACCACGGCGCAGCGGCCCTCCCCCACTACGTCGTGGTACCAGAGCCAGACTTCCGGATTGATCGGCTCGCCGACCGATCCCAGGATGCGCAGGGAGGTGCGCTGGTAGCGTTTCACCCACTCGTCGCCGGCGCGGGCGATGGCCCGGATGGCGGTCGGCGCCGTATAGAAGATGTTGATCCCGAGGTCGTCCACCATGCGCCAGTACCGCCCGGCGTCCGGGTAGGTGGGGATGGACTCGAACATCACCGTGGTGGCGCCGTTGGCCAGCGGTCCGTAGAGGATGTAGCTGTGGCCGGTGACCCAGCCGATGTCGGCGGCGCAGCAGTAGATGTCGCCCGGGTGGTAGTCGAAGACGTACTTGTGGGTCATGGCGGCGTAGACCAGATAGCCGCCGGTGGTGTGCAGCACGCCCTTGGGCTTTCCCGTGGAGCCCGAGGTGTAGAGGATGTAAAGCGGGTCCTCCGTGGCCATCCACTCCACCGGGCAGGTGGAGCGCTGCTTCTCGGTCTCCTCCTCCAGCCAGAGGTCGCGGCCGGACCGCATGGGCACTTCCTTGTCGGTGCGGCGGGCGACGAGGACTTTCTCCACCATGGACAGGCCCTCGACGGCCTGGTCGACGGTCGCCTTCAGGGGGATGCGCCGGCCGCCGCGCAATCCCTCGTTGGCCGTCACCACCACCTTGCAGCCGGCGTCCAGGATGCGGTCGCGCAGGGACTCGGCGGAGAAGCCGGCGAAGACCACCGAGTGGACGGCGCCGATGCGGGCGCAGGCCAGCATGGTGTAGGGCAGCTCGGGGATCATGGGGAGGTAGATGCAGACGCGGTCCCCCTTGCGGACCCCGTGATGGAGGAGGACGTTGGCGATGCGGGCGACGTTGTGCTTGACCTCGCGGTAGGAGATGTACCGGTAGTCGCCGGGCTCGTCGCCGGCCCAGATGATGGCCGTCTGCTCGCCGCGGGTGGGCAGGTGGCGGTCGACGCAGTTGTAGCAGGCGTTGAGGCGCCCGCCGGAGAACCAGGCGAAATCCACCTCCTCCATGTCCACGTCCACGATGTTGCGCGGCGGATGGAACCAGTCGAGGATACCGGCAGCCTCCCGCCAGAAATTCACCGGGTCCTCGACGGACCGGCGGTACATCTCGCGATACTCGGCCAGGCTCTTGACGTAGGCTCGCTCGGCGATGTGGGGCTTGACGGGGATCATGGGCGTCGTTCCTCCAGATCGCAATCCTATACAATGCCGACCTCGTGAACGTACCCATCCTCGACCTCGGCCGCGTGCGGCGGCGCATCGACCCTCAGCTCCAGGAGCGCTGGAAGCGCATCCTCGACGAGTCCTCCTTCATCCTGGGCCCCGAGGTCCGGGAGTTCGAAAAGGCCTTCGCCTCGTATCTTGAGGTCGAGGCCTGCGTCGGCCTCGGCAACGGTACCGACGCTCTGATCATCGCCTTGCGGGCTCTCGGCATGCAGCCGGGGGACGAGGTGATCGTCCCGGCCTTCAGCTTCTTCGCCACGGCCGAGGCGGTGGCGCTGCTCGGCGGCAAGGTGGTCTTCGCCGACGTCGATCCCGAGACCCTGAACCTCGATCCGCGGGACACCGCGGCGCGGGTGACGGAGCGGACGGTGGGGATCATCGGCGTCCACCTCTACGGCCGGCCGTTCGACGTCGACGCCATCCTCGCCCTCTGCGAGCGGCGGGGGCTCTGGCTGCTGGAGGACGCCGCGCAGGCCCACGGCGCCCGCTGGAAGGGCCGGCGGGTGGGCGGCTTCGGCCGGCTCGCGGCCTGGAGCTTCTACCCCACCAAGAACCTGGGCTGCTTCGGCGACGGCGGCGCGGTGACCAGCAACGACGCCGAGCTGGCCCGCAAGGTGTTCAGCTACGCCAACCACGGCCAGACGGTGCGCTACACCCATCACGAGATCGGCACCAACAGCCGTCTCGACAGCCTGCAGGCCGCCGTCCTGAACTGCCGGCTGGCCCTGCTGGACGAGGACAACGCCCGCCGCGGGGAGATCGCCTGCCGCTACCACGGCGCCCTCGCCGGCGTGGGCGACCTGCGGATCATCCCGGACCCGCCGGAGGTGCGGAGCGTCTACCACCAGTTCACCGTCCGCAGCGCGCGGCGGGACGAGCTGATGGCGCACCTCAAGGAGCGGGGGATCGCCGCCGCCGTCCACTACCCCTCGCCGCTCCACCAGCAGCCCGCCATGGCCGGCCTGGTGGACGCCCGCGACGGGGACCTGCCCGTCTCCACCGCCGCCGCCGGAGAAGTGCTCTGCCTGCCCGTCTTCCCCGAGCTGACCAACGAGGAGGTCGAGGCGGTGGGGTCGGCGGTGCGCGGCTTCTTCGGAGCGTGAGGGCCATGGCGACGGTCCACCTGGTGGACGCCAGCCCGTACATCTTCCGGGCGCACTTCTCGCTGCCGTCCAGCATCAAGACGCCGGACGGCAGCCCCGCGGCGGCGTCCTACGGCTTCACCTCGTTCCTCCTCAAGCTGATCGCGGACGAGAAGCCCACCCACCTCGCCGTGGCCTTCGACCGCAACCTCAACGGCAGCTTCCGCAACGAGATCTATCCCGCCTACAAGGAGCAGCGGGTGGCGCCGCCGCCGGAGCTGGAGGCGCAGATCGACACCTGCCTGGAGATCGCGGCGGCCCTGGGCGCGGCCACCTTCATCGACGACCGCTACGAGGCCGACGACCTCATCGGCGCCCTCCTCCGCGATCTGGAGGCAGGCGGCCACGGCGCCGTCATCGTGACCTCCGACAAGGACCTGGCGCAGCTCGTCGACGAGCGGACCGTCCTCCTCGATTTCGCCAAGGAGATCCGCCTCGACCCGCGGGGGGTGTTCGAGAAGTTCGGCGTGCGGCCCGACCAGATCACCGACTACCTGGGGCTGGCCGGGGACACGGTGGACAACATCCCGGGCATCAAGGGGATCGGCGGCAAGTCGGCGGCGGAGCTGCTGGCCCGCTTCGGCCACCTGGAGGACCTCTACGCGAAGCTGGACGAGCTGCCCTCGCTGCCCATCCGGGGGGCCAGGTCCCTGCACGCCAAGCTGGCGGCCGGCCGGGAGATCGCCTTCCTCTCCAAGCAGCTTGCCACCGTGTCCCGCGAGGTTCCGGGCGTGCGGGGGAAGCTGGCGGACCTGGAGCTCCGCGGCGCCGATCCGGCCCGGATCGAGGAGCTCTTCGGCCGCCTGGGGTTCAACAGGATCCGGGAGCGGGTGAGCTTCCGGGCCTGACTTCCCTCAACCCGCTTCCCGCAGCCGCATCTCGATCTTGAGGGAGCCGAAATCCTGCAGGATCCTCACCTCTCCCACGCCCTCGACCAGGTACGTCTGTTCCTTGAAGCCGCTCCCCACGCTGTAGCAGGAGATCTTCCAGGCGTCCTCATAGGTCCTCTCCGGCAGGACCGCCGACGCCCGCTCCTCCACCCGGCAGGTCATCTCAGTCAACCCGTCGTTGTACAGCCAGGCCTTTCCGACTTTCAGAGGCCAGGGGATGGAGAGGTAGTCCACGGGCCGGCCATCGACGTACCGCACCTCATGGAGCCCGTCGGCGGCGAACCGCTGGTAGTAGGTGTCGGTGACGTGTCCGGGGATCCCCTTGATGGCCGTTACGATCCGGAAGTACTCGTGTCCGCCGATCCTGGTCTTCTCTTCCACGCGCTGGACGGCCTCGGCCCGCTGGACGGCGCCGAGCAGGCCCGCGTACTCGACCTCGTAGACAACCTTGTGGCCGGTCTCGAGCGGCATGAACCCCTTCGGGCCCGCTTTGCAGCCCACGGCCAGCACCGCCGCGAGCGGCAGCGCGAGATATGCGGACAATCTCTTCATGGCGGCGTCACCAGGTGACGTCCTCTCTCCCCTTGCTTTGAATCTGTACTTGAAGAGACGCTATACCCTCCAGCCGGCCCGCGTCAATCGCCGGTTCAGGGACCGGTTATAATGTAAGGCCCTTCCGCCGCGCCGCGGCGGAAGGACATCGATTCAAATCCGGAGAGAGTTTCATGGCCAAAGCCCGCGTCGCCGTTTTGAAGACCCAGCCCGAGAGCGTCCTGGAGGACGTCGGGCGCACCATGGAAATGGCCGAGGTGAAGCGGCACCTCGCCCCTGGCGCCACCACCATCCTCAAGGACAACATCTCCTGGCACTTCCCGTTCCCCGGGGCGAACACCACGCCCTGGCAGCTCGAAGGGACCATCCTCAAGCTGCGGGCGGACGGCTATACGGACCAGGTCTGCGTCCAGAACAATACGGTCGTCACCGATCCCAAGAAGGGCGAGCGGCTGAACCGCTACCTGCCGGTGCTGGACAAGCACCACGTGCCGGTGCGCTACAACTGTTTCGAGAACGACCTGAAGTGGATCACCTACAAGCCGAAGGGCAAGATGCTGGTGCTGCCGAAGATCTACCCCGAGGGGATCACCATCCCCGAGTTCTTCCTCGGCAAGAACATCGTCCACCTGCCGACGGTGAAGTGCCACATCTACACCACCACCACCGGGGCGATGAAGAACGCCTTCGGCGGCCTGCTCAACACCCGCCGGCACTACACGCACTCCTACATCCATGAGACGCTGGTGGACCTGCTGACGATCCAGAAGGAGATCCACTCGGGGATCTTCGCCGTCAAGGACGGCACGACCTGCGGCAACGGCCCCGGCCCGCGGACCATGATCCCCGTGGAAAAGGACTTCATGATGGCCTCGGGCGACCAGGTGGCGATCGACGCCGTGGCGGCCAAGATCATGGGCTTCGATCCGATGTCGATCCCCTACATCCGGCTGGCGCACGACGCCGGGCTGGGCGTCGGCGATCCGCGGGACATCGAGGTGGTGGGCGAGGACGTCTCGAAGTGGAACTTCCGCTTCTCGGTGGGGGACAACGCGGTCTCCCGCTTCGGCGACCTGGTCTGGTTCGGGCCGCTGAAGGGTCTCCAGAAGCTGCTGTTCCGGACGCCGCTGGTCTACTTCTTCGTGTTCGGCTCGTACTTCTACCACGACTTCGCGTGGTACCCGACGGTGGGCAAGCGCCGCATCGAGCAGTATCGGAAGACCAGCAAGTGGATGCGCCTCTTCGAGCAGTACCCGGAGGCGGTCCGGGAAGAAGAGAAGGCGGCCTGATCCCCGACATATCCCCGGAGACGGGGCCCGAGACGGGCGGCACGGGCCTGGAGCGGCTCGGCCGGCGGCTCCTCGTGCCGCTGGCCCTGGGGTTGCTCGTGGTCCTGGGGCTCGCCCTGACCGCGAACCCGCGGGAGCTGGCCGAGAGCCTCCGCGGCTTCGATCTCCGCCTTCTCGTCCCCGTCCTCGGACTCTCCCTCGTCAACTACATCCTCCGGTTCGTCCGCTGGCAGGCCTACCTGCGGCGGCTGGAAGTGCCGCTGCCGGCAGGAAGGAGCCTCGCGGTCTTCCTGGTGGGGTTCCTGCTGTCGGTGACGCCCGGCAAGGCCGGGGAGCTGGGGAAGGCCTGGCTGGTGCGGGAGCTGGGGGGAGGGCCGGCGCTGCGGGTCGTCCCGGCGGTGCTGGCCGAGCGCCTCACGGACGTGCTGGGCGTGGTGGCGCTGCTGGCTCTGGGAGCGCTCCCCTTCCCCGGCGGTCCCTGGTTCGCCGTTGCCGGCCTGAGCGGTGTGGCCGTGGCATCGCTCGCGCTGACCTGGCGGCGGGGGGCGGAGTGGGCCTTCCGGCTCCTCGGCAAGCTGCCCGTGGTGGGTCCCCGCGTGCCGCACCTGGTGGAGATGTACGACCGCCTGCGGGATCTCTTCTCGCCGGGCCTCCTCCTGTTCGCGCTGGTCCTGGCGGTGGTGGCCTGGGGGGCGGAAGGGGTGGGGTTCTACCTGGTGGTGCGGGACTACGTGCCGGACGTGGGCTTCCTGCTGTCCGTCTTCAACTACATCGCCGCGAACTTCGTGGGCGGCGTCTCCATGCTCCCCGGCGGGCTGGGAGCCGCCGAGGGCTCCCTCGCGGCCCTCCTCCACGCCCAGGGCCTGGACACCGCCGACGCCAGCTCGATCACCCTGGTCATCCGCGGCGCCACCCTCTGGTTCGCGGTCCTGCTGGGCCTCCTGGCGCTGCCGCTGATCGTCCGCTGGCTGGCCCGGCGGCGGGCTCGTGTTTAAGCCAAGCAAAAAGTTGAGCGATGGAAGCGAGTTTTTACGTCTTTTTATAGGTAGGCCAACCGTCTCGCCGCCCGATCTGGGCGTTTGAGATCACAAACTGTGATCTCAAACCGGATGGAGCGGCGCGACCCTACCTATTGGAGACCGTGGATGGACTCTGAAGCTGGGCAGCTCACACGCAGGGTCGAGCAGAGCATTGTGTTCTTGAGGAAAGAGAAGGTGATGCTGGATGTGGACATCGCCGCGCTGTACGGGGTTGGGACCAAGGCCCTGATCCAGGCTGTCAAGAGGAACCTCGACCGGTTTCCGCCGGACTTCATGTTCCAGCTCACTTCGGAGGAGGTCGAGATCTTGAGGTCACAATCTGTGACCTCAAGTTGGGGCGGCCGGCGGTACCTTCCCTATGCATTCACGGAGCAGGGGGTGGCGATGCTCTCCAGCGTGCTTCGCAGCCAGCAGGCGGTGCGGGTCAACATCGAGATCATGCGGGCGTTCGTCCGCCTGAGGCAGGTGATGAGCACCCAGGCGGACCTGATCCGGAGGCTTGACGAGTTGGAGGAGCGGTACGACGGCCAGTTCAAGGCGGTCTTCGACGCCCTCCGGCGGCTGATGACGCCACCGGAGGGACCGAACCGCCGGATCGGGTTCACGGAAACTTGAGATCACAATTTGTGATCTCAAGTTTCTATGCGAACTTCTGACCGCACTCGGGGCAGAACCGGGGGCTGCCCTCCACCTCGTGGCCGCAGCTCCCGCAGCTCTTCTTCTGCACGGTCGGGGTGCCGCACTCGGGACAGAACTTCGCGTTGCCGACCTTGGCCCCGCAGGCTCCGCAGGCGGCGCCGGTGACGCGGCCCAGGTCGCGGCCCTTCATCCAGTCGACCGACTGCGCCTTCTCGAAGGCCTGCGTTCTCGCGGCCTCGGCCTGGGCCGCGGCGATCTCCTCGTCCATGTCGGGAGCGCAGCTCTCGCAGAGGCCGGCCCGCTTGTTGAAACAGACCGGCTCGCAGACGTACTGGCCGCAGCGGGTGCACTGCTTGAAGAGAGGACGGATCTCCTCCACGGCCTCCCGCAGGGCGGCGTCGTGCGCCGGCCCGCCGACCGCCCGCTGAATCTCGTACGCGCCGGCCGCGGCCCGGCCGAAGAGGCCTCCGAAGAGGTTGCCCGCCACCTGCGCGGCCGAGGCCGCCATGCCGATCTTGCTGGCCTTGAAAGTCGACATGTAGCCGTTGTGGCACTTCTCGCAATAGAACTTGAACTGATATCCCCGATCGGTGGAGAGATCCTCGTAATTGCCCGTGAACTCGATTCTCGACATGGCTGTTCCTTCAGGTTTTCGGGGATGGTACCACGGCGGGATCTATCCCGCCGCGATGGCTTCCAACAACGCGGGGATGTCGTCGTAGTCCTCGACCCAGACGGTCTTCACGCCCATGGACTCGAACAGGTTGCGGTCGTAGGAGTCGGCCTGCTGGAGGACCGCCCCGATCGCCTCGGTGAGCTCCGGCGTCTCCTTGGGAGGCTCCATCCCCATCTCCTGCCGGTACCGGCGAGCCCGGGAGCGGATGTCCCGGAGGACATTGCGGACTTCGGCGCGCGGGGCGATCTTGTGACGCTTCTGGATCTGCCAGTGGGCCGGGATGTCCCCGTGGACGTAGCTGGCGTCCAGCAGGCGGCGGAGGTTGGGATCGAGCATCGACAGGCCGATGAACAGGACGGTGTGGTGCCGGAGGTAGTTGACCATGGAGGTCAGGGCCCAGTGGAAGACGGTGGTGGTCAGACCGTGGTAGTCGTCCTCGGTGAAGACCAGCTCACAGTCCACCAGGTCGCCTTCCTGCGGCAGGAAGCCGTGGGGATGGAGGATGGCCATCCCCTTGTCCCGTCGCCTCCGGGCGTTCCAGACCGATTGGAAATCCAGGCTCCCCGCCAGCTTGCGCTCCAGGAGGTCGTCGTAGTTGAAGGAGACGACGGCCTCGACGCCGGTGTTCTCGCCGGACTTCTTGACGAGGTCCGCCACGGCGGTGAGCGTGGTCGGCTCGCGAGGGGCCGGAGGCTCCTCAGGGTAGAGGTGCTCGCGGACTTTCTCCAGGAAGAGAGTGTGGGCGTCGATCTCCTGGCGGGAGCGGCGGCGGCTGGCGCGGCGGCGGATCTCGTTCTTCACCACCCGGGCCAGGATGATCGGGTCGTAGTCGTAGTAGTCGACCAGCCAGGCGGCCAGAGACCGCCGGAAGGGGAGGTCGATCTTCTCCAGCCGGCGGGCCACGTCGGTCTGCTCGAAGAGGATCTCCAGCACCAGGTCGTTCCAGGTGGGGATGCCGTACGGCTTGGAGACGCCGGCGCCGAGGAACAACACGAGGTCCTTCCGTTGCCAGGCCCGCTGGAGCCCTTCGAGGTCGCTCCGGTTGACGAGGCTGCGGCCGATCTTCTTCTTCTCGGGAGCGCGGCGCTTATTGGGCATTGTCCACCCCTGGCAGGAACTCATACACCAGGTTCGTGGGATCGGAGTAACGCAACGCGAAAACGGCGGGCATCGAATCGGCCCATTGCCGCTCCGGGGGGAAATCGAACTGCGGGTAGCGGCTCAGATGGACCCAGCGGATGCGCTTCCTCGCCAGGTTCTCCACCCAGGCTTTGGGGTCGGGATCGACCCGCGGCTGGCAGGCGGGGTACTGGATGGCGTAGGCGCGGTCGGCGGCGTTGACGTTGACGTAGCGGACGTCCCGCTCCAGGCGGGGCCCCATGGCCGGGTAGACGAAGTAGTTGTTGGGCGAGTGGACGGCGGCCACGTTGCCCGTGCCGCCGTTCTCGTCCAGCCAGCCCCAGCCGCCCACGAAGAAACGCGCGGAGGTCATGTGGACGACGTACTCCCGGGCCAGGGCGCGCCCCCGGTCCTGGACCCGGAACCGGGCGAGGAACGGCGCTCCCAGGATCGCCAGCGCGAGCGCCGCCATGGCAAGCTCGCGCCAGCGGCGCAGAGTGAACGCGCGCAGCCCGGGCGAGAGAGCGAGGAGCACCGCCGCCAGATCCAGCAGGGCCATCGCCAGCCGCACGCCCCGGGACATGTCCGCGTGGAGCTGCAGCATCCCCTGGATCACAAAGGCGAGGGCGATCAGCTCCAGCCAGCGGTCCCGCACGCCGCGCCGCTCCCCCAGGGCCACCAGCCCGGCGAACGCCAGCCCGAGACCCGGGATCAGGTAGCGGACGTTGGCGAAGACGTGGAGGTTCCTGGAGAACGGGACCAGGAGCCAGAAGGCGAGCTGCGCCCAGATCTGGCCGGAGACCATCAGGGATTCCCGCCACCGCTCACGGCCCAGCCCGAACGGGAGCAGGAGGACGGCGAGGAGCACCACGAAGCTCTGCGGCCCCAGGCCCAGCTCCATGGACTGCGGGCGGGTGATCCCGAGAAAGGCGTCCAGGAGCTGACCCTCGCCGATCATCTGCTCGTGGAGGTCCACCACCGAGTTCTTGCGCGGGATGGTGGGCACATTGGCGTTCTCCTTGCCGCTGGCGGTCTGCTCGCAGTGCAGGGCCAGGGGGTCCGAGCCGAGCGCGACGTTGCGGAGATAGAAGAAGCTCCCCAGGAGGAGGGTCACGGCCAGCGCCGCCGCCACCTGAGGCACGCGCCGGCCCCAGCTCCCGCGCGCCAGCACGACCGTCAGGCCCGCGAGGGCCAGGGAGAACACGACCCCGAGGACCTTGGCGCCGGACGCCAGGCCCAGCCCGGCGCCCGCCAGGACCGCGGCGCTCCAGGAGGGCTCCCGCATCCAGCGCAGGGCGAAGAAGGTCGCGGAGACCAGGGCCGCGCCGGTGAATATGTCTACGTACTCGGCCGCGGCGAACCGGACCACGGTCGGCGTCATCAGGATCAGGAAGGCCGCCAGGGGCCAGTGGCGCCGCGCCCCGAGCCGCCGCGCCACCGCGCCCGCGGCCAGGCCGAGGAGGAGCCAGTGCGGCAGGGTGGCGAGATTGACCCAGAGCTCGCTGTGCGACGGCGCCATCCACCACCAGAACCAGACGGAGCCGTTGGCCGGCACGTAGCCGTAGTAGTTGATCGGGATGTTGCCGAACACGGGGACGAGGTTCTGGTCGCGCAGCCAGGTCCCGGTGAGCAGCAGGTGATACATCAGGCTGTCCCAGGAGAGGGGCGGGCGCAGCAGTCCCCGCAGGGCCTCGCTGCCCACGGCGTGCAGGGTCACCAGGGAGAGCGCCGGATGCTCCCGGACGAGGTCCCAGGTCCGCCGGAGGATCGCGGCCGCCGGACCGCCGACGCCCTCGGGCGGCGGGTTCTTGCGGAAGCCCAGCAGCAGGGCCAGGGTGAGCCCGGCCTGGAGCGCCAGGGCGAGGTCGAAGCGCAGGAGCCCCAGCCCTCCCAGCAGCAGGCCGATCCCCACCGCTTCGGCGGTGGCGAGGAGCAGGGAGGCCACGGCCAGGGCGAGAGGATCGCGGCCGGCTTCCGCGCCGAGCAGCCGGAGAGCCGCCAGATACCCCCCCAGGAGGAGGAACCCCACGGTGATGAGCGTCAGGGCGGCGCCCATCAGGTCGATCAGAAACATAGGCGCGATTGTTTAGCACAGCGCGAGGGGCGGTGCTAGCATCCCGGCCCGTGCACGAGGCCTCTTATTTCGACCGCGAGTACTTCCAGCTCCATCCCGGCAAGGTGAAGTACCTGGACTACCTGGTGGGATTGCTGCGCTCCCACGGTGTCCGCCCGGGAGGCCGGGTGCTCGACGTGGGCGCCGGCTACGGCTTCTTCCTGGAGGCGGCGGAGAAGGCGGGCTACGAGGCGCACGGCCTGGAGGTCTCGGCCCACGCCGTGGAGCAGGCGCGGCGGCGCATCCGGGGGCAGGTGATCGAGGGCGGGGCCGAGCAACCCTTCCCGTTCCCCGAAGATCATTTCGACGCCGTGACGATGCTGGACGTCATCGAGCACCTGCGGGACTATCCGGCGGCGCTGGCGAGCTGCCGGCGATGCCTCAGGCCCGGGGGCAAGCTCTTCGTCATCACCCTCAACGCCCACAGCCTCGCCCGCCCCCTGCTGGGGAAGAAGTGGGCCTGGCACCAGGATCCCACCCATGTCCACATGTTCAGCGCCCGCATGCTGCGCGCGGGGCTCGCGGGGGCCGGGCTGGAGGTGGAGACCCTGATCACGGAATCCAACTTCTGTTCCGTAGGCGAAGGGACGAAGTTCCTCAAGCCCCTGCGGGTGATCGGGCGCGTGATCCACACGCCGGTCCTCGGCGATTCGCTGCTGGCGGTGGCGCGGAAACCGGCCTAACGCTTCCGCGGCAGCTCGCCCGCGATCAGCTTCAGCGTCGCGTCCACCACCGCCGCCATGGGGCCGGCGTCGGCCAGGCCGCGGCCGGCGAGGCCGAAGGCGGTGCCGTGGTCGACCGAGGTGCGCAGGAACGGCAGTCCCAGGGTCCAGTTGGTGGCGAGGCCGAAGGAGGCCGTCTTGACCGCGATCAGCCCCTGGTCGTGGTAGAGGGCCAGCACCCAGTCGAACTCTCCCCTGGAGGCGCGGGCGAAGAGGGAGTCCGCGCTCTCGGGGCCGTGGGCGTCCAGACCCCGCTCGCGGGCGGCCTTGACGGCGGGGATCAGCACCGTCTGTTCCTCGGTCCCCAGCAGCCCGTTTTCCCCGGCGTGGGGGTTCAGGCCCGCCAGGGCGATCTTGCCGCCGGCGTGGCGGTGGAGGCAGTCGAGCGCCTCACCCACGGCCTCGGCGGTGACGCCGTCCAGGGCCTGGCGCAGGGGGAGGTGGACGTTCAGCAGGGCGACCTGGAGGCCGGGAGCGAGAAAGGCCATCAGGTAGTCGCGGCCGTAGCGCTCCAGGCCGCAGACCTCCGCGAGGTAGTCCGTGTGGCCCACGAAGCCGGGGAGGTGATGGCGGGCGATCGACTCCTTGCTGACCGGCGCGGTCACCAGGGCGCCGGCCACGCCGGAGCGGACCAGGGCGATGCCCGCGTCGAGGGCGGCCATGGCGCCGCCGGCGTCCGCCGGCCCCGAGTCCCCCAGGGAAATGGAGCGGGCGGAGCCCACGGGATCGAGCACCGGGATGCCGTTGTCCTCAGCCAGGTTGGCCAGATCCGCCGCGGCGGGCGGGCCGGCGAGGTAGCGCAGGCGGTCCCAGGGGAAGTCCGGCAGGGCCGGGCGGAGGGCTTCGAGGGCCGCGCGCTCAGCCACCAGCAGGGGTTGCCAGGCAGCCGGCGCGGAGTCCTCGCGGAGCAGCTTGAGGAGGATTTCGGGTCCGATCCCGGCGGGATCGCCCTGCGTGAGGGCCAGGACGGGTCTCAAGATCTGTCGAAGTCGTTCTCGACGCGCTTGCCCCGGCCCCGCTTCAGCTCCTCCTCCTTGAACATGTAGCGGATCACGTGCTTCTGGATGAGCAGGTTCGGCCCGGAGGTCCGGTTCAGCTTGATGGCTCCCTTGTCGTACCACTCGATCCACCCGCGCAGCTCCTCGTCGTTGACGAGGATGACCACCATCGGGGTCTTCGCCGCCATCTGCTTGAGGTAGTAGAACTCCTCGGCGTTGGTCTGCTCGGGCGGCGTCTGCTTGCGGCGCACGCTGCGGGAAGGGAGCTCCTTCTTGAGCTCGTTCATGTCCGGGCGTATCAGTTTGCGGTTGGCCATTTTGGGTTCCATTGGAGCGATGAGATCCTATGACGTCACTGGTGCCGCAGACCGGCTGTCCGGGTTCCGTGTCTTGTAGCCCTCGTCCTCGTAGGCGAGGCAGCAGAGCAGCCTGCCGCACTGGCCCGAGATCTTGGACGGGTTGAGGCTCAGGTTCTGGCGCTTCGCCATCTGGATCGAGATCGGCCGGAAGTCCTTGAGCCACGTCGAGCAGCAGAGCGTGCGCCCGCAGACGCCGATGCCGCCCACCAGCCCGGCCTCGTCCCGCGCGCCCACCTGGACCATCTTCACCCGCACGGAGAAGCGGCTGGACAGGTCGCGCACGAGCTGCCGGAAGTCCACGCGTCCGTCCGAGGTGAAGTAGAAGGTGGCCTTCTTGCCGTTGAGCGAGAAGTCCACCAGGGAGATCTTCATGTCCAGCCCGAGAGTGCGCGACCGCTCCTGCGCGAAGAGCTTGCCGTTCATCTCGTTCTGGGCCTGGCGATCGAAGGCCGAAAGGTCGTTCGAGTCCGCCGCCCGCAGGATCGGCCGGGCGCTCGACTTCTGGCAGGGCTTGAACACGGGCATCGGCGACTGCTCGACGTGGCCGAACGCCGGCCCGGACTCGAGGTCCACCACCACCTTTTCCCCGCGCGCGAAGATGCGCCCACCCGTGGTGCAGAGCGTCAGGTTCGTCTCCTCCCGAAAGCGGACTCCGACGAAGGAGTCCTCGACCGCTGTGGACATTCCCTTGAACGAGCAACCGGTACAGCTCATGAATCCTTCCAGTCCCTTGCAACAGCGAAGCAAGCTCTATGCACGTCGGATACCAGCACGACAGATACCAGCCTCCCCCTTTCGGCCGCCGCCGAGGCGCAAGGGTCAGGACTCGGTACGACCAAGGGGAGAAAGCGCTTTACCTTATCACGATCCGCTCAGGACCCGCCGCCCGATGTCGCGGCGGTAGACCTTGCCCGGCCAGTCCACCGCTTCGACCGCGGCGTAGGCCTTGCGCAGGGCGCCGGCGAGCTCGGGATCGACCGCGCAGACCGAGAGCACCCGGCCTCCCGCGCTGACCAGGTCGCCGTTCCGGAGAGCGGTCCCGGCGTGGAAGATCTCCACGCCCGGCAGGGTATAGGCATGGTCGAGCCCGATCGGCTCGCCCGTCTCCGGCTTGCCGGGATAGCCCGGGCTCGCCAGGACGATACAAGCCGACACCTCCTTGCGGAAGGTGAGCCGCCGGACGTCGAAGCTCCCCCTTGCCCCGGAGGCGAGGACGGAGAGGAGGTCGTCCTCCAGGCGCAGGAGGAGCGCCTGGCACTCGGGATCGCCGAAGCGGACGTTGAACTCCAGGACGCGGGGACCGTCCGGAGTGAGGATCAGGCCGGCGTAGAGCACGCCGGTGAAGGGCCGCCCCTCGGCCGCCATCCCCGCGACCGTCGTGCGGACGACACGCTCCAGGATCTCGGCCCCGGTCTCCGCCGCGAGCACTCCGGCCGGGCTGTGGCAGCCCATGCCGCCCGTGTTCGGGCCGGTGTCGCCGTCGCCGATCCGTTTGTAATCTTTGGCAGTGGCCAGGGGGAGGACCCGTTCGCCGTCGCAGAGCGCCATGAACGAGACCTCCTCGCCGGGGAGGAAGGCCTCGACGACCGCGCGGTCGCCCGCCGCGCCGAAGCGGCGCTCCTCGAACAGGTCGCGGACCGCCTGCTCGTACTCGGCTTCGTCGGCCGCGATCACCACCCCCTTGCCCGCGGCCAGGCCGTCGGCCTTGACGACCACGGGCCAGCCGAACCGGCCGCTCGCCGCCCGCGCCTCGGCCGCGTCATGGGCGACCACGAAAGGCGCCGTGGGGATGCCGTGGCGCTCCATGAACTCCTTGGCGAACGCCTTGCTCCCCTCCAGCTCGGCCGCGCGCATCGAGGGGCCGAACACCGGCAGGCCGCGGCTCGCGAGCTCGTCGACGAGCCCAAGAGTAAGAGGCAGCTCGGGGCCGACGACGGTGAGGTCGATCTTCATCTCGGTGGCGAAGTCGGCCAGGCGCTGGACCTCTTCGGGCGAGATGGGCACGAGGTCCGAGATCTCCCCGATGCCGGGGTTGCCCGGCGCGCAGTAGAGGTCGGTCAGGAGCGGGCTCTGGCGCAGCTTCCAGCAGAGGGCGTGCTCCCGGCCGCCGCCTCCCACCACCAGGACCTTCACGTCGCCTTCCTTTCAGTCGAAGTGAGGGCGGTCACGGCCATCACGTCCACGATGTCCTCCGCGGAGCACCCGCGGGAGAGGTCGTTGACCGGCTTGTCGAGCCCCTGGAGCAGGGGGCCGACGGCCCGCGCTCCCGCCAGCCGCTCCGTAAGCTTGTAGGAGATATTGCCGGCGTCGAGGTTGGGGAACACGAGCACGTTGGCCCGCCCCGCCACCTTGCTGCCCGGCGCCTTGCGCTCGGCCACGTGCGGCACCAGGGCCGCATCGGCCTGAAGCTCGCCATCCACCTGGAAGTCGACGTTGCGCGCCTTCAGGACTTCCAGGGCGGCGCGCACCTTGTCCACCCGAGGGTGGCTGGCGCTGCCATGGGTCGAGAAGGAGAGGAGCGCGACCCGCG
>DASVAS010000006.1:0-54744 GCA_036376245.1 Thermoanaerobaculia bacterium | reverse complement strand
GGGCCAGGGGGTGAGGTCTCGAAGGGCAGGACGCCGAAAGGGCAAGCCGTTGAAACGCCGCCGCCCCCTTCTGCGTAGTAACGGCTGAGCCACAAGGAGGGCTCAGCCGATGCTCACATTCCTCGCCTGGGTGGTGCTCTTCATCGTCTGCTGGCCGCTGGCGCTGCTGGCGTTGATCCTCTATCCGTTCATCTGGCTGCTGTCCCTGCCGTTCCGGCTGGTGGGGATCACGCTGGATGCCGTGTTCGAGCTTCTGAAGGCGATCCTCTTCCTGCCGGCAAGGGTGCTCTCGCCGCGCCGGGCCTAGCTGTCTGACATGGCCCCCCTCTCCCCACCGGGAGAGGGGGCCAGGGGTGAGCTACCGCGTCGGTTTCGTGGCCAGCTCCTCGTCCGGAGCGCTCGCCACCTCCTGACGGTCCGGAGTCTCCCGCTTCGTATCGGTCCCCGAGGAATCCCAGGTGAAGGACTCGACCGTGCCGTAGCTGGCCGTCTCGCGGCCGTGGTCGTACCCTCGCGTGTCGGGATCGGGGACGGGCTCCGCCTCGTCGCGGTCCGCCCCTTCGATCCGCATCGCCTCCTCTTCAGGGCTCAGCTCGTGACCCTCGACACCCGTGGGGTCCTCCGCTCCGTATTCGTAGCTCTTCTCGGCGCGCTTGCCGTGATAGAGGTCCTCGCTGTATCCGTAGCTCCGTTCCGAGTCGTCCATAAGGAACTACCTCCTTCCAGAGAGCAGTTCCTGCAAGGAGCGGGCCGGTTCAGCGGCCCGCCGCTGCGATGGGAGCCGCGGACAGCGCCGCCCCGCTCACGCCGCGCGCCGCCGGCTGGATCTTCGTCACCTCCGCGCCGGCCGTCTCGCGGTGCCGCAGGCTGGCCTGCGCCGCCGCGAGGCGGGCGATCGGCACCCGGTAGGGCGAGCAGGAGACGTAATCGAGGCCGGTCCGCTCGAAGAAGTCGATCGACTTCGGATCGCCGCCGTGCTCGCCGCAGACGCCCAGGTGCAGGTCTTCGCGCGTCTCCCTGCCCCGCTCACAGGCGAGGCGGACGAGCTGGCCGACGCCGTCCTCGTCGATCCCCTCGAAGGGATCGCGGGGCAGGATCTTCGACTCGATGTAATGAGGCAGGAACCTGCCGGCGTCGTCGCGCGAGTAGCCGAAGGTCATCTGCGTCAAGTCGTTGGTGCCGAAGGAGAAGAAATCGGCGTGGCGGGCGATGCGGTCGGCGACCAGCGCGGCCCGGGGCACCTCGATCATGGTGCCGATGAGGAGGTCGAGCCGCTGATCCTCTTCCTTGAGGATCTGCGCGACCTTGGCCGCGATCATCTCGCGCAGGCGGATCATTTCGTTCTCGGTGCCGACCAGGGGCACCATGATCTCGGCGCGCACCTGGTCTCCGGCCTCGGCGCGGGCGCAGGCGGCGCGGACGATGGCCGACACCTGCATCTCGTAGATGTCGGGGCCCGTGATCCCCAGGCGGCAGCCGCGGTGGCCGAGCATGGGGTTGGCTTCGGCCAGGGCCTCGTTGCGGGCCTGGATGTGCGCGAGGTCGATCCCCATCTGGTCCGCCAGGATGCGCTGGGCCTTCTCTTCCCGGGGCAGGAACTCATGGAGCGGCGGATCGAGCAGGCGGATGGTCACCGGCAGGCCGGAGAGGGCCGCGAAGATCCCCTCGAAATCCTTCTGCTGCATGGGCAGGAGCCGCGACAGGGCCTCGGTGCGCTCCCCGGGGTCCTCGGCGAGGATCATGCGCTGCACCCAGGGAATGCGCTCCTCGTCGAAGAACATGTGCTCGGTGCGGCAGAGGCCGATGCCCTGGGCTCCCAGGGCGCGGGCCACGGTGGCGTCGTGCGGGGTGTCGGCGTTGGCGCGGATCCGCAGGCGGCGCTCGGCGTCGGCCCATTCCAGGAGCTTGCGGAAGGCCTCGGAGCTGGAGGTCGGCTCGGCGCCTTCCAGGAAGACGCGCAGGATCTCCGAGCTGCGGGTGGCGAGCGCGCCGGCCAGGACCTCGCCGCGGGTGCCGTCGATGGAGAGCGAATCCCCCTCGCGGAAGACCTTGCCGTCCACCCGCACCTCGCCGGCGTGCTCGTCCACCTCCAGGTCGCCGGCGCCGACGATGCAGGGCTTGCCGAGGCCGCGGGCGACCACGGCGGCGTGAGAGGTCATGCCGCCGCGGGAGGTGAGGATGCCCACGGAGGCATGCATGCCGACGATGTCGTCCGGGGAGGTCTCGGCGCGCACCAGCAGCACGGGGCCGGCGGCGGCCATCTCGGCGGCCCGCTCGGCGGTCAGGGCGATGCGTCCGGAAGCGGCGCCGGGGCCGGCCGCGAGTCCCCTGGCGAGGAATCGCCCCTCGTCCACGGCCTTCTTCTTCTCGTTCAGGTCGAACTCGGGGGCCAGCAACTGCGAGAGCTGCTCGGGCTGGACCCGGTCCAGGGCTTCGCGGGGCTCGATCAACCCCTCCTCCACCATGTCCACGGCGACGCACACGGCGGCGCGGCCGGTGCGCTTGCCGGCGCGGGTCTGCAGCATGAACAGGGTGCCGTGCTGGATGGTGAACTCGACGTCCTGCATGTCGCGGAAGTGCTTTTCCAGCGTGGCGCAGATCTCTTCGAGCTGGCGGTGCGCCGCGGGGAAGTCCTCCCCCAGGCCGCCGTGGCCGTCCTGGCGCTCGATGGTCTTCGGCGTGCGGATGCCGGCGACCACGTCCTCGCCCTGGGCGTTGACCAGATACTCGCCGAAGACCCGCTTCTCGCCGGTGGCGGGATTGCGGGTGAAGGCCACGCCGGTGGCGCAGTCGGAGCCCTGGTTGCCGAAGACCATGGTCTGCACGTTGACGGCGGTGCCGAGGCTCTCGGAGATCCCCTCGATGCGCCGGTACTCGCGGGCGCGGGGGTTGTTCCAGCTCCCGAAGACGGCGCCGATGGAGCCCCAGAGCTGGTCCCTGGGATCCTGGGGGAAGGGCGTGCCCGCGCGTTCCTCGATGAGGCGCAGGTTCATCGCGACCACCTGCCGCAGCGCTTCGGGAGTCAGCTCGGCGTCGTTCTTCGCGCCGCAGGACCGGCGGCCTGCCGCCAGGTTCTTCTCGAACTCTTCGTGGGGGACGTTGAGCACGACGTCGCCGTACATGGTGAGGAGGCGGCGGTAGGCGTCGAGCACGAAGCGGGCGTCCGCGCCGTTGGCGATCCAGGCCTCCACCGTGGCGTCGTTGAGGCCGAGGTTGAGGATGGTGTCCATCATCCCCGGCATGGAGCGCGCGGCGCCGGAGCGGACCGAGAGCAGCAGCGGGCTCCGGGGATCGCCGAAGCGCTGGCCCGCGTATTCCTCCAGCTTGGCCAGGTGCTGCGCGACTTCCCCCTCCAGGCTTTCGGGATAGCCGCCGTTATTCTGCTGGTAGAACGTGCAGACTTCCGTGGTGATCGTAAACCCTGGCGGCACCGGGATGCCGGTCCGGCTCATCTCCGCGAGCCCGGCCCCCTTTCCTCCCAACAGCAGCTTCTGGGAGCCTTCTCCATCCGCTGAACCACCACCGAAAGCGTAGACGTATTTGGCAGGCATCTCGGTTCCTCCAGGGATACGTGGTCTGGCATCCATCTTAGACCACGCTGAATCGAATGCCAGTGTAGAGCTGCGCCACTGACGATTACGCCACGCCAAAGGACGGAGCAGGAGCGATGCCAGCCCGCGCCGCCGGGTGGGGAGGGCCGGGAAACGAGCGCCCTGGAAGGCCCGTACCAGCTCCCGGGACGCCCGTACCAGCTCCCGGGATGTCCGTACCGGTGCCCGGGACGTCCGTTCCTGCTCCCGGGACATCCGTGCTCGCGCCCGGGACGCTCGTTCCAGCGGGTGGACCCCTCCATCCACTGGGTGGAGCCCTCTACCCATTCGCCGGAAGCGCGCACCCACTGGTCGATCTCGCTCTACCCAGTGGACGGACCTCTCCACCGGGTCGCCGGAGGCGCGCACCCATTCGGTGGACCGCTCCACCCACTCGTTTGGAGCGCGTACCCACTGGGTGGAGCCCTCCACCCGCTCGTTCCGGGCGTCCAACCTTCGGGTACGGCGTTCCGGGAGACAGGACGGACGTTCGCCCACCCCGCCGAGTCGCTTTCCCCGCTCGTTCGGGTGGTCCGCGCGTGCATCGTGCTCCGATACCTTCTCCGCATGATCACGAAAGCCCGCCTCGCAAACCGGAAGATGTCGAAACCGTCCGCTCCCCCAGCCGTGGGGTGGGACGCCTGGCTGAACGGCAAGATCGGACGCAAGGGAGAGAAGAGCTACCGCGTCCGGATCGCGGTCCAGACCTTCTTCGCCCTGACCTGCGTGGTCCTGGGCGTCCAGTTCGCCCGCTTCGTGGCGGCCGCCCAGGCGGGACGGCTCCCGCTTCCCTACCGGCCGCCGGGCGTGGAGGGTTTCCTTCCGATCAGCGGTCTGATGGGGCTCGTGGACTGGTTCTACCAGGGGACGCTCAACACGATCCATCCGGCGGCGGCGATGCTCGTGCTGACCGGCCTCGCCATGGCCATCCTGTTGCGCAAGGCGTTCTGTTCCTGGATCTGCCCGGTGGGATTCCTCTCGGAGCTGCTGGCCAAGCTGGGCCGGCGGATGTTCGGCCGCAACTTCCGGATCTGGCGCTGGCTGGACGTCCCGCTGCGCGGGCTCAAGTATCTGCTCCTCGGCTTCTTCCTGTGGGCGATCTTCGGGATGAGCGCGGCCAGCCTCCACGCCTTCCTGGAGTCGCCGTACAACCGGCTGGCGGACGTCAAGATGGGCCTCTTCTTCGCCCATCTGGGAGCGTTCGGGGCCTGGGTACTCTTCGTGCTCGCCGCCCTCTCGCTGCTCTACAAGGGTTTCTGGTGCCGCTATCTCTGCCCGTACGGCGCGCTGCTGGGGATGGTCTCGTGGGTCTCCCCCACCCGCATCCGGCGCGACCCGGTGAGCTGCATCGACTGCGGCCTCTGCGACCGGGTCTGCTCGGCGCGGCTGCCCGTCTCGAAGAGGATCGACATCCTCAACCCCGAGTGCATCGGTTGCCTGGACTGCGTGGCGGTCTGCCCGGTCAAGGATGCCCTCAATCTCCACGTGGGGAAGCGGCGGGTGAGCGCGAAGGCCTACGCGGCGGCGGTGCTCCTGCTCTTCTTCGCCGGCTACTTCGGCGCCCGCGCCTTCGGCCTGTGGGACAACGGAATCAGCGACGCCGAGTACGTGCAGCGCATCCACGAGGACCGGACGGCGCCCTACGCTCACCCGGGGATGTGAAGGACCTGAAGGACATAAACGACCTAAAGGACATAAGCGACAAGGGTTGGTCTTTCTCGTCCTTCATGTCCTTTTACTTCCACCGCCCGAAAGAGCTGGACCACCCCCGCGCGTCGGAGCGCCCGCTCCCACCCCGCCGGAGGTGGACGCTCCCGGCCCTACGGGGCCTACACTGGCTCAGCCGATCTCACTCCCGTCGCGAGGAGCCCGCCATGAAAAATCTCAGCCGCGAGGATGCGCTCGAATACCACGCCCGCGGACGCAAGGGGAAGATCCAGGTCCTCCCCACCAAGCCCACCGCGACCCAGGGGGACCTCTCCCTCGCCTACACCCCCGGCGTCGCCTGGCCGTGCAGGGCGATCGAAGAAGATCCGCTGCTCGCCTACGAATACACCGCCCGCGGCAACCTGGTGGCGGTGATCAGCAACGGCACGGCCGTCCTGGGCCTCGGCAACATCGGCGCCCTCGCCGGCAAGCCGGTCATGGAAGGCAAGGGCGTGCTCTTCAAGCGTTTCGCCGACATCGACGTGTTCGACATCGAGATCGCCACCGAGGACCCCGAGGAGGTCATCCGCACCGTCAAGCTCCTGGAGCCCACCTTCGGCGGCATCAACCTGGAGGACATCAAGGCCCCCGAGTGCTTCGAGATCGAGCGCCGGCTCAAGGCCGAGATGAGCATCCCCGTCTTCCACGACGACCAGCACGGCACCGCCATCATCTCGGGAGCGGCGCTGCTCAACGCGCTGGAGATCACGGGGAAGAAGATCGAGAAGGCGCGCATCGTCTTCTCGGGCGCGGGCGCGGCGGCCCTCTCCTGCGCCCGGCTCTACACGCAGCTCGGCGCCCGCAAGGAAAACATGATCTTCTGCGACCGCAAGGGCGTGATCCGGAAGGACCGCGAGAACCTCGACGTCTACAAGGCCGAATGGGCCGCCGACACCCCCTGCCGCACGCTGGCCGAAGCCCTGGAGGGCGCCGACGTGTTCATCGGGCTTTCGACCGCCGGCACGGTCACTCCGGACATGGCGCGCTCCATGGCCCGCGACCCCATCCTCTTCGCCATGGCCAATCCCGACCCGGAGATCGGTTACGACGAAGCCCGCGCCGCGCGGCCGGACGCCGTGGTCGCCACCGGCCGCAGCGACTACCCCAACCAGGTCAACAACGTCCTCGGCTTCCCGTTCATCTTCCGCGGCGCCCTCGACGTGCGGGCCACCGACATCAACGACGCCATGAAGCTCGCCGCCGTGCGCGCCCTCGCCGCGCTGGCCCACGAGGACGTGCCCGACAACGTGCTCAAGGCCTACGGCCTCGCCTCCCTCTCCTTCGGCCGCGAATACCTGATCCCCAAGCCCGTGGACCATCGGGTTCTGCTGCGGGTGCCGCCGGCCGTGGCCCGCGCCGCTATGGACACCGGCGTGGCCCGCGTCCCCATCAACGACTTCGACGCCTACGAGCGGCGCCTGGAAACCCTGATCTCCCGCCGTCTCGAGCTGATGCACCACATCATCGACCAGGCCCGGCGCGATCCCAAGCAGATCGTCTTCCCCGAAGGCGAGGACGACCGGATCCTGCGCACCGCCAAGGTCCTGGTGGACGAAGGCATCGCCCGCCCCATCCTGCTGGCGCGCCGCGAAGCCATCGTGGAGCGCCTGCGGGACCTCGATCTCCTCGAATCGACGGTGACGATCGTCGATCACGAGAGATCCGCCAAGCTGGACGCCTACGCCCGCCGGTTCCACGAGCTCCGCTGGCGCGACGGCGTCACCCTGGACGACGCCTATAAAACCATGCGCCAGCGGAACTACTTCGGCAGCATGATGCTGGAAGAGGGGGACGCCGACGGCCTGATCTCCGGCCTGACGCAGCACTATCCCGACACCATCCGGCCCGCGCTCCAGATCCTCGACACGCGTCCGGGCGTGGAGCGCGTCTCCGGCGCCTACCTGCTGATCCTCAAGGACCGCATCCTCTTCCTCGCCGACACCACGGTGAACATCGAGCCCACGGCGGAGGATCTGGCGGAGATCGCGCTGCTGACCGTGGAGCTGGCCCGCCGCTTCGGCATCGTGCCGCACGTGGCCATGCTGTCGTTCTCGAATTTCGGCTCCAACCGGCACCCGGCGGCCCGCAAGGTCCGCAGGGCCTGCGAGATCGTCAAGCAACTCGATCCCGGTCTCGAGATCGACGGCGAGATGCAGGCCGACACGGCGGTTTTCGAATCGATCCTGCGCGAGAGCTATCCCAGGAGCTCTCTCAAGGGTCCCGCCAACGTCCTGATCTTCCCCGAGCTGCAATCGGCGAACATCGCCTACAAGCTGATCTGGCGCCTGGCCGACGCCGAGGCGGTGGGGCCGATCCTGCTGGGGATGGCGAAGCCGGTGCACGTGCTCCAGAGCGGTCTGGAGGTCAGCGACATCGTCAACATGACGGCGCTCTGCGTGGTGGACGCCCAGGAGTTGGAGCGGGACGGGCGGGGTGCGGTGCCGTGGGGAACGGTGCGATAGATCCAGGGGCAAGGTTTCGCCGTTCTCAGCCGATTTCAACTCGTCTCATCCCGGGGGCCTGGCGTCTGCGTCTCCTTCTTCTTTGGCTTCTTCTTGCTGCTGGAGGACGGTCGCAGCGCCAGGGTCTGCGTGTGCAGCTCCTCGATGCCGACGCCGAGGTTCCTGAGCGCAAGCCGGAGATTGTCCAGACTGGTTCCGTCCTGCAACCGCTGAACGATGGTGGTCGCCGATTGGATCAGCCAGGTGCCGCAGGTGTAGCCGTCCTCCTGGAGATCGTCCGAGAGGTCCACCAGGTTGTCGGTCCGCGTATACACGCCCGTCATCCGCAGCATTTCCCGGAGCAGCAGGAGCTTCTCCTCGTCCGCGCCCAGGGAATCAAAGAAGTAGACGAACGGCTGCGAGCGGCGGAGGGGGTTCTGCCGGATGATCAGGGTCGCCCAGTGGGCGTTGTTGAAATTGACCGGCACGACCGTGTATTCCTCGACGCCGCCCGCGCCGATCTGTTCGAGGTAGTTGTCACGGATGAATTCCGCCAGCGCCTCGGGATGCTCGGAGATATCCACCGCCGGCGCGACATAGGTGTTGGCGAGATTGGCCGCCTGCACACCGGCGCGGACCTCGTCGTCCCGCAACCAGTTTCCTCCTACTTTCAGCCGCGAGAACCGGGCCCATTCCGCGGGAAGCTTCGCGTTCTTCTTGGCCTGCTGGTCCTGGGCCTCGACCAGGATCTCGACGATCTTCTCGGCATTCATGTTCAACGCCAGCGTCAGAGGAGTCTGGCCTTTCTCGTCTTCCTCGGACAGGTCCGCGCCGGCCTGGATGAGGCCGCGCACCAGCCGCTCCGAGCCCGATAGAACTGCCGCGTGCAGGGGACTTTCTCCGGACAGCTTGTGTCTCCCGCGGACCCAGAAAGCGAGCACGCCCGCGACCTTCTTCGCGTCGCCGAAGAGGCCGTCCAGAGCGTCCTCATCCTTCCGGGTCAAGGCGCCTTCCAACGCGCCGGCGAGGTCTTCGTCCACCGTCTCGACTTCCTCCTCCTGGAGAATGTTCAACAGCGACGTGGAAAAATCAGGCCCTCCCACCGTCGGCAGCTCGTTGGCGAAAGGATTTTCGGAATCCGGCCTCTCGCCGGTCAGGAAAGACCTGTAGACCGCGATGAAAAGGTCCGCGATCTCTGCCGGCTTGGCTTTCGCCAAAGCCTTTTCATGCCGGGCCAGAAGGTTGGCGACCAGGTTGAAGGCACGGACAGGTCCCATGACGAACAGGCGATCCGCATGCAACGAACGGCGGCTCTCTTCGTCCTCGTCGACGGGCCGGACCTGTTGCCAGAGGGCTTCGATGACCTGCGAATTCCCGGCGAAAAGCTTCTCGAGCCTGCCATGGCCCGCGCTGTGAGAGAAGCCGCTCTTGCCCACGGACTTGGCGCTCTTTCGCCTGCCCATTTCCGTGGGCCTGTTCCCGCTCTCTTCCGGCTCGGCCAGCGAATGGCCCTGGTAGCGGGTGATCTCCTTGAAGATCTCCAGCTCTCCCGAGTCCCGGTTCGGCCGCCAGATGTAGGAGCCGCGGCTGAACACGTGCTTCGGACCTTCCTTGGTCCCGCGCACGGAAGAGAAGACGTTCCGGAAGTCGTATCTCTGCTCTCCGGTTCCGAAGGTATTGCCCTGCGCGATGTTGGACAGGTGCAGGACGGTGTCGAGCTGCGCGAAGGGAAGCCGAATGCTCTCCACACCCGCCGTCAGGGCGAAGAATTCGAGGATCACCTTCTCGAACGCCGCCAGCTTGTCCTTGTCCAGACCCAGGCCGCTCAGAGCTCCCTTGACCTCGTTCCCCCGGCCCGCGAGAACGTACAGCATGGCTGTGGCCAGGGCCCGGTTGCCCACGTTGGCTCTGTCGTCGTCGTTCGCGATGTCCGCCAGAGCGTCCGCGAGCACCAGGGCGAGATCATGCAGGGACTGCGCGATGGCAGGCCAGGAGCGTCCCTGGCCTCCTTCCGCGTCCTTGAGCTGGCGGCCGCGGAAAGGAATCCTGCGGTAGCGCGCTTCCGGCCAGATCGGAAAATCGATGTCATAGACCGTGGGCTTGGTCTCCGTCGCCTTGGCCCTCCGGGCTTCCTCGGCGAAGGCCAGCCAGTCCGTCGGCCTTTCGATCGGGACGACCACCGCGGCGCTCGCGGTCCTGGCCCTCTTCACCCGCTTGCGGGCCTTCACCTGGGCGGTGATGCGTTCGATGATTTCTCTGAACTTCTTCCGCCCCTCCACATCGCCCGGCAGATCGTCCAGGGTTCCGTCAAGCGCACGGATCACCTGAATCGTGCGGTCGAAGCTCCCCCGATCCTCCGGGGTCTCGTCGTCCTCGCTGCTGTAGTAGCGGTCGTCGTCGTCGGAGACCGAGTCCGGCGTGTCCAGGACCTCATAGATCTTCTTTTTCTCTTTCTTCCGCATGTAGCTGCCGTAGACCTCTCCGGCGTCCACGCGGCCCAGGCTGGAGATGAATTCGTTCACCTCCGCCTCGGAATCGAAGTCGAGCCTGTCGTCCGGGCTTGCGATGCCTTCCTGCTCCTCCATGTAACGTGCGACGAAAGAAACCGGGATCCCGGTGTGATGTTCCCGCTGAGCCCAATCGGTGATCTCCTCGATCTTGTCGTTCCAGGCTTCCTTGGCCTGGCTGTCGTAGGGCTCCTTGAGCTGCGCCACCGGGTGGCGCGGCACGCGGTTCGCGAACTCGGTCTGGCGGACCAGTTGTGCCACGCGCGGCGTTTGATTGAGCCTGTTGCCGAGCTCGATCTGCGCCTGCACGCTCGCGCTCTGGTTGAGCCGCTCCTCCACCTCCAGCGGGGCGTTGGACATCCTGGGCGTCGTCTGCGCCGGCTCTGGCCTGGCGGCCTGGAACGCTCTCATCCCACGGTCCTCCCCGATCCATCGCGCGTTGGAAGGAAAGTCTGCCGCCGGCCATCTTCAGCAAGGGAGGTGCCATCGCGAGCCGCAGGGTCCGGCTCGTGGAAATCCGGCAAGATGTGTCGGCTGACAGGCGCCGACGTCAGCCGATCTGTCGCCGACAGATCAACGGCGGCCCATTCCGCCAAGAACGCGCGGGCCGGTGCTAGGATCAACGATGAAGCGATTCGCAAATCCTCACAAAGGAGATCGAGAGATGAAGAAGAAGATCCTCTTTCTGGCCCTCGCCCTGACCACCGTCCTCGGCGCCCAGCTTTCGGCCGGGCCGCCCGACCCGAATGATTGCTTCACGTTCTGCCCCTGTCCGAACGATCCCACCTTCTGCATGACCTGCTGCCGCTGGTCGGTCTGTCCCCAGCCGCTCTGCGAATAGGCGTAGACGAAAGGAGGTCGCGAGATGAAAAAGAAGATCCTCTTCCTGGCCCTCGCCCTGACCGCCGCCCTCGGCGTCCAGCTCTCGGCTCAACGGCCGCCGTTCGATCCGGGCGAATGCTTCCAGATCTGCTGCCTGGAAGATCCCACCCGTTGCGTGACCTGCTGCACCGGGACGGTCTGCCCCGCGCCGCCCTGCGAAGGTGGCGGTCCAGAGGACATCACTACTGACACCACGCTGTCAGGAGGGATGTCATAGTCTTCTCCTTGCGGAACAAACCATCGTCAATCCACAAAGGAGGATAGATGTCCCAGAACAGCGCCACCGCGGAGCTCAAGAGCACGAAGGAGTTCTTCGACCGTTCAACCCGCTGCCTGACCGAAGAGGATTCGTCGTTCGCCCCCGTCGAGGGGACCTGGACCGTGGCCCAGCAGGTGGCCCACGCGGCCCAGACGGTGGACTGGTTCACGGAAGGGGTCTTCCGTCCCGAGGGCTTCGACATGGACTTCGAGAAGGCGGGGGCGGACGTCGCGAAGGTGACCTCGCTGAGAGAGGCCCGGGCCTGGATGGACGCCGCCTTCGCCCGCGCCGCGGAGGCCTTCGGTCGCCTCTCGGACGAGGAGCTGGCGACCCGGAAGCTGCCGCCCAATCCGATCATGGGCGAAGTCCCGCTGGCCGCGGTCCTCAGCGCGCTCGTGGACCATACCGCCCACCACCGCGGCGCGTTGACGGTCTACGCCCGGATGCGGGGCAAGGTGCCGGCGATGCCGTACATGGAGATGGAAGAGGCGCCGGTCACCGCGTAGCGGCCGCCGCGGCGTTCTCCATCAGGGCGGCGAAATCCCGCAGCGTCCGTCCTGGCTCCTGGGGGAAGACGTCCAGGACTTCCAGGTCGCGCATCCGGTCCAGGCGGAAGACCCGGAAGTCCTGGCGCAGCTCGCACCAGGCCGTGAGAGTCCAGACCGGTCCATAGAAGGCGAGCCCCAGGGGGCGGACGATGCGCTCGGAGCCGGTTCCCTGGGCGTCGAAGTAGCGGAAACGGAGGCGCCGGGAGTCCCGGACGGCCTGCCGCAATACGGTGAAGTCGACCTGGATCTCCTCCCGGAAGTGGTCCGCCGGCGCGAACAGGGGCGTCTCGTGGATCAGATGGCTCCGGTCCTTGGGAAGCACGGCCTCGATCTTCGCCAGGGCCTCGGACGCCGCCCGCGCCAGGGAGGCGTCCGCCCAGCTCCGGAGGATCCGTGCCCCCAGGACCAGGGCCTCGATCTCCTCCGGCGAGAACATCAGGGGCGGCAGCTCGAACCCCCGCAACCGGTATCCCACCCCCGCCTCCCCCTCCACCGGCACGCCCGAGGCGATCAGGTCCCGGATGTCGCGGTAGACCGTCCGCTCGGAGATCTCCAGCGTCTCCGCGAGATGGCGCGCCGTGGTCAGCCGCCGCCGGCGGAGGATCTGGACGATCTGGAAGAGACGGTCGGCGCGCCGCATGGAAGGGAGTAACTATAGCCGTTCCACAACACCGGCGCGGCCAGCGGCTCGTCAAGCATCATTGCTTTTAAGGAAAAGCTCGCTGATACCCGCGAGCGGAGAGAAAGGAGACGCGAGAGATGAGAAAGGCAAGCTTGTGGATGTTCCTGGTGGCCGTGCTCGTCCTGCCCTCCATGATGGCGGCCGAGGAGGTTCAGTTGCAGTTGGTCCAGGCGGACGATGAGGCTCTCGCCCAGGCGCCCGGGGCCTGCGGCGCGCCGGATCTGGCCGCGATCTTCGCCCCGATGGGACAGGCCGAAGAGAAGGCCACGTACAACTCCACCTCGAAGAGCGGCTGTTGCTCGATGTTCGGCTGCTGCACCCACGTCGAGTCCGGGTGTGAGACGTGTTCCGGCGGCCGCCGCTGGTACTCGATCTACAGTTGCGGCGGCGGTTGGTACTGCAAGGCCGCTCCTACGAGCTGCCCGACTCCCTGCTGATCCTCCCGCGAGGCCGGGCGGCATCCCCGCCCGGCTCCTCTCAATCCGCCGCGGCCGCGGGGGCCGCCTGGGCTGCCCTCGCGCGCTGGATCAGGATCAGGTTCCGGCCGTACACCACCGTCCCGAAGACCTGCCCGAGGATGCCCACCGGATCGCCGCGCCGGACGAAATAGATCAGCAGCACCAGTCCGCCGAACAGGCTGAGCCACCAGAACAGGGTCGGCACGATGCTCTGCTTCCGTTTCTCGGTCGCGATCCATTGCACGAGCATGCGTCCTGTGAAGAGGGCCTGGCCGGCGTACCCGAACGCCAGCCAGCCCCAGGACAGTCCCACATGGGAGGGGTCCACACCCGCCGAATCAGGATGTGTGAAATGCGCCAAGAGAGGCAGCAGCGCCAAGCCGCACGACAGCCCCAGGATGAAGACGACGACGTAAGCGATTTTCACGAAAATCCCCTCCCCCGACAGTGATGAAAGCTATGTAGCGGGGATGCGGTGCCAGTCCTTGAGCTGAACCAGGTGGCCGATTCCTTTAGCCTTACGAAAGTAGCGATCGTCCGCTGTGATCACGGTCAGATCGTACTCGAGACCCACCGCGTGATAGAGGGTATCGAAAAGATGGTGCTTCAGCTCCCCCGCCAACCGGCTCGCTCTCTTCATCACCAGGATATCGTCGATGACCGGGAGCTCCATTGCATCCAAGAGATCGATGGTCTCCTCGGCGATCTCCGGGCGCTCCCGGCTCAACACCGCCGCTACCTCCAGCAGCCAGTGAGGAGGCTGAAGAAGAGTGATAGAACCGTCCCTGACACCGGCAAGAATCGCAAGGGCCTGTTCTTTGTGATCTTCGAGGTCTGAATCCTGGAACACCCACTTCACTATGACACTGGCATCCAGGACCAACTTCACGGCCTCCCCCGCTCCCTGGCCCGGCGAATCTCTTTGTCCGAGATGGGACGGTTCCGACTCCTGAGCTCCAGCAGCGCGTCGATGGCGGCGGCCCGCTTCTGCTGCCGCTTTTTCTCCTCGATCGCTTCCCGCATCAGCCGGGTGATGACCGCGCTCTTGTTCTCATTGGCGAAAGTTTCCAGGAACTCCTGTTTCACATCTTCCGGTACGCTGAAATTGACGGTCGCCACCACAGCCTCCTTGGTGAAATCTTCAACAACATTCTAGCACGAGCAGGCCGCTCACTCCTCCCTGTCCTTCGCCCCCGCCGCCCGCAGCAGGTCGGCTACGGCGGGATCGCGGACGTCCGCCACGGATCCCTCCTGCCATCGATTCAGGATCGTGGCGTCCGCGCCCGCGTCCAAAAGCAGCCGGACGACGCCCGGGTAGTCCCCCTGAGGATTCGGAGAATTGTCGCTGCCGTGGATCGCCCAATCCAGCGGCGTACCGCCATGCTCGTCCTCGACGGCGTCCACCTTCGCCCTTCGCGCCAGCAGCGCCTCCACGGTCTCCCGCCAGCCGTGCCAGGACGCCCAATGCAGCGCCGTCTGCCGCTTCAGCCCCGCGGTCTGCACTGGCAAGCCGGCGTCGATCATCGTCGCGATCATCCCCGCCTTCCCCAACTGGGCGATGTGGGCGAACACCTCGCGTTCATGGTTCGACAGGGACTCGAACAACCCGGGATTCTCCGTGGCCACGCGGCGCGCCGACTCCAGGTCCACCCGTCCGCACGCCTCCGCGAAGCGTTCGAAGGGCGTGGCGGCTCCGGTCTCCGCGCCCAGCGAGGCGAGATACTCCGCCGCCTCGGCGTGCCCGAGTTGCAGCGCCACCTGATAAGGCGTCCTGCCGAACGCCCGCGCGTTGATGTCCGCGCCATGCTCCACCAGCAGTTCCAGGACCGCCCGCTCGCGTCCCCGCAGGATGGCGAAGTGCAGCGGCGTGAAGTGGATCCCCTCGTTCGGGTCCGCCCCATGTTCGAGAAGCAGGCGGACCCGCTCCAGGCCCGGGAAGTCCATGGCGTGATTCAGCGCGTTGGTGCCCTTGGGATCGGCGCCGCGCGCCAGCAGCAGCTCCAGGCACCGCGTGTCCGGATGCTCCTGCGCGTGGTAGAGGGACTCGAAGTCGTTGATCGTGGCGCCGCGGTCCAGCAGCAGCTCCGCCATCGCCGGGAAATTGGCCAACCCGCAGGCGCCATACAGGGGACGCAGGGGACTGTCCGTCCAGGGCTCGACGACGAACGCCGCGTCCGGGTCCGCGCCGTGGTCGAGCAACAGGCGGGCGATCTCCAGGAGTCCTTTGGCGATTTCCGGATTGTCGCGGTGGAACTTCGAATAGGTCACGTAGCACAGCGGCTCGCGGTCCTCATACGGACCGCCCTTGCGCCGCGCCCATTCCGGATCGCGCTCGACCTGCCGGCGCACCGTGCCGGCATCGCCCAACACCAGCGCCGTGTAGACGTCCGCCCGCGCCAGGGACGGCTCGCGCTCCAGCAGCCGCTTCGCCATCCGGAAAGGATCGTCGGTGCCGGAGAACGGGTCCGCCGCCGCGCGCACGAAGCGCCGTGCCCGCTCGGTGAAGGCCAGGCCCATCATCTCCACCTCGGTCTTCAGCCGGGGCCAGCTCGGGAATCCATACCGCCGCGCCGTCACCAGTTGGGCGTCCGCGAGCCGCAGCTCGTCCACCGTGGCCGTCTGAGAGTGTTCGGGATGATGCTCGCGCAGCCAAGACAGAGCTTCAGCGTCGCCGGCCCGCCACGCGGCGAGCAGATCCTTGGCCTGTTTCCTGAGCTGGTCGAGGGACGGACGGGAAGGCAGGGACAGGGGCATGAAGCCACCTCCTTTCATAAGCGCCGACAGGTCCGCTCGCTTCGGCAGAAAGAAGGCGACGAAGCAGTGATTGACGTCTGTTCAGAGGCGGGCTCGGCCCTTCCCGCGGACTGGTGGCTGCCTCTTCAGCCGACGGGATGGTAACCCCGTTGCTCCCTCAGCCGCAACACCAGGAGCGCGGCGCTGGCGAGCAGGAAGGCGAGAAGAGTCAGTCCCAGGGGCGAAGAGGCGGGGATCTCCACCGCGCAGGCGGGACGCGCGGTGAGGAACGGCGAGAAGAGGACGCGGTCGTCCAGCGGATCGCCCGTGCCGCCGGGGTTGGAGGCGATCGTCGGACCGGTGGGGCTCCCCCACCAGTTGTGCGACGCGTCGGCGTCAATCCCCACCGGGAAGTAGGTGCGGGTGAGGATCGCGAACGTCGTGTTGCCGGCGAATTCATTGTTGCGGATCACATGCGTGGCGTTGTCGATCGACATCCCCCAGTCGTTGGCGAGGACGCGGTTGCACTGGATGTCGTTGTCGACGTTCTCCCCCGCCCGGGGCGCGCACGAGATGTCGCCGATGTTCGAGATCCCGAAATTCGAATTGGAAAGGGTATTGCCCGTCAACCGGTTGCTCCGGCTCGACGCCAGGATGACCGCCGAGCCCAGTCCCAGGGCCGCGTTGCCGGTGAACCGCATGCCGGCGACCACGTTGTTCTCCACCACCACGCCGCCGGCGCCGAAGGAGACCTGGATGCCGTTGCGGGCCACCAGCGCGCTGGTTTCCGAAGTGATCGTGCTCCCCCGCACGCTCCCCGTCGGCCCGCCGTCCGCCGCGCATCCGCATCCCGAGAACACGATGCCGGTCTTCTGATAGTCGAAGACGGTCACGTTTTCGATGTCCACCCGCGGCGGCGGGAAGGCGACCGGGTCCGAGGTCTGGACGATGATCGCCAGCCCCGCCACCTGATTGCTGGACGGCGGCTCCGTCCGCAGATGGGCCACGAAACCGCCGTGGATCGCGCCGGACGAATTGCGATAGAAGATCCCCGCCAGCCGGTCCGGTTCATTGGAAGGGGGCAGGGCATCGCTGCCGTCCACGCTCAAGCCATTCAAGACGATGCCCGAGCTGTCGTTAATGAACACCACCGCCCGTCCCCGTCCGCCTGAGCAGGGGCTTCCCTGCGCCACGTCGGACGGCCCGAGAACGGCGGCCGTCGGGCGCAGCGTCACCCCTTCCGCCTCGAACGTGAGGTTGGTCCTGCCCTCGATGCCGAGCCGCTGGTTGTAGACGCCGGGCGAGATCTCGATCGAGTCGCCGGCAAGGGCCACGTCCACCGCGTGCTGGATCATGGCGCACGGGCTCGCCGCGTTGACGCACGAGTTGGCCGCGTCCGCACCTCCCGCCGCCACATACCTGGAGACGGCGAGCCCCGGGACCGCCAGGAGGAGTCCGGCGGAGCCCAGCACTACTCCGAAGAGCACGCGGGGACATTTCATCGAGTACGGATACTTTACATCAAAAACCCGATTACACCCCCATGCTATCCTCCCGCAAACTTCCGCAGATCAGCGCGGGCTACGAGGAGAGGAGCGATCCATGGCAAGACGTGGCGGCTTCAAGACGCAGGCCCCCAAGAAGATTACGTTCGTCATCGCCCTGATTCTGTGGCTGGTAGGACTCCTGAACGGCCTGGGCGTGATGGCGCTGCCCGCCAGCCTTCCCAGCAATACCGGGTTCTGGGCGCTGGTGGTCTCCGGGCTCCTGCTGCTTCTGGGATCGATGTTCGACGGGCTCTGAGACGGGGCGTCCCGTAACAGATACACCCGCCCAGAATGGGCGGAATCTGATTAGCCTGGTCGCTTTAGCGCCAGGTCCACGATTACCCGCGCCCCCCATGTCCCCGCCCCGAAGGTGGCGGTGCCTTTCCAGGCTCCCGGTCAGGTGTACGTTGGGTTCCGCCCCCTCGGGGCGGCTGGGGATTGGGGTGGGTCGCTTACCCGGCGCTGAAGCGCCGGGCTATTCAAATTCCGCCCATTCTGGGCGGATTGGTTTGATGCCGGCGAGACGCCGGCGCTCCCAGGGATCTCGCCGCGTTGCGCCACGCCGCGACGCGGCGTAACCGCTCCCCTCTAAAAATCTCCTCGCGGCGCATCGATCTCCCACCCTCAAAGGTAGTGGCGCTACCTCCCCGCCTGGGAAGCTTCTCCACCCTCGGGAACGGCGATTCCTTCAAGACGGAAGCGTACCTTTGCCTCAAGCCTAGGGGGCGCCGACCGGGTGCGGGTCCAGGGTCAGGGGAAAACGTCGGCGAGGCGGATCGAAGCACAAGGCGGTTGCCATGCGGCGCCCCCCCAAGATCACCGGAGGGCCTCATGAACGCTGGACTCGACCGCGAAACCCTGGATCTGACACTCGACTCCATCCGCGAATTCGCCCGCGACAACCTCCCCGAAGCCAAGCTCCTCGACCTCGACGCCAGAGACGAATTCCCCTACGAGCTCGTCCAGCGCATGTGCGGCGAGGACCTGGGCGTCCAACTGCTCTTCATTCCCGAGGAGTACGGCGGCATGGGCGGCGGCGCGTTCGACGTCTACAAGGTGTGCGAGACGCTCGCCCGCGTCGATCTCGGCGTGGCCACCGGCGTGCTCGCCACGTTCCTGGGCAGCGATCCGATCTGCTTCGGCGGCTCCGAGGAGCAGAAAGCACGCTGGCTCGGCCGGATCGCCGAGCAGGGCGCCCTCATGGCCTATGCCGCCACCGAGCCCGAAGCCGGCAGCGATCTCGCCGCCCTGCGCACCACCGCGACGCCGGTGGTCGAGGACGGCCGGACCGTCGGCTATGTGATCAACGGCAACAAGCAATGGATCAGCAACGGCGGCTTCGCGGACCTCTACAGCGTGCTCGCGCTGGCGCCCGGCGGACCGTCGTGGTTCATCGTCGAGAAGGGCACGCCGGGACTCTCCCACGGCAGGCCGGAGGACAAGCACGGCATCCGCGCCAGCAACACCGCCGAGGTCACTTTCCAGGACGTGCGCGTGGCCGCTGACGCGCTGGTGGGCGGCGTCGAGGGACAGGGGCTGATCCAGGCGCAGATGGTGTTCGGCTACACGCGCCTGATGGTGGCCGCGTTCGGCCTCGGCGCCGGCTGGGCCGCGCTGGACCGCGCCATCCCCTACTCCACCGAGCGCATCCAGGCCGGCGGACCGCTCTCCGAAAAGCAGGGCTACACGCACAAGCTGATCGTTCCCCACGCCGCGCGCCTGGAGGCCTCCCGCTCGTTCGTCGAAGAGACCGCCGAGCGCATCGACTCGGGCGAAGGCAGCCTCAACACCGAGGGCGCCATCGCCAAGTACCTCGCCAGCGAATTCGGCAACCTGGCGGCGGACGCGTCCATCCAGGCGCTGGGCGGCTACGGCTACACCCGCGAGCACATGGTGGAAAAGATCAAGCGCGACGCGCGGATCACGACGATCTACGAGGGGACCTCGGAGATTCTGGAGATGACCATCAGCCGCGACCGCTGGCAGCTCCACCTCAAGACCCGCGGCGACCACTACCATGCCGAGGCGCGCAAGATGGAAGAGCTGCAGGCCCGCCGCGCCGACGTGGGCGCGGGCGCCGCCGCGCTCGCTCTGCACGCCCTGGCGGAGATCCTCGAGGCGGCCCGGTCCGGGCGGTTGACGCGCAACCAGCACATCCTCCTCCGGTTGGGCGAGCTGATCGCCTGGGCCGAGGCCGCCGCCAGCTTCGCCCGCCGCGCCGCCCGCGCCGCCGACGGCAAGCCCGCTCCCAAGGCCGACCACCGCTTCTCCGCCGCCGCGCTCGCCACGTTGAGCCGCGTTTTCGCCCGCGAGGCGGCCTTCAAGGTCGGCGTCGACGGGCTGCGCTGGGTCTGCGGCGCGGCCGACGGCATCGACGCCGCGCAGCTCGCCACGGCCATCCGACTTCCCGAAATCCAGCGCGCCCAGTCCGGTCTGCTCGCGGACATGGACCGTGCCGCCGACGTCCTCTATGGCCGCGCCGCCGCCCTCGGCGTCGCGGCCTGAAAACCTTTCCGAAGATCGAAGGAGCCCCACTCCATGCGAAATACAGCTCACAAGGCCATCGCCATCGTGGGCGTCGGAGCCGTGATGCCCGACGCCCCCGACGTCCCGACGTTCTGGAGCAACATCAAGGAAGGCCGTTACAGCATCAGCGAGACGCCGCGCGAGCGGTGGGACGTGGACCGCTATTTCGATCCGGATCCCAAGACGCCGGACAAGTCGTACTCGAAGATCGGCGGCTGGGTCCGTGACTGGCAGTGGGACCCGATCGCGTGGAAGCTCCCGATCCCGCCCAAGGTCGGCGAGGCCATGGACCGCACGCAGAAGTGGGCGATCTCCGCCACCCGCCAGGCGCTGGCCGACTACGGCTGGCCCGCACGCGCGCTCGATCCCGAGCGCACGGCGGTGATCCTCGGCAACGCCATGGCCGGCGACCGCCACTACATCACGGCCCTGCGGCTGTTCTTCCCCGAGTACGCGAAAGAGTTGGAGGCGGCCCCCAGCTTCGCCGCCCTGCCCGCCGAGGTGCGGGAGGCCATCGAAAACGAATTCCACGACGGCATCGCGCGCGACCTGCCGGAGATCACCGAGGACACGATGCCGGGCGAGCTCGCCAACATCATCGCCGGCCGCGTCGCCAACCTGTTCAACTTCCACGGTCCGAACTTCGTGGTGGACGCCGCCTGTGCGTCGGCCATGGCGGCGATCAACGCGGCCATCGAAGGCCTGGAGGAAGAGGACTACGACGCGGTGATCACCGGCGGCATCGACGCCAACATGAGCGCCTCCACGTTCATCAAGTTCTGCAAGATCGGCGCGCTCTCGGCCACCGGCACGCGGCCCTACGCGGACAGCGCGGACGGCTTCGTGATGGGCGAAGGCGCGGCCGTGTTCCTGCTCAAGCGGCTGGTGGACGCCGAGCGCGACGGCGACCGCGTCTACGCCGTGATCCGCGGCGTGGGCGGCGCCAGCGACGGCAGGGGCAAGGGGATCACGGCGCCCAATCCCGCGGGCCAGCGGCTGGCGGTCGAACGGGCGTGGGCCAACGCCGGGATTTCGCCGGCCACCGTGGGATTGATCGAAGGGCACGGCACGTCCACCCGCGTGGGCGACGTGGCCGAGCTCGAGAGCCTGCAATCGGTGTTCGGCTGCTACGGGCGGCCGGCGGGCTCGATCCCGATCGGATCGGTGAAGTCCAACATCGGCCATCTCAAGGGCGCGGCGGGCGCGGCGGGCATCCTCAAGACGGCCCTGGCGCTGCACGAGAAGGTGTTGCCGCCGAGCCTCAACTGCGACCGGCCTAATCCCAACATCGATTTCGCGCAGACCCCGTTCTTCGTCAACACCGCGCTGCGCCCCTGGGAGAGGCCCGAGGGCGGCGTCCGCCGCGCCGGGGTCTCGGCCTTCGGCTTCGGCGGCACCAACTTCCACGCCGTGCTGGAGGAACATGTGCCCGGCGCCATCCACGAGGACGGCGGCGAGAAGAAAAAGGTTTCGATCATCCTGGCCGGCAACGGCCACGGCGGCGGCCCCTCGCACGTCCAGGCCTCGGCCGACCACCGCACGCCGTTGCGCGGGGCCATGGTGCTCGGCGGCGCGGACTGGAGCCAGGTGGTGGAACGGCTGAAGGCCGTCCAGGCCGCAGCCGCGGCGGGACGCGCTCCGGCGCTTAGTCCCCCGGGCGCGGCCGACCTCGCCGCTCCGGTGCGCCTCGCGATCGACTACGGCGACGCCGCCGAGCTCGCGGCCAAGGCGGAGAAGGCCCTGCGGGCGTTCGCAGGCGACCACGCCGGCCTCTGGCGGGCTTTGCGCGCGCAGGGGATCTTCCGCGGCGAGGGTCCGGCCAGCAAGGTGGCGTTCCTCTACACCGGCCAGGGCTCGCAGTACCTCGGCATGCTGGCCGGCCTGCGCGAGACCGAGCCCATCGTGGCCGCGACGTTCGCCGAGGCCGACCGCGTGATGACGCCCATCCTGGGGCGGCCGCTCACGGACTACATCTTCCCGAAGACGGACGATCCCGAGGCGCTGGCGAAGGCCGACGCCGAGCTGCGGCAGACGGCCATCACCCAGCCCGCCGTGCTGGCGGTGGACATCGCCCTCACCCGCCTGCTGGCGGCATACGGCGTGGCCCCGGACATGGTCATGGGCCACAGCCTGGGCGAGTACGGCGCGCTGGTGGCCGCCGGCTGCCTCTCCTTCGCCGAGGCGCTCGAAGCCGTGGCCGCGCGGGGCCGGGAGATGACCAAGGTGTCGGTGGCCGACAACGGCAAGATGATGGCCGTGATGGCGCCTCTGGAGGAGATCGAGCGCGTGCTCGCCTCCGTCGACGGTTACGTGGTGGTGGCCAACATCAACAGCACGGCCCAGGCCGTGATCGGCGGCGCCAGCGAAGCGGTCGAAAAGGCCGCGGCGGTGTTCCGCGAGCACGGCCGCGACGTGCGCCCGCTGCCGGTGAGCCACGCCTTCCACACCTCCATCGTCGAGGCCGCCAGCGAGCCGCTCCGCCAGATGCTCCGCCGGCTCGACCTGCGCCCGCCGCAGATCCCCATCATCTCCAACGCCACCGGCGGCTTCCACCCCATGGGACCGGACGCGGTGCCGGGGATGATCGATCTCCTCGGCCGCCAGATCGCCTCGCCCGTGCAGTTCGTCCAGGGCTTGAAAACCCTTTATGAAGCCGGCGCACGGGTGTTCGCCGAAGTGGGGCCCAAGCGGGCCTTGCAAGGTTTTGTCGAGGACGTGCTGGGCCATGAAGACCACATCCTCGCCCTGTTCACCAACCATCCGAAGGGAGGCGACGCCGTGACGTTCAACCAGGCTCTCGCGGGCCTCTACGCCTCCGGACGCGGGACGGCGATCGAACAGGAGGACCAGCCGGTCCGCGTCGAGCCGCGCCCCATTTCCGAGACCTCCGTGGTCGTCACCGGTGCCGCCGTGGGCCTGCCGGGGGATCATCCCGTGTTCGACGACGGCAACGTCCGCCGCATCCTGCGCGGCGAGCAGGCCATCGACGCCATCCCGCTGCGCCTGCGCCGGGCCATGGTGGACAAGCGGATCACCCGCCTGGTGAAGAGCGAAGAGGGCGGCGGCCCGCGCTTCGAGACCATCGCCAGCCCCGCCGAAGTCATCAAGCTGGCGGCCCGCGCCGGCCGGCTCGATCTGCAATCCGACTTCGGCCTGCCGGAGGACCGTCTGGCGGCCTTCGACCGCGCCACCCGCCTCGCCATCGGCGCCGGCCTCGACGCCCTGCGCGATGCCGGTATCCCGCTGGTGATGCGCTACAAGACGACCACCACGGGCACCAGGCTCCCGGACCGCTGGGGCCTGCCGGACGAGATGCGGGACGACACCGGCGTCATTTTCGCGTCCGCGTTCCCCGGCTACGACTCCCTGGTGGGCCAGATGGAGCACTACCACCGCGACAAGGCGCTGCGCGACCGCGTGGCGGAGCTCGAGAGCCTGCGCGAGCTGACGGGCGACGACGGCGTGCGCGCCGAGATCGACCGCCGCATCGCCGAGATCCATTCCGACCTTGACCGCGATCCCTACACCTTCGACCGGCGGTTCCTGTTCCAGGTGCTCTCCATGGGCCACTCGCAGCTCGCCGAATTGATCGGCGCCCGCGGCCCCAACACGCAGATCAACGCCGCGTGCGCCTCCACCACGCAGGCCTTCGCCCTCGCCCAGGACTGGATCACGCTGGGCCGCTGCCGCCGCGTGGTGATCGTGGCGGCGGACGACATCACCAGCGACAACCTGCTGGGCTGGTTCGGCTCCGGCTTCCTGGCGAGCGGCGCCGCCGCCACCGACGAGCTGGTGGAGGACGCGGCCCTGCCCTTCGACCGCCGGCGCCACGGCCTGATCATCGGCATGGGCGCGGCGGCCGCCGTGGTGGAGACCGCCGAGGCCTCCCGCGAGCGCGGCCTGCGGCCGATCTGCGAGGTGCTGGGGACGGTGACCGCCAACAGCGCTTTCCACGGCAGCCGGCTGGACGTGCAGCACATCGCGCAGGTGATGGAGACGCTGGTCTCCGAGGCCGAGACCCGCTGGGGGATCCGCCGCGAGGAGATCGCGCCGAAGACGATGTTCATGTCGCACGAGACCTACACGCCGGCCCGCGGCGGCAGCGCCCAGGCCGAGGTGGAGTCGCTGCGCCAGGTCTTCGGCGCGGCGGCGGAAAAGATCGTGGTGGCGAACACCAAGGGCTTCACCGGCCATCCCATGGCCGTGGGCATCGAGGACGTGATTGCCGTCAAGTCGCTGGAGACCGGCCTGGTGCCGCCGGTGGCCAACATCAAGGAGCGCGATCCGGAGTTCGGCGTCCTGAACCTCTCCAGGGGCGGCGCCTACCCGGTGGAGTACGCGCTGCGCCTCGGCGCCGGCTTCGGCTCGCAGATCAGCATGAGCCTGCTGCGGTGGACGCCGTCGCCGGACGGCAAGCGGCGTTCGCCGGATGAGCTGGGGTATGCGTACAGGATCGCGGAGCCGGCGGTGTGGACGGCGTGGCTGGCCCGGGTGACGGGCGAGGCGGGGCCGGAGGTGGAGGTGGTTTGCAGGACTTTGCGGGTGGTGGATCGGGGGATGGTGAAGACAGCCCCCCTCCCGAGCCCTCACCCCCTAACCCCCTCTCCCGACCCCTCCCTCCCTCCCTCACCGGGAGAGGGGGAAAAGATAGCTGTTGTTGTCGCTCCGGCGGAGGATGAGGTTCAAAAAAAGGTTCTGGAGATCGTTGCCAGGCAGACGGGGTATCCGCTGGAAATGCTGGCTCTCGATCTCGATATGGAAGCGGATCTGGGGATCGACACCGTCAAGCAGGCGGAGACGTTCGCGGCGTTGCGCGCGGAGTGGAACATCCCTCGAGATGAAAACCTGAAGCTTCGCGATTTCCCGACGCTCGGCCACGCGATCCAGTTCGTGTACTCGAAGCGGCCCGACCTCAAGGCTCCGGCGATGGCGGAACCGGTCGCCGTTGCGCCAACGGTGGAGACGCACAACGAGGTGGACGAGGTCAAGGAAACCGTTCTGAACCTGATCGCGGAGAAGACCGGATATCCGCGCGACATGCTGGACCTGGACCTCGACCTCGAAGCGGATCTCGGCGTGGATACGGTCAAGCAGGCGGAGATGTTCGCGGCGATTCGTCAGGCCTACGACATTCCCAGGGATGAAAACCTGAAGCTGCGCGACTTCCCCACCCTGGCCCACACGATCCAGTTCGTGTACATGAAGCGGCCGGATCTCAAAGCCCAACCCGCACCCGCCGCACCAGTTGTTGAAGCCGCTCCCGAAGCACCTGTCCCCGCGAGCATCGAAATCCCCCGCCGCATACCCACACCGGTTCTCCGGCCGCCGCTGGGCCTCTGCAAGCCCACCGGGGTGACGCTCGGCGAGGGCAGCCGCGTGGTGGTGGCGTTCGATCAAGGCGGCGTCGGTAAAGCCCTGGCGGGCCGCCTCGGCAAGATGGGCGTCGAGGTGCTCGCGATCGAAGGCGCGCCCGCGGCCGCCGATCTCGAAGCGCTCCTCCGTTCCTGGATGGCCGCCGGACCCGTGCAGGGCGTCTACTGGCTGACCGCCATGGATGGCGAGCCCGAGATCGAGACCATGGACATAACAGCCTGGAAGGAGGCCAACCGGGTGCGCGTGAAGCTGCTCTACACCACGCTCCGCACCCTCTACGACAATCTTTCCTTCCTGATCTCCGCCACCCGTCTGGGCGGCCGGCACGGCTACGATGAAGCCGGCGCGTTCGCCCCCCTCGGCGGCGCGGTGACCGGCATCACAAAAGCTTTCCAACGCGAGAAGCCCGGCGCGCTGGTCAAGGCCGTGGACTTCCCCGCCGGATGCCAGACCGCGGCCCTGGCCGACGCCCTGATCGAAGAGACCCTCCGCGATCCGGGCGCGGTCGAGATCGGCCGCGAGGGCGAGCGGCGGTGGACCGTCGGGCTCATCGAGCAGCCCCCCGGCGGCGGAACCGGCCTGAGCCTGACTCCGGAGACCGTGTTCGTGGTCACCGGAGCCGCCGGGAGCATCGTCTCGGCCATCGTCGAAGACCTCACCGCCGCGGCGAAGGGCGGCGTCTTCCATCTGCTCGATCTCGCGCCCGAGCCCGATCCCGCCGATCCGGACATCGCGCGCTTCGTCTCCGACCGCGAGGGCCTGAAGCGCGACCTCTTCGAGCGCATCAAGAACCGGGGCGAGCGGGCCACGCCCTCCCTGGTCGAAAAGGAGCTGGCCCGCATCGAGCGGCTCCAGGCGGCGCTCGCCGCCATCGAGGCCATCCGCGCCAACGGCGGCCAGGCGGTCTATCACCGGCTGGACCTGCGGGACGCTGACGCTGTAGCCCAGGCCATGGACCGGGTCCGTGAAACGGCCGGCCGGGTGGACGTCCTGATCCATGCCGGCGGCCTGGAGATCAGCCGGCTGATGCCCGACAAGCAGCCCGAGGAGTACGACCTGGTCTTCGACGTCAAGGCGGACGGCTGGTTCAACCTGATGAAGGGCCTCGGCGCCATGCCGCTGGGCGCGGCGGTGGTCTTCAGCTCCATCGCCGGCCGCTTCGGCAACGGCGGCCAGACCGACTACAGCGCCGCCAACGACCTCCTCTGCAAGCAGATCTCCGCGCTCCGGCGCACCCGGCCCGGTACGCTCGGCCTCGCCGTGGACTGGACCGCCTGGGGCGGCATCGGCATGGCCACCCGGGGCTCCATCCCCAAGGTCATGGAAGCCGCCGGCATCGACATGCTGCCGCCCGAGACCGGCATCCCGTTCGTCCGCCAGGAGCTCACCCGGGGCGGTGCGGGCGAGGTGGTGGTGGCCGGCCGGCTGGGCGTCATGCTTCAGGAATTCGACGAGACTGGCGGCTTCGACACCGCGGCCGGGCTCGTGCCCACGGGCGTGATGACCGGCAAGGTGGCAAGCATGGGGATCTACGGCGGCCTGACGATCGAGACGACTCTCGATCCCAAAGAGCAGCCGTTCCTCGACGACCACCGGATCGACGGCACGCCGGTGCTCCCCGGCGTGATGGGCATCGAGGCCTTCGCCGAGGCCGCCACCCTGCTCTTCCCCGGCCTGCGGGTGGCCGCCGTCGAAGACGTCGAGTTCCTGGCACCCTTCAAGTTCTATCGCGACGAGCCGCGGACGCTCACCGTCAACGTCCTCTTCCGCCGGGAGGGCGACGCGATCGTGGCCGACGCCCGGCTGACGGGCGAGCGCCGGCTCCCCAATCAGGCCGAGCCGCAGGTGACCGTCCACTTCAAGGCCCGGGTGCGGCTCGCCCAGGAGCTGCCGGAGATGGCGGCGGCGTTCCACGTTCCCGCCAAGGCGGACGGCGTGGGCGCGGAGGACATCTACCGCGTCTACTTCCACGGCCCGGCCTACCGGGTGATGGAGAGCGCCTGGCGCGACGGCGACGGCGTGGCCGGCCGGCTGACCGGCGAGCTGCCGCCCAACCACCGGCCCGAGCGGATGCCGACGCTGATGGAGCCGCGGCTGATCGAGCTGTGCTTCCAGACCGCCGGCATCGAGGAGCTGGGGACCCGCGGCCGCATGGCCCTGCCGCTCCGCGTGGACAGCGTGACCACCGTCCGCCATCCCAGCGGCGAGAGCCTGTACGCGGTGGCCCGGCCCGGCGGCGGCGAGGGGGATGTGGACGCCTACGTGGTGGACGACGAGGGCAACCTCTACCTGAGCCTCTCGGGCTACCACACCGTCGAGCTGCCCGGGGGACCACCCGCCGACCGGATCGCTCCGCTCCGCGCCGCCATGGAGGTGCGGTCATGAACCTCGTCCTCGATCCTTCCCATCCTGAGCTGGAAGGGCGGGACGACGTCGACCACGGCGCCGAAGCCGCCCTGCTGGCCGCGGCCGTGGCGGGCTACGAGGCCGAGGCTGGACTGGCCAGGGCGCGCTTCCACGAATCCGCCGCCCGCGGCCGGCCGGAGGTGCCGCAAGAGATCCGCCGCAACGTCGAGCTGCGCCATCAGGGCCACACCTATCTCTTCCACGTCGCCCGCCTGGGGAGCGACCTCTTCCGCGTCGAGATCGACGGCCGCGATCTCTACGTGCGTGCGGGCGCCCCGGGGTCCGCCGGCCGCGCCCTCGCCTGCGGCGACCGGAGCTGGCGCGTCTCCCTGGCCGAGCAGGGCAGCCGTCTGCTGGTGGAAGTGGACGGCGTCCTCCATCACGTCGAACGGGACGACGGCGGCCTCGTGCGCTCGCCGGGTCCCGCCGTGGTGGTCTCCCTCGCCGTCCAGGAGGGGGACGAGGTGGCGGCGGGAGATCCCCTCGCCATCCTCGAAGCCATGAAGATGGAGACCACCCTCCGCGCCCAGGCCCCCGGCCGGGTGCGCAAGGTGCTGGTGCACCCCAACTCGCAGGTGGGGACCGGCGGGCCGCTGCTGGTCCTGGAGCCGGTGGACCGCCCCGCCGCCTTCGAGCCCACGGGTGAGGACCGGGTGCTCTTCGACGCCCTCGCCGAGGCCGAGCCCCCGGGACGCGGCGGCCTGGAGGAGGTCCACCGCCTGATGCTGGGCTATGACGTGGACCCCAAGGCCGCGCAACGGCTGGCGGCCGAAGCGCGGAGCGCCGATCCCGCCCTCGAACAGGACATCCTCCGCACCTTTGTGGACGTCCTCTCCCTCTTCCGCCGGCAGCCGGGCGCCGAGGTCGACGGCAACGGCCGCCACAGCGCGGAGGAGTACCTCTTCACCTACCTGCGGGATCTCCGCGGCCGGGGCCTGCCGGCCCACTTCCTCGACAAGCTGCGCCGCGCCCTCTCCCATTACGGAGTCCAGGGCCTCGACCGCTCGCCGGAGCTGGAAGAGAGCCTCTTCCGTATCGCCATCTCGCATCGACGGCTGGCCCAGCAGGTGGCGTCCGTGCTCGGCGTTCTCGAACGCTGGGTGGACCGCGGCGGCGAAGGGCTCGCCGGCCCCGGCTTCCGCGAGCTGCTCGACCGGCTGATCGCCGAGACGCAGGGCCGCGAGCCCGCCGTCCACGACCTCGCCCGCGAGCTGCGCTACCGGGTCTTCGAACGCACCGTCCTCCTGGAGACGCGCCGGCGCGCCTACGAGGCCGCCGAGGCCGACCTGGCCCGCCTCGCCGACACTCCCGATCCCGGGGAAAGGGCCGAGCGGATCCGCGCCCTGGTGGACTGCACGCAGCCCCTCCACCGCATCCTCTCGCAGCGCTTCGAGAGCGCCGGCCCCGCCCTGCGCGAAGCCATGCTGGAGGTCATGGTGCGGCGCTACTACCGCATCCGCGAGCTGGGCGGCGTCTCCTTCGCCCGCGAGGACGGCGAGGTCTGGGCCGTGGCCGAGTACGACTGGCAGGGCTCCCACGTCCACCTCTTCGCCACCCACGCCGGCATCGGCCGCATGGCCGAGACCTTCGGCACCCTCCGCCGCCTGGCCGCCCAACCCGCCCCCGGCACGGAGGTGGTGGCCGACCTCTACTTCTGGAGCCCCGCGCCGAAGCCGGACGACGAGGCCGTGGCGGAGATCGCCGCTCTCCTGGAAGCCGCCGGCTGCCCCGCCGATCTCCGCCGCGTGGCCGTGACCGTCTCCGGTCCGGACACCGTCCGCAATTACATCTTCCGCCGCTCCGCCGAGGACGGCGGCGCCTTCCGCGAGGAGAGCGTCTACCGTGGCATCCACCCCATGATGGCGCGGCGGCTCCAGCTCTGGCGGCTGCTGAGCTTCCGCCTGGAACGCCTCCCCTCTCCGGACGAAGTCTTCTGCTTCCGTGGCGTCGCCCATGAGAACCCGGCGGACGAGCGGCTCTTCGCCATCGCCGAGGTGCGCGACCTCACTCCCGTGCGCGACAGCTCCGGCCTGGCCGTCGAGATCCCCCAGCTCGAGCGCATGTTCATGGAGGCCCTGGACGCCATCCGGCACGTGCAGTCCCGCCGCTCCGAGCGCCTGCAATGGAACCGCGTCCTGCTCTACGTCTGGCCGCCCGTGGACCTGCGGCCGGACGAGCTCAACGGTCTCGTCCACCGCCTGGCCCCGCTCACCGAAGGGCTCGGCCTGGAGAAGGTCGCCGTGCGCGGCCGCATCCCCGACCCCGCGACCGGCGAGCTGCGCGACTGGGTGCTGGAGATCTCCAACCCCGGCGAGGGCGGCGGCGCGGTCCTCCGCTTCCGCCGGCCCACGGAGACGCCCATCAAGCCCGTCCGCGAGTACGCCCAGAAGGTCGTGGACCTGCGCCGCCGCGGCGTCGTCCACCCCTATGAGCTGGTGAAGATGATCGCGCCCCCCGCGCGGGACGCCCAGTCCGACCTGCCGCCCGGCGAATTCGTCGAGCACGACCTGGACGAGACCGGCGGCCTTCTGGTCCCGGTCGAGCGCCCCTACGGCAGCAACACCGCCAACGTCGTGGCCGGCGTGGTCCGCAACTTCACGGACCGCTATCCCGAGGGGATCGCCCGCGTGATCCTCCTCGGCGATCCCAGCCGCGGCATGGGCGCCCTGGCCGAGCCCGAGTGCCGGCGCATCCTCGCCGCGCTCGATCTCGCGGAGCGCATGGGCGTGCCCCTGGAGTGGTTCGCCCTCTCCGCCGGCGCCAAGATCTCCATGGACAGCGGCACCGAGAACATGGACTGGATCGGCCGCGTGCTCCGCCGCATCATTGAATTCACTCAAGCCGGCGGCGAGATCAACATCGTGGTCACCGGCATCAACGTCGGCGCCCAGCCCTACTGGAACGCCGAGGCCACCATGCTGATGCACACCCGGGGCATCCTCGTCATGACCCCCGAGGGCGCCATGGTGCTCACCGGCAAGCAGGCCCTGGACTACTCCGGCGGCGTCTCGGCCGAGGACAACCAGGGCATCGGCGGCTACGAGCGGATCATGGGCCCCAACGGCCAGGCGCAGTACTTCGCCCGGGACCTGGGCGAGGCCTGCCGCATCCTCCTGCGCCACTACGAGTATGCCTACGTGGCTCCGGGCGAGCGCTTCCCCCGCCGCGCGCCCAGCCGCGACCCGCGCGGCCGCGACGTCCGCGACTATCCGCACGGCGGCGAGTTCGCGACCGTGGGCGAGGTCCTCTCGCCGGAGCACAATCCCGGCCGCAAGAAGCCGTTCGAGATCCGCAAGGTGATGGCCGCGGTGATCGACCAGGACCACGAGCCGCTGGAGCGCTGGTACGGCATGCGGGACGCCGAGATCGGCGTGGTCTGGGACGCCTGCCTGGGCGGCCAGCCGGTCTGCCTGCTGGGTTTCGAGTCCAAGCCCCTGCCCCGCCTCGGCTGGGTCCCCGTCTACGGTCCCGACCAGTGGACGGGCGGCACGCTCTTCCCGTTGTCGTCCAAGAAGATCGCCCGCGCCATCAACGCCGCCAGCGGCAGCCGGCCCCTGGTGGTGCTGGCCAACCTCTCGGGGTTCGACGGCTCGCCGGAATCCATGCGCAACTGGCAGCTCGAATACGGCGCCGAGATCGGCCGCGCGGTGGTGAACTTCAAGGGACCGATCGTCTTCTGCGTGGTCTCCCGCTATCACGGCGGCGCCTTCGTGGTCTTCTCCAACGCCCTCCACGACAACATGGAGGTGGCGGCCCTGGAGGGCGCCTACGCCTCGGTGATCGGCGGCGCGCCGGCCGCGGCCGTGGTCTTCGCCCGCGAGGTGGACAAGCGGACCCGCAAGGACCCGCGCGTCATGGAGCTGGAGAAGGCCCACCTGCGCGTACAGCTCGAAGAGACGCTGGAAGCCGTCCGCTCCGAGAAGCTGGGCGAGGTGGCCGAGGAGTTCGACCGCATCCACAGCGTCCAGCGCGCCCAAAGGGTGGGCTCGGTCCACCGGATCATTCCCCCGGCGGAGTTGCGGCCGTATCTGATCGACGCGGTGGAGCGCGGGATGGCGAAGGAGATGAACGGGGAGACGCGGTGAGATCCGTACCGTGCCTTCAGGCACATCCGTGTGTAGCCCCAGGTTTCAACCTGGGGCGGGGACGGTGCGCCGCCCTGCCGGTCCACGATAACCGCCTCCGGAGATCCGGTCCCGGAGACCCGGTCCACGATAGCCGCCCCCGCCGCCCCGGGTTGAAACCCGGGGCTACGTTCTCTTGTCCCTGGCGGGACGGCTGAGGCCATGCGGATGGATCCGGGAGCTGGTTGGCTGCTCGTCCACGAAGACGCCCTCCCCCAGGACGACTCCTGGCTCACTCCCGCCGAGCGCCTCCACCTCGCCACGCTCCGTTTCCCGCCCCGCCGCGCCTCCTGGCGTCTCGGCCGGTGGGCCGCCAAGCGGGCTGTCTCCGCCTTCCTCGGCTCCCCCGCCCTAGAATCCCTGGAGATCCGCGCCGCCCCGGACGGCGCCCCCGAGGCGTTCGTGGGCGGCAAGCCCGCACCGGTCGTCCTCTCCTTGACTCACCGCGGCGCCCTCGCCGCCTGCGCCGTGGCCCCGCCCGGCGTGGCCCTGGGCTGCGACCTGGAGCGCGTCGAGCCCCGCAGCGAGGCGTTCGTCCGCGACTACTTCACGGACGCCGAAAGGACCTGGACGGCGTCCGCCCCGGACCCTTCCCTCGGCGCCAACCTGATCTGGAGCGCCAAGGAGAGCGCTTTGAAGGCGCTGCGAGAGGGATTGCGGATGGACACCCGCGCTGTCGAGGTCCGTCTCCCCTCCGGGGACCCCGTGGAAGGCTGGCTCCCCCTGGAGGTCCGCTACCCCGCCGCCGGCCGCTCCTTCCGCGGCTGGTGGCGGCGGGAGGGGGATTGCGTCCTCACTCTCGCCGCCGATCCTCCGCCCGGGCTTCCCTTCCGGTTCTGACAGATACAGGGGAATGGAAAAATTTCCCATATAGTTCTACAATTTGAGTGTCGATCACTCAACCCGCGAGTGATAGACTCAAATTCACGGGGGCGGCGTTCGAAGAGGAGACGATTTTCTTGGACTACAAGGACTATTACGCGACCCTGGGGGTCAAGAAGGACGCGAGCCAGGAGGAGATCCAGAAGGCGTACCGGAAGCTCGCCCGGAAGTTCCACCCGGACGTCAACAAGGCCCCGGAGGCCGAGGTCAAGTTCAAGGAGATCGGCGAGGCCTACGAGGTTCTCAAGGACCCCGACAAGCGGAAGAAGTACGACCAGTTCGGCTCGAACTGGAACCGCGCGGGCGGGTCGCCGCCGGGCTGGGAGAACATCAACTTCGGCGACGGCGGTTTTGACTTCCGGAATTTCGGGGGCGGGGGCGGCGGCGCCGCAGGATTCAGCGACTTCTTCGAGATGCTCTTCGGCGCCGGCGGTCCCGGTGGCCGGAGGCGCGGCGGTGCGGGGGTGGGATTCGACCCCGGATTCGGCGCCGGCGCCGGCGTCCCCCGGGGCGGCGGCGACACCGAGGCGACGCTCACGATCTCGGTGGAAGAAGCCGTCCGGGGCGGTACGCGGGAGATCGCCATCGCGGACCCCAACACCGGCCAGCGCAAGACCTTCACGGTGAAGATTCCGGAGGGCGTGCGGGCGGGCCAGAAGATCCGCCTCGCGGGCCAGGGCAACGCCGGATTCGGCGGCGCGGGCGATCTCCTGCTGAAGATCGAGATCGCGCCCGACGCGCGCTACCGGGTCGAGGGCTCCGACCTCCACACCCACGTGCCGGTCTCCCCCGCGGTGGCCGCACTCGGCGGCGAGGCGGAGGTGGAAACCCCCACGGGCTCCGTGCGGGTGAGGATTCCGGCCGGATCGTCCTCGGGACGGAAGATCCGGCTGCGCGGCCGCGGGCTCTCGCAGTCCGGCGGCGGCAAGGGCGATCTCCTGGCGGAGATCCGGATCGTGGTGCCGGACAACCTGACCGACCGCGAGCGGGAGCTCTATGAGCAGCTCGCCGAGGCCTCGGCTTTCCGAGCCCGAGAGACGGCAGGGGTTTGAAGGTTTTAAGGAAGGAGAGGGAAAGACCATGGACATCAACAAACTGACTCAGAAATCGCAAGAGGCGCTCCAGAGCGCCCAGACGAAAGCGCTTCGCTACGGCCACCAGGAGGTGGACGGAGAGCACCTTCTGCTCGCGCTCCTCGAGCAGCCGGAGGGGCTCGTCCCTCGCCTGCTCTCCCGCATGGACATCCCGGCGGACGCCCTGAAGGCCGAGGTCGAGCGCGAGCTTTCGCGCCGGCCCAAGGTCTCGGGTCCCGGCGCCGAGGCCGGCAAGATCTACCTCACCCAACGCCTGCAGCAGATCCTGCTGCGCGCCGAGGATGAGGCCAAACGGCTCAAGGACGAATACGTCTCCGTGGAGCACCTGCTGCTGGCCATGATCGACGAAGGCTCCTCTTCGCCGCTCGGCCGCACGCTGGCCACGTTCAACCTCAACCGCAACGCTTTCCTCGCCGCCCTCACGGCCGTGCGGGGCAACCAGAGGGTGACCAGCGCCATGCCCGAAGTGGCCTACGAGGCTTTGGAAAAGTACGGCGTCGATCTGGTCTCCCAGGCGCGGCGCAACAAGCTCGACCCGGTGATCGGCCGCGACGCCGAGATCCGGCGGGTGATCCGCATCCTGTCGCGGAAGACCAAGAACAACCCCGTGCTCATCGGCGAGCCGGGCGTGGGCAAGACGGCCATCGTCGAGGGCCTTGCGCAGCGGATCGTCCGCGGCGACGTCCCCGAGTGGCTGAAGGACCGCGCCATCTTCTCGCTCGACATGGGCGCCTTGCTGGCCGGCGCCAAGTACCGCGGCGAGTTCGAGGAGCGGCTCAAAGCCGTGCTCAACGAGGTCAAGCAGAGCGAGGGGCGCATCCTGCTCTTCATCGACGAGCTGCACACCATCGTCGGCGCCGGCAAGACTGAGGGCTCGACCGACGCGGGCAACCTGCTCAAGCCCATGCTGGCCCGGGGCGAGCTGCACTGCATCGGCGCCACCACGCTCGACGAGTACCGCAAGCACATCGAGAAGGACGCGGCCCTGGAGCGGCGCTTCCAGCCGGTGATGGTCGAGCCGCCGACCGTGGAGGACACCATCTCCATCCTCCGCGGCCTGCGCGAGCGCTTCGAGGTGCACCACGGCGTGCGCATCCAGGACAACGCCTTGGTGGCGGCGGCCGTGCTCTCGAACCGTTACATCACCGACCGCTTCCTACCGGATAAGGCCATCGACCTGATCGACGAGGCCTCGGCCATGCTGCGCACGGAGATCGATTCCATGCCCCAGGAGCTGGACGAGGTCACGCGCCGCGTCATGCAGCTCGAGATCGAAGAGGCGGCGCTCAAGAAGGAGAAGGACAAGGCCAGCCAGGACCGCCTGGAAGACCTCCGGCGCGAGCTGGCGGACCTCAAGACCCAGGCGGACGCCATGCGGGCGCAGTGGGAGGCCGAGAAGAGCGCGATCGAGGAGATCCGCAAGCTGCGCGAGCAGATCGAGCAGGTGCGCCAGGAGATCGAGGCCGCCGAGCGGCAGTACGACCTCAACAAGAGCGCCGAGCTGCGCTACGGCAGGCTGCCGCAACTGGAGGCCCAGCTCAAGGAGAAGGAGGCGCAGCTCGCCGCCAAGCAGACCTCCGGCGGCCAGCTCCTGCGCGAGGAGGTGACCGAGGAAGAGGTGGCGGAGATCGTCTCGCGCTGGACCGGCATCCCGGTGACCCGTCTCGTCGAAGGCGAGCGCGAGAAGCTGCTGCGCATGGAGGACCTCCTCCACGCGCGGGTGGTGGGCCAGGACGAGGCCGTGAAGCTGGTGGCGGACGCGGTCATCCGCGCCCGGGCCGGCATCAAGGACCCGCGGCGGCCCATCGGCTCCTTCATCTTCCTGGGCCCCACGGGCGTGGGCAAGACCGAGCTGGCGAAGACGCTGGCGCAGACGCTCTTCGATTCGGAGGACAACATCATCCGCATCGACATGAGCGAGTACATGGAGCGTCACAACGTCTCGCGGCTGATCGGCGCGCCTCCGGGCTACGTCGGTTACGAAGAGGGCGGCCAGCTCACCGAGGCGGTGCGCCGTAAGCCCTACTCCGTGATCCTGTTCGACGAGATCGAAAAGGCGCACCATGACGTCTTCAACGTGCTCCTCCAGATTCTCGACGACGGGCGGGTGACCGACGCGCAGGGTCACACGGTGGACTTCAAGAACACCGTGATCATCATGACCTCGAACATCGGCTCGCACCATCTGCTGGAGGGCGTGAAGCCGGACGGCGAGCTCACCGAATCGGCGCGCGACGCCGTGATGCGGGACTTGCGGTCACATTTCCGGCCCGAGTTCCTGAACCGGGTGGACGACATCGTGCTCTTCCGGCCGTTGCGCCTGGAGGAGATCAAGATGATCGTCGACCTACAGGTCGAGGACCTGCGCCGCCGTCTGAGCGATCGCGGCGTGCGTCTGGAGCTGACGGAAGCCGCCCGCGAGTACGTCGCCCGACAGGGATACGATCCGGTCTACGGCGCCCGTCCGCTGAAGCGCTACCTCCAGCACGAGCTCGAGTCGAGGATCGCCCGCGCCCTGATCGCCGGCGAGGTCACCGACGGCTCCGTCGTGCGGGTGGACGTGCAGGGCGGACAGTTGGCGGTGGAGATCGAGAATCCGGTGGCGAAGGAGGCGGAGGTGGGGGTAGGGGTGTGATTACTGCCCCGGGTTGAAACCCGGGGCTACGTTCCCTTGTCCCTGGCGGGACGGCCCAGACAGTGCAATCCGTCGTAGAGACGCCACAGACGATGTAGCAACACCTGCCGAGGCCACCGACGGCGTGGCGTCTCTTCGGAGGGCATGCCCCATCCAAAACAAGCCAGATTGAACAGGGTTCAACGCTGGCGACCTTCTCCGGGGCAAGGGTCATTCGTCAACCAATAGGGCTAAACTACTTCGTACGGATTTCGTATGCGGATGCTCGGGGCCAAGCCGCTGCTCAAATATCGTTAGTGCATGCTCGTAGTAGTCACGCGCCGCGGAGTAGTTCCCTTGATTGTAGAGAAGACCACCGAGACTGTTCAGGCTTCGCGCAGTATCCGGGTGTCCGGGACCCAAAACTTTCTCGCGAGCTCTCAGTGCCTTCTCATAGCACTCGCACGCTTCAGCAAAGTTGCCTTGCCTTTCCAGAACGCCCCCCAGGCCGTTCAGGCTTTGCGCGGTATCCGGGTGATCAACGCCTAGCACCCTCCTACGAAGCGCCAGCGCTCTCTCGAAGTACTTACGCGCCAGAGAGAGATCACCCTGGCGCTCAAGAACAGCCCCGAGATTATCCAAGCTCCAAGCCGTATCTCGATGCTCGGGCCCTAAGATCCTCTCATGGATTTCCAGCGCTTGTTCGTAGTACGAGCGCGCTCCGGAGGGGTCATCCTGGCTCTCCAGAACCGCACCCAGATTATTCAGGCTCGCGGCCGTGTCCGGATGATCAGGTCCCAGAACCTTTCTCCGGAGATCCAGTACCCGCTCGAAGTGCTCGCGCGCTTTGGCAGAATCTCCCTGGTTGTACAACACCACACCCAGCCGGTTCAAGCTCCTCACCGTGTCTGTATGCTCAGGACCCCATACCTTCTCACGGATCAAGAGGGCTCTTTCCGCGAATTCACGCGCTCCGGAATAATTACCAATCAGCAAAAGGTGAAACCCGAGCTCATTACAGAGCCGCGCTGCCCGTTCATCCTCTCTGATCTTGGCGGCATCCGTCACTGATCTGAGGTGTGCCTGCCAGGAGAGAAGGGGGGCCGGATAGCCTTCCTTGTTCAATCGGGTCGCTTCCTCGATCAGGGTGTCCTCAACCGCCACTCGTGCGGCGTTGCTTTTCGTGAATCCTTGAGAGAAGAAAGCGACCAGCCGATGCATCAGCAGAGAACCTTCTTCACCTCTTTCCAGCAGCCCCAAGGCAATGAGTCGAGCAACAGCGTCTTCAGCCTCCAGACTGCCGTCCGCGACGGGTACTCCGACAGTTGCCATCAGGAGCCCGCGAGGGATCGGCTCGCCTGGAGCAAAGTGCGCGGCCCGGGCAAGAAGAGCCTGGGCCAGCGCATCGACGGGATCCTCGGGAGAAAGCTTCTCGTAACTGAGGGCAAAGGTCTTCGCGACGTGGCGATCGTGTTCGGTGGGGAGAAAGTCGGCGCCCCTTCCTTGTAGAGAGGGGTGATTGAGAAGATCCCCTTTCCGCAGTTGCTCCAGGTACGCCGCCGGCTTTCCAAGAGAAGAATCTTGATACCTAGCCAGAAAGCTCCCAGCGAGGTGGAGGGCCAGCGGGAGATCACCCAATTCGTCCGCGATCTCGTTGAACAGGGTCTCGTCAGCCGCGAGATCCGAACGGAAGCTATGAAGCAATCTAATGCTGTCTGCCCGCTTCAGGGTTCCCAGCGCCAGGGTCTTGACACCCAGCGAATGGTCCCAATGGGACCGCCGGCTGGTCACCAGTACTCGGGCTCCTCCATGATTTGGGCGCCAGCGCGCCAGGAGTTCAGGCTCTTCGCAGTTGTCGAAGACGAGGAGACGGGGTATGGGTCTCTTCCAGGCGTCCTCCACCAGCCGGACCTGCTGATCCAGGGGAAGATCGCCGAAGCTCGGGTCCAGATTCAGACCGCGCCCACTGGCGGCGATCTCCGCGGCGACGCCAGCGGGATCAGAGAAACTCAGCCAGAAAACGCCTCCTGTGAAGTATCCTCCATAGCGATGGACGAATTCGGAGGCCAACTGAGTCTTTCCAATCCCACCCATTCCTGTAGCGGCGGCGATCTCCACCTGACCGATCGCGGAGGTCTCTCCCGCCTTCAACTGCCGGGCCAGAATTCGGAGGTCTTCGTCCCGACCGACGAAGAGAGGGTTGACGGACAGCGGCATACACGAGCCATCGGGGAGCGGACCTGGGGCGGGAATTTCGTCCAGGGGCAGGCTCTCCAGTTTTGGTGCCCGGCCCCTCGCCGCTTCTTTGAGAAGACGATCACGGGCGGCGACTTCGTCCAGATCCACGAGATCGACATAGACGATCGAGGCCATGGGGCCGCTTAGAGTCACTTCTCGCACCCGCACTTGTAGGAGTCTTCTCTTCTTGCCGCTGGGGTCTTGGGCGAAGGCGGCGGCCCACTCCGCCATTGCATACTCGGAATTCAGATAGTCCGGGGAGAGCACCGCAACCGTCCGTTCAGCCTCCGTGGAGGCCCGCTGCATTTCCAGGGCGAAGTTGCTCCCCGCCGGCATGTCCCACGCCTGGAAGTGGACCTTGTATCCCGCTTCCTTCAACACGGAGGCAATCCATTCCGCCCGTTGCAGGTCGGCCTGGGTGTAGCTGATGAAGAAGTCGAGGCCTTCTCCCATCCTCTCGCGTCCTCCAAGGGTTCAGGCTCCAGTTTATACGCGAAGGCAGGAGTTGGGGCCGCCTCGAAGAGGCGCAGGCATGTAGCCTGGGGCGCGAGCCCCAGGAAGACAGGCCCGAGTTTTTTAATGAGCTCCGAAGGAGCGGCGGCAGTCCTTGCACCGACGGTCTGCCGTCACCCCTCCGGGGCTTTTGATTTCTGGTTGGTCCTGTTTTCCTGGGGCTCGCGCCCCAGGCTACATGCCGCCAGCCCTTCGGGCCTCACCTCTCCTATCGCTTCCATTCCTCGATCTCTGATCCAGTCCTGGACTTCACGAACCATCTCAGCGGTTACGGGCTCTCCAGGCTCCAAGGGTTCTGCCACCCAGAGCCTCCCTTTTTTGACAATCCGCACCGGACATGTTTCGCTGGACACGTCGTCCTGCCGCTCAGGAGCCGCGTCCTCGGTAGCGAGCATCTCCCGCTCCAAATCCGTTGAGTCAGCATGGATATACGGCAGATTCCGCTGACTCAGCAGGTCGAGGAACTGAGGTTTGGGAATCCCAAGCACCTCCGCAGCCTTGCCGGACGAGATCCGGCCTTCCAGGAAAAGAGCTAAGACCACCCACTCCTTCACTACCCTTCCTAATTCCGATCCCTGAATATCCAGGGTCTCCAACAGGTCGCGCGGGAGCACGATTTCAACCCTAATCTCCGTCATGGACCAATCCTAGCAGGTCTCAGGGCCGCCCCGGAGGTGCTACCATCCGCACCATGTCGTCTCTCGACGAGTCCATCCTCCAGGCCGTAAAAGGCCTGCGGGGAATCTCTGTCTTTGTCTTTTTCGGTTCCCGGGCGCGGGGCGACCACCGCCCGGACAGCGACCTCGACGTGGCGATCCTTCCGGAGAGCCAGGACCCGAGAACGCGACGTTACCTTCTGTGTGGTGTTGCGGTGGCCCTCGCGGATCTGGTGCCGGAAGGATGGGTTCATGTTGTCTTCCTGGATCAGATCGATGACGTGCTCCGCATGCGGGTCATGGAGCACGGTAGAGTCCTGATCAACCGTAATCCGGAGGCATGGAAGGAACTGCGGGTCCGGACAATGCGAGAGTACGGAGACCGGGAGTGGGTCCGGAATCTCTACATCGAGGCCCGGAAGCAGAGGCTGTTGCGAGGGGAATTGAGTGGTGGGACTCCCAAGGCTCTGGAGTCGCTCAGGCGCATTGGGAAGTGGCCTCGCTGAGTTGAGCCCCGCGAAGGACCGCCACCGCCCTCCGGTGGGCCGGCGTGCCCCCGCTGGGGCGGCTGCGAAATCTTCGGGGGCTGGCAGCGCCCCCTCGGGAGCTGGCGCCGCCCTCGCCTGGGCGGCGAGGCCCCGCGGAGGGCAACGTCCGCCCTTCGCGGGGCGGCGGCGGCCTTTCCGGGGGCGGCGGCGAAATTTCGGAGGGCGGTGGGGGCCCTCTCGGAAATCGTCCCGGCCCTTTCGGGGGCGGCGGTTGCCCTCGGAGATTACGGACCGGCGCTCGGGAGCGCGGCGGCGGCCCTCTCGGCGGCGGCGCCGGAAATCCGGGGGCGAGGAGCGCATTCTAGCATCGCCGCGACGGCCCTCCCCTCTTGTCACCGGCGCCCGGACCTGAAATCATCGAGATCCATGAACCCCGGTCCGCATATCGGCGACTTCCCCGCTGTCATCCATCTCCTGCCCTCCGACTTCCTGCTGCTGCCGGAAGGGGCCTTGCCCCTCATCTTCAGGGAACCGCCGTTCGCCGCGCTGATCGAGGACGCCGTGGACGCGACCGGCTACGCGGGAGTGATCCTGCCCCGCGAGGAGGCCGGGCCGACGCGGTTCCACCCGGTGGGATGCCTCGCCCGTCTCCGGCATGTGGCCCGGGAAGACGAGGGCGTCCACGTGACGCTGGAAGGCGTGATCCGGTTCCGGATCCTGGAAGAGTTGCCCATGGAGCCCTTCCCCCGGGCGCGGGTCTCCTACGACGAGTTCGCCCACGACCTCAACGTGGCCGAGGAGGACCTCTCGGGCTGGAACCTCGAAGCCATGAAGGACATGCTGGTGGATTTCGGCCGCCGGAACTTCGGCACCGCCGGCGTCCTCGAGGTCCTGAACGCCCGGCAGGTCGTGCGCTTCCTCGCCCAGACCGCTCCCCTGGCCACCGCCGAGCGGCAGGCGATCCTGGAGGCGCACGGGTTCCGCGAGATGCTGGAGATGCTCATGAAGCTGCTCTCCCTCAACTTCCTCACCACCACTCCGGACTCCCAGCATCCCCAGGTAAACTGAGTCCGCCATTGCGGAGGCAACGGGAGTCTGGGATGATAGAGATGCCCGTGAGACCCGATCCTCTGCCGGTCATCCTTCCCCTGTTCCGTCTGGAGCAGCCGTTGCTGCTTCCCGGCACGGTCGTGCCGTTCATATCCGGCGACGAAGGCGAGCGCAACCTGGTCGAGGACGCCGTGGACACCGGCGGCTACGTAGCGATCGTCCAGCCCCTGGACGATGGTCCTCCCGGGAGGGACGACATCTACTCGGTCGGCTGCCTGGGCTACATCGGCGAGTGCCACGAGACGGACGAGGAGGAGTACCTGGCCCTGGTGGGCGGCGTGATCCGCTTCCGCATCGTGGGCGAGGCGCCGTGCGACCGCGGGTACCGCCGGGTGGTGGTGGATTACGAGGAGTTCCTGGAGGATCCCGACCAGGTGGACGCGGAGTTGGAGTTCCCGGTCCTCCGCGACCTGGTCCGCAAGCGGATCGAGGCCAACCAGTCGGACCTCGACCTCTCGATCATGGAGGAGATGGCGGGCACGGAGATCGTCACCGCCATCGCCCACGCCATCCCGCTCTCCCCCGCCGAACGCCAGGTGCTGATGGAGACCCCCAGCCTGCGCGAGCTCGAGGACGTGCTGCTGCAGCTCATGATCGGCCCGGGCGGGCTCCCCAGCTTCGATTTCCCGTTGAGCCAGCCGAGCTGAACGCGTCCCGCCCCGCTCAGTACCAGTACCCCCGGTCGTCTTCGACGAAGGAAACCCAGTCCGCCACGGCCTGGCGGAGATCGGCGAGCGATATCTTGTAGGGCTCGATCTCCACGTCCATCTCGTTCCAGAGGATGGCTCCCTCGGGGGTCACCGCGAGCGTGTAGGCGTTGCCGGTGCGCTCCCATTCCGGGATCTTGCCGGACTTGACGCCGTCGATCGCGCACAGCACTTCCTGGGCCGACTCGACGCTGCCCTGGAGGTCGCTTTCGAGGAAGCCGGCCATCATCGCGCCGGGGCCCTTGCAATGGGCGCGGGGATCTCCCGCGGCATCCCTGTAGAATTCGAGATCCATCGTCCCCTCCCTCAGTTCCCCGCGTAGATCGGATAGGCCGTGTTGATGCGGCCGTCCTGGTGCCAGCCCTCGATGGTGAAACCGCGGCCGGAGGGGCCGCGGAACTTCTCGGAATTGCCCGTGGTGCGGCTCCTGTACGCCTGGAGGATGGCCTGGACGACAGCCTCGCGGTCCATGCGGTCGGGATAGAAAGTGGACCGCTTGGAGAGCCAGCGCGAGCCCGAACGGATCTCCACCTCGGCGACGTAGACGCCCGCACGGTTGGGTCCTTCGACGACGCGCGTCACCCGGGCGGCCGGCGGATTCTTCCCCCCGGGCCGCGAATGGAAGCCCACGGGCTTGCCCCGACGGTTGATCTCGCCGTCGAAGATGTGCGTCAGGTTGACCGGCGGCGAGGTCCGGCTCAGCTCCTGTTTCGGACGCGAATGGCCGTCCCGCCAGACGAAAACGGCCAGCAGGACAAGAAGAATGGAAACCGGGAGCCTCAGGGCCCTTTTCATGGGGAGATTTTATCCCGAGCCCTCACCGCGGCGGATTCTTCCGCCAGACCCGCCAGTCGTCATTGAGGAAGACGCTGAGGATCAGGAAGAACGCGCAGGCCGCGGCCATCATGAAGAGCAGCATGGCGAGGCCCGGATAGCCGAGGATCGTGAAGCGCGTCCGCACCTGCATCATCAGCGCCGCGCCCACGATCAGCGCCGCCAGCACGAGGCCGAGCGCGATGCGGTTGGCGATCTTCTGGAGGTTGTCCATCAGCCGGGTCTCGTCGAAGGCGTCGACCTTGAGCTGGATGTTGTTCCCCGCCAGGTTTTCGAGGACGGCGTTGACCCGCGACGGCAGGTTCTGGACGAGCTCCTGCATCTCCAGGACCGAGGTGAACATGTTCCCCGGCGAGAGGCGTTTCAGCATGTGGCGGCGCAGGATGGAGTCGCTGTGCCGCCGCACGATCTCGTTGGGATCGACGCTCGGCTCCAGGGCGTTGGCGGCCTCGTCGAGCTGCAGCAGGGCGCGGCCCATCATGGTCAGCTCGGGCGCGGGGCGGACGCCGTTCTCGGCCGAGATGCGGGAGAGGCCGATGACGACCTTCCCTACCTCGATGTTTTCGCCGCTGACGTCCTGGATCGTCCCCACCAGGTCGGCCACCTGGCGCCGGAAACGGTTCTCGTCGACCTCCTCCTTCATGCGGGTGCCGATCTGGAGCAGGATCTGGGCGGCGTCGTAGCCCTTGCCCTCGGTGATGGCGAGGAGGAGCTTGAGGAGCTGCTCCTGCATGCGGGGATCGATCCGCGCCACCATGCCGAGGTCGAGCAGCGCCAGCCGGCGGTCCTCGGTGATGAGGAGGTTGCCCGGATGGGGGTCGGCGTGGAAGAAGCCGTCCACCAGGATCTGGTCGAGATAGGCGCGGAACAGGTCCTCGGTCAGACCCCGGCCGTCGAGGTCGATGAGCGCGAGCGGCGAGAGATCGGTGATCTTGGTCCCCCGCACGTAGTCCATGGTGAGGACGCGGGAGGTGGTGTAGTCGTCCACGGGGCGCGGCACGACCAGACGGTCGTACTCGCGCAGGTTGTTGGCGAAGGTCACCAGGTTCATGGCCTCGCGCCGGTAGTCCAGCTCGCGCAGCAGGGTCTTGCGGAACTCCTCCAGCATGTCGCGGAAGGCGTAGCGCCGGCCGATCTCGGTGTGGCGGTCGATGAGGGTGGCGATCTGGTCGAAGGCGTCGAGGTCTTCGAGGATGATCTGGCGGATGCCCGGGCGCTGGACCTTGACCGCCACCGGCCGGCCGTCGCGCAGCCGGGCGTGGTGGACCTGTCCCAGGGAGGCCGCGGCGACGGGGGTGGGCTCGAACTCCGAGAAGGCCTTGGAGATGCGCACCCCCAGCTCGGTGGAGACGATCTCCTCCACCTCGTTGAAGGAGAACGGCTCGACGCGGTCCTGGAGCCGGGCGAGGGCGTCCAGGTAGGGCCCGGGCAGCAGGTCGGTGCGGGTCGAGAGAAGCTGGCCGAGCTTGATGAAAGTCGGTCCGAGGGCCTCGAGATCGCTGGCCAGCTTCTCGGGATCGCCGGGCACGTGCTCCGCGCCCGCCTCGGTGTCCGGCAGCTCGACGTCCACAGCTTTGACGACATCGGCCCGGCCGTGCTGCATCAAGAGGCGGGCGATGTCCCGGTAGCGCTTGAGGTGCTCCGGCTTCAGCGAGACCATGTTTCTTTCCTCATCCTCCTCGGTAAATCTCCACCCACTACTTCTCTGGGTGGGGAGGATGCATGAGGGATGCCATGTTCAGGGCCGGTTGCCGGCTCGGAGGATCCGCCCTTGCGAAGCCTCACCCCCTGGCCCCCTCTCCCAGCGCCCTCCCGCCCGACCGGGAGAGGGGGAACGATGAGGAAGCGATCTTGCCGATTTCAAGAAGACCTCAATCGCAGGGCCCTCCCTCTCCCGGGGGCGGGCGGCAGGGAGATGGGAGAGGGACCGAGGGTGAGGTCTCGCAGGGCACCCCGCCCCAGCCGGCAACCGGCCCTGAACCCCGCTCAATCCTCCCCGATCAACAACCCCAGCAGATCGGAGGTCGTGAGGATCCCCACCGCGCGGTCCTCGCGGGTGACGATGAGGCGGTGGATGTGGCCCTTGAGCATGAGGGAGGCGACCTCGGAGACGGTGGCGTCTTCGCGGACGGAGTAGATCTTGGGGTTCATGATGTCGGCGACCCGGAGACCTTCGGGGCTCGCGGGCAGCTCCTCGACTTCCTCCTCGTCGAAGCCGTCGCTCCAGTCGCGGACGAAGAAGTCGGAGCCGTCGCGGGCGAGGCGCCGGCCCTCGCCGGAGGTGACGGCGGCGATGTCGACCACCGAGACGACGCCCACCAGACGCCCCTCGGAATCCTCCACCGGCGCGCCGCTGATCTCGTTTTCGATCAGGAACGCCGCCAGGTCCCGCACGTCCATGTCCTCCCGCACCGTGAGGACCCCGGGATTCATCAGGTCGCTCGCCGTAATCGGTCGCATTGCTCCGCCTCCCGCTCTTGGCGCTTACGATATCCGAAAACGCTTCAGCCCCGCACCAGGGCCTCGAAAGCGTCCGGATGGCTCGCCCTGACACGGCCTTCATCAAGATCGATCACCCTTTGTTGCACGAGTTGGGCCAGAGACTCCTCCATGGTGATCATGCCGAGCCGCTTGCCGAGGGTGATCTCGTTGTAGAGCTTCTGCAGGGCGTCGCTACGGATATGGTGCCGCACGGGATAGGTGGCGAGCAGCAGCTCGATGGCGGGGACGCGCCCGCGGCCGTCCGCCCGCGGCACGAGCTGCTGGACGACGATGGCATGCAGAGCCAGGGCGAGCTGGTGCCGGATCTGCGCCTGCTGGGCCGGCGGGAAGACGTCCACGATGCGGTGCACGGCCTGCTGGGCGTCGTTGGTGTGCAGGGTGGACATCACGAGGTGGCCGGTCTCGGCGGCGGTGAGGGCCGTGGCCACGGTCTCCAGGTCGCGCATCTCCCCCACCAGGATGACGTCCGGGTCCTGCCGCAGCGAGGCCCGCAGCGCCTCATGGAAGGAGCGGGCGTCGCGCCCCACCTCGACGTGCTCGACGACCGAGCGGATGGCGCGGTGCTCGTATTCGAGCGGATCTTCGATGGTGATGACGTGGCTGGTGCGGGTGCGGTTGATCTCCCCCACCAGGGCCGCCAGAGTCGAAGACTTGCCCGAGCCCGTGGGGCCGCAGACGAGGATGAGGCCCTTGCTGGGCTTGACCAGCTCGGCCAGGATCGGCGGCAGGTTGAGGCTCGCCAGGGTGGGGATCTCGGTGGGCAGCGCCCGCAGGGCCGCCGCCGGCTCGCCGCGCTGGCGGTGCAGGTTGACCCGGAACCGCCAGGCGGGGCTGAAGCTCTCCGAGGCGCCGCGGCCCGGGGCGATCTGGAGCGTGAAGTCCGCCGAGCCCCGCTCTTCGAGGTCCCGCCGCTCCTTGCCGCTCAGGTGGGGATTGAACAGCTTGCCGATCTCGTCCCCCTCCAGGGCTCCCACGTCCTCCAGCCGGTGCAGACGGCCGTTGACCCGGAAGATCGGCGGCAGCCCCGCGACCAGCAGCAGGTCGCTCGCCCCCCGCTGCGCCATGGAGACGAGCAGGCGGTCGAGACCCTCCCCTTCGTTCACCACGATCTGGGTCGGAGCGCGGAGAGCCACGGGGCTCTCGGCCGCGGAGGGGGATTCGAAGCCAGAGGATTCGAAAACAGGGGAGAACGTGTCGTCGTCCGGCTCGGAGGGAGCCCCTCCCTGTTCGTTCAACTGACGGATCAGGCGGTCGAGGTCAGGATCGCGGATCTGGTCGCTCATGTCGCTGAGAGCATACGGGCGAACGGGAGGTTTCGTCGCCAGGAAGGGTCTACCGGAAGCTCTCCGCCGAGATCCCCAGCTCGTGGAGCTTCTGCTGGAGGTTCTGCCGGTGCAGGCCCAGCTTGCGGGCGGCCTGCGAGATGTTGCCGCCGTGCTCCCGCAAGGCTTCGGTGAGGATCGCCCTTTCGAATCGGTCGATCACCTTCTTCTTGGCCGTCTGGAAGTCGTCCTCGGGATCCCACGTAAGGCCGTCTCCGGAATCGCCCTCGCGCGGCGCCGCTCCCCGGACCTCCTGGGGCAGGTCCTCGACCTGGACCACATCGCCCCGGCGGAAGATGGTCGCCCTCTCGACGGCGTTGGCCAGCTCGCGGACGTTGCCCGGCCAGGACCAGGCCAGCAACGCCCGCTCGGTCTCGGGCGCGAAGGAGAGAGCGGGCCCGGAAGCGGCCAGGAAGTGACGGGCCAGGAGCAGGACGTCCCCGCCCCGCTCGCGCAGCGGCGGCAGCTCGATCTCCACCACGCGCAGGCGGAAGAGCAGGTCCTCGCGGAATCTCCCCTCGGCGCAGAGGGCCTTGAGGTCGCGATGGGTGGCGGCCAGCACCCGCACGTCCACGGATACGGCGTCGCCGCCGCCCAGCGGCTCGACGATCCCCTCCTGGAGGACGCGCAGCAGCTTGGCCTGGGCGGCGAGCGCCATGTCCCCCACCTCGTCCAGGAACAGGGTGCCGCCGTCCGCCTGCCGGAACTTGCCGGGCCGGTCGCGGTCCGCCCCCGTGAAGGCGCCCCGGCGGTGGCCGAAGAGCTCGCTTTCCACCAGGGTGTCGGGGATGGCGGCGCAGTTGACCGCCACGAAAGGACCCCGGGCGCGGTCGCTGAGATCATGAATGCGCCGCGCCACCAGCTCCTTGCCCGTGCCGGACTCGCCGCGGATCAGCACGCCGGCCGAGGCCGGCCCCACGCGCTCGACGGCGTCGAGGACGGCGCGCATGGCCGGAGACTCGCCCAGCAGCCGCTTGCCGCCGCCGAGGCGCTTCACCTCCTCGGTCAGCCGCCGGTTTTCGGCCTGGAGGCGGGCGGTCTCCAGGGTCTTGGCGACCACGAAGCGCAACTCGTCGATGTCGTAGGGCTTGGAGAGGTAGTCCGCGGCCCCCGCCTTGACTGCCTCGATGGCCGTCCGCAGCGACGAGTCGGCGGTCACCACCACCACGGGCGGCGGCGCGGGCAGGGCCGTCAGGTGCGCCAGGGTGGTCATGCCGTCCATCCCCGGCATGCGCAGGTCGAGGAGGATCAGATCGACGCCGTGGCGCGGGCGGCCCAGGGCCTGGAGGCACTCCCGGCCGTCGGAGCACTCGACGAAGTCGTAGGCGTCGCCCAGCGCCCGCGCGGCCCCCCGCCGGGCCACGGGCTCGTCGTCACAGACCAGGATGCGCGGCTTTCTCAATGCGCGGCCTCCTCGGGAAGACAGACCTGGAACACGATGCGTCCGGGCTCGTTGCTCACCTCGATCGTACCTCCCAATTCCCGCACCCGCTGCGCCACCAGGGCGAGCCCCAGGCCGGTGCCGCCGTCGCTCACGAAGGGCTGGAAGAGCCGCCCGGCGATCTCCGGCGGAATCCCGGGGCCGGCGTTCTCGGTGGCGAAGACGATGCCGCCGCCGTCGCGGCTCAGCCGCACGCCGACCGTCGAGCCCGCCGGGGCGTGCTGCGTGGCGTTGAGCAGGAGATTGAACAGCACCGTCTGCCAGGTGGCCGTGGTGCCGGCGACGCGGCCGACCTCCTCGACGCCGGAGGCGTCCAGCTCGATCCCCCGCCGCCGGGCCTGATGTCCGAGGACGTAGAGGCTCCCGCGCAGCAGGGCCGCGAGATCGACGCCCTCGTCTTCCGACGCGCGTTCCGGCGCGCGGGCGAAGTCCAGGATCTCCCGCGCCACGCCGTGGAGACGGTCGATCTGCTCCACGATCAGCCCCAGGTCCTGCGCCCGATCGCTCCCCGGCTCCGCCTTCTCCAGCTCCTCGTGGACGGTCTGGGCCAGGGCCTTCATGCCGGAGAGGGGATTCTTCAGCTCGTGGGCCAGGGAGGCGGCCACCAGTCCCAGCAGGCTCAGGCGCTCGCGCTCGGCCAGCCGGCGCTCGGCGGCGAGGCGCGCCTCCAGGAGCCGGCGGACCTCCAGGGAGGCGGCGAGCTGGCGCAGCACGAGCTGCACCGTCTCCATGTCCCCCTCCTGGTAGCCGCCGGCCGCGGGGCTGATCTCCAGGACCAGCACGCCCGCCGGCTCCCCCGCCACGCGCAGGGGAAAAGCGGCCTGGAGATCGGCGCGCTGGAGCAGGCCGGCGATCTGTCCCGTGGGCGCGTCGAGACGGTTGAAGGCCCGCGTCTCCGGTTGGGCGAAGTGCTCCCAGAGCAGAGGCAGCTCCTCCGTCTCCAGAAACCGCGCCCTGGTGGCGAGCCAGCGGCCGATCTCCCCCGCCGCGAGGTCCCGCATCTCCGCCTCCGGCAGGTCGAGGGACTGAAGCCGCGTGGTGAGGCTCTCCAGCTCCTCCGCCGTGATGCTCACGCCCAGCAGGCGCCGGAGCCAGGCGAAGCGCCGCAGGGCCGCCTGCTGGAGCGGCGTGTAGACGGCGGCGGCTAGCAGCGCGGCGAGGATGCCCCAGGCCACGATGCGCCGCAGCTCCACCGTGCCGCCCGCCCCCATCCCGGACCCCACGAGCATCACGAGCCCGACCAGGGCCAGGAGGGCGAGGAACCGGCGCAGGCTGCGGTAGGACATCGAGAGCCGCAGCAGGTTGTAGCGCTGGACGAAGTAGAGGAAGGTCAGGCCGAGCACCAGCCCCGATGACTCGAAGGCCAGCCGCCACAATCCCTCCCCCCATCCCGAGCCCTTCAGCCAGAAGCCGGAGGCCACCAACAGGACGGTGACACCCAGGCCCGCCATCAGCCAGCGCAGGAACTGGGAGAGCCGGGCGTCGTCGGCGAGACGGAGCCAGCGCAGCACCATCCCGGCGCTGGCGGCGGAGGTCACGGCCACGTGCAGCACGATCCAGGGGAACACCCCCCGGCCGACCTCCGCGAGCAGGATCGCCCCCTCGTTCCAGGTCCGCCACGCCGCGGGAGCGAAGATCCCCAGGGTGACGTAGCCGGGAACCAGCCACAGCCGGTTGGGCCGCCGTCCCTCCCCCGCCAGCAGTTGCCAGAGACCATGGGTGAGGAGCGGGAAGCTGGCGAGCCACGCCGCGCCCCGCAGGATGTCGAGAGCCGTGGCCGCCCGTCCGAATTCCTCGGGCGCGGGGATCAGCATGCTGAAGACCTGATCCACCAGACAGCCGCCGTACCAGACCGTGAGGCAGCCCACGGTCAGCCGCATGGGCAGTCCGGGGAGGACCTTCGGATGACGGAACAGCTCCCGGGCCAGGAACCCGTAGACCAGGGTGCCGGTCACGAAGATCAGCAGGTGCGCGAGGAGGAGGAGGTCTTGGTGCACGGGGGTGGCCTTCGGGAAGTCTAGCTGAGTTCAGCGGCATGCCCTTCGAGGCCTCACCCCCTGGCCCCCTCTCCCGCCACCTCCCGCCCGACCGGGAGAGGGGGAACGATGAGTCAGCGATCTTGCCGATCTCAAGAAGACCTCGATCGCAGGGCCCTCCCTCTCCCGGGGGCGGGCGGCAGGGAGATGGGAGAGGGACCGAGGGTGAGGTCTCGAAGGGGCAGAACGCCTCATCTACCACCGCGACCCTGAACCCGGCGCATTACGAAGACTGCACCTCCCCCCGCCCACCCCGCAGTCCCCGGACTGCACCTTCTCTCCCCCCTTCCAATCAAATCAACAACTTAGCTCCCGGCATCCTCCTTGCCCTTACCGACCGCCGAACGCAAGGAGGGAAATCCCATGAACGCAACGATGACCGATCCTGTCACCGATCCCGTCACTGATCCTGTCGACAAGGGCCTGCGCTCCGCCCGCGGCATCCGCTGGCTGCTGCTGGCCGGCGCCATGGTCACCGGGGTGTCGATCTATCGCCTGGTGCAATCGCAGTGGGCGTCGCTCCCGGTGCCGTTTCAGTTCCTGATCCTGGTGGGCGGGGCTCTCGCGATCTTCGGCCTGGGCGCCGTCACCCGCCGGCGGCTGCACCTGCCCTACGCCGGCTCGGCGCTGCTGTTCCTGTTCACCGGCCTGGTGCCCGTGCTGGGATGGGGCGCGGCCTATCTCGGGCTGCTGAACACCTTCTGGGGATGGCTCGCCTTCAGCGCGGGCGGCGCGGCGCTCCTCGGCGCGGCGGTGCGCGTCCTGCGGTCGGAGCTGCGCTATCCGGGACGGCTCTACCCCGCCATCCTGGGAGTCCTTTTCGCGGTCCAGCCGGTACTTCCCTGGCTGAATAATCGGTGGGACGGCTATATCGCCGCTTTCTACGCCGTGCCGGCCCTGATCCTGGGCGCGCTCCTCCACATCGGCAGCCGTCACATCAACCGCTTCTTCTTCCACCGCGACCGCCAGGACGGCAGGGAGCGCCCGATTCATCTCCTGCCGTTCCTGCTCCTCGGCGTCCTCTACGTGAGCGCGCTCACCCTGGTGGACCCCCTCACCTTCCTGCAGGCCTTGCCGGTGGCCGTGCTGGGGATCGTCCTCGCGGGCACCGGCGAGGAGTATTACCAGGCGCTGGCCCGCTCGCTGGGACAGGCGCCGAAGCGCTGGCCCGGACGGTCCGTGGCCCTGCTCGCCCTGGGGTTCTCGCTGGCGGCGATCTCCATGCAGCTGGCGATCCTCAGCCCGAGCCCCTACTGCCTGCCCCTGGCGTCCCTCTGCGTCGCCGGCCTGTTCGTGAAATGGGCGCTGACCTACAGCCACAAGACCGCCTACGTGGCGGGCATGGCCGCGGCCTTCGCCGGCTACACCTGGATGCCGGTCGAAAACGAATGGATCCTGCGCGCCCTCGAGCGGATCGTCGACCCCGCCGTGGCGACCGTCTGGTGCCTCGGCTTCCTGGCCACCCTGCTCGGATTCCGGGTCCTGCTCGCGCTGCTCCGGGCTCCCGAAGGGCTGCGGCGGACGCATGACGTGCTGACGTGCCTTCAGGTCCTCCTGGTCACCGTCGCGGCCTGCGCGGAGATGCCTGACTTCCTGGGTCTCCATCTCCTCGCGGCGGGAGCGGCCTGGATGTTCATCGGCTACCGCCGGCGGATGCAGCCTCTCCTCCTGCTGGGCGGCCTGGCGCTCTCCTTCGGCGTCCACGCGCAGCTCTGGATCGAGCTGGACGGCATCACTCCCTGGACGGCCCTCGTCACCCAGGTCTTCTTCGTCCTCTCCTGGCTCGCGACCCGTCATCCTCGCGTCCACGTTGGTGCCCAGGCGCTCACGTTCGTGCACGGCGTCGCGGGCGTTCTCTGGCTGGTGAAGACGTCCGTCGCATCCACGGTGGTCGTCGAGCCGCTGATCCTGCTCCTGGTGGGGCTCGCCCTCCTTCATGAGGGATTCGCGGACGAGCTGCACGAGAGCAGCGACCTCGGACTGACCGCCGCCCTCCTCTGGCTGCCGGTCCAGGTCTTCTTCCTCCTGGACCCGGTCTGGAGCTCCGGGCTGATCCTCTGCCTGACGCTCTTCGGGATGGAGCTGGTCCTCCTGAGCCTGCTGGCGCGCCGCGCTCCCGGACATTGGATCGCCCAGCGCTACGGCTTGAAGGCGGACGACTGGAACGTGCTCGCCTCCCTCTCGCTCCGCGGCGTCACCCGCGTCTGGCTCGTCCTCGCCGTGGCGGCCTGCGTGCTGTTCGCCGGCCCGGACGCCCTGGTGCTCGCCCTGATGGTGGTGGCGGTCGAATTCCTCAACCGCACGGAGATCGAAGGCTGGGCCCGCCGCATCGCCTTCCCGGCGCGCCTCGCCCTGCTGCCCATGCTCCATTTCGTCGTGCTGCTGGCGACGGGCGGAGATCCCGGGCGGGATCTGCCGGCGGCCCTGCTCCGGCTTCACCTGCACTTCCTGCCCTGGCTTGCCGTCCTCGGCCTTTTCTGGCGCGGGATGGTGGACGCCCTCGGCCGGCGAAACGGGCTGCGCCACTGGACCCTGGCGCTTGAGCTGATCATCGCCTTCGGCTACCTCTCGGCCTTCACCATGGGCTTCGGCTTCGCCCTGTGGCTGGACGTGACGCTGATCGCCATGGCGGCGGGCTGGGCGGCGGTCTCCTTCTTCGACGGCCGGCGCGATCTCGACCCCGGCCACGGCTGGCGCCTGCAGATCTGGGGCGGCCTCGCCGTGCTGCACGCCTTCACCGCCGGCTGGCTCCACTTCGGCAGCGGCGTGGCCCCGTACGTCCTGCTCGCGGCGGGCGCGGCCCAGTACGCGCTGGGAGCGTTCCTCGAACGGACGCCGCTCTCCGCCGCGTTCGCCCCGGCCTGCCGGAGGGTGGGCCTGGCGCTGCCCGTCGCGGCCGGCTTCCTCGCTTTGTGGAGGATGTCGGATGTGGACACGGTGTGGTTCCCGGCTCTGGCGGCCTTCCTGGTCAGCCTCTTCTACATGGTCGCCGCGTCGCGGGATTCGCGGAAGACCTTCCCGGCCCTGGCGTCGGCCGGTTTCCTGGCGCTGGCCCTGCTCAAGGCCGTCTTCCTGGCTCAGCTCGGGATGGAGCTCTACTTCCTGGCCCCCGGCTTCGCCCTCCTGGCCCTCGCCTGGATGCTGCGCGCCGAGCTCGGCCCGGTCTGGAGCCGGCACGTGACGGCCGCCGGAGCCTCGTTCGTCTACGCGACGCCGATCGTGGCGCTCTCCAGCGAGATCTCCTGGGGCTGGCTGGCCGCCCTGTTGATCTGCACCGTGGCCTTCGGCGCCGCCTCCTTCGCTCTGCGCAGCCGTTCGCTGCTGACCGTCTCCACCGCCGCGATGCTGACCGACCTCGGCTTCATCGTCTTCCGCATCGGCACCGCCGCTCCCATGGCCCTGTGGGTGATCGGTCTCGTCTTCGGCCTCGCCCTGATGGCGGGCGCGGCGTATCTCGAATATCAGCGCGAAGGCGTGCTGCAACAGATCCGCGTCTTCGGCCGCGAGCTTCAGGCCTGGAACTGAATAGAAAGGACAACGCCATGAACATCATGCAGCGTTTCAACCTGCTCATGAAGGGCCGCATCCACGCGGCGCTGGACCTGATCGAGGACCCGGAGCGCAGCCTCAATCAGCTCGTCCACGACATGGAGGAAGAGCTGGACGCCGCCAAGCGGGCGGTGGCGCGCGCCATGGCCAACGAGGACCGGCTGCGCGCGCAGATCGCCTTCCACACCCAGGACGCCGCCGAATGGCAGAGCGCCGCCGAGCGGAGCCTGGGCAAGGGAGACGAGGCCTCAGCGCGCGAAGCCCTGCGCCGCGTCGAGCTGGCCGAGCGGCAACGCGACAAGCTCGCCCAGCAGCTCGAAAAGCAATCGAAAGAAACGGAGGAGGTGCGCCAATCGATCGCCCGCATGCAGGAAAAGGTCGATCAGGCCCGCAGCCGTCTCCAACTCGTGCAGGCGCAGATGCGCCAGGTGCAGGCCCGGCGGGCCATCGGAGAAATCCTGACCAGCGCCTCCGCGCACAACCTGCACGGCGAGTTCGACCGCATAAGCGCCAGGATCGAAGAAGACGCCGCCACCGAGCGCAATTATCAGAGGATCGACGACCAGCTCTCCGGCGAGGACGTGCGGCGAAGGTTCGAAAGCGAAGCCGTGGCCGACGCGGTCGAGGATCGGCTGGCGAAGCTCAAGGAGAGCGCGCCGTGAGGAGGATCTGGAGGCGGCTGCTGCGGATTCTGGGGCAGTCGCGGATACGGTTGCGGTAGGTCGCTGGGAAGGACCTAAAGGACATAAGGGACCTAACCCGGAAAATTCACGAGGGGGGCTGACAAAGGGGTCGTCCATCGGATAAGTGTAGTTCTGCCAAGAAGCTACACGACCCGAGGAAAGGACGACCCCGATGACAGAGTGTATCCGACAACTGACCCTTTCGTTCCACCCTCAAGCTCCTGTCGTCGTCGAGTTCGATGCTCCGGAGATTTCCTCCGACGGAGGGGCTGTCTTGCTGCGACAGATGGAC
>DASVAS010000004.1:0-181698 GCA_036376245.1 Thermoanaerobaculia bacterium | reverse complement strand
CGCCTCCGGCGGCAACATGGAAAGAAGAGACGGCCACTGCGTCTGAAGAAGTTGAAATGGGCTCATGACGCTATTTTCAGCCATCATAACCCCGAAATCAAGAACTAGGTTAACGCGTATGCCCCCTGGCCCCCTCTCCCGGCCCCCGTCCCCCAACCGGGAGAGGGGGAACGATGAATCAGCGATCTTGCCGATTCAAGACAGCCTTGATCGCAGGGCCCTCCCTCTCCCGGGGGCGGGCGGCAGGGAGATGGGAGAGGGACCGAGGGTGAGGTCTCGAAGGGCACCCGCCCGCATGCCCAGGCCGTCCTGATCTCCGGAATTCCAGCCTTCTCCCACCTGTTAAAGCACTCGGTCTCGGAGGGAGCCTTGTCAGAGGCGGGCCGGATCGGCTAGGCTACCGGGTTCTTGGAGCCCAAGTCCTCCCCTTCGGGGAAACCATCCATAGGAAGAGAAGGATCACGATCGTGAAGACAGACATCCATCCCACGCTCAATTACGTCACGGTGGTGTGCGCCTGCGGCAACACCTTCGAGACGCACTCCACGAAGGACGAGGTGCGCCTGGAGATCTGCAGCGCCTGCCATCCGTTCTTCTCCGGCAAGCAGAAGCTGATCGACACCGCCGGCCGCGTCGAGCGGTTCCAGAAGCGGTACGCGAACACGGGCGCCCGGCGCTAGCTTCCTTCCGGGGGCCCGCCGCACCCTTCCGGCGGGCCGGGGCGGAGACATCTCGGTATGAGCTCCAGGACAAGCCCAGAGGGCGAGCTGCTCGTCGGCGGCCAGGCCCTCATCGAAGGCGTGATGATGCGCTCGCCCGGCGCGTACGGCGTGGCCGTGCGCCGGGCCGACGGCTCCATGGCCTTCCAGCGCGGCAAGGTCGAATCTCTCGCCAGGCGCTATCCCTTCCTGAAGCTGCCGGTGCTGCGCGGCGTGGCCGTGCTGTTCCAGTCGCTCGCCCTGGGCATCCGGGCGCTGAACTTCTCCGCCGAGCAGGCCATCGAGGAGGACGCCCGGGAGGCCCGGAAGGACGCGCCGCCGGTGGCCGCGATCCCGGAGCCGGAGAAGGCGCCGGGGAAGACGTCCAACTGGGCCATCGCCGGCTCCATGGCGTTCGGTCTCGGAATGGGCGTGCTGATTTTCATCTTCCTCCCGCTGTGGCTCACCCAGCTTGCGGAGACGTACGTCTTCGGCCAGCTTTCGAGCCTGGCCTTCAACCTGGTGGACGGGCTGCTGCGGGGGGTGTTCTTCCTGGCCTACATCACGGCCATCGCGCAGATGAAGGACATCCACCGGGTGTTCCAGTACCACGGGGCGGAGCACAAGGTGGTCTTCGTCCACGAGAAGGGGTTGCCGCTGACGGTGGAGAACGCCCGCGGCATGAGCCGGCTGCACCCGCGGTGCGGCACGAGCTTCCTGCTGTTCGTGCTGGTGGTCTCCATCGTGGTCTTCGCGTTCATCCCGAAGACGGCCCCGTTCCTGGTGAAGTTCGGCGGACGGCTGCTGCTGGTGCCGGCCATCGCGGGCCTCTCGTACGAGGTGCTGCGGATCACGGCCAAGCGCCGGGCCGCGCCGCTCTTCGCCCTGCTGGTGGCGCCCGGGCTCGCGCTGCAGCGGATCACCACCCAGGAGCCCACTGACGACATGCTGGAGGTCGCCATCGCGGCGCTGGAGACGGCGCTGCGGGAGGACGGGCTCCTGGAGGAGGCCCCGGGAGCCGGCGCTCTGCCGGCCGCGGCCGGGGGGTAAGATTCAAGCCATGATCGAGAAACTCGCCGAGATCGAGAAGACCCACCAGGAGCTGACCGCGAGGCTCGCGGACCCCGCCATCTTCGCGGACCCGAAGACCTACCGGGAGCTGAACAAGACGCTGTCGGAGATCGATCCGGCCGTGAAGCTCTACCGGGAGTACGTCAAGGTCCAGAAGCAGTTGGCGGAGAACGAGGAGCTGCTCGCGACCCTGCCCAAGGACGACGAGCTCTTCCTGCTCGCCCAGGACGAGAAGGACCAGCTCGCCGTCCGTATGGCGGAGCTGGAGGAGCTGCTGCGGCGCGAGCTGACGCCCAAGGATCCGAACGACGAGCGCAACGTGGTGCTGGAGATCCGCGCCGGCACGGGCGGCGACGAGGCGACGCTGTTCGCCCAGGAGCTGTTCCGGATGTACTCGCGCTACGCCGAGACGCAGAACTGGCGCGTGGAGGTGATCGACCTCTCGGAGTCCGAGGTGGGGGGCATCAAGGAGATCTCGGCCATCGTCGAGGGCCGCGGCGCCTACAGCCGTCTCAAGTACGAGGGCGGCGTGCACCGGGTGCAGCGTGTGCCGGCCACCGAGGCCGCCGGGCGCATCCACACCTCGGCGGTGACGGTGGCGGTGCTGCCCGAGGCCGAGGACGTCGAGGTGGACGTGGACGAGAAGGACATCCGCGTGGACCGCTTCTGCGCCTCCGGTCCCGGCGGCCAGGGCGTGAACACGACCTACTCGGCCGTGCGCCTCACCCACATGCCCACGGGCATCGTGGTCTCCTGCCAGGACGAGCGCAGCCAGATCAAGAACAAAGCCAAGGCGCTGCGGGTGCTGAAGGCGCGCATCTACGAGATCGAGCGCGAGAAGGCCGAGGCGGCCATGACCGAGGAGCGCCGCCGCATGGTGGGCTCGGGCGACCGCTCGGAGAAGATCCGCACCTACAACTTCCCCCAGAGCCGGGTGACCGACCACCGCATCGGCCTGTCGATCCACCAGCTCCCCACGGTCATGGAAGGCCACCTCGATCCCCTGATCGAGCCGCTGGTGGCCCACTTCCAGGCCCAGAAGATGGAAGAGCAGTCGCGGGCGGCGCACTGAACGTCGCACCGCCCCTCTCCCCAGAGAACTGTAAGGACACCAGGGACACCAAGGACTTCAAGGACGGCCGGGCTTTACCGTCCTTGGTGTCCCTGGTGTCCTTTATGTCCTTTCTCCCGATCCCAGATCCACGGTAGCTAAACAGTCCTCGCTGAAACGTTTCTCCATCCTCCGGCACTCCTCACCAGAACGGTAATTACGGGTCTTCCGTATACCGAGAGGAACTTCATGGATATCGGAGGATTTATATGAAAATGCGTATCAGTCTGATCCTCACACTGGCGCTGTTCCTTCCTCTGGCCGCATGGTCCCAGATGACGCCGACCCCGACGGAGTCGATGGGCAGCTACATCAAGAGCCCCGAGCAGAAGGCCATGGAGCACTACGCCCGGGGACTGAAGGCGAAGAAGAAGGCGGATGAGGCCGACGAGCCCGCGAAGCGGAACAAGCTCCTGCTGAAGGCGAAGGAGGAACTCTCGAAGTCCGTGGGCTATACGCCCAACTATGACGGCTATCTCGCGCTGGGGCAGGTCTATCTGCTGCTCGGGATGGCCGAATCCTCCTACGACGCCTGCTCCCACGCCGCCGGCCTGAAACCCAACAGCGAGGACGCCAAGACCTGCATGAGCGAGGCGAAGACGAAGATGGCGGCCGGCGGCACCGCGGCGGACGAGGGCGGGCGGTAGGTAGAAAAAGGGCCACTCCGGCCGCCCGGCTCCTGCTAATCTTTCTTTTTCTCTCTGGGAAAGGAGCCCCCATGCGACGGATGGCCCTGGTCTTGACGGCTTGCCTGCTGCTGGCCACGAGCGGCTGTATTCAGGTCGAGGAGGCGGTGACGCTCGAGAAGGACCTCTCGGGCACGGCCGCGTTCAACTTCTCGGTGAACATGGAACCCTTCGCCGCCTTCGCGGCCCAGTTCAAACGGGAGATGGAAGGCAAGGAAGGGAAGCCTACCAAGGAAGAGATCGACGCCGCGCGGCAGGAGATGATCGCCTCCCGGAAGAGCAGCGCCGACATGCCCACCAAGGAGGAGATCGAGAAGGACATGCCGCCCGGCGTCAAGCTCCTGGAGACCAAGTTCACGGATGAGGGGCTCAAGTTCGGGGGCAACGTCAAGGTCGCCTTCGATCACTTCGACAAGCTCCAGCAGCTGGACATGAAAAAGAAGGAGGCCGGGCCGACGGGCGAGGCCCAGCCCGCGAGCGAGGAAGGCGCCGGCCCTCAGAGCCAGCAGCCGTTCGGCGATCTCCATCTGAAGGACGAAGGCAAGACCCTCCTGCTGACCGGCAAGGCCTTCAACCCCGCGGCGGACTCTCCCGCTCCCCCGCTGGACGACGCCGGCCCGGAGGTGGAGGCCGCGCTCAAGAGCATGAAGATCGTGACCAAGATCACGTCCCCCTTCGAGGTGATCGAGCACAACGCCACCCGCAAGGAAGGCAAGACGCTGATCTGGGAGTACAACTACGAGACCCTGCAGAAAATGACGCCCGAGCAGATGAAGGAAGGCATCCGGGCGCGGTTCAAGAAATAGAGATCGCTTCTCTCTCTCCGGGAAAGGAGCCCCCATGCGACGGATGGCCCTGGTTGGGACGGCTTGCCTGCTGCTGGTCATGACCGGCTGCATTGAGATCGAGGAGGTGGTGACGCTCGAGAAGGACTTCTCGGGCACGGCCTCGCTCGACTTCGCGATGGACATGGAACCCTTCGCCGCCTTCACCGCCCAATTCAAGCGGGAGATGGAAGGCAAGGAAGGGAAACCGACCCAGGAAGAGATCGACCTGGTGCGGCAGGAGCTGCTGGCCTCCCAGAAGGGCAGCATGAACATGCCGACGAAAGAGGAGATCGCGAAGGACCTGCCACCCGGCGTCAAGCTCCTGGAGAGCAAGGCTATCGACGAGGGCTTGAAGTTCGGCGGCAACCTCAAGGTCGCCTTCGATCACTTCGACAAGCTCCAGCAGCTCGAAGTGAAACAGAAGACGGCAGGGGAAGCGGGCGAAGCCGAGTCCGCGAGCGCGAAGATGGGCTTCCCTGAGAAGCCGTTCGGCGGTCTCCATTTCAAGGACGAAGGCGCGACCCTCGTGATGAGCGGCATGGGCTTCGCCCCGCCCGCGGAAATGTCGTCCGCTCCCTCGCTGGACGACCTCCCTCCCGAGGTGGCGGCCACGCTCAAGAAGATCAAGCTGGTGATCAAGGTCACGGCGCCCTTCGAGGTGGTGGAGCACAACGCCACCCGCAAGGAAGACAAGACGCTGATCTGGGAGTATGACTACGACACCCTGATGAGCAGGACGCCCGAGCAGATGCAGGAAGGCCTGCGGGCGCGGTTCAAGAAGTAGCGCCCTCTTCTCTGAAGGCGGGAAGAAAGCGGCGGGAGGCCGTCTTACAATATCTAAGTAAAAGGAGGCTATCTCCCGATGCCGACCTCCCGCCTTCCGGCCCTGGTCCTCCTCCTGTCCTTTCCCGCCGCCGCGGCGGCGGTGCCGATCCGCGTCACCGGGTCCCTGATCGAGATCGATCGGGCGGGGCTCACGGGAGCCCGGATCGAGCTCTATCCCGCCTGGGAGAGCTACGAAGATGCGGTCCGGCGCCTGACGACCGGCAAGCGGGAGCCGGAGCCTCTCGCCACCGCCCTCACCGACGAGCAGGGCCGCTTCGAGATCCTGGCGCCGACAGCAGGAGGCTTCCGGCTGGTCGCCCGGCGCGAAGGTCATGTCCCCCTCGAAGCCCCACTCCTGCCGCTGACGGAAGACACCGACCTGCCGCCGAGCGGGATGCTGCAAGGCAAGCTCGTGGAGATCTGGATCACAGGCCCGGACGGACGGCCTCTCCCGGGGATCGAGGTCCGGATCAGCCCGGTGGACCGGACCTCGTGGGGCTGGGACGGCGAGGATCCGAGTCAATGGCATATCGACAGCCATGCCGTCAGTGGCAGCGACGGCCGGCTGACCTTCCCCTGGCACGAGCTCGGGAGCCTCCGGCTGACCGTCACCTCGCCCGCCTTCCTGGGCCAGACGATGGTCCTGGACCGGTTCGGCCCCAAGGACGCGCGGACGGTCTTCTCCCTGAAGCCTCGGAAGGTTCGGATCGAGATCCGGGACGGCGAAGGGCGGCCGGTGCCCCAGTCCCTGGTCCGCTGGCGCGGACGGCCCGTCGCCGTCGCCGGTCCGGACGGCCGGCTGGAGATCGGCGTTCCCGAGGAGGATCCGCCCCTGGTCGTGGAGAGCCGCGAGGGGTGGCGGGCGCGGATCGCCGTTCCGGCGGGCGCGGGCGGGATCGTCCCGGTGCGGCTGGAGCCGCCCAGAAGGATCGCCGGCAAGGTCGTCGACGCCGGCACCGGGCGACCGGTGACCGGGGCCCTGGTGTGGAGCGGGTGGCCGCTGGAAGGGCCGCCAGCGCTGTCAGACGCGGCCGGCGCCTTCCAGGTCGAGGCCGCGCCCGTGGACGCCTGGGTGAACGCTTCGGCCGCGGGCTTCTTTCCTGGCGAGCGGCAGCCTGTCTCCAAGGGCGCGGCGGTCCTGAAGCTGGAGCCCTCGGCCGCCCTGGAAGGCCGGGTGGTGGACTCGTCCGGCCAGCCCGTGGCGGGCGCCTGGATCGCGGCCAGCCCGCCCCGGATCCGCAACCGGAGACCCCAGCAGGCGACAGGCCGGAGCCGGGCCGGCGGCGCCTTTCGCCTGACCGGACTGCTCCACGGCGGCGTCTACGAGTTGACTACCCTGCGCGAGGGATTCGCCCGCACCAGGACGCCGGCGAAGACGGCTCCCCGCGGCAAACCGTCCCCCTTCGTCACCATCGTCCTTTCGGACGGTCAGGCGGCGGTGGGCCGGGTCGTGGACGCGGCGGGGCAACCGGTGGAGGGGGCCGAGATCCAATTGCTCGCCCGTTACCTGGCCAAGCAGGAAGCCGCCACCGTCTCGGGCCCGGAGGGTAGGTTCGAATTCCGCCGCCTCAGCCCCGGCAAGATCACATTGCTCGCCGAGCACCCGGACCACGCCGCCGCCTTCGTGCCCCAGATCGAGATCCCGGAGGGGACGCCGACCGTGGACCTGGGAACCATCACCCTGCCGGCGAGCGGCGCCATCGAGGGCCGGGTGATCGACGTGCGAGGCCGCCCCCTCGAAGGCGCCGAGGTCGGCGCCTTTCCGACCGACCGCGAGCACACGCCCGGCTGGCTGTTTGGACGCGGAACACGCTCCGACCCTCTACGGACAGAGCCGGACGGAAGCTTCCGTGTGGAAAGGCTCCGGCGCGGCGACCGTTTCAACCTCGTGGCCCGGCATCCCGGGTACCTGGATACGGAGCTGCCCGGAGTCACGGCGCCGACGGACGAGCCGGTCCGGATCGAGATGAAGGTGGCCCACACTCTTTCCGGACAAGTCGTGAATCCTGAAGGGGAGCCCGTTCCGGAGGCCCGGGTGGAGCGTGTGGAAGAGTCGGCGCTGGGTAGAGGACGCAGCAGCTTCCAACTGGGGTCGACGGACGCCGAAGGCCGGTTCCGTCTGACCGGGCTGCCTTCGGGTGGCGTGGACCTGACAGTTCGCGCGGATGGATACGCCCACCGCCGCCTCAAAGCGGTCCAGATCCCCGAGACCGGGGAATCGGAAGAGCTGAGGATCGTCCTCGACCGCGGAGCCGTGCTCGAGGTCCATCTCACGGATGCCGAAGGCCGGCCGGTCTCCGGCGCGACGGTCGAGGCCGCGCCCGAGACCCCGCCAAACCCGGAAGATTCGGAATCCCTGTGGCCTCCCTATTCTCCGTTCCAGCACAGCGATTCCCAGGGTCGCTGCCGGATCCAGGTGCCCGCACCGGGCATCTACAGAGTGAGCGCTTCGCGACAGCACCGGTCGGCGACGGAGAGAGTCCAGGCGAGTCCGGGGATCACCACGGTCGAGCTGCGCTTTCCGCCGGGCGTCGAGGTCTCGGGACGCGTCCTCGCCCCGGAAGGCTCCCCGGCCGTAGGCGCCGGCGTCCATTTCCGACAGGACGACCGGGGAGGCCCGATCGTTCAAGCCCAGGCGGATGGGACCTTTCTGATGGAGGGCCTGCCGGACGGAGAGTACCGCCTCGTGGCCCAGGACCGCGACGGCAGGTCCAGCCGTCCGCTGGACCTCCAGATCGCCGGCCGTTCCATCACGGGCCTGGAGCTGGTGCTCGACCAGCCCTCCGAGCGGGCCACGCTCTCCGGCCGCGTCTCGGGACCGCCGCCGGAAGCGCTCCGCGGGATCAGGGTCATGGCGATCCCCTCCACCCCTCCCCACTGGGACCGGGCCACGGAATCCGGAGCCGGCGGCGAGTATCGTCTCGAACACCTGGAACCCGGGGAATGGACCGTGCGAGCCATGAGCCCCTATGGCGAAGCGGAGGGCAAGGTCCGGCTCGATCCCGGCGCGCCGGCGGTCCTGGATCTGGAGATCGCCCCCGGCCTGACCCTGTCGGGCCGTGTCCTGGTGGATGGCGCTCCTCTCTCCGGCGCGCAGATCCAGGTCCGGCATCGCCAGGGAGAACGGGGCGGATACGGATCCACCGCCTACGACGGGACGTTCAAGATCCCCGGCCTGCGTCCGGGTCCCCAGGTTCTCCTGGTCGCCAACGACCGGGGGCTCGGCGGAAGCCGGACTTTCGAGCTCAAGGAGAGCCGGGAGCTGCTCGTCGAGATCTCCACAGGCCGGCTGCAAGGGAGGATCGTCGCGGAATCCGGCGAGCCTCTGGACGACACGGAAGTCCGCATCGAGGGGGTGGTCCCAGGGACGGATCTTTCGTTCATGACGCCCGGAGCCCGGAGCGGGGAGGACGGAAGCTTCGAGGTCCGCCTCGGCGCCGGGCAATACAAGGTCCGCGTCCAGAAGCCGGGCTTCGCGCCTTTCGAAACGACGGTCGGAGTCCCGCCGGGCGGCGAGGGCGTGGTGGAGATCCCGTTGAAGATCCAGGCCGAGCCCTGAACCATGCGCATCTATCCCATGATGGTCCTGAGCTTGCTCGTCTCCCTGCCTGTCGCCGCGGAGCCCATCCGCGTCGCCGGGCGGGTTCTGGATCTCGAGACCCAGGCCGGGATGGCCGGCGCCTGGATCGAGATCTTCCCCGCCTGGGAGCCCTACGAGCAGGCCCTTCGCCGGCTGGAGGAGGAGGCCGCGCAGAAACCGCTCGCCACGGCCCGCCCGAGGCCGGACGGTTCCTTCGAGATCGCCGCGCCGGAGGCCGGGCTCTTCCGCCTGGTGGTCCGGGCGGAAGGACGCCTCACCGTGGAGCACCCCCTCGTGCCCCTGGTGGAGGAGACCGCCCTGCCCGAGGTTCCCCTGCCGCCACGCCCACAGGAGCTCCTGGAGTCTCAAGAGGAGAGGTTTCCCGGCTGGTGGCCGGCGGATGCCGAGTGGGAAAGCCGAACGACGAAGGTCCGGGTCCAGGTCCGGGACGGCGACGGCAAGCCCGTGGCCGGAGCCGTCGTCCGGCGGAACGGCCAGGCGGTGGCCCGGACCGGTCCGGAGGGTCGTCTGGAGATCGCGATCCCGAAGGATGCCTCGTTGATCGTGGAGGGCCAGGACGGCTGGCGTGCCCGCGTCGCGGCTCCCGAAGGAGATCAGGCCGTTACGGTGCGCCTGCAACCGTCCCGGACGATCGCCGGCCGGGTCGTCGATGCTCTCTCCAGACGGCCCCTCTCGGGAGCCCTGGTCTGGATCGGCAGGCCTCCAGTGGCCAGCCCGGTCCGGTCTGGGGACGACGGCGCGTTCCGGATCGCCATCCCGGCGGGGGAGGAACCCTCCCTGGAGGCCGTCGCGGCGGGGTACACGCCGCTGTCAGCCCGGCCGGTGAAGCCCGGCGAGAAAGAACCGGTGGTGTTGGCGCTGGAGCCCTCGGCCGGCCTCTCGGGGATCGTGGTGAACGGAGAGGGCCGGCCCGTGCCCGGCGCGCGAATCACGGCCGATCCTCCCCGCGACCGCGTCTTCCCCGCCCAGCCGATCTCGGCCCGGAGCGGGGACGACGGCCGGTTCCGGCTGACGGGGCTCCGCCCTTCCGGAGCCTACCGATTGCAGGCGGAGCACGAGGGCTTCGCGCGGGCGGAAGTGACGACCCGGACCGCCCCGGCCGGACAGACTTCGGAAGCCGTCCGGATCGTGATGGGAAAGGGGCAGACCGCCTCCGGCCGGGTGGTGGACGACCGGGGCCAGCCGGTGGCCGGGGTCATGGTGGCGCTGTTCAGGATGACCGGAGAGGGCTCCAAGGGGGTCTCAGACCAGGAAGGGAAGTTCGAGATCCCCCGGCTCAATCCCGGTGAGTACGAGCTGCTCCTGGCGCACCCGGACTCCGCGCCCGTTCATCGCCGGGGCATCGAGATCCCGCCCGGCCAACCGGTCGTGGACCTGGGGGACGTAGAGCTGTCGAGCGGCGGCGTGATCGAGGGCCGGGTGGTGGACGGCCAGGGGACCCCGGTGGCCGGAGCGAAAATCTCCGTCTTTCCGACCAGCGAGGACAGGTTCTCGGTCTCGTTCGAGCTTTCCCAGCCCTTCCTCTCTTCCCAGTCCCCTCCCGGTGACATCGAGACGGCGGAGGACGGCGCCTTCCGCGTTCCAGGTCTCCAGCGGGGCGTTCGCCACCACGTCATCGTTCAGCATCCTGGGTATGTGGATGCGACGCTCCACGACATCGAGGCGCCCACGGCCGAGCCGCTCCGGATCGTCCTGCGGCCGGGCCGCTCCCTGGCCGGCCAGGTGGTCGGCCCCGCGGGGGAGCCGGTGGCGAGAGCCGGCATCTCGCTGGTCGAGGAGATCCAGATCGGCGACAGCAGGTCCTCCTCCTCGCGTTCCCTGGCGGCGACGGATCGAGAAGGCCGGTTCCGCGTGGAGGGCCTGCCGCCAGGCGCCCTGACCCTCGAAGTGGAAGCCGCGGACTATCTGCGCCGCCGGGTCGATGGCCTGCTCCTGCCCGAGGACCGGGATCTCGGGGACCTGAAGATCGTCCTGGAACGCGGCTTCCAGCTCGAAGTCCAGGTCCTGAACGCGCAAGGCGAGCCGGCCTCGGACACCCTGGTGCAGGCCGAGCCGGAGCCGGGCACCGGATCGCCGGACCCCCGCGAGAGCCGCGGCGCGGCCTGCCTCACCGACTCGCGGGGGCGCTGCCGGATCTCCGTCCCGAGGACCGGCGTGTACAACCTCCAGGTCATGGCGCAGGGGGCGAGCGTCGCGGCCCGCGTGGAGGCCGTCGGCGGGATCACGCCGGTGGAGATCCGCCTGCCGGCCGGAGTGGAGGTCTCCGGCCGGGTGATCGGAGAGGACGGAATCCCCGTGGGCATGGCCTTCGTCGAGTTGAAGTCGGCTTCCGGCGAGCTCAACGGGGTCGTTGAAGCCGACGGCAGCTTCCGCTTCTCCGACATCCTTGACGGTCAGTACAACCTCTCGGCTATCGCGCCGCTGACGAACAGCTCCAGCGCCGACCTGGAAGTCACAGTGGCGGGACGGCCAGTGCGGGATCTGGAGCTGCGGGTTCAGAAGGGAGGGGCCGGAACGCTCCTCACCGGGCGTGTGCTGGGACTGGAGCCGGGAGAACGGCGGGACGTCTCCGTGACCGCCTTCCCGGAGCCCCCCGGCTCCGGAGACCGCTTCCGCTCCGGCCAGGTGAGCCCTCAGGGCGACTACCGGATCTCGGACCTCAGACCCGGGGAATGGACGGTGTCGGCCCACGCTCCGACGGGCCGCAGCACGAACGGAAACGTGCGGATCGAGCCCGGGGTCCGGGCCGTCACCCTGGATCTGGAGTTTCCACCGCGCGGTTCCAGGTTGTCCGGCCGCGTGCTGGTGGATGGCCTGCCCTTGCCGAACGCGCTGATCCAGGGCCGGCGCGGCTCCGCGATGGTCGTGCAGGGGACGAGCGCGCATGACGGGAGCTTCGCGGTCGACGTCCAGGAGCCCGGCGCCATCGCCCTGCTGATCGGCGGTCCCCAGGGGATCGGCGCCGCCCGGTCCATGCAGGTCGGAGACGACATGGAGATCACAGTGGACATCCGCACCGGACGGCTGCGCGGGACGGTCACCGGCCCGGCGGGCGAACCGATCGAGGGCTCGGCGGTCCGGGTCGAAGGCTGGAGCCCGGAGCTCCAGGCGGTCTTTTTCAGCCTGACCCTCCGCGGCGGGCCGGACGGCGCCTTCGAGGTGCCCCGCCTGGCCGCCGGGACGGTCCGGATCAGCGTCCAGGCTCCGGGTTTCGCCGCCTCGGAGAGCTTGACCGAGATCCCTCCCGGCGGTGAAGAAGTGGTGGAGATCCGCCTTGGCCCCCTGGACCAGCGGTAGCGCTACACTCCCGCTCCATGCCCACCGCCGGCCAGCTGCTCGCCGAGGCCCGGCCGCGCCTGGCGGCCACCGCGTTCGGCGCGTCCACCCGCGAAGCGTCGCTGCTGCTGGGACACGTCCTCGGGCTCTCCGAGGCCCGGCTCGTGGCCCGGGACGAGGACGAGGTTCCCGCTGAGGCCGAGCGGCGGTTCCGGGAGCTTCTGGAGCGGCGGCTCACTGGCGAGCCGGTGGCCTACCTCGTGGGCGAGCGGGAGTTCTGGGGCCGGCCGTTTCACGTGGACTCGCGCGTCCTCATTCCCCGGCCGGAGACGGAGCATCTGATCGAGGCGGCCCTGGCGGAGCGGCTCCCGCCGGCGCCTTGGATCCTGGACGTGGCGACCGGCTCCGGGTGCATCGCGGTCACCCTGGCCCTGGAGATCCCCGGTGCCCGCGTGGTGGCCACCGACCTTTCGCCGGGCGCGCTGGCGGTGGCGGACCGCAACGCCCGCCGGCACGGGGCGCGCGACCGCGTCCATCTCCTCGGGACCGACCTCACGGGCGATCTCGACCTTGCCCGTTTCGATCTCGTCGTCAGCAACCCCCCGTACGTGGACCGGTCGGAGATCCCGGAGATCTCGCCGGAGGTGCTGGACTTCGAGCCCCATCTGGCGCTGTTTCCACCCGGCGCCGGGGATTCGATCCTGGCGCGGCTCTTCGCCCGGTGCGCGGAGATGCGATCCGGTGTAGCCTTGGCGGTCGAAATCGGACGCGGACAGCTCGACGCCGTCCGCCGGCACGCCGCGGCCTCCGGTCTGGAGCTGGCCGACGTTCGGGAGGACTACTCGGGAATCCCGAGGACCGTGACGCTCCGGCGTCCCTGAAGGAAGAAGAATGGAAAAGTTCCACATCGTAGGCCCCACGCGTCTCAAGGGCCGTGTTTCGGCGAGCGGCGCCAAGAACGCCGCCCTGCCCGCCCTCACCGCCAGCCTGCTCTCGGACGAGACCCTGACGCTCCGGCGCGTGCCGCGCGTGCGGGACATCGGCACCCTGCTGAAGCTGCTGGACCATCTCGGCATCGCCAACGAGGACGCGGAGGGCGGAGCCCTGAAGCTATGCCGGGAACGTCCCAACCCTCAGCACGACGCGCCCTACGACCTGGTCAAGACCATGCGCGCCAGCGTGCTCGTCCTCGGTCCGCTGCTGGCCAAGGAGGGGCACGGCCGCGTCTCGCTGCCCGGCGGCTGCGCCATCGGCGTGCGGCCCATCGACCAGCACCTGAAGGCGCTGACCGCGCTGGGAGCCGACGTGCAGCTCGACCACGGCTACGTGGACGCCCGCGCCAAGAGATTGGTGGGGACGCGCTTCCGGTTCGACATGCCGACGGTCACAGGCACGGAGAACGTGCTGATGGCCGCCACCCTCGCCCGCGGCACGACGGTGCTGGAGAACTGCGCCCGCGAGCCCGAGGTGGTGGATCTCGCCAACCTCCTGAACGCCATGGGAGCGCGCATCTCCGGCGCCGGCACGGAGACGATCGTCATCGACGGCGTCGACGGTCTCGGCGCGGCCGAGCACACGATCATCCCGGACCGGATCGAGGGCGGGACCTATCTGATCGGCGGCGTGCTGACGGGCGGCGACGTGCTGCTGGAAGGCGCCAATGCCGCCGATCTGGCGCCCCTGCTGGACAAACTGGCCGAAATCGGCGCCCAGGTGGAGGTCACGCCGGAAGGCATCCGCGCCCGCTCCGACGGCGCAATCATGTCCCGCGATCTGGAAACCGAGCCCCATCCCGGCTTCCCGACCGATCTTCAGGCTCAGTACATGACGCTGATGACCCGCGCCGACGGCGTGTCGACGATCAGCGAAACCATCTTCGAAAACCGCTTCCAGCACGCGCCGGAATTGATGCGGATGGGCGCCGACATCCGGGTGGACGGCGGCAAGGCGCGGGTCTACGGCCCGAAAAGGCTGACCGGCGCGGGGGTGATGGCCACCGACCTGCGGGCTTCCGCGTGCCTCGTCCTGGCCGGCGTAGCGGCGGAAGGGGAGACGGTCGTGGACCGCATCTACCACCTGGACCGGGGCTACGAAGGCATGGAATTGAAATTGCAAAGCCTCGGCGCGCGAGTCGCGCGCTGGTCGGTTCCCACCGGTTCCTGAGAGCTGATAAGAGACCGCTTGCGCCGGCTCCCTACCTGGGATGTTCGGCACTTTCACCCTCGCCCTCGCGGTCACCATCTCCGACCCAAGGCCGGAGCTCGTCGAGCTGCAGCTCGCCGGCAAGCACCGGGAGGCCCTGGCGCGCGTCGAGCAGGAGCTGGCGCAACGGCCTGAGCCGTCGGGAAAGCTCGGCCTCAGCTATCTCCACGGGGTCCTTCTGGGCCGGCTGGGCCGGTTCATGGAAGCCTGCCAGTCGTACGGCCGCGCCATGTCCGAAAATCCGGTGCTCGGGCCCTACGGCCGATTCCGCCTGGCCCTGACTCAGGACCAGATGCGGCATCCCGAGGTAGCCGCTGGCCTCATCACCGACGTGGTGGCCCGCGAGCCCCTTTCGCCCCTGACTCCCAAGGCCGTCAGCCTCCTGCGCCGCACGATCTCCGAAGGGGGCGACTGCGGGTTGCTGGGCAGACTGCGGCCCGAGCGGATGCCCCCGGCCCAGCGGCGGGAGCTTCAGCTCGCCCAGGGGGACTGCGCCCTGCGCACCGGCTACCGCGAGATGGCGCGCAGCTTCATGGTGAGCCTGATCGAGGAGAGCCGCAACGACGACCTTGCCCACGGCGCCGCCGACCGCCTCTCCGGCATGGTCTCCGAAGCCGAGCGGGGCCGTCTCCCCATGCTGATGGGCCTCACCTTCTACCAGCACCGCGAGTTCGACCGCGCTCTCCAGTTCCTCCAGCGGGCTCTGGGGGACGGCGACGCGCTGCCGCCCCGGGACGCCCAGGAGACGCAGCTCGCCATCGGCACGTCGCTGATCTCGCAGCAGCGCTACCGCGAGGCCACCATCGTGCTGGGCCGGCTCGCCCTGATGACGAAATCGCCCTCCGCGCGGGCCCGTGCCTTCTACGAGGACGCCACCGCCTGGGAGCTGCTGGGCGCGCGGCAGAACGCCTCGAACCGGTTCCGCCAGGCCTACCTCGCCGAGCCGCAGGGGAAGATGGCCGCGGGTGCCCTGCTGGGAGCCCTCCGGCAGGAGTGGCGGGCCGGTTCGGAAGGGACCGCGCTGGAGCTCTACCGGCAACTGGCCGGCAAGCCGGAGTGGCGCGGCGAGGCGGTGCGCGCCGCCCTCTTCCTGGCCGCCTCGGACCTGGTCCAGGGACGGGCCGACCGCGCGCGGCCGTGGCTGGAGCTGGCTTCCCTGGGCAACCGCGAGGACCGGCTGGAGGCCACCTACTGGCGCGGCCGCTTCGACGAGCTGACCCACAGCGCGCCCAGCGCCGTGGACCGGTACCTGGACGTGGCGCGCGCCGATCCCTACCACCCCCTGGCCCAGACCGCCCTGGCGCGGATGAGGACCGGCCCGCTCGCCCGCACCGCCGCGGCCAGGGCGCGGACGCTCGCCACGTCGGGCCATCCGGACGCGCTCTACGGCGCCTGGCTGGTGCTGGGCGATGACGACCTGGCGGGGAAGACGGCGCGGCGCAGGCTCGCGCAACTGCTTCAGGCGGACCCGCAGACCAGCCCCTACCTCCGTCTCTCCGAGGTGCCGGTGCGGAATTGGCCGCTGTGGGACAAGACCCTCTCCCGGCCGGAGGAGATCCTGCTGGCCCTCGGCGTCTGGTACGAGGGCTCACCGGCGGTGCGCCAGCACTTCCCGCTGAGCGATCCGGCCCTGGCCTACACCGGAAGCGTGCTCCTCGCGCGGGGCGGCGAGATCTCCCAGTCGATCGCGGTGGCCGAGGCGCTGCGCGCCCGCGCTCCCGAGCGCCTGCCGCTGGCGTTGCAGCCCGCCGAGTACCGGCGGCAGCTCTACCCCTTTCACTTCCGGAAGACGATCCTGGCCCAGGGGGCCATCCGTAACGTCCCGACCCCGTTGCTGACCGCGATCATCCGCGAGGAGAGCCGCTTCGACTCCGGCGAGCTCTCTCCCGCGTCGGGCTTCGGCCTCACCCAGCTCACGCTCTCCACGGCGCGCGAGCTGGCGGCCCAGCTCAAGCTGCCGCTGCGCCTCAGCCCCAAGGACCTCTCCAATCCGAACGTCTCCATCGCCCTGGGCGCCGCCCATCTCGGAGCGCTGCTGAAGGACTTCGGCGGCTCGCAGATCGCCGCGGCCGCCGCCTACGAGGGGGGAGAGCCCCGGGCCCTCGTCTGGCGGACCTACTGCTTCACCGCCGAGCCCGAGGAGTACTTCACCAAAATCGGATCGCAGGACGTAAGGGACTATGTCCGGCGGGTGCTGGCGGGGCGGCAGCAGTACGAGGATCTCTATCCTCCCCTTCCGCCCGCTGAGCGCTAGACCGGCGGTTTTCCGCCGCTCGTCTTCTTGCCCTCTTCCTTCTTCTTGTCGCCCGGGAGGGTCCGCACGACCGGCGGCAGGGGGGCGCCGGCGGTCTGGTCCTTGTAGATCACCACGTCCGCCTGGGTGCGCAGCTCCTCGGTCCAGGTCTGGATCTCCTCCGTCAGCTTCCGCTGCCGGAGGGCCTCGCGGATGTCGTCGCGCACGTCTTCCAGCGGCGGCACCGGCAGCTTCTGGCGCTGCATCTCGGGCGTGAGCACCTCGCGGTAGTAGCGGTTGATGTCATCCAGGCTGACGAAGACGCGGGGACCGAGCCGCTCCTCCACGTAGGTGTAGATCAGGAGCTGGCGGGAAACGAGCTGCCGCAGGCGCTTGAGATCGAGCCCCACCTCCTTGAGGGTCTTCTGGAAGGCGGCCTCGTCCGGGAAGCGCGAACGGATGGTTTTGACCTGGGCCTCGATCTCCGCCACCGGCACCTGCTCGAAGCCGAAGCGATCCATTTCGTGGAACCGCAGCCGCTCCTCGATGAGCTGGTTGAGCACGCGGCGGCGGAACTGGGCGTCGCTCTCGCCCGGATTCGGCTGCTGAAACCCCAGCTTGATCGCCCGCTCGACATCCGAGGCGAGGATGGGGTCGTCGTCCACCACGGCGAGGACGCGGTCCTGGAGCTTCGGGCCCGCAGCCGGTCTGGCGGGGGTCTGGGCGATGGCCGGCAGGGTCGCCGCGGAAAGGAGAACGGTCAGCAGGGCCGGACGGAAAACGCGGAAGTCGGTCCTCATGGGCTCCATGCTAGCATCCGCCCCGATCATGGCCGAAAGCGCGACTGTCCTCCGGATCGGCCTGGCGCAGATCGATTGCCGCCTCGGCGACGTCGAGGCCAACGCCGAGCGACACCTCGACTGGATCGTCCAGGCGCGGGAAGCCGGAGTCGACCTCCTCGTCTTCCCCGAGCTCTCCCTCACCGGCTACCGCCTCCTCCACCTGACCTCCCGGGTGGCCCTGACCCGCCGGTCCCCCGTCTTCGAGCGCCTCTCCAAGGCCGCTGGGACGATGGACCTGGTCGCCGGTTTCGTCGAGCAGGGGGAGAGCGGGGTGCTGTACAACAGCGCCGCCGTGCTTTCCGGCGGGGAAGCGGCCCACGTCCATCGCAAGCTCTACCTGCCCACCTACGGCATCTTCCAGGAAGCGCGCTTCTTCCGGGCCGGCCGCCGGCTCGACCTGGCGCGCCTGTCTTCCGGCCGGGCTGGCGTGCTGCTCTGCGAGGATCTCTGGCACCCCGAGCTGGCGCGCCGGCTGGCCGTGGCCGGGGCGAAGCTGGTGATCGTCCCCTCCGCCGGCCCCGGCCGCATCGGCGGCGGCGAGACGCCGGCCAGCCAGGAAAGCTGGGAGATCGTGACGCGCGCCACGGCCCTGCTCTCCACCAGTTGGGTCCTCTACTGCAACCGCGTGGGCTGGGAGGAAGGATCCTTCTATGGCGGCGGCAGCCACGTCGTGCGCCCCGGCGGCGAGGTGGCGGAGCGGGCGCCGTTCCTGGACGAGCACCTCCTGGTGACCGAGATCGACCTCCGCGAAGCCGAGCGCCTGCGCTGGAGCATGCCGCTCCTGGAAGACGAGCGGACCGACATCGAGGGCCCCGCGCTGTGAGCCGCGAGTGTCTCAAGCTCAATCCGGCGCTGGCCGAGGCCGTCCTGGTCAGCTTCATCCGCGACGCGGTGGAGAACGCCGGCTCGCAGGGCGTGGTGGTGGGCCTCTCCGGCGGAGTGGACTCCGCTCTCTCGGCCGCCCTGGCGGCCCGGGCCCTGGGCCCCGAGCGCGTCCACGCCTTCCTCCTCCCCTACCGCACCTCGTCGCCGGAGTCCGAGCGGGACGCCCGCGCCGTGGCCGGGCATCTGGGGATCCCTCACCGGCTGATCGACATCTCGCCGATGATCGACGCCTACTTCGCCATGGAGCCGGACGCTCCGCCCGACCGCCGGGGCAACAAGATGGCCCGCGAAAGGATGACCATCCTCTTCGATCAGGCCAAGAAGCTGAACGTCCTGGTCCTGGGGACCTCCAACAAGACGGAGATCCTGCTCGGCTACTCCACCGTCTTCGGCGACAACGCCAGCTCCCTCAATCCCCTGGGCGACCTCTACAAGGGGCAGGTCTGGCAGCTCGCCCGCCATCTGGACCTTCCCCCCCAGGTGATCGACAAGGCGCCCTCGGCCGACCTCTGGCCGGGCCAGACGGACGAGTCGGAGCTGGGCTTCGACTACGGCACGGCGGACGAGGTGCTCCACCTGTTGTTCGACCTGGGATTGCGGCCGGAGGAGATCGTGGCCCGCGGCTACGCCGAGCGGGCGGTGCGCCGCATCGTGGAGCTGGAGCGCCGGTTCCGCTTCAAGCGGCGGCTGATGCTGATCGCCCGCCTCTCCGGCAGCGCCGTCAACCTCGACCAGGAGATCCCGAGAGACTGATGCCCGGCCGGCTCCTGGTGGTCGCCACCCCGATCGGCAACCTCGACGACCTGTCGCCGCGCGCCCGCGCCGCCTTCGAGTCCGCCGACCTGGTGGCCTGCGAGGACACCCGTCACACCGGCCGCCTCCTGGCCCATCTCGGGATCAAGAAGCCGCTGGTCTCCCTCCACGAGCACAACGAGCGGCAGCGTCTCCCGCGCCTGCTGGACGACCTGCGGGAGGGGAAGACCATCGCCGTGGCGAGCGACGCCGGCACGCCTCTGCTCTCCGATCCGGGATTCCTGCTGGTCCGTGAGGCCGCGGCGATCGGAGCGCGGATCGAGCCCATTCCGGGAGCCTCCGCCCCCCTCGCCGCCCTGGTCGCCTCGGGTCTGCCACCCTACCCGTTCACCTTCGCGGGCTTCCCGCCGCCGAAGAGCGGCAAGCGGCGTTCCTTTTATAAGAACTGGGCCGGCCTCGGCCACACGCTGGTGGTCTTCGAGTCCCCGCACCGCCTCCTCGCCAGCCTGGAGGACGCCCTCGCCGAGATGGGCGACCGCCCCGCCGCCATCGCCCGCGAGCTGACCAAGATGCACGAGGAGGTCCTGCGGGGCCCGCTCTCCGGGCTGCTCGCCGAGCTGAAATCCCGGCCCGCCCTCAAGGGCGAGTTCGTGTTGGTGATCGGGGCGGGATAGACGCTGGAACTTTCCGGCCCGCCGTTCGTTCAAGGGGACATGAGAACCATCCCGAAGATCCTCCGGCTCCTCCTCGTTCCCGCGCTCCTGGCCTGCGCGCCTTCCCAGGCCCCCGCGGCTTCGCCGTCCGCCCCTTCTCCGGAGATCCTCCGGCTGTTCGAATACGACGCCAGCGCTCCCCTCGACGTGAAGGTTGAATCGACGGAGCAGACGGAAGGCCTCACGATCCAGAACCTCACCTACGCGAGCCCCAAGGGAGGCCGCGTCCCGGCGACCCTGATCGTCCCGGACGGCCCCGGCCCCTTCGCGGGTATCCTCCTCATGCACGGCGCCCCCGGCAGCCGTGAGGTGACCCTGCCCGAAGCCATGACGCTGGCGAAGCGCGGCGCCGTGACCCTCTCCATCGACGCGCCCTTCGCGCGCGGCGAGCGGCGCGGCAATCCGCGGGAGATGATCCACTTCGACGAGCAGGACCGCGACGACCAGGTCCAACTCGCCGTGGACTGGCGGCGCGGCGTGGACCTCCTCCTCGCCCGCAAGGACGTCGATCCCAAGCGTCTGGCCTACGTGGGCCGCAGCTTCGGCGCCGCCCAGGGCGGGTTGCTGGCGGGAGTCGAGAAGCGCATCAAGGCCTACGCGCTGGTGGTGGGGGACGGCGGCCTGGTGTCCCACTTCACCGGCGCCGAGGACCCGCCCCGTTTCGGCGGTCAGGTTCCCGAGGAGGACTGGAAGCGTTGGCTGGCGATGATGGAGCCCGTCGAGCCCATTCACTTCATAGGCCGCGCCGCTCCGGCGCACCTTCTCATGCAGAACGGCCGCACCGACGAGGCGGTCCCCGCCGCCGACGGCAAGGCCTACCAGGAAGCCGCCAGCGAGCCCAAGACCCTCCTCTGGTACGACGCCGGCCACCGCCTGAACGATCAGGCCACCAAAGACAGGCACGAGTGGCTGGCGAAGGAGATCGGGCTGAAGGCGGAGAAGAAGACGGAAGGGTAGAGTTCGATTTTGGAACGCACATAGACATCTTCTTGACATCACGCGTATCCAGACGTAACATAAGCTCTGGAGGAAGATGCCTGTGCCCCCGACTTCAGATGAGCTGGCGCGCCGCCTCCGGGAAGCCCGGGAGGCTTCCAGCCTGCGCCAAGAGGACGCAGCCCGCCACCTCGGGCTTTCCCGTCCGTCCATCGCGCAGATCGAGCTTGGAAACCGGGCTGTAAGCGGCCTGGAGCTGGCGCAGCTCGCGCGCCTGTATGGCCGGGACGTCCAGGATTTCCTGGCGGCTGAGTTCGATCCCGGACAGACCGTGCTGGCGCTCTTCCGAGCCGCCTCGGAAGTGATCAGCGAGGAGGCGCTGGAAGCCTTCCGGGATTGCTTGGTGCTGGCCCGCGAGCTGGCCTCCTTGGAAGCTCTCCTCGGCGTCGACCGGTCCCAGATCGGGGCTCCGTCCTATGGAGTCGATCCGCCGCGCAACCGGTGGCAGGCCATCGAGCAGGGAGCGCATGTGGCGGACGAGGAACGCCGCCGGCTCGGTCTGGGGGGACGCCCCCTCTGGGAGCCCGTGGAGCTCCTCGAAGATCAGGGAATCCGTACCGCGACCCTGGAGTTGCCGGACGAGGTCTCCGGGCTCACCCTGATGGAGCGCGGCCTGAGCCTCTCGATCGTGGTCAACGAGAGGCATCACCAACTGCGGCGCCGGTTCTCCTGGATTCACGAGTACGCGCACGTCCTGCTCGACCGAAGCCAGCGGGGCACGATCAGCCTGGCGTCCCGGCGGGACGATCTCCAGGAGGTCCGCGCCAACAGCTTCGCGGCCAGCTTCCTGCTGCCGGAAGACGGGGTCCGCACCTACCTGGCCGATCTCGGACGGGGTCCCGCCTCCCGGGAGCGTTTCGAGATCTTCGATGAGGCCGAAGCCGTCTCCGCCGAGGTCCGGCCCCAACCGGGCGCTCAGGCGGTCAGCCTCTACGAGGTGGTCCTGCTCGCCCATCATTTCCAGGTGAGCCGTACCGCCGCGCTCTATCGGCTCTTCAACCTGCGCATCCTCACCCAGGCGGAGCGGGACAGCCTGCTGGCCCAGGAAAACGCGGGGCAGGGAAAGCGCATCGAGGAGCTGCTGGCGCTGCCACAGCCAGACCACGCCTCGGCCCGCAATGGATTCCGCCTTCGCTTCCTGGGGCTCGCTCTGGAAGCCTACCGCCAGGTGAAGGTCACCAGCTCGAAACTCCATGAATTGGGACGTCTGGTGGGGTACGACCGCGAGACTCTCGACGCGATCCTGGCGAGCGCCGGACTGGATGACGACCATGGCGAGCCTCTCCTGCCCGCAGATCTCGGATAAGCCTGCGTGGCCGACGAACGCCTCGTCCTGGTGGACGCCAACGTTCTGATCAATCTGTCCAAGGTGAGCCGCCTGGATCTCCTCGGTGCCCTGGCGGATCTCGACTTCTGCGCGCCTCCGGAAGTCCTGGTCGAGGTCGTCAACGAACCCGGGAAAACCCTGGTCGGACGCTGCCTGGACGACGGGCATCTACGTGAGCTGAGGTTTTCAACCGTCGCCGAGCTCGCCTTGTTCACCGAGTTGAGAAAGATCATGGGGATGGGAGAGGCCGCCTGCCTCTCTCTCGCTTTCCATCGGGGAGCCCTGCTGGCCTCCGACGAAAAGCGGGTCTTCCGCCGCGAGGCCGAAGCGCGGTTGGGATCAGGACGCCTCCTCAATACCCCGGGGCTCCTGGTGCTGGCGATCCGCAGGGGAATTCTGACGATCGACGAAGCGGACGAGTTGAAACGTCACCTCGAGGCGAAACAGTTCAAGATGACGTTCGGCTCGTTCCGCGAGTTTTTATCGCCCTGACGCGAAGATCTTCCGTACCGTCTCCACCGTATCCGCCTCGGCGGCCGTCTTGTCGCCCCGGTAGCGCTTGACCCGGGCGAAGCGGAGGGCCATGCCGCCGGGGTAGTGCGGGCTCTCCTGCACGTCGCTGAAGGCGATCTCGGCCACCAGCTCGGGACGGACGTGGACGGTCCAGCCGTCCGTCCCCAGCGCGATCTCCTGGAATCGCCTGGTCTGCCAGGCGAGCATCTCGTCGGTCAGCCCCTTGAAGGTCTTGCCCAGCATCACGAAGCCGCCGTTCTCGGGATCGCGGGCGCCGAGGTGGAGGTTGGAGAGCCAGCCCTTGCGCCGGCCATGCCCCCACTCGGCGGCCAGGATCACCAGGTCCAGCGTGTGGGCCGGCTTCACCTTGAGCCAGGAGAAGCCGCGCCGGCCCGCCTCGTAGGGCGCGTCCAGGGCCTTGGCCATGACGCCCTCGTGGCCGCGGCGGAGGGCGTCCTCGAAGAAGGCGTCCGCCTCCTCCGGGTCGGCGGTGACGACGCGGGGCACGGCGAAGGCCGGGACCGCCTCCGCCAGGGCGGCGAAGCGCTCGCCGGCCGGGCGGTCGATCAGGTCGTCGCCATCGAGGTGGAGGATGTCGAAGAAGAAGGGCGTCAGCGGCAGCTCGCCCCGGAGGCGCGGAACGTCCAGCTTGCGGCCGAAACGGCGCATGGTGATCTGGAAAGGATGCGGGGCGCTGTCCGGCCGCAGGGCGATGACCTCGCCGTCCAGGAGGAGGTGGCGCGCGGGGAGGGCCTGGACGCTCTCCACCAGTTCGGGCACGGCGTGGGTCACCTCGTTGCCCCGGCGGGAGTAGACCCGCACCTCGTCCTCCGCCTTGTGGACCTGGACCCGGGCACCGTCCAGCTTCAGCTCCCAGGCGGCCTCGCCGAGCCGCTCCAGGGCCTCGGAGGTATCCCCCGCCGGCTGCGCCAGCATCGGCTGCAGCGGACGGAAGAGCTGGAGACGGAACCGGTCGAGACCCGGCCGCCCCTCGGTCAGCGCCGCGCGTGCCACGGAGGGTAGCTCCCCGGCCAGCATGAGAGCGCGGCGGACTTCGCCCGCCGGGATCTCCGCCGCGGCGGCCAGGGCGTCCGCCATCAGGCCGGCGAGAGCCCCCTGGCGCAGCTCTCCGAAGATGAGCCGAATGAGGAAGTCCTGCTCCTCCCTGGTGGCCCGGACCAGGAGGCCCGACAGCTTCTCCACCCGGGCGGCGGTGGAGCCGGCGCCGGTCGTCGCGGCGATGCTCTCGAAGATTGAGTCGACCTCGCTCAGGGTCAGGGACGGCTCCGAAGCCGCCGCCGCGGGCCGGGAATCCCGGACGGCGGCGAAGCCGATGCCGATCCGGCCCTGCCGGAGATGGCCGGAGAGATAGGCCACCGCGATGTCGATCTCCTCCGGGGAAAGGCGGCGGAGCAGGTCCGCCAGGGCGGCGATCTTCTCCGACCGGGACCGGGTCTCGGCGACGCGGGAGGAGGTAGCTACGAGGTCGGCCAGCAGCATCGGCGGCTCCAATGTCCCCACCCGGGGACGACTTGGCCCATACTATCGCCTTTTTTTCGCCTTTCTTTGAGGGAATTTGATGGAATTTGACCCAGAATTTGAGGACACTTGAGAGTGCTCACCCCTACACTCCATTCAACGCTCGGTCGTACCCGAGGGGAGAGCGTGGAGGGGCGGCGGTAAGGAGGAGGGAGGCCGCCACTCCCATACTTTGAAGGTTCTTTTGAAGTTTTCGATCGAGGTAGATCCAAGTTTCTGTTTTGCGCTGATTTCTGTTGAGTCCCGAAAGGGCCGAAACCCGGGTGGAGAGATCCCCCGGGTTTCTTGTTTTCTGGCCCGGCCTCAGGCGTACCGGCCGCGCCGGAACCTCGTCCCCAGAAAGGCGAGCATCCCCAGTCCCACCAACGCCGGCAGCAGCGGATCGAACGGCCGGGGCGGCACGGCGATCACTCCCTCTTCGTCGGCCAGGGCCGGCTGGTCCACGTAGCGGCCATGGGAAGGGATCACCTCGTCGAAGTTCGCGGCCAGGTCGTCCAGACCCCGACGGAGACGGTAGCCGGACATGGGGACGCCATGACCGGTCGCCGCCACGGTGGGGTTGAGCCGCGCCAGGGTCCGGACCGATTGCCCGGCGGACTCCCAGTCCGGCGTGAAGTAGGCCGGCGGCCGCCAGACCTCCTGCTTGCGGCTCATCACGGCGGTCAACGACTCCTGGCGGGTGGTCACGAAGGCGTCGCCGACGATCAGCACGCTGTCCGCGTCCCGGAAGAACGACACATGCCCCGGAGTGTGGCCGGGCGTGTGGATCCACCGCCATCCCGGCATCCCGGGGACGCTCCCATCCTCCGGCAGGATCTGGATGCGGTCGCTGATGTCGATCGGACTCTTCGGGAAGGCCCGCGAGAGCAGGAGGGCGACGGCGCCGCCTCCCACGGTGGGGTCCTGAGGCGGGTAGTCGGAGCGGCCCGTGAGATAGGGAAGCTCCAGACGGTGCGCGTAGACCGGCACGTCCCAGAGGTCCGCGAGCTCACGCAAGGCGCCGCGGTGATCGAAATGGCCGTGCGTCAGGACGATCGCCGAAGGCCGCGCGCCGTGCCCGAAGCGTTCAGCCGCCGCGCGGGCGATGGCGGGACCCGAGGTGGGCATCCCCGCGTCGACCAGGACCCATGCCCGGTCACCCGCGCCGGGACTGCCGACGAGGAGGACGTTGACGAGAGACAGTTCGAGGCACGCGACGTCCTGCGCGACCTCGAAGACCCGACCGGGCCGTGGCAAGGATCTCTGAACCTGGAGCGCCTTGGTTTCCATGTTGTACCCCCCGGATGAAGACTGCGTCAGGAAACCGCTCCCGACCGCCTCTACGGAAGGGGTGCAACACCGGTGCCGCTACCTCCGGTTGAACTTCTTCATCAGGTCCTCCACCGTCGCCGCCGGCTTGGGCGCCGGGGGCTTCGGGGCCGGACGCCCGCCGCCCTTGCCGCCCGGAGCCGGAGCGTTGCGGTCGGGCCGCCCTCCCCGTCCGGCGCTGCCGGTGGCGTGGCGGCCCTCGACGGGCGGCTGCTGAAGAGCCTTGATGGAGAGGCTGATGCGCTCGCGCTGGTAGTCCACTTCGAGCACCTTCACCTTCACGATCTCCCCCACCTTCACGGCCTCCCGCGGATCCGCCACCCAGCGGTGGGTCAGCTCGGAGACGTGGACGAGGCCGTCCCGGTGCACGCCGATGTCCACGAAGGCTCCGAAGTTGGCCACGTTCGAGACGCGGCCTTCCAGGACCATCCCGGGCTGGAGGTCCTTCACCGTGGTCACGTCGGACCGCCACTCGGGGGTCTTGAACTCCGGGCGTGGGTCGCGGCCGGGACGGATCAGCTCGTTGCGGATGTCCTCCAGGGTGTATTTCCCCACGTTGTGCTCGGCGTCGGCAAAGCGGCTGAAGTCCAGCTTGCCCACCAGGTCGGAGTTGCCGACGAGGCTTGAGACCGGCTCCTTCAGGGCAGCCGCCATCTTCTCCACCACCTCGTAGCGCTCGGGGTGGACGGCCGTCCGATCCAGGGGATTCTCCCCCTCGCGGATGCGCAGGAAGCCCGCCGACAGCTCGAAGGTCTTCGGCCCGAAGCCGGTGACCTTGAGGAGCGACTTGCGGGACCGGAAGGGGCCGTTGGCGTCGCGGTGGGTCACGATGTTGTTGGCCAGGCGCTCGGTCAGCCCCGAGACCCGCCGCAGCAGAGAGGCCGAGGCGGTGTTCAGCTCCACCCCGACCCGGTTCACCGCGCCCTCGACCGCCGTGTCCAGCTCCTTCTCCAGGGACTTCTGGTCCACGTCGTGCTGGTACTGGCCCACACCCAGGGAGCGCGGCTCGATCTTGACCAGCTCGGCCAACGGGTCCTGGAGACGGCGGGCGATCGAGACCGCGCCGCGCAGGGAGACGTCGAGCTGCGGCAGCTCCTCGCGGGCCACCGCCGACGCCGAGTAGACCGAGGCGCCCGTCTCGGGGACGATCGCCACGATCACCTTGTCCAGCCCCGCCTCCTGGACCGCCTTGCGGGCGAAGGCCTCGGTCTCGCGGCTGGCCGTGCCGTTGCCCACCGCCACCGCGTGGATGCCGTGCTTCTGGATCAGCGAGACGACCTTGCGCGCCGATCCGGCCTCGTCGGCATGGGGAGGCATGAAATGGATGATGTCCGTCGCCACCACCCGGCCGGTGCCGTCGACTACCGCCATCTTGCAGCCGGTGCGGTAGCCGGGGTCGAGCCCCATGACGGCGATCTGGCCGAGGGGGGCCTGGAGCAGCAGGGCCTCCAGGTTGGCGCGGAAGACGGCGATGGCCTGCGCCTCGGCCCGCTCGCGCATCTCGGAGCGCACCTCGTTGGTGATCGACGGCCGCAGCAGCCGCTTGTAGCCGTCCGCCGTGGCCTCGGCGATCTGCCGGCCGCAGCCGGTCTCCAGGGGCAGACCCCAGGAGCGGCCGAGGCGCTCGACTTCCTTCTCGTCCTCGATGCGCAGGTCGGAGATCAGGAAGCCCTCGCGCTCGCCGCGCAGGATGGCCAGCAGCCGGTGGGAAGGGATGTCCTTGCCCGGCTCGTCGTGCTCGAAGTAGTCGCGGTAGGTGGCGGCCTCGGGGTCCTTCTCCTTCTCGGGGAGGACGCGCACCCGCAGCACGCCGTCCGTGGCGAGCACCCGGCGCAGCTCGGCGCGCTCGGCCGCGTTCTCGGCCAGGCGCTCGGCCAGGATGTCGCGCGCGCCGGCCAGGGCCGCGGCGGCGTCCTCGACCCCCTTCTCGGCATCGATATAGGGGGCCGCCATCTCCTCGGGCAGATCGCGGCTGACGGCGCGGGCGAGCAGGGCGTCGGCCAGCGGCTCCAGACCCTTCTCGCGGGCGATCTGGGCGCGGGTGCGCCGCTTCGGCTTGTAGGGAAGATAGAGGTCCTCCAGCTCCTGCTTGGTGAGGGCGGCGCGGATGGAGGCCTCCAGCTCGTCGGTCAGCTTGCCCTGCTCGCGGACGCTCTCCAGGATGGCGTCCCGGCGCTCGGCCAGCTCCAGGAAGTACTCCCGGCGCTTGAACAGGTTTTCGAGCTGCAGGTCTTCGAGGCCGCCCGTGGCCTCCTTGCGGTAGCGGGCGACGAAGGGGACGGTGGCCCCCTCGGCGAAAAGCTCGGCGGCGGCCTGGACCTGATGCGGCCGGCAGCCCACCTCGGTAGCGATGATCTCGACGAATCGGGGTTCCAGTACGGCGGTCTTGCTCATGGGATGGGAATCTCCTCAGGATGGACGGCGTAGTTTCTCACAGCGGCCGGGAACCTTTCCCCCCTTTCGGCGTTATGTTGGTTTGTGAGCACGAGCCAAGGCCTATGAGCCAACCGATGGTTCTGGAACAGCCGAGCGACGCGGAGCTCATGGCCCGCGTGAGGAAGGGGGACCGGGACGCCTTCGCGGACCTGGTGGACCGCCACAAGGACGCGGTGGCGACCTATCTCACCCGTCTGACGGGCCAGCGGGAACGCGCCGAGGATCTGGCGCAGGAGACCTTCCTGCGCCTCTTCCGCGCCGCCGGGGACTACACCGAGCAGGGCTACCTGCGGGCCTTCCTCTTCCGCATCGCCACCAACCTGGTGCGGACGGAGGAGAGGCGGGAGCGGCGGCTGCGGCTGCTGACGCCGTTCCTGCCGCGCGAGGAGCACGCCGAGCCGGCGGCCCCGTCCGGCCTGCTCCGCCAGGAGCTGCACCGCGAGGTGGCGGCGGCGGTCGCGAAGCTGCCGCTGCGCTACCGGGTGCCCCTGGTGCTCCATGAGATCGAAGGCTGGTCGTACGTGGACATCGCCCAGGAGATGGGATGCCAGGAAGGGACGGTGAAGTCCCGCGTCCACCGCGGCCGGCAGCAACTGAAGCGGAAGCTGGAACCCTACTGGAAGGGAGAAGCAACATGGAAGACCACCGGCTAGGGGATCTTCTTCGAGAGCTACCTCGCGAGCACGCCCGTCCGGGCTTCACGGCTCGCGTTCTGAACCGGCTGGATGCGCCGGCGGACCGTCAACTCCGTTGGCGGCCCCGGCTGGCGCTGGCCGGAGCCATGGCCGCGGTAGCGGCGGTGGCGATCTCGGCCGGCGTCCTGATGGACCGGCCGGCGGGATCCGAGCCGTCGATCGAGACCGCCGAGGCGCAGCGGATCCTGCGGGAGCTGCGCGCCGAGCACGGACGGCTGGAGCAGGAGCTCCATGAGATGTCCGAACCTCCCGTGCTGTATCTGGGAGGCAACGAGGACGTGGACCTCGTCCTCGATCTCCGCAACGTACACGACGCGGAGGGCGTGGTGCCCGCCGCTTTCCACAATCAGACCTTTTGACCAAGGAGTCATCCGATGAGGAATCGCAAGATGTTTCGCGCCACGGCCTGGGGCCTCGCCCTCGGTCTGGTCGCTCTGGCCGGAGCGGCCCGGGCCGACGAGCAGAAGGAGAAGAAGGTCGAGCGCCGGGTGGTCGTCGTCGACAAGGACGGCAAGCGCCAGGTGTTCGAGGGAGACGGGCAGTTGCATTTCCGCCGTGGCTTCCTGGGCGTCAATCTGACGGACCTGACGCCGGAGCTGCGCGCCCACTTCGGCGTCCCCGAGGGTGAGGGCGCCATGGTCTCCAGAGTGGAGGCCGGCAGCCCGGCCGAGAAGGCGGGCGTCAAGGTCGGCGACATCCTGACCTCCGTCGACGGCCAGACCATCAAGTCGAGCTGGGATGTGATGGCGAAGATCCGCGGGACCGAGGACGGCCAGCAGGTGCCGCTGGAGATCTGGCGCAACGGCCGGGCTCAGAACCTCACCGCCACGATCGTCGAGCGCGAGCGGTCCGAGCTCGACGTCGGCCCTCTCTTCTTCAAGGGCGGCGACGGCGAGCCCATGGTCTTCCACATGGACCGCGACAAGCTCAAGGCCATGTCGCCGGAGGAGTGGGAAAAGCAGAAGGGCGCCGCGATCTGGGTGACCCCCGGCGAGGGCGGACGGCGGCTGATCTCGCCCCGCGAGGCCGAGCTGGAAAAGAAGATGAAGGAACTCGAGAAGCGGATTCAGGAGCTGGAGCAGCAGCTCAATCGGAAGAATTAGGTCCGCCGTCAACCCGGGGTGGCACGAGCCGCCCCGGGTCCCACCTCTCAGAACGCCAGCAGCTCCCGCGCCGCCGCCAGCACCTTGTCCTTGCCCGGCAGCAGCACCTTCTCCAGGTTCTTGGCGTACGGCACCGGCCGGTCGGGATAGGCGACCCGGCGGATGGGCGCGTCCAGCCAGGGGAAGGCGGCGTCGGCCAGCCGGGCGGCCACCTCGGCGCCGAAGCCCAGCGTCATCTGCGACTCGTGGACGACCAACGCCCGGCCCGTCCGGCGGACCGAGGCGAGCACCGTCTCCTCGTCGTAGGGCACCAGCGTCCGCAGGTCCACCACCTCGGCCTCGACGCCGGATTTCGCCAGCTCGTCCGCGGCCTCCAGGCAGGTCCAGGTCGAGGCGCCGTAGCCGATCAGCGTCAGGTGCTTCCCCTGGCGCATCACCTTGGCCTCGCCGATGCGGGAGACCACGTCGCCGTCCGGCAGCACGTTCTTGATCCGGCGGTAGAGGAACTTGTGCTCGAAGAGCATCACCGGGTTGGGGTCGCGGATGGCGGCCTTGAGCAGCCCCATGGCGTCCACCGCCGTGGCCGGGCAAATGACCTTGATGCCGGCCGTGTGGACGAACCAGCCCTCGGGGTTCTGCGAGTGGAACGGCCCGGCCCCCACGCCGCCGCCCGTGGGCAGGCGGACCACGATCGGGCAGGGCACCTGCCAGCGGTAGTAGAGCTTGGCCGCCACGTTCACGAGCTGGTTGAAGCCGCAGGAGATGAAGTCGCCGAACTGCATCTCGACCACCGGCTTGTACCCCAGGATCGAGGCGCCGATGGCGATGCCGATCGTGCCGCTCTCGGCGATGGGCGTGTCCAGCACCCGGTGGGGCCAGCGGGCGTGCAGACCCTTGGTCGTCCGGAAGGCGCCCTCGAAGACGCCGATGTCCTGGCCCATGACCACCACCGACGGGTCCCGCTCCATCTCCTCCAGCAGCGCCTGGTTGATGGCGTCCACGTAGGTGATCTCGCCGGACGGCCGGCTCGTATGGACGGCGGGCGCCTCGGAGGAGACGGCCCGGGGCGGATCGGGCGCGAACACCGGCCGCATCGCGATCTCCTCCGCCGGCGGCGGCGCGTCGATGGCGCGCGTGATGGCGGTCTCCACCATCTCGGCGATGCGCTTCTCCAGCCGCTCGCGGATCTCGGCGTCCAGCACGCCCTCCTCCTCCAGGCGGCGGGCGTAGGCGGGCACCGGGTCGGCGGCGCGGTAGGCGGCCAGCTCGTCCGGCGGCACGACCTTGAGGGAGTCGTCCCCCTCGCTGTGGCCGCGCATGCGGCCCAGCATGGCCTCGATCAGGGTCGGCCCCTGGCCGGCGCGGGCGCGGGCCACGGCGCGGGCGTAGGCCGCGGCCATGGCGTCCGGATCGTTGCCGTCCACGGTCTCGGCGGCGACGCCGTAGCCGGGGCCGCGGTCGGAGAGCTGCCGGGCGGCGTACTGGAGGTGCGCCGGGGTCGAGAAGGCGTAGCGGTTGTTCTCGATCACCAGGATCAGCGGCAGCTTCCACACGGCGGCCATGTTGAGCCCCTCGTGGAAGTCGCCCGTCGAGGTGCCGCCCTCGCCGATGAAGTTGACGGCTACCCGGTCGCTTCCGGACTGCCGGAAGGCGAAGGCGCAGCCGGCGGCTACGGGGATCATGGAGCCGAGGTGGCTGATCATCCCCACATGGAGAATGCCGTGCTCGGGCGCCAGGTACCCGTAGTGGAACGAGCGCTCGACCCCCTGCGAGAAGCCCTCGCCCTTGCCCAGGAGCTGGCAGGCGAGGCGGTGCATCAGGTGATCGGGATCGGGCCGGAGGCCGTCCGGCTCGCCGAAGCCGAGGCCGGGGAAGGCGCGGGCCGGATCGAGATAGACGGCGAGGATGGCCCCGAGGTCGCGGTGCAGCGTGCAGAGGGCGTCGCCCGGCCCGAGGGCCAGGCCGGCCGGGATGGTGGTCGCCTCGTTCCCCACCTCGCTGTACCACTTGGAGACCCGGCCGGTGAGCAGCAGGGCCTCGAACCGGGAGTCGAGGTCCCGGGTGAGCTTCATGAAGGCGTAACGGAGAAGCCGCGCCCGGGCATCCGGGGGGGCGGCGAGAACGGTCGCGTCAGGTGAATGGACGGTCATAGGCCTGGAACTCTATCAAGAGGGGTCACCGCCGCATGGAGCCGACCTGCTTCTCCAGGCGCTTGCGGTGGCGGTTCTCGGGGTCCATCTGGACCAGGATCTTGAGCGCCAGCTCGGCCTTGGCCGCGTCGCCCTGCTCGATGAAGGTCTCGACCTGCCGCACGCCCTGCTCCACGGCCTGCTGGCGGTGGTGGACGGCCTGGAGGCGGTCCACCTCGGCGAACATCTCGGCCGCCCGTTTACTCGTGGGCACGTCCCGCCCCAGCTCCTGCGCCAACTCGCGGGCGGCGAACCAGTCGTGGTCCTGCACGGCCTGGCGGTAGCGCTGCTCCAGCACCCCGGCCTTCTCCTCGAGCTGGATGCGGCCGCGCAGCTCGGCGAGCTGCTCGCGGTAGAAGTCGAGGGTGACCCGGGGCACGTCCAGCTTCGAGAGCGCATCCAGCTCGGCCTTGGCGTCGACGGCCCGCTCGGCGACGATGTGCTCCTCGAAGCGCTTCCGGCGCTTTGCGATCTCCGCGTTCTGCTGGGAGCCGCGCTCGGCCTCCTCCAGCTCGCGGCTGAAGGCCTCGGCGCGGGCGCCGGTGGAGTCGTAGCGGGCGATCGTCTCCAGCTCCCGCCGGGCGGCGGCGAAATCGCGGCGCTCCAGGGCGGCGCGGCCGGCGGCCTGGGCGGCTTCGGCCCGCTTCGCCTTCTCCCCCTCTTCCTCCAGGTGCTGGATCCAGCCCTCGTAATCCGCCCGCTTGGGATGGTCGGGCTGGATCTCCAGCAGGGTGTCCAGGGCCAAGCGGGCCAGGGGAAGCTGCTTGCGCTGGAGGTAGCCGGCGAGCACCTGCTCGGTCTCGGCGGACCGGCGGGAGCGGCTCTCGTCGTCGATCCGGGTGAGGCGCTCCTTGAGGCGGGCGAGCCCCTGGGCGCGCGGATTGGCGGCCTCGATCCGCGCCACCACCTCGCGCGCCTCGTCCAGGCGTCCGGCGTCCAGGGCGGCCTCGGCGCGGGAAATGTCGGTGGCGCTCTCCTGGACGCGCTTCGCCGCCCGGTCGATCTGCGCCAGCAGGTCCATCCGCTCGGCCCGGGAAAGCTCACTGACGCTGCGCTGGCGCGGCACGTCCGGGGTCACCGGCGGGGGCGGCGCGGCGGCGGGCGCCCGCATCGCCTGCGCGGCGGCGACGACCGCGACGGGGATCTCCCGCGTCTCCGCGGCGTTCAGCCCCTTCTCGACGCTCTCCAGGGCGGTGATGAAGGCGCGGGCGTCGGGGAACCGGCGGTCCGGCTCGCGCTCCAGCGCGCGCAGGACCACCCGGTCCAGCTCCACCGGGACGTCCACGGCGGGATTGCGGCCGCGGAGCGAGAGCGGGTCCTCCGAGAGACGCTTGAAGATGAACGCGTTGGGGTTGTCCGACTCGAAAGGCGCCCGGCCGACGATCATCTCGTACAGCACGAGGCCGAGCGAGTAGAGGTCGCTCCGGTGGTCGAGGGCGCCGCCGACGCCGGTGACTCCGGCCTGCTCGGGCGAGCAGTAGCGGAGCTTGCCCATGAACATCCCCACCTGCGTGATCTCGTGGTGCTCGTCCTTCTCCAGGGAACGGGCGAGGCCGAGGTCGATGATCTTGATCCGCGGCTGGCCGCCCTTGTCCTCGGTGATCATCAGGTTGTCGGGCGACAGGTCGCGGTGGATGATGCCGGCGTTGTGGACGGCTTCGAGCCCCTGCAGGGCCTGGACGCCGAGACGGACCGCCACGGGCACGGGAAACGGCCCCTGGTTGCGGATGCGGTCCCCCACGTCCTGCCCCTGGATGTGCTCCCAGACCATGTAGAAGCTGCCCTCGGGCAGCGTCGCGAAGTCGTAGAGAGTGGCGACGTTGGGGTGCTTGATCTGGGTGGCGAGGCGGGCCTCGCGCATGAAGCGCTTCTGCGCCGAGGTGTCGGTGGCGAGGTCCTGCCGCAGGATCTTGACCACCCGCAGCTCGTGCAGATGGACGTGGCGCACCAGATAGACCTCGCCCATCCCGCCGGTACCCAGGCGTTGGATGATCTCGTACTTCCCGTCGAGGATGGACCCCGGCTCCCGCGAATGCACTTCGGCACCTCCGAAAACGGATGAAGGCGCCTATTGTAACCGGTCCTACATCTCGTCCAGCAGCTTCTGACGCTTGGCGTTGAACTCGTCCTGGCTGATCAGCCCCTGATCGAGCAGCTCCTTGAGCTGCCGGAGCCGCCCCGCCACCGGGTTTTCCGCCGGGGGCGCCGCCGCGGCCGGAGCCGCGGGAGCGGGCTGGGCCGTCCCGCCGCCGCCCTGCATGGCCTCGCGCATCATCTGCGGCAGCATGGCGCCGATGCCGGCCCCCATGCCCACGCCGAGACCGGCGCCCATGGTGTCGCCGGTGCCGCCGCCCCCCTGGGCCGCGTCGCCGATCGCCCGCGCCGTCTTGAACTTCATGTAGGTGTTCATGTCGCCGAGGGCGGCCATGCCGCTGCGCTCGTCGATGACCTTCTGGACCTCCTCCGGCGGCGTGATCGCCCCCATGTAGAGGTCGACCAGCTCGATGCCGTACTTCGAGAAGTCGTCCGCCACCCGCGCCTTGAGCGCCATGGCCAGCTCGTCGTAGAGCTTCGGCAGGTCGAAGATCGAGGTCAGGTTCTCGCCCAGCACGTCGGTGAGGCGGGCGACGATGGCGTCGCGGAAGTAGTCCTCCACCCCCTGGGTGGTGTAGAGGCCGCGGCTGCCCACCACGGAGTTGACGAAGAGCTGCGCGTTGGCCACCCGCACGGCGAACTTGCCGAAGGCGCGCAGGCGCACCATGGCCAGCTCCTGGTCGCGGAAGATCACCGGCTCCTTGGTGCCCCACTTGAGGTCCAGGAAGGTCTTGGTGGAGATGAAGAACACCGCCGCCTGGAAGGGCGACTTGCCGCCGAAGGGGATGCCGAAGACGCTGGCGATGATCGGCACGTTCTGGGTCGCCAGCGTGTGGCGGCCCGGCCCGAAGGTGTCGAGGGCCTTGCCGTCGCGGAAGAACACCGCCTGCTGGCTCTCCTCGACGATGAGCTGGCTGCCGAGACGGATGGCCGCGGTGCCGTTGGCCGGCCAGCGCGACACCATGGTCTGGCCCGTGGGGTCCTGGTACTGGATCACGTCCATGATCGGATCTCCTCGTCCCTTAAGCGCCGCCGGCCTGGGCGGTGCGCACCACGTTGCTGATCACCTGCTCGCGCTGCTTCCACTTGTCGTCCAGTGCCCGCGACGTCTGGAGGAGCTGGTCCAGGGCGGCCTTGGGATCCTCCCCGCCGGGCCGCGGCACGGCGGCGATCTGGCTTTCGAGCAGGGCCAGGTCGTCCACCAGCGAGAGGTCGAACTCGTAGATCCGCTGCAGCTCCGCGTCGCCGATCTTCACCGGATCGAACAGGCCGGTGGCCCCGTAGTCGCTGAACCGGATCGCCTGCGACAGCCCGTCGAGCTGCCGGTCGAGGCGGTCGAACTGGCTCAGCACGCCGATCTTGCCGGCGTCGGTGTAGTCGCGGGCGCTTTCGCGGAGGACGGACTTCAGCCGTCCCAGCTCCGAGGCGAGATGCTCGCGCTGAAGCCGGTCCACGTCCCGCCGCAGCTCGCGGTCCTGGAATCCCCGGTAGCCGGGGATCTTGTCGCCCAGCCGCTCGAGGATGTTGCGCTGGCCCCGGGCCTCTTCGTAGCCGTTGCTCATGGTTCTCCTCCCCTGTGGACGGAGGAGATCCTATCGCAGAGTGGGGGGAGAGAACACGGACAGACACGGACCTTCGAGGACAGACACGGACGGAAAAGTCGTCCTTGACGGTCCGTGCCAGTCGGTGCCGGTCCGTGTTGCCCTTCCTCTACGCCCGCCGCCGGTCCCGCCCCGAGCGCCGCTCCTTCCGCTGGCGCCACTCCTCGGTCGAGGCGACCTCCTTGCGCTCCACCACCGGCCGCGCGTGCTCGTCCGGCTGGATGCGCGAGCCGTAGCGGCTGGCGTAGACCTGCGTGAACTCCGCGCCCATGAACAGGATCTGCGCCGAGTAGTACACCCACAGGAGCAGGATGATCACCGAGCCGGCCGCGCCGAAGCTCGACGCCACCGCGCTGTGGCCGAGATAGAGGCCGATCAGGAACTTGCCGATCGTGAACAGCAGCGCCGTGACCGCCGCGCCGGTCCACACGTCGCGCCACTGGATCTTCACGTCCGGGAGGAACTTGAAGATCATCGCGAACAGCCCCGTGATCAGGGCGAAGGAAACCACGAAGGTCAGCACCCGGAAGAAGATCTCCGCGCCGGGGATCAGTCCCTGCGCCCACCGGTCCAGGGACGCCATGGCCGTGGAGAAAATCAGCGAGACCAGCAGCAGGAAGCCGATCCCCAGCACCATGCCGAAGGAGAGGATGCGGGTGCGGATGAAGCTCCAGATCCCCTGATCGGGCTTGGCCTCCACCTCCCAGATGCGGTTGAGGGTCTTCTGGAGCGCGGCGAAGAGGCCGGTGGCGCCGAAGAGGATCGTGGCGAAGCCGATGATCGTGCCGAGCACGCCCGAGCCCTGCCTGTTGGCGTTGGCGAGCATGGTCTGGACCGCTTCGGCCCCCTGCTGCCCGACCAGGCCCCGCATCTGACCGACCAGCTCGCCCTGGAGCTGGCCGCGGTCCCAGAACAGGCTCGCCACCGACAGCGCGATCAGCAGCAGCGGCGCGAGCGAGAAGATCGTGTAATAGGCCAGCGACGCCCCGAGATCGAGAGCGCCGTCATCCTTCCATTCCTTGAAGCTCTCCTTGACCAGACCGAATCCGGACTTGACGTTCATGATCCAACAACCTCCTGATGTACGTCATCGCGCGGGACGCGGCGCCTGCGCCTTCACCTCCATGGGATCGAAACGGAACTTGAACTTGTCGAACGAGAACCGCCAGTCGCCGGGCGACGGGCTGCTGAGGAACGGCGCCTCCAGGCGCTGATACTTCGCCGGCTCCATCGCCTTGCCGGCCATCGCGGCCCGGCGGCCCGGCAGGTAGTCGAGCCGTTCGCCGCCGCCGGACGTGAAGCGGATCTGCCCGCTCTCGTCCACGGCGAGGCGCGCCTTGGCGGCTACTTTCTTCCAGGCGGCGAAATCGCCGTCCTCCGCCTTGCGCCCCACCTCCAGCGCCACGCTGGCGGGCTGCTTCCTGGGCAGCGCCACCCAGGAGCCGGCGAGGGTCTTCAGGGTCTGCTTGTTGCCGCCGTAGTAGCCGGGGAACTTCTCGGACGCGGACGCCACCTCCCAGCCCCCCGCGGTGACCAGCGCCACGTAGGTGTCGCCGCACTGGGAGACCACCACGTCCCCCATCACCTCGGGTTTCGACCAGGTGGGCGCCAGATAGGCGTGCCCCGGCCCCTCGTTCCCCAGCCCCATGCGGGCCACCACGATGTTGCGGTGGCCGATCGCCTGGTCCAGGGTGTTCCAGTCCACCCCCTCTTCCTTGCGGGGATCGCGGGTGCGGCTCCACAGGTAGAGCGGCGCGAAGTCGGGATGCTCGGCGTAGAGCGTCGCCACCACCTCCTGGCCGCCGGAGACCCGCAGGGCCAGCCCCTCCACCGTCTGGGAGACGCCCAGGATGTAGTCCGGCGTGGCCCAGGCGTAGAGCGAGGTGTTCAGGTCGCGCCGCTTGGCGGGAGCGATCGCCCGCCTCTCCTTGATCTCGTACGGCGCCTGCTTGCGGCGCTCGGTCAGCAGCCGCACCACCGCCTCGGGCATCTGGTAGCGGCTGACCGGCAGCTCCAGCCGGTCCATGAAGCTGATCTCCTCGGGCTTGCCGACCCCCGCCGCCAGCCACGCCCAGGCCTGCCAGGGGTTGCCCCGGCGGCTCAGCGCCCAGAAGCTGTAGGAGCGGCTCTTGGGACCGGCGGGATACCCGCCCACCTGCGACTGCGCCCAGCGGGCGAAGATCAGGTTGAGCTGCCGGCTGGCGAGCTGCCGCACCGACTCCTGCGGCGCGTGGTCGGCCAGTTGCAGCAGGCCGGTCACCGAGAGGGCGAAGTAACCCGGGCTCTCGGCCTCGTACCAGCCGTCCCGGTCGTGCGCCCGCAGGAAGGCCTCCGCGAAGGCCCCCCAGCCGCGCGCCGCGGGCGAATCGGGCGTGCCCGCCACCGTCTGCGCCACCAGGCTGCGGGACATCGAGATCATGCGCTGGTTCTCCGTGTCCCCGAAGGCCCAGGGATCGCGGATCAGGTTCTCGCCCGGCGGCGGCGCGGCGCTCGAGACCGCCTTGCGCAGCCGGTCGAGCAGCGGGCGCGGCAGGGCCTCGGGATACTGGAGGACCAGCCGCTGCAAAGGAAGCTGCGAGCGGGCGCATTCGTTGGTGTGCCACTTCTCGCAGGACTTGAGGACGGCCTCGGCCCAGCGCGCGGACTCCTCCCGCAGGCTCGCGGCGTCCGGACCGCCCTCCGCCGCCAGGGCCGCGGAGGCCAGGGCGCCGGACGCCAGCGGCTGCCGGCCGATCCAGTCGAAGTTCCCCTTCATGCGCCGGATCTGCTGGAGGGCTTCCTTCAGATACCGTTCCTCGCGCTCGGAGAGCTTCCTCCAGGGCTTCGCCGGCTCCGGTTTCGGCTTCGCCGGAGGCGCCGCGGCCACCAGGACCGCCGCCAGCGAACCGGCCAGCAACAGCGCCAACGCGGCGCGGACCATGCCAGGGCGGCGCCGCCGCTCCGGATGTCCAGGGTCTGTCTGCGTTCGCCGTATCGCCATGGGTCCTCCAATCGGGTGTGTCATGCAGGATCGGGGCCGCCCTATCATGGTTCTTGCATTGAACCGGCTGCCATGGACGCTAAAGACATCCTCCAGGCCCTGGGCATCCTGGCCCTGATCGCCGTGACGCTCTCGGCGATCGTCCTGCTGGTGGCCTACCGGAAGCTCCGGCGCCTGCGCGTGCCGCCGGACGCCGACTTCTTTACTACGTTGCGGGCGGTCCCCCTGTCGCTGGTGGTGGGCCTTGACCTGCTGGACCTCGGGCTCGACGTCCTCTCCAGCCCGATCATCTGGTACATCCTCGGGCGCTTCAATCTGAAAGCCCTGCGGAACGTGGCCACCTTCGAGGCCATCCTCCCCTTCACCGGTCCCATCCCGACCCTGACCCTGGCCTGGTGGGCGGCGCGCCGCCTCAACCTCGGTCAGCCCCAGGACCCCAACGTCATCGAGACCCGCAGGATCGGGCCGGACCGCTACGCTGCCGGTCCCCAGCGGCGATGAAGACCTGCGTCATCGTCAACCCCAACGCCGGCAGCGTCGGCGAGATCGAGACCCTCCGCGAGAGGCTCGGCCATCTCCCCGACACCGCTGTGCGCCAGACCGAAGCCGAGGGGGACGCCCGGCGGATCGCCGCCGAGGCCCTGGAGTCCGGCGCCGGGCTGATCGTGGCGGCCGGCGGCGACGGCACTCTCAACGAGGTCCTCAACGGCCTGGCCGCTGATTTCGGCCGCGCCCGGCTCGGCCTGCTCCCCCTGGGCACCGGCAACGACTTCGCCCGCTCCATCAACGTCCCCGCCGACCTGGACGGCTCGCTGGCGGTGCTGGCCGAGGGCCGGGTCAAGCCGCTCGACGTGGCCCTGGCCCGGTTCGGCGACCACGAGCGCTACTTCATCAACATGTCCGCGGGCGGATTCAGCAGCATGGTCAGCGAGAAGGCGCACGAAGCCAAGGACCGCTGGGGACCGCTCGCCTACATGCGCGCCGCCATCGGCACCCTCCCCGACCTCCAGGGATTCAAGTCCGTATTCACCGTCAACGGCGTCGAGCGGCTGGAGATGGAGACCTACAACATCATCGTCTCCAACGGCCGTTTCGTAGCCGCCGGCATCCCCGTGGCCCCCCACTCCAGGCTCGACGACGGCCTCCTGGACGTGATGATCGTCCCTACCGTTACGGGAACGCAGATCGCCGTCCTGGTGCCGCAGGTCCTCCTCGGCCGCCACCTGGACAGCGACCTCCTCCACTTCCGCAAGGCCACCCGCCTGGAGATCGTCTCCGACCCGCCGATGACCTTCAACGTCGACGGCGAGGTGATCGGCGACTGTCCGGTGACGTTCGAGGTGCTGCCCCGGGCGCTGGAGGTGGTCGTGGGTCCGGAGACGGAAGAGGCGGCCTAGCTAGCCGTAAAGGACCTCAAGGACACCAGGGACACCAGGGACACCAGGGACTTCAAGGACAAGACCGCTGCCGTCCCTGAAGTCCTTGGTGTCCCTGGTGTCCCTGGTGTCCTTTGGAGACTTCCCATGCCCGCCACCCTCCACAACCTCGACCGCTACAACCTCGAGATCTCCGACCTGCCTGCTCTCGGAGACCGCCCGGTGGAGCTCTCCGGCTCCCTGCGCGGAATTCCGTACGAACCGCTGTTCCCGCTCCCACCCGCGGAGCGGAACCGGCGCCTGAAGGAGCACCTGGAGACCGCTCTGGAACGTCTCCGGGCTCGCTGGCCGGGCGGGACGATCCGGCCCCGGAGCGAAGATCTGCCATGGAACTTCGATAGCGTCGTCCCCGCCCGGGAGCTTCCGCGGATCCTCCGCTTCCGCGAATTGAACTGCGTCTTCGTGGAGAGGATCCAAGGCTTCCGCAAGCGGCCCGAAAGGAAACCACTCCAGTGGTACGCCGTCCGCGCCCGGATCGTGATCCAGGTGGAAGACCAGACGCGGGGGATGCAATCCGTGGAGGATCGCATCGTACTCGTCCAGGGCCGTTCGTTCGAGGACGCCGAACGGCGCCTTCAACCCGAATGGGAACAGTACGCCGAGCCCTATCTGAACCCGAATGGCGAGATGGTCCGGTGGCAGTTCGAGGAGGTGTTAGACGTCTATGAGATTGGGACGCTAGATCTTGATCCCAAGGGGACGGAGGTCTACTCGCGGCTCAGCCAGCGGAGGGCGCGGGCGGGGGCTGTCTGGCGGCCACGGAATGTGGACCCGGAGACCTGACCTCAGTCTGCGAGCACCCTGCTCCCTCGGAAAATCTCATTGTCTGTCCGTCTAGTGGCCAAAGGAGCCACGATGATGAGACCATCCGAAGGACACCCGAGAATTGTTCTAGCCTTGGTGATAGCCATCGCTTTGTTACCAGTCAATTGTGGACCTGGAGGAGAGATTGGGGGAGCTCTACTGGCCGAACGTCTTGGCAGCCTCGAAAACATGATCGACCTCCGGCTCAAGGAGGCTATCGATAGCGGTGACTACTACATTGAAAAGGCTGCACGAGAAGCGCGAATAGCAGCGAAGACTCTCGCATGGGAATTCCAGGATGAGCGGAATCTACTTTTCCGTGATGCTGACAATATCGTCCAGCAGGCAATACTACATCTCGAACAGCAGGTAAACACACTCTCCGGCCAAGTCGATGAGATTATTGAGATCAGAGAGCTAGCCTATCTGGATCTGCAGAATCTAGCGAATGTAGTCCTTCCTGCCGATACCTACGTCCTTACCTCTCTTCACGGCTTCAGCCAGTTCTACAGTTCTGACGGCCGGCCTTATCGATTCAGGCTCGTTGGAAATCCTTTCCAGATCGGTGGTGACACGAGGATCCGCATCCGGATTGACGGCCACGAACCGGCAAACCTCAGGGTAACCAGAGCCAACATGATGGAGTTCTCTTTGCCAGCTACCTCCCTGGCGAAGAAGTTTAACAACATCAATACAGTGCGAGTTCCCTTCGAGCTGACGGTGGATCGTCGCGCTCCAAAGCGTTGGTACAGGAAAAACCCAGAGTGGAAACGCATCTATGAGTATGCCGACCCTGAGGGAGTGCTGCTCTTACCGAAATACCCTGCTCGGGTTGTAATCGAAGAAATCTATGCGGAACCTTACATCGACACGGATGAGCTAAAGAGTCTGGAGACAACGATAAGAGTTGGCGCCAGCGGGAAGAAGTGCAAGAATGACGATCACTCTTGCGCACGCTCTTGCGTTAATTGTAAAGTCGCGTGCATTGATCTTCCGGAGGGAGCGCAGCTAGTACGCTCTAAGGCTTGGGAGATCGACGTCAAGTATGGCAAAGTCAAGAGCCATAATAAAGGTGGAAGGAAATCGGGGCCTATTTGCGCGCATGTTGCAAACTGGCGGGATAGTAAGAGCGCTACCTTCGGATATAAGATTGATTTCTATCCTCAGTCGTCGCGAACGACGACCAGGCCCTTGGTATTTGTGGCGGTGGATCGAGAGAACTTGGAAACCGTACAGCGCGCTTCCGAGAACTGGATTCGATTTGGCGATCAGTATGAGGTGACATTCGATCCGAAACGCTTCCGGTCCTACAACTTGGCATTCGAACTGTTTACCAAAGAGAAGATCTGGCTGTCCATGGGAGCAACCGACGAGCGAATCCGTCTGATTCCCGACTTCGGAACTGCGGAGCTCAAGCGGCTACGATTCGTCCTAAACCCGTAACCCCGCGCTTGAGTGCAAGATCGCGGCGGAACTTGGGGCAGGAAACTGCCCCTGAGGACTCACACCAACAGCCGATCGACCGGCAAGCTCCAGATCTGTTGATCAAGCCGCTGGATAGCCATTCCGGGATGGATCACGAGGCCCCCGCGCCATGTTTTCCCAAGCGCCTCTCCAACCTCTCGCAGAGCCCGCCAATCCGAGGCGCCGAGACGCGGCGCGGATTTCGCCTCGATCCCCCAGACTCCGTTAGGGGTCGTCACCAACAGATCCACCTCCAGACCGGAACGCGTGCGGTAGAAGGCCAGGTCCACGGGAAGCTCGGCGGTCTTCACCCACTTCTGGATCTCAGTGACCACCAAGGTCTCGAAGATCTGCCCCGTCACCTCGCCCTGGTAGCGGGTGAGGTGACGCCAGAGGCCGAGATCGATCCAGAAGACCTTGGGCGTCTTGACCACGCTGCTGGTCAGGTTGGTGGCGTAGGGCTGCAGAAGAAAGGCTTGATAGGAGAGCCCGAGGTATTCGATATAGCGGCGGCTGGTGGTGGTGCTGAGGCCGGAGTCGCGGGCCAGATCGGCGAAGGAGAGCAGGTGCCCGGAGCGGAGCGCGGCGAGGCGCTGGAACCGCCGGAAGGGGAGCAGGTCGTCCAGACGCGCCAGATCGCCCAGGTCCCGCTCGAGATAGGTGGCATCGTAGGACTGGAGCCACTTTCTGCGCTCACTGTCCGGCAGTGGGAGGAGGGCCGGCATGCCTCCCCACTCGGTAAGGTGTCCGATCGCCGCCGCCGCTTCCGCTGCCTCCTGACCCAGCCGGACCGGCGGGAGCGCTCCCAGGATCTCATCCGCGCTCCCGGGATCGCGCAGCAGCCGGTCCAGCAGAGGGGGAGAGGGGACCTGATCCACGGAGCGGACGAGCTCGCTCGCCATCAGCGGCCACAATTCGTAGACGAACGCCCGGCCCGCCAGGGTCTCGCGCACCCTCTGGAGCATCAGGATCTGGGAGGACCCCAGCAGCACGGTCCGGGTGATCTGGCCGGCGTCGAAGGCGAACTTGACCTTGTCGAACAGGCTGGGCTCTTTCTGAGCCTCGTCGAGGACCGCCGGTCCGACGGTATCCGCCCAGGCGTCGGCGCGGATCGCCCGGATGGCTTCCCGTTGCTCGGGAGCGTCGAGATTCAGGTAGGCGAGATCCGGATAGACCTCCCGCGCCAGAGTGGTCTTCCCTGTCTGCCGGGCCCCGGTCAGAAGGACCAGTCGGGGGCTGGACAGCGGGCCAAGCTGCTGGCGAAGGAAGCGGAACCGCTGTAAATTCGTTCGCATCGTGGACGATTTTACAGGAAATTCGTCCACCTGACGGTCAGATTGCAGGCCAACTGCCCCCTCTCCCCCTAACTCTTCCCCGCAAACAACATCTTGATCCGGTTGAACAGCCGCTTCTGAGCCGAGTCACTCTCCGTCAGGAGCAGGACCGAATCCGCCCCGGCCACCGTCCCCGTCACCTCCCGGAAGCCGGCGGCGTCCACTCCTCGGGCCACCAGGACGCCGGCGTTGGGCTCGGTGATGATGAGGACGTAGTAGGGGTTCACGGGACGCGCGCTCTTGATGTGGGGCAGGACCCGGAGGAACGGCGCCGGGTCGGCCGGTCGGGCGGGCACCTCGTAGACGCCTTTCACCCGGCTCGCCCCCAACACCTGGAGGTCCCGGCTGACGGCGGACTGCGTCACCTTGATGCCCCGCTGCTTCAACAGCGAGACCAACTGGGACTGGTGCTTGATCTGGTACTTGGCCAGCAGCTCGATGATCGCCTCGTGCCGGTCCTCGCGATTGCCCCGCTTTGGCATGTCCAGCCCTCCTTGCAATGATCATACCGTGAAAGTTCATGCGGCGTGAAGATCAGGGCTTGACATTTATGCCCATGCAAAGGAATATACCGCCATCGCAGCAACGCAGCACCCGGCGGCGCCGCTTCACTGGAACGGGAACCAAAGGCGCCCCGGATTCATGAGGTTGAGAGTCCGACGGCCAACAGTGGCCCCGGAATAACAAAGGCCCCGGGAACGGGCCAAAAATGGAGAAAGACCATGGCTAGAGAGAAGACGTACAACGGTGTCCTCGGAAGGTGGGAGAAGCTCAACCAGATGCTGGAGGTCAACAAGGATGACCTCCCCGCTCTGGAGGCTTCCCGCCAGGATCTCGCGAAGGTGCTGACCCAGGCGATGGAGGCTGCCAAGCGGCAGGCGGTGCACACCGCCGGCAAGCAGGAAGCCTCCAAGGAGCTCAAGGGCCTCATCGCCGAGGGAGAGCGAATCGCCACGATGCTGTGGCAGGGTCTCAGGATCCGCTATGGCATCCGGTCGGAGAAGCTGGCGGAATTCGGGCTGCAACCCTTCCGCGGCCGGCCCCGCAAGGCGAAGCCGACCCCGGAGGAGCCGGAGCCGCCGCCGACAACTCCCACCGCCTGATCCTCACCGTCCCTCCAACCCCAAAGGGGGTGCGCCGCTCCGGCGCACCCCCTTTCTTTTTGTCCACCCTTTCAACCGCCGAATCTCGAAGAAAAATAGCTCCAAGCCGTCGTCCGGAGACTCTGGCTTGCCGACGTTGACTCTGAGCTGGAGACGTTGACTCCGGCCTGGAGATCTTGACTCCAAGCCAGAGTCGATCGACTTTGGCCTGGAGACGTTGGCTCCAGCGCGGAGTCGACTGACTCCAGCCTGGAGACGTTGACTCTGGCCTGGAGATGTCGACTCTGAGTCAGAGTCGGTCGACTCCGGCCTGGAGATGTCGACGCCAGCTCAGAGTCAACTGACTCCGGCCCGCCGACGTTGACTTTGCGCTGGAGACGTTGACTCTGGCGTGGAGATCTTGACTCCGGACCAGAGTCAATCGACTTTGGCCTGGAGACGTTGACTCCGGCTCGGAGTCAACTGACTCCAGCCTGGAGATGTTGACGACGGCTCGGAGTCGATTTTCAGTCCCAGCCTGGGGATAGGATACGTATCCGAGAACGAATCCCCGGAGCGACTGTGCAGAAAGAAGCCCGTCCACGAATCCGCCCTGAGTCGAGGATGCTGGACCACGTCCTGCGGATGCTGGCTCTCGCCGGCGCCGGCGGCCTTTCAGCCGCTCTGGTCGCTGTACTCATCGCTCCCAGCTTCCTACCGGGCCGTGTACCTCTGCACTTCGGGGCGAGCGGCCAGCCGGACCGCTGGGGCTCGGCCCGGGAGCTCATGCTCGTACCGGTGATCGCGCTCGTCCTCTACGCCCTCCTGTCGTTCGTCGCCCGCATTCCGCACCACTACAACTACCCGGTGGCCATCACGCCGCAGAACGCCGAGCGTCAGTACTTCCTCGCCCGGCGCCTGATCTTCGCTCTGCGCGCGGTACTGGTCTGGATCTTCCTGGTGCTCTTCTGGAAGGTCCGCCGGGTCGCGATCGGGGAGGCGACAGGGCTTGGCCCGCTGTTCTTCTTCCTTTCGGTGGGCCTGGTCGGGGTCTGCGTCGTCTGGTACCTCGTCGCCGCCATCCGGTCCCGATGAGCCGAGCCTGAGGTTCTCTCTTGGCGGATACCGCCGGCTCGTGTATTCTCGTCAGCCGCGATGAAGAGGAAGAAAAGCAAGAAAAAGGGTCTTCAATACGTTCCGGGCGCCGCCGGAGACGGCCTGGGGTTCTTTCCAGCCGTCACCTGCCAGATCGTCGGCAAGGGCGCGCCGCGAATTCTCTGGATCGTCCACCGCCGGAGGCAGCAGCTCCCGACCAAGGAAGAGGCCCTGGCCGCGGCCGATTCCGCCATCGCTCTCGGGTTCGACGATCCCTCCCTCCCCTCCTCCCCCGCCCTCTTCCGCAATCACCTGCGCGAGCAGGGGTTCTCGGACCTGACGGACTTCCGGGTGGCCAGGAGCTTCGACGAAGACCGGCGCTCCGTGCTGGGCGACGCCTTCCAACCGGCGTTCGGGGAGGAAGCCGCCCGGCACGACCCGGTCCTCCACGCCGCGCTCATGGAGATGGTCAACCGCCAGATCGCCGAGAACGACCCGCCGGAAATTCGCGAGACGCTCGAGCGGCTGCTGGCCGAAGGCTACTCCCCCGAGCACGCGCGGCGGATGATCGGGCTCGTGCTCGCTCTCGAAATAACGCGCGGCATGCTCCAACAGAATGCTTTCGACGAAAAGGCCTTCATCGAGAGCCTCCGCCGCCTGCCGGAGCTCCCGCCGCTTTGATCAGTCCTCCAGCACCCGTTTCAGCCACTGGAACAGCGGCTCTTCCAGCAGCCGCCGGTGCTCCGGCGAGGCGAAGTGGTCGCCGTGGCCGAACTCGGGGATGTAGTTCCAGGTGACGTCGGTCGAGCCCAGCAGGTCGATGTTGTCGCCCATCCAGGCGCCGAAGCCGTGGCCGCCGCCGATGGCGTAGACCGGCGCGGTGAAGCTCTCCAGATTGCCGGTGAAGATCCGCTCGCCCGCCAGCGCGCAGGTGTAGTCGCGGATCAGCGCCAGCGGCTCGTAGTGGTTGAGCTGATCGATCAACATCCCCAGCCGCGCCTCGGACGAATAGGTGAAGCCCGTCTCCACGCTCCCGACCGCCAGGGTGTACCCCGGCACGTATCCCGGCGGCGCCGGCTGCGGCGTGGTGAGCAGAGCCAGAAAGACCTGCCGGTTGGTGAATCCCGGCGGGAAGCCCGGCAGCGGTGTCGGCCCGTCCGGGTCCGCCGTGGCGAGCGCGTAGAGGAGGCGGATGACGGGATAGTTGGCGTCGTCCCAGATCTCGCCGTTCGCGATACGGGCCTCGACCTCGTCGCAGGAGACCTGGTTGGCCGCGAGGACCACGGGGTCCGTGCTGTAGAGCATCCCCTCCCAGACCACGGCGGCGGCCCAGTCGTCCGGAGCGGCGTTCATCAGCGCCAGGGTGGACATGGCACCCAGCGAGAGGCCCGCGATCACCGGACGGTCCGCGCCGTGGACCTGGCGGATGCGCTCGCGGATGTAGAGCGCGTCGTCCACCACGGACTGCATCCCCCAGCCCGCCATCCCCGAGCAGTCCACCGCGCCCGAGCACGCTCCCGGCGCCAGGCCCCGCGTCCGGGGAGAGTAGCCCCAGACGTCGACGCCGCGCAAAGCGAGGTAGGCGGCGAAAGACTGGAGCTCCTTGCCGTCCTGGTCGGCGGTGTAGAAGGCGAAGTTGGAGGCGCCGCCGGGCATCATCAACAGCGCGCCCCGGGAGGCCGCGTCCGCCTTGGTCATGCGGTGAAGCGTGAAGCGGGCGACGGGGTCAGCCCCCGCCTGCACGGTCTCCTCGGTGATCACCAGCGGTCCCACCCGCCGCTCGGTCACGGAGACGACCTGGTAGTCGGCGGCCGTGGCCGGGACCGGCAGGACGGCGGCGAAGCCAACGATGAACGACAGCATCCTCTTGCGCATGGCTCTTCTCCTGAAAGGGGTTACGATGTCTTCAGCGTCCACACAGCCCGCAGCGAAAAGGAATCCGGAGATCTCTCACCTTCAGCGGAACCCTGGAGGAAACCTGCCATGGCGGAACCCCTGCCCCTCGAGCAACCCTATGTGATCGAGTTCCAGTACACGCCGGCTCTCGCCCGGCGGATCCACCGTGAGTCCATCCTGGACGGCTCCGTGGGGTATCTGATCGGCTTCGGGCTGACCCTCCTCCTCTGTCTGGCCGGCCTGACCAGCTCCGACCTCAGGCTCCTCTCCTCTTTCGGGCTCGGGGTGCTCGCCAGCTTCTTCTTTCTCTGGTACGCATCCTACCGTCGGGCGGGCCGGTACGCGGTGGCCATGGGAGAGTCGGTGCTGCGGGTGACGTTCTCGGAAGAAGGTTGCGTCCTCGAATCCCCCGATTGGAGATCGCGCCTCGCCTGGGACTCCGTCAAGGTCCTCCACCGGTTCGCCGCCATCTGGATCCTCGGCCCCACCCACTATCCCTATCCGGTCTTCGTCCCGCCCGCGGCCCTGCCCTATCCCGTCCGCCTCTTCATCGAGCGCAAGGTCAAGGAAGCGGGAGGCCGTCTGCGCTGAGGGAGTGGCAGATTTCTTGCTGCCACTCTCCCCCCGAGGTTGAACGACCGCAAAATCAACGGTTTGTGGAAAGGAGCGGCAATGGACCTCGGAGATCGGACTCGACTGATGTACGCCGAGCTGGTGGATTTCCTCCCGAACCTGCTCGGCGCCATCTTGATCCTGCTGATAGGCCTCATCGTGGCGAAGCTGCTCGAAAAGGCCACCGACGCCATCCTGGAGCGGCTCCACTTCGACGAGGCCCTCGACCGCGGCGGCGTCCACCGCGCCCTGGCCCGCACGGGCACCAAGCTCGACCCCTCCAGCCTGGTGGCCCGTCTCGTTTTCTGGATCGTGGCCCTGACAACGATTGTCATGGCGACCAACGCCCTGGGGCTCACCGCCGTCTCGGCGATGCTCTATTCGCTGATCACCTACATCCCCAACGTGATCGTGGCGGTGCTGATCGTCATCATCGGGATGGTGCTGGGCGAGTTCGTGAAGGATGTCCTGGCGGCGTCCATGGGCGGCGTGAGCGGCTTCTCGGTGATCGGCAAGGTGGCCAAGGGCGCCATCGTCACCCTGGCCCTCTTCATGGCCCTGGACCAGCTCCAGGTGGCGGACGACATCGTGCGGACGGCCTTCACGCTGCTGCTGGGCGCCATCGCGCTGGCGGTGGGTCTCGCCTTCGGTCTCGGCTGCCGGGATCTCGCGGGGGAATACATGCGTCGCTGGGTCGAGCAGGGCCAGCGCAAGGCCGAGGAGGTCCGCCAGGCAAGGCTGGCCGCCGAGGAACGGGCGGGCGGATACCCTCCGAGGGTCGAGCCCGTGGAAGGCGTGGCCTCCAGCACTTTCGAAGGGGATTCGACGATCGCGATCCCGCCTAGCCCGGTTCGGCGGTAGGCGTCATTCCTCTCCGGACCGTCCCTTCAGGGACAATCGCGGGTAGCCCCACGGTTTCAACCTGGGGCGGGAGCGGCCACCGCCGTTGCCGTCCCGCGATGCCGTTCAGGTGAGATCCGCGCCCACCCTCCGCCCCAGGTTAAAACCTGGGGCTACCCGCGATTGTCCCTGAAGGGACGGTTAAGACAGGCGTGTACAATCCGATCATGAAGGATGCTTGGCATGAATCGGAGCCCCCGTCCGAGAAAACGACGCGTCTGGAGGATCTCCCTGTTTTCAGAGGACACCGGCTCATTGGAAAGCTTCCTTCCAGTTCTGAGATCCTTGACGAGAGGATCGATGCGAAATTTCCTCTCCTGAGCAGATCAGGAGCCGAGGAGCCCGAGGCCGAGGATTGACCGGGTGGTAAGGGCAGGCAGGGGCAACCGATCCTGTCGGCAGGCGGCGCGGCGATCCTTCTTCCAATCGCCTTACGCCGCCCGCCCGGAGTCCAGCGGCGGCCGGGAGATCATGGGCGATCTCCCGGGTCAGTCCATCTGCTTCCGCAACACCGTCGGGATGTCGTAGTCGTCCACGTTCGACCAGTTCGGACCGAAACCGTTCGGGTCGTCGCCGCGCTGGTTGGCGATGGCCTTGCGGTAGAACGGCACGTCGGCGGCCGACTTCTCCTGTTCCTCACGATCCCGGTCACGATCCCGGTCACGGTCGCGGTCCCGATCGAGCGGCGGCACCGCGGCGAGCGGCGCGGGCGCGATCACCGGACGGCTCGCGGACATGGCCGGCAACGGCATCCGCGGACGGTCGTCGACCGAACGGTCGAAGCCGGTGGCGATCACCGTCACCTTCATGGCCTCTTCCAGGCTCGGATCGATCACCATGCCGGAGATGATGTTGGCGTCCTGATCGACCGAATCGGCGATGATGCGCGCCGCTTCCGCCACCTCGTGCAGCGTCAGGTCGTGACCGCCCGAGATGTTGATCAGCACGCCCCTGGCCCCCTGGATGGAGGTCTCCTCCAGGAGCGGCGAGGAGATGGCCCGCTGCGCCGCCTCCAGCGCCCGGTGCTCGCCCTTGGCGATGCCCGTGCCCATCAGCGCCATGCCCATGCCGGTCATGATCGTCCGCACGTCGGCGAAGTCGACGTTGACCTCGCCCGGGATGGTGATCAGGTCGCTGATGCCCTGCACGGCCTGGCGGAGCACGTCGTCGGCGATACGGAAGGCCTCGGAGAGAGGCGTGCCGCGCTCGACGAAGTTGAGCAGCCGCTCGTTGGGAATCGTGATCAATGTGTCCACCGCGCTGCGCAGCTCCTCGACGCCGCGCTCGGCGTACTGCATGCGGCGACGGCCCTCGAAGCCGAAGGGCTTGGTGACCACCGCCACGGTGAGGGCGCCGATCTCGGCCGCCAGCGAGGCGATCACCGGCACCGCGCCGGTGCCCGTGCCGCCGCCGAGGCCGGCGGTGAGGAAGACCATGTCGGCCCCCTCCAGGGTCTCGAGGATCATGTCGGTGTCCTCGAGCGCGCCCTTGCGGCCCATCTCGGGGTCGGCGCCGGCGCCGAGGCCCTTGGTGAGCATGCGGCCGATCTGCAGCTTGATCGGCGCGCGGCACTTGTTGAGCGCCTGCAGGTCGGTGTTGGCGGCGATGAACTCGATGCCGCGGAGCTGCGAATCGATCATGCGGTTCACCGCGTTGCCGCCACCGCCGCCGACGCCGATGACCTTGATGCGCGCGGGGGCGGCGTCCGCCGCTTCCTGGACGCGAAGCTTGTCCCGCGCGGCCTCCGAAGCGTCCTGGTCTTCAAAAAGGATCATTTTTCTTCCCCCTTTTCCTGGGTTCCGTGGATGTCTGTTCATAGGAGGTCCGAGAACATTCCGCGCAGGCTGCCCACCATCCCGCGCACGCTGAATCCCGATTTCTTCTGTACCTTGTTCTGGCTCTCCTCGGCGTTCTTGGCGTAGAGCAGCAGCCCCGAGGCCGTGGCCCAGGTGGGGCTGCTGATCACGTCCACGAGCCCGCCCAGGCCGCGGGGCAGCCCGTAGCGCACTCCGGCGTCGAAGATCTGCTCGCTCATCTCCAGCAGGCCGTCGAGCTGCGCGCCGCCGCCGGTCAGCACGACTCCGCCGCGCAGCCCCTCGTCCGGAGCGTGCTTGAGGAAGTCTTCCCGGATCAGCGCGAACAGCTCTTCGGCGCGCGGCTGAAGGATCTCGCAGAGCTCCTTCTTCGGCACGATCCGCGAGTTGCCACCCGCCACCGTGGGGACGGCGATCCCCTCCTCCTCGGTGACCATGCTGGGCAGGCAGCAACCCTGTTTGACCTTGATCCGCTCGGCCTCGGCGAAAGGCGTGCGCAGGACCATGGCGAGGTCGTTGGTGAAGTGCCCGGCGCCGATCGGCGCGACGGCGCTGTACTGGATCTCGCCCTCGGCGAAGAGGGCGTACTCGGTGGTGCCCGAGCCGACGTCGATGAGCAGCGCGCCCAGCTCCCGCTCGTCGGGGGTGAGCACGGCCTCGGCCGTGGCCAGGGGCTCGAAGACCATCTGCACCACCTCGACGCCCGCGCGGTTGACGCTGGTCAGCAAGGTGCGGGACCGGGTGATGTTGCCGGTCACCAGATGGACCATGACCTCCAGGCGGGTGCCGAGCATCCCCAGGGGATCGTCGATGCCGCCCTGCTCGTCGACGATGAATTCCTGGGGGATGGCGTGCAGGATCTCCCGGTCCGACGGCAGGGCGGCGGACTGGGCGGCTTCCAGCACGCGCTGGATGTCCTGGCGGGTGATCTCGCGGTCCTTGCGGGCCACGCTCACCATGCCGCGGGAGTTGACGCTGCGGATGTCCGCCCCGGCGACGCCGACGTAGGCGCGGGAGATCTCCACCCCGGCCATCACCTCGGCTTCCTCGCTGGCGGCCTTGAGCGCCTCCACCGTGGCTTCCACGTTGACGATGTTGCCCTTGCGCGTGCCGCGGTTGGGAGCCAGGCCCTTGCCGACCACCTCCATCCCACCCTTGTCGTCGCGCTGGCCGATGAGCACCCCCACCTTGGAGGAGCCGATGTCGATACCGACGAAGTAAGGTTCCGTTTTGGCCATAGGCTGATGACCCTCTCTCTAAAAATAGACCCTCAAGCTCCGGCCCCGCCCGGAGGCGGGGGTGCGTCCGCGGGTTGCACGACGATCCTGCGCGAGAAGCGCAGGTCCACGGCTTCGATGCCCGGGTAGCGGCGGGACAGCTCGGGCAAAAGCTGCACGAGATGCTGGACCTTGGGCCCCAGCCGCCCGCTCGTCACCAACAGGGGGAAGGGGAGGGCGTCCGTGTGCATCCGGAAGTCCTCCTCTCCCAGGACTTCGATCCTGGAGAGCTTCGCCGCCCAGTCCGGCTGGGCTCGCCCCAGCTCGGCGGCAACGTCCAGCGCGGCGCCGACGCCGCCCGCCACCGGCCGGCGGGCGAAGCTCACCACCAGGAGGCCGGCCTTGCGGGCCGCCTCCAGCTCGGCCGGCGCCGCGACCGGCGCGATGGCGCGGCCCTCGGAGTCGGCCCAGACCAGCGCGCCCCCGGCGGCCATCAGCAGGGCCACCGGCCGGCGCTCGGAGACCTTGACGCGCAGGCCGTCCGGCAGCTCCTTGACGATCTCCACCTTCTCCACCCACGGATCGCGCTGGACCGCCGCGGCCACCTCGGCCAGCGACAGGCGCACGACGTTCCGTCCCTGGAGCGGCGCCAGCGCCTTGCGGACGGTCGCCTGCGAGACCCGCGGCCCCCGCGCCTCCACCTCGACGCCGCGCAGGGCGAACCGTGGCGCGGTCAGCACCCAGGCCACCACCCCCGCCGGCAGGGCGACCAGGAACAGGGCGGCCAGGAACGGCTTCAGCAGCGTGACCAGCACGCTCTTGCGCTTGCGGCGCGGCGGCGTGCCGCGCCGGCGCGGCGAGAAGTCCAGGACGCGCGCGCCGGCGCCCGGAGGGGTCAGCGAGGCCGTGGCGGTCACGCCTTGCCTCCTGCCGCCACCAACGTCTGGCCCAGCCGGTTGACGTCGCCCGCGCCCAGGGTGATCACCACGTCGCCCTCTCCGGCCTCCTCCAGCAGCGCCGGGGCGTCCTTCCAGGCCGGGCAGAAATGGACGTTCCGGTGCCCATGCCGGCGGGAGGACTCCACCAGCAGCTCGCCGGTGACGCCGGGGATCGGCTTCTCGCGCGAGGGGTAGATGTCCGTCACCACCACCATGTCCGCGGCCAGCAGGGCGCGGCCGAATTCCTCGACCTGGTCCTGGGTGCGCGAGTAGAGGTGCGGCTGGAAGACGGCGAACACCCGGCCACCGGCGAAGGATTGCCGGGCCGCTTGAAGGGTGGCTTCCACTTCTGTGGGATGGTGCGCATAGTCGTCGATCACGGCGGCGCCGCGCCAGGAGCCGATGTGCTCGAAGCGCCGGTGCACGCCCTTGAAATCGGAAATCGCTTTCGTGATCGTGTCGAAATCGACGCGCAGGGAGAGCCCGACGCCGATCGCCGCCAGGGCGTTCAAGACGTTGTGGCGGCCGGGGAGCGGCAGGTCGATCCGCCCGAGGTCGATGCGGCCCAGCCGGCGGTCGCCGCGCAGCCGCACGCCGAAGCGGCTGCCGCCCGGATGGGTCTCCAGGTCGTAGGCCGTGAGGTCGGCCTGCGGCGAGAAGCCGTAGGTGATGATGCGGCGGTCCGACACCCGCGGCAGGATGCGCTGCACGCCGGGGTCGTCCAGGCAGAGGATCAGGCGGCCGAAGAACGGCACGCGGTTGGCGAACTCGACGAAGGCGTCCTGGATCGCCTCCAGGTTGCCGTAGGTGTCGAGGTGGTCGCGGTCGACGTTGGTGATGACGGCGATCACCGGGGTCAGGCGCAGGAAGCTGCGGTCGAACTCGTCGGCCTCGGCCACCAGGTAGTCGCTCTTGCCCAGGCGCGCGCCCGTGCCGAGCAGGCGCAGGCGGCCGCCCACGATCACGGTCGGGTCCAGATCGCCCTCGGTCAGCACGGTGCCCACCAGCGAGGTGGTGGTGGTCTTGCCGTGGGTGCCGGCGATGCCGATGCCGTACTTGAGGCGCATCAGCTCGCCCAGCATCTCGGCCCGGCGCACCACGGTGATGCCGCGGCGGCGGGCCTCCTTGACTTCCGCGTTGCCCTCGGCCACGGCGGAGGAGATCACCAGCAGGTCGACGTCCTCCAGGTGGTCCGGCGAATGGCCCATCTCGACGCGGATGCCGAGGTCGCGCAGGCGGTCGGTGGCCTCGCTCTCCGAGAGGTCGCAGCCGCTGACCTCCAGGTCGTGCTCGCGGTTGTGCTCGCGCAGGATCTCGGCGAGACCGCTCATGCCGGCGCCGCCGATGCCCACGAAGTGGATTCGCTTGAGGTCGGTGAAGGGGCTGAGCGGGCTGACCATCAGCGCCTCCCTCCCAGCTCTTCGACGCGGTCGGCGATGTCGGCCACGGCGCGGGGCCGGGCCAGCGAGCGGGCCGCCCGTCCCATGTCGGCGAGACGGGCGCCGTCCGCCAGCAGCTCCCCGGCCGTCTCGGCCAGGCGCTCGGCGGAGAGCTGGTCCGAGGGGATCATCTCGGCGGCTCCGGCGTCGGCGAGCAGGCGGGCGTTGTCCACCTGGTGCCCCTGGGCGATCGACAGCGGGATCAGCAGCGACGGCCGGCCGGCGGCGCAGATCTCGGCCAGGGTGATGGCGCCCGCCCGCGAGACCAGCAAGTGGCTCGCCGCCATGGCCGCGGCCACGTCCTCCAGGAAGGGGACGACCTCCACGTGAGGGGCGCCGATCCCGGCGCGCTCGTAGGCGGCCTTCGCGTCGTCCAGGTTCTTCGCCCCCGCCTGATGGGTGATGTGGAGCGTGGGGAAGCGCTCGATCAACCGCGCCGCCGCGGCGGGCAGGGCTTCGTTGATCTGGCGCGCACCCTGGCTGCCGCCGAGCACCAGCAGGCGCGGCGAGGCCAGAGCCGGCAGGTCGGCGGACACGGCGAAGAAGGCGGAGCGGACCGGCACGCCGGTGACGAAGCAGGGGCACTTGAGGTCGGCGATGGTCTCGCGGTAGCCCACGGCCGCGGCGGTGGCCCAGCGGGAGAGCCAGCGGTTGGCCACGCCGGCCTTGCCGTTGGGCTCCAGCAGCATCACGGGCCGGCGGGCCAGGCGGGCGCCCAGCACGGCGGGGGCCGAGACGTAGCCGCCGGTGCCGAGCACGACGTGGGCGCCGATCTTCCTGATCAGTCTGGAAGCCGCCGCGCCCGAGCTCATCATCGTCCCCAGAGCCCGCGCGCGGTCGAGCGGCCCCCGGCCCACGATGGGCCGCGCCGCGAGCGGATAGAAGGGCAGGTCGCGCTGGGTCACCAGCCGCTCCTCCATGCTGGAGGGGGAGCCGGTGAAGCTCACGCTCCACCCCCGCGCCCGCAGCTCTTCCCCCACCGCCAACGCCGGGAAGACGTGGCCGCCCGTGCCGCCGCCGGCGAGCAGGACGTGCAGGGGAGCTGGTTCTGTTTCCGCCATTCCATTCGTCCGTCCGTTCACGCGTGCTGCGAGATGTTGAGCAGCACGCCGCAGATGCACAGGGTGACCACCAGCGACGATCCGCCATAGGAAATGAAGGGCAGGGGAATGCCCTTCGTCGGCAACAGGGCGATGGTGACGCTGACGTTGATCAGCGCCTGCATGATCAGCACGCCGGTGAGCCCCCAGCCGAGATAGCGGCCGAAGGCGTCCGGCGCCTTGGCGCCGGCGCGGAAGCCCCGCCAGGCGAGGATGCAGTAGGCGGCCACCACGGCGAGGGCGCCGATCATGCCGAGCTCCTCGGCCACGATCGAAAAGATGAAGTCCGACTCCGGATGAGGCAGGAAGAAGAGCTTCTGCACGCTCTTGCCCAGGCCGAGGCCGAAGACGCCGCCCGAGCCCACGGCGATCAACGACTGGAGCGCCTGGAAGCCGCTCCCCAGCGGGTCCTTCTCCGGATCGAGGAAGGACAACAGCCGCTGCCGGCGGTAATCCGCCATCATCGCCAGGGCGATCAGCAGCGGCGGCACGACCGCCGAGGCGGCCAGGATGTAGCGCCAGGAGAGCCCGGCCAGGAAAATCATCAGGAAGAAGGTGGCGCCCAGCAGCACCGCCGTCCCCATGTCCGGCTCGAGCAGGATCAGCGCCGCCATCATCGCGGTGAAGAGTCCCGCCGGCACCAGGAACGACAGCTCGTTGACCCGCTCCTCCTTCTTGTCGATCTGGTAGGCCAGGAACGGGATCAGCGCCAGTTTGGCCAGTTCCGAGGGCTGCACGGAGATCCCGCCGACGAAGAACCAGCGCCGCGTGCCGTTGAGCGGCGGCGAGAACAGTACGCCGATCAGCAGCAGGAAGGCCGCGCCGAGCACGGAATAGATCACCGCCGGGTTGCGCAGGCGGCGGTAGTCGAGGTGCATCAGGCAGGCCATCAGCAACAGCCCCAGGCCGGCGGCCACCGCCTGCTTGACCAGAAACGGGCTGATCGAGCGGTCGCGCGCCAGGGCCGAGCTGGCCGAGAAGACCATCACCAGGCCGAAGGACATCAGCAGCACGACGCTCGCGAAGAGGACCTTGTCAAAGGCCAGCTTCTTGGCCATGAGGCCCTCCTTTCACGATCCCCTGAACCAGCTCCTGGAAGACCTGGCCGCGGTGTCCGAAGTTGCGGAACTGATCGAAGCTGGCGCAGGCCGGCGAGAGCACCACCACCTCGCCCGAGCGGGCGTTGGCGGCGGCGGCGCGCACCGCCCGGTCCATGGTCTCCGACCGCTCGTAGGGAACCGATCCGCCCAGCGCCCGCTCGAAGTCCGCGGCCGACTCGCCGATGAGGTAGATCCGCCGCGCCTTCCGCCGCACCATGGGCTCCAGCAGCGAGAGATCGGCCCCCTTGTTGCGCCCGCCCAGGATCAGGTGGACGGTGCCGTCGGCGAAGCCCTCGATGGACTTCATGGTGGCCGCCGGGTTGGTCCCCTTGGAGTCGTCGAAGAAGACCACGCCGTCCCGCTCGCCCGCCTTCTGGAGCCGGTGCGGCAGGCCGGTGAAGCCCACCAGCGCGGCGCGGATGGCCGCCGGCTCCACGCCCACGGCGCGGGCCAGGAGCGCCGCCGCCATGGCGTTCTCCACGTTCTGGACGCCGGCCAGCGGCACGTCCGAGGCATGGAACAGCTCGATTTCCTCGCCATCCGGCGAGACCTCGACGACGCGATCGTCGATCACGAAGCAACCGTCCTTCACCCGCTCCAGGCGGGAGAACAGACGCCTGCGGGCACGGGTCTCGACGCGCAGGGTCGCGGGGTCGTCGGCGTTGAGCACGGCGACGCCGTCCGGGTCCTGATCGCGGAACAGGCGGCTCTTGGCGGCGCCGTAGGCCTCCATGCTGCCGTAGCGGTCGAGGTGGTCCTCCGAGAGGTTGAGATAGGCCGCCGCCTTCGGCTTGAAGTCGACGATCCCCTCGATCTGGAAGCTCGACAGCTCGACCACGAAGACGCGGCCGGGCGGGCCGTCCACCTTGTCCGAAAGGGGCTCGCCGATGTTGCCGCAGACCTCGACCGGCATGCCCGCGGCGCGGACCATCTCGCCGGCCATGGCGGTCGTGGTGCTCTTGCCGTTGCTGCCGGTGATGGCCACCACCGGGCCGTTCAGGTAGGGGAAGGCCAGCTCCACCTCGGCGATCACCGGCACGCCTTGCCGGCGCGCCGCCTCCAGGACCGGACGGTCCAGGGGCACGCCGGGCGAGACCACCACCAGGTCCACGCCCGCGGGCAGTGCGGCCGAGCCGCCGCCGGGGATCAGCTCGACCGTCCCCGCCAGGTCGCCGGCGTCGACCGCCTTGTCGTCCACCGCCAGGACGGCGGCCCCGCGGGCCAGCAGCAGGCGCGCCGCGGCGCGGCCGGAGAGCCCCAGACCGTAGATCAGCGCCCGCTTCATCGCAGCTTCAGGGTCGAGAGCGAAAGCAGCGCGAACAGGATCGAGAGGATCCAGAAGCGCACGATGACTTTCGGCTCGGCCCAGCCCGAGAGCTCGAAGTGGTGGTGGAGCGGCGACATGCGGAAGACCCGCTTGCCCCGCAGCTTGAACGAGGTCACCTGGATGATGACCGAGAGCGCCTCCAGCACGAACAGGCCGCCCACCAGGGCGAGGACGATCTCCTGCTTGGCGAGGACGGCGACGCTGCCGATCGCCGCGCCCAGCGCCAGCGATCCCACGTCTCCCATGAAGACCTCGGCCGGATGCGAGTTGAACCAGAGGAAGCCGATGCCAGCCCCCACCAGCGCGCCGCAGAAGACCGCCACCTCGCCCACCCCCGGCACGTACTGCACCTGGAGGTAGCCGGCGAGGACGCGGTTGCCCGCCACGTAGGTGAAGACGGCGTAGGTGGCGGCGGCGACCGAGGTCGAGCCGATGGCCAGGCCGTCGAGGCCGTCGGTGAGGTTCACGGCGTTGGACGCCCCCACCAGGATGAAGGCCACGAAGGGGATGTAGAAGTAGCCCAGGTTGAGCACGAGCTGCTTGAAGAAGGGGAACGCCAGCGTCGGGTCGAACCCGGGCAGGAAGACCAGGGCCACCCCCATGCCGGTGCCCGCCACGATCTGCAGCCCCATCTTGGCGCGGGCGGTCAGACCGAGGTTCCGCCGCTTCGCCACCTTGATGTAGTCGTCGGCGAAGCCGATGGCGCCGAAGGCCAGGGTCACCACCACGACGATCCAGACGTAGACGTTCCGCAGGTCCGCCAGCAGCAGGGTCGGGATCATGGTGGCGAACAGGATCAGCAGGCCGCCCATGGTGGGCGTGCCCGCCTTGACCTGGTGGGCCTGGGGACCCACGTCGCGGATGTTCTGGCCCACCGAGAGGCGCCGGAGCTGGCGGATGAACCACGGCCCCAGCAGCCAGGAGAGGATCAGGGCCAGCACGATCGCCGCCGCCACCCGGAAGGTGATGTAGCGGAAGACGTTGAAGGCCGGGATCACGTCCCGCAGCGGATAGAGGAGGTGATAGAGCATCTAGTGGCTCCCTCCCTCGGTGGAGCCCAACAGCCGCCGGACGACCTTGTCGAGTCCTACGCCGCGCGACGCCTTGACCAGCACCACATCTCCCGAGCGGACCTCGGCGGCCGCCCAGTCGGCGGCGGCTTCGGCGTCCGGCAGCCAGACGGAATCCCCACCGGCCCCGGCGACCAGCTCGCGGGACAGCTCGCCGACCCCGGCCACCGCGAACCCCAGCCGCGCCGCGTGCTCGCCCGCCTCGCGGTGGAAGCGCGGCCCCCCGGGACCCAGCTCGCGCATGTCGCCCAGCACGGCCACCCGGCGCCCGGCGGGATAGGCCGCCGCGCTCTCCAGTGCCTTGCCGAGGGCATCCGGATTGGAGTTGTAGGAGTCGTCGATCAGCGTGAAGCCCGCCTCGGTCCGGTGCACCACGCCGCGCATGGAAGCCGGCTTGACGTTCCGCACGGCCGCCGCGATCTCCTCCAGCGAGAGGCCCAGCGCCCAGGCGCAGGCCGCCGCCGCGAGACAGTTCTCCACGTTGTAGAGGCCGTGCAGGGGCAGGCGCACCTCCACGGACCGGCCCCCCGCCTCCAGGCGGAAGCGGCTGCCCACCGCGCCATCGGGCTCGGGTGCGATGTCCAGCGCCCGCACGTCGGCCTCGTGCGCCGCGAGCTGGGAGTACCAGACCACCCGCGCCCCGTGACGGCGGGCGATCCGCGTCACCTCGCGGTCGTCGGCGTTCGCCACGATGAAGCCGTCCGGCGCCAGGCCGGCCAGGATCTCGGACTTGGCCTCGGCGATCGCGGCCACGTTCGGGAAGAACTCCAGGTGGACGGGGCGCACCACGGTGAAGACCACGGCGTCCGGCCGGCCCAGCAGCGACAGCTCGCGCAGCTCGCCCGGCGTGGACATCCCCATCTCCGCCACCATCCACTCCGTATCGTCCGGCACGTTGAGCAGCGACAGCGGGAAGCCGTAGAGGTTGTTCAGGTTCCCCGGCGTCCAGGCGGTGCGGAAGCGGCTGTCGAGGATCGCCCCCAGCAGCTCCTTGGTGGTCGTCTTGCCCGCCGAGCCGGTGATCCCCACCAGCTTCTCGGGGACGCGGGCGCGGACGAAGCGCGCCAGGTCGTGCAGGGCCTTGAAGGTGTCCTCCACCCGGATCACCGCGCCAGCAGGCGGCGCCGGCACGTCCTCCTGGACCACCGCCGCCGCCGCGCCCTTGGCCAGGGCGTCCGCGACGAAGCGGTGGCCGTCCGTCTGCGCGCCCTTGTAGGCGAAGAAGACCTCGCCCCCGCGGATCGCGCGCGAATCGATCGCCGCGCCGTCGATCATCGCGTCCATAGTGGCGTCCGCGCCGCCGGCCGCGATCCGGCCGCCGACCGCCCGCGCCGCTTCACCGACCGACAGCCGAGCCAAAGCGCTCCTCCAGGGCCTTCCCGATCTCCTCGAGATCCGAGAACGGCAGTTTCCGGTCGTCGATGATCTGTTCCCGCTCGTGCCCCTTGCCCGCGATCAGCACGGCCCACCCGGGCTCGGCGGCGGCGATGGCCTCGTGGATGGCCTCGCGGCGGTCCGGCACCAGGCGGTAGCCGCGGTTGCCGCTGGCCTTCAATCCCTCCTCGATGGCGGCCAGAATGGCCAGCGGGTCCTCGCTGCGCGGGTTGTCCGACGTGGCGATCACCAGGTCGGCCAGCTCCCCCGCCACTTTCCCCATGATGGGCCGCTTGCCGGGATCGCGGTCGCCGCCGCAGCCGAACACCACCGCCACCTTGCCGCCGCCCACCACCTCGCGCGCCGAGCGCAGGGCCGCGTCGAGGGCGGCGTCGGTGTGGGCGTAGTCGATGTAGACCGGGAACGGCTGGCCATGGTCCACCGGCTCCATGCGCCCGGGGATGGGCCGCTGGGCCGCGAAGGCCTCGGCCACGGCGGCGTGGGAGAGCTCCAGCGTCTCCGCCGCCGCCGCCGCGGCCAGCAGGTTCGAGAGGTTGTAGCGGCCCAGCAGCGGCGAGCGGAACGGCAGCTCGCCCCGGGGGGTCGCCAGCACGCCGGAGAGCCCCGCGGTCGAGAGGACGACGTCGCGCACGCTCACGTCTCCCCCCTCGCCGAAGGTCAGGGCGTCCGGCAGCTCGCGCGCGAGCCGGCGGCCGTACTCGTCGTCCAGGTTCACCGCCGGCCGGCGGCCCGGCTTCAGGCGGTCGAAGAGCTTGCGCTTGGCCGCGAAGTAGTCCTCGAAATCCTTGTGATAGTCGAGGTGGTCGCGGGTCAGGTTGGTGAACACCGCCGCGTCGAAGGCGGCGCCGTCCACCCGGCCCATGGCCAGGGCGTGCGAGGAGACCTCCATGGCCACCGCGCCCGCGCCGTCGTCCTTCATCCGCCGCAGGATGCGGAAGAATTCCGACGCCTCGGGGGTGGTGTGGCCGCCGGCGTAGGTCTGGTCGCGGAAGCGATAGCCGAGCGTGCCCAGGAAGCCGGCGGGGACGCCCGCGGCCTCGAAGACCGCCGTCATCAGGGTCGCCACCGTGGACTTGCCGTTGGTGCCGGTGACGCCGGCCAGGAGCATCTCCCGGTCGGGATGGCCGTAGACGCGCGCCGCCAGCGGACCGAGCGCGAAGCGCGGCTCGGGCGCCACCAGCCAGGGCACGTCCAGACCCGCCGCCGCGTCGCCCGGCTCGGGCCCCACCACGGCCACGGCTCCCGCCTTCACCGCCGCCGCCGCGAACGCCCGGCCGTCGAACCGCACGCCGGGGAGCGCCACGAACAGGTCCCCCGGACGCACGGCGCGGGAGTCGTGCTCCACGCCCCGGACCTCGGGGTCGGCGCCGAAGCTCCCGCTCACCGGCAGGCCGTCCACCAGCTCAGAAAGACGCATGAGAGCGACCTCCCTCCGGTGAAGAGTGATCGCTCTCGGGAGCCTCCCCGGCGCCGCCGGCCGGAGCTGGAGGCCCCACGGAATCGGAAGGCCGCCAGAGCGTCGGGTCGTCGCCGTCCGCCGGCACCTCCTCCGCCGCCTCGGCCTCGCCCGCGGCCGGCAGCTTCGCCAGCACCATCTCGCCCGGCCAGGTTATGGGGCGCTCCCGCTCGGGGTGGATCCCCCGGTAGAGCAGCACCTGCCGGGCGATGTCGCCGAAGATGGGCGCCGCCACCTGGCCGCCGTGGTACTCCCACCCCTTGGGCTCGGCGATGGCCACCACCCCGACGATGACCGGCCGGTCGGCGGGTGCGAAGCCCACGAAGCTCGGCAGGTAGCCGTTGCGCAGATAGCCGCCCGGCACCGGGATCTGCGCGGTGCCGGTCTTGCCCGCCACGCGGTAGCCGGGCACCGCGGCGGCCTTGGCCGTGCCCGCCGTCACCACCCCTTCCATCATCCACTGCAGCTCTTCGGCCGTGGACGCGCGGAGGGGCCGGCCTACCACCGGCGGCTGGGGATATTTCGGGACCTTGACCTCCCCCCGGCTGACCGCCGCCACCACGTGGGGCCGCAGGCGCACACCGTTGTTGGCCACCGCCGCCGCCGCCGCGCCGAGCTGGATGGGGGTGACGGAGACTCCCTGCCCGAAGGCGATGTACGCCTTGGCGAGCGGTCCCCAGCGTTCCACCGGATGCAGGATGCCCGCGCTCTCGCCCGGCAGGTCGATGCCGGTCAGCTCCCCGAAGCCGAAGCCGCGGATGGTGTTGTAGAGCCGCTTGTCGCCGATCCGCAGGGCGGCCTTGATGACGCCGACGTTGCTGGACTTCGCCAGCACCTGGGCGAAGGTCAGGCGGCCGAACGGCTTGTGGTCGCGGATGCGGATGCCGAGGAGGGTGATCCCTCCCATCTCGCAGTCGAACTCCTCCTCCGGCCGGATCAGCCCCGACTCCAGCGCCGCCGCCGCGGTGATGATCTTGAACGTCGAGCCGGGCTCGTAGACGTCCATGATCGCGCCGTTGCGCCAGCGGCTCTTCGGGTAGCGGTCGAAGTGGTTGGGATCGAACGACGGGTACGAGGCCATGGCCAGCACGCCGCCGGTCGCGGGGTCCAGGAGCAGGGCCGTGCCCCGCTTGGCGTGGCGCTCCCGCACCGCCTTGGCCAGCTCGCGCTCCACGATGTATTGCATCGTGGCGTCGATGGTCAGGTGGAGGTCGTGCCCGGGCTCGGCTTCGGCGAACGACAGGTCGGGCGAGATCAGCGTGCCGCGCTTGGCGTCCCGCAGCACCGTCCGCTTCCCCTCCTTGCCGGCCACCTCCTTGTCGTAGAGCAGCTCCAGGCCGGCGAGACCATGATTGTCCGTGCCCACGTAGCCGAGGATCTGGGCCGCCAGGCTCCCCATCGGGTAGTAGCGCTTGCTCTCCTGCAGGAAATAGATGCCGGGGAGCTTGAGGGCGCGCACCTTCTCCGCCACCGGCGGATCGAGCTTGCGCGCCACCCAGGCGAACTCGCGGTCGCGGTCCTTGACCAGCAGCCGCGCGAGCTTGGCGGCGTCGAGGTCGGGGATCACCGCCGCCAGCTCCCGCGCCGTGGCCGCCGGGTCCGCGATCTCCGGCGGCACGGCGTAGGCCGAATCGACCTGGATGGAGACGGCCAGCTCGCGCCCGCGGGCGTCGTAGATCGTGCCGCGCGGCGGATCGAGGGTGACCACCCGCTGCTGCTGGCGCTCGGCCTTGCCCGCGTAATGGTCGTAGCGCGCCACCTGGAGGTAGTAGAGACGGCCCGCGATGAGCAGCACCCAGACGGCGATCAGGCCGGCCACGGTCAGCAGCCGGCTCCTCACGGCAGCTCCTCCCAGAAGACCACCTGCTCCAGCGCGGGGGGCTGCATCTTCAGCTCGCCCACGGCCCTCTTCTCGATCTGCAAGGGGCTGGCGAGATACGACGCCTCCAGGCGGAGCTGCCGCTCCTGCCGTTCCGCTTCTTCCAGCTTCTTCTCCAGCTCGTTGATGCGATAGCCCGCGCCGGTCACTTCGAGATGAATCCAGGTGTACGCCAGAAGACCTCCGCCGAGGCAGACGACGGCCAGCAAGACCAGGGCCAGCTCGCGCACGCGGCGCCGGTCGCGCTCGCGCACGAGGTAGGTGTTGACCACCGGCCGCGTGAAGGCATACGCGCTCCTCAAGGCGTCACAGCCTCCGGGCCGCCCGCAGCTTCGCCGAGCGCGAGCGTGGATTGAGGGCGACCTCTTCCTCGGCCGGACGCACCGGCTTGCGGGTCAGCACCTCGATGAGCTGGGTCTCCGAGTGGGGCCGGCCGGTCACCGGGTCGACGTCCCCCCGGGCCAGGTCGCGCAGGGTGTTCTTGACGATGCGGTCTTCGAGGCTGTGGTAGGAGATGACGACCAGGCGGCCGTCGGTCTCCAGCAGGTCCACCGCCTCGCGGATGAACGCCTCGAGCCCGGCCAGCTCCTGGTTGACCTCGATGCGCAGGGCCTGGAAGACCCGCGTCGCGGGATCGATCTTCTCCTCGCGCGCCGCCCGCGGCCCCTTGACCTCGGCGATCAGCCTGCGGAGCTGACCGGTGGTCTCGAAGGGGCTCTCCGTCCGGGCCCGGGCGATGACGCGGGCGATCCGCCGCGCCTGCCGCTCCTCGCCGTACTCCCTGAAGATTCTTTCCAACTCCCCCTCCGAGAATTGATTGACCACGTCCGCCGCGGTCAGGTCACCCAGGCCCATCCGCATGTCGAGCGGCCCGTCGAGCCGGAAGCTGAATCCCCGCTCCGCCGTCTCGAGCTGCAGCGAAGAGACGCCGAGGTCGGCCAGGACGCCCGCGAGACCCCCGCTGACGCCCAGACCGGCCATGGCCTCCCGGAAACGCTGAAAATTCGCGTGCACCAGCCGCACGCGGTCCCCGAACCGTTCGAGCCGCCGCGCCGCCCGCTCCAACGCCCGGGGGTCGCGGTCGATGCCGATGAGACGGGCCTCGGGGGACGCCGCGAGCAGCGCCTCGGAGTGGCCCCCCAGCCCCACGGTCGCGTCGACGAACAGGCCTCCGCGCCCGGCCCCGAGCCCTTCGAGGCTCTCCGCGAGCAATACGGGCACGTGCTGAACTTCCAACGGCTCGACCGTCCTCCCTCCGCGGACCGCGCGGCCCGCTCAGATCCCTTGCGCGCTGAGGGCACTGAAGTCCTCGTCCGTAAACGGCTGATCCTCCAGCCGCGACACGAAGCGCTCGTGGTTCCACACCACCAGGTGGTCGAGCTGGCCGCTGACCACCACGTCGCCGTTCATGCTGGCGCTCTCCCGCAGGATCTGCGGGATCACGATCCGCCCCTGGGGGTCCACCCGCACCTGCTGGCCGAAGTAGTTGACCCGCTCCAGGAAGCGCATCTTGGTGCGGTCCGTGGCCGGCATCGCCGACAGCCGCCGCTCGATCTCCTCCCACACGGGCAGCGGATAGAGCAGCGCCGAGTCCCCCTGGACCGACGTGACGAACAGGTCCGGCCCGAAGCGCTCCTCCATCAGACGGCGAAAGTCCGTGGGGATCTTCAGGCGTCCCTTGTCGTCGATTTTGGTTGGAGCGCTTCCACGAAACATGACTTGGCCCCGATACCTCAGCTACTGAGGTCAAAGCCTACCAGTCCGCTCCACTTTTGTCCATTTTTTTCCACCACGGACCACCAAGATCCCCGCAGTGATCGAAAGGCACGCGCAAACGAGGCGAAACACTGTGTCGGAAGGGAAAGGAAAACGCCCGCGAGAGCGTCGCGGGCGTTCGGCAAGGCGGCGGATCAGAGCATCAATTTCCTACAGCGTTCCCGGTGGCGGCGGTGAAGGCGGCGGCACCTCGGTCGGCGCCGGGCTGGGGTCCACCGGCTTGGGCGTGGGGAGGCTCCCCGGCTGGCCGCCCGGCGCGGTGGGCGAAGTGGCCGGCGAAGCGGGCTCCGTGCCCGTCGGGGGAGCGGCCTCCGGCGCGCCGGTGTCGGCGGGGAGGCCTTCGCCGCCCTCCGACCCTTCTTCGCTGAGGAAGCGCCGGAAGTTGGCCGCCTCGGCGGGTGGGTTGGCCACGATCAGGGCCTTCTGCTCCAGCTCCGCCATGTACTTGGAGAACTCCTCGCGGAAGACCCGCTGCTGCTCGCGCTGCTCGATGGCGGCCGAGACCTCGGCGAACGGCAACACGCGCGACTCGCGGCGGTCGAGCACCTGCACGATGTGGAGACCGCCGCGAGCCGGCACCGGCTCGCTCAGGGAGCCCGTCGGGAGCGCCCAGATGGCGGTCTCCAGGCTCTTGTCCAGGTCGCCGGGCGAGACCCAGCCGAGCTCGATGACGTTGCTGGTCACCCCCTTGCCGGCGTGCTCGGCCACGACGTCGGCCAGCGACGCGCCGCCGAGCACCCGGGTGCGGATCTCCGCGGCGATACGGCTCCTCTCCTCGGCCGGCGCGCCCTCCTCCAGCACCACCACCTCGCGGAGCTGGAGCTGCTCGGGCTGGCGGAACTGCTCGAGGTTCTTGCGGTAGTAGCGGCGGAGGTCCTCCTCCTCGATCTTGACGCGGGCCTCGATGTCCCGCTGGCGCGCCTCGTCCAGCCGCTGCTGCGAGCGGATCTGCTCGCGCAGCTGCTCCATGGTCATGCCGGAGCTGGCCAGGGCGGCCTGCAGATCCGCGTCGGTCTTGAGGTTGAAGTTCTCCCGGATGCGGGCGATGGCGGCGTCGATCTGGGCGTCGCTGATGCCGATGCCGAGCTGGTCGGCCCGGGACTCCAGGAGCAACTCGCGGTACATGGCGGCGAACGTCGCGTTGCCGGCCTCGGTGAGCATGCGCTGCCGCTCCTCGGGATCCTGCGTCCGGCGTCCCACGTCGGCGATCACGGCCTCGCGCCGCTTCTCGTAGTCATGGAGCGTGGCGATGCGGTCGTTGACCCGCAGGACGATGCGGTTCAACACTTCGGCGTGGAGCGCCGGGACCGCCCCGAAGCCCGCGAGGAAGAGAAACAGGCTAGCCAGCCTTCTTGGTCTGCGATTCACCATAGGGACCCTCATAGCCGAACGGCAGATTGCGTTCGTAAACCTTGACATTGTATTGACGCCTGGCCTCCTGGACCAGCGAGCCCAGGAGGCGGTCCGCCCGCTCGCGGCGCAGGCGGGCCACGATCTCGTCCCGCGCGGCCTCCAGGGGCATCACCTCCGCCGGCTCCCGCTCCGTCACCTGGAAGATGTGGAAGCCGTAGTCCGCCTGCACCAGGCCGCTCACCTCGCCCGGCCCGAGGCGGAAGATGGTGTCCGCGAAGGCCGGCGGCAGCTCGGCGCGCGACAGCTCGCCCTGGTAGCCGCCCGAAGCCGCGCTGGGGTCCTTGGAGAGCCGCCGCGCCACGGCTTCGAAGGGCTGGCCGGCGGCGATCTCGCGCAGGGCCTTCTCGGCGCTGGCCCGGTCCTCGGTCAGGATCTGCCGCACCCGCACCCGCTCCGGCCGCGCGAACTCCTGGCGGTGCGCCTGGTAGAAGCCGGCGATCTCCGCCGGGGCCGGCTCCCGCCGCAGCCCGTCCTGGAGCAGCGCGTCGATGGCCCGGCGCCGGCCGGCGGCGCCCTCGGCCGCCGCCGCGACCCCACGGTCCACCGCCAGCCGCGCCAGCAGCCGCTCTTCCAGGAACTGATCGAACAGCCCGGAGAGCACGTCGCCGCCGAGCGTGCCGCCGGTGTCGCCCACGGTGGCCTCGATGTAGGCCTCGAGCTCGGAGTAGCGCACCTCGGTCTCGCCGATGCGCGCCACCACGTCCGGCGCCGGCGGCGCGGGCCGCTGGCAGGCCATCATCAGCAACGCCATCCCGAAGCTCAATGTTCCCTTGCCCGCCGCTCTCATAGGTCCGCTCTCATTGGGCCAGCGATTCCAGGGTCTGCCGCGCCGTGCTCACCAGCTGCCGTCCGCCGCCGCCCGGCAGCGACAGCACGCCGGTGGGGCTGAAGCTGGCGCCCGGCATGGTGGAGACCATCTCGATCAACCTCTCGACATCAATTCGCGCGTCACGGCGCAGACGGATGACCAATTCGCCCGACTTGGCGGAGATCGACTGCACCCGCAGCGACTCGGCCAGACGCTTGAGCGCCGCCACCTCCACCAGCGTCTCGACCGCGGCCGGCGGCGGGCCGAAGCGGTCCTTGAGCTCCGCCAGGATCTCCCGCTCGGGCTCGTCGGCGATCTTGCGGTAGAGCTCCATGCGCAGGTTGGCGTCGTCCACGTAGTCCTGCGGGATCGACATCGGCACCGGCAGGTCGAGGGCCACCGACGGCGCCTCCTCCACCACCTCGCCGCGCAGCTCGCGCACGGTCTCCTCCAGCAGCTTGAGATAGGTCTCGATACCCACCGATCCGATGTGGCCGCTCTGCTCGCCGCCCAGCAGGTTGCCGGCGCCGCGGATCTCCAGGTCGCGCGCCGCGATGCGGAAGCCGGCGCCGAGGTCCGAGAACTCCCGCAGCGCCGCCAGCCGCTTGCGCGCAGCCTCGGAGAGCACGCGGTCCTCCGGCACCAGGAAGTAGCAGTAGGCGAGCTGGTTGCTGCGGCCCACGCGCCCCCGGAGCTGGTAGAGCTGCGCCAGCCCGAAGCGGTCCGCCCGGTGCACGATCATGGTGTTGACGTTGGGGATGTCGATGCCGTTCTCGATGATCGTCGAGGCCAGCAGGACGTCGAAGTCGCCGCGGGTGAAGGCGTGCATGCGCCGCGACAGTTCCTCCTCGTTGAGCTGGCCGTGGCCCACCGTCACCCGGATGCCCGGCACGATCTCGCGCAGGCGGATCAGCCGGTCCTCGATCGATTCCACCCGGTTGTAGACGTAGTAGACCTGGCCGCCGCGCTCCAGCTCGACCTCGATCGCCTCCTTCACCAGGTTGTCGCTGTAGGGGAGGATGGCCGTCTCCACCGCCATGCGGTCGCGGGGCGGCGTTTCGATCACCGACAGGTCGCGCACGTTGGCGAGCGAGAGCTGGAGCGTGCGCGGCACCGGCGTCGCCGACATGGCCAGCACGTGCACGTTCTTCTTGAGCTGCTTCAGCCGCTCCTTCTGCGCCACGCCGAAACGCTGCTCCTCGTCGATGATCATCAACCCCAGCTTGGGGAGCTGGATGTCCTTGGAAAGCAGCCGGTGCGTGCCGATCAGGATGTCGACCTTGCCTTCGCCCAGCCGCTTCTTGAGCTCCCGCATCTCCTGCGGCGTGCGGAAGCGCGACACCATCTCGACGTTCACGGGGAACCCCGCGAAACGTTTCTTGAAGGTCTCCAGGTGCTGGTCCGCCAGGATGGTCGTCGGCGCCAGCACCGCCACCTGGTAGCCGCCGTCCACCGCCTTGAAGGCCGCGCGCATGGCGACCTCGGTCTTGCCGTAGCCGACGTCGCCGCACAGCAGGCGGTCCATGGGCCGCTCGCGCTGGAGGTCCTCCTTGATCATGGCGATGGCTTCGAGCTGGTCCGGCGTCTCGTCGTAGGGGAACGCCGCCTCGAACTGGTGCAGCATGTCGGTGTCCGGCGGCATGGCCGGCGCGCGGGCCACCTGGCGCTCGGCGTAGAGCTTGAGCAGCTCCCCCGCCATGTCGCGCATGCCCTTCTTGACCCGCGCCTTGGTCTTGTTCCACGACGTGCCGCCGAGCTGGTCGAGCCGCGGCGCCACGCCTTCGATGCCGCTGTACTTCTGGACCTGGTCGATGCGCGAGAGCGGCAGCAGCAGGCGCTTGCCGCTGGCGTAGGAGATCTCCATGACCTCGGTCTCGGCGGCGGCGCCGGCCGAAGCCAGGTCGCGCAGGGCCGGCGGCAGCCCGCCCGCGCCGTTGCCGTCGCCGCCCACCGAGCGCAGGGCCACGAACTGGCCGATGCCGTGGTCCACGTGGACCACGAAATCCCCCACCTTGAGGTCGCGCAGGCTGGAGAGGAACGGGCCGTAGCGGGTCGCCCGGCCCGGCCGGCGCTGGAGCTTGGCCTGCGAGAGGAGCTGCTGCTCGCCGTAGACCACCACGCCCGCCGGCGGCAGACGGAAGCCGCGGCCCAGGTCCCCGGTCACCAGCTCGACGCCGCCGCGGCCGATCACGATCTCGCGGCCTTCCAGCAGCTCCTCGATGCGCCGCCGGTGGGCCGGCGAGACCACCACGATGCACCGCTCGCCGCGCGCCCGGGCCGTGGCCACCTCCTGCGGGAAACGCGGGAGCTGGCCATGGAAGAGATCCGTCAGCGCGCCCCGGAAGTCCACTCCGCTCCCCTCGCCGTCCCGGCCGCCGCCGACCACCAGGTCCCGCAGGCGCAGGGGAGCCTTCGCCAGCGCTTCCCGCACCGCGTCCGTGGGGTGCTCCAGCATCTCCGGCGGCACCGCCAGCTTGCCGTGCTCCTGGCGCGCCGTGAAGTCCACCCGCAGGCGCTCGTCGTGATGGACCACCTCGGCTTCCAGAGCCGGGGGATCGATCGCGAAGATCACCGGCTTGGGCAGCGTCTCGGGCAGCGAGACCGTCGCTTTCGCCAGCAGCGGCAGATAGTTGTCCCAACCCGGGAACTCGCCGCGCGTCCGCAGCCCTTCCAGCAGCTCCGCCGCCTCCGGCCCCCAGTCCGGATCGGCCGCCTGTCCGCCCGACAGCAGGTCGGCCAGGCGCCGCGCCTCCTCCGCTCCCATGGGGAAGAGCGAGAGCGGCAGCAGCCGGACCGCATCCAGCGTGTCCTCGGAGCGCTGCGACTGGGGATCGAACCAGCGGATGGACTCGATGGTGTCGCCGAAGAAGTCGAGGCGGACGGGCGAGTCCTCACCGGGAGGGAAGACGTCCAGGATGCCGCCGCGGATCGCGAAGTCCCCCACCTCGTAGACCAGGTCCGTGCGGCGGAAGCCGTAGCGGACGAGATGATCGGTCAGCAGCTCCGGCGGCCAGTCCTCGCCGGGTCGGAGGGTCAGGACCGCCTTCCTGTACTCCTCGCGGGTGGGGAGCCGGCGGAACAGGGCGCGGGGCGTCGCGACCACGGTGGTCGCCTTGCCGGAGGTCACGCAGTCCAGGGCCACGGACTCCTGGGCCCGCACCATCAGGGAGGTTTCGGTTTCCTGGTAGGGGGTCAGGGAGGGGGTGGGGAAGTAGACCACCCCGTTGTCCTCGGCGTTGCGGCCGAAGAGCCGCGCCGCCTCGATCCAGGTCAGGGCGTCGGCCTCGCGGGGCACCAGAACCAGGATCGGCCGGCCGAGATCTTTCGCCAGCAGCTCGCCCAACCAGGCCGCCGCCGGCACGGGCAGACGCACCACGTCCCCGAGCCCCTGGACGAGGCTCTTATAGGGCGTGCTGCTGCGTAGCGTCCGGGAGAGATCCTCCCACGCCGGGTCGGCCATGCAGGGAGTCTAACCTTTTGGTGGAGAGTCGGATTCCAGGCTTTTCTGAGCAGTCTGAGCGTGCTGAAAATCCAGCGCGCCGAATTTGAAATTCAACTATTTGAAGGAATGTGTTCCTGCGGCTGCGCCTGGAGCCGCGCCAGCAACCACTCCCGCCCGCGCACGAGCGCCAGCGCCGCCACCACACAGGCGAGGACCCCGGCGACCAACTGAACGCTCCAGAGGAGCCAGGAGATCTGACCCGGCGGCTGGTAGAAGCCGTACAGGCCCAGCCCGATCCCCCACACCACCGCCGCCATGATCCCAACGCAAAGAGCCGATTCCGTCGCCTGATCCTGAACCCTGAACACCGCCGTTTCTCCTTCGCCTGACGCCGTCCCCACCCAAGGGGTGCCGGCGTTGCACAGGATCCTGAGCAATTGCCATGCCATATCCCCATTTCGAACTGGCACGATCCATGAAGATCTGAAAATCCTTTGGTGACCCGACGCCTACGGTCCGGGCGAGAGGCCGGTGTCCGGGTTGTCAGCAAGCACAACAACGTCTGAACTTCCAGGAGGCTTGGCACCATGCGCAGAAATCTTGCCGCTCTGTCCTTCACCGTCTTCTCTCTTCTCATCGCCGGGCTCGCCGCCGCCCAGCCGCTGACCAACACCCTCACCTCCGAGCAGGTCACCTGCAACGAGCTGCAACTCGCCGCCCTGCTCTCCCGGATGAGCCTCCAGGGCGTCAACGACCCGCAGAACAACCTGTCGCTGAACCTTCTGGTCACCTACAGCAACCGCTTCGGCTTCTACGAAGGACTGGCGGTCGCCAACCAGTCGCCGTTCACGGCCGCCAACCCGGGAGGCGGCACCCGCGCCGAGAGCTTCCTGGCGTTCAGCCTCAACCCGAGCATCCGCACGACCCTCTTGAACCCGAACCGTCAGCGGCTGGAGCAGGTCTCCCTGGTGCGGGAGGACACCTCCAGCAACCTGGTGAACGCCAACGCCAACAACGCTCTCGTCGTCTTCCTCAATCCGACCCTGGGCGGCAACGACACCAGCACCGGCCGGCTCCAGATCAACAACATCGGGGACACCACGGTGGCCCAGTGCGGCCTGCGGCGGGGCGCCGACACCAAGCCGGGCCGCGGCCTCACCCTGGCCGGCCTGACCACCCCCTGCCACACCCAGTTCACCGATTTCGACCGCCTCGTCTTCGAAATCCTGCAGCGGACCTTCCGCGTCACCTCGCCGACCACCCCCGCCCAGGATTTCGAGATCGCCATCTTCCGGGGTGAGGAACAGCTCACCTACCGGATCGACGTCTATCCCGTGGGGACGAACGGCGCGGCCACCAACGGCAAGGTCGCGCTGGAGCTCGCCCTGACCACCGACGGCTCCGGCGCGATCACGGGCGGCACGCTGAGCATCCTCCCGAACTGCTCCAGCAGCCTCCAACTCGGCTGCACGACCTCCACCGTCGCGCTGAACGTCTTCCTGGTTCCGCCGGTCTTCGGCGGCACCGGGATCCGCCTGACCAGCGACATCGGCGCGCAGCTCACCTTCCAGCCGGGCGCCGCCACGCCGTCGCCGGCCACGGTCGACTTCGGCCAGATCCTCGAAGGCACTCCCTGGCTCGGATCTCTCTAAGAGGTCTCATCCTGACGGCGGGGCCGGGCTCTCGCCCACCGGCCCCGCCGTGCTAGGCTCCCGCCTCGTCCGTGATTTCTTAGGAGGGAACATGTCTATCCGCTACCCCCAAGAGGCCGTGCTGCGGGACGGCCGTCGTCTGCTGATCCGTCCGTTCAACGAGAACGACGTCGACGCTCTCTACGAGTTCTTCCACCACCTGCCCGAGGACGTCCGCCGCTTCGCCTGGGACCGGATCGACAACCGCGCCCTGATCGAGAGCTGGGGCCGCGAGCTCGACTACGGCAAGGTCCTGCCGCTGCTGGCGCTGGACGGCCGGAAGATCGTGGCCGACGCCACCCTGCACCGCCGCGAGGGCAGCCCCCTGCGGCTGGTGGGCCGCGTCAAGTGGCTGATCGACCCCGACTACCGGGGCGCGGGCCTGGGCTCTCTCCTGATCAACAACTTCATCGCCACCGCCCGCTCCAACGGCCTGCGCCACCTCACCTGCATGCTGATCTCCGACTTCGAGGCCGACGCCGTCGAGACCCTCAAGAACCTCGGCTTCGAGGGCTACACCATCCCCGGCTACGGGACCGACCCGGATGGCAATCAGCACGACATGATCAAGATGGTGCTGAAGTTGTAAGGGGGGTGGCCGCCGCTCCCGTTGACATCCGACCCTGGTTCTGTTTCCATGCGCGGGAACGTCCACAACCCGTCTGGAGGCCCGTCCATGAACGTCGCCTTTCTCAAGCCCCCCATCGGCGGAATCCTGGGTCTGGAGATGCTGACCTTCGTGGAGCCGCTCGGCCCGATCTCCATCGCCGGCGGCCTCGAACAGGACGGCCACACCGTCCGGATCTTCGACTTCCGGATCGACGGGGAGGAGAAGGGCATGGCGCTCTGCCGCGCCTTCGGCCCCCAGGTCGTGGGCCTCCAGTGCAACTTCACCACCGAGCGCTTCCGCACCCTGCGGCTGGCCGAGCGGGTGCGCCGGGAGATGCCCGACGCCTTCATCGTCATCGGCGGGCACGACGCCTCCCGCGAGCCCAACTGGTTCCTCCAGCCGGTCATCGACGCCGTGGCGATCGGCGACGGCGAGGAGGTCATGCCGGCGCTGGTGGACGCCCTGGAGCATGGCGGCGACCTCAAGAAGGTTCCGGGCCTGCTCCTCAACGACGGCGGCGAGCCCGTGCTCACCGGCGCGGCGCCCACCCGCAAGAACCTGGACGATCTGCCCCTGCCCGCCCGGCACCTCATCGCCCATTACGCGCCGCACTACTACATCAATTTCCGCAAGCCCCTGGCCCTGATGGAGACGGCGCGCGGCTGCCCGTTCAAGTGCAATTTCTGTTCGGTCTGGAAATTCCACGAGAGCAGCTTCCGTCAGAAATCCCCCGAGCGGGTCGTCGAGGAGCTGCGCCAGATCGAAGCGCCCAACATCTTCATCACCGACGACATCTTCTGGATGGACGTCCGCCGCGGCGAGGAGATGGCGCGGCAGATCAAGGCGGCGGGGATCAAGAAATACTTCACCGTGCAGACCCGCACGGACATCATCTGCAAGTTCCCCCACCTGATCGAGATGTGGAAGGACTGCGGCAGCCTCGCCATCTTCCTCGGCCTGGAGGCGGTCACCGACGAAGGGCTGGACGCCGTCAACAAGAAGAACACGATGGCCAACAACGCCCGCGCCCTGGCCATCCTGCGCGAGATGGGCGTCGGCTACACGCCCAACTTCATCGTCGATCCGGCCTGGGACCACGAGGACTTCGCCCGCCTGCGCGCCTGGATCGACGAGACCGGCGCCTACAACAGCGGCTTCTCGATCCTGACGCCGCTGCCCGGCACCGACCTCTGGGAGACCGCCCAGCGGCAGGTGACCACCCGCAACTGGGAGATGTACGACATCGTCCACACGGTCTTACCCACCCGGCTGCCCTTGAAGGACTTCTACGAGGAATACTCGCGGCTCTGGCGCCACGTCCTGGAAGTCCGCTACCGCCACCGCGGCAAGGCGCGCACCTATCTGGCTCTGGGGGCGGCCCTCGCCACCGGCAAGGTCTCGTTGGGCGCCGTGCGCAAGGGGATGAACATCGCCAACGTCTTCAGCAAGCCCGAGACGTTCCTCAAGGATCACCGGGACCTGGCGGGCGAGGCGGCCGTTTCGTGAGCTCAGCGCTATACTTCCAGGAATGAGAGCCCTGAGGATCCAAGGCCTGGAAGCCGCGGTCGCCAAACTCAAGGAAGACCCTGAACATCCGGTCCTCGCCGAGGTCGACGGCCTCGTCATCGAGATGCGATACAGAGGCCGACCCGCGGCCTCAGAAGGCCGGGCTCTCTTCGAAGCGATCAATCGCGCTTACGGCGATGTTTCGCCAGATCCCGAAGAGGTGTCACGCCGACGTGCCATGCGGGACAAGCAGCGCCGTTTGGTGACTGGCGAGTGGTGATCCGACAGGGAGATGTCTTCTGGGTTGATCTGGGGACTCCCTCCGGCTCAGGTCCCGGCTTCCTTCATCCCTACGTAGTCGTCCAGAACGACATCTACAACCAGAGTCGCCTCGACACGGTTGTCATCTGCGGCCTGACCTCCAACCTTCAGAGGGCGGAGAGTCCCGGCAACGTCCTTCTGGAGGAAGGGGAAGCGAACCTGCCCAAGAGGAGTGTCGTCAACGTCACGCAGGTCTATACCGTGGATAAAGAGGATCTCACGGAGAAGATTGGCACCCTTTCTCCCGATCGCATTCAGCAAGTCCTGGACGGCCTCTACCTTCTTCTCGAACCGCAAGACATCTAGCCCCTCCCTCGGGGAGCACTACCTCTAAGGAGCCGACATGAAGGATCTGGCCATCCAGCTTGAACACCGCCCCGGGGCGCTGGCCGAGATGGGCGATGCCCTGGGCCGTGCCGGAGTGAGTGTCGAGGGCGGCGGCGCGTGGGTTGTCGACGGCCGCGGCGTCGCCCACTTCCTCGTCGAGGATGCGGCCGCTGCCAGGAACGCCCTCGAAGCGGCGGGCATCCGTGTCCTGGAGGAGCGGGAGGTGCTCGTCCAGCGCTTGAACCAGGATGAGCCGGGCCAGCTCGGCAAGATCACGCGGCGGATGGCGGACGCCGGCGTCAACATCGAAGTCCTCTACAGCGACCACGACCACCAGTTGATCCTGGTCGTGGACGACATCGCCGCCGGGCGCGCCGTGTCGGAAGCGTGGATGCGCGAGCGCGAACGCGCGTAACGGGACGCACCCATCCCCTCCGCTGTCGCGCCCTGCCGCCAAGACGCGTCAAGCCCGCCCTACCTGCAACAACCTGGATCGGTGTTGCAACACTACCACAGATCCGGCCTGTCAACCACCCTCTCAGGGCTTGGGATGCCAGAAAAATGTCGCATCCTCTGCTTTTCCTGCCTGCCACGCCGCCTTGTTTGTCGCAAACCTGGCTCCAGCCCTCCAAAAGACACGGCTCGAGCAGGGACGCCGCAACGAAGTCGCGACATTTTGGCAACTTCACGCAACAACCAGGAACAAAGCCGCAACAGATGCGAAGCAACCCGCAACGAACAACCCGCTCGTCGCGACACCCTGCATTAAAAACCTCACCTGTAAGCCCTAACTGCAACAGCCATGGCGCCGGCGGCGGCAGAAGGCGATGAAGCGTCGCAGAACCCCGAGGCAATGCAACACTTTCTGGAAAAGATGCGACAGAAAAGGCGGGGAATGTCGCAATCAAAGGAGTCGTTGCAACATCGAGCGCCTTCGAGAGGTCGCCTGGCGGCGGGTCGCGACACTCTGGCTCATGGCTGCGACATTGATCCGGCGCCTCGCCCCGCCGCGGCCTTTCTTGACGCCCTACATCTGATACAAACTCCCGCGTGATCCGCCTCCTTCTCGACAACCCGCTCCTCCTCCTCTTCCTGGTCGTCGCCATCGGCTATCTCCTGGGACAGATCCGCGTCGGCGGCTTCTCCCTGGGGGCCGCCGCCGTGCTCTTCACCGGTCTCGCGCTCGGCTCCCTCCATCCGGACCTGAAGCTGCCGGAGATCGTCTACCTGCTGGGCCTGGTGCTGTTCGTCTACTCCATAGGGCTCTCCGGAGGACCGGGATTCGTCGCCTCCTTCCGGCGGCGAGGGCTGCGCGACAACTTCTTCATCGGCGGCATGATCCTCCTGGCGGCGGGCCTGGTCGCGCTCGCCGGCCGCCTGTTCGACCTGGCGCCTCCCCTCGTGGCCGGCCTCTTCGCGGGCAGTCTCACCAACACGCCCGCCCTGGCCGCCGTCCTCGAATCCCTGCGCGCCGCCGCCGCGTCCGAAACCGTCCAGACCATGCCGGTGGTGGCCTACTCCGTGGCCTATCCCATGGGCGTCGTGGGGATGATCCTCGCCATCTTCTTCCTCCAGCGCCGCTTCCATGTGGACTACGCGGCCGAGGCCGCCGGCCTCGCGGACCTCGGCGCCGTGGGCGAGAACCTTACGGACCGCACCATCCGCGTCACCCGGTACGAGGCCACGCGCGAGCCCGTGGGCGAGATCGTCAACCGCCACCGCTGGCGCGCCCTCTTCGTCCGCATCCAGCGGGAAGGGGTGGTCCTCATGGTGGACGCCCCCGGCATGACGCTGCGCCTCAACGACCTCGTCAGCGTCGTGGGCTCCGAGAAAGATCTCGAGGCCGTCACTTCCTATCTCGGCGAGCCGTCCGCGGAGCGCCTCTCCTTCGACCGCCGGCAGGTGGATTTCCGGCGCGTCTTCGTCTCCAGCCCCGAGGTGGCCGGCAAGCGCCTGGGGGACCTCGCCTTGCCGCTTCGCTTCGGCGCCCTGGTGACCCGCGTCCGCCGCGGCGACGCCGACCTGCTCCCCCGGGGCGACATGGTGCTGGAGCTCGGCGACCGCGTCCGGGTCGTGGCGCCCCGCGCCCGCATGGACGAGGTCACCCGCGTCTTCGGCGATTCCTACAAGGCCGTGAGCGAGCTCGACTTCGTTACCTTCAGCCTGGGACTCGTGCTGGGACTGCTGCTGGGACTGTTGCCGATCCCCATTCCGGGCTTCGGCGTCTTCAAGCTGGGACTGGCCGGCGGTCCGCTCCTGGTGGGCCTGGCCCTGGGCGCCCTGGGCCGCACCGGGCCGTTCGTCTGGCAGGTGCCCTACGGCGTCAACCTCACTCTGCGGCAGATCGGCGCCGTCCTCTTCCTGGCGGGGATCGGAACGCGTTCCGGCTGGGCTTTCGCGAGCACCTTCCGGCAGGGAGGCGGATGGATCATCTTCCTCTGCGGCGCCGCGATCTCCTGCGCCACCGCTTTCCTGACCCTCTGGATCGGCCACCGTCTCCTGAAGATCCCCATGAGCCTCTTGATCGGCATGCTCGGAGGTCTCCAGACCCAACCCGCCGTCCTCGCCTACGCGGGCGAGCAGGCCAAAAGCGATTTGCCGGGGATCGGCTACGCCACGGTGTATCCGGTGGCGACGATTGGCAAAATTTTGATTGCCCAGATCTTGTTGAGATTACCGTGGTAAGCTTTTGTCGAGGAGGCGGGCCGTGAAGCTGACTATCACCTTACCCGACAGAATCGCGAAGCGGGTCGTCCGCCTGCCGAATCCCGACGATTTCGTCAGCCGGGCGGTGGAGCAAGCCCTCGATCAGGAGACCTCGCAGACAACCAATCCGCCCCCCGGAGAATCGAAGTGGGCTCGGCTGGCCCGGGAGGTCGAAGACGGTTCCATGAGCCTCGGTGACGCCGCCGCCAAGCGGTTCTCTAGAGATCGGAAGGAATTCCGAGAGGGGTTCCAGTTCAAGCACGACAGGGAAGAATGAGATACCTTCTAGACTCGGACATTGTCTCGGACTTCTACGAAATCTCTTCACAAGCCCACAGCAACATTCGACGCAAACTCGCATCCCTCAGGGATGAAGACAGTGTCTCCGTCTCGGTTCTTTCCTTGTATGAAATGGAGTACGGGCTGGCGAACGCTCACGCCGAGCAGAAGCCGGCGCTCCGGCAGAGAATCCAGAACGTGCAGAGCCGGTTTTCGATCCTTGAACTTTCTCTGGATGCGGCGAAAGTTTTCGGCCACTTGAAGAAGTCTCTCGTTGATTCCAGAGGCTTGAAGAAGAAAGCGAGCAAGTCTCACAACATAGACCTCATCCTGGCGGCGACAGCGGTTGCCGAGTCGTGCGTCCTCGTTAGCGCCGACTCCTTGTATCGCGACCTCCAGGCATTCGAGCCCAATTTAAATCTTGAAAATTGGTGCGCCTGAAGATTGGAACCGGCTCAATCCTCGTCGTCCTCCTCCTCATCCTCCTCCCCCCGCGGCCAGGTGTTGAACACCAGGACCTCCCCTTCCACGAGCGCCTGTTCGTAGAACTCGCGGTCTTCGTCGTCCTCGGAGTAGGCGTCGCCGGTCACGGTCGCTCCCTCTTCGAGGGCGTCCACGGACCAGCCGTATTCATGGATCAGATCCGTGGCGCGCTTCTCCGCCCGGTGACGGTCCGTTTCCTGGATCCAGCAGTTGACGTAGGCGCCCCCGGAATCGTGGAACTCCCTCGCGTGCTCGGTGGGAGACGCGAGAAATGTAAAGAAAAACATCGCCATGAGGGCCGCCTACCGCTCGTCCCGCCCGTGGGCGTGGGCCGGCGGCGCGGTGGCTTCGACGGCCCGAAAGGGCTCCAGGATCTTGTAGCGGTGAGTGGCCCCCCTGGGCACCACCCAGGAGTCGCCCTCTTCCAGGAGCACCATCTGGCCTTCGAGGTGCAGCTCGGCCCGCCCTTCGATCACATAGCCCACCGTCTCGTAGTCCCGCCGGCTCTCGGGCTTGTCGCCCTTTTCCGGCCCTTCCTCCCAGAGGCGCATGCCGACGTGTACCCCGGAGGCGAGGTACTTCTGGCCCATGGAACCATGGGGGGAATGCCGGGAATCGATCTTGGTCACCGTGGTGTCGCTCATTTTCACCCTCCTCTCGCACCTATATCTTGCAGGAGCGTTGCCAGGTTTTTGTAAGCGGGCGCAGTGGGTCCAGATCTGACCCTGGACCCAGAATTTGACCCGCCAAAGTGCCTCGCCTCTGACCCTCCTCGTAATCCAGAAAAATGTATCTCCTTGATTTTCCAGGATATCATGCCTCACGGTAGATCAGGCATGGCACGTGCTTTATAGGATGCCGTAGTTCCTGAAGCAGATCGCTTGCTACGCTCCTTTTTTGTGGAGGGTTCGCGCCCCGGGGGCCTCACGCGGCCTCCGGGGCGCAGATACCCGGCGCCTCGTACCCCCCGTGGCACGTCCGTTGCTCCTTTCGACCGGCGGGGAATTCCCGTTCCCGCGGCATTCCCAGCTATGCAAAAGGAGACTACGAGATGCCGATGATCCTGCTGTCCAAAGGGGCGGAGATCCTGTTGGTTCAATTCCATGAGCTCAAAGGCGAGCGGATCGGCGCCAGGCCGGGCGACCGCGTTTCCGCGGAGTACCTCCGGGACACCGAGGCCAAGAGCCCGGGTGTGGACTTCGAGGGCGCGCTGGAGTCGCTCCTGGACGGACACCTGGTCGAGAAGGATGGCGAGGAGTACGTGCTCACCCAGGAGGGCTACGACTACATGTACAAGCGGACCGGCCACCGGGTCGGAGAGGGTTAGGCCCTAACCGCCCGCCCGCTTCGCCTTGTACCCGGCCTTCGTCAGCTCGGCGGTCAGCCGGTCGGCGTGGTCGCCCTGGATCTCCAGCTCGAAGGCCGGGTCCCCGGCCGGGGTCTTCCCGGCCTTGAGCGCCCCGCCGCCGCCGCACATCTTTTTCCAAGACGCCAGCAGGGCTTCGGCCTCCGACCGGGCCAGCACCAGCGGACCGGCGACCGTGACGGTCTTGCCGCCGCGTCCGCCCTTCTCCCGGCGCACCCGGGGGGACTGCTCGGCGGGCGGCAGGCTCCGCATCGGCTCGCAACGGCAGGGCCAGGCGCCGCAGCGCTTGCAGGCGGCTTCGCCTTTAGGGATATGCGACTCGGTCGAGTAGACTGTGCGGCCTGGTTTCGGCTTCAAACGGAATGCCTCCCGGGCTTCGAGCGTTGTAGGATCTTCGCACGGCCCCCGCGAGCCGCAAAGAGGAAGACTGTCTTGGACGACATCCGCAATTTCTGCATCATCGCTCATATCGACCACGGGAAATCGACCCTGGCCGACCGGCTCATCCAGCGCTGCGGGGGAGTGGACGACCGGGAGTTCCGCGATCAGATCCTCGACTCGATGGACCTCGAGCGGGAGCGCGGCATCACCATCAAGAGCAACACGATCAGCCTCCGCTATACAGCCCGCGACGGCAAGACCTACCGGCTGAACCTCATCGACACCCCCGGCCACGTGGACTTCTCGCACGAGGTGCGCCGGTCTCTGATGTCCTGCGAGGGCGCCCTGCTGCTGGTGGACGCCTCCCAGGGCGTCGAGGCCCAGACCGTGGCGAACCTCTATCTGGCGATGGAGTACGACCTGGAGATCGTGCCGGTCATCAACAAGATCGACCTCCCCTCGGCGGAAGTCGAGAGGGTGCGCGAGGAGATCGACGCCGACCTCGGGCTCGACCCCTTCGAGGCGGTGCTCTGCTCGGCCAAGCAGGGCATCGGGATCGACGACGTCCTGGAGGCGATCGTCCAGAAGCTGCCGCCGCCCCAGGGCGATCCGGAGGTGCCCCTGCGGGCGCTGATTTTCGACGCCCAGTACGATGCCTACCGGGGCGTGATCCTCCTCTGCAAGGTGCAGGAGGGGACGATGCGGCCGGGGCAGAAGATCCTCCTGATGCACACCGACAAGGAGTATCAGGTGGAGGAGCTGGGGCTGCTACAGCTCAAGCGGAACAAGACCGAGAAGCTGGAGGCCGGCACGGTGGGCTACGTCATCGCCGGCGTCAAGGCGGTCTCGGAGATCAACGTCGGCGACACGATCACGGACGCCAGCCACCCGGCCGCCGAGCCGCTGCCCGGCTACAAGGAGGCGAAGCCGGTCGTCTTCTCGTCGATCTACCCGATCGCCACCGACGACTACGAGGACCTCACCAAGGCGCTGGAGAAGCTCAAGCTCAACGACGCCGCCCTGACCTTCCAGAAGGACTCCTCGACGGCGCTGGGCTTCGGCTTCCGCTGCGGCTTCCTGGGGCTGCTGCACCTGGAGATCGTCCAGGAGCGGCTGGAGCGGGAGTACGGCCTGTCGCTGCTGCTCTCCGCCCCCTCGGTGCAATACGAGGTCGTGCTCTCCGACGGCACCGAGCTCCAGATCGACAACCCGGCCTACTTCCCGGATCCGGGCAGCATCGACTCCGTGCGCGAGCCCTACATCAAGGCCACGATCATGATCCCCGAGCGCTACCTCGGGGTGGTCATGGAGCTCTGCCGGGAGCGGCGCGGCTATCACACCACGTACGAGTTCCTGGCCCAGGGCCGCCTGCAGGTGGTGTCCGAGCTGCCGCTGGCCGAGATCCTGTTCGACTTCTACGACCGGCTGAAGACGGTCACCCAGGGGTACGGCTCGTTCGACTACGACATCATGGACTATCGCGAGACCGACCTCGTGAAAGTGGACATCCTGGTCAACGGCGAGAAGGTGGACGCCCTGTCGCAGCTCGTGCACCGGGAGAAGGCCCGCTTCCGGGCGCTCCACTACTGCGAGCGGCTGGCGGAGACCATCCCCAAGCAGCAGTTCAAGATCGCCATCCAGGGCGCCATCGGCGGCAACATCATCGCCCGCACGACGATCACCGCCTTCCGCAAGGACGTGACGGCGAAGTGCTACGGCGGCGACATCACCCGCAAGCGCAAGCTCCTCGAGAAACAGAAGGAAGGCAAGAAGCGTATGAAGATGGTGGGCTCCGTGGAGATCCCCCAGGAAGCCTTCCTCGCGGTGCTGAAAGCGGGGCCGGACGCGTAGGGCGGCGCGGGGAATGCCCGGTCCCGGCACCCTGGTTTTATAGGTGATGGCCGACATTCCGAGCGTAGTGCCCGAGATCCTCCCCGTCTTCCCCTTGACGGGATCGCTCCTGCTGCCCGGCAACCTGCTGCCGCTCAACATCTTCGAGCCGCGGTACCGGAACATGGTGGCCGACGCCATGGAGGGGGACCGCTACATCGGGATGATCCAGCCGCTGGTCCCGCGGCAGGACAACTGGGTGGTGCTGGCCCAGCAGCCGGACACACCGGACCTTTACCAGGTGGGCTGCGCCGGCCGGATCGAGGAGTGCGAGCCCCAGGACGACGGCCGGTACCTGATCGTCCTGCGCGGGGTCAGCCGCTTCCGCGTCCGGCAGGAGCTGCCGCTGCAACGGGGCTACCGCCGGGTGGCCGTCGACTATTCGGAGTTCCTGCGGGACTGCGACGAGTTGCACGTCTTCCTCAATCCCTCGCGGATGATGCACGCCCTGCGGGCCTTCGGCGACCAGCACGGCCTGGAGTTCGACTACGACCTGCTCGGCAGCGTCCCGGGCATCTCGCTCCTCAACGGCCTCTCCGTGGCCCTGCCCTTCCGGCCGGCCGAGAAGCAGGCGCTCCTCGAAGCCAACGGCCCTCTGGAGAGGGAGGAGATGCTCCTCACTCTGATGGGCATGGGCGTCGAGCCGATGTCCACCGACGAGTACTACACTCCGCCCACTCTCAACTGATCGCCCTTCTTTCTTCCAAGGAGATCCTTCCATTTCCCAGATCGACGGCGACATCCGCGGCATCAAGGCATCCGAAATCCGCGCCCTGGAGCGCACCTACCGCCGCCGCGTCGACCCGCGGCAGGTGGTTTCCCCCGAGCTGGCCCGCCACCTCACCGAGATCTCCCGCAGGCTCAACCGACAGATCGGCGTCCTGCTGGGGCGCGACGGCACCATCCGCAACGTCATCGTGGGCGACGCCCACAGCCTCACCCTTCCCGACATCGGCCGCCTCCGGGGCGGCGTCGGCCGGTTCCGAGGCCTGCGGCTGGTCCACACCCATCTCAAGGGCGAGCCCCTCACCCGCGACGACCTGAACGACCTCGCCCTGCTGCGGCTGGATCTGGTCGCGGCCGTCGAGGTGCTGGACACCGGCCTGCCGGGCCGGATCGAGCTGGCGCACCTGGCGCCGGACTTCGCCAATGGAAACGGCAACGGCGACGGCTTGAACGGCCACGCCGCCGAGCCCTTCCAGCGGCTCCTGGCGCCGGACGTCCACCAGCTCCGCTTCGACGTCGAAGCCACGATGAAGGCCCTGGAGGACGAATTCGCCCGCGTCACCAGCGACGCCGGCGAGACCGAGAAGGAGCGGGCCCTGGTGATCGGCATCGTCCCCGAGGACGAGCACTTCCAGGAGATGCTGGAATTGGTGCGCTCGGCCGGGGTGGCCATTGCGGGCACGGTGCGCCAGAAGCGGCAGCAGGTGCATCCGCGGACCGTGGTGGGCAAGGGCAAGCTGCAGGACATCGTCCTGGAGGCCATGCGCGGCCGGGCCACGGTGGCGATCTTCGACATCGATCTCAAGCCGGCCCAGGCGCGGGCCTTCGAGGACGCGACAGGCCTGAAGGCGATCGACCGCACGCAGCTCATCCTGGACGTCTTCGCCCAGCGGGCGCGGAGCCGGGACGGCAAGCTGCAGGTGGAGCTGGCGCAGCTCAAGTACTCGCTGCCGCGCCTCACCGAGAAGGACGCGGGCCTCTCGCGCCTGGCCGGCGGCATCGGCGGCCGGGGCCCCGGCGAGACCGTGGTCGAAATCGGCCGCCGGCGCATCCGTGACCGCATCCGCGCCCTGGAGAAGCAGGTCGAGAGCCTGTCGCGCCAGCGCGACCTCCGCAGGCGCCGCCGCCGGGAGGAAGGGGTGCCCGTACTCTCGATCATCGGCTACACCAACGCCGGCAAGAGCACGCTGCTGAACGCCATGACGGGCAGCGAGGTCGAGGCCGAGGACAAGCTCTTCATGACCCTGGACCCCACCAGCCGGCGCCTGCGCTTCCCGCGCGAGGGCGAGGTGGTGATCACGGACACGGTGGGCTTCATCGCCGACCTGCCGCCGGACCTCGTCGCCGCCTTCCGGGCCACCCTGGAAGAGCTGGAGGACGCCGACCTCCTCCTGCACGTCGTGGACGCCGCCGATCCGCGCCTGGAGCAGAAGTATGAAGCGGTCACCCGCCTCCTGACCGAGTTGCATCTGGAAGAAATCCCGCGCCTGGTGGTGCTCAACAAGACCGACCTCCTGGAGCCTCACGAAGCCGAGGGCCTCGCCCGACGCTACAAAGGAGTCGCCGTGAGCGCCGCGAAGCGCAAGGGCCTCGCCGAGCTGATCCACGCGGCCGAGGAGCGGCTCGGGATGGAGAAGCCGATGATGAAGACGTATGAGACGGGCCAGGAGCCGGCGGCGGTATAAGCAGAAGGTGTTAGACTCCTCAGCAGGAGAACAACCCATGGCTGTCATCCACGATATCGGCGAGCTCATCGTGCGAAAACCCGAGGTCCGGGGAGACCGACCTATCCTTGCAGGGACCGGCGTTTCCGTCCGCAGTGTCGTAGCCCGGTACAAGCGCGGATTGACCCCTGAAGAGATCGCCGACAGTTACGGACACTTGTCGCTGGCTCAGGTCTATGCGGCTCTCACCTACTATCACGCGAACCGGGAGGAGATCGAAGAAGATCTCGCAGCGGAAGACCGGCTCTATGATCAGTTGGCCAGCAAGCACGAGCACCGCAGCCAAGGATCATGATCCGCCTCTATTTGGATGAGGACACGATGGAGCGGGCACTCCTTCTTGCCTTGCGGACACGTGGGCTCGATGTAGAGAGCGTCCTCGATGCGGATAGGTCAGGGTATTCCGATCTCGAGCAACTTGAGTATGCTGCCGCCCATGAGAGAGTCCCCTACACCAATAATGTCGGCGACTTTCACCGTCTGCATTGGGAATTCATGGACAGCGGACGGTCCCATTCGGGAATCCTCCTGGTTCCTCAGCAACGCTACTCAGTGGGCGAGCAGCTCCGGCGCGTTATGCACCTTGCCTCTTCGCTGTCGGCCGAGCAAATGAAAAATCGTTTGGAATTCCTCAGCTCTTGGTCGTAACATCTCAGGCTCGTCCCGGCCTCTACCTCCACATCCCTTTCTGCTCCGCCATCTGTCCCTACTGCGACTTCGCGGTCCTGACCGGCGGGCCGGAGAAGCGGAAGCGTTTCACGGATCATCTCCTTTCGGAGATCTCCCTCTGGTCTCCTGATCGCCACGCCTTTGAATCCATCGACACGATCTACTTCGGCGGTGGCACGCCTTCCGCGTTGAGCCCGGACGACCTCGCCCGCATCCTGGACGCCCTCAGCGTAAACCTTTCGATCCAGGACGACGCCTGGATACATTTCGAGGCCAATCCAGAGGACGTCACCAGCGAGAACGTACAAGCATGGCGTGATCTTGGAGTCCGTTTTCTATCTTTGGGGATTCAATCGTTCGACGCTGAAGCTCTGCGGTTCCTCGGCCGCCGTCACACCCCGGAGGAGGCACGGCGCAGCGTGGAGATCGCCCGCGAGGCGGGCTTTGAAACGATCTCGATCGATCTCATCTATGGATTGCCCGACCAGCCGTTCGAGATCTGGCGGCGCACCCTGGAAGAGGCCGTCGCGCTCCAGCCGGATCACATCTCCTGCTATCAGCTCACGGTTCATGAAGGGACGCCTTTCGGGTTCCGGCTCGCGCGGGGCAAGATGACCGAGCTGCCGGAGGAGGCTCAGGGAGAGATCTTCCTATTCACGCACGAATACCTCCGGGATCATGGCATTCCGGGCTACGAGGTCTCGAACTTCGCACGATCGCCGGAACACCGCTCGCGGCATAATCAGAAGTATTGGCATCACGTTCCTTATCTCGGCCTCGGCCCATCCGCTCATTCCTTCTCTGGAGACCGCCGATGGTGGAACGAAAAGAAACTGAAACCGTACGAGATGAGGATCGAAACCGGGGAGCGGCCTGTCGCGGGTAGCGAAGAGCTGACGCGCGACGATCTCGCCCTCGAAGCCCTGATGCTCGGGCTGCGGACCGTGGACGGAATCGATCTGGATGTGTATCGGGAACGCTACGGAGTAAACCTAATGAAAGGAAACGAGCCGCTGGTCGAGCGGCTCGTTTCGCAGGGTCTTCTGGAAAGGATCGGAACGGCTCTGGTTCCGACGCTTTCGGGGCTCGCCGTCACCGACTCGCTGGCGCGCTCCTTTGAGATCAGCCCTTCCGCTTAGCCACGATCTCCATCATCTTCACTTCCTTGCCGTCCCCTCCCGCCCCGTACATCTCCATCGTGAAGCTGTTCTGGTCGGTCCAGGTGGTGACGGAGCGCATATAGCCCGGCTTGCCCGTCATGGGATCGATCATGTCGCCCTTCATCATGCACTTCTTGCCGCCGTTCTCGCAGGTGCCGGTCGAGAGCAGGATGCCGGTTCCCATGTTGTCCACCCAGGAGCTGACATACTCCTTCTTCAGGTTGTCGTAACCATCCGTGCCCCGGCCTTCGAAGGGCATGCCCATCATGCTGCCCTGCCAGTGGGTCTGGACGTAGCGGCCACCGAGAACGAGCTCGCCCTTCATCGTACCCGTGGACTCCATCGGCGGCTGGCTCGGGTCCATCCACATCTTGTTGGTGAAGGTCCAGTCTCCCGCGTACCATGCGAGGTGCTTGTGGTTGTCGCCCGGACTTATGGCCTTCATCATGGCTTCCATCTCGGGTCCGCCCATGGGAGGGGCGGCGGGCTTCTCCTGGGCGAACACCGGGCACAGCGCGAGCAGAGACAGGACAACGGCGATCTTCTGGGCTTTCATCCTTCTCCTCCTTCGTTGAGGTGACTACAACAGGAACTGCGGAGCGGCTTGCGTTACGCCTGACTTACGATAGACTATCATCGCGTTGCGGTCGCGTCAAGCGAGAATTCCAAAGGAGTCCGGCATCGGATTCAGGACTTGACGCGTCCGCTATCATTACGCGTCCGAAACGGGAGAACCATGGCCTACGACGCGTCCTCCATTGAAGTCCTGACCGGGCTCGAGCCGGTGCGCAAGCGCCCCGGCATGTACACCTTCACCGACCGCCCCGACCACCTGGCGCAGGAGGTCGTCGACAACTCCGTGGACGAGGCCGTCGCCGGCCACGCCAACGACATCGTCGTCACCCTGCACGACGACGGCTCCCTCTCCGTGGCCGACAACGGCCGCGGCATGCCGGTGGACATCCATAAGGGCGAGAAAGTGCCCGGAGTCGAGGTGATCCTCACCCGCCTGCACTCGGGCGCCAAGTTCTCGGACAAGAGCTACCGCTTCTCCGGCGGCCTCCACGGCGTCGGCGTGTCGGTGGTCAACGCCCTCTCCTCCAAGCTGGAAGTCTGGGTCAAGCGCGGTGGCCAGGAGCACCACATGGCCTTCGCGGACGGGGCTAAGACCTCCAGCCTGAAGGTGATCAACTCGGTGGGCATGCGCAACACCGGCACCACCGTCCGCTTCTGGCCCGATCCGAAGTTCTTCGACTCGCCCAAGTTCAGCGTGTCGAAGCTCAAGCACCTGCTGCGGGCCAAGGCCGTCCTCTGCCCGAAGCTGCGCATCCGCTTCGTCCACGAGGAGCAGCCCGAGGAGAGCGAGGAGTGGTTCTACGAGGACGGTCTGCGGGACTACCTGGTGGCCGAGCTCGAAGGCTGCCAGACCGTGCCCGACGATCCGTTCATCGGCCACTTCCGGGGCCAGGACGAGGAGGTGGACTGGGCGCTCTGCTGGCTCGGCGAGGAGGAGGACTCCTCGGACGTCGTGGCCGAGAGCTACGTCAACCTGATCCCGACCAACCAGGGCGGCACGCACGTCAACGGCTTCCGCTCGGGGCTCACGGACGCCATCCGCGAGTTCTGCGAGTTCCGCGATCTGCTGCCCCGGGGCGTCAAGCTTGCGCCGGAGGACGTCTGGGCCCGCTGCTGCTACGTGCTCTCGCTGCGGATGAAAGAGCCGCAGTTCACGGGCCAGACCAAGGAGCGCCTCTCCTCCCGCGAGGCGGCGGCCTTCGTCTCCGGCGTCACCAAGGACTCCTTCGCCCTCTGGCTCAACCACCACACGGCCGACGCCGAGCGCATCGCCCGCCTCGCCATCGACAGCGCCCAGACGCGCCTGCGCTCGGGCAAGCAGGTGAAGCGGAAGACGGTGACCTCGGGTCCCGCCCTGCCCGGCAAGCTCGCCGACTGCACGAGCCAGGACCTCGGCCTGACCGAGCTGTTCCTGGTGGAAGGCGACTCGGCCGGCGGCTCGGCCAAGCAGGCGCGCAGCAAGGAGTTCCAGGCCATCCTCCCCCTGCGCGGCAAGATCCTCAACACCTGGGAGGTGGACCCCTCCGAGGTGCTCGCCTCCCAGGAGGTCCATGACATCGCCGTGGCGCTGGGAGTCGATCCCGGCTCCAGCAACGTGGACGGCCTGCGTTACGGCAAGGTCTGCATCCTGGCCGACGCCGACTCCGACGGCGCTCACATCGCGACGCTGCTCTGCGCCCTCTTCGTCCGCCATTTCCGCAAGCTGGTGCAGGACGGTCGCGTCTACGTCGCCATGCCGCCCCTCTACCGCATCGACGTGGGCAAGGAGGTCTACTACGCCCTCGACGAGCGGGAGAAGAAAGGGATCCTCGACCGCATCGAGGCTGAGGGGAAGAAGGGCAAGCCCAACGTCCAGCGTTTCAAGGGCCTGGGCGAGATGAACCCCCTCCAGCTCCGCGAGACCACCATGGCCCGCGAGACCCGGCGCCTCGTCCAGCTCACCCTGGAGAATGAAGACGGCGCCGACGATTCCGAGAAGACCGAGAAGACTATCGATATGCTCCTCGCCAAGGCCCGCGCCGGCGATCGCAAGGAATGGCTGATGAAGGAAGGCAACCGGGCCGAGGTGGAGGTGTAGGTGGTGCCCGGTGCTACCATTCCCCTGGATGTTCAAGGAGAACGCGCATGACCAGCACAAGAATTCATCTACCCGAAAAACTCATGGAGCTGGCAGAGAGCTCAGCGGAGAGCATGGGGATCTCGCTCGATGAGCTGGTCCGGGAAAGCCTCGAGCTACGCCTAAGCAGGATTGGGGTCTCCTGGGAGAATGATCCCTTCCTCTCCGATCGGGAAGTCTATGATGGGCCGACACCTCCCGATCTTGTTGAAAACCTTGACGACTATCTCTACGGAAGCAAAGATTGATTTTCATTGATACAGGCGCAATCGTCGGCCGTTACTTCCAGCGGGACCAGTACCATTCCGCCGCGGTGCGGATTTGGGATGAGTTGACCCGCTCTCGAGAACACTTCATCACAAGCAACTTTGTCTTGGATGAGGCTTTCACGATATTAGCCCGTAGAGCGGGCTATGCATTTGCGGCAGACAAAGCCCGTCGGATCTATCAGTCTCGGGTCGTCCTGATCCTCAGGCCCTCAGAGGACCATGAGATTCTCGCCTTGGATTTCCTGGAGAAGTACGCCGATCAAGAGGTGAACTTCACCGATTGCGTTTCCTTCGCACTGATGCGCACTCATGGGATCGACAGAGCTTTTACCTTTGATCGGCACTTCCGCCTTGCGGGGTTCAAAGCCGTCCCCGCTCTGACTTGAGATCTATGCCCAGAACATCCCGCAAGAAAAGCAACGGTTCCGCGCCGCTGTTCCAGCCCTCGTACGCCGAGGTCGAACGGCAGCCGCTCGCCCGCTTCACCCAGGATGCGTACCTCAACTATTCGATGTACGTCATCCTCGACCGCGCCCTGCCCCATCTCGCGGACGGCCTGAAGCCCGTCCAGCGGCGGATCATCTACGCGATGTCCGAGCTGGGGCTCTCGGCCAACGCGAAATTCAAGAAGTCGGCGCGCACCGTGGGCGACGTGCTCGGCAAATATCACCCGCACGGCGACACCGCGTGCTACGAGGCGATGGTCCTCATGGCGCAACCGTTCAGCCTGCGCCATCCGCTGATCGACGGGCAAGGCAACTGGGGCTCGCAGGACGATCCCAAGTCGTTCGCGGCCATGCGCTACACCGAGGCAAGGCTCACGCGTTTCTCGCAGACGCTCCTCTCCGAGCTCGAACAGGGCACCGTCGAGTGGGGCCCCAACTTCGACGGTACCCTGCAGGAGCCGAAGCTGCTGCCGTCGCGCCTGCCGCACGTCCTGCTGAACGGCGCGTCCGGCATCGCGGTCGGCATGGCGACGGACATCCCGCCGCACAACATGGGCGAGGTCGTCACCGCCTGCATCCGCCTGCTGGAAGATCCGAAAGCGCCGGACGAGGAGCTGTACAGCGCCATCCTGGGTCCCGATTTCCCCACCGACGCCGAGATCATCAGCACCCAGGCGGAAATCCGGAAGATCTATGAAAGCGGCGCGGGATCGATCCGCATGCGGGCCGCCTTCGAGCTGGAAGACGGCGAGGTCGTGATCACCGCGCTTCCCTATCAGGTTTCGGGCAGCAAAGTGATGGCGCAGATCGCGGCGCAGATGAACGCCAAGAAGCTGCCGATGGTGGAGGACCTGCGGGACGAGTCCGACCACGAAAATCCGACCCGCATCGTGATCGCGCCGCGCTCCAACCGCGTGGACGTGGAAGGCCTCATGGCCCACCTCTTCGCCACCACGGACCTGGAGCGCACCTACCGGGTGAACCTGACGATGATCGGCCTCGACGGCCGGCCGCGGCAGTTCAACCTGCGGGAATTGATCACGGAATGGCTCCGCTTCCGCGTCGAGACCGTACGGAAGCGGCTCCAGTTCCGCTACGACAAGGTCCTGGCGCGCCTGCACATCCTCGAGGGCTACCTCGTCGCCTACCTCAACATCGACGAGGTGATCCGCATCATCCGCACCGAGGACGATCCCAAGGCGAAGCTCATCAAGCGCTTCCGCCTCACCGACACGCAGGCCGAGGCGATCCTGGAGCTGAAGCTGCGCCATCTCGCCAAGCTCGAAGAGATGGAGATCCGGGGCGAGCAGGACAAGCTCATGAAGGAGCGGGACACCCTGGACCAGCTCCTGAAGTCCGAGACCAAGCTGCGGCGCAAGGTGCGGGACGAGCTGGTGGCCGACGCCAAGGAGTTCGGCGACGCCCGCCGCTCGCCCATCGTCGAGCGCGAGGCGGCCCGGGCCATGGACGAGACCGCGCTGATCCCCACCGAGCCGATCACCGTCGTGCTCTCCGAGAAGGGCTGGGTGCGCTCCGGCAAGGGTCACGAGCTCGATCCCAAGGAGCTTTCCTACAAGGCAGGGGATGGCTTCCTGATGGCGGCCCGGGGGCGGAGCAACCAGCTCGCGGTCTTCCTGGATTCGACGGGCCGTTCCTACGCCCTGCCGTCGCACGGGCTGCCCTCGGCGCGCGGCCAGGGCGAGCCGCTCTCCAGCCATCTCGCGCCGCCGCCGGGAGCGAGCTTCGTGGGCGTGCTGATCGGCGGCGAGGAAGACCTCTACTTCCTGGCCAGCAGCACCGGCTACGGCTTCATCGTGAAGCTGGGGGACCTCCAGGCCCGCAACCGCGCCGGCAAGGCGGTTCTCACCCTGAGTCCCGGGGCCAAGGTCCTGACGCCCCTGCGCGTCCAGAACCTGGAGACCGACCGCCTCGTGGCCGCCACCGACGGCGGCCGGATGCTGATCTTCCCGCTCAAGGACCTGCCGCTCCTACCCAAGGGCAAGGGCGTGAAGATCGTGAGCCTGCCCGCGAAGGGACCGAAGGAGTCGCTGACGGCCTGCGCCATCCTGCCGGAGGGAGCGAACCTGATCGTCCACGCCGGCAAGCGCTACCTCAACCTGAAGCCCTCCGAGTGGCAGGCCTTCGCGGGCAACCGGGCTCTGCGCGGGAACAAGCTGCCGCGGGGATTCCAGAACGTGGGGGGGTTGGAGATCGCGTGAGCAACGGCCTTCTTTCGATTCAGGCCCCTTTAGCTAACAAAAAGGGGCCTTGTTTTCGCCGCGCTAACAGGGAGGGCTCTTAGTCTAGAGCTGCGGATGGAGGAGCGGCGCGAGCAACGCAACTAGTTATATCCTTGATCATCGCTCATAAAGCGTACAATTTCAGACAAGATCTCAGGAGCTGGAGCACCAGCCATTCCCAAGCAAAGCGCGCTGAGACTTATTCTGAAATACATTCCCGAGCGAGCATTAAGCAAGCCTACTGCGTCTATACTGTGGGACCCAGCCGCATAATTCAATGCACAGTACGTAAGTAGTTGTCGCAGATCGACTCCTCGGAAATCACGCTCTACGTTCTTTATTTCATATAGAACGCTACCGGCCAATATATCTCCTTCGCAACTTTCAACTATTCCACAACCCGCGAACTTGGGGCGCGACCGAAGCGGCTGCCAGGGCTCATGCTGCTTGAAATAAAGCTTGATCCGCTCAGCGAGAATCAGCGCCTCCTTATGATCCTCCATTGTTGGAGGAGCGAGGTCAACGAGAGATCCACTTAAAGTCCTTACATACTGCCAAGTCCCCAAAGCAATCTCCTCGAAGTCCTCGGGCCTGATCAATTGGGTTTCTCGCTCCTTTCTGCCAGCGTAAAGATCCGAAAAGTAACGAAAGGATAATTCACTGACCAACGCCTTCCTTTCAGGAGGTATTGAGAGTTGATATGGCGGAACGAATGATGTCAGGCGCGAGTTTACGCTCCGAACATAGGACTCACTCAAAGGAAGCGTCAGCCTCCAAAATGATGAATAAGAGCTAGCGAACTTACGCTCGTTAATCATATCGGGATACTCCATGTCCCCGACGACTTCCGTTCCGAAGCCCACTTAACTGTAAGTTGCTCCAGCGGAGTGAGTCCTAGCGCCACATTTCTCCTCCAATGACTACCCTCATCATCTAATATATAGGAGGAGATCAAAATGGCCCTCTTCTCCCACTCCGAGAGCGTCGAAAAATACTTGCGCCGATCCGATATCCAGTAATCTGCGTTCTTCCGGGCCATAGCAAGGATGACATCTCGGCGGATCGCTATACTCTGGGTTGCTTCATAAACACTTACAAGTATGGCATCGGATTCCTCGGAAAGATCATACGCAAGCAGCCTGACGGTGAATGCCAAGTTTGCAGGCACCATCACTATATATGAGCGCTCACGCAGCAACTTCCGCAGCGTACGAAAGACGAGATCGCGAACAGATTCATCTAACTCAACCAACGAGCTTTTGAGAAGCAATGCGATACTAGGAAATACAGGGTATAGGACGTTTAAATTTTCCAACAAGGTTGCAATAGCCCCGTTTCGAACCGTTGGTTCTAGAAACTTCAAGGCACCTATCAGCTTTCTCGTAAGCGTCTGCTGGATACGGCTCTTCCTCATCTCCCTTGCAAGCATCTTAACTATGTCAAATCTTGCCAGCTCGGCGCGAAGCTCTTCATAGTCCTCAACAGCCGTCTGCGAATATGGATCATAATGGAGGCGCAGCTTCAGAAACTGACGACTCTCAGCCTCTTCCTCTGTATCTACAAGTTCATGGTCGGAAAATTCGGTTGTCGCAAGAAATTCTTCGCTAGATACTATACGAGTCTTGGATTTCTGGAGCAGAAGACCTTCATTCTCCAGAAGCTTCTCGCTCAGGAAGATTAGCTTTCCATATGCCTCCTCAGGACTCTGAGCAAATATGTGGTAATCGTCAGCGAAGCGACAAAACGCTGTGCCACTCGTTATGAGCAGACGATCAACTCTATTGAGCAGAAGCTCGCTCAGAAGCCTTGCCGCCGGGCCTCCAACCGGTAAGCCGTAGGAGACATTTTTTGAAAAATGGCTCAGCAGAAGCATTATTCGCCAGTTGGCATCTGAGCCAGGAGCAGCTTTTTGCAAGGCATTCTCTAATCTATGATGATAAATTCGAGGATAAAAATCTGATATATCGCATGCCAGCACGGTCCTGAATTGTTGGGCCAGACTGACGGACTGTTGCTGAAACTGCCCCCATCCTATCTCGCGGTCAAAAATGGAGGCCGACTCATTATCTAGCTTAAATCTGTAGGAGAAAACGACACCCCTTTCCACAGGAATTCTTGCTCTCTCAATCTCTTCACCTATCGATATCACTAGAGATAAGAAATAGGCATTCCAGATGGGGTCTATTTGGGTAGCCCAGCGGAATCCGGTATACCCAATGGCAGCTAACATGCTCTCATTCACAGGTGGAGTCGCTTGGAGAGCAGCCTTGAGATCTAGATGAATATCCTTTAAGAGTTGTACTGTCTCTTCTTTCTTGTCATAAAAAATCTGGCTTTCAACAGGAAACGGCAATACATCTGTATCCCCGAGCCGAGTTATATTATCGATTGCGGCGCGAAAGTAACGCTCCATGCTCGTCCTCTTCTTCTGAGCACAGCAGATTTGTACCTGAGCGGTGCGACGCAGAGAGTACTCGAATAAGTAACCGAAGGCAATTGATGAATAGAAAGCCTGACGCTCCCTAAGTCATGCATTATGGATCTCAGCGACTCGCACAAGGAATTTCATTTAACGACAAAGTCATCCTATAATTGGGACATGAGTGACTCTTCATTGCGTACCCCTCGAGGCCACGACCTCACCCTGCTCCAGGAACTCCAAGAGCTCACCCCCGCCGAGCGCATCGCCCGCAACTGCGCCATGGTGGAGTGGATCGAGAAGCTCCAGGCCGCAGTCCAGGCTCAAGCAACGCGAAGCCTTCCAAAACCCCGCGAGTAGTGAGGGGCTCCCCCCTCCGCCGACGTTCTTTCTCCCGACGAGGCATCGGGGTGGAGGACGGACGGTACGATGCCCTTCTCGATATGAGACCAGTGCATGACTGGGCCGGGCCTGAAGTCAAGGCTTGGCCTAGTTATGCATTCTCATCTATACTTGCGAAACCAACGCTCAGCGTTGTATGAGGGTGGCTCGCGGTGAGCCGCCCTGCCGTAATGAAGGAGTCTGTAGTTTGAAGAACCGCCGGAACGTCTTCTCCCGTCGCCTGATCGCTTCGGGCTTCGCGCTCGCCCTCTCCAGTTTCGCCCTGCTGTCCACCCCCGCCCCTGTCAAGGCGGCGGACGGCTGCAACGGCGCCGGGACCGTCACCTACTACTACAACAAGAACGGCCAAGTGGTCGGCCGGTACTCGCAGGCCTGCAACAGCACCGTCTGCGAGGGCGCGGGCGCCATCACCTCGAACTTCGACGTCCAGTACCTGGTCTGCCCGCCCCCGGGCGGCGGCGAAGCCTGATCCGGCTCAGGGATCAAAGAGGGTGACTCTGTGAGAGTCACCCTCTGTTCATAGGAGACAGAACGATGAAAAAAGTACGCCGTGTTGTTTCCTCTCGCCTGATCGCGTCGGGCTTCGCGCTGGCCCTCGCGAGCTTCGCCCTGCTGTCCATCCCGGCGCAGGCGCAGCTCTCCCTCGAGCCTACGGAGAACGGGTGCCAGGGGATTGGCAGTGTCACAACCTACTACGCCAACGGGCGGCAGGCGGTCGGTCACTACATCCATTGGTGCAACGGCGTCTGCGAAGGCTCGGGCACGATCACGTCCGACTTCGACGTCGCCTACCTGATGTGCGCCAATCCGGGTGGCGGCGAGCCCTGATTTGTCAGGGGGCGACGACCGCCCCGTGAGAAATCGCGCCGAATTCTCGGAGGGCAATGCTTCCCCTCTGAAAAGTCGGGCCGGATTCTCGGAGGGGAGCCGTTCCCCCGCGAGAAATCGGGGAAAATTTTCACAGGGCGACCGTTGCCCTCCGAGAATTTCCCGCGAAATCTCGGAGAGCGGCCGCCGCCCTCTGAAATTTTCGGCGCAAATCTCACGGGGCGGCCGTTGCCCTCCCAAAAATCACGACGGATTCCGGAGGGCGGACGCCGCCCTCCGAAAAATCAGCCGTCCTGATCGCTGGGGCCCGCGTCCCCCGGCAAAAGATCTTCCGCGGATTCGTTCGCAAGGGCCGGGGCGGCCTGGAGCGGCGGTAGCATGACCTCGGAAGGCTTGTCCCCTTGGGCGATCGGACGCGGGCGCACACCGAACGCCAGCAGCCCGTCGTTCGTGGTGCCATACACAGCCTTGAGAAGAGAGCGGATGCGCCCGGTCAGCACCTTCCCCCGCCGCTCGGTGTCCGCGAGATCCCGTGTCGCGGTCTGACTCTCCGCTCTGAGCCGTGCGCGATGGGCGTGGAGCTCCCGAGCCCGGTTCAGCAGCACCTCCAACTCGGCCAGTTGCTCGCCCATACCGGGCAGGTCCGCGTGTTTGCGGGCGTTCTCGATCAGGCGGTGCCAATCCATGACGGTCTGGGTGTGGGCGACCTTCGGCATGGGGTCTTTTTCTCTCCGGAAAGTGGTGCCTGATCCTACACGATCCAGCCGCTTCCAGGGCTCCCCGTCACGGGAAGGCTTTCCGTACCTGCTACACTCCCCCGCCCTTAGAGCAGTCAGGAGGACCATCCATGATTCAGATCGACCGCGAAATTACGCAGGATTTCGAGCGCGCCTCGGGGCTCGAGTGGCTGGAAACGAACGGGCTGGGAGGCTGGGCGGGCACCACGGTCGCCGGAGTCCATAGCCGGCGCCATCACGGCCTGCTGGTGGCCGCCACCGAGCCGCCCTCGGAGCGCACGGTCCTGCTTTCGAGACTGGACGAGACCCTCCACTTGGAGGGAGAGACGTACGAGCTGAGCTGCAACCAGTTCCCCGGCGCCATCGCGCCCCGGGGCTTCGAGCACCTGACCTCGTTCCGCAAGGACCTCTTCCCCGTGTTCGAGTTCGAGGCCGGCGGCGTGCGGCTGCGCAAGACCGTGGCCGCCGTGGACGGCGAGAACACGACGCTGGTCCTCTATGAGGTGCTGGAGGCGCCCGGCCCCTTCATCCTGTCGCTGCGCCCGTTCCTGGCCGCCCGCGACCAGCACGCCCTGGCCTCGGCCAACCCGCGGATCTCCGAGGAGACCCCCTTTGAGGACGGCGTCCTCCGCCTGCGCCCCTATCCGGACGTGCCGGAGGTCTTCGTCCAGGCGCCGGGGGCGGATTTCCGCCCCAATCCCCAGTGGTGGTACCGCTTCGAGTACGAGAAGGACCGCCGGCGGGGCTTCGAGTTCCAGGAGGATCTCTGGACGCCCGGTATTTTCGGCCGCGAGCTGGCGCCGGGGGACCGCCTCGGGATCGTCCTCTCGACGCGGAACCCGCAGGGCCGGGACGCCTTCGTCCTGTTCGAGAAGGAGCGGAAGCGGCGGGAGAAGATCGTCAAGGCCCTGCCTGTCCAGGACGACTTTGCCCGCTTCCTTGCCCTGGCGGCGGACAGCTTCGTGGTGCGCCGGGGATCCAACCAGCGGGCGGTGGTGGCCGGCTATCCCGGGTCCGGCGAGCGCAGCCGGGACACCCTGATCGCCCTGCCCGGCCTCTGCCTGGTGACCGGCCGGCACGAGGACGCGAAGAAGATCCTTCGCGCCTTCGCCAAGAGCCCATTGGCGGATCCGGCGTCGGATGCGCCGTTCTGGCTGTTCGTCGCCTCCTGGAAGTACCTCCAGGCCACGGGCGACGAGGCGTTCGTCCGCGAGACGCTCCTGCCCGCGCTGCGCAAGGTGGTCCACGCCTGCGACAAGGGCAAGCTCCAGGGGATCGAGACCGCGGATGTGAACGCGCTCTGGTACAACGCCTTGGCCATCCTGGCCAACATCGAGGCGCGGGTCGGAGATCCCGAGGAAACCAAGCGGCTGAGCCAGCGGGTGAAGCGCGTCCAGAAGGAATTCCAGGAGGCAGGGAGCCTCTTCGCTCTCAGCCTGCCGTTCTCCCCGGTGTCCAAACCGAAAGCGGCGAAGCTCCTGGCCGCGATCGAAGAGGAGATGGACCTCGGAACGGGGTGGAATCCCCTGCTCGGCCCCTACCTGACCGCCCTGGTGCGCGTCCACGGCGCCGCCGGCCGGAAGAAGGCCCTCGCGATCGTCGAGCGACTGAAGCCTCGACTGATCGAGGCCGGCGTCGGCTCGCTGTCGGAGGAAGCCCCGGCCTGGAGCGTGGCCGAGGCGCTGCGGGCGTATGTAGAGGATCTCAAGGGCGGGGAGACAGGAACGCCGAAGAAACCGTCGCCAGAGCCGAAGGCTCCGGCCAAGCGGGGGCGCTAACGCCCGGAACCTACTTCGCCCCCCAGATCTTCACGCCCTGGGCAGGAAAGCGGCGGTCGAAGGCGTAGATCGCTTCGGCCCCGCTCTCCCGGGCCAGCGCCCACAGGAACGTATCCACGAAGGAGTTGCGCTTCGAATCCCGGCAAAGCCGCAAGGCTTCCAGAGCCAGGGGCTTGGAGAGCTGGGTCAAACGCAGGTTGCGGCGCTGAATCAGGGAAGACAGGGCGTCGACGATGGCGGGACGGGGAATCTTGTAGACCGAAGCCAGCACATATGCACTCTCCAGGACAATCATCTCGCTAAGCATCAGTATCTCGTCACTGTCGATCACGCTGGCCGCGCGCTCCGCCATGTCGGGAGGATCGTTCGTGAGGTATCGGACAAGGTAGCTGGTGTCGAGAAACGCGGGGCAGGACGGCTTCACGCTTCGTCTCCCGGCTTCCACCTCGCCGCGGCGTCGCTCCATGCCTGCTCGCGCGCCTGCTCCCACTCGTCTTCCGAGATCGGTCGCTGCACGTAGCTGGCAAGGGCGCCACGCAGAGAGCGGTCGTGTTCAGGAGGGAGGAAGCGGATCTCCAGATAGTCTTCCACGAGCCTCTGGACAGCTACAAAGCCCGGCTGAATGCCCAGGGCCTCCCGGATGGCCTTTTCGATGACGACCTGACCTTTTTCTCCTACCGTATGCGCCATGTCATACTCCTTGGCGACAGTATAACTCACTACCCCCCTCTCCCGCCTCCCATCCGTCGCCGGTCAGTGGTAGCTTTCCCGTCGCGGAGACGTTATGAGCCCCAGGCCACGGCAAGTCATCCTGGTCGGAAATCACCAGATCCCCCTCCCGGAGGGGGTGACGGCCCTGGACTGGGCGCTGGAGCGGGTCAACTACCAGAACCCCCGCATCCGTTCCTACCTGGGCTGCATCCGCCTGATCGAGGGGGTGCTGGAGAGCAACTACGCTCTCCTCCACTGCTCGCCGGAGCGCCTGCTCGACATCTGGAGCAAGGTGCGGCAGGTGGCGCACCTGATCCGGACCCAGCTCGCCCCCCTGCTGGAGACGCCCTCGCGCATCCCGCGCCTGGAGGAGGCCCGCCAGAGCGCGGGCATGGCCCTCTCCCTGCTGGACGACCACGTGCTGAAGCCCCTGGACCGCTTCCCCGACCAGGTGCCGCCGGATCAGCTCATGGAGGTCCGCAAGCTGCTCTGCGTCTCCATCGGCCAGATCCACGCCTTCCTGCACGACACGTTCGGCGAGGTGATGGCGAGCGATCCTCGCAGCCTGCACGACGCGGACTACTTCCTCTCCCGGCGCTTCCCCCGCGACATCGAGGAGGCCGAGTGGCTCCACGCGACGCTGGTGCGGCTCAAGCACTACGTGGACGAGCTGAATGCCCAGCGGGGCGCCCGCCTCTCCTCCGTGGCCTCCGCCATCCGGCGGGAAGAGAACGTGCCGTCACTGAAGGCCTGGGAGCCCACCGCGGACTTCCTCGAAATCCTGCTGAACGGCCTCACGCCCAGGTTGAAGGAGGTGCTGTCGCTGCGGGGGGTCCGCTTCTACGAGATGGAGCTCCTGGACCGGCACGCTTTCGAGATCCCCCACCGCTGCCGCCTGATCCTGGACCTCCACGAGATAGCCCTGGAGGCCACGGAGGGGATCAAGGCCGGCGTGGGCGGCTCGCAAGCCGAGAAGGAACAGGGCGTGCGGGACCTGATCCACTGCCACTCCGCCTTCGGCCGCCGGATCGCCACGCAGCTCAACGAGATCGACACCATCCTGCGCGACCTCGTCGCCTTCATCCCCCTCTGGATCGAGGCGGTGGAGAACCGCCGCGCCCTGCTGCTCCGCCGCGCGGCCGAGGACGGCGCGCAGCGCCAGGCGGAATACCAGGCGGGATAACCCCCGCGATCCCATGCGGCCGCCCCTGCTCCTCGGCGGAGCCCTGGCCATCCTCACCGTCCTGGCCTTCCTGCCGTCGCTGGGCAACGGCTACGTCATCCTGGACGATCCGCTCTACGTCACCTCCAACCGCGAGGTGCGGCAGGGGATCACCCATGAGGGCGCGCTCTGGGCGCTCACCGCCAACGTGGCCAACAACTGGCACCCGCTGACGCTCCTCTCCCACATGCTGGACGTCGAGGTCTTCGGCCTGGCGCCCGCGGGCCATCACCTGACCAGCCTGCTGCTCCACCTCGCCGGCGTCCTGCTGCTCTTCGAAGCGCTCCGCCGGATGACCGGGGCCGTCTACCGGAGCGCCCTGGTGGCGGCCCTGTTCGCCGTCCACCCGACGCGGGTCGAGTCCGTGGCCTGGATCTCGGAACGCAAGGACGTCCTCAGCGGCCTCTTCTTCATGCTCGCCCTGCTCGCGTACCTGGGCTGGGTCCGCCGCCCGTCCGCTGGCCGGTACCTGCTCGTGGCGCTGGCCATGGCCCTGGGGCTCGCGGCCAAGCCCATGCTGGTGACCCTGCCGTGCGTCCTCCTCCTCCTGGACTTCTGGCCCCTGGGACGGCGGGGGCCGGGCAGGCTGATCCGCGAAAAGATCCCTCTCTTCGCGCTCTCGGCGGCGTCGTGCCTGGTGACCCTGCATTATCAGAAGACCAGCATGGCGCCCCTGGACGTCCTCCCCTGGGATCTCCGCCTCGCGAACGCCGCCGTCTCGTACGCGACCTACCTGGGCAAGGCGCTCCTGCCCCGGAATCTGGCGGCGCTCTATCCCTTCCCCATGGAGATCCCGGCCTGGAAGACCGCGGGCGCCGTCCTCCTCCTCGCCGCCGTCACGGCGCTCGCCGTCTGGCGGGCCCGGAAATCCCCCTGGCTGCTGGCAGGCTGGCTCTGGTTCCTGGGCACGCTCGTGCCCGTGATCGGCCTCGTGCAGGTGGGCCGCCAGGCCATGGCGGACCGCTACACCTATCTCCCCTTCGTTGGCCTCTTCCTCGCAGGGGTCTGGGGAGCGGCGGAGTGGCTGGAACGGCGGGCCGCCCTCCGCGCTGTCCTCGGGGCCCTCGCCGTCCTTGCTATCCTGGGCCTCGCCGCGATGACCCGCGCCCAGACCCGGCACTGGCGCGACAGCGCCACGCTGTTCCGCCACGCGCTCGCGGTGACCGGAGACAACCCCCTGGCCCGCCAGGGGCTCGCCAAAGCCCTGGCCGCCGCCCGAAAGGAAGGAGTCCACGGGCATGCTGTACGAAAAGCTGAACCCCGAGATGAAGAAGATGGTGGACGACTACGCCCGGCGGCTCCAGATCTATGACTGGAACCGGCGCAGCCAGTTGCTCTCCGAGGTCTCGCTCCCCTTCGCCGAGGAGATGGATGACCGCAAGGCGAAGCTGGCGGCGGCGGGCTTCATCACCGGCGTGCTGGAGCGCTGGGATCTCGACAAGGTGGACGACCCCGAGCAGGCCCGCCTCTACCTGATGTCCCTCAATCCGGCGCACCGGGAGCTGGCTGTCCGCTACCTGGAGGAGAATCCGGAGGCGGCTCCGGACGGAGCGTTATAGGATGCCGCCGACAGGAGAAGGAGACCGATGAAGACACTCAGGAGCTACGTCCTTGGAAATTGGCACGAGGCCAGGACCGGCCTCGCGACGCTGGTGGACCCCTCGACCGAGGAGGAGATCGCGCGGGCGGGAAGCGAGGGGATCGATTTCGGAGCGGTGCTGGACTACGCCCGCGAACGCGGCGGTCCGGCCCTGCGGGCGCTGACCTTCTCGCAGCGCGCCATGCTCCTCAAGGACATGTCCAAGGTCCTGCGCGACCACCGGGACGAGCTCCTGGACCTCTCGGCCCGCAACACCGGCACCACCAAGCCGGACGGCTCGTTCGACGTCGACGGCGCCTCCGGCACCCTGGCCTACTACTTCAGCATCGGCCGCGGCCTGGGCGACCGCACGTTCATTCCGGAAGGCGAGGGCGTGCAGCTCGCCAAGACCGAGGGCTTCTACGGCCGGCACATCCTGGTGCCGCGCCCCGGGGTGGCCGTCCACATCAACGCCTTCAACTTCCCGGCCTGGGGCTTCGCCGAGAAGGCCGCCTGCGCCCTGCTCGCCGGTATGCCGGTGATCACCAAGCCGGCGACTGCGACCTCCATGGTCACCGAGCGCTGCATCGAGCTGATCGTCGAGGCGGGCATCCTCCCCGAGGGCACGCTGCAGCTCATCATCGGTTCCACCGGCGACCTGCTGGACCGGCTCGGTTCCCAGGACGTCCTGGCCTTCACCGGTTCGGCGGATACCGCCCGCGGCCTGCGCTCGCGAGGCAACCTCCTGGCCGCCAACACCCGCGTCAACGTCGAAGCTGACAGCCTGAACGCGGCGGTCCTGGGTCCGGACGTCCAGGACGGCTCCGCCACCTTCGAGCTGTTCCTCAAGGACGTGATCCGGGAGATGACCCAGAAGACCGGTCAGAAATGCACGGCCGTGCGGCGCATCCTGATCCCCTCGGAGCGGGTCGACGCCGTGCAGGACGCCCTGATCTCCCGCCTCTCCCAGGTGGTGGTCGGCAACCCCGCGGACCCGGCCACGAAGATGGGCCCCGTGGCCACGGCCCAGCAGCTCGAGGACACGCTCAAGGGGATCGCCGAGCTGCGCCAGGCGGCGCGGATCGTCCACGGCACGGGCGAGCGGACCGACGGCGCCGGCGCCCCCGCCGGCAAGGGCTTCTTCGTCCAGCCGACCCTGCTGCGGAGCGACGACGCCCGCGCCGCCGGCCCCGTGCACGACCGCGAGGTCTTCGCGCCCGTGGCCACGCTCCTCCCCTACGACGGCAGCGCCGCCGAGGCGGTGGAGATCGTGGCGCTCGGCGGCGGCACCCTGGTGACCTCCGCGTACACGGACGACGCCTCCTGGGCCGGCGACTTCGTGGCGCGGGGCGGCGGCGGCACGGGACGGATCTACATCGGCTCCGAGTCCTCCGCCGGGGACGCCCCGGGCTCCGGCGCCGCTCTGCCGCAGACCCTCCACGGCGGTCCGGGACGGGCCGGCGGCGGCGAGGAGCTGGGCGGCCTCGTGGGCGTGAAGCTCTACCTCCAGCGCGTAGCCGTGCAGGGGAGCAAGTCGCTGGTGGATGAGCTGGTGGGAGCGGCTGGGTAGCCCTTGGAGCGGTACGCCCTCCGATGACCTCACCCCCTGGCCCCCTCTCCCACCGCCCTCCCACCCGACCGGGAGAGGGGGAACGATGAGTCAGCGATCTTGCCGAGATCAAGAAGCCCCAATCGAAGGGCCCTCCCTCTCCCGGGGGCGGGCGGCAGGGAGATGGGAGAGGGACCGAGGGTGAGGTCTCGGAGGGCAGACAGCCCAGCCGGCAATCCGCCCTGAGCTACACCAGCTCCAGGTTCGCGAACTTCGCCACCAGCTTCCGCTTCCCCGACTTCTCGAAGAACACGGTCAGCCGCGCGTCATCGCCGTCCCCCTCCATCTCCAGGACGACGCCGTTCCCGAGAGTGGCGTGGCGTACCCGGCTGCCGCGCCGGATGGCCCGCTTCGGGGCCGCCGACGGCTCCGGAGCCGAGGGACGCACCGGAGGCGCGGTGGGGGGCCGGCCGTACCCGAGAGGCTGGGACGGCGGCCTCGGCGGAGGCATCTGCGGCGCGGACGGCGCCGGACGTCCCTGGCCGCCGCCGAAGAACGAGTAGACGCTCTGGCTCCGCTGGTCCATCCGCTCGTAGGCGAAGATGTCCGGGCTCACGGAGACGTCCAGGAGCTGATCCGGCAGCTCGGCCAGGAAGGGGGATTCGGTCTGGTCCTGATAACGCCCCGCGATCCTCCGGCGGCGGCAGCAGCTCAGGAACAGCCGCTCCCGGGCGCGGGTCATCCCTACATAGAGGAGACGGCGCTCCTCCTCGATGTCCTCCCGTGCGCCCTGGGAGTTGAAGTGCGGCAGCAGGCCGTCCTCCAGCCCCGCCACCACCACCGCCTTGAACTCCAGGCCCTTGGCGCTGTGGAGCGTCATCAGCGAGACGCCCTTCTCGGTCTGTAAACCATCCAGGTCCGAGACCAGCGCGATGTGGTCCAGGAAGGCCGTCAGGAGATCCTGATCGTTCGCCGTGTTGTAGCTGTTCGCCTCGGTGAACTCCTGGGCCGCCGAGAGGAGCTCCTCGATGTTCTCGAGACGCGCCAGGTCGTCCGGGTCATCTTCGTTGTAGAGGTCCCGGAAGGCGGTGGCTTCCAGCAGGCGGTCCAGGAGGGCGGGGAGCGGCAGGTCCGCCGCGGTGTTCTGGAGCCCGACGATCAGGTCCCGGAACTTGCGCAGGGCCGTGGCGCTCCGCGCCGGCAGGCTCCCGAGGTCGTCCAGATAGAGGACGTCCCACAGCGGTTGCCCGAGCTGGACGGCGCGATCACGCAGCAGCTCCAGGGTGGACTTGCCGATCCCCCGCGGCGGCTGGTTGACGATCCGCAGCAGGGAGAAGTTGTCGCGGGGGTTCCGCAGCACCCGCAGGTAGGCCACCAGGTCCTTGATCTCGGCGCGGTCGTAGAACCGCACACCGCCGACCAGGGAGTAGGGGATCTCCCGCGCCAGCAGCTCGTCTTCGATGGCCCGCGTCTGGGCGTTGGTGCGCACCAGGATGGCCATCTCGCTGAGCTTGTAGTTGTGCCGGAGGCGCTGGAAGGTGCGCACGATCCAGGTCGCCTCGTCCCCCTCGTCGCTGGCCCGGTAGAGCTCGGCCTTGGCGCCGCCCTCCTCCTCCGTCCACAGGCGCTTGCCACGGCGCTGGATGTTGTTGGCGATGAGCGCGCCCGAGATGTCGAGGATGACCTGCGTCGAGCGGTAGTTCCGCTCCAGCTTGCGCACCACCGCGTCGGGGAAGGTCTTCTCGAACTCCAGGATGTTGTTGAGGTCCGCGCCGCGCCAGCGGTAGATGCCCTGGTCCTCGTCGCCCACGGCCGTCAGGTTGCCGTCCGGCCCCACCAGCTCCTGGACCAGCCGGAGCTGGGCGTGGTTGGTGTCCTGGTATTCGTCCACCAGCAGGAACGACGTGCGCCGGCGGATGCGCTCCTTCAGCTCCGGGTCGGTCGAGAGGAGCTTCACCGGCAGGGCGATCAGGTCGTCGAAGTCCACGCCCGAGGCCTGCCCGAGGAGGCCCTGATAGCGGCGGTAGAGGGCGGCCACCTTCTTCTCGAAGAAGTTCTGCGCCCGCGCCTCGTAGGCCGGAGGATCGAGAAGCCGGTTCTTGGCCGCGCTGATCTGCCCCAGCACGGAGCGTGGGGAGAAGGCCGTCTCGGACAGCCCTTCGGAGCCGAGCGCCTCCTTGATGAGGCCGAGCTGGTCGGCGGTGTCGAGGATGTGGAAGTCCCGCCGCAGCCCCACCCGCTCGCCGTAGCGGCGGAGCATCAGGAGCCCGTAGCGGTGGAACGTGCCGACCGACGTCGGGAGCGGGTGGACGTCCAGCAGGTCCTCGACCCGCTCGCGCATCTCGCCCGCCGCCTTGTTGGTGAAGGTCATGGCGGCGATCAGCCCGGGATCGACCCCCATCTCCTCGATGAGCCAGTAGATCCGGTAGGTGATGACCCGCGTCTTGCCGGACCCGGCGCCGGCGAGCACGAGCTGCGGCCCCTCGCCGTGCGTCACGGCGGCGACCTGCTCGGGGTTGAGCTGACGTTCGAGCTCCAGGGTGACGGCCTTTTTCACGCGGTGAGTTTCTCCGAGGTAGAGGGGGATGGCAAGCCGCCGGAGCCGCCTTCACGGCTGAAAGCGGCTCCTTCTGACGCGACCGGATCGCTGTAAGTGAAGACCCGACTTGGCTTTAGCCGGATATCATGGCATGCTTCCGCGCTACGAAGCTGCACCCGATCCGTCGTGCAAGGAAAAACTTCCGGAGATCCGATCCTTGGGCCGACATCCGTGGGAAATCACGCTGAGGGAGTTCATTGAGACTGTCCGCAGGAATTATGGAATTGAGATTGACCCCGCAGCGGCAGCGGTGGCTGGAGGTCAGTTCCTCCACAAGGGTCGGCGATTCTATCCGGTGGAAGTACTCGATCTGGACGAGCCCCTCCCGCTCTCGGCCCTACAAAGCTTTTGCAGACTCTACCGTATACCTCCGGAAGACTGGGGCCTATATCCGGAAGAAGACTGAGGAGCTTCAAGCGGCCAAGCGTGTTTCAACGACAGGAGTGGAGCCAAGATCTTCGGGAAGCTCGACGGTGCAGAGCGGTTCTGTCCACGGCTCCGCAGCCTCGTACATCCTCCAGAACCTGCGAGGCGCCGGAGAGTAGCCATAGAACGGCTCGACCCCATGTTGCCGGCTGGCATCAAAGAGAACAGCGAGGAACCGCTGAACTCGAACAGGCATGTCGTTCAGAGTCCGGGCCGCCACCACGAAGTCGTAGTCCAGGCCTTGAAGAATCCACCAATCCCCTTCCTTGAACACCACGGCTCGGATTCGTTGCTCGGTCATTTCATTCCCCTCATGGACCATTTTACTCTGGGGCAAAGCGACTGGGCGGTGGATACCTGAGGAGGCGGGCCTCTATGACGGGCGCCGGACCGAAACCGAACTCTTTAGGCAGCTCCAGCGATGGGAACGGCTCTATCCAGGGCTCCGCCTCCTCGAAGCTACGCCAGTACTTCTGAGGAGCCGGCTTGTAGCCATGGAAAGGCTCAATCCCGTGTTCGTAGCTGGCGGCGCACAGGACCGACAACCATCGCTGGATCTCAGCAGGCACCCCCTCGAGGCGCTCAGCCAGGGTCACGAATTCTGGAGCCAGAGCATGAATGATCCACCAGGGATCGTTATGGTACACGAAGACCTGGATTCGCTCAGGGATCATTTTTCTCCGCCTCCCGGACCATTCTACGCGACCGCCCGCCCCCTGGGAATGCCCGGCCCGCGAATCGACTTAGGATAGAGGCCGGGGTAGGCGTCCGCCGCTCCGTTTCCGTACACAATGAGGCTGCGAGGAAGACCATGAAGCCCGTCGAGATCTACAACGACCTTTCCCGGAACGTCATCGGCCAGGAGGAGACGCTGCGCTACGTCTCCGTGGCCATCTTCAAGCACCTGCAGGGGGAGAAGTACGGCAACCTCCTCCTCATCGGCAACTCCGGGACCGGCAAGACCACCATCATGCGGGCCATCGAGTCCCTCTACAACGCCCACCAGGAGTTCTCCGAGTACCGGGTCGTCCTCATCATGAACGCCAACACCCTGGCGACCGAGGAGGGCGCGGTGGACACCAGCCGCCTCTTCGCCCGGCTGGAGGAGCGCACCCGGCAGGTCCTCGGCGACGGCGCCACGGCCGAGCAGATCGGCCGCGCCATGGAGCGCGCCACCGTCTGCCTCGACGAGATCGACAAGGTCTCCGGCCTCATCGGCGGCAAGCCCTACGTCACCGGCATCAACATCCAGCAGGCCGTGCTCACCCTGATCGAGGGCGAGCGGGTGCCCTACCGGATCACCGCGCCCAACGCGAACGGCGAGATCGAGTCCGTCAGCACCTGGATCGACACCGGCAAGATGCTCTTCCTCTGCGCCGGCGCCTTCGAGACCCTGTACGACCAGGTCTTCCACCGGGTCACCTCGCCCAAGAGCGGCGTCAAGCTCCCGACCACGACGACCTACGTCAACGGCAAGATCACCATCAAGGAGTACTTCACCCTCCGCCACCACTTCCGGCAGGAGGACCTCTTCGAGTACGGCATGCAGCCGCAGTTCCTCTCGCGCTTCGACAACGCCGTCATCCTGGAGGACCTCAACGCCGGCACCCTGGCGCGCATCTTCCGCGAGCCCCAGGACGGCGTGCTCCAGGCGTCCCGGAACTTCTTCCAGAAGTACGGTATCGATCTGGAGATCACGGACGACGCGGTGCAGAAGATCGCCGAGGAGGCCTCCAAGAGCGCCCGTATCGGCGCCCGGGCCCTCAAGTCCGTCTACGGCAAGATCATCAAGCCCTACGAGTTCGATCCCTTCTCGCGCGAGGAGGTCAAGCCGGTCAACGGCGACGGCGGGCCGCACCGGCTGGTGATCGACGACAAGATCGTGGGCGAGGCCCTGAAGCCGGCGATCTAGGGCTTGTTTCCCGAATCGCGCGAGAAGAACACCAGGATCTCCAGGTCCTCCTCGATCGAGTGGAACCGGTGCTCGACCCGGGCCGCCACGAAGAGCACCGTCCCCGGCCCCACCTCCCTGTCCTCGCCGTCCGCCACGAAGCGGCCCCGGCCCCGGATCACGTGGTAGATCTCGTCCTCCTCGTGGGGCGTCTGGGTGTCCACCGATCCCGCGGCCAGGACGTACAGCCCGACCCGTAGCGTCGGCACCTTCAGGAGCTCCAGCCAGGGATCTCCGCCGGCGCGGCGGCGCTGCTCGATTTCGGACAGGTCGAAGGCGGCTTGCTTGGGATTCATGGCGGGGATTGTAGTCCGGATAGAATCCTCACCATGATGGACACCGCCACCACCCTCGACACGGCTCCCCCCGCGGCCTCTCCCGCCGCGACGACGAACCTCATCAGCGCGGACGTGATCCGCCGGACTGCCGAGCGCCTGACCGAGCGCCACGGGGCCGAGCACGCGGGGCGCATCCGCCTGGGCGTGGAGCAGGTGGCCCAGCGGTGGTGGCCCGAGGACGGCGACGCCGAAGCGTTCTCCAGCTTCTGCGAAACCCACTTCCTCGCCGACCCCGAAGCCCTCGATACGACCTTCCAGCGGCTGGAGCGGACCCTCGAACAGGTCGACGGCCACCTCCACGAGGTGCGGCGCGAGCTGATGGCTCCCCTGGAGACCGACACCGGCCCGCTCATGCCCGCCGACCGCCTGCTGGCCGACGTCGACCTCGCCGCCCATGTGGACGAAGACCTCTTCCGCAGCAAGGTGGCCTTCCTCGCCTTGCTCAACTTCCCCGTCCACACCCTGGCGCAGCGCCTGAGCGAGGGGCCGGGCTGGGACCGCGAGACCTGGGCGCGCTCCCGGTTGATGGACCGCTTCGCCGCCCGCGTGCCCGCGTCCGTGCAGCAGGAGGTCACCCGGCTGATGACCGCCGCGGATCAGTACATCGCCGCGTACAACATCCGCCTGGACCGTGTCGTCACGCCGGAAGGCGAGCGCCCCTTCCCCGAGGGGCTGCGGCTCATCAGCCACTGGGGCCTGCGCGACGAGCTGGCCTCCTACTACGTCGACGCGGACTCAGCCAGCCTCGCCAAACAGAGATTGATCCTCCGCATCATGGAGCGCATCGTCCGGCAGGAGATCCCGAAGGCGGTGATCGACAACCCCGACCTCCTCTGGGATCCGATGAGCAACGCCGTCCAGCCTGCGGAAGCCGACGCCGCCCGCGAGCCCGACACCCGCTACGCCACGCTCCTGGACATCTTCCACGCCGTCCGCAAGGTCGATCCCTACAGCCCCACCGAGCCGACCTTCATCGCCCGGCGCTTCGAGCGGGACCGCCAGATGCCCGAGAGGGAAGTCGAGGATCTGCTCGTCTCCGTGATGACCTCGCCGGAGGTGGCCGCCCTCGGCAGGCACATCGAAGGTAAGGTCGGCCGCCCCCTGGAGCCGTTCGACATCTGGTACTCCGGCTTCAAGTCGCGTGGCGATTACCAGGAGTCGGAGCTGGACGAGGCCGCGCGCTCGCGCTATCCCAACCTGGAGGCCTTCGCCGAGGGCCTTCCGGCGTTGCTGGAAAACCTGGGTTACGCGCCGGAGCGGGCGCGCTGGCTCGCCGAGCGCATCATCGTCGATCCGGCCCGCGGCGCGGGGCACGCGATCCAGGCGCTGCGGCGGGAGGACAAGGCGCACCTGCGCACGCGGGTCCCCCAGGGCGGCATGGACTACAAGGGTTACAACGTGGCGATGCACGAGCTGGGGCACAACGTCGAGCAGGTCTTCTCACTCAACGGCATCGATCACTGGTCGCTGGCGGGAGTGCCCAACAACGCGGCCACCGAGGCCTTCGCCTTCGTCTTCCAGGAGCGCGACCTGGAGATGCTGGGCCTCCGCCCGCAGGACGAAGAGACCCGCCGCAAGCACGCGCTCGCCGTGCTCTGGAACACCTACGAGATCGCCGGCGTCTCCCTGGTGGACATGGGCGTCTGGAACTGGCTCTACGAGCATCCGGAAGCCACCCCGGCCGAGCTGCGGGAAGCGACCCTCGACATCGCCCGCGACGTCTGGAACCTCTACTTCGCCCCGGTCTTCGGAGTTAGCGACTCGGAAATCCTTGCCATCTACTCCCACATGATCGTCTACGGACTCTATCTGCCGGATTACGCGATCGGTCACATCATCGCGTTCCAGGTGGCGGAGAAGGTCGGCGAAGGCGATTTCGGCCAGGAGACCGAGCGGATCGCGAGGCTGGGACGCCTGACGCCGGACGCGTGGATCCGCGGCGCGGTCGGCGGACCGATCTCGGCGGAGCCGCTGCTGGCGGCGGCGCGCGAAGCGTTGAAAGATTGAGGAGAGAAATCTTATGAAATCCGCTCTACGAATCGGCGTTCTTCTCCTGGCCGTCGCCGCGCTGCCGGCTGAAGGCCAGATCGACGACATCACCCGGTACAACATGCGGCCGCTGATCCAGCTCCACGCGGTGGGCAGCGACATCGCCGGGGGCTCGTTCGAGACGGATGTGTTCATCTACCAGGGAGGCCCCGTCTTCCTCGCCTACACGGCGGCGACCGGCAACGCCTGCCGGGTGGAGCGCGGCGTGGCGACCCCGCAGCATCTCATGGATCTCAACCGGGCTCTCGCCGCCTCCCGGGTCGGCCAGCAGCGGGGCGGCTGCGGCTCGCCGGCGCCGGACTATGTCAGCGCCTACGCCCTGACCTGGTACGGCAAGCAGCGGGTGAAGACGATCACCGCCGGCGGCAATTACACCGACTGTCCGGCGGACGTCCAGCGGATCTTCAACGCCACCTGCGAATTCATCTGGGACGTCCTCGGACCGGCTCCTGAGGTCTGCGTTCCGCATTCCTGAATCCGCCCCAACGTTTTTCCGCGCTGGTGCGTCTACAGGTCGTGAACGCACCGCTGACCACGAGCGCGATCTTGGACCAACGACCGAGCCTGACCGCCACCGAACGCCTGGCCCGGCTGTTCGACGCCCACCACGAGCGGCTGTTCCGCCTGGCCCTGCGGCTGGCCGCCGACCGCGAGGAGGCGCGCGATCTGGTGCAGGAGGCCTTCCTGCGCGCGGCCCGCAAGCCGTCGGCGGTGCCGGACGGCGATCAATCCGGCGAGGCGTGGCTCGTGCGGACGCTGGTCAACCTCTGCAAGGACCGCTTCCGGCGGGTGTCGGTGAGGACCCGCGTCCATTCGTCCATGAAGGCGTCCGAGAGAGATCCGAGGCGGATCGAGGACGAAGCCGTGGCCCGCGCCTCGGTGCGGGCCGCCCTCGGACGCCTCTCCCCTCGCCGCCGGGCGGTGATCGCGCTCCACGAGATCGAAGGCGCGCCGGTCCGCGAGGTGGCCCGGCTGCTGGGGATCAGCGAGGTGACGGTGCGTTGGCATCTTTTATCCGCCCGCCGCGAGCTCGCGGGCCTGTTGTTGGAGGACCGGAGATGAACATGAACGACGAACGGCTGCGCGATCTTCTGCGCCAGGCGGACCCCGCCGCCGGCGATCCCGGGCTGGCCTCCGAAGAGGTTCAGGCGATGCGGCGGGCGGTCCTGACGTCGATTCCGGAGCCGCGCCGGAGTTGGATTCCCATCGCGGCCCTGGCCGGGTCGGTCCTGGCGGCGCTCATCCTGGCGCTGACGCTCCTGTCGCCGGACGCCGAAGGGCCGGCGGCGCCGCCCCGCCAGCCGGCGAGGATCGCGGAAAAGCCGAAGGCCGCGCCCGCGCCGGTCCCGGTTCCTCCTCCGGCTCCCGAGCCTGCCGTCCAGGAACCGGAAAAGCCTCGGGAGACGCGGGCGCTCCGAAAGAAGCCGAAGCCGGAGCCCGAAGTCACGCCCGAACCGGCGCCCATCCTGCCGGAGGCGGAGACCACGATCGCGGCCGAGACCCGACAAATCCAGTTTTCCACCCCGGGCGGCACCCGGATCATCTGGGTGCTGTCCTCGGATGGAGCTTCGCACTAGGAGAAGACCGATCATGAAAAATTCATGTGCCCGCATCATCGCCCTGCTCTTCCTGCTGCTGCCGGGCGCCCTGGCCGCGGCCCAGCAGGAGCAGCCCAAGGTCCAGGTCCCGGTCCAGTCGGCGTACACCGTGAAGTACGACATCCGGTACATGGACCTGCACGCGGCGGAGGTCCTCGCGTGGGACCAGTGCGCCCAGAAGGAGAAATGCCAGGTCAGCGCCTCCACCCTCATTGGGGCCGGGAGCGTCAAGGGACAATTGAGCGTCTATACCGACAGCGCGACCCACGAGAAGATCGCCCGCGCCCTGGCCCGCGCGGATGTGTCGCCACGCACCCAGAACTTCCAGTTCCTGCTCCTGGCCGCCAGCACGCAAGGGGGGAACGCCGGTCTGGAGGTGCCCGCCAACGCTCAAAAGGCGTTGACCGACCTGAAGGGATTCCTGCCCTTCAAGAGCTACGAGCTCCTGGACACGGCGTGGGTGCGCGCCACACAGGGCGACGGCATCGAGGCGCGGCTGGTCGGCCGGCAAGGCGCCCAGTATGAGTTGGAGCTGCGGTTCCGCAACACGGGGACCCCGGAGGACCGCGGCCTGTTCGTGGACGGTTTCAGGTTGACAGCCGAGGCCTTCCAGCCTCCGGCCCCGGCCAACGGCGAGAAACAGGCGCCGCGCCCGACTCGGCGTCTGATCGATACCTCCTTCGGCCTCAAGGAAGGGGAGACGATCGTGGTCGGGACCTCCAAGATCGACGGCGGCGACGAGGCCCTGGTGCTGCTGTTGACGGCGATGCCGGTGCAGTAGAGAGCTTCAGTCTGTCTGGCTTTCTGGGGCGATCTGCCCTTCGAGACCTCACCCCCTGGCCCCCCTCTCCCACCGTCCTCCCACCACCCGGGAGAGGGGGAACGATGAGCCAGCGATCTTGCCGAGATCAAGACGCCCCCAATCGCAGGGCCCTCCCTCTCCCGGGGGCGGGCGGCGGGGAGATGGGAGAGGGATCGAGGGTGAGGTCTCGAAGGGCAACCGTCCCAGCCCGCAAGGGACCCTGAACCCAGCCTTGACACCCCCGCCCCCCGCTCCGTAGTCTGCCCGCGCTCGCGTCCCGCTGTTCTGGCGGAGACCTCTACAGGACCCATGCGATGAAACGAATGCAAACCATCTTTTTCTGTACTCTGCTGCTCGCCGCCGGACTTCTGACGGCGGCCCCCCAGAATCAACAACCCCCGGCTCCCGCCCCCGCTCCCTCCCCGGCCCAGCCGCCGGACGAACAGCTCAAGGACAAGCAGAAGCGGGAGCAGGAACCGGAGGAGAACGCCACCGAGCTCCAGAAGGAGCAGAAGGAAGGCGGCAAGGGCGCTCCCAAGGAGATCTCCGAGAAGAAAGAGGAGAAGTGGAACGTCAACAATCCTCCCGGCCCTTCGACGGAGGTCCCCATCGACGTCAACGAGGGGACCTGGATGAACCTCGACGTCAGCCCGGACGGCAAGGAGATCGTCTTCGACCTCCTGGGCGACATCTACACCCTGCCCATCGGCGGCGGCGAGGCCAAGGCCCTCACCCATGACGTCGCCTGGCAGATGCAGCCGCGCTACAGCCCCGACGGCAAGCTGATCGCCTTCACCAGCGACCAGGGCGGCGGCGACAACATCTGGGTCATGAGCCGCGACGGCTCCAATCCCAAGGCCGTGACCAAGGAGAGCTTCCGCCTGCTCAACCAGCCGGCGTGGTCGCCCGACGGCCAGTACATCGTGGCCCGCAAGCACTTCACGGCCCAGCGCTCGCTCGGCGCCGGCGAGATGTGGCTCTACCACCGCAGCGGCGGCGACGGCCTGCAGCTCACCAAGAAGCCCAACGACCAGAAGGACGCCGGCGAGCCGGTCTTCTCGCCCGACGGCCGGTACCTCTACTTCAGCCAGGACACCACGCCCGGCCCGATCTTCGAGTACAACAAGGACCCCAACTCCGAGATCTTCGTCATCCAGCGCCTCGACCGCCAGAAGGGCAACGTCCAGCGCTTCGTCACCGGCCCGGGCGGCGCCATCCGGCCGACCCCCTCGCCCGACGGCAAGACCCTGGCCTTCGTCCGCCGGGTCCACTACAAGACCGTCCTCCATCTGCTGGACCTCCGCTCCGGCGACATCCAGCCCATCTACGACGGCCTCGAGCGCGACATGCAGGAGACCTGGTCGATCCACGGCGTCTATCCGGTCATGGCCTGGACGCCGGACTCGAAGTCCCTGGTCTTCTGGGCCGGCGGCAAGATCCGGCGGATCGACACCGCGAGCCGCAAGGTCTCCGACATCCCCTTCCATGTGAGCACCACCCGCAAGGTCCAGCAGGCCCTGCGCGTGCCCATCGAGGTGGCGCCGGCGCGGTTCGACACCAGGATGCTGCGCTGGGTGAACGTCTCCCCCAAGGGCGACCAGGTCGTCTACCAGGCCCTAGGCCACCTGTGGATCCGCAAGCTGCCCGACGGCCGGCCGGCGCGCCTGACGACGCAGACCGACCACTGGGAGCTCTTCCCTTCCTTCTCCCGCGACGGCAAGTCGGTCGTCTACACCACCTGGGACGACGAGAAGCTGGGCACCGTCCGCGTGGTCCCGGCCAACGGCGGCGACGGGAAAGCCGTGGTGAGCGCGCCCGGGCACTACGTGGAGCCGGCCTTCACGCCCGACGGCAAGCAGATCGTCTACCGCAAGATCGAGGGCGGCTTCGTCCGCACGGCGGCGTGGTCGCTGGAGCCGGGCATCTACCGGGTGTCCGCCAACGGCGGCGATCCGGAGCTGATCACCGAGGAGGGCGAGCAGCCCAGCTTCGGCGCCGAGAACGACCGCGTCTATCTACTGAAGTTCGCCGACAGAAAGCGGCATCTCGTCTCCATCAGCCTCGACGGCAAGGACGAGCGTCCGCACCTGACCAGCGAGAACGCCACCCAGTTCCAGATGTCGCCGGACGGCCGCTGGATCGCCTTCACCGAGCGCTTCCAGGCCTACGTGGTGCCCTTCGTGCCCACCGGCCAGGCGGTGGACGTCGGTCCCAAGACCTCTGCCATCCCGCTGCGCCGGGTCACCCGCGACGCGGGCGAGTACCTCCACTGGTCCGGCGACTCGAAGACGCTCCACTGGTCCCTCGGCCCCGAGCTGTACAGCCTGGAGCTGAAGAACGCCTTCACCTTCCTCGAAGGCGCGCCGGAGACGCTCCCCGATCCGCCCGCCCAGGGGGTGAACATCGGCTTCAAGGCCGAGAGCGACGTGCCCAAGAGCACCGTCGCCATCGTCGGCGGCCGGATCATCACCATGAAGGGTGACGAGGTCATCGAGGACGGCACGGTGGTCATCCAGGGCAACCGCATCCGCGAGGTCGGCCCGCGGGCCAGCGTCAACGTTCCGGCCGGCGCCCACGTGGTGGACGCCAAGGGCAAGACGGTCATCCCCGGCCTGATCGACGTGCACTGGCACGGCGGTTTCGGCTCGGACGGCATCGTCCCCGAGAACAACTGGGTGACCTACGCCAGCCTCACCTACGGCGTGACCACCCTGCACGACCCGTCCAACGACACGGACACGGTCTTCGCCGCCTCCGAGCTGCAGAAGGCCGGCATGATCACCGCGCCGCGCATCTACTCCACCGGCACCATCCTCTACGGCGCCACTACGCCCTTCACGGCGACGGTGGACAACCTCGAGGACGCCCGCTCGCACCTGCGGCGCATGAAGGCCGCGGGCGCGTTCAGCGTCAAGAGCTACAACCAGCCCCGGCGCGACCAGCGGCAGCAGATCGTCGCCGCCGCCCGCGAGCTGGGGATGGAGGTGGTGCCCGAGGGCGGCTCCCTCTATCAGCACAACATGACCATGGTGGTGGACGGCCACACGGGCATCGAGCACGCCGTGCCGGTGCCGAAGTTCTACGAGGACGTCCGCCAGCTCTGGAGCCAGACCGAGGTGGGCTACACCCCGACCCTGGTGGTGGCCTACGGCGGCATCTGGGGCGAGAACTACTGGTACGACAAGACCCGGGTCTGGGAGGACAAGCGCCTGATGTCCTTCGTGCCCCGGGAGGTCGTCGAGGAGCGCTCCCGCCGCCGGGTCACCGCCCCCGACGAGGAGTACAACCACTTCCGGGTCGCCGCCGCCGCCAACGACCTCAGCCGCCAGGGCGTCAAGGTGAACCTCGGCGCCCACGGCCAGCGCGAAGGCCTGGCCGCCCACTGGGAGCTGTGGATGTTCGTCCAGGGCGGCATGACGCCGATGGAGGCCCTGCGGGCCGCCACCCTGAACGGCGCCCACTATCTCGGCATGGACAAGGACATCGGCTCGATCGAAGCGGGCAAGCTCGCGGACGTCGTGATCCTCGACGCCAACCCGCTGGAGAACATCCAGAATTCGGCGCAGATCCGCTGGGTGATCCAGAACGGCCGGGTCTACGACTCCATGACCATGGACCAGGTCTATCCGGACAAGGTCAAGCGCGCGCCCTTCTTCTGGCAGAAGCAGGGCGGCTCCTTCTCCTACGGCCCCGCCGGACCGGCGGCGATGCACGTCGAAGACTGACGCGCACCCGCCTCCGACCTGTCGACGCCGGCCCTTCGGGGCCGGCGTTTTTTCATGCGGCTTCCGCGGGCGGCAGCGCCGCCTGTTCCTCCCGCCTGGCCTTCCGCAGCGAGGCCACGATCGACACCGTCAGGATCGCCGCGATGACGGCCAGCGAGACCGGCGAGGGGATCTTGTAGAAGTCCATCAGGACCATCTTCACGCCCACGAAGACCAGCACGGCGGAGAGGCCCAGCTTCAGGTACGAGAACTTCCCCATCACCCCCGCCAGCAGGAAGTACAGCGAGCGCAGGCCCAGGATGGCGAAGACGTTGGAGGTGTAGACGATGAACGGGTCGTCGGTCACCGCGAAGATGGCCGGAATCGAATCCACGGCGAAGATGAGGTCCGTGGTCTCCAGCAGGATCAGCACCAGGAAGAGCGGTGTGGCCACCCAGCGGCCGGCCTCCCGCGCGAAGAAGTGATCCCCCCGGAAGTCGGAGGTGACCGGGATCAGCCTGCGGACCAGCTTCAGCACGGGGTTCTTCCCGGGGTCCATCTCCGTGTTGCGGAGGATCGCCATCTTGATCCCGGTGAAGATCAGGAAGGCGCCGAAGATGTAGATGACCCAGTGGAACTTCGCCAGCAGCGCCGCGCCGGCGAAGATGAACGCCGCGCGCAGGATCAGCGCTCCCAGGATGCCCCAGAACAGCACCCGGTGCTGCCACGCGGCCGGCACCGCGAAATAGCTGAAGATCAGGGCGAAGACGAAGATGTTGTCGACGCTGAGGGACTTCTCGATCAGATAGCCGGTGAAGAACTCGATGGCCGGCTCGGCGCCGCGGTAGAACCAGAGGCCGGCGTTGAAGATCATCGCGAGCGTGATCCAGACCACGCTCCAGGCGGTCGCCTCCTTGAGCGAGACCTCGTGCGCTTTGCGGTGGAAGACTCCGAGATCGAGGGCGAGCATGGCGAGGATGAACAGGTTGAACCCCGCCCACAGCCACAAGGACGTTTCGGGCATAAGCCTATCTCCCGATAGGCCGCAGGATGGCGAGACCCCACGGCACGTTGAGTGTCGTGGTGGTCTCGCCCGAGCCGAAGCTCTCAGGAGGCCGGGGGCTGAACACCCCGTGATGACGGCCTTCCTGTACCTGGAACGTCCAGGGGGGCTACTCCCCACCGATGCGAGACATTGTAAACCAGAAAGTGGGGTCGGTGATTTCAGGCAGGTGCCCTGCGAAGCCCTCACCACCCCGGCCCTCCTCTCCCGACCCCTCTCTCCCACCCACACCGGGAGAGGAGGGAGAAGTTAGTCAAGGACACCAGGGACACCAAGGACCTCAAGGACCTCAAGGACAGCGCCCCCCGTCCCTGGTGTCCTTGGTGTCCCTGGTGTCCCTGGTGTCCTTTCCCCCTCTCTCCCGGTGTGGCGTGGGAGGGAGGGGTCGGGAGAGAGGGGGTAGGGGGAGTGAGGGCCGGCCCCCCGGGATAAGATCCCCCGCGCATGCTCTCCTGGGACTTCAAGCTCGTCGCCGTCCTGCTGGCCGTCATGGCGGCGGTGCAGGCCGTCTGCTGGCTGCTGGCGCGGGGGCTGGGCCGGCGGCTGGAGTGGAGCGCCGTGCTGGGCGGCTGGGTCGCCGCTCTGGTGATCCTCGCGCCCTGGCTGGCCGGGAATCCCCTGCTGGTCCCCAACGACATCCTGAGCGAGGGGGTCCCGGGAGCCCCCGCCATCAAGGCGGACCGCCGGTATGACCTGCTGAACGACGTCGTCTACCAGATCCTGCCCTGGGAGCTGGAGGTCCGGCACGCGCTCTCCGACCGCCGCCTGCCGTTCTGGTCGGACACCCTGGAGGGCGGCAGCTCCCCCTGGGCCAATCCGCAGGCCGGCGCGCTCTCGCCCCTCCAAATGGCCGCCCGGGCCGTGCCCATCCAGCACCACGTCCTGGCCACCCTCCTGCTCAAGGTGCTGGTGGCGTTCCAGGGGACCTGGCTCCTCGCGCGCCTCGTGGGCCTCGGCCGCGCCGCCTCGCTGCTGGCGGCGGCCGGCTTCGCCCTGGGCGGCGGCATCTTCTCCTGGGGACTCTTCCCCGTCTCGGCGACGGCGGCCTGGGTGCCCTGGCTCGTGGCGGGGACGATCCGCCTCTTCCGCCGTCCCGGCCCCCGGGTCGTGGCCACTACCGCCGCCCTCACCGGCATCCTCCTTCTCTCCGGCCATCCCGAGACGGCGGCCTTCGGAGGCCTCCTCGCCGCCGTCTGCGGCCTCTCCCTGCGCCGCAAGGCGGTGGGTTTCGCCCGGCCTTTCGGAGCCGCCGCCCTGGCCGCCCTCCTGGGCTTCGGACTGGCGGCCCCTCATGTGCTGCCGTTCCTCTCCCTGGTGCCGGACTCGCAGCGCGCCGCCGACACCCTGGCCGAAGAGCTGCCGACCGCCGAGGTGTTCCTGACTCGTCCCCTGACCTGGTTCGTGCCCGGCTACGGCGGCTTCTTCGTGGCGCCGGCCGGCCCGCACGTCTTCGGACGCCCCTTCCGCGATCCCTTCGCCGGCCCCTTCAACTGGGCGGACAGCGAAGCCGGCTACACCGGTCTGCTGGCTTTCGCGGGCGCGATGATCGCTCTGTTTGGAGCCAAGCGCCGCGCCTGGCCCTTCCTGGGCTTCGCCCTCGCGAGCCTCCTCCTGGCGGCGAAGTTCCTGCCCCTGGCCCACCTGCTCTATCTGATCCCGCCGCTGCGCGTCCCCGCCTACTCGCGCATGCTGATGCCGGGATCGCTGGCCCTCTGCATCGCTGGAGCCTTCGCGGTGGACCTCTTCCTGCGCCGCCGCCGTCTGGGCCTCCGCCGCGAGCTGGCCGTCTGGATCGGGCTCGCCCTGGCCGCCCTCGCGAGCCTCGCCCTGAAGACGGACGACTGGACCCTCCTCCTCTGGGGCCTCCTCGCCGCCGGCTTCGGACTGGCCCGCTGGCGTCCGCGCTGGGGGGCCGTGCTGCTCGCCGTAGCGCTGCTCACGGACCTGATCCCCTGGTCCCGCAGCCTGCTCCCCCAGGGGCATCCCGGATTCTTCTATCCGCGCACGGAGATCATGGAGATCCTCGCCCACGAGGCCGGGGACCCCGCGGTCTCGAGAGGATCGGGAGGCCACCTGCTCCTCTATCCCAATCTCCTCCCGGTCTACAACGTGGCCGATTTCCGTCCGCACAACCCCCTGGCGCCCGCGAAGCAGCTCCAGGTCCTGGGCGCGGCCTTCGATTTCCACCCGACGAAAGACCGGTACTTCGCCCCGGTCGAGAACCTGCACCATCCGCTGCTCGACTTCCTCGGGGTGGAGATCGTCCTCGGCAGCCCCGCCGTGCCCCCGACTCCCGCGCTGGAGAGGATCGACGAAGACCGGTTCCTGCCCTACACCCTGCTCCGCAACTACAGCGCGCTGCCGCGCTGGTTCGTGCCGGCGGCGGTCGACGTCGTCGGGAAAAACGAGATCAGGCCTTGGATCGCGGGCATGACTGATCCGGGACGGGTAGCGGTATTTCGCGAGGAGGTAGGGAACTGGCAGGGTGGGGGACAGGGAGAGGCGGCCCGGGTGATCGCCTCCAGGCCGGGACGCGTGACCCTGGAGATCACGGAAGGCGCGGAGACGCTCGTGGCGTCGTCCTACCCGTGGTCTCGGGGGTGGAAGGCCTGGTCGGGAGATCAGCGGCTGCGGACGGTGACCGTCAACGGCGCGTTCCTGGGGGTGCGGGTGCCGGCGGGGGTGTCGCGGATTGAGATGCGGTTCGCGCCGCCGGGGTTTGTTGTGGGGTGCGCCGCCTTCGGGATTTCACTGGCGGCGTCCCTGATCCTTGCTTTTTACGCCCGACCCGGCCGAGAGCTTTACAGGAAAGCTTGACTTTAAGCTAACCAGGTAATGTTAATCTTGGCCGCCGCCCGTCATGAGGACGGGACGAGCCTCAGGAGGTCTGCTTGTATGACGAAGCCGGTCTTCTCTCCCTCTTGGATGTCCCTCACCGTGCTCCTCTTCCTTCTGCTTCCTGCTGTCGCAAGCGCCGAACCCAGTTACTGCACCTGCCCATCCCAGGCGACCAACTATCTCTCGGGTGAGCTCACGCAGAACACCTGCTCGAACCTTGAAACGAATCTCTACTCGAACCTCAGGTCCTGGGCGAATGGCGTCCTATGTGATGACCCGTGTGGGGCGTGCTTCTACAGCTATACGACGCATTACCCGAGTTGCACGACCACCTCGGATGGCCGTTATATCCAGGCCGGCACCTTGTGGTATGCCTGCGGCCAGTATGTAGGTCCTGAGCTGCAGTAGAAGCGCCACTCCTCGATATCGACCGGCAGTAGCGTCAGCTTCTGCCGGTCTCCCTTGACTCTAGGCCCGGCTCGGCCGCAGGCTGGGTTCCGGTACCACCGCGAGCCGTTCCTCCCGCACTTCCGCCAGCCGCGCCAGCGTGTACGCCCCGACCGCCATCGCGAGATCCCGGACGGCGATGTCGAACAGGCCCATCGTGACGAGGTTCACCGCGATCAGGACCAGCCACGCGGCGGCGATCCAGGCTCCGGTCCGCGTCCAGCGCGTGAGGATCATCAGGCCGACGGCGATCTCGATGATCCCCACGGCGTACATGAACGTCTGGGCGGACACCGGCAGCAGGTTCGCCATCCAGGGGCTCAGGTACTTGGGCCAGTCGGTGAGCAGGTTCAGGAACTTGTCGAGGCCCGCGAGCAGCGGGACCAGTCCATAGGTCAGCCACAAGGGCCGGTATAGCGACTCCAGGTTCAGATTCTGTTGGTCAGGCATCGGATCGTCCTCCTTCGCCTGTAGAGAGTCGCGAGGGGGGAGAACGTTACAGCCCGCCTCCGAAGCTTCGGCGCGGCGTTCCAAGCTTGGGGTGGCTCTCCGATCCTTGGAACGGCTCTCCGAAGCTCCGGGAGCTCCTCCGAAGCTTCGGAGCGGCCACCGAAGCTTACGGCGGCGTTCCGAAGGTTACGGCGTGACTCCGAAGCTTCGGGCGCCTCTCCGACGCTTACGGCGGCGCATCGGAAGCTTCGGAGCGCTTTCCGATCCTTGAGGAGCCATGCCGAAGGTTGCGGCGCGCTTCCGAAGGGCACGGCGCGCCATTCGAAGCTTCGGTATGGCGACGCAAGGATAGGAAGGCTTGCCGAAGGGGATGGCGGCGCTTCGAAGGTTCGGGAGGCTGTCTGAAGGATCGGAGCGGGGAGGTACGCTTCGGGCGCTTCTCCGAAGCTTCGGAGTGGGGGCCGGCGGGACGCCGGCGGTCCCAGGGGGGAGGAAATAACAGCGAGGGCGCGCTTGGCACGCCCTCGCGGATCAGACGATCACAGGTTCTGGATCAGGGTTACTGCGGCGCCGGCTGGGTGGGATCGGCCGGCTCGGGGGTGGGCTGCTCGGGATCGGTCCTGGGCTTCCGGGTCCGGCCGCGGAACGGCTGCATCCCGAACTCGATGAGCTTCTCCGACCGGATGCCGAAGCGCTGCTTCAGCGACAGCCGCAGGATGGTCGCGATCCGCTCCCCCTCTCGCAGGTAGGTCTGGAGCTGCTGCGACGCCTCCTGCTTGCCCGCGGTGTGGATCGCCTGCCGATGGGCCGCGTCCCGCGCCAAGCTCAGGAACTTCTCGAACTCCTGGCGGCTGCCCTCCATGTGTGGGATCTCGGCGGCGTTCGCGGCCAGCATCTGATTCAGCCGCTCCCATTCGCCCAGCATCCCGTTGTACGTCGTCTCTCTGGCCATTGGTCTCTCTCCTTGAAAAAGGGCCTCTTTCCCGGGCCCGATAGGCGATATATTCCAATGTACGGGAATAGATGTCAATAGGAGAACAGAAGGAGGCATAGTCCCTCCTTGTATGTCATTGCGAAAAGGAGCTACCGGCAATACCGCGTCAGCTTCTGCCGGTCGTGGACCCGGATGCGGTGATCCGGATCCACCGAGATGTAACCGCGGTGTTTGAAGTCCACGATCACCTGATTGACCCGCTCCCTGGAGGCTCCTACCAGCTCGGCGAGGTCGCTCTGGGTGAGGCGCAGGGGGATGCGCACCTCGCCGCCCGCCTGACGGCTGCCGTAGCGCTCGGCCATGGCCAGGATCTGCCGGGCCACGCGGCCGGGGACGTCCAGGGTGCAGAGGGCCTGGATCTGCTCGTTGGCGAAGCGCAGGCGGTGGGAGAGGAGGCGCACCAGATTGTTGGCGAGGGGGGCCAGGGTGCGCAGGGCGGACTGGAAGCTGGCGCGGTCCATCCAGAGGAGGCGCGAGGGCTCGGTGGTGACCACGTTGGCGGAACGGCCGGAGCTGTCCACCAGGCTCATCTCGCCCACCGTGTCCCCGGGACCCAGGAAGGCCAGGATCACCTCGCGGCCGTCCGCCTGGGTGACGTAGATCTTCACCGTCCCCTCGATCAGGACGTAGACGACCTCCCCGGGCTGGTCGGCGGTGATGAAGTGGGTGCCCGCCTGGACCGTCGAGCTGCGCAGCAGGCCGTTGAGATCCGCGAGCTGCTCGGGCGTCAGGCCCTGGAACAGCTCCAGCTTCCCCAGCAATCGCGAATCATCGACGGCAGGCATGTACTGGTCAGCATAGCCTACCTTCCCATCAGCGGCGCCAGGGCCTCGACGCCGCGGTCGATTACGTCCGGCGGCGCGGCGGTGAAGCAGAGACGGACGTGGGTGGGATAGGGGCCGAAGCTGGGGCCGGGCGCGAGGAAAAGGCCGCGGTCCACACAGCGTTCGAGGAAGCCGGCGAGGCCGGATTCGTCCAGGAATCCGGCCACGTCGAAGAAGAGGAAGGTGCTCCCTTGCGGGGCCGGGAGGCCCAGCCGGGCCGCCACCCGCGCCCCCGTTGCCTTGTACTGCTCGCGGGCACGGGCGGCCCAGGCGTCCCCCGGTCCGGCGAGCACGCGCAGGGCGGCGATCTGGGAGGCCGTCGGGGTGCTGTAGAAGCTGTGCATGCCGATCTTGCGCAGCTCCAGGACGGCGTCCGCCGGGGCTACGACGTAGCCGCAGCGGTTGCCCGCCATGCCGTAGGCCTTGGAGAAGGAATGGGCGGCGAAGGTGCGCTCCGGGGCCAGCGGCCGCGTGTAGGCGTGGTCCCCGTCGAAGACGTAGTCCTCGTAGACCTCGTCGGCGATGATCCAGAGGTCCTCCCGGGCCGCCCACTCGACGATCGCCTCGATCCACGAGCGCGGGACCACCCTGCCGGCCGGGTTGTTCGGCGTGTTGAGGTAGATCGCCGCCGTGCGCTCCGTCAGCCGCTCGCGGAAGACCTCGACGGCCGTCTCGGGGGAGTCCGCCGCGCCGAGGAAGGGGACGTCCACCGGCACGCCGTGGAAGGACTGCACGATCCCCGTGATCAGGGGCCAGTGGGGGGCCATGAGCAGCACCTCGTCCCCGGGCGAGAGGATCGCCCCCGCCACCGCTCCCAGCGCGCCGGTCGCACCCGTGGCCACCAGGACGTTCTCCCGCTCCGTGGGCACGCCGGTGCGCGCCCGCACCCGTTCGACGATGGCGTCGAGCAGCGCCGGCATGCCCTGGGGGGCGGCGTAGCGGTGCATCCCCGGGTACTCGGACACCCGCAGGTCCTCCATCCGGCACCCTTCCGGCGGCTCCATCCAGGTGTCTCCCACGTGGAGCGGGTAGACCTCCCCCTTGTAGCTGGCGAGACGGTGGGCCAGGGCCGAGTAGACCGAGCCGGCGATGTCCTGGGCGGAGGGCGAGAAGCGGGGGTGGCGGGGCATGGTGAGGGATGCTAGCGCAGTTGCTCGCTGGGGCGGCATGCCCTGCGAGACCTCACCCCCTGGCCCCCTCTCCCATCCCCCTCCCTCCACCCGGGAGAGGGGGAACGATGAGTCAACGATATTGCCGATCGCAGCCCTCCCTCTCCCGGGGGCGGGCGGCAGGGAGATGGGAGAGGGACCGAGGGTGAGGTCTCGAAGGGCACAACTCCCAGTCACCACCGCCACCCCGAACGCTGTAAAATGATCCCGACTTGCACCCCTTCCGCGTCCCCCGCGTCGTGCCCGCCTGGGTCCTCGCCCTCGCTGTCGCCGGTTTGTTCTCTTTTCAGGTGACGGCCGCGTTCCGCGCCGCCGGGCAGCGTCTCGGGTTCGTCGCCGGAGAGGGGCCGCAGGGGGTGCTCGTCGCCTCGATCCGCCCCGGACTGCCCGCGGACCGCGCCGGGTTGAAGGCCGGGGATCTGATCCTGGCGGTGGACGGCCGGCCGGTGAGCGGCGTGCTGGAGTACGACTCCCGGGCGACGGCCTTCCGGCGCGGACGCCCGGTCTCGCTGCTGGTCGTCCGGGAGGGCGGGGATCTGGAGGTGCGGATCGTGCCCGGGGTCCCGGTCAAGCCGCTCCCCCTGGTGCTGACCGGCCTCGCCGTCGCGGGGTTCCTGGCGGTGGCGTTGCTCGCGCTGTTCCAGGGGCTGGGTGATGCGCGGGGGCGGCTGCTCTTCGTCTTTACGGCCCTGGCGGCGCTGGAGTGCGCCCTGCCCGTCCAGGCCATCGTCCCGCCCTGGGCCGCCGGGCTCATCTCCTCGGCCTTCTACCTGCTGACGGGCGCACAGATCGGCGTCCAGCTCCATCTCGCGTCGCTGATCCCCGAGCGCCCGGCCTGGCTGCGGCCGTGGGTGGTGCCGCTGTACTACGCCATGGGGGCAGGGATGGGGACGGCGGCCTGCGCGGCGTGGCTGGCCGAGGAGATGGCCGGGGCGCGCCTGCCCTGGAGCCTGGAGTCCGCCGAAGGGCTGCTGCTGCGCCTGGGCCTGCCGGCCTGGACCCTGGCCGTCACCCTGATCCTGACCCTCCAGGCCCTGCGCCATCCCGAGCCGCGGGGACGGCATCAGGCCGGACTGGTGCTGGCGGCGGCCCTCCCCTGGATGCTCTTCGTGGTCTCCACCGAGATCCTGGAGCGGTCCGGCGTGGTCCTGCCGGTCTGGACCGGCTCCCTGGAGGCGCTGATCCTGCTCGCCTACCCGGCGGCGTTCTTCGTCGCCATCTTCCGCTATCACCTCTTCGACATCGAGCTGGCGGCGCGGCGGGGGCTGGTCTACACGTGCCTGACCGGCTCGCTGGCGCTGGTTTTCTATGCCGCCGTCGGGGCGGGAAGCGCGGTCTTCTCCCGCGTCGTCGAGGGACCGGCGCCGGTCTGGACGGTCTCGGCCTCGACGCTGCTGCTCGGTCTGGCGTTCGCTCCCCTCCGCCGCTCCGTGCACCGGCTGATCGACCGCCGGTTCTTCCCCGAGCGCGTGGCCCTGCGGCGCGAGCTGATCGCGCTGGCCGGCGATCTGCCCGCCCTCGGCAGGCTGCCGCTCATGGGCGAGCGTCTGGTGGAGCGGCTGACCGCCATCTTCCTCGCCCGCTGGGCCACCCTGTTGATCGCCAACCCGGAGACCGGCACCTTCAGCGTCCTGGCCGCGAGCCCGGGCGGATCGCCTGCACCGGACGGCCCCGCCAGCCTGACCCTCCCTCTGCTGCACCAGGAGCGGACCGTCGGCCTGCTGATCGTAGGCCCCAAGGAGGGGAGCCGGAGCTGGCCGGCCGAGGAGGTGGATCTGCTGGGACTGCTGGCCCATCACGTGGCCGCCGTGCTCGAGAACGCCCGCCTCTTCGAGTCGGCCACCTACGAGGGTCTGACCGGGCTGCTCCGCCGGGAGGCGATCCTGGAACGGCTCGACCAGGAGCTGGAGCGGGCGCTCCGCCACGGCCGGCCGCTGGCCGTGGCCGTCGCCGACCTCGATCACTTCAAGCGGGTCAACGATCAGCTCGGCCATCCGGCGGGGGACTCTCTGCTGCGCCGCGTGGCCCAGGCGATCTCGGCGGACCTGCGCGCCACCGACCGGGTGGGACGCTACGGCGGCGAGGAGTTCCTGGTCCTGCTGCCGGAGACGGACCTCGCGGGGGCCGTCGCCGTGGCCGAGAAGATCCGTCTGCGGGTGCGGGACATCGAGGTGCTGCGGGAGGACGGCGCGCCGGCGGGCTGGACGGCCACGGTCTCCATCGGCGTGGCCGCCCTGGAAGAAGGCGGCGGGCGGGTCGCGGGGAGCGACCTGATCGCCGCGGCCGACCGCCGGCTCTATGAGGCCAAGGCCGGCGGCCGGGACCGCGTGGCCCCCGGTCAGAAGGCGATCACCAACCCGACGCTCCCCTCGACCTGGAACAGCCCCGCCCCCTCGTCGTCGTGATGATGGAAGTCGTCGTCGTCGAAGTCGTCGCCGAGGTCGGTCCAGTACCACCGCCCCTCCAGCCGGAGCCCGACGTTGTCGGCGAGGAAGAGCTTGACGCCGCCGCCGAAGCTGGTCGCGAAGCGGTCGTCGGCGTCCAGATCGTCGAACTCGGGCTCGATGTGGGCGAGCCCGAGAGAGCCTGTGATGAACGGGCTGACCTGCCCCAGGCCCCATTGGAAAAGGATGCCGACGTGCAGGTGGGTCAGGGTCACGTCGCCCAGCTCGGCCGCGGGATTGAACAGACCTTCGTCGCTGACGAACGCGGTCTCCTGGCGGTTGGCCAGCAGCTCGATCTGCCAGTTCGGGTCCAGCGGGATGTCGAAGATGAGCCCGAAGGCCGCGCCCTCGTCGACCTCGACGTCGACGTCGGCGAAGTCGGAGGCTTCGAAGTCGCCCTCCAGGCGGTAGCCCACGAAGGGAGTGAGCTCGAAACGGCCGGTGTCCAGGTAGCCGGGCGGCTGGGCGAAGGCCGCCGCCGGGAGCAGGAAGAGGAGAAAAAAGAACGCTCGCCGCATGACAATCTCCTTGTCGCCCCCGAGGGACGGAAGGCCGGGGGCTTCTTCAACGTTCTATCACGTATGAACCCTCTTCTGACCGAAGCCCGGCGGCTGCCCGAGGAGCGCCGTCTCCGCCTGACCTGGAACGACGGCCACACGGCCGAGTACGCCTACGACTACCTGCGTGGCTGGTGCCCCTGCGCCGGCTGCCAGGGCCACACCGGAAAGATCCGCTACCAGCCTCCCGCGAAGCCGGTGGAGGTCGCGGCGATCAAGCCGGTGGGCAACTACGCCATCTCCATCGCCTTCTCCGACGGTCACGGGACCGGCATCTACCGCTACGAGCTCCTGCGGGAGATCTGCCCCTGCGGCCGGTGCGGCGAGCCGTCGGAGACCCTGGACTCGTAGCGCTCCAGGTCGGCGGGGGTGTTGAGGTTGAGGAAGACCTCCGCCGGATCCCCGAAGCGCGCCAGCTCCTCCCCTTCCAGCCAGCGGACGGCGAGCCCGGGCTCCTCCGCCAGCCCGTGGGGTCCGAGCAGGCCGCGCCCGGCGCGCGACGCCAGGGCGGCCAGGGCCGCCGGACCGTAGAGGGCGCAGAGCGGCTCGACCCGCCCGCCCCAGCGCGGGACCGCCCAATCGATCCCCGTCCCGCGGGCCAGCTCGGCCAGCAGCTCGGCCGGCACCCGGGGCAGGTCGCACGCCAGGACCAGCAGCGGCCGGCCGGGATAGGCCGCCGCCGCGCCCAGGATGCCCGCCGCCGGCCCCCGGGCCGGACCGTCGGGCAGCGAGGGGAGACCGGGCAGCAGACCGCGCCCGCCGTCCGCTACAGCCACCTCGGCGCAGACCCTGGCGAGCCGCCGCGCCGCCAGGGCGGGCAGGGTCTCGCCGCCGGTCGTCAGGTTGGCCTTGTCGCGCCCCATGCGGCGCGACTCGCCGCCGGCGAGCACGACGCCCACCGGCGCGGCCTTCGGTTCGCCCGTGCTACCATTCGCGTCCGTATTCATTGTCAAAGGAGAATTCTTCAATGAATCTGATTGCCTCGCTCGTCTGCTTCCTCGCCCTTGCCGGCCCCGCGGCCCAGTCCGCGCCCGCCCCGAGCCCGGCCCCTGCCAACAACCCGCGGGTGGCGCTGGAGACGACGAAGGGCCGGATCGTGATCGAGCTCTACGCCGACAAGGCCCCCAAGACGGTCAAGAATTTCCTCGACTACGTCAAGTCCGGCCATTACAACGGCACCATTTTCCACCGGGTGATCCCCGACTTCATGATCCAGGGTGGCGGAATGACGGCCGACATGACCGAGAAGCCCGCCAGGGATCCGATCCAGAACGAGGCGGACAACCGCCTGCTCAACCAGCGCGGCTCAGTCGCCATGGCCCGCACCGGCGAGCCGCACAGCGCCCGCGCCCAGTTCTTCATCAACCTGAAGAACAACGGCTTCCTGAACCACACCGGCAAGAACCCCCAGGGCTGGGGATATGCCGTCTTCGGCAACGTGGTCGAGGGCATGGAGGTGGTGGACGCCATCGCCCAGGTCCCCACGACGACCAAGGGCCCCCACGCCAACGTGCCCACCCAGCCGGTGATCATCCAGAAGGCCACCGTCCTCTCGGCCGCCGGCAAGAAATAGGAGGGAGGGATCATGACGAACCCCACCGTCGCCCTGGAAACGAACCACGGCCGGATCGTCCTCGAGCTCGACGCCGGGAAGGCTCCCAAGACCGTCGAGAACTTCCTGGAGTACGTGCAGGCGGGCTTCTACGACGGCACGCTGTTCCACCGCGTCATCCCTAACTTCATGATCCAGGGCGGCGGCTTCGACGGCCAGCAGCGGCAGAAGCCGACCCGGGGAGCGATCCAGAACGAGGCGGACAACGGGCTGCCCAACAGCCGCGGCACGATCGCCATGGCCCGCACCGGCGATCCCCACAGCGCCACGGCCCAGTTCTTCATCAACCTGAAGGACAACAGCTTCCTGAACCACTCGGGCAAGACGGCCCAGGGCTGGGGCTATACGGTCTTCGGCCGCGTGACGGAAGGCATGGACGTGGTGGACAAGATCGCCCGCACGCCGACGTCGGCGGGGCGCATCTCCGAGGCGGTGCCGCAGCAGCCGGTGGTCATCGACAGGGCCACGGTCCTCCCCGCTTCCTGAGGAAAGGCTCTCCTGGAAGGGCGGCCCCCCGTGGCCGCCCCCGCTTCGGTTCAACCCGTCCGCCCCGACCCAGCAGTGGGAACGTCAGCCGCGCAGGACGTTGCGGGCCTGCAGCCCCTTCGGTCCCTGCACGATCTCGAAGCTCACCCGCTCGCCCTGGTTCAACGTCCTGAACCCCTCGGAGACGATGGCTGTGTGGTGGACGAAAACGTCCTCGCCCCCGGTCTCAGGCTGAATGAACCCGTACCCCTTGGCATTGTTGAACCACTTCACCGTTCCCTGCTCAGCCATCGCCGCAACTCCTTTCTGAATCCACGGGTTCCGATGCCCGGAGAACCCGAACCGTCACGACATAGCGAATGCGAAAGGAATTCTGCCGCTTGCAGTCCGTCCTTCTTCCGCGCTCACACCAGGGAGCTACCTTCTTTCGTGAGTAAATTTTCGGAGATACTGGCACCAGCGCAGAGAAAAATCAAGCGCTGGACCCGGGAAGCCGGGAAAGGAGGAGGGTCTGTTCGGCTGGGAGGTCCGACAGGAGAAAGGATGGTGCCCAAGACCGGACTCGAACCGGTACGGGTTGCCCCACACGCCCCTCAAACGTGCGCGTCTACCAATTCCGCCACTTGGGCTCAAAGAACAACTTCTCTCAAAACGGCGGGCCGGGAGAGGGAATTCCCGGTCCGCGGGCCCGCTACTGCGGGTTCGGCGTGGGCGCCGGATTGGCCGGAGCCGCCGGAGCCGGGGCCGCGGGCTTCGCCGGAGCCGGCGTCGCCGGGGCCGTCTGGGTGGCCGGCGCGGAGCCCTTGCTCTGGCCCGTCATGACCGTGCCGGTCGGGCCGCCCTGCATGATGGCGATCGTCACCGTCGTCAGGATGAAGATGATGAACGAGGCCACCGTCAGCTTGTGGAGCAGCGTCGTGGCGCCGCGGGCGCCGAAAGCGGTCTGGGTGCTGCCGCCGCCGAAGACCGAAAGATCCGCGCCCTTGCCCTGCTGGAGCAGGACGACGAGGATCAGGAACACGCAAACCAGGACGTGAATGACGTACAACAGATAGATCACGGACGAAGCCTCCGAACGGGCATAGTCTATACGGGCTTATGCCCGTCAGCCGGAACCCCGTATGATAGCCAGGAATTTCTGCGGGTCAAGACTCGCCCCGCCGACGAGGAAGCCGTCGATGTCCGGCTGGACGATCAGACCGGGGGCGTTCTCCGGCGTGGCCGAGCCGCCGTAGAGGATGGGAACGGCGGCCGCGGCCCCCTCGCCCAGCAGCTCGCCGAGCAGCCCGCGCAGGAAGCGGTGGGCCTCCTGGGCCGTCTCCGGCGTGGCCGTCTCCCCGGTGCCGATGGCCCAGACCGGCTCGTAGGCGAGGGCGAACGGCTCGGGCCGGCCGTCGAGCGCGGCCCGGAGCTGGCGCTCCAGCACCTCGAAGGTCCGCCCCGCCCGCCGCTCGTCCCGGGTCTCCCCCAGACAGATCATGGGCGTCAGCCGGTGCCGCGCCGCCGCCACGGCCTTGCGGCCCACCAGGTCGTCCGCCTCGGCGTGGTACTGCCGGCGCTCGCTGTGGCCGCAGAGCGCCCAGGTGCAGCCGGCGTCGAAGAGCTGCCGGCCGGAGACGTCGCCGGTGAACGCCCCCTTCTCCTCGGGGTGGAGGTCCTGCCCGCCCACCTCCACCTCGCTGTCCACCAGCTCGCGGGCCACGATCGGGATCAGCGGAAACGCGGGGAAGATCACCACCCGGACGTCCGCCTGCGGCGGCGCCGCGAGCCCCCGCTTCAGGTCGCGGCAGAATTCCGCCGCGTCCCCCTTGAGCAGGTTCATCTTCCAGTTCGCGGCGACGACCGGCCGGCGGCTCACGGCTTCTTCTCCAGGACGGCCACGCCGGGCAGCGTCTTGCCGGCCAGGAACTCCAGCGACGCGCCGCCGCCGGTCGAGACGTGGCCGATCCGCTCCGCCACTCCGGCCTGGTTGGCCGCCGCCACGGTCTCGCCGCCGCCGATCACCGAGAACCCGGGGCAGCTCGCCAGCGCCTGCGCCACCTCGCGGGTGCCGGCGTCGAACGGCGGCTTCTCGAACACGCCCAGCGGACCGTTCCAGAACAGCGTCCGCGCCCGGCCGACCGCCTCGGCGAAGGCCTTGCGCGTCTCCGGCCCGACGTCCAGGGCCTTGGTCCCGGCCGGGATGCGGTCCGCCGGCACCGTCTCCACCCGGGTGGGGTTGTCGAGATCGTCCGCGACCACCAGATCCCGGGGCAGCAGCACCTCCGTCCCCTGGGCCTTCGCGCGCTCCAGGATCTCGCGCGCCAGGTCCACCCGGTCGGGCTCGAACAGCGACGCCCCCAGGTCATGCCCCTGGGCGGCCAGGAAGGTGTTGGCCATGCCGCCGCCCAGCAGCAGCAGGTCGAGCCGCGGCAGCAGGTTCTCCAGGGTGTCGATCTTGCCCTCGATCTTGGCGCCGCCGAGCAGGGCGGCGAACGGGCGCTCGGGCTCGCCCAGCAGCCGGCCCAGGGCCTCGACCTCGCGGGCCAGCAGCCGGCCGGCCGCCCTGGCGCCGGCCAGGCGCTCGGGCACGCCCACCACCGAGGCGTGGGCCCGGTGGGCGCTGCCGAAGGCGTCGTCCACGTAGACCTCGGCCAGGGCGGCGAGACGGTCCGCGAAGCCCGGCTCGTTCTTCTCCTCCTCGCCATGGAACCGGAGGTTCTCCAGCAGGACGACATCGCCCGGCCCCGCCTCCCGGATCGCCGCCTCGGCCGGCTCGCCCACGCAGTCCTCGGCGAAGCGGACCGGCCGGTCCAGCAGCCGGCGCAGCTCGTCCGCCACCGGCCGCAGCGAGTACTTGGGATCGCGCTGGCCCTTGGGGCGGCCCAGGTGCGAGGTGAGGATCACCACGCCGCCGGCCGCGGAGAGCTCCCGTATCGTCGGCAGGGCCTCCTCCAGACGCGTGGCGTCCAGGACCTTGCCTTCCTTGATGGGGACGTTGAAGTCGACGCGCACGAACACGCGCTTGCCGTTCAGGTTCGCCAGATCGAGATCGTCCAGCGTCAGCAGATTCGCCATCTTTCACTCCCCTCTCAGCGTCCGGCCATCCTCTCCAGGAGATCGGCCAGACGGTGGGCGTAGCCCCACTCGTTGTCGTACCAGGCCACCACCCGCGCCAGCCGGCCCCCGGTCACCTGGACCAGGGGCAGATCCACCACCGCCGAGCGCGGATCGTTCACGAAATCGGAGGACACCAGCTCTTCCTCGCACGCCCCCAGGACCCCCGCCAGCTCGCCGGCGGCGGCCTCGCGGAACGCCCTGCGGACGTCCTTGGGCGTCGCCTCGGCCTCCAGCTCCGCCACCAGATCCAGCATGGCCACGGCCGGCGTCGGCACGCGCACGGCGAAGCCGTCGACGCGGCCGGCCAGCTCCGGCAGGACCAGCCCCAGGGCCTCCGGGGCGGTCGTCGAGGTCGGGATGATGTTCAGGGCCGCCGCCCGCGACCGCCGGGGGTCCGGGTGCGGCAGGTCGAGCAGCCGCTGGTTCTCGGTGTAGCTGTGGACGGCGCTCATCAGGGCCCTGCGGACCCCGAAGCGGGCGTGCAACACCTTTGCCACCAGCGCCAGGCAATTCGTGGTGCACGAGCCGTTGCTGACCACCGCGTGATTCTCCGGATCGAACGCCCCGTCGTTGAGGCCGAGACAGAGCGTCACGTCGGCGGGATCGCCGGGATCGGCGTTGGCGGAGAGCACCACCCGGCGCACGCTCCCCCGGAGGTGGGCCGCCGCCCGTTCCCGGCGGAGGAACCGGCCCGTGGCCTCCACCACCACCTCCACTCCCTCGCGGGACCAGTCCACCCGGGCCGGGTCCGGCTCCTGGAAGACCGGCACGCCGCGGTCCGCGAAGACCAGGACGCCCTCGTCCGCGCACACCGGGGAGCCGAACGGGCCGTGGACCGTGTCCCGGGCCAGCAGCCGGGCCAGCACATGGGCCGGCACGACGTCGTTGACCGCCGCCAGCTCGAGCCCCTCCCGGCCGCGGGCGATCCGCAGCAGGGCGCGGCCGACGCGGCCGAGGCCGTTGATTCCGAAGCGGAGGGGCATGGGGTCGTCGAACGGTCGATTCCGGGTCTGCTACAGTCCGGTAGTCTATCAGCGGTGTCACGCCTGGGAATTTCGTGGCACTTCTAGAGTGGAGTAAGCTTGTCCAGCCCTTGAATCTCAGGCGCTGACTTAGATCTGAATATACGAAGAAGGCAGGAGGATCGACCCGTGGCTGAAATGGGAAAGTATTGCAAGGCATACCTGGCGAAGCAGTTCCGGGAGTACCCGGGCTGGAGTGAGAACGCCGCCAACGTGCGCAAGGAGAAGAAGGAAGTCGACGGCAAGGAGGTCGAGGTCGACCGCCAGCTCGACGACGAATCCATCCTTTATCTCCAGGAGAACTACGTCGTCACCGACGGCATCTTCAAGGACCAGAACATCATCTTCGACAACGTCTCCGACGAGTGGAAGGAGTTCTGCCACGGCACGCTCCAGTTCGAGATCCCGAACTACGAGCCGATCGAGATCAAGCGGGCCGAAGAGCCGGCTCCGGCCAACACGTAGGGCCCTCACCTCCCCGGGAAAGGACCTCAAGGACACCAGGGACACCAAGGACGACAGGGACAGCGCCTTCGCGGTCCTTGAGGTCCTTGGTGTCCCTGGTGTCCTTGAGGTCCTTTTTCCTCCCCCGCTGTAGACTCCCTTCCATGTCCTCTTCCCCCCTCGTCCTCGGCATCGAAACCTCCTGCGATGACACCGCCTGCGCCGTGCTCGACGGCGAGGGCCGCGTCCTCTCCTCCGTGGTGTCGAGTCAGCTCGCGGCGCACCGTCCCTACGGCGGAGTGGTCCCCGAGATCGCCTCGCGGGAGCATCTGGCCAACTGGCCCCTGGTGAGCCGGGAGGCGCTGGACCGGGCCGGCGTCGAGATGCGCGACATGGACGTGATCGCCGCCACCCGCGGCCCCGGACTGGTGGGCGCCCTGCTGGTGGGGCTCTCCCTCGGCAAATCCATGGCCTTCGCCCTGGACCGCCCCTTCCACGGCGTCCACCACCTGGAGGGGCACCTCTACTCCCCCTTCCTGCGGCCGCCGGGCGATCCCGTGCCCCCGAGCCCGCCCCCCTCCCGCTTCCTGGGACTGGTGCTCTCGGGCGGCCACAGCTCCCTCTTCGCCGTCGAAGACGGAACGGTCTCCACCCTGGCCGAGACCCGGGACGACGCCATCGGCGAGGTCTTCGACAAGGTCGGCAAGCGCCTCGGCCTGCCCTATCCCCAGGGTCCCAGGGTGGACGAGCTGGCCGAGCGGGGGACTCCCGGCGGCCACCGGATCTCCGTCGCCCGCTTCGCGGACCGCCTGGACTTCTCCTACTCCGGTCTCAAGAGCCAGACCCTGCTGGAGATCGAGCGCCTGGAGAAGACCTTGGGACCGATCGATCTGGGATCGGGCGGCGAGCCGCCCCAGCCGGTCCTGGACCTCCTGGCCTCCTTCCGCGAGGCCGCCGTGGGCCAGGTCCTCGACCGTCTCGACCGCCTCCACGAGAGGGAGCCCATCCGTCTGCTGGCGGTCTCCGGGGGCGTGGCTGCCAACCGCCTCCTCCGCCGGGAGCTCCCCGCCTGGGCCGAGCGCAACGGCGTCGACCTCCGCATGGTGCCGCTGGTCTACTCGGGCGACAACGCCGCCATGATCGCCCACGCCGCCCTCCTGCGGCACCGCCGGGGGGTGGCGGACGACCCCTTCACGTCCGAGGCGGAGAGCCGGATTCCGATCTGAAACCCACCCCCGGCCCGGCCTCGTAGAGCCGGGCATGAACGCCTATACTTCCACCATGCCCCATACATCCTCCCTCTCCCGCGAGAGGGTTCTGCTGATGGCCGGGATCGCCGTTCCGATCCTCTATTACGGCACCATGCTGGTCAGCTCCCTGTTCTTCCCCGGCTACAGCCACATCACGCGGTACGCCAGCGAGCTCGGAGGCCCGGACGCGATCCGGCCCGCGATCTTCAACACCGGCATCATCCTCCTGGGGATCTGCGGCATCGCCGCCGGCTTCGGCTACACCTTCGCCCTCCGCCGGCTGACCGGCAAGAAGACCCTGCCGATCCTGGCCGGCCTCCTCCTCGGCCTCTTCGGCGTCGCGATGGTCATGGGCGGTCTCTTCCCCATGCCGGACGAGCGGCACGGCGCCTACGGTCTCGGGATGGCCGTCCAACTGGCCCCCCTGTTCCTCTGGCTGGCGCTGCTGAAGCACCCGGGCCTGCGCGGGCTGAAGCTCTTCCTCCTGGTCACCTTCGTGGTCTCCCTCGCCATGTTCGCCATCATGATGGGCGTGGGCCAGATGGTGACGCGGGCGAACGTGGGGCTCTTCCAGCGGATGTACTCGCTGACCACGTTTACGTGGATCGGGATCGCGAGCTACTACTTGATGCGGGAGGTGGGGGCTGACCGCCGCTGATCCTCCTTCTGCGAGGGCGGCTCAATCATGGTAATCTCTTCCCGGTGGAAGCGATGAAGATCGTACTGAGAGTAGAGGGCGAAATCACCGAAGACGGACACCTGCTCGTCGATCTTCCGCCCGAGTTACCTCGGGGCAGAGTTGTCGTGACCCTGGAGCCGCTCCCCTTGGACACTCTTGAGCTGACGGAGGAGGATCTCAGGGGAGCCGGGCTTACCGCGGAAGAGATCGCCTTGTCTCCGGAGATCGGCGCCTGGGCCGAGACCGGTGAAGAACAAAGCGGCGCGGAGTACGTCGAGCAACTTCGGCGCGCCTCTCCTCGATACTCATGGTAATCGACGGGATTCTCGACACTTCCATTCTCGTTGATCTGCTGCGCGCCTTCCCACCGGCAACGGACTGGTTTGCTGGCCTGGGACGTCTACGGTTGGCCATTACCCCTGTGGCCTTGTCAGTTGGAGTTCGTGTTGTAGCCGGTAGACTTTAAACCACATCCACGAGACCGCGAAATCGTTCTTGGAGAAGGAAATCCGCACGCTGTGAGGGCTTGCCTCGGTATCCTTCTCAGGGATCTCCTCCGAGATACTAGTAGCGTCCGGCCGGACCTATGATATCCTTCACACATGACGCTCAAGGCCCGAGTTCGCAATGGCCGGCTGGTGGTGGATGAGCCGACGGAACTTCCCGAAGGGACTGAAGTCGATCTCTTGCCCCTCGATCCTGGTGACTGGCTAGACCCTGCTGACCGCGAAGCCCTTCATCGAGCATTGGTCGACTCTCAAGAGGACGTCGAGGCTGGCCGTCTCTTCGATGCCGAAGAAGTATTGAGAGAACTGCGGGCCCTGTGACGCGGCGCACGGTTCGGTTCACGGCAACCGCCCGTGAGCACGTTCGACTCCTGAAGCGGTGGTGGCGGGAGAATACGGCTCGGCCTGAGATCCTCGACCAAGACTTGGCTGACGCAATCAAAAAGTTATCGACAGTGCCAGGGATTGGCTCTCGATACCCTCAAGCTTTGATTCCTGGGGTCCGCCGCTTATATCTTGAGCGACTTACATCACATCTCTATTACACTTATGACGAGCGCGAGATCGTGATCAGAGCCGTGTGGCACGCCCGGCGCGGCTCGGAGCCAGAGTTGAGCTAACACGGCTCCACCCAGTGCGTCTCCATCTCAGAGGACGCCGGGGACGATCCGCCCCCCCGGCAGGGCCGCTACGGCTTCCGAAGAAGCGGTCCGCCCCCGGAGAGGGCCAGCCCAGCCCCGGCGATGGCCGCTCCCGCCCCACGTTGGGGAACTTCAGCCCCGGCGGGGACAGGACGCCCCCGGCAAGGGCCGACACCGCCCAGACCGGGGGAGAGGCAGCCCCCGCCAGGGCGCACCCAGCCCTCGCGAATTCAGCTCCGCCCTCCCGGGGGGTGACACCACCCCGCCGAGGGTGGAACCAGCCCTTCCCAGGGCAGCACCCGCCCTTTCTTCCTCTCAAACCGCCCCTTCAGGGGCAATCGCCGGTAGCCCCACGGTTTCAACCTGGGGTGGCAGGGCTTCGGCCAAATCGCAATCCTCCCGACGAAAATTCTCTTCCCGCCCCGCTCAACCGACGATCCTTCTTGCATCCCTCGTCCATTCGCAGTATCATCTCCATGGAGAGGAGATCGGCGAATGATCGACGATATTGATCGCCAGATCCTGACGATCCTTCAGCAGAACGCCCGAACTTCCAACGCCGAGATCGCCCGGCAGATCGACATGGCGCCTTCGGCCGTCCTGGAGCGTATCCGCAGACTGGAGGCCAAGGGGGTCATCCAAGGCTACGAGGCACGGATCAATCCCGAGGCCCTGGGGCTGGGGATGGTCGCGTTCGTGGCTGTGGCTTCCAGCGACATGTCCGGAGAGCTGAAAACGGCTGGGCTGCTAGCGCAGATCCCGGAGGTCCAGGAAGTGCATCACGTGGCGGGCGAGGACTGCTTCGTCCTCAAGGTCCGCGTGAAGGACGCCCGCGCCCTCGGACATCTGCTGCGGGAACGGATCGGCACGATCCCCTCGGTCCGCTCGACCCGCACCACCGTGGTGCTGGAGACGGTCCGCGAGAGCGGTCAGCTTTCCCTCGAGGTCCCGCGGGAGGACGCGGAGGAGGTGGTTCCATGACCAGCCAGACCCGGGCGCTCAAGGCGCCCTTGCTCCATGTGGCGCTGGCCCTGGGCGCCGTCTATGTCATCTGGGGATCGACGTACCTGGCGATCCGCTTCGCCATCGAGACGATCCCCCCGTTCCTGATGGCCGGCGCGCGGTATCTGACGGCGGGAGCCATCCTCTATCTGTGGGCGCGGGCGCAGGGAGCGCCGCGGCCCAGCCTGATCCACTGGCGCTCGGCGGCGATCATCGGGGCGTTCCTGCTCCTCATGGGCAACGGCGGCGTGGTGTGGGCGGAGCAGCGGATCGACTCGGGGCTGACCGCGTTGCTGATCTCGACCGAGCCGCTGTGGATCGTGCTCATGGTCTGGCTGCGGACGGGGCGGAGACGGCCCAACCCCAGGGTGGTCGCCGGGCTCGCGCTGGGCTTCCTGGGTCTCGTGCTGCTGGTGAAGCCGAGCGGATCGGCCTCGATCGACCTGCTGGCCGCCGCGGTGGTGGTCCTGGCCTCGGTGAGCTGGGCCTGGGGATCGCTCTACGGCCAGCGGGCGCCGCTGCCCGCCTCGCCTCTGGCCGCCACGGGCATGCAGATGCTGGCGGGCGGCGTCCTCCTCACGATCGCCTCGCTGGCGACGGGAGAGCCGGCCCGGTTCGTCCTCTCCGAGGTGTCGCTGCGGTCCTGGCTGTCGCTGGGCTACCTGATCGTCTTCGGCGCCATCGTGGCCTTCACCGCCTACGTCTGGCTGATGCGGGTGGCCCCGCCGGTGCTGGTCTCGACCTACGCCTATGTGAACCCCGTGGTGGCCGTCTTCCTGGGCTGGGCCCTGGCCGGCGAGCCCCTGACGGCGGGAACCCTGGGCGCGGCGGCGGTGATCCTCACGGGCGTGGCGCTGATCACCAGCGCTCAGGGGAAGGGGGAGGAGAAGAAGGAGGAGGCGGTGTTCAAGGAGGTGGAGGTAGCTCGGGCGGCATGCCCTCCGAAGCCTCACCCCCTGGCCCCCTCTCCCGCAAGCGGGAGAGGGGGAACGATGAGTTGACGCTTTCGCTGATCGCAGGGCCCTCCCTCTCCCCCCGGGAGAGGGATCGAGGGTGAGGTCTCGGAGGGGCATGCCGCTCCGAAGGCCTCACTCTCCCTACGGCTTCTTGACCTCCAACTTCTCCATCTCCGGCAGCAGCCGCAGCTTCGCCTCGTCCACCTGCTTGCGGAAGGCGGCGACGTCGGTCTCGAAGAACTTGTTGACGTCGGCCAGGGCGGCGTTGATGTTCGCCTCCGCCTGCCGGAGGTATTCGAGGTGGGTGGGGCTCGGCGGGTTCCAGGTTCCCAGCAGGTACTGATACGAGTAGAAGGTCTTCGACAGGACGTCCGTCTCGGGGTAGATGGCCGCCTTGATGTCGTAGGGAACCCACAGCTTGCGCTCCAACTGGTTCAGCCCCTCGGTGAGCTTGCCTCCCGCCTCGGCCAGCGGATCGGGCTTGGCGGCGGCTTCACCCTCCTTCTTCGGGAGCTTGGCCAGCAGGGCATTGACGTCCGAACGGGTGTTGCGGACCCGCTCGATGGCTTCGGCCAGCACGTTCGCCAGGGCGGTGAGCCGCTGGATGCCCTCCTCGCGCTTGTCCCAGTCCGCCTCGGTGAGCTGGAAGCGGGGATCCTGGACGATCTTGACGGTCCCCTTGGACTCGTGGTCCCCGTACTTCACCGTCACGCCGTAGGTGCCGGGCCGCAGCTCGGGGCCTTCGGGGTGGGGCTCCGGAGGACGCTCGCTGGGGAACTGCTTGAAGCCGTCCCGGTTGAGGTTCCAGGCGACCCGGTTCACGCCCTTGCGGGCTGGGGCCTTGAAGGTGCGCACTGTCTTGCCGGCGGCGTCGGCGATCCGGATCTCCACCTCGGGCTTGGGCTTGTCCTCCGGCTTCTTTTCCTTCTCCTCCTTGCCGGCCTCCCCGGTGCGGGCCTCGGGGTCGCCGGGACCCGTCTGCTCCTGGGAGGCGAGCTCGCGGGCGGTCCGCGGCTCCTCTTCCGGCTCCTTTCTCCGGGTCTGACGCTCTTCGAGCTTCCGCGCGCGCTCGTCCTCGGGATCGGGGAGCGGCAGACCGGGGGCGTTCAGGGAGTAGGTCAGGAGGGCTCCGTAGGGCGCGCTCTCGCCCCGGTACTCGCTCGAGCCGAGGGCGAAACCGCCCGGCTCCGGACCCCGCCAGTGCTGCTGGATCTCGCTCCCTTCATAGAAGTGAAGGGGCTCGGCCAGGGTCTTCTCGGTCATGGTCCGCAGCGGCCGGATGTCGTCGATCACGTAGAGGGCCCGGCCGTGGGTGGCGATCACGAGGTCGTGGTCCCGCGGATGGATCACCAGGTCCATCACCGGGACGGTGGGCACGCCGTGGGTCCACTTCATCCACTTGCCGCCGCCGTCCAGGGAGAACCAGAGGCCGAATTCGGTGCCCAGGAAGAGCAGGTTCTTCTGGACCGGGTCCTGCTCCAGGATGTGGGCGTAGCCCCGGAGGTCCCTGGTGACCAGGCTCTTCCAGGTCTTGCCCCAGTCGTCCGTGCGGTAGGCGTAGGTCGCGAAGTCGGACCTGCGGTGGTTGTCGAAGACCACGAAGGCCGTGGCCGGATCGTGCCTGGACGGCGTGATGTGGGGGATCCAGGTGTTGGCCGGCACGCCGGGGACGTTCTTCTCGACGCTCGTCCAGTTCTTGCCGCCGTCCCGGGTCACGTGCAGCCGGCCATCGTCGGTCCCCACCCAGATCACGCCCTCCTGCAGCGGGCTGGGGGCGATGGCGATGATGGTGGTGAAGTTCTCGGCGCCGCTGGCGTCCGGAGTCAGGCCGCCGGTCTGATCCTGGCGCTGCCACTCGGGGTTGTTGGAGGTGAGGTCCGGGCTGATGGTGGTCCAGGTCTCGCCGCGGTCGGTGGACTTGTGGAGGAACTGGCTGCCCAGGTAGATCGTGCCCGCCTTGAACGGGTCGATGGCCAGGCCGGCGTTCCAGTTGAAGCGGAGCTTGACGCCGTCCGGCGGGCTGGGCTTGATGTCCCGCCACTCGCCCCGCGACACCACGACCCTGCCGAGGTTGCCCCCCTGCCAGAGGGCGTAGGCGGTGTCCGGCTCGGTGAGGTCGGGCCGGGTGTCGAAGCCGTCGCCGAAGCCGACCATCCGCCACTCGTGGCTGCGGATGCCGCCCTGCTGCCAGACGGTGTTCGGCCCGCGCCAGGAGCCGTTGTCCTGCAGGCCGCCGTAGACGTTGTACGGCTGCTGCATGTCCACGGCCACATGGTAGAACTGGGCCAGCGGCAGGTTGGTCACGAAGGCGGCGGTCTTGCCCCGGTCGCGGCTGATCCCCACGCCGCCGTCGTTGCCGAAGTAGATCAGGTCGGGATGGTTGGGGTCGATCCACAGGGCGTGGAAGTCGCCGTGGATCAGGAAGCCCGGGACCAGGGTGTTGAAGTTGGCGCCGCCGTCCTCCGAGACGCGGACGTTGTAGTCGATGCTGTAGACCCGGTTCGGCTGCTGGGGGTCGACCTCGATGTCGCCGAAGTAGAACGGCCGGGGGTTGACGTCGGGCTTCTGGTTGACGGTCTGCCAGGTCTTGCCGCCGTCGGCGGAGCGCACCAGGGCGCTTTTCTCCGCCTCGACGAGGGCGTAGACGACGTCCGGGTTGGAGCGGGAGATGGCCAGGCCGATGCGCCCGAGGTCCCCCGCCGGCAGGCCGTCCGTCTCGGTGATCTCGCTCCAGTTGCGGCCGCCGTCGTTGGTCATCCACAGCCCGGAGCCCCGGCCGCCGGAGCGGAAGAACCAGGGCCAGCGCCGGAACTGCCACATGCCGGCGAACAGCTTGTTGGGATTGCGGGGGTCGATGATGAGATCGGCCGCGCCGGTCCGCGGATCGACGTAGAGCACGCGGCTCCAGGTCTTGCCGCCGTCCTCGGTCTTGTAGACGCCGCGCTCCTGGTTCTCTCCCCAGAGCTCTCCCATGGCGGCCACCCAGGCCACGTCGGGGTTGGTGGGATGGAGGATCACGCGATGGATGCGCTCGGTCTTCTCCAGGCCCAGGTGAGACCAGGTCTTGCCGCCGTCGAGCGAGCGGTAGACGCCGTTGCCGACCGACACGCTGTTGCGGACGTTGCCCTCGCCCGTGCCCACCCAGACGATGTCCGGGTTGGCCTGGAACACCGCCACCGCGCCGATGGAAGACACCGGCTGTTCATCGAAGAGCGGCTGCCAGGTCACGCCGCCGTTGACGGACTTCCACAGGCCGCCGGTGGCGGCGCCCACGTAGACGATGCTCGGATTCGACTCCACGGCGTCGATGGCGGCCACCCGGCCGCTCATGCCGGCCGGGCCGATGGACCGCGCCTTCATCCCCGCCAGCAGGTCGGGATCGAGGGCCGCGAAGGCGCCGGAAGGCGCGAGGACGAGGAAACAGAAGAGACTTCGACGGACAAATTTAAGAAGCATTAAACTTCCCCCCAGAACGATTCAGAGCCTCTTATACGGGAAAAGGGGGGAGGTGTTCAAAGGGGGGGGGAGATGTCCGGAGCGCCATGCCCTTCGAGACCTCACCCTCGGTCCCTCTCCCATCTCCCTGCCGCCCGCCCCCGGGAGAGGGAGGTCTCTACGCTTGAGGTCTTCTCGATCTCGGCAATCTCGTCAACTCATCGTTCCCCCTCTCCCGGGCGGCGGGAGGGGGTTGGGAGAGGGGGCCAGGGGGTGAGGTCTCGAAGGGCACCCCGCCCCCGGCAGGCAACAGACGCGTGAACCGCCCCTAACGCGCCAGCGCCGTCTCGCCCGGGCCCTCTGTCTTGGGGGATTCCAGGGTCACCGACGGGAGCACGAAATTCAGCAGGCGGAAGATCTTCTGGACGTAGTTCTGGGTCTCGCGGTACGGCGGGATGCCTCCGAAGCGCTCCACCGCGCCTTCGCCCGCGTTGTAGGCGGCGAGGATCTTCTGGACGTCCCCGCTGAAGCGCTTGTTCAGCCAGCTCAGGTAGCGGATGCCCGCCTCGATGTTCTTCTCGGGATTCAAGAGGTCCTTCTTGGATTTCAGCCCGAAGCGGCGCGCCGTCTCCGGCAGGAGCTGCATCAGGCCCATGGCGCCCTTACGGGAGACCGCCCTGGGGTTGAAGGCCGACTCGACGTGGATCAGGGCCGCCACCAGGTGTGGATTGATCGAATGCCGGACCGCGATGTCGTAGATGAGCTCCCCATACGGTGAATTGGGGATGGCACGCGTCGGGTTGACCTGGAGGAGGAGCTCGGAGACCTTCTTGAGTTTCTCTTCAGGAGTGAGGGGGGCCGGCTTCTGCGGGGGCGGCGCCGGAGTCGCGGCGGCCGGAGCCGGGGCGGGCTTCTCAGCCTCGGGCGCCGGTTGCGGCTGGGCCGGTTCCGGCTTGGGCTCGGGAGCCGGCGTCTGCGGGGCCGCCGCGGGGGCTGCCGGCGGCGCCGGAGCGGCGGCTGCCACCTGAACCGGAGCGGCGGCCGGAGGGGCCGGCGCCTGGCTCATCTGGGCGGCGGAGCCGGCCATCTGCATCACGCCGAACGCCAGAGTCCCGACACACAACGTACAGGAGCCTCTGCCAAGGCTGCGGATACCGGAAAAGATCTGGGCTACGACGGCGGGTACTACTCGCTTCCTTTGCACACGTGCCTCCCGTCTGGGTAGCTCGGTTTCTTGGACGAGCAGGCGACGCTGCTCCTGGGCCTTGGTTGCTGCCGGCTTTGGACGAGGGCATTGATACACAACCATCAATAATCGTGTCAACCCTTCGGCCTCGTTACCGCCCCCAGGGATTCAATCCCGGGGGTTCTCGTGCTAGCTTGAAACCGGAGGTGACGCGATGATCGCGAGACGGCTCAGGAGATCCAGCTATCCGAGGAGGCGACGCCCGAGGGGGTTCCTCTGGACGCTGTTGGGCCTGCTCACCCTGGGCGTGGCGGCGACCATCCTCGCCAGCCGGCGGAGCGATCTCCTGGACGCCCTGGGGCCCGAGCCAGACCGCCCGCGCCGCCCCGAGCCCGAGCCGGAGACCACCGGGGCTGAGCCGTCCGCCGCCCCGGGCGAGACGGTCTGGATCGCCGGCCCGGCCGGCAACCTCTACGTCCGCGACGGCGGCGGCGACGAACATCCGGACGCTCTGCCCGTCCTCTTCCTTCACAGCCTCGCGGGCAACGGCGGCCAATGGGCGCTCCAGCTCGACCACCTGCGGCGGCACCGCCGGGCCGTGGCCCTGGACTTCCGCGGTCACGGCGATTCCGATCCGGCCGACGACGGCGACTACTCCATCCCGGCGCTGGCCTCGGACGTGGCCGCCGTGGCCGACGAGCTCGACCTGCGCCGGTTCATCCTCGCCGGCCACAGCCTGGGGTCGGCGGCGGCCATCGAGTACGCCAGCCGGCATCCCGAGCGCGTGGCCGGCCTCCTCCTGGTCGATCCCAACGGCGACCAGAGCCGCGTCCCGGCCCGGGAAATGCAGCCGTTCCTCGAATCCCTCCGCTCCGATCCCCTGGGCGAGCTCGACTCCTACTTCCGCCAGCTCGTGGTGGGCGGCGATCCCGACGCCTCGCGCTGGGTCCTGGAAGACCTCCGCCTGACCCACGAGGACGCCGTGGTCGGTGGCGTCGAGGGCTCGATCGAGTACAAGCCCCTGCCGGCCCTGGAGCGCTACAAGGGCCCGAAGCTCTCCATCATCAGCGACATGAACCGCCTCCCGTACAGCCTCCACAACCTGATCCCGGAGCTGCCCGTCCAGATGATGACCGGCACCGGCCACTGGGTGATGATGGACCGCCCGGCCGCTTTCAACCGGCTGCTGGATGAGTTCGTGGAGGAGGTGGAGGGACGGGCGTAGGCGGGGAGAAGAAGGGGACCTGCACGGACGAACACGGACCTTCACGGACTCGCATGGACATCAGGTGAACATCCGTGCGGATCCGTGTCAGTCCGTGTTCGTCCGGCGCGCCTACCGCCGCGACACAGCCGCGGCGCCGTCGCCGGACTTGGCGAAGCCGGTGACGATGTAGGTGCCGGAGCGCTGGTCCTTCTTCAGCTTGACGATGTTCTTGCGCGCGGCGTCCTCCAGCAGCTCGGAGAAGGTGCTGTAGCCGTAGTAGCCCTCGTTGAACGAGGGCTTCTTGCGCTGCATCGTCTGCTTGATCATCGAGCCCCAGAGCACGTCCTTGTTCTCGCGGACGAGCGCCTGGATGGATTCGATCATCAGGCTGAAGACCTCGGCAGTCTTCTTGTTCAGGCCGTCGAGCTTCGGACCCTTCTGCGAGTCGCGCCAGACGTCCTCGTAGTAGATGAACTCGTCGCAGTTGTCCACCAGCAGGTTGGAGGACGAGTTCTTCACGCCGACGCCGATGACGTACTTGTTGTTCTCCTTCAGTTTGGAGACCAGGGGCGAGAAGTCGCTGTCGCCCGAGAGGATCACGAAGGTGTCCAGGTGCTCCTTGGCGTAGGAGAGGTCCATCGCGTCGACGACCATCTTGATGTCGGCGCTGTTCTTGCCCGAGTAGAACTTCTGCGGGATGTCGATCAGCTCGATGGCCGCCTCGTGGAACGGGCGCTTGTAGTCGCTATAGCGCTCCCAATCGGCGTAGGCCTTCTTGACGATGATCTTGCCTTTTTCCAGCAGCCGCTCCAGGACGAGGTTGATGTCGAACTTGCCGGTGTCGGAGTCGCGGACGCCGAGGGCGATGTTCTCGAAGTCGCAGAACATGGCGATCTTGCGCTCGTGATCGGCGCGCCGGCTCTCGGGGACGGAGATGACGATCTCGCGGGCGACGGACTCGAAGTCCCCCTGGGGGATCACGTAGCTGTCGTTGCCCCGGGCGACGCGGTAGGAGGGCGCCGGCGCGGGCATGGCGGTCACGCGGGCGGGGACCCGGCTGGGAGCCGGCTCCTCGGCGGGCTCGTGCCAGACCTCGTCCTCCTCGTCCTCTTCGGCGGACTCGGGAGCGGAAGCGGCGGTCTTGGGCGTGGCCTCGCGGCCGTTGCGGCGGCGGCCTCCGCGGCGGCCCCGGGAGCGGCGCTTCTTGCCATCGCCCCGGGCCTCGCTCTCACTGTCCTTGTCTTCGTCCTTGTCTTCGCGGTCGGCGGCCTCACTGGCCTCGACCTCGTCCTCGCTCTCGTCCTCGTCTTCGTAGTGCTCCGGCTCCTCGGCCTCTTCGTAACGGCTCTGCTCGGCCGGCAGGGCCAGGGGCTCGGCGTAGGCGAAGGACTCCGGCTCGGCTTCGGCGAAGACCGGCTCGGGGGGAGGGGAGGTGGGCTCAGGGCCCCACTCGCGGGGGGATTCGTCGAAGACCCGGGAGAGCGTTTCGTTCAGCGGCTCCGGAGCGGCCACGGGATTGGGCTCGACGGGCGTCTCGGGCTCCCGGCTCTCGATCTTGGGTTCAGATTTCGGCTTTCGGTTTTCTTCTTCCAGGCCCTCAGCCGTAGGGCGCATCCACCATGGACTCAAAGTTTGACTCCTTCTGCGCGAGCCCGGTGGACGGGCTCGTCGTCTCGGTCATGGGTCGAATCGGGCGAGCATCAGGCTCGCGTTCTACGAGCGGCAACGGACCGGGGTTGAGGCTCGGGCACAGCGGCGGCAGGAGGACCGTCAGGGCCGGAAAAGAATTCTACCACAGCCTGCGGGACGCTACAAATTTTTGAACCTCAATCGAGGTCGAACGGCCGGGGGGGCGGTCCCTGGTCGGGATCCTCCTCGGCGCGGCGCATGGCCTCGCGGAACTTCTCCTCGAGGATGCGGTCCCGGTCCTTCATGGCGGCGACCTCGCGCTGGAAGACGTCCTCGGCCCGGTTCTTGTCCTCGTCCAGACCCTTGAGCAGGGAGTCGAAGTCCTTGCCGCCGGCGATGGGCTGCTTGGCCTTGCGGTGGGACAGGACGGCTCCGGTGACGGCATCGATCACCAGGTCGGAATTGCAGTCGGGGCACCGGACGGTCAGCTTGCGGTTGTCGTCTGCCATGGGGCCATTGTAGCCTACGCGCCATGCCCGAAACGGAACGACTCCCCAGCCGCGACGAGGCCTGGAACCTCCTCTGCCAGTACACGGAGAAGGAGGGGCTGCGCAAGCACGCCCTGGCCGTGGAAGCGGCGATGCGCCACTACGCCCGGCTCCTGGGCGAGGACGAGGAGCTCTGGGGCCTGACCGGCCTGCTCCACGACTTCGACTACGAGCGCTGGCCCGAGGCCACGGACCATCCCTACCGGGGCAATGAAATCCTCACCGAACGGGGCTATCCCGAGATCATGCGGACGGCCATCATGGGCCACGCCCCTTACACCGGCGTCCCCCGGGAGACGCGCCTGGCCAAGGCCCTCTACGCCTGCGACGAGCTGGCCGGCTTCGTGGTGGCCGTGGCCCTGATCAAGCCCAGCAAGTCGCTCTCGGACGTGGACCTCTACTCGGTCAAGAAGCGCCTGAAGGAGAAGGCCTTCGCGCGCGGCGTCCACCGCGAGGACGTCTACAACGGCGCCGAGGAGATCGGCCTGCCGCTGGATGAGCACATCGAGAACGTGATCAAGGCTCTCCAGGCCGCGTCGGACCGCCTGGGAATGTGAGCGCCGCCGCCAGCGCCAGCCCCACCGCCGCGACCGCCATCCCCCAGAGGAACCCCCTCGGCCGATAGAGGATGTCCGTCCGCACCGGCCCGGCGGGCAGGCGGGCGCCGAGGAAGACGCCGCCGTCCAGGCCGGAGGGATGAGACCGCCCGTTCACGAGCAGACGCCAGCCGCCGTCCTGGTAATGGCTGGACCCCAGGGCTGTTTCCCGCCGCAGGTTCGATCGCAAAGTGATCCAGGACTCCTCCGAGCGGAGGGTGATCACCCGGCCCGCCTCCGCGAAGAAGCGCGGCTGGGCGCCGGGCCGTTCCCAGATGGCGCCGGTGTCGTCGGCGAAGACCTTGCGGAGGGGGGGCGGGAGCTGGACGTCCGGTCCGGTGAGGAGATAGCGCACCCCCAGGCGGCGGTAGAGGGGGTGGCCCGGGTTCCCGAATTCCGGTATCTCCCCCCACCAGCCGACCGTGACCGGAGCCGTCCTCTCGACGTAGGGCTGGGGCGCCATGGGGTTGTAGATCCGCGCGTCGGTCAATCCATAGAGGGACGCCAGATTGGGCGGGAAGTCCCGGCCCAGGGCGGCGATCCGGAAGCCCGGTCCACGCTCGGGGCTCCTGCCGAGCTTCTGCTGGAGGAACCGGACCGGCGGCGTCAGGGGGAACGCCAAGTCTCTGGGCATGGGCGGGTTCGCGGGTCCGTGGATCAGCAGCAGCTCGGCGGCAATGAGGCCGGCGACGCCCCAGGGGACGAGGGAGCGCCCCCATCGCAAGAAAGCCGCCGCCGCGAGCAGGAGCGTGGCGAGGATCAGGAAGCGCGTCTGCCAATGGAGCCATCCCAGGCGGAACACCTCCAGGCGGGCTGGGTCTTCGGGATCAGGATGCGCGAGATATCCCCAGAAGAGGATCGCGCCCAGGACCGCGGACGCCAGGAAGAGGGGCCAGCGGCGGACCTCTCCCAGGCGGAACCGCTCCAGGGTGCAGGCTCCCAGGTAGGCGAGGCAGAAGGACAGCGGCAGGAGGAGACGGTGGCTCCAGGGGATGAGGAGGAAGCAGAGGACGGCGATCCCCAGGGCCAGGTACTCCTTGGGAAAGCGCTTCCGGGCTCCCAGGGCAAGCAGGGTGGCCAGGAGGGTGGCGGTGCCGACGAAGCCGCTGGCGTCCTCGTTGGTGTTCGAGGGTCCCCAGTAGTGGAGATAGCGGCTGTTGCCGAGGACGTTGGGGGTGGCGAGGAGGAGCCGGACCGATCCGTCCCCCCATCCCTGACCGGGCGAGGAGAGACGGTGGGCTCGTAGCGTGTCGGGGAGGTAATCAAGAGCCGGCAGGAGGATCGGCGCGGCCACCATCGCGGCGATCCCCATCGCCACTCCCGCTCGCAGGAGCCCCACTGGGACCGCCGGCGTCCAGCCGGCAGACTTACTTTGCTGGTGAGTTGGGCCGGCGGGACGCCGGCGGTCCCAGGGAAAAATCCAGAAGAGCAGGACAATCCCTGAAACGTACGCGATCGTCTCAGGGTGCCCTCCCGTCAGAAGGGCAAACGTCCCGATCCCCAACAGAAAAGCGTCTCTCCGGGTGCCAGGCACTTCGCAGCGTGCGATCCCATAGAGGACGAGCGGCAGCAGCGCGGCGGAATTCGCGATGGGCCAGCCGACCCAGAGAAGCACGAAGCCGCCGAGGCCGTACCCCAGCGATCCGGCGAGAGACGGCCCCACTCCGAGTCCCTGCCGGCGCATCCAGAGAAAGGTGAAGACCAGGGCTACGAGGACCCGGAGCGCGGCGGTCACCCCGGCGGCGCGGACCAGGGAAAAGGGATAGCCGAGGATCACCAGCGGCTGGAAGGCCTGCGCCTGGGGATCGGCCAGCAGCGGCATGCCCGCCCCGACCTTCCGATTCCAGAGCGGCCATCGACCCTCCGACCATGCCTCACGGACAGCGGCCAGGGACGGCGCGACGAGCTGGATCAGGTCTCCCTGGATGACGTTCCCATGGGGGTTCGTAGGCGGCAGGCGCTGGAAGGGCGCGTGCCCCCGGAGGTTGTCCAGGGGGAGCAGCACCTTGCCGCCGAAGAGGACCGGACCGAAGAGGATCAGGAGGACGGCGGCGAAGACGGCCAGGACGCGCAACGGGACCGGGTCGTACCACCGGCGCAACGCCCACGCGAGGAACGCCCCCAGCAACCCCACCCACAGGCCGGGCAGCAGGTCCACGGGACTCCAGTCGGTCACGGGAGGGCAGTGTAGCAGGGGGAGGATGATAGATTTCCTCTTCCCATGTTCCGGGCCGCCTACCAGATCCTCCGCTACCGCGGCCTGCTCGCGACTCTCACCTCGCGCGAGCTCAAGGCGCGCTACCGGGGGTCGGTGCTCGGATTCCTCTGGTCCCTGGCCAACCCGCTGCTGCTGCTCACGGTCTACACCTTCGTCTTCAGCGTGGTCTTCAAGCCGGACGAGCGCGGCGGCATGAGCCCGTACGCCCTGTTCCTGGTCAGCGGGCTCTTCGCCTGGATCTGGATCTCGGCCTCGGCGCTGGAAGGGTCCATGTCCCTGGTCTCCAACTCGGGGCTGATCCGCAAGGCCGTCTTCCCCGCCGAGCTGCTGCCCATGGTCTCGGTGCTCTCCAACCTGGTGCATTTCCTGTTCGCGCTGCCGATCGTCATCGTGGCCCTGGTGGCGGGGCGGATCCTCGGCTATCCGGTGGGAGGCGTCTCGGCGCTCGCCCTGCCCGCCGTCATCCTCCTCCAGCTCCCCATGGTCTCCGGGTTGGCGCTGGGGGTGGCGGCGCTGACCGTCCACTTCAAGGACGTGCGCGACCTGCTGGGCAACCTGCTGACGCTGCTGTTCTTCCTCACCCCCATCCTCTACTCCCTGGACACCATCCGGCACCTGGCCCCGGTCTGGTGGGCGGTGCGGCTCAATCCGTTCACGCCGTTCATCCTGGCCTACCAGGAGTTGCTGTTCCGGGGGCAGTTCCCGGACTCCATGCTGTGGCTCCAGATGGCCGTCGTGAGCCTCGTCTTCTGGACGCTCGGAGCCGGGCTGTTCGACCGGCTGCGGGAGACCCTGGTGGAGGCCGCGTGACCGAGCCGGTGATCCAGCCGGAAACCGCCAAGGAGGCCATCCGGGTCGAGGGGCTCTCCAAGCTTTACCGCCGGACCCTGCCGGGGGACCGGCTGCGCACCCTCAAGAGCGCCCTGGTCGGCCGCAGCCTGACGCGCGGCCTGCGGCCCGAGGAGGCCATCGCGGCCCTTCAGGATGTGGATTTCTCGGTCTACAAGGGCGAGGCCTTTGGAATCATCGGCGGCAACGGCTCGGGCAAGTCCACCCTGCTCAAGCTGGTGGCCGGGATGCTCAAGCCCACCTCCGGCCGCATCGCCGTGACCGGCCGGGTGGCGGCTCTGATCGAGCTGGGCGCCGGGTTCCACCCCGAGATCTCGGGACGGGAGAACGTCTTCATCAACGGCGCCGTGCTCGGGCTCAGCCGCCGGCAGATCGAACAGAAGTACGAGGAGATCGTCGAGTTCTCCGGGCTGGGCGACTTCATGGAGGAGCCGGTCAAGAACTACTCCTCGGGCATGTACGTCCGCCTGGGGTTCGCCGTGGCGGTCCACACCGATCCGGACGTGCTGCTGGTGGACGAGGTCCTGGCCGTGGGGGACGAGGCGTTCTCCCACCGCTGCCTGCGGCGGATGGAGGAGCTGCTGGCGGCGGGCAAGACCCTGCTGCTGGTCAGCCACTCCCTGGACCTGGTGGAGGGAGTCTGCGACCGGGTGCTCTGGCTGGACAACGGCGTCCAGCGTCTGGTGGGCGAGCCGCGGCGGGTGATCGACGCCTACCGCCAGGAGGTGGCCGAACGGGAGGGGGAAGCTCACCAGGCGGCCAAGGAGCGGCGCGAGGCCGCCGGCGAGGAGGTCGCGCCGGAGCTGCGCTGGGGATCGCGCGAGGCCGAGATCGTCTCCGTCCGTCTGCTGGTGGGCGGCGAGGAGCGGTACAACCTGGAAAGCGGGGACGCTGTCACCTTCGAGATCCACGCTCGCACTGAACGGCTGATGGAGGACTTCGTCTTCGGCGTCGCCGTCTCGACCCCCCGGGGGTTCGAGGTCTGGGGAACCAACACGGACCTGGCGGGATACAAGTCGGATCGCTTCGAAGGCGAAGCGGTGGTCCGCCTGACCTGCCCGGCGTTGCGCCTGGCCCCCGGCGAGTACGTGGTGGACGTGGCGGTCCACTCCAAGGAAGGGGTCGCCTACGACTACCAGAAGCAGGCCCTCACCTTGACCGTCACCGCCGCGACCGGCGGCGTAGGGGTCTATTTCCCGGAGCACCGGTGGGAGGCCGACGGCGGCGTGGAGTGGAAGAAGGAATAGTCCCTTGGACCTCCACGACCTCGCCCGGCGGCTGACGGCCGCGGCTCTCGCGGCCGTGGACCCGGAACGGCTGGTCCGCGAGGAGCTGGCCCGGCGGGAGGAGCGGTTCACCTCCGCCGTCGCGCTGGGCAAGGCTGCCGCCGCCCTGGCCCGCGGCGCGCGGGAGGCCCTGGAGCCCGGGGCGAAGCGGCTGCTGATCCGGCCCCACAGCGCGCCGGCCCTCCTCGATCCCGGATGGGAGCAGAAGACCGGCGGCCATCCCCTCCCCGACCGCCAGAGCGTGGCCGCCGGGGAACGGCTGGAGCGATGGCTGGCCGAGATCCCGCCCGGTCCTCTCCTGGCCCTGATCTCGGGCGGCGCCTCGGCCTGCGTCGAGGCGCCGGCCCCGGGGATCACCCTGGACGACCTGATCGCCACCCACCGCCGCCTCCTCGCCTCGGGCCTGCCGATCCACGAAGTCAACGCCGTCCGCAAGCAGATCTCCCGGCTCAAGGGAGGGGGCGCCCTGCGCGCGACGGGCGGCCGGCTCCCCCGCATCCTGGTCCTGCTCCTCTCCGACGTGCCCGGGGACGACCCGGCCGTCATCGCTTCCGGTCCGTTCCAGGCCGACGAGGCGGAGCGGGTGGAGACCATCGTACTGGGGAGCGCCCGGACGGCGGCCTCGGCGGCCGTGGCCGAGGCGCGGCGGCGGGGGCTCCACGCCGTGGACGGCCCGCTCGACGGGGAGGCCGTCCTGGCCGCCCGGGATCTGGTGGAACGGGGGCGCGCCCTCGCCCGCACCCTGGGCGGCCCCGGGGTCGCCCTCGTGCTGGGCGGCGAGACCACCGTCACCCTGGATGAGAAGGCCGGCCACGGCGGGCGCAACCAGGAGCTGGCTCTGGCCGCCGCCCACGAGATCGCCGGGGGGACGGACGAGCTCGTCTTCACCCTGGCCACCGACGGCGAGGACGGACCGACCCGCCACGCCGGGGCCACCGTGGACGGCGCCACCTGGGAGGCGGTCCGGCGGGCGGGGATCGATCCCGAGGCGGCCCTGGCGCGTCACGACTCCGGCACGGCCCTGGCGGCCGTCCCCGGCACCCTGCTCCAGACCGGCCCCACCGGGACCAACGTCGGCGACCTGGCGGTCTACCTCCGGCTTGCGGTGGTAGGATCGCCAGACTCACGACAGGGAGAGCTGTATGGATGAGCCTGGGTCGGGCATCAACGTCAAGATCACCGACGACGAGCTGAAGGGCCGTTACTCCAACCTCCTGCGGATCACCCACACGCGGGAGGAATTCATCCTCGACTTCATCAACCTGGTCCCGCCGCAGGGGATCGTCACCGCCCGGGTGGTCACCAGCCCGGGCCATCTGAAGCGCATCGTGCGGGCTCTGAGCGCCAACCTGGAGCGCTACGAGAAGTTGTTCGGAGTCGTCGAGGAGACCCCCGATCCGTTCGGGGAAGACGGCGTGAACTGATCCCGGGCCGCGCGCCCGGAGAGAGGCCGGACCTTGAAGGAAGGCGGCCGGATGGAAAAAGTCGGGAGCAACTTCGCGCGGTGGCGTCTCGCCGCCGCCCTGGCCGTGCTGTCCTGGCTCGCCCTGGCCTGCCAGTCCGCGCCGCGCCGTCCCGCGGGAGGGGCCGGGCTGGACGAGGGTCCCACCCGCTGGCTGATGCTGCCGGAGGAGCAGCGGCAGTACCGGAACCTCCGCAGCACCCGCGACGTGGTGGACTTCATCGAGCAGTTCTGGCTCCGGCGCGACCCCCATCCCGACCAGCCCGGCAACGAGTTTTCCAAAGACTTCTACGAGCGCGTCGAAGCGGCGGACCGCCTCTACTCCGACGGCAGCGCGCGGGGGAGCCTGACCGACCGTGGACGCGCGCTGATCCTCCTCGGTCCGCCGCCCGTGCTGCGCTACAGCCAGCGGCGGGTCCCCACCTGGAACCCCGGAAAGCCGGGCGCGCCCCCCGCCGTCCACAGCCAGACCCTGTCGCTGGAATCCTGGGTCTACACGGTCCCGGACCTGCCGCCGGCCTTGCGGCAATTGATCGAGGAGGACGATCCGCGGCCGGAGATCGAGCTGATCTTCGCGGTCGAGCCCCGGCGGACCTACCTCATCGAGGGAGAGGACTATCTGGAGATGGCGGTCAAAGCGGCGGTGCGGGAATAGTCCTCAGAACATCCATCCCACCACCAGCTTCGCGCCCGGAAAATCGCCGCCCGTCAGATTCAGCTCCAGGTCCATCCGGTTGCGCCCCAGCGGCCACTCCAGGCCTCCGGCGAGCATGGGCGAGATGTCGAACTCGGAATCCCCGTCGCCTCCGGCGTCCTCGTCCAGGTCGATCAGGCCCACGGTGATTCCACCGCCGCCGTACAGGGTCAGCGCGCGGGAGGCGGCGTAGCGGTAGTGGACCGGCAGCGTCGCCGAGAGGATGTTCGCGTCATCCCCGAAGCCCACCTCGACGTTCGGCTGGAACCTGAGATTCCTGACGAACTCCCCGAAGTTGAATTGGGCTCCGAAAACGACCTGATCGGGATCGTCCGCCACGCCGGCGCGCACACCCCAGCCGCGGAAGCCGATGTCCTGGGCGGCGGCCGGGAGGGACGCCAGGGCGAGAAGGGTCAGAAGGATCGCCGCCCGCCTCACGCCTGCGACTCCTGGGTGGAGTGCACCAGGGGGGCGTCCACCATCTGGAGGAGCCGCTCCCAGACCTCCGGCGGCACCGGAACGCAGGACAGGTCCGGGTTGTCGATGAAGTCCCAGTCCTGCAACTCGGGGAGATCCTCGAACTCCGCGAACCGGACCGGCCGCTCCAGCAGCCGCTCCGGGACGACGTCCACCACCTGCTCGTCCGCGCCGGTCCCCTGGGGATCGGGATAGGGATCGGAGATGAACCGGGCCACGCCGATGATCGCCAGCTCCGTGCCGGTGTGGAAGATCAGCGTCTGCTCGTCGCTCTCCACGTCCCGCAGGTGATTCAGGGAGGCGTAATCCTTCACGTAGCGCCACACTGTGCGGGTGTCGCGCCGGAGGTCCTGGAAGCTGTACTCGTCCGGATCGACCGCCAGGAGCCAGTAGTTGACGCCTGACTTGTAGGGGGTGAGTCGCTGGGCCATGTTCGATCCTCGCTGCCACACGCCCGTCCAGAAGCGGAGGGCGCCCGCTTGGCCGTGATGCGAGCGGTGTGCCATCCTAGGCGGGAGGGACGGGATGGGGAGGATCGAAACCGAAAGGAGAGGGAATGGCCTTCATGAGGATAGCCGGGCTCACCGCCCTGGTCTGCGCTACGGCCCTCCTGGCCGGGTGCACCGACGCCAAGACCGAGACCCAGGCCGCGGAGCCGGCCGCGAACAATTCCGCGAACAATCCCGGGGAGGAGCTGCGCATCGTGCCTGACATCGAGAAGAGAATCGCCCAGTTCGCCCCCACGCCCATGAAGCCGGACACCTCCGCGCTCTCGGCGGAGGACCGCCAGGTGCTCGCCAAGCTGGTCGAGGCCGCCAGGTACATGAACGAGATCTTCCTGCGCCAGGCCTGGACCGGGAACCCCGAGATGCGCCAGAGCCTCGCGAACCTCCAGGGCAAGGACGCCGAAGCCGCCCGCCTCTACTTCGACATCAACTTCGGCCCCTGGGACCGCCTCGACGAGCGCAAGCCCTTCCTCGGCGACAAGACCCACCCGCCCGGCGCCGGCTACTACCCCGAAGGGATGACCAAGGAAGAATTCGAGGCCTGGATCGCCAAGCACCCCGGGGACAAGGAGCGCTTCACCTCGACGTTCACCGTGATCCGCAAGGGACCGGACGGCGGGCTGACGGCCGTGCCCTACTCCAAGGAGTACGCCGAGTGGCTGCAGCCGGCGGCGAAGCTGCTGCGCGAGGCCGCGGCCCTGACCAGCAACGCCTCGCTCAAGAAGTTCCTCCAGCTCCGCGCCGACGCCTTCGAGAGCGACGACTACTACGCCAGCGACGTGGCCTGGATGGACCTCGACGCGCCCGTGGAGGTCACCATCGGTCCCTACGAGACCTACGAGGACGAGATCTTCGGCTACAAGGCCGCTTTCGAGGCCTTCGTGACCGCGGACGTGCCGAAGGAATCCGCGGCCCTGGCGCGCTACAAGGAGCGGCTCCCCTGGCTGGAGCGCAACCTGCCGATCCCGGACGAGCACAAGAACCTGAACCGGGGCACCGAGAGCCCCATCCGCGTGGTGGACACCGTCTACACCGCGGGCGACACCCGGGCTGGCGTGCAGACCGTCGCCTTCAATCTGCCCAACGACGAGCGGGTGCGCGAAGCCAAGGGCTCGAAGAAGGTGCTGCTGCGCAACGTCATGCGGGCGAAGTACGACCAGATCCTGCTGCCCATCGCCCAGCGGGTCCTCGACCCCGCGCAGGTGAAGGACGTGGCCTTCGACGCCTTCTTCAACGAGGTGCTCCACCACGAGCTGTCGCACGGCCTGGGTCCGGGCACCATCACCGTGAACGGCCGCAAGACCGAGGTGCGGCTGGAGCTGAAGGACCTCTTCTCGACTCTTGAAGAAGCCAAGGCGGACGTGATGGGCGTCTACAACATCCTCGCCCTGATCGAGCGCGGCGAGATGCCGGCGGAGCTGCGGCGCACGCTGGAGCCCACCTACGTGGCCGGCCTGTTCCGTTCCGCCCGCTTCGGTGTGGACGAAGCCCACGGCCAGGGCGTAGTGGCGCAGTTCAACTACCTGCTGGCCAAGGGCGCCTTGCAGATCGACGCCAACGGCCGCATCCGCGCCGTCTCCGAGAAGTTTCCGGCCGGCATCCGCGACCTGTTGCACGACATGCTGATGCTGCAGGCCGCGGGCGACTACGAGGGGACCAAGAAGTTCCTCGATACCTGGGGCAAGGCCACGCCGGAGATCCGGAACGCCATCGCCCGTCTCGGCGACGTGCCGGTGGATATCCGGCCGATCTACGACGCGGAGAAGTAGCGGGCAAGAAGGCTGAGCCGGGGGGAACGGTCCCCCCGGCTGCCCGGGCCCGGTTCAGGAGCCCGATTCAGGCGGCTTCTGCAGCTCTCTGGCTTTCTGGACCAACGTAGCCGCATCCCAGTCTGGCAGCAGGGTTCGCCGTTCTTCCGTGTAGTCGCCGGCGCCAGGGTCATACTGGCGTAAGAATCGGACCGCGTTAGGCCATCCGAGGGCTTCAGCGAGGGCGCGAAATCCACGATTCCGCAGCTCACTCTGGTTGATGATCAGTGCTTCCATTGGGATATATCCTCGATGAAGTGAACAGGATCGGTGACCGGAACCCGAAGCTCGCCCGCCACCCGCGATGCAAGTCTGAGAAGCGGAAGGTCAACGGTAAGAAAGACCGCCGCACCTGACAGCTCGGCAGATGCGAGGTGAAATGCATCGAAGCTCTTAAAACCCTTTGCGAGAAGCTCGTCGATGCGAACCGTCAGATCGGTCTCATTGACCACGGGTTCCACAGCCTCAGATAGCCAGAGAGCGACGGCCTCGCGGCGGGCCTGGTTTGGATTCAGGCTGTTCTCGAGGCGAAGAGCCTGACTTTGGAGCAACTCGACGGTGTCTGGAGGAAGGCCGAGGATACTGAGCACAGCCTCGGTCTGAAGCCTGATGATCGGTTGCTCCTGAAGGTCGAAGGGCCTCTTGAGGCAACAAAGGTCGAGATAGATGCGCACCAGGTAAGTCTACAGTAACCGGGTGTGGTGGTGCACGCCAAGCAAGAGGCCGACGCTCAGAACCCCTTCACATTGTCCACTGGATTCCGGTCGATCCGCGTGATCCCGGGATCCACGGTCACAGACGACGGCTGAGAGTCGACTGTGACCTTGATCTCGTTCATCCCGCGCCGCAACGCGTACTTGCGGGAGTCGAGCACCTTGTCGCCAGCCGCGACGGCGATCTCGATCGGCTCATCGAAGGCGATGGGGTGCTCGTTGCCGCTGCCGTCCGCGCGGCTCTTGCCCGCGCTGACGCGAACGGTCACGTCATAGCGTCCGTCAGCGCGTCGGTGCGCCTGCGCGGCGTCGACGCGCAGATCGTAAAGGACAATATCCTTCATCCATTGATCGATCAGCGCGCCCTGCCCGGCACCGGCGGCGGCGCGCAAGTGGCGCACGAGATCGACGCTCGTCGGACGACGCTCCTGCATCATCGCGCGGATGGCCCGGTCCATGGCCTCCTGCCCGAGAAGGTCGCGGATGGCGTAGAGCACGACCGCCGCCTTGCTGTAGAAAAGGTAGGCTTGGCTATCGGCTTTGTAGAGCGGCACCTCGGCGTACGTCGCTCCCGCGCGTCCGGAGAGATACCGGTCCAGCTCAATCGCCAGCAACCGGCGGGCGTGCTCCCGCCCGTGCATGCGTTCGATCACCAGCAGCTCCGAATATTTCGTCAGCGACTCGACGATCACCGACGCCCCTTCCACGTTCGGAGTCTGGACGCGATGGCCGAACCATTGATGCGCGATCTCGTGAGCCACGCGCCGGGCGACGAGATCGGGCCGGTTCTCGTCGCGGCCGTCGGTGAGGAATCCCCTGTCCTCGCGGAGGTAGATCGTCCCGGGCAGCGCGTAGCCGGCCCACGGCAAGTACGAGGTGACCTCGACGATCCTCAACTGGCGGTGAGGATAGAGCCCGAAACCGCTCTGCATCACGTCGAGCGACGCCGCCGCGGTGTCGAGCATGTGCGGGACGTTCGCGGCGTGCGCCGGGTGGTAGTACAGCTCGATTCCGATCGGTCCGTGCTGCCGTTTCGCCACCGCGTACCGGCCGGAGGCGATGGCGAAGCGATTGAGGATCGGCGAGTCGGTGCGATAGCGGAACCAGCGGCGTCCACCGCTTTGCCAGGAACGCTCGAGGCTTCCCGGCGCAAGAGCGATCTGATCGCCGGCCGTGGACACCGTGACACTGAGATCGACCCACTCGTCCATGGACGTATCGACCGCGCCATGCGTGCCGTCGTCTCCCAGGGTGGCCGTGCCGGCGCCACTCAGGCCTCGCTTGCGGCGCTCGCGCGGATCGGAAAGCGCGTAGCTGCCGCGATAGCCGAGCGTCGGAAAAGCGCGGAGGTTCATCAGGAACGTTCCGTTCCCGACCACGGCGTCGTCCTGCTGGCCGCTGGCGAAGCCCCCGCCGTCAAAGGAAAGATCGAAACGGAGCTCCGCGCGGGCGCCGGGGGCCAGCGGCGGCTGGAAATCGAAGCGGCGCATGCCGAAGCGATCATCCTTCACGGCCAGCCGCGCCGAAGGAATGGACAATGCGGCCACCCTTGCCTCGCGGCGCGTGGCCACGTACACGCTCGGGATCGGACGCGCAGACTCGTTGACGAGCGTGTATAGACCCGCCACGCGATAGTGCTGCTCAGCGGGATAGAGATCGACCTGGCCATCGACCGCGAGGATGCGCGGACGCGGCAGCATCTCGATATCCTTGTAGGTCTTCTCGTAATCCGCCTTCCAGCCGGACATCTCGTCCGTGGTGACGTAACTGTTCGCGACGTTGGTGTTGTAGAAGATCCAAGCGCCTGTAACGACGAATGTAATCGTCAACACTCGCACTGTCATACCAGGCCGCGCCAGAAGGCGGAGGCGCTCCTTGAACGGTGCGGCGACGCGCCGCCAGAGCGCGGCCGCGGTCATCGCCAGCAGCAGCGCCAGCACCGTCCAGTGCAGCATGAACCAGTGGAACGGAACCGCGTACTGGCCGAAGCCGTTGAGATCCGTGTACGGGACGTCGGGCGCGGCGGCGAAGCGCCACAGGTCGTGCTCCAGCCCGAACATGGCGGCCCGGCGCGAAACGATCATGAACAGAACGAAGAAGATCATCCCCGCGTACTTGCCCGGGCTCAACGCGTGGATGAACAACGACGCCGCGGCGTAGAGCAGCAACGGCACGCCGGTGAAATAGAAGAAGGAAACGTAGAGGGCAGGTTCAAAATTGAAATAGCCTTTCGATGCTTGCAAGGCCATGCCGGCGACGGCTCCGGAGAGGAGCAGCGATCCCAGGAGCGCCGCGAGCGCCGTCCATTTCGACGCGATCATCACCGTCCCGGAGACCGGCGTACTGTCCACGATCGACGCCATGCGGGACCGCTGCTCCCGCCAGAACAGCTCCGCTCCAAAGTAGAGGATGAGGATCGTGCCGAGGATCGTCACCGGCGTCTGAATCGCGCGGACGACGAGGCTCGTGGCCGGATAGGACGTCGAGCTGTATTCCCCCGTAAGGACGCTGCCGTAGATCTCGGAGATCGCCCACCCCATTCCGAGAAGCAGGAGCAGCAGAGTGCTCTTCGTCATCAAGGTACGGATCTCCAGCTTCGCGCAGGACCGGTAGGCCGCGAGCCACGAGGTCCCGGCGAGACGGATCGACGGCAGTTCCTTCCACGTACGGCTCGCGGATGCGGTCTCCTCCTGTGATTTCTTGATCGCGGCCCTTCGCATCCTGAACGTGAACCCGCGGTAGACGATCGCCAGGATTCCAAGCGCCGCCGCGATCCAGATCAACCGGTTGAAGAGGAGCACGCCTTCGATTGGGATGAAGCGGGCGTTCTTCTCGGCCGCCGTCCAATAGCGGGTCACATCAAAAAAGCTGGTCAGAGCGAACGGATCGAACAACGACGGCAGCGTCCCGCCTCCTCCACCTGGTCTCGAACCGGCCATCAACGGCGAATTCGTCAACGCGGCGGAGACGAAGTAGAGGACGTAGAGGACGACCGACGCGGAATAGGTCGCGATGGCGTTGCGCGTCAGCACCGCCACAGCGAACAGCAGGGCCGTGGCGAAGAGGACGTTCGGAACGCTGATCACGGCGAACGCCGCCAGGTAGGGACGCGCGTCCATCGCCGCGACGCGCTCCGGCGGGAGCCAGGGCATGAGAGTTCCGACGACCATCCCCAACCCGGAGAACACGACCGTCGTCAAAGTCGCCAGAAACGCTCCCCCGAATCGGCCGAGGACATAGCGGAGCTTGCCGACGGGCGTGGTGTGGATGATCTCGCTCATCTGGTACTCGTCGTCGCGAAGCACCGCGTTCGAAGTAAAAACGCTCGCGGCGATGAGCGCGATGAGCGACAGAAGCCCGAACGCCTCCATCACCAGGTAGGGCGAGTTGATCGCCACGTTGTCCGCCCCGAACCGCGTGGCGCTGAGTGCGAATCCGAGGAAGAGAAAAAGCAGCGAGGCGGCGAGGAAGGAAACCTGCCGGGAGTGATACCGCCACTCGAAACGGATGATCTCTCTCAACATGCGATCCTCTCCTCTCGTTGTGGAAGAGAAGACAGCACGGAGAAGTAGACATCCTCGAGATCCGGCGCCACCGGCTCGAATCCTATTTCCGGGCGCCCGTCCGCGAGCACGTGGATCTGCGTCTGGCCGCCGAACAGCCGCGTAGCGATCACGTCGTGGGAGGCGCGATAACCCTCGACGGCGGACTTCGGCACTGTCTTCCGCCACAGCTTTCCATTCAGCCCCGCGATCAAGCGGGCCGGCTCTCCCTGGAGCACGACGCGCCCGCCGGCCAGAATGGCCATGCGCGGGCAGAGATCGCTCACGTCTTCAACGATGTGCGTGGAGAGGAGCACCACCGCGTTCTCGCCGATCTCGCTGAGCAGGTTGTGAAAACGGTTGCGTTCCTCCGGATCGAGCCCCGCCGTCGGCTCGTCCACGATGATCAGACTCGGCGCACCCAGCAACGCCTGGGCGATGCCGAAGCGCTGCTTCATGCCACCGGAAAACGTGCTGACCGCCTTGTTGCGCACGTCGTAGAGGTTCGTCAGATCGAGAAGCGCGTGCACCTGCTCCCGCCGCGCCCGCTTGTCGCCGATGCCTTTCAGCACCGCGATGTGATCGAGCAGGAGCAGCGCCGAGATGCCCGGATACACGCCGAAATCCTGCGGCAGATAGCCCAGCCGGCGCCGCAGCTCCTGCGGCTGGGCCAGGATGTCGAGGCCGTCGAGAACGATCGCTCCCTCGTCCGGTTCCTGCAAGGCCGCGATCGTGCGCATCAGAGTCGACTTGCCCGCGCCGTTGGGGCCCAGGAGTCCGAAAAGTCCGCGCCCGATCGTGAGGTCCACCCGATCGAGGGCGCGCACACCGTTGCCGTATGTCTTTGAAAGTCCAGTGATGGTCAGCAAAACGCCACCCTCCTCTCTCCGCGGCTTCCCTACGCGAGGGTCAGATGGAGAGTTTCACCTCTTCAACGTGAACCGGTGGGAAAGGTTAACCGGCTGACCGGGACCTGCTATTGTTACGTTATGAAAAATACTGCGGCCGTCCGGGGATTCCTCTTCTCCCTTCTGGTTGCGTTCTCCACCACCGTATACGCGGGGGATTCGAGCCGGTGCCCGGTCAGCGGCAAGCCGCTGCCCACCGCCGAGCAACGGCAATACACCGTTCCCGCCAAGCTGCTCACCTGCTTTCTGACCCGGACCGAGATCGCCACCATCCGAAGCTCGATCGGCCACAGCGCGCAGACGACCGTCACCGATCCGTCTTTCGAGAGCGGCGAGCTCAATCCGGACGGCTCTCTGCGCCCGCCGCTGACCGCCGAACAGACCGCCGCGCTGGCCAAGATGCATGGGGTCCTCGACGACGACATGCGGGAGGGCGCCGTCATCCGCAAGTTCATCCCGAACTCGGACGTCGGCGGCTACCTCTATGGCCGCACGGTGATCGGCTCGGCGGAGGCTCCGACCGTGGTGACCACCAACACGGTCCGCGGCTTCGTGGGGTTGGAGCGCAACACCCAGGGCCTCGACGCGGGAGAGACGATCGGCGCCCTCGGGCTCGACTACGAGACAACCACCACCGGGCAGTTCACCGACGACAGCCCCCTCCCCTTCCGCCGCCAGGTTTCCCAGGAGGTCCTCCTCCACGGCCTGCACTCGATCCGCCATCACATGTCGGCGCAAGGCGCGAGCGATGCCCAGATCCCACTGGCCCGGGACCTCAACGACTACGTTCAGGACAACGATCCCACTCTCGACGACCGCTCGTTCGAGATGAACCGCCAGGGTCAGGACAACCCCTACACCGGTCTCGGGATGTCGGACGACATCGGCCTGCTGACCCTCGATGAAACGGACGACGAGGACGCGATCTATCCGCTCCACATCAATCAAGAGGGTGTGATGACCGTGCCCACGCCCCTGGCGCGAGGGGACGTGCTCCTCCGCCGTTCCCTGGACGGCACGGAGACGCTGATCGCCCGCTACGTCCGGGCCAGACGTCCGGATGGCACCTTCGCCAATGTCTGGTATCTCTCTCGCCGGCTGTCGGCCGCGGACCGCGACTACTACCGCGCGCTCGTCCGGCAGGCCGCGGCGCGGGTGGCGGCCGCGGGCGGCTGATGCCTCAAAGTCCTTGCCGGAGCCGCGTCGAGAAGTCCTGCCGGCCCGCCAGGCCCAGAGCGTCATCGTCAATCCGGAAATGGCGCCGCGCCTCGGGGAACGGCAACCCGGTGTCGATCAGACCGAGATCGTAGGCCAGCGCGTCGGAATACCCGGGGAGCAGGACCTTGTAGCTGAAGGGGATCCGTCCCGGGATCAGCTCGTTGACGTGGTCGACGATGTTCGTCGTGCAGGTGTTCGTCAGCGTGTTGTAGAACTCGGGATTCTCCCGCAGATGATTGGCCCGGCGGAGCATGCCGACGAACATCTGCTCGATGCGCTCGCGCGGCGCGCGCACCGGATAGAGAAAGACCTGGTCGCGGCGGTGGTTGGTCCGCAGTTGGATCAGGTCCCGCTCGTCGCCGATCACGTACATGATCTCGTACTGGCGGACCAGCCCCTTCCAGGGCGAGAACTCCTCGCCTCTCTCCTTCCGGATCTCGACCGAGATCGCCAGATAGTCGTCCCCGTCAAACCCGAAGCTCATCAGGGTGTGGGCCGGCCCCTTCCGGTCCCCGAAGGGCTCGACCACGAACCAGGCCGACCGCAGGCGGTCGAGGTCATAGGAGCGATCCTCCCAGGCGACGTCGTAGTCGCTGACCGAGCGATAGAGCGCGTGGCGGACGTTGTGGACCCGCACCTGGCGCCCCTCGATCTCCGCCCAGGCGAGGCGCTCCTGGTCGGGAGTCCAGCCGCGGTTGTTGGAAGGCCGGGGACCGAAGAGAAGGAACGCGACAACGCCGGCGGTCAGCAGGAGCGCCGTGAAGAGGAAGAGACGGAGGAGGCGGCGGAGCACGAGGGGATTCTACTCCTCAGCTCAGCTCCTTCTCTCCGTAGCTTCGGAGAGCCGTCCCAAGGATCGGAGGACCATTTCATCCTTCGGAGAAGCATCCCAAGGATCGGAGAGCTCTTCCAAGGATCGGAGGAGAATCCCAAGGATCGGCAAGCCATCCGAAGGTTCGGTGTCGCATTCGCAGGATCGGAGCGCCACCCTAAGCTTCGGCGTCGCATCCCAAGGATCGGGAGAGCCCTCCCAGGGATCGGCGGACCATCCCAAGAATCGGAGCGTCATCTTAAGCGTCGGAGAGGCGTCCGAAGCTTCGAAGAGGCGCCCTAAGGATCGGAGCGCCATCCGAAGCTTCGGAGCGCCGTCGTAAGCTTCGACGGGACATCCTATGCTTCGACGGGACGTCCCAAGGATCGGCACGCCACCGTCAGCTTCGGCACGCTATCGCACGCCCAGCAGCTCGACTTCGAAGATCAGCGTGGCGTTCGGAGGGATGACGCCGCCCGCTCCCCGGGCGCCGTAGCCCAGGTTCGCCGGGATGGTGAGGCGGCGCTTGCCGCCGACCTTCATGCCGGCGACGCCTTCGTCCCAGCCGCGGATCACCTGGCCGGCACCGAGGCTGAAGCTGAAGGGACGGCCGCGGTCAAGGCTGGAGTCGAACTTGGTGCCGTTCTCCAGCCAGCCGGTGTAGTGGACGTCGACCGTCTTGCCGGCCCGGGCTTCGTCGCCCTCGCCGGTCTGCAGGTCGGTGTACTTGAGTCCTGACGCGGTGGTGGTTTCCTGCTCTGCCATGCTGAACCCTCCTCTCGGAGGGCGAGCTTACCGCACTGCGAGCAGCTCGAACTCGTAGACCAGGACCGCGTTGGGCGGGACGACGCTGCCCACGCCCTGTTTGCCGAATCCCAGCTCGGGGGGGATCACCAGCTTGCGCTTGCCGCCGACCCGCATGCCGGCGAGCCCTTCGTCCCACCCCTTGATGGCGTCGCCGGCTCCCAGTCGGAAGGTGAACGGCAGGTCGCTGTCGCGGCAGGCATCGAACTTGGTGCCGTCTTCCAGACGGCCGATGTAGCGGACTTCGACGATCTTGCCGGTGACAGCCTCTTCCCCCTTGCCAATCTTGAGGTCGAGGTATTTGAGGCCGGAAGGAGTGACGACCTCCCGGGAGGGAGCGGCGGCCTGGGATGGCTCCTGGCCCGGCTCGGCGGGCGGGAGGAACGTCAAGGAACCCGTGGCGGCCAGCAGGGCCGCGATCAGAGCTCGGGAAGAGATCCTGATACGCATGGCCGGTCCTCCTCTTTGGAATGTACGGCCCAATCTCGGTTCCCTTCGATGGCGGCGATTCTACGTCAAACCGCCCGCCGGACCACCCGCCCCCCCTTGACCACGGCGGCCACCGGGTTGACCCCGTAGTGGTAGACGAGGTGGAAGAGGTTGGGGGCGTCCAGCAGGACGAGGTCCGCCCGCTTGCCGGTCTCGATGGAGCCGACCTCGGCGCCCAGGCCGAGGCTGCAGGCGGAGTTCAGGGTGGCGGCCGCGAGGCTCTCCTCGATGGTGAGCCCCAGCTCCAGGACCGCCAGCAGCACCACCATCGGCATGGACTCGGTGTGCGAGGAGCCGGGGTTGCAGTCGGTGGCCAGGGCCACCGGCACGCCGGCTTCCACCAGCTTCCGCGCCGGAGCGTAGCGGTGCTTCATCAGAAAAAAACTGGTGCCGGGCAGGAGCACGGCTGTGACACCGGAGCGGGCCAGCGCCTCGATCCCGGCCGGCGAGACGGCCATCAGGTGGTCCGCCGAGAAGGCGCCCAGCTCGGCCGCCAGCTCGGCGCCGCCCGAGTCCGCGAACTCGTCGGCGTGCAGCCGGGGGGCGAGACCGTGGCGGACGCCCGCCTCCAGCACCCGGCGCGACTCCTCGGCGGAGAAGACCCCCTCCTCGCAGAAGACGTCGCAGAAGCGGGCGAGCCCCGCCTCGGCGGTGGCCGGGACGATCTCCTCGCAGATCAGGTCCAGGTACCGCCGGCGGTCCCCGCGGTGCTCGGGCGGGATCTCGTGGGCGGCCATCAGAGTGGGAACCAGGTCCACCGGATGCCCGGCCGAAGCCCGCTGGATGGCCCGGAGCTGCTTCAGCTCATCGTCCCGCGAGAGGCCGTAGCCGCTCTTGGCCTCGGCGGTGGTGGTGCCGCAGGCGAGCATCCAGTCCATCCGCCGCAGGACGTTGGCGGCCAGCTCCTCCTCGCTCGCTCCGCGCGTGGCCTTGACGGTGGAGAGGATGCCGCCGCCCGCCGCCGCGATCTCCTGGTAGGTCTTGCCCGCCAGCCGCGCCGCGAACTCCTCCTCGCGGCTGCCGGCCCAGGGGAGGTGGGTGTGGGGATCGACGAAGCCCGGGATCAGCGTGCCGCCCCGGCCGTCCAGCCGCTCGGCGTCCGGCAGCTCGCCGAACAGCCGCCGCCGCTCGTCGGGCGGTCCCACGAAGGCGACCCGCCCGTCGCGGCAGACCACCTCGGCTCCGGGCACGCGGCGCACCTTCCGCTGGTCCGCGCCACGGAGCGGCTCGGAGCCTTCAGGGGTCGCCACCTCGGCGAGATTGTGGATCAGCAGATCCATGGGAGGGGAATTCTGCGCCTTCCCCTCCAAAATCCAAAATCGAAAATCCAAAATATCCTAAAGTCCAACCCGCGCCCGTCCCAGCTCCCGCACCTGGGTGCGCAGCCACTCCTCGACCTCGCTCCACTCCAGGGGGACGGCGAGGCGCGGCATGGGGTCGCCCTCGATCTGCGAGAAGTCGGCGAGCCCCTTCAGGGCCTGGAGGGGGAAGTCGCGGACGTGGCCGAACTTGTCTTCGGCGAGGTCGAGCAGGGTGGTCAGGGGCAGCCGCCGGCAGAGGAGGTAGAGGTCCACGAAGTCCCGGCGGCTGGCGCGGCTGATGATGGCGCCCAGCTTCATCAGGCCGAGGTCCACGGCGGAGACGACGGCGAGGCCGGCGAAGTCCTCGAAGGGCTGGACCAGGGGGTAAGGGTAGTAGAAGAAGCGCAGGCCCACGCCGCCGCTCCGGACGTAGAGGTAGCCATCGCGGGCGGTCTCCACCTCCGTGCCGGGCTCCAGGGCCAGGATCGCGGCGAGCAGGTCCCGCCGCTCGGGGCTGGTCAGCCGGTTGGCGTTGCCCATCAGGTCGAGATCCGAGACCGGGCGGTGGCCGGTGTAGAGGGCCAGGGCGGCGGAGCCGGCGAGGTAGAAGTCCTCGGCCCAGGGCTCGGGGCCGAGCTTCGCGAGCAGCTCCTGGGCGCGGGGGGCGAGCGCCTCGGGGTGCGCCAGCGTCAGAGCGGCCACAGGGCTTCGGCTCCGGGGACGGCCGGTCCGGCCTGGCGCCCGAGCACGACTTCCCAGAACGCGCGGCTGCGGACCGAGAGCTGGCGTCCGCCGTGGCGGGCGAGCCAGTCGGCGAGGTCGGCCTCGGGGACGGCGGCGGCGAGCCAGGCCAGGTCGGCCGCGTCGCCGTCCTCGAACAGGCGGGCGGTGATCAGGGAGCCGCCCCCCTCCACGGTGAGGTCCTCCTCGGCATAGCCGGAGAAGAGACGCCGGGCGCCGGGCGGCAGGGGGCTCAAGAGGCTCCGGCTTCGCGGCGCTTGCGGGGCAGGGTGAGGACGGTGGCGGTGTTGCGCTCGTCCTCCATCTCCGCCTCCAGGATGCGCTGGAAGAGGTCGAGGGTGTTCCGGAACTTGAGCTGCAGCTCCCGGCGGGCGGTGCGCAGCTCGGCGATCTTGCCCTCGAAGCGGGTGGACTGCTCGATGGCCTGCTGGACGATCTTGTCGGCCGTCAGCTCGGCCTCCTTGACCGTCAGCTCGGCCTCGCGGCGGGCGTTGGCGGTGATCTCGTCGGAGACCTTCTGGGCCCGCAGCAGCGTCTGCTGGAGCTGGTGCTCGCGGTGCTCGGTCTCCTCGAGCCGCTGGCGGTAGTAGCGGTTCTCGCGCTCCAGCTTCTCGGCGTGCGCGATGCGGGTGGACAGCTCCTCGGCGATCAGGGCGAGGAAGCCCTCCACCTCGGTCGGGTCGTATCCCCGCATCTTCTGCGAGAAACGCATCTTCTGGATTTCAAGCGGGGTGATGGCCATCCTGGGGACCTCCTCCTGCCGGACCGAGATTCAACTTCGGAAATGGATAGCCATCTTAGCATGAGCACTGGCAAAAAGCGTCAACGGCGGGGCCCGAACAGCGCCGTGCCCACCCGGACGTGGGTCGCACCCTCCTCGACGGCGACCTCGAAGTCGTCGCTCATCCCCATGGAGAGCCAGCCGGGGAAGCCTCGCCACTCGGGGCGGGTGGCCAGCTCGTCGCGCAGCTCGCGCAGGCGGCGGAACCAGCGGCGGGAGTCCTCGGGCGTCTCGCCCGGGGGCGGGATGGCCATCAAGCCCTGGATACGCAGGTGCCGGAGACCCGCCAGGGGGCGGACCGCCTCGGCGAGCCCTGCCGCCGGGAAGCCGTGCTTGCTCTCCTCGTCCCCGACGTTGACCTCCAGGAACCCGGCGATGGTCAGGCCGCGGGCTCCTGCCTCGTGGTCCACGGCCTCGGCGATCTTCGGGCGGTCGATGGAGTGGATGGTGTGGAAGAGGTCGAGAGCCTGCCGGACCTTGTTGGACTGGAGGGGGCCGATGAGGTGCCACTCCAGCTCCGGCGGCAGCTCGCGGCCCTTGGCGAGGCCTTCCTGGACGCGGTTCTCGCCGAAGACGCGGAGCCCGGCCTGGAAGGCCTCGGCCACCGCCGAGGCCGGCTGCGTCTTGCTGACGCCGACCAGGACGACGTCCCCTGGAGACCGGCCGGCACGGCGGCAGGCGTTTTCGATACGGGAACGGATCTGGCCGAGACGCTCCGCGATGGTCTCGTTCAGACCGGCTCCTCCGCCGCTTCCTCGTAGAAGAGGAGGCGCTTACAGGAGTCGCACTGCACCAGGCCGTCGCCGTTGCGGATCTCGACCACGGTCTGGGGCCGCACGCGGTAGTTGCAGGCCAGGCAGTGCCATTCGCGCTGGGTGCGGCCCGGGCGCTCGAAGAGCCGTACCGGCGCGACGGCGTTGGTGGGATAGCGCTCCAGGATGCGCTCGAACTGGGCGACGATGTTGCGGGGGAGCCGCTGGCGGATGTCGCCGACGTGGTTGCGCAGGCTCTCCACCTGCCGGGCCACCTCGGGCTTCTCGCTCTCCCAGCGCTCCATCTCGGCCTTGTAGCGCTCCTCGATCTCGCGGAAGCTCTCGCGCAGGGTTTCCAGCTCCTTCTCGGCGTTCTCGCTGGCTTCGAGGGCGGAGAGGGCCTGCGTCTCCCCCGCGGTGATCTGTCCCTTGACGGTGTCGATCTCCTGCAGGAGGGCGCCGTATTCGCGCTGGGTGCTGACCTTGTTGATCTGCTGCTGGTATTTCTTGAGCTTTTCCTGGGCGTCCTGGACCGCCCCTTCAGCCTGTCTGCGCTGCCGCGCCGCTTCGGCGGCGGCGGCTTCGGTGGTCTCGATCTCGGCCTTTCTCGTCGTGTGCTCGGCGTGCAGCTCGCGCATCCAGTCGGGGATTCCGTGCAGCCGCTGTTCGGCTTCCCTGAGCTGCGTCAGCGTGGTCTGGAGCTCCAGGATGTGTTGGAGGTTCTGATTCATCGAAGGACGTCCGCTCCTCTCACCGAAGAAAAAACCATCTCAGGCCCCGCGGCGCCCGCCGCCCGACGGCTTCTTCATCCTGGCTCGGACTGGCTCGGAACGCCCGCGGAAGTGGGTCCACCTGGATTCGAACCAGGGACCAGCCGGTTATGAGCCGGATGCTCTCACCGCTGAGCTATGGACCCGGGAGAGACCCCGTTTCAGGGCGATTCGGCAGTATACCACTCACGAGCTTCCTCTTCCGGCGGCAGCTCCCCCGGCAGGAACTGGTTCCAGGTCCGCGCCAGCAGCAGCGCCAGCGCGGCCGCGCGCTTCGGATCGGAGACGGCGCGGCTCCCCGACCGGCCTTCCCAGCGCTCCAGCGTCAACCGCGGCGCCTCCCGGCCGGTGAGGGGCGGCGCCGTCCGGAACCCCGCCCGCAGCCGGTCCAGGATGACCCGCGGCGGCTCGGAGATCGTGGCGCGGGCGACGCGGGCGTTGCCGCGCACCAGCAGCGCCAGGCGGGCCTGGTAGTACTCCGGCTGGGGCGGCGCGAAGCGCGACTCCCACACGAGCTGGTCGTCCCCCTCGACGAGCGAGAACTGGTTGGCGCCGTTGGTCAGGTACAGCTCCGAGAGGACGGCCGCCGGGCCGCGCCGGAAAAGGCTCGGCGCCTGGGCCGGCGGCGCCTCGCCGCCGGCCGCCTCGACCAGCGTGGCCCAGACCCGTGCCGCGGCCACGCGCCGCTCCCGCGGCTCGGCGACGCGGCGGCCGAAGCCGGCCGGCAGCTTGACGGCGAGCGGCACCTCCAGGAGCTGCCGGCCCAGGTTGCCGCCGTTCAGGATCTGCCCCTTCTCGCCGAACTCCTCGCCGTGGGTGGAGGTGACGACGAGGAGCGTGCGGTCCCACTGGCCGCTGGCCCGCAGCGCTTCCAGCAGGCGGCCCAGCCGCTCGTCGGCCCAGGCCACGTTGAAGCGGTACATGGCCCAGAACCGCCGCTTCTGGCGCGGCGGCAGGACCACGGAGGGATCGAAGAAGGGCGCCAGATGGTGCGGCAGCACGCGGGCGGGCAGCTCCAGCCGCCCGGTCTCCACCCGGGACGCCAGCTTGGGACGGTGGAAGTAGGGCGCCTGCGGCTCGGGGATGTGGATCCAGACGAACCGCCGCTCCGATCCCAGCCGGCGCAGCCGCCGGGCCGCCCCGGTCCCCTTGCCGAGCTCCTCCAGGGCGTCGAACCCCTGATCGTAGCCGGACTCCCGGGAGTACGTCGCCTCGCCGCTGAAGCCGGCGGTCTCGTAGCCGGCGGCCCGCAGCGCCTCGGGCAGGGTGAAGAGCGCGGGCGAGAGGCGGGAGCCGCTCTCGATGACCTGATGCTGCCAGGGCCGGAGGCCGGTGAACAGGGAGGCCATGGAGGGCGTCCCCCAGCTCGAAGGCGCGATGGCCCGGCCCGCCCAGTCGGAGCGCCTCATCAGGGCGTCGAGGTTGGGCGTCAGCCCCTTCTCGCCGCCGAGGCCGCCGACCACGTCGGCCCGCAGGGAGTCGAAGGTGATGAGGACGATGGGACCGTCGTGCGGCGCCCGCTCGGCGCCGCACGAGGCCAGGAGGAGCGGGAGCCCGAGAAGCAAGGCCCGGGCGCGCCCGCGGATCAAGAGCGCACCCGGGTCATCCGGCGTTGGGATAGAGCTGGCGGTAGCTGTCCGAGAGGACCAGGATCCGCTTGACGTAGGTCTTCGACTCCTCGATGCCCAGGCCTTCGAGGAAGCGGTCGAGCTCGCCGTTGCCGGACTCGTTCCACAGCCGCTTGATGCGGTAGGGGCCGCCGTTGTATCCCGCCAGGGACAGCTCCAGGTTCTCGTCGAACATGTTGAACACCTGGCGGAAGTAGGTGGTCCCCAGCCGCACGTTGAAGGCGGGGTCCGAGAGCTTGTCGTGCGAATAGACCAGGCCGTTCTTCACCGCCAGCTCACGGGCGGTGGCCGGCATGAGCTGCATGAGCCCGCGGGCGCCGGCCCAGCTCTGGGCGTTGGTGTCGAACGCGCTCTCCTGCCGGATGATGCCCATCACCAGATGGTTGGGCAGCCGGTTCTGCGCCGCCCAGGTGCGGATCGTGTCCTGGTGCTCGACGGGATAGTAGAGCCGGCGGGCCTCGTCCGGCACGGAGGCCTGGAAGGGGCCGCCCAGCGACGGGAAGGCGTCGCGGATCACCAGGACGCTCTTGCGGCGGTCTCCGCGGCGGGCCAGGATCGTCGCCTCCAGGGCCTTCAGCGAGCGCTCCGGGACCTTGCCGCGGACCAGCTCGGTCTCGGCCGCGGCGAGGTCCTCCAGCCCCAGGTCGGAGAGCAGCCGCGCCCGCTCCAGGGCCGGCACGGAGGGCCAGGGCTCCTTCGCCGCCTGGACGGCCGCGGCCAGAGCGGCCGGCTTGCCGCGCAGGCGGCCGAGGGCGCTGCGGCGGTAGAAGTCGGTGGTGTCGGACTGGATGATGTCGTTGTAGATCTGCTGCGCCCGCTCACTTTCGCCCAGGGCGTCGAAGGCGCGCCCCGTCCAGTACCGGCCGCGCCGGGCGCTGGAGTCCTCCGGATAAAGAGCGTAGAGCTCCGTCCAGTAGCCGATCGCGCCGGTGTAGTTGGCCTTGCCGTACTCGCGCCAGCCGGCCTGCCAGAGATGGGCGGCGCCGGTGGTGTCCCTGGGATCGACGCGGCGCAGGCGGCGCAGCGTCTCGACCGCGCGGTCGAAAAGCTCGTCCTGCTGGTAGTCGCCGTAGAGAGACTTGAGGGCCTTGGCGGCCAGGTCGGGATCGGCGCCGATCTGGGCCACCTTGTCGAGGTACTGCTGCGAGAGGAGCCGGAAGCGCTCGCGCTCGGCCGATCCGAGGTTGGCCCGGCCGCGCTGGGCGGTGGCGGCGTCCTCCGCCGCCATGGCCCGCTCCCAGGCCAGGGCGGCCGCCTGCCGGGGCTGGGAAGCCTCCTTGCCGGCGAGCAGCTCCAGGGCCTCGGTGCCGCGGTCCGCGGCCGTGAGGGCGCGGGCCTTCAGCAGGTACCAGTCGAGGTCGCGCTCGCCGAGGGACACGGCGTCGAGGGTCGTCAGCGCGCTGGGCGCCAGCTTCATATCGAGGAGCGACTGCGCCCGGCGCTGGAGCTGGTCGGCGGTGAGGACGCTCGCCCAGTCAAGGGCCGGTCCGCCGCGCCCGTCGCGGAAAACCTCGACCACCTGCAGCTCGGCCGCCCTGGAGGGGAAGCTGACCAGCAGCCGGCGGGCCGCTTCCGCGCGCACGTCCGCGTTGCCCCGGCTGGTGCCGATCTCCCAGGCGAGCGTCTCCAGCTCCATGGCCTCGGCGGCGGGCAGCTCCTCGCTGCGCGCGGCCTGGATCAGCTCCAGCGCGCGGCCGGCGTCGCCGCGTTCCCAGGAGAGGCGCGCCGCCCGCAGCAGGGCGAGGGGACGCAGCACCGAGCCCGGGTAGTCGCCCAGCAGCTTCGCCAGGGACGCCTGGGCGAGGGCGAAGTGCCCCTGGACCGCGGCCACGCCGCCGAGGGTGTAGAGACGCCAGTCCTCGAGCTCGCCGTCGGGATCGACGGCGGCGAACAGGCGTTCCTCGGCGTAGCCGGTCTGTCCGCAGGAATGGGCATAGAGCCCGAGCAGGACCTGGGCGAACGAGGCCTCCGAGCCCTTGCCCGCCAGCACCGGCTGGAGGGCCTTGTAGGCGGTGGCGCAGTCCTTTCGACGCGCCGCGCCGGCCGCCTCGGCGTAGGCCAGGGAGGCGCGGTCGGAGTGGCCGGGGAAGGAACCCGCCGAGGCGGCGGTGGAACGGGCGGGCGGCGAGGTGGTGGCGCCCAGGATCAGGGGGACCAGCAGGACGAGCGCGGCGCGGTACCGGATCAGCTTTCTACGTCTCACAAAAACTCCAACTGCCGCTCCGGGGGATGAGCTCCCGGAACGTTTCGACGCGAGCTGGCGCGCTTCAGATGCCCAGAGCTTTCGAATCTCCGGCGGCCAGGATGCGCACCAGCTCCTGGTAGAAGTAGTCCGTCGAGCGAAGGACCTGCGGATCGACACGCTCGTCATACATCTGACGAGAACGATCGATGTCTTCCTTCAGCCGCTCATAGATGTCGCGGTTGCGCCGTCCTTCCTCGACCTGCTCCTCATTGTAAAGCTTGATCTCGCTGACCAGAAGCCTGGCGAGGCGGCGGGCTTCCTCATGCAGCGACTCGGTGTTGGGAGCCACCGGGACCCGGGTGGTCGCGAAGGCCCAGCCCGGCCCGTCGACGCCGCTCGGCGGGCGCACCTCGGGGGTGCCCGACGCCGCGCCGAGCGACGAGGCGCCGCCGAAGGCTCCGGCGGGCTCGGGAGCGGGCACCGGCCGCAGCGGCGGAGGCGCCGGCGGCTCGGGCTCGGAAACCAGGGCGGAGCGCGGGAGCAGCACGGTCGCTTCCGGGCTGGCGCTCTGGAAGGCGCCGGCGGGCTCCGGCTCCACGGAACGGGGGTATCCGGGGACCTCCTCCTCCATGGCGGCGACCGGCGTGCTCTGCGTCCCCAGCTCACCGGAAGCGGGCGCGGCGGCCGGCTCCTCCTCGTAGGAGGGAAGGGCCCAGCTCTGGGTCGTCACCGCGCTCTCCGGCGCCGGGGCGGCCGCCGGCTCCTCCTGCATGGACCAGGGCGCGGGCTCGGCGACCGGAGCGGGCTCGGGCTCGGCCTCCACTTCGACTTCCTGGACGTCTTCGACCTCGGGCTCGGGAGCCGCGACGGCCGCCGGCGGCGGGGCCGGAGCGCTGACGACCCGGGGCTCGGGCTGCGGATCGGCCACCGGCGCGTCGCCGTCCAGGAGGACCAGCGTCGACGTGAACGGACGCTCGCGGAAGGGGAGCGTCTCGATGGCCTGGGCCGCCGCGTAGGCCAGCACCTGCAGGGCTTCGACGGAGAGATCGCCGTCGTCCAGCCGGTCGGCGTAGAGGCCGGCGGCGACGCGGTCGCGCAGGATCACGGGAATGACGGCGCCGCCTTGGGGAAGCGGACTTTCGAGGCGGCTGCACAGGTCGGCGCATTCGGACGCCGAGAGGCGCAGCGCGCCCTCGCCCTGGGCCAGGCGGCTCCAGGCGCCCCGGGAAGCGTCCAGCGCCAGCTCGCGGACGGCGGCCTCGGCGTCGCCGAAGCCCTGGCTCCCCCAGCCGCGCAGCTCGTTGCCGCGGTTCAGCAGCACCGCCGCCCGCGCGGCGTAGCGGAGGGACTCCCGCAGCAAAGCATTGAGAATGTCGGCCTGCGAACGGGCGCGGTCGATGACCGCGACGGCGTCGCGCAGATCGCGCAGCGCGTCGCGGCGCGTGCCTGGGCCCAGCTCGCGCTCGGCGGCGGGCAGCAGGTCTTCATGGGACAAGTAGGAATCGGGCAGCGTGGGGACGAGCTCGTCCAGGCGGCGCTGGACCTCCTCGTTGCTGGCGCGCAGCCGCTGCCCGACTTCCTGGCGCAACTCGGCGAGCGCCCGCTCGACCGTGGCGCCGATCTCCCGGTTCAACTGTTGGATTCGTTCCGAAAGGGACATCCCTAGCTCTCCACGGCCCGTCCTCTGTGCGTCCATACCGACTGAAGAGAGACGATTATTCTGTACGCGCCGGGGAGTGTCAAGCGAAAGGCCCGCGAAAAACTTTGTGGAACAAGGGCTTAGGCGGTCCGCCTTGTCCGCCCCCCGGCCCTGTGCTACCGTCCGGCCGCGCAGTATGAGACCGGTGATGTTTCCACGGCCAGCGGCGCTCCTGAGCGTCCTCCTCTGCTTCGGCGGCCTATGGGCGGCGTGCGGCCCCGAGTCAGGCGATGGCCAGACGGTCCGCCGCGGCTCGGCCTCGGAAGCGGAATGGGCGTGGCTGCAGCAGACCCGCCAGACCCTCGACGAACGCCGGGCCCGCCTGGCCGGCGGCAAGGCTGACGAGGCCTTCGCGCAGGAGACCGAGGCCCTCTCCCGGGAGTTCTACCGCCGCCTCGTCGAGCACATCAACGCCGATCCGCCCGTCCAGGACGAGCCCCTCACCCCCCGCCAGCAGGCCGCCATCCGCATGCGCAGCGACGAGGAGATCCGCCTCGCCCGCGAGTTCATCGAGCGCGGCGGCGACTACCAGCGCGCCATCGACATCTACCGGGAGGCCCTGGCGGTCGACCCGGACAATCCGCGCCTGCGCGAGGAGCTCGCCCGCGCCGAAGCCCGGCGCTACATGACCCGGCAGACCTTCTCGCGGGTGCGGGAGGGGATGGACCAGGAGGAGGTCCGCAGGCTGCTCGGCCAGCCCAACCTCCACAACGTGCGCACCTGGCCGGAGCGGGGCGTCGCCGGCTGGTTCTACCCCAAGGACGCCCGCGGCTCGGCCGCCGCAGTCTGGTTCCGCCAGGAGGGCGACCGCTTCATCGTCTACCTCCACGACTTCGACGCCCTGCAGCCGGGAGGAGCGGCCGGGGGAGCCGCGCCGCCCGAGCCCCGCCGGCCGCGCCAGCCCCCGCCGGCCCCCACCCCTGCCCCGTCCCGCAGCCGCAGCTCGACTTGACTTTCGCCGCTCTTTGAGCGAAATTTGGTTCCCTGTCCCCTCCGGGGACCATCAGAGCAAAGAAGGGAAGGTGAGATTCGGATGCCCGTTGTGCACGTGCGCGAGGAAGAGAGCTTCGAGAACGCGTTGCGGCGTTTCAAGCGCAAGGTCGAGAAGTCTGGGATTCTGACCGAGCTGCGCAAGCGCCAGCACTTTGAGAAGCCCTCTGTGAAGCGTAAGCGCAAGGCCGTTCAGGCCCGCAAGAAGATCATGCGCAAGCTGCTGGAAGAGCGCCGCCAGGGCTTGGCCTGAGCCGTTCGCCGGCCTTCAGCTCGACCTGAAGACGGGAGGGAGCTTTTTAGCCCCTCCCGTTTTCTTTTGTCTCGGTTTTCAGCCCTCAGAAGCCCAGGAGCGGATTCGGGAAGAAGAGGGGCAGGACGGCGGCCCGCTTGCCCTCCTCCTTCTCCCACTCCTCGCGGCTCTTCGCCTTCAGCGGCTCCAGCTTCCGCTTCTCGAGCTCGCGGTTGGCCGCCGCCACTCCGCCGCTTTGGAGCTCCTCCAGCCGCGCCTCGGCCTTCTCCAGCTCGCCGCCCAGGAACTTCATCTGGTCGAGCTGCGACTTCGACGGCCGGCCGTCGTAGCCGTTGACCGAGCCGTACAGCTTGGCCATGTTCTCCCGCAGCTGCTCGTCGCCGGAGAGCCAGCCGCCCGGACCGGTGGCGACCAGCGTGGCCCGGAAGGTCCCGAGCTCGCCGCGCAGGGATTCGAGCTGGCGGCGCAGGCGGTCCCCCTTGGGCAGGCTCTCCGCCCGCTGGGAGGCGGCCGTCTCCAGGCTCTCCACGGTCTCGGCGACATAGGTGAGGCGGCCGAGCATGGCGTAGAGGGCCATCGCCGTCTCGTGCTGCAGCCGGCGGTCCTCTTCCGAGTGGGTGGCCCGGGGGTCCGGCACCAGCTCCACCTGTGTGGAGTAGGTCTTCTCACCCTGGGTGAGCTTGACGGTGTAGGCGCCGGGGAGCACCCGGGGGCCGAGCATCGTGAACATCGAGCCGACCACCAGGGAGTTGGCGGGCGGCAGCTTGGGCGGCGCGAGGCGCATCGGCCACTGGACGCGGTTGATGCCCCGGCGCTTGCCCGCCGGCAGGCTCGAGATGAGCTTGCCCTGGGCGTCGAAGACCTCCACCTTGAAGTCGCCGACGATGTGCCGCTTCTTCAGGTAATAGGTGATGGTGGCGGCCTCTTCGGGATTGAACGCCACGTACTCGTCGTCCCCCCCGAACTCCTGCAACCCCGCGGGGATCGTCATCACGGCCTGGCGCGACGGCAGCGGCACCAGGTCGTTCTCCAGATCCTCGCGGCGCAGCTTCCGCAACGGCGTGATGTCGTCCAGGATGTAGACGCCCCGGCCGTGCGTCGCGACGATCAGATCGGCGTCCCGCGAGTGGATCGCCAGGTCGCGCACCGCCACCTTGGGCAGCTTGCCCGTGAAACGGGCCCAGCGGGCGCCGCCGTCCACCGATACGAACAACCCCATCTCGGTGCCGAGGAAGAGCAGGTCCGGGTTCTCCAGGTCCTGCCGCACCACGTGGGCGTAGCCGGAGAGGGCGGGAGTCATCAGCGGCGTCCAGGTCTTGCCGAAATCGGTCGTCCGGTAGACGTACGTCTTCATGTCGCCCGTCATATGGCCGTCGAAGGTGGCGAACGCCGTCCCTTCGTCATGGCGGCCGGCCTCGACCGAGGAGACCCACGTCCCCTTGGGCAGGCCCGTGACGTTGCCCGCCACGTTGGTCCAGGTGGCGCCGCCGTCGCGTGTCAACTGCAGGTTGCCGTCGTCCGTCCCCGCCCAGATCACCTTGCCGTTCTTCGGCGACTCGCTGATGGCGAAGATCGTCGTGTGGTTCTCGGCCGACGAGTTGTCGATGCTCAGGCCTCCCGACTGCCGCTGCTGCTGCTTCTTCGGGTCGTTGGTGGTGAGATCCGGGGAGATGCGCTCCCAGGAGTCCCCCCGGTCCCGCGAGCGGAACAGGAACTGCGAGCCGATGTAGATCGTTCCCGGCTCGTTGGGGCTCATGTGGATCGGCGTGTTCCAGTTGAAGCGGTAGGGCGGATCGCCCGCCAGCGGCACCGGCTTGATCTCCTTGGTCTCGCCCGTGGAGATGCGCCGGCGCGTCACCTCGCCGCCCTGGTACTCGGAGAAAAGGAGGTCGGGGTCGGTGGGATCGACGAAGACGTAGAAGCCGTCGCCGCCGCCGACGTTGAACCAGTCGCGGTTCTGGATAGTGCCGATGGCCGCCGAGGGGCCGGACCATGAGCCGTTATCCTGCAGGCCGCCGTAGACCCGGTAGGGCCGCCGCATGTCGTAGCTGACATGGTAGAACTGAGACACCGGCAGCGCCCGGACGAAGCGCCAGTGGCGCGCGCGGTCGTGGGAGACGTAGACGCCGCCGTCCGTGCCGAGCACCATCTCGTACGGGTTCTTCGGATTGATCCACAGCGCGTGATGGTCGCTGTGGACGCCCGCCGCGAAGCTGTCGAGACCGAAGGCGGAGGTGAAGCTCTTGCCGCCGTCGGCGCTGAAAGTCAGGGACAGGCCCGGCTTGTAGACGCGGTTGAAATCCGCCGGGTCCACCGCCAGGTGGGAGAAGTAGAACGGGCGCGCCTGGATGTTGAACGAGGAGTTCATCTCCCGCCAGCTCTCGCCTACGTCGTCCGAGCGGTAGAGCGCCGTCTTCTCCGCCTCCACCAGCGCGTAGACCACGCTGGGCCGCGACGGCGCCACCGCCACCGCCACCCGCCCCTTGTCGCCGGCCGGCAGGCCGCTCTTCAGGGGGCGCCAGGTCTCGCCTCCGTCCGTCGACTTGAAGAGCCCGCTCCCCTTGCCGCCGGAGTGGAACGACCACGGGCTGCGGCGGAACTGCCACATGCCGGCGTACAGGATCGACGGATCCTGAGGATCGATCGCCAGGTCGGAGCAGCCGGTGTCCGCGTCCACGTAGAGCGTCCGCTTCCAGGTCTTGCCGCCGTCGGTGGTCTTGTAGACGCCCCGCTCCTCATGGCTGTCCCAGAGGTGCCCGGTGGCGCAGGCCCACACCGTGTCGCCGTTGCCGGGGTGCACCAGGACGCCGGCGATGCGCTCGGAATTCTCGAGGCCCACCCGCTGCCAGGTGTCGCCGCCGTCGGTCGACTTGTAGAGGCCGTCGCCGACGGAGGTGCTGTTGCGCGTCCAGGACTCGCCGGTCCCCACCCAGACGTTCTTCGGGTTGCGGGGATCGATGGCGATGGCGCCGATGGACTGCGTGTGGTCGTCGAAGACAGGCTTCCAGGCTACGCCGCCGTCGATGGTTTTCCAGACGCCGCCGCTCGCCGAGCCCACGTAGATGGTCAGCGGGTCTTCCGCCACCGCCTGGATGGCGGCGATGCGCCCGCTCATGGTGGCCGGCCCGATGGAACGGGCCTCCAGCCCTCCGAAGGTGTTCGAGTCGATCTCCACCTCGGCGGCCCGCGCCGCTCCGGCTGTCAGCGAGAGCCCGGCGGCCGCGAGATAAAGGATCATCCTGGATCTGCGCATTCTCATCCCCTTGTCGAAATCAGGAAGTTGGAAGAGACGGCGCGTCGGCCGTCTCTTCCGAGAATTCTCACTGCTTGGGAGGCGCCGCCTCTTCCTTCTTGGTGGCGGCGGGCATGGCGAAACGGGAGTCCTCGATAGCGGGGTTGATCTCGATCTTCGAGAAGCTCATCACCATCTTGCCCGGCATGCCCTTGAGCTGCGTCTCGATGGAGTGCGGGTAGAGGATGCCGTCCACGGCCTTGTAGTCGCCCATGGCGGACTCGCTCTCCATCTCCTGGTCCTGGACCTTGGTCTTGCCGGACATCTTGACCATCAGATAGCTCTCGGTGTCCAGGTAGACGTAGGCGATGTCGCCGTTCTTGCGCGTCAGCTTGAGCTTGTAGACCGGAGTGCCCTCGAGCTCCTCCTTGCCCACGTACTCGAACGTGTGGCCCTTCTCCTTGTACTTGGAGAGAGGAGCCATGGAGTCGAGCTGCTCCCGGGCCTGCTTGATCTCCTCCTCGGACATCGGCTCCGGGTCCTTCTTGCCCATAAAGGGCTCGATCTTCCAGCCGCTCTTGCCGTCGAAGGCCTGCACCATGGTCATGCCCTGGAGCGTGGCCTCGGAGCGGAGCTTGTCGGGATCCTTGAACTCGACGGTCACGGGGATCTCCATCCCCTGCGGGATCACCATCTTCCCGGTCATACGGATCGACTTGACGGCTTCGATCTTCTCCTTGCCGCCCGTCGCCTGCAGGTTCTTCTCGATCAGCTCGTCCGCGGTCTGCGCCGAAGCCGCGACGCCCACGAAGCCGGCAACGAGCAGCCAGACAAAGGTCTTCCGGATCATTCCATCCTCCTCGGTTGGGTTGAGTATCGGGCTGAGATGAACTACTTCAGGATAGCGGAAGCCGGGACGATCGTCACGCCCGGCTTCCCCCTTGATACGCGGCAGGGAGCGGGAAGTTGCCCCCTGCCGGAGGTGGTCACAGATTGTGACCACCTCGATGTCATGGAA
>DASVAS010000100.1:0-2613 GCA_036376245.1 Thermoanaerobaculia bacterium | reverse complement strand
AGGGCCCCTTCGCTGCGCTGTCGGATGGTGCGCGAGATGTCGTAGCCGTGCATCGGACCCCAGGAGAGCGTCTTCAGGATCAGGACCGCAACGGTCCCGTGCATCAGGTCGAGCGAAGTGCGTGCCATGTTTCCGGCTTCTCCCCTAACATTGTGAGGGGGAGGGTCCGGGAAGTCCCCGCGGGCTGTAAAGCCCCCTCACCTCGTGAGGGGAGGATTGGCGTTAGGATTCGTTCCATGTACAGCCGCCGAGAGTTGATGGGTGCCGCCGCGATCGGGGCCGCCGCGGTGCTCAATCCCTTCCGGTCCCGGGCGGCGCTCGCCGCCGTCGCCGATCTGTCTCCGGAGGACGAGCGCTTCTGGTTCGAGGTCCAGCAGGCGTTCACGGTGGACCGGAGCATCGTGAACCTGAACAACGGCGGGGTGAGCCCGTCGCCGGCGATCGTCCAGGAAGCGATGAAGCGCCACCTGGACTACTCGAACACGGCGCCGCCGCCCTATGCCCTCTGGCAGATCCTCGAGCCGCAGAAGGAGGGCACGCGCAAGCGACTGGCCCGGGCCTTCGGCTGCGATCCGGAGGAGATCGCCATCACCAGGAACGCCTCCGAGGGCCTGCAGACCTGCCAGTTCGGCTTCGACCTCCAGCGCGGCGACGAGGTTCTGACCACCACTCAGGACTACCCGCGCATGATCGCCACCTTCGAGCAGCGCGCCCGCCGCGAGGGGATCGTCCTCAAGCAGTTCTCGATCCCGGTCCCGGCCGAGGACGACGACGAGGTGGTAGAGCGCTTCCGGCAGAACATAACGCCGAAGACCAAGCTGATCCTGGTCTCGCACGTGATCAACCTCACCGGCCAGATCCTGCCGGTGAAGCGGGTGGTGGAGCTGGGGAGGGAGCGGGGCATCCCGGTGATCGTGGACGGCGCCCATTCCTTCGCCCACTTCGACTTCACCCACGCCGACCTCGGGTGCGACTACTACGCCACCAGCCTCCACAAGTGGCTCTTCGCGCCGCACGGCACGGGCATGCTCTTCGTCAAGCGCGACAAGATCCGCGGCCTCTGGCCCCTGATGGCCGCGCCCGCCTCGCTGGATGGGGACATCCGCAAATACGAGGAGATCGGCACGCACCCGTCGGCCCAGAACCTGGCCATCGCCGAGGCCCTGACCTTCCACGAGGGGATCGGCCCGAAGCGGAAGGAAGAGCGTCTCCGCTATCTGAGGGACCGCTGGGCCACGCGCCTGCTGCGGAACGACCGCGTCCGTCTCCACACCAGCCTGAAGCCGGGGAAGTCCTGCGGCCTCGCCACGGTGGAGATCCTGGACGTCGATCCCGTGAAGATCGCCGAGCACCTCTGGTCGAGATACCGCATCCTGGTCACCCCGATCGTCCACCCCGAGTTCCGGGGGCTACGCGTGACCCCGAGCGTCTACACGACGGTGCAGGAGATCGATCGCTTCGCGGAGGTGATGGAGGAGATCGCGGAGAAGGGGTTGCCGGGATGAAGACTTCAGTACTGATTCTCGCCGTCTCCCTGACCGCCTGCGTCAGCGTCCGGGAAGTCCCCGTCCCGCCGACCGAGCGCCGGGCCATCTCATCGGACAAGGCGCCGGCCGCCCTCGCCACCTACTCGCAGGCGATCCTGGCGGGGGACACGCTCTACCTCGCCGGGCAGATCGGCCTCGATCCGGCGACCCGGCAGCTCGTCCCGGGCGGCCTTCAGGCCGAGGCGCGGCGGGCTCTCGACAACTGCCGGGCGGTCCTGGAAGCGGCGGGGTTCTCGCTGGCGGACGTGACCATGGTCCAGGTCTACCTCGCCGACATCGGCGACTACGAAGCGTTCAACCAGACCTACGCGGGATACTTCCCGAATCCCCAGCCCGCCCGGGCCGTGGTGGCGGTGGCGGGATTGCCGAGGGGCGCCAAGGTGGAGATCCTGATGACGGCGGTGCGGCGCAGGTAGGTCCTACGCCCTCGCGTACGACGCCGCGCGATACGGCCCGCCTTTCCGCACCAGACGGAGCCTTCCTTCCCGGAGCATCCGGCGGAGCACGACGGAGACCTGCCGCGGGTCCACCGGCTTTCTGAAACGCGGCCCGTAGCGCCGGTTGACCTCGGTGGTGATGCCGGAGATCCCGAAGGACTCGTCCTTTCCCTTCGTCTCGATCACCCGCGTCACCATCCGGGTGAGGGAGATCTTGCCGCCTTCGTCCGGGTCCGGCAGCGGAGGGGCGGGGGAGACGGGGAAGCCGCGGCTCGCGAGGTCCGCGGCCTCGCTGATGGCCGCCTTGAACATCTCCAACTTGCGGCTCAGGGTCGCGATCTCCGCGGCGTGGTCCTCCCGCCGCTGCCGGTGCAGCGCCTCCTGCTCTTTGTGGAAGGCCTCCTTTTCCTGGTGTGCCGCAAGCTGCGCCTCCAGGGTCGTCACGATCTGGGTCAACGAAACATCGGACGCCATCGCTCCTCCTTGCCCCGGTTCCGGTGCCGCAAGCTGGATTCAACTTGCGTCATGATACCTCCGGCGCGTCGCGCGTGCCATTAAAGGTGCCGCAAGGATCACGGAGCATGCGACATAACCCGCGGAGCGGGACGCCTGACCCGGGAGACATGCGG
>DASVAS010000095.1:0-43509 GCA_036376245.1 Thermoanaerobaculia bacterium | reverse complement strand
CCCTGCGCAAGCCGCTCAAGCTCTGCCCTCTCCTCTGCCGAAAGAACTATCGGAACCGCTACCCTCATCTTCCCTCCTGGCAGTATTCCATACCAGATGAGGGTAACAGATGTTCCCGAATATAGGACCCACTACACTAGCAAATGCCGGGTTTGCCGACAGGGGCGGTCCTCACGGAAGCGCCATGCGGGCGAGCCGGGACTGGAGATCCCGCAGGTAGCTCCGCAAATCGGAGACGGAGACTCCTCCGGGAGGATCGGCGTCGTCGCCAATCCTGACCTCGGACAGAACCCAGGCCAACTGCCCCGGAGTCAGCCCTCCGTCCTTCTGGCAAGCGGCCTGGAAGTAGCGTTCGATGGGGTAGCCCGCTAGCTCCAGGGCGCGGACATCGACGAGATCGCGAAGCTCCGCGCGGGAAAGCAGGGTGCAGATCTTGTTGATCAGGATCTCTTCAGGCAGGTCCTGCCGCTGGAAGCTATCGAGGAGACTGGGAGCGCTCAATCAGTCCCTGCCTGTCCCATTCATCGAGAAGGAACTCCCAGAATCGGCGCCGTCGCCCAAGTTGCCGGGACAGCTCGGGCCAGAGCCGGAGGACGGTTCCCAGCGTGGTGAACTTCCAGACTTCCGTATCCCGGGCTTCGCGGAGGATCTTGGCGAGCAGGCGAACTCTCTCGGGATGCGAGGCGGTCTCGAGCCGGCCCCGGAGCTCCTGGACAGTCATCGGCTCGTCCCAGAGGAAGTAGGGGACCGCCTGCGGATCTTCCAGATCCGTGGAGAGCACCGGGCTCGCCTGTCGCTGAGGCTCGGCCATGAGGACATCCTAACAAACCGGAGACATGCTAAAAGGGCCCCTCATGGAAATGCAAACCGCCGCGACCGCCGCCGGGCGCCCGGAGAGCCGGGCGGTGCCGATCTCCAAGGCCCTCTTCGCCGTGGTGGTCTGGGGCGGATCGTTCATCGCCACCAAGATCGCCGTGGGCGAGATCGCGCCGGTGACCGTGGTCTGGCTGCGCTTCGCCATGGGCGTCGCCGTGCTCGGCGCGGTGGTTGTCCAGCGCCGGCAGCTCATCCGGCCGTCGGCCCGGGACTTCGGCTACTTCACGCTGCTCGGCTTCCTGGGCATCTCCTTCCACCAGTGGCTGCAATCGAACGGGCTGGTGACCTCGGAGGCGAGCACTACGTCGTGGATCGTGGCGTCGTCCCCCATCTTCATGGCCGCGCTGGGCTGGCTCGTGCTGCGCGAGCGCCTGGGATGGCTGGGCGCGCTGGGCATCGCCGTGGCCGCGCTCGGGGTGCTGGTGGTGGTCTCCAAGGGGGACCTGTCGGCGGTGACGGCGGGGAGCTTCGGCGCGCCGGGGGACGTCCTGATCCTCCTGAGCGCCCTCAACTGGGCGGTCTTCTCCGTGCTCTCCCGCCGCGGCCTCCGCCGGCACTCCTCGGCCGGGATGATGTTCTGGGTGATGACCATCGGTTGGCTGCTGACCGCGATCCAACTCTTCCTCGGGCCCGGCCCCATGGACGCCCTGCGCCTCTCCGGGACCGGCTGGGCCGCCGTGGCGTTCCTCGGAATCGCCTGCTCCGGGATCGCCTACGTGTTCTGGTACGACGCGTTGCGCGTCCTGCCGGCGGGCCAGGTCGGGGCCATGCTCTATCTGGAGCCGCTGGTGACGGTGGCGGTGGCGGCGGTGCTGCTGGAGGAGCCGGTGCTTCCGGCGACGCTGGCGGGTGGTTTTGCGATTTTGTTGGGGGTCTGGCTGGTGAGCAGGAAAGGGACCTAAAGGACATAAAGGACCTAAGGGACCTAAAGGACGACAAGGACGGCGCCGCGGTCCTTTGGGTCCTTTAGGTCGTTTATGTTCTTTAGGTCCTTCCTAACGCCCATTCACATCCTGGCGCAACGCCTCAATCCGCGCCGGCGTCCGCAGAATCGCCCTCAGCAGCTCCACCGCCAGGTACGAGAGGGCGAACCCCAGGTAGATCACGAAGGGCAGCAGGGCCACCCCCAGGACGTTGCGGGCGGTCCGGTAGGCCTCTTCGATCACGAAGAGGGGCTCCTCCGCCACGACGAGATAGAGCAGGTAGAACGCCGCGAAGACGCCCACCACCGAGCCCACGCCGAACAGGAAGGGGACGAGCCGCACCGGCAGCTTGACCAGGAACATGCCGATCCCCAGGGCCTCTTCGCCGGCCGTCAGGTCCCGGCCGGCGTCGACGTTGACCGTCTGCGGGTTAAGGGCGATGCCGCAGGCGTAGAGGAGCACGGCGGAGATCCCCAGGCGCACCCCGAACGTGGCGAGGCTGTTGCCGACGATGATCCCGTAGAGCGCCGCCAGGAAGAAACCCACCGCGCCGAGCAGGAAGAGCAGGGCCAGGAACGAGAGGACGGCGGGGGAGCCGAGCTCGCTGTGCGACCGGCGCAGCAGCGAATCGCCCGCGTCGAGGAAGAGCACCGCCAGGTAGTGCAGGACGGCCGCCGCCGGGGCGATCAGGAGAAGGCCGGTGAAGAAGATCCGGAAGCTGTCGCCGCGCACCCCCAGGATCAGGAACGCCAGCACCAGCAGCAGCGCCGCGCCCACGTAGGCGATGTGTCCGGCCTGGCGGGCGGCGCGGTCGGCGGCGCCGAGGCCTCTCTCGGTGAAGCCGCGCCGCAAGCCGTCCAGGAGCCCGCGCACCAGGCGCAGGTGGGGGAGGCTCTGGACCACGTCGTCCGCGCCCACGCTCCGCCGCAGCCGCTCGCCGAGCCCGCGGGCCAGGGCCAGGAAATCGCGCCGGGGACCGACGCCGGGGGGGAGAGGAGGGCGGACCATGGTTTCGTACGGAAACAGCTCGGGTACCGAGCGCGCCGGGACCCAGTCGGCCATTCCGACGCGGGTGACCAGGCTGTCGGGCTTCAGTGTCCCTTGATCGGCGAGCGCGCGCAACTCTTCCAGGGGCAGGGGCCCCTGCTGGGCGCCATCGTGGAAGAGGTACCAGACCGGGTCGGACATAGGCGCGTCTCCTGGGATGATTATAATGAGTTCCTTGAACCCCGACGTCGCCCAGGCGATTCCCAGGCTGGTGGAATCCGGCGCCCTGCCGCCGGAGAAGGCGCCGCACCTGCTGCGCGTGGCGCGCGGAGAGCTCGTGTCGGTCCGCTGGGAGCTGCGGGCGCTGCTCTACCTGGGGGTCCTCCTCGTCACCGGCGGCGTCGGCCTGCTGATCCAGGAGAACCTCGACCGCATCGGGCCGGCGGTCATCGCGTCCGCGATCGGCCTCGCCGCGGCGGCGGCCCTGATCTGGGTGGAGAGGACCGCGCCGCCGTTCTCCTGGCGGGAAGTGAAGTCGCCCAACCTGGCGTTCGACTACATCCTCCTTCTCGGAGTGCTCCTGGCCGCGGCGGACCTCGCGTACATCGAGATGCGGTTCACGCCGCTGGGGGCCAACTGGCCCTGGCACCTGCTCATCGTCGCGATCCTCGCGGCTCTGGCCGCCTTCCGCTACGACTCCCGGATCGTCTTCTCCCTCGCCCTCTCGACCTTCGCGGCGTGGCGTGGCGTCTCGGTGGCCCATTTCGGATCGACCCTCCTGGGCGGCGTCGGGGACACGGTGCGCTGGAACATGCTGGGTTGCGGCATCGCCTTCGCGGTCCTGGGGCTGGTCCTGGTGAAGACGGACCGCAAGGCGTGCTTCGAGCCGGTGGCGGTCCATCTGGGATGGCTGCTGATCCTCGGCGCGCTGGCCTCGGGGATGGGCGAGGAACGGTGGGTGGCCTGGACCATGGCTCTCCTCTTCACCGGCGGCGCGCTGGCGGCGGGCGCCTATGTCACCCGGCGCTTTCCCCTGTTCGCCTTCGGCGTCCTGGGAGCCTACGCGGCGCTGACCCGGCTGGCGTTCGGGGGCGGCATCGACGATTTCGTCCTGGGCTGCTTCTGGTTCTTCGCCACGCCCCTGCTGGTGATCTTCGGGCTCGTCATGGCGCAACGCCGGATGAAGGAGCCGCTGTGAACGCCGCGGCCGTGCGCGCGGACCGCAACGAGGCGATCCGGGAGGCCGCGCGGGCCTGGCAGAAGGCCGGGGCCATCGACGAGCCCGCCCTCAAGAAGATCGAGGCCGCCTATCCGGACGACCGCGTCCGTGTGGGGCAGGTGTTCCGCGTGCTGTTCTTCCTGTTCACATTGATCTCCGCGGGAGGCGGATTCGGCTTCCTGCTGGCCCTGTTCGACGATGACGCGGTCTTCGGTCCGTTCCTGCTGATCTTCGGCGTGATCTTCGCCATCGCCACGGACATGCTGATCACGCTGATGCGCAGGAGGGAAGGGGGGATCGAAGCCGCCCTGTCCCTGGCGGCGGTGATCTGCCTGATCGGATTCGTGGGCTGGGTCCTGTTCGAATCCTTGAGCCTGGAGGATCAGGCCGCCGTCCCGATCCTGTTCCTCGCCGCCGCGCTGCTCCTGTCGACCGCGGCCTGGCGGTGGGGATATCCGATCTACGCCGGAGCGGCCGCCGCGTCGCTGCTGGGAGCCGCCGCGGCCCTGCCCTATGGACGGCTGATCTGGCTCCTCCTGCCTCTGGCTCTGGCGCCATGGCTGACGCGGTGGTCGGAGTCGGAACGCCTGCCGCCCGCGCACCGGGATTCATGGCTGGGCGTCCTCGTGGCGGGGTTGGTGGGCGCCTACGTCGCCATCCACCTCGGATCGGTCGCGACCGAGCTCGTCGAGAAGATCGGCGGCCGGTGGGAGTACCGCGCCTCGGCGGTCGAGACCCTCTGGTTCGTTTCCCTGGCGGGCCGGGTCCTGCTACCGGTCATGGTCCTGCTGACGATCGCCTATCTCGCGGTCGGGATCCTCAAGCGGAAGAGACCCTTCCTCCTGGTCGGCCTGGGGACCGGCGTCGCGACCGTCGTCGCCATCGTGCAGTATTTCCAAATGGAGCCGCTCTGGGCCGTGCTTCTCGGGACGGGAGCCCTGCTCGTCGCGGCGATCTTCGTCCTGCGGCGCTACCTGGAATCGGGCACGGACAGGGAGCGGCGAGGCTTCACGACGGCGCCGCTGTTCGAAGACCGCGAGCGCCATCTCTGGCTCGAAGCCGGCGCCGCCGCCGTCACCTTCGCTCCCGAGGGCAGGACGCTCCACGAAGAGCCGAAGTTCTCCGGCGGCGGCGGGAGCTTCGGCGGCGGGGGATCGAGCAGCGAGTTCTGAGGAGTCGTTCCCTTGCGCTCCAAAGTCCCTGCCGTCCTCGTCGTCCTTGCTGTCCTGATTCTGGCTTTCGTTATGCTTCGCTCCATGATCGAAAGCTACGCCCGCCAGATGCTCTATCCCGCGCCGCCCGTGCCGGTGCCCTCGCCGCCTCCGCCGCCCCTGGAAGAGGTCTGGCTCGACCTCCCGACCGGCGACCGCGTGCTCGCGTGGTCCTACACGCCGAAAGACCTGCGCGCCGAAGCTCCGGTCGTCCTGTTCTTTCACGGCAACGGAGAGAACCTGGCGACGGTCCACTGGGGCGGCCTGTTCGAGGAGCTGGGCCGGCTGGGAGTGGCGGTCGTCGCTTCCGACTATCCGGGATACGGCCGCAGCACCGGCGTCCCCTCGGAAGAGGGATTGAACGCCACGGGCGACGCCGCGCTGGCCTGGGTGCGGCAACGATACCCGGAGCGGCCGGTCGTGATCGCCGGCTGGTCCCTGGGCGCGGCGCTGGCCATCTCGACGGTGGCCCGGCATCCGGACGAGGTGAGGGGCCTGATCGCGATGTCGCCGTGGACCACGCTGCGCGAGGTCGCCGAGGAGATCTTCCCCGCGTTCGCCGTCAACGCCATGCTGCGGGAGACCTACGACTCCCGCGCCGCGGCGCGGACGATCCGCGTGCCCGCGCTGGTCGTCCACGGCGAACAGGACGATCTGATCCCGGCAACGCAGGGCAAGGAGGTCGCCTCCGTGCTGGGCGGCTCCGCCCGCTGGGTGCCGGTGGCGCGGACGGCGCACAACGATCTGCTGGGCCGGCCGGAGGTCTGGCGGGAGATCGAGCGGTTCCTCAGCGAGCTTTGACGTTCCCGGCCGCCACGTCCAGCGCCCGTTCGAGCTGGGAGTCCCCGCCCTCGGCGTAGGGCAACTCCGGCGGGACCAGGACGTCCGGCGTCACCCCCGGTCCCTCCAGCCGCTCGCCGTCCACGAGGATGTCCTGCACGGCCAGGAAGAGCAGGGAGCCGTCCGAGAGCGGGATGATCTGCCCCGCGAGCACGGCTCCGGCGGAACGTTCGCCCACGATCACGGCGCGGCGGTTCTTCTGAAGCGCCCGGGAGACCATCTCCTTGCCGCTCCGCGTCCCCTGATCGACGAGCACCACCACCGGCTTGCGCCAACCGCCGCTCCAGACGGTCCGGCTGCCGTCGCGGTCGATCCGCGTGAGGTCCGGGACGGCGGGATCGAACAGTGCGACGAACGTGGGATTGCAGCCGCCCCAGCCGCCCCGGAAATCGATCACCAGGGCTTCGGCGTCCTGGAGATCCCCTTGAAGAGACTTGGCCAGGGCTTCCTGGTACTGGTTCCCGGCGCAGGACCATATCGGAACGTAGGCTACGCGCCGGCCCTTGCGCTCCACGACGCGGCTGCCCGCCTTCTGCGCCTCCAGCCATTCCTCCTTGGGATCGGTGATCCGCGGCGTAACGGAGAGGGTGCGAAGCGGACCGTCTTTACGGCTCTGGATTTCGAGGGCCACGGGACGCCCGGCTTTATCCCGAAGGGAGAGCACGGGATGGAACGGCGCGCCGTCCGCGGAGACGACGCGATCCCCCCGCCGCAGCCCCGCGGCTTCGGCCGGACCACCCGCGAAGACGCGGGCCACGAACCAGCCGCCGTCCTGTTCGACGAAGCCGACCCCGAGGCTCTCTCCCTTCGCTGACCTTTTAAGGACCGGCTCGAAGATCGACAGCAGATCGCGATGTCCGGGATCGTCCTGACCGTAGTACTCGGTATGGGAAGCCTGAAGCTCGGCCAGCCGCCGCCGGGTCTCGCGGCGGAAGGTCTCCGCGTCACGGATTCCCGCGGCGTAGTCCGCGTTCGCCGCCACCCAGCGTTCCGCTTTCCCTGGATCGTAGAAGCGTTCCTTGACCAGCCCGACGATCTCGCGGCCGAGAGCGGGGAAGTCCCGGGCCGGCGGCTCGGCGGCGAGCGCGGCGGCGGTGGAGATCAGGAAAGGGATCGCAAGCAAAGCCTGGCGTTTCATGGTGCGGGGAGCGTAGCAGACCGGGAACGGCGAGGATCTGTAAAGGATCTAAACGCGCTTTACAAGCTCGTTCGTGATTTCCAGCCGCACCCCTACTTTTAAGAGCATTCTGACGTGCACCCGACCATTGACAGTCAAGAGGAGAGAGCGAATGAGAAAACTGTCAGTCTGGATCATCGTCCTGGCCCTGTTCGCCGCCATCCCGGTGTCAGCCGCGGATCGCGTCATCTACAACGGTGTCGATCTCTGGCGTACCGTGGGTAACGGTGCCACATACGCCGACTTTTCGGAGACCGCCATCCCCGCCGGGTTCTTCTGCCACAAGTCGGAGCCCTTCACCGGCCGAATCGCCTTCAAGGGCGTGCCGGTCGCCACCAACGTTCCCGGCGCGCTGGGACTGACGGACACGATCGTCCAGCGGCTGGACGATGCCACCTTCAACAAGAAGGGCGTAGCCTTCACGCGTATCCAGGTCCGCTCGCTCAACTTCGAGAGCATTGCTCCCGTCAAGACCGCCTGCGGTCTGTTCACGGCGAAGGTGGCCCTGGACGGCGAGCAGCCGGTCACCCGCATGCGGATCGTCCGCGAGAGCGCCGCCGGCGGTCGGTTCTTCGCCCCGATCCACGTCAATGTAAAGATCTCCTTTACTCCGATAGGAAAGCCTGCGGCCGAGCCTCTGGAGATCAGCAAGATCATCCGCTTCCCGCCGCTTCCGAACCAGAAGTGGGCGAGCCAGCCGACGCCGACGGCGGCGAAATACAACGGTTTCCTCCTCGTCGACACAGACGGCGACCTCACGCCGGATACCTACCTGCCCGGCACCTCGAATTTCGGCGTGGGGCAGGCGTTGGACAAGGGGGACCTCAGCCAATGTCAGTTCAGCCCTGACAACCCCATCATCGATTGCCACCAGCAAGACAACTGCACGCATTGCATCTGTTAGCCGGCAATTCAGCCGGCTACGGCCAACGACCGGGCGAAACCGAATCCCGCGGTCCCTCGTAGGGCTCACCAGAGCCGGAGGGACCGTCATGAATCCTCTTCAAAACATCCGATACGCCGCCCGGGTCCTGCTGCGGACGCCGGGCTTCACGATCGTTGCTGTTCTCACCCTGGCCCTGGGGATCGGGGCCAACACCGCCATCTTCAGTGTCGTCAGCGGGGTGCTGCTGCGGCCGCTGCCGTTCGCGGAGCCGGAGGAGCTGGTGCAGCTCCAGCGCCAATTCCGCGAGGGGCAGAGCCCGATGGTGGCGATCCCCAAGTTCCTCTACTGCCGCGATCACAACGACGTTTTCGAGGGCGTCGCCGCCTACGACACGCTCGGCTCCGGGTTCAACATCACGGGCGAGGGAGCTCCCGAACGCATCACCGGATCGCGGGTGAGCCATGAATTCTTCCGCGTCTTCGGCGTCCAGCCCGCGCTGGGCCGCGACTTCGCGCCGGAGGAGGACCGCCCCGGCGCGCCCAAGGTGGCGATCCTGAGCCATGACCTCTGGAAGCGGCGCTTCGGCGGCGAACGCTCGATCCTCAACCAGGTCGTGACGCTCAACGGCGAGGGCTACAGGATCGTGGGCGTGGCGCCCGCGTCGTTCCGGTATCCCGCCACGGCCGAGCTGTGGACGCCCGCGGAGATCGATCCCGCGAGCCAGGAGAAGGCCAATTACCTGGAGATCACGGCGCGGTTGAAGGACGGCGTGAGCCTGGAGCAGGCGGAGTCGGCGATGAAGGTCGTCACCGAGCGGTACCGCAAGGCCTATCCCGACATGATGGGGGAGACCGAGAGCTTCGCGGCGGTCTCGCTGCGGGAGCGCCTCTACGGCCGCCTGCGCCCGGCGCTGCTGGTGCTGCTGGGGGCGGTGGGATGCGTGCTGCTGATCGCCTGCGTGAACGTGGCCAATCTGCAGCTCGCGCGGGCGGCGGCGCGGCGGCGGGAGATCGCCGTGCGCACGGCCCTCGGCGCCGGGACCTCCCGGATCTTCGGCCAGCTCATAATGGAGAGCCTGGTGCTGGCGATGACAGGCGGGGCCGCCGGGCTGCTGGTCGGGTTCTGGATCCTCAAGCCGCTGGTGGCCCTCAGCCCGGCCGACGCTCTCGGTCCCGCGGGCACGGCCGCGCTGCCGCCGCTGGGGATCGACGCCCGGGTGATGGCTTTCACGTTCGCCCTCTCGCTGGCGGCCGGCCTGCTGTTCGGCCTGATGCCGGCGCTCCAGGCGGTGCGCTCCAATCTGCGCGAGCCGCTCCAGGAGGGGACGACCCGCTCGACCGGCGGCGCCCGAGGGGGGCTGGCCCGGCGGCTGCTGGTGGTCAGCGAGGTGGCGCTGGCGCTGATCCTGATCACCGGCGCGGCGCTGCTGACGAAGAGCTTCGCCGGCCTGATGAGGACCGATCCCGGGTTCGAGCCCGAGGGCGTGATTACGATGAAGCTCTCGCTGCCCGAGGCGCGGTACGGCGATCCCGAGGTTCTGGAGCGCTTCGGCCGCCAGCTCGCCGAGCGGGTGGAGGGATTGCCGGGAGTGCGCTCGGCCTCCCTCGCCAGCTCGCTGCCGATGGAGCTGGGGCCGGACCTGCCGTTCGCGATCATGGGGAAGTGGCCCGGCGGCGACAGCTTCGAGGGCGCCGGGAACGCCCAGTTCCGCGGCATGACCCCGGGCTATTTCGAGGCGCTGGGGCTCCGGCTGGTCCGCGGCCGGTTCCTCGGCGCCACGGACGACGCGCACAGCGAGCCCGTGGCGTTGATCAACGAGGCCGCCGCCCGCGAGTACTGGAAGGGGGAGGACCCGCTCGGGGCCCGCATCCGCGTCGGGGTGCCGGTGACCATCGAGCTGGCGGACAAGATGCCGCGCCGCATCGTCGGGATCGTCAAGGACGTGCGCGAGTCCGGCCTGGACGAGCCGCCGCCGCCGATCATCTACGTCCCCGCCGGCCAGGTGGCGCCGCCGGCCGTGGCGATGCTGGTGCGGCTGCTGCCGCTCTCGCTGGTGGTGAAGGTGGAGGGCTCCCCGGAAGGCCTCGCCGATTCGTTGCGCCGGCAGGTGTGGGCGATCGATCCGCAGCAGCCGGTAGGGGAGATCGGCACCATGGAGCAGGTGGTGACCCGCTCGCTGGGCTCGCACCGCTTCAACATGCTGCTGATGGGCTGCCTGGCCCTCCTGGCGCTGGCCCTGGCCGGCGTGGGGATCTACGGCGTGCTTTCCTACCTGGTGAGCCAGCGCACGCGGGAGATCGGCGTGCGGATGGCCCTCGGCGCCTCGGCCCGCAACGTGCTCCGGCTGGTGGTGGGGCAGGGTCTCGCGCCGGTCCTGATCGGCGTCGCGATCGGACTCGCGGGCGCCTTCGGCCTCACCCGTCTGCTCGCCGGGCTCCTGGTGGGGGTGAGCGCCACGGACCTGACCTCGTTCGTGCTGGCGCCGGTGGTGCTGACGGCCGTGGCGCTGCTGGCGAGCAGCGTGCCGGCGCGGCGGGCGAGCCGGATGGATCCGTTGTTGGCGTTGCGGCGGGATTGAGCAAGAGAAGGACCTAAAGGACCCAAGGGACCTAAAGGACTCAAAGGACGCTGGCTTGTCCTTTAGGTCTTTTAGGTCCTTTATGTCCTTTAGGTCCTTCTTTACAAACCCCGCACAGGGCTGAGGGTCCGGCAATTGCATTCCTCCAAGCCAAGGGGCTTCACGAGAGGAGAACCTTGGCATACCGACCCATCGAAGACTACGGAATCATCGGCAACATGCGGACGGCCGCCCTCGTGGGCAAGCACGGGGGCGTCGACTGGTACTGCTTCCCCAACTTCGACTCGCCGAGCGTCTTCGGGGCCATCCTGGACGACGAGAAGGGGGGGCGGTTCGAGATCTGCCCGGTCGGCGACGGCGCCACCCCCAAGCAGCTCTACTGGCCCGAGACCAACGTCCTGATCAGCCGCTTCCTCTCCGTGGACGGCGTCGGGGAGATCGAGGACTTCATGCCCGTGGGATCTCCGAAGGCCGAGGCCTGGCGCGACCAGCTCGTGCGCCGGGTGCGGGTGGTGCGCGGCGAGGTGAAGTTCCGCCTGTGCTGCCACCCGGCCTTCGACTACGCCCGGGCCGGCCATGAGACGGTCGTCGAGAAGACCGGCGCGTGCTTCCATTCGCCGTCCCTGAGCCTGGGGCTCGCCTCGGAGGTCCCCCTCGAAAAAGACGAAAGAGGCGTGACGGCCGAATTCACGCTCCACGAGGGGCAGACCGTCTCTTTCGCGCTGCGGCCGGTCGATCCCGGGAGCGGCTGCGGCGCGCCGTTGAACGCCGGCGAGATCGAAGAGCTCTTCCACCAGACCGTGACCTTCTGGCGGGGATGGATCTCGGCGTGCACCTACCAGGGCCGCTGGCGCGAGATGGTCCACCGCTCGGCCCTGGTGCTCAAGCTCCTCACCTACGAGCCCACGGGCGCCATCGTGGCGGCGCCCACGTGCAGCCTGCCCGAGCACCTGGGGGGCGTGCGCAACTGGGACTACCGCTACACCTGGCTGCGCGACGCGGCGTTCACCATCTACGCCCTGTTGCGCATCGGCCTCACCGGCGAGGCGTCGCGCTTCATGAGCTGGATCGACGCCCGCTGCGCCGAGGCCGATCCGGATCAGGGGTTGCAGATCGTCTACGGCATCGACGGCCGGCGGAATCTCGAGGAGCAGGCGCTCGACCACCTGGAGGGCTACCGGTGCTCGCGGCCGGTGCGCATCGGCAACGGCGCCTACAACCAGCTCCAGCTCGACATCTACGGCGAGCTGATGGACTCGGTCTACCTCTTCAACAAGCACGCGGCGCCCATCTCCTACGACACCTGGCTGCACCTGCGCGACCTGCTGCAATACGTGGGCGAGAACTGGCACCGGCGGGACGAGGGGATCTGGGAGGTGAGGAGCGGCCGGCACGACTTCGTCTTCTCGAAGCTGATGTGCTGGGTGGCCATGGACCGCGGGCTCCGGCTGGCGGACAAGCGCTCGTTCCCCGCCGACCGCGCGCGGTGGCTCGCCACGCGCGACGAGATCTACGAGAGCATCATGGCCTACGGCTGGAACCCTGAGCGCCAGGCGTTCACGCAGTCCTACGGCAGCGACTGGCTCGACGCTTCGAACCTCATCATGCCCCTGGTCTTCTTCGTGGCGCCCAACGATCCGCGGATGCTGAAGACCCTCGAGGCCATCCGCAAGCCGCCGGAGGAGGGGGGCCTGTTCTCCGACGGCCTGGTCTACCGCTACAACACGTCGCGGGGGATCGACGGCCTGCCCGGCGACGAGGGGACCTTCAACATGTGCACCTTCTGGCTCGTCGAGGCGCTGACCCGGGCGGGCCGGACCGAACCGGGTCTCCTGGAGGAAGGCCGCCTCCTCTTCGAGCGCATGCTCGGCTACGCCAACCACCTCGGGCTCTACGCCGAGCAGACCGGCCTGCGCGGCGAGGCCCTGGGCAATTTCCCCCAAGCCTTCACCCATATCGCGCTGATCAGCGCGGCGTTCAACCTCAACCGCGTCCTGGGCAAGGAGCCGGGCGAGGTGCTCTGAGCCGGAATCGCCCGTTTCAGCCGTTGAATCCGACGGTTTCAACGGCTGAAGCCGCTCCATCTATCTCTGAAGCGAGCGGCTTCTCGATTAGATGGGACGGTTTCAGTCCTTGAAGCCGACGGTTTCAGCCGCTGAAACCGTCCGTTCTTTCCCAGAAGCCAGCGGTTTCAGTCGCTGAAACCGTCGGCTTCAAGGACTGAAACCGTCCCATCTTTTTCTGCATCGGACGGCTTCAGCGTTTGAAAAGAGGAAGAGGATCGCCCGCTGTTGCCGATGAGATGCTGGACCACCGGGCGGTCCGGGCCGAGGTGGAAGGCGCTGGCCCGGGCCTGGATGTCCTGGTCGGCCACCGTGACCCGCTCGTGCTGCCGCAGGTGCTCGATCCAGGACTTCACCAGGAACATCTCGGTGAACAGGCCGGGGTCGGCGGAGTCCACGAAGAGCCCCCACTGCATGGCGCCGTCGCGCAGGCGGATGCGGCGGACGCCCCGCATGGCCTCGTGGAACTCGTCGCCGCGGGCGGGGTCGATCCGGTACTGGACGGTGACCATCACCGGTCCGCGGTCGGGCTCCAGGTCGTGCGCGACGATGGGCGTGGGCCACTGGCGCGAGGGAGCGAGGTTCAGCCCCTCGCCGGAGCGGAGGTGCAGACGGAAGGTGAGGAGAAGGCCCACGATCATGCCCACGGCGGAGGCGTACAGCGCGATCGAGGTGCTGGTCTGGTTGGCCACGGCGCCCCAGAGGGCGCTGCCGCCGGCGAGGCCGCCGAAGAAGACCAGCAGGTAGACCGACAGGGCGCGCGCCCGCACCCAGGAGGGGACCACGGTCTGCACCGCCACGTTGAGGCTGGAGAGCAGCGAGAGCCAGGCGCCGCCGGCCAGCAGCATGGCGGCCATCAGCACCCAGAACTGGCGGGACCAGCCGAGGACCGCCGTCGCGCCGGCGAACACCAGGGTGGCGGCGGCCACGACGCCGTCCGTCGAGTTGTTCCGTTTCAGGCGGGGGAGGACCATGGCGCCGGCCACGGCCCCGAGCCCGAGAGCGCCGAGGAGCAGGCCGTACCCCGCCGGGCCGGTCTTCAGCTCGGCGCGGGCCACCACGGGGAGGAGCGCCCAGAGCGAGCTGCCGCAGAGCACGAACACGCTGCCGCGCACGATCGGAGCGATGACCTCCGGGGCGTGGCGGACGTAGCGCACGCCGGTGGTCATCGCTCCCAGGATGCGCTCGGCCGGCAGGACGGCTTCCTCGACCGGCCGCTTCCAGAAGTAGAGGACGACCAGGACGCCGGCGAACGAGACGGCGTTGAACAGGAACGTGACGGCGGGTCCGGCGGCGGCCACCACGAGGCCGGCCAGGGCGGGACCCGTGGCGCGGGCCATGTTGAAGCCGACGCTGCCGAGGGCGATGGCGGCGGGGAGGTCCTCCCGCGGCACCATCTCGGGGATGGCGGACTGCCAGGCGGGGCCGTTGACGGCGGCGCCGAGGCCCAGGAGGAAGGTGAAGAAGAGCAGCAGCCCGGGCGTGATGGCGCCGGTCCCGGTCAGGATTCCCAGCCCGGCGGCGGCGAGGGCCATCCAGCTCTGCGTGACCAGCAGGATGCGGCGGCGGTCGAGCACGTCCGCGAGCGCTCCCGCCGGCAGCGACAGCAGGAACATCGGCAGGCTGGTGGCGGCCTGCACGAGCGCCACCTGGGCCGGCGACGTGCTGAGCGTGGTCATCAGCCACGACGCGCCGACGTTCTGGAACCAGGTGCCGATGTTCGACGCCAGGCTGGCCATCCACAGCCAGCGGAAGACTTTGTGGCGGAGCGGGGTCCAGGGGGAGAGAGCGGGAGCGGCCACGGCGATTGGGATTGTATGCGTTCAGAGACCTCACCCTCGGTCCCTCTCCCATCTCCCTGCCGCCCGCCCCGGGAGAGGGAGGGCTCTGCGATTGAGGTCTTCTGGATCGGATGTTTTTCCTCGGTATGGGATGATCTTGTAGGACCAGAAGCGGTCGAGTTTTGTAGAAGGGTGCATACAATTATAATTTATACGCCCCTTGAACGAGCCCATGCTACTCCCCGAGCTCCTCCTCGCGCTGCTCCAGACCCTTAGCCGCACCGACGACCCGCGCCCGATCCGGCTCGAAGGAGAGGGGCTCTTTCGCGGCATGGAGCCCGTGCCAGCCGGTGAATCCCGGTCTCAGGGGTACCAGGCGAAGGTGTCCTATCTGGCTCGGCGCCTGGGGCTGGAGGGTGTCCCTCCAGAAGAGTTGGCTGCTGCCTGGGCCGCGGCGCTCGCAGGCGGCCGGGAGCGCTCGCCTCGGGAGCTCCTGGACTCAGTACGCCGCTCCGGTAATACCGACGGGGTCGAGGACGCCCAGAGACGCTGGCGGGCTGCCGTCGAGCCCTTGTTTGGGCAGGTTGCCCTGCCTATGGGAATGGTCGAGACGCTCGAGCCGTCGGCGCCTCTGGAAGACCTGGCCTTGCGCCTGGAGCTCCGGCCGATGCTGGAAGAGTGGCCGGGCCGGCTCCTGCGCGATCCGTGGTGGTCGACGGCCGAGGCTCCCTTGCCGGACATGAAACCCCTCTCCCTGGACGAGGTCTGGGTGGATCTCCAGGTCCTCGATCCCGAGGAGGGGCCGGCGCTCGCCGGCCGGGAGACTCTGCGGGCGCTCCTCGATCAGCGTTTCGAGGAGCGCCGCTGGCGCGCCGAGCCCCTCGAGTGGATCCTCGAAAGGCTCTCAGGGATCACCGCCTTCATCGGACCTCCGGGGAGCGGCAAGACCACGCTTCTCAAATGGATCGCCCGGCGGCTCGTCATGCGGCCCGGCGAATCCCGCTTTCTCCTGCCGCTCTTCGTGCCTCTGCGGTCCTACGTTCTCCGCAAGCGGGAGGGGCAGGAAGACAGCCTCCTGCGTTGCGCCTTGCGCGAGTGCGGAGTGCGGAATCCGGACCAACAGCGGCTCTGGCTTCACGTGCTCAACGAGATATCGGGCCTCTGGCGAAACCGGGCCCTGGTGCTCCTGGACGGCTGGGACGAGGTGCCGGTCGAAGAGCGCGCCTCGCTCCTCGACGAAGTGCGGGATCTGGCCTATGGCTTCTCGGTGCTGGTCACCTCGCGGCCGGCCGCGTTCTCCTCCCGGCTGGCGGCTTCCCGCGTCTACGAGGTGGCTGACCTGCCGCCGGACACGGGCGACACCCTGATCCGCCGCTGGTTTCGCGGGGTAGGCGCGCCCGAGCAGGCCGATGCCCTCGTCCGCCACCTCGACCTCCATCCCGACCTGCGGCGGCTGGTGCGCAATCCATTTCTCCTGACCCTCTTGTGCGGCATCAGCTATCTCACCCGCCGGCGAGCAGGGCTGGATCTGCCCACCTCACGCGCGGCGCTGTATCGTGAGACGCTGTGTCTCGTCTACGCGCATCACAACGAGCGTTATCCGCATCTACCCATCGGGGAGCGCGAGGAGCAGATCGAACGGCTGGCGCTCTGGCTCCTCGACGAAGCCCCGGGAGCGCCGCGGTTCGTCTTCGGTCCGTCGGACGTGACCGCGAGCGGTGCCGATGCGGATCTCCTGCCGCGCTATCTTCAGCCCTCGCGCCTGCTGGGCCGGCTCGCTCCCGAGGAGGACAGCCATCACTTCCTCCACGCCACCTTCCAGGAGTACCTGGCCGCCCGCGCCCTGGAGCGGGCGCCGGAGCGCCGGGCGCTCCGCAGCCTGCGCGCGCACGTCACCGACGCGTCCTGGCAGGAGGTCTTTCACTTCCTCGCGGCCAACGCAGGGCCGTTGCGCGATGCCTTCTGGCGGGAGATGTCGCGGCAGGCTGCGCGTCCCGATCGTTTTGGGATCGTGGCAGCCCGCCTCGCCCGCTGGGTGGCCGCCGCCGGTGCGCGCGATGGCGGGGCTGCGCTGCTGGGGCGCGATCTCCGGGATCTTCTCTGGCCGCTGATCGAGCGGCTGGCCAGAAACCGTCTCTGGATCGAAGCGTACGCGGAGCTCGACGCCCCCGGATTCGTGGCGCGCGCCACACAGGCCTCCCAGGCCGCGGACCCGCGGCGGAAGGCCAATCTCCAGCGTGCCTTGGGGCGCGTGCGGAGCCCCGTCGCCTCGCATGCTCTCGTTGATCAGATCTTGGGGAAAGATCCGCAAGCCGCCGCGGTCGCGGCCAGTCAGCTCCAACTGCGGATCGATGAGGATGGTCTGCGCCGGCTGCGTGCGGCAGCCGCGAGCCCGGAGGTGAGCCCGGCTATCCGTCGGCAGGCGATTCAGGCGCTGGGGTACGGGCGTGACGGCATCGCGCTCCCGTCCCTGCTCCAACTCGTTCAGCGAGAGCCGGCGCTGGCTGACGAGGCGGTCCGCGCCATCGGCCGGATCGGCGGCTCGGAAGCGACGGCCGCGCTCGCGAGGCTCCTGGGCGAGGAGACCGGATCGCTCGGCGCCGTGGTGGTCCGTGCCCTGGGCGAGATGCGCGAGGCCTCTGCGCGCGATGCCCTGCTTGACGAGTTGGCGCGGCGCGGCGCCGGCGATCCTCTGCTCCTTCCTCTCCTGGATGCGCTCTCCGAGCTTCCCATTCACCGCGGCTCAGAGTTGATCATGGAGTGGCTGGGAGGACCGCCGGATCTCCGGCGCGCCGCCATCTGGGCGCTCGCCGAGGCGACCGGTCCCGGCGTCTACGATGGGCTCATCGCGGCGGCCCGTAACGATCCCGAAGAGGAGGTGCGCCTGGCGGCCCTCGAAATCCTGGAGCCCCGGCTTCAACCCACCGAAAGCGACTGGCTGCCCCAACTCATCGGGGACGAAGCCCGCTCCCTCGATGAACGGGTCTATGCCCTGCGGGCTCTTTTGGGAAGAATGGAAGGCTGGTCTGCGAATCCCGACGTGGGGGCACAGGCTCGCCGCTTGATCGAGGTCGTGCTGTCGGACCCCGAGGGTGAGCTGGCTCTGGAGGCCGTCCTGTACGCTCATAAAGCCGGTCCCGGGGTGGCGCCCCGTCTGATCGAGATCTGCCTCGATCCGAGAGCGAGCCCTTCGGTGCGCGAGTCCGCCTGTGCCGCTCTGGGGAAGCTCGAAACCGCGGGAGCCCGCGAGGCGCTCCTGTCGCTGGTCCGGGCCGCACCCGATGCGGACGACGACGAAGATCAAGTGTTGGAGGCTGGAGCGGACCGCGTGGCGCGCGCCGCGGCCGAGGCTCTGACCCGCATCGACGTAACCTCCCTGCTGCGCGAGCCGGGCGCCACCGCGGAGCACGCCCTGGCGCGTTTCTCGATCGAGACGGGCGCTCTCGTTTTCGACAGCCATGTTCTCGGCCCCGACGGACGGGAATGGGCACGGGCGCCGGTCCGGGCGCGCGAGACCTCCGCTCGCTCCGCTTCCAGGAGATCCCGAATGCGTAGCGATCCACCTCTTGCCGCGGATCTTGAGATCGAGGTCTCCCCTCATACCGTCAACGGAGAGCTGATCCTGCGTTACTCCATCACGAGCGGAGTCGTCCACCTGAGCGTACGGAAGGCGCAGACGCAGCCTCTCGGTTCCCTCGCGGCCTACCGGGACCAGGTGGTCCGACGAGTCGAGAAGTACCAGCGGGGCTCTCATGCCGCCGATGGCTTGCTGGTGGACGAGGAGATTGAGCAGGAGCTTCGCACCCTGGGCCAGGAACTGTATCAACAGCTCTTCCCGCCGGAGATGCGGCTGCTCTACCCGCAGTGGCGCGACAAGGTCCGCACCATCCAGATCACTTCCGGAGAGGGTTGGATCCCCTGGGAGCTGGTGCGGCCGTACGATCACGAAATCCAGCCGGTGATCGACGACGACTTCCTGGGAGCCCGATACCAGATCACCCGCTGGGTCCCCTCCGGCCGCCCGCCGGCTCCACAATTCCGGATCCATCGCGCAGCCTGCATCGAAGGGGGAGAAGAGGGGACCCCTCTTTCGGCCGCGGAACGGGAAAAGCGGTTCCTGGAAGACCTCGTCCGGAGCCTGGGCGCCGAGGTGGTCAGCCCGAGGCAGGCCACGTTCGGGGAGGTCGTGAAGGTCATCCAGGAGGAAGAGACCGATCTCCTGCATTTCGTCGGGCACGGCGAGTATTCGGCCGAGGACCCGCGGGACTCGAAGATCTTTCTCGTGGACGGGACCTCCCTCTGGGCCGGACGCCTTCAGGGGGCGACATTGCGGAAGGTCTGGGAGAGGCGGCCTCTGGTTTTCTTCAACGCGTGCAGCACGGGCCAGCAGGGCTGGGCCCTGGTCGGTCCGAGCGGCTGGGTCCAGGCCTGGGTGGGGATCGGAGGCGCGGGCGCCTTCATCGCGCCGCAGTGGCAGGTGCAGGATGAGCTGGCTTTTGAGCTCGCGAGGGTGTTCTACCTGGCCCTTTCCCGGGGGCGGACGCTCGGCCGGGCCGCGCGCCTGGCCCGCTGGTGGGCGCGCCGGCAGGACCCTTTGGATTCCACCTGGCTGGCTTTCGCGGTCTACGGGCATCCGAACGCGCGGGTGGTTTTTGGGGATGGGACTGGGGCTGATGTGTTGAGGATGACCCTGCAAGATCCGCCGCAGGGCGTCGTCCCCAGACTTCGACCAAGACCGGCTCCTCCGAAACCCGCTCCAACCAATGCTCCGGCAGCCCCAGAAATCTTTATCGGGCGCACAGCAGATCTCGACCGGCTCAAGGAGCGGCTCGGTCTCGGATCCGATCGGGAAAGGGCGCCCGAGGTCCAGGTTCTCACCGCAATACGAGGATGGCCGGGGGTCGGCAAGACGAGCGTGGCTTCCGCTTTGGCCCATGATCCCGAAATCGCTTCCCGGTATGAAGGAGTCCTTTGGGCCTATTTCGGCCCACAGCCCAACCTTCTCCAAACCCTGGCCGGATGGGGGAGGTGGCTCGGTAAGGACGATCTGCACCAAGCAGGGACAATGAAGGACGCTTTACAGTCCCTTCAGAAGTACCTCCGCAAGCACCGAATGATTCTCGTCCTGGACGATGTCTGGGAGGTCGCTCATGCCGCGCAGCTCCTGGGCTCCCGTGGACCTGACTGTCCCCTACTGATTACCACTAGAGATACTGGTGTCGCTGACCTTCTGGCCACCAGTCCAGAAGCAGTACACCTGGTAGACGTGTTGGACGAGGAGTCGGCTCTCGACCTGTTGAAACGGCTGGCGCCGGCCGTTGTTGATCAGCGTCCTGAGGAGTGTCTCCGGCTGGTGAACGAGCTGGGCCGTCTTCCCTTGGCCCTCATTGTGGCCGGTCGCTTGCTCCACGCGGAGAATTCCTTGGGATTGGGAGTAGGAGATCTGTTATGGGAGTTGGAGTCTGGAACGGCAATCCTGCGCTCGGAGGCTCCGCCGGACCGGGTGGACCTCGACACCCTGACTCTACCGACGGTAGATGTGCTGTTCCAACGTAGCACCGACCGCCTCGATCCTGAGACTCGCGAGCGATTCCGGGACTTGGGAGGATTCGAGGCCAAGCCTGCAACGTTCGGGATCGACCTGCTCCGTTTGGTCTGGGGTGTGGATGATCCTCGGCCCACCATCCGGAAGCTGAGGGATCGTGGGCTCTTGGAACCTGCCGGTGAGGGCCGTTTCCAGGTTCACTCGCTTCTCCTGCGGCACGCAGCGATGATGCCAAAAGTCACCTGAACATGTTAGATCTACCTGCACTTCTTCCGACCGCCGATCCAGCGCTGAAGCATGCGCAGGCGTGTTTGAAGCTGCTGATGGAGTGGGAGGATTTGGCGGGAGAGAGGGGATCCCGGGCGGCGGGCCTGCCTTCTGCCCTAGCAAAGCTTGATCTCGACTTGTCTCAGATTGTGAAAGCCCAGCATTGGTGCGCTTTAAATGCGGAAAAGCGGGAGGATGCAGCATATCTGGCCATGCGCTTCGCATCCACTGGATCCGACCTTCTTTACTTGCGACTGGTGGCTGCCGAGTGGCTCAAGTGGATCGAGGCCGGCCGGCCCTTTGCCGAGCGCGGCAACTTCCCGAAGGAGCGTCTACGTATCTTGGAAAACTTGGGGCATGCGCACCTCGCAGCAGGCCATCGCTCAGAGGCGCGGCAGTACTTCGAGCAGCACCTGATTCTTGCACGCACTCTGAGGGAATCGAGAGAAGAGGGCAAAGCGCTATGTAATCTGGGAGACCTGGACATTCGAGAGGGTTTATTGGGGGCAGCAGAGGAACGCTTCAGTCACGCACTCCGCATTGCTCAAAGGATTGGTGATCACCAGCTAGAAGCGGATGCTCTCGGTAATGTCGGCAACCTGTACGACGACACCGGCCGGCCCGAGGCGGCGAGAAATGCTTATAGGCAGGCTCTGGAACTGGCCCTGCGCATCGGTGACCGTGAGGGAGAAATTCGCCATCTTGGAAATCTCGGAATCCTGCACAAGCATGCTGGCGAGCTCGATAAGGCCGCCGAGCTATATCGACAGCAGTTGGCCCGGGCTCGGGACCTTCGGGACATCAGGCACCAGGCGATGGCCCTACACAATCTCGGACTCGTCTTTGCCCAACAGCGCCGGTGGGACGATGCAGAGGACAGCTTCAAGCAGGCTCTGGAGCTCCGAAGAGAAAATCGACTGGGCGAGGCCATCACTGTGGGAAGCCTGGGCACCATCTACCGGCAACGCGGGGAACCGAAGGAAGCTATCAAGGCCTTCCAGGTTTGGCAGCGGGTAGCCCAAGAGAATGGGAGTCTGAATCACGAAGGGCAGGCGCTGGCGAATCTGGGGAATGCCTGGATCGATCTCGGTGATCTCTCACGTGCTCGCGATGCCCTTGAGAAGGCTGTCGAGATCCAGCGGAGTCTTGGACACCTGCGGGATCTAGGCGTCGCCCTGGTGAACCTCGGTTCCGTCGAGCACAGGCTGGAACGCTACGATCGTGTGTTGCAACTCAATCAGGAAGCCGCAGTTCTTTTTCAGCAGTCCGGATACCGGATCGGGGAGGCAATCTCACAATCGAATCTGGCGAGGGTGAGCTACCAGGTGGGAAGCATCCAGGAGGCCTTCGAGTGGGGTTATCAAGCGGCAGAGACCTATCGTGAGATCCGGGATCCTACGGGGGACTGCTTCGGCATCCTCGCTATGATGGCTACCTGGGTTCAAGAGATCGGGGATGCGAGGCTGCAGCAGGATTTTGAGGACCGTATCGTCCCGGTCTTGAAGGAGCTTGACGACCCATGGGCACGCATGGCTCTGGAGGACGCGGGGATAGAAGAGAAATCTTGACGACTACCTGAAGGTGCGACTCATTGGGATTCGTTTGGGCGAATGTACCTTTCTATGCAGCCAGAGATGGAGAGCAGACGATCAGCCCGCAGCTTCATCTGGTTTAGCTGGAAACTTGATGAACTCCTCAAACTCGATTGCTGGATTGAAATTGATTGTATAACGGCGAATAAGCCGTAGGTCTTCCCATGACATGCGCGCTTCCGCAGCTTCGTTCACCAAGCGCGGGAGGAGATCGGGGTCATGATCCAGCATCGCACGCTGACGCGGGTCTATTCCTTGGAGCGCGGCTTCGAGGAGGTATGGGAGAGGGCTCTGGGTCGGGAAATCACCCCTTTGTTCCATCCTTCTCAAGAGTTCCTCAAAACGGCGGAGCATCAGGTAAGACGTATAGGGCCACTGTGAGCATAGAACGACCCAGCAGATGATGGGACCGGGTCCTGGTCTATCGAGCAAAGCGGAGCCGCTCCGAGTGGCAAGCGTGCGGATCAATCGGTAGATGTTAACCAATCGCTTTAGATGACGGGGATTGCGCTTCAAGAAAGGGGAAAGATTCTTGAAGGCTTGAAGCTCTTCATAAGAAAAGCTGCGTAGCTCTTCTCCGCCACTTGGTCGTGGGGCTAATGGAGGGGGCGCTTCGGCCCGTACCGGGGGGGCTTCGGCCTTTGGCATTGGCGAGTTGGTAGGATCAGAGTTACCTGGGGCAGAAGAGGCAACAGTGGCCGTGGGAAAGGTAGGGATTGGGCTTCCCATGAGGTCCGAGAGGAAAACTTCGATTTCAGCATTTTCAGGTATCGGAATGCGGAAGGGAATCTGCACAATCTTGTCCAGATACTCGTAGCCGGAAGCCCCAGCATCGGTGAGTATCCCACGATAGTGCCGCTCGACTGCACGTGTGACAACCCGGGCGTCGATGCCAAGGAAGATGATAAATGTCTCGAAATCGAGTAGGAGCTTGATGGCTTGGAGCATCTCAACTGCTTTATCCGGCTCGCAACGGTCGAGGTCGTCGATGAGGACGAGAATACGCTCTTCAGATGTGCGGAGCTGACGTTCAAGAAACTCCAGGTCTCCGCGGATACGAGCGAACTGTCCAACATGACGGCCGTAGTCTTTTCCTTGAAACAGACTGGTGATCCACTGGCTGATGGGATTGGCCAAAGTATCAGCCACAAGCTTGAGGATTCCTCCAAGGGTTCCAACTGCCAAGAGAGCAGCCAAGATGTCCCGGAGTGACTCCCCGGAGATAAGATGGACGATCATCGCTACAATCGTTGCTACTGCAAGGTAGCTGATGACGATAATTCGTCCCCGTTCTTCCCGGAACAATTGCTTGGAGTTCCAGCCGAGCTTGATAAGGAAGCGGCCTGGCCACGGCCATCTCACCTCTCGTTCAAGTCGGTTCATAACCTTGCGAACCAATCCAGGCCAAATGGCATCGCTAGCGCTGTACTCCCATGCGTTGAAATTGATCACATGGACGTGAGGAATCTTCTCTTCCTTTGCTGGATTCCTATGCCTCAGCGTTAGTTTCTCGAAGAATATTCTTGCACGTCTAAATCGACTTTTGCTTTGCTGGCCACTACTATACGCATTCTGGCGCACGCTAATTCTTCTTGCAAGATGCTCAAGAAGGAAGCTCTTTCCCATGCCCCAAGATCCAAAGATTCCAACAGTGAGAGGTAATTGGGTGAAGGGAGATTCGATCAGATCGGCAAATGACTCAACATAGAGGTGAAATCCAAGTTGATCCTCATGAGCAACACGGTCGCTGGCAGCGCCGGAGATTTGGCCGACGGAGTGAGTCAGGGCTGGATGATCACTAGGATTTGGGATGGAGCGCGACTCTGCTGACATCGCGTCGTCCTCGTTATTGAACAGGAGTCTGCCATTCGGGTGAGCATAAATTCTGTAAGCTAGGAAGGCAGGGTCGGATGGGTCTATCGCCTGTAGCTGGCGTCTCGCCTTTTGACAGGCGGCGCCAAGGGTTTCGCCGGCCGATATATTTTCATAGAGAGCTTTGGCAAACTCAAATGCTTCAGAATCTCCTGTAGGCCATGAGGGCGCAATAAAGGCGCCAGCTTTTAATCGTGTAATCCAGAGATGGGCCCATGAAGGGTCTCCCGAATCAGGTGCATTTATAAATACAAATGATCTTCGACTGGCCATCTGGGTCTGGAGAGGTCCAGATAGATTCAAAGGCCGAAGAAAGGATCCATCTGCGAGAAGAAGTCCCGATTCTGGTTCCGTCTGGTTGTGTGTGATGAAATGAATTAAATCAACCCCTTGTCGGAAAATGTCGGTTACTTCTTTGATGGTTATGCCCCGGCCACTCGCATCACTAATCCCTTTATGATTACTCGCAATTGAACTTACGAGAGCCTTCTCAAGTTTGGCGTTTGGTAGTAATTCATGCTCAGGGTCGTCAGGGGCGATGCATGCAAGAACGCGAACAGGTAGGTTTCCTGCTGGAGCTATTGAGCCACTCATCCAGCGAGTCAATTGAAATCGGAGGCAGATAAAATCATCATCGATAACCTCCTGAGGGTTGCTGTCATCGTAGGGCTTTATAAGCTCCCAAGGAATCCACGGTTCATCGGAGACAATCATCCAGGTGCTAACATTCTGGCGAAAACTCTTGTAGGCCCGCTGCATCTCTAGAGGGAACAACTCCCTCCAGAGATCCCGGCCGATGCTCGCGAGTGCGGCTTCTACCTCGTTCTTGAGGAGGATGGAACCGTCAACATCCTGATGACTTTGGAGTTTTGAAATCCGCTGTAGAAGGCTCAGTTGGAATTCTCCGGGACTGCTCCGGAGGATGGGGCCAGGAATAAGGTAGTGGTGAAAAGCGACCGCACGATTCGGCGAGTGCAGAGTAAAGCTCAGCCGGGTTCCTCCGAGTTCTCTTGCGACTTGGACTTGCATCTCCAAGTCGATGGGTTGCACTATGCTCTCGATCATCACGTCCTCCTCGAAACCATTCTCCCATGCAACCTTCGCAGTTGCGTCGCGATCGGGGCATCACGTGTCAAAAATCCGACCGTCACCCGGTGCTCCGCCCGTTTCGAACACCATCCGCCCATTGGGATGGGCATAGACCACGTAGGCCATCCAGGTGGGACTGGCCTCCTCCAGGTCGCGGCCGCGCAGCCTGGCGGCCCGGGCGGCTTCTCCGAAGGTGCCTCCCTGCTCCAGGGTCTCGTAGAACGCCTTGGCCGTTTCGAAGGCCATTTCGTCGTCGACCGCCCAGAGGGGGGCGACCAGGGCGCCGCAGCCGCAGAGGCTCACCCAGCGCTCCACCCAGCCGTCGGGTCCTGTCAGGGAGAGCCCACGCTGTCCGGCCCGGCAGGCGTTGAGGAACACCAGCGGACGGTCCTCGCTGATCCGGGTCGCCAGGGGACCGTGGAGATCGTTGGCGCAGAACATGGAGCCGTCGGCTAACAGGAGGCCCGCCTCAGCCGGCAGGACGGCATGGTCCTCGCCATGCGTCACGAAGTGCAGGAGCTGCGCCCTTCCGTCGGTCAGCAGACGGAGCAGGCGTGCGCGGTCGGGTATCGAGAGGGAGGCGTCCTGGAGCCCGTGAGCGACCGCCAGGCCGGCCAGCAAGTCGCGCTCCGTCCCGGCATAGGCGAGTCTCTGGTCTTCATCGGCGCTCCCGGCCTCGATACAGGCGAGCCGCTCGACCCGGACCTCGTCGGCCGGGACCCTGCGGCCCGCGAGCCACCGGGTGACCGCGAACCGGCAGCCGAGGAAGTCGTCGTCGATGAGCCGCGCCGGGTCGGGATCCGAGTCGTCGTAGGGCTTGAGGATCTCCCAGGGGATCCACGGGTCGGACGAGGTGATCTGGATCGTCTGCGCCAGCTTGCGGAAGCCGCGGTACGCCCCGAGCATCTCGCCGGCGAAGAGCTCCCGGTACAGGTCGCGGCCGATCCCTTCGAGCTTGCCGGGAATCTCTGCCAGGAGGAGTGGCCGGCCGTCGATGTCCTTCAGTAACTCCAGGTTCTCGATCTTGGTCCGCAGAGCGGCGCGGTACGCCTCGGCGCTCCCGGGCAGCTCGGGTCCCTGAAAACGTGTGTCGTGGAACGGCGCGATCCGGCTCGGGGAGGAGAGGGTATATTTCAAGGCGTCCCGCCCTTCCCGGCGCTCGAGCTCGATCCGGACCTCCAGGTCGGCGGGTTGCGCGACAGGCCGCGCGGCGAAGACAGGTCCGGCCACGTCGTGGGTCTCGTCGTCCGCGGGGATCTCGCGGATCACCTCCACCGGGAGGCGGACGCGGCCGGCGAGCCGTCCCTGCTGGTGGAATTCGACCGCGAGGAGCTGGGCTCCGAGCTCCGTCCCCTTGAAAAAGAACGCGACCGGCGGCGTGTCGCCGGTGCGGAGGACCCTCAGCCGCCGCCGGGCCGCCGAGGTCACGGTCAGGCCGGGAGTGAGGGCGCGCAGGGTGACCTCGACCGAGCGGCCGGTCTTCACCTCCAGCGCCCGGCTCTCCCGGCTGGATACCTCGGGGCCGGCGGTGAGCGCCACGTTGACCGTGGCGCGCTTGCCCCGCTGGACGCGCCGGGGCGCCAGCACGTCGGTGTAACGGGTCACCGTCGCCGGACGGACGAGGTCTTCCAGGGTGGCCAGCAGCCGTTCCCAGGCGGGGGAGGGCTGAGGAGCCGGGCCGGTCGCGCTCCGCTCGATGCGGATGTGCTCCACAGCCTTGTTGAGGCGCCGGCGCGCCTCCGGATAGGCGGCGAACGCGCCGATCACGTCCGCGGCGGCGAGACTGCGCTCGTCCTCGTCGTCGGCCTTGAGCTTGTCGAGAAGGGGGACCAGACGCCCGTAGAGATCTCTCCAGGCGTCCATGCCAAGAATGAACGGTAGATCGTCCCAGAGGACGAGGACGGCTTCGAGAACGTGTCGGGGGTCCATGGCGTCAGCCCTCCCACGGGGAGATCCCGGGCCGGAGCGAGACAGGCTCGCGCCGCAGGCGGGATCTCGGATAATCTCAATGTATTCTTGAAAGGTCGTCAGCCACCATTATGACACGGCCGCCGGGACCTCCACCCCGAGGCCGGCGCTCCATGGAGGGAGCATGGACGAAGAGATCCTCGGCAATGGCATCGACGCCCTCACCGGGCGCTATCTTCCGGTCCCTGGGTCCGCGCAGGAGTTTGCGCAGCGGGCCGTCCGGACTGTCGTGTCTCCCGCCGATCTGCGCGAGATGCAATGGAAGCTCGATCGGACCCGCAAGAGAAAGGGCCGGAGAAGCCTGAGCGAGAAGCCCTTCCGGAGGCCGATTCCCGGGGTGGACCCGCTCCGCCTCGACTCGGCCGGATGGTGTGTGATCTTCGCTCCCGGGACGGCCGGAATCCGCGACCGTATGCGGCGTCTGTTGGAGCATCGCGAGAAGCAGGCCGGCGGATCGCCGCTCTACAAGGTGATCGACTATAGTCAGGAGAAGCCGGCGAAGAGGAAGTTCCTGCAATCGCAGGACGCCCCGCAGGGGCAACCGGACCCCGCGAAATTGCCCTACTACGTGCTGCTGGTGGGAGATCCACGGACGATCTCTTTTCGTTTCCAGTACGAGCTGGACGTCCAGTACGCCGTGGGCCGTCTCTGGCTCGAACGGCCCGAGGACTACGAACGCTACGCCGACGCCGTGGTGGACGCTGAAACCGGGGAAGGGCTCCGGCCGCGGCGGCTCACCTTCTTCGGGGTCTCGAACGATGACGACCCGCCGACGCAGCGCCTGCGGGCTGATCTGATCGAGCCGCTGAGCCGGACGTTCCAACAGCAGCATGAGGATTGGGAGGTGCGGGCCCATTTCGATCTCGAAGCCAAGAAAGAGCACCTCCGCGACCTCCTCGGCGGCCCGGAGACGCCGGCCCTGCTGGTCACCGGGTGTCACGGCCTCGGCTTCGGGATCGAAGAAAAGCGCCTCAAGGAGTTTCAGGAGCGCCAGCTCGCCGAGCAGGGAGCCCTGATCTGCCAGGACTGGCCCGGCCCCGTGAAGTGGAAGGGCGAGCTCCTCGCCGGGCACTACTTCACGGCCGACGATCTGCGGCCCCAGCCCGACCTGCGCGGGCTCATCGCGTTTCAATTCGCCTGCTACAGCGGCGGCACGCCCGAGGTCGACAACTTCTTCGCCGACAATTCGCTCGGCATGCCGCGGCGCCTGGCCCTGGAACCTTTCGTGGCGCGGCTGCCCCAGCGCCTGCTCGCCGGCGGCGCCCTGGCGGTGCTGGCGCACGTCGACAGGGCCTGGACCACGACCTTCAGCCCGGAGGGGAAGAGAGATCCCCAGGTCTTCGAGAGCACTCTCAAATCCCTGCTTGCGGGAGAGCCCCTCGGCTGGGCGACCGAGTACCTGAACCAGCGCTACGCCGAGCTTGCCTCGGAGCTGAGCCATCAGTTCGAGGATCAGGCCGCTCTGAAGGATCTCGACGCGGAGGACTTCCTCCGGGTCTGGCGCGCCACCAACGACGCCCGCAATTTCGTGGTCCTGGGCGATCCCGCCGTGCGGCTGGCTGGGAGCCAGAGCTGAGCGCTGAATAGCGTAATGGATGTCACCGGCGTTTCTCAACAAGACCTGCTGCGGGAGATCGAGCGGTCTTGGCCAGTGGCCGAGTTGCCGCGACGTGCGGTTCTCTGTCGGGAGGCTCTCTCCAGGACCTCACGTCGGAAGGTCCGCAGGCTTTGGGCAAATCTCCAGGCGGAGTTGGCCAACAGTCTCTTGCTGTCTCCCGGCTGTGATCGGCGCGACGAGGAGGAAGCGATCACCGCCTATGGAAAAGCGCTCGCGGCTTGGCCGCGGGAGGAGCGGAGTGAGAGGGCGGAAATCGAGATCGACCTGGCTCTGGCCTATGCTGAGAGGAGAGGTGGTAACCCGAGAGATAACGTCGAGAGGGGGCTCCGTTGTATCCGGCGCGCCTTGCGACTGGTCACACCCGCGGCCGAACCACGGTTGTGGGCGCGCGCCCAGTCGGCTCGCGGGGATCTTCTCGCACAGCGAGCAGGCGCTTCTCCGGCACATTGGGGTCGGGCCATCGCCGCGTACCGGCAAGCTCTGGAGATCCAATCTCCCGAAACGTTCCCGAGGGAATGGATCCCGACAATGTTGGGACTGGGCAATGCGCTCCGCGCCCGCTCGCAGGAGGGTGTCCCCGCAGATCTCGAGGAAGCGGTCCTCACCTACCGGCGGCTCCTCGCAGTCTGCGATCCGGCCGATCAGAACTGGGCAGTAGCCCATATGAACCTGGGAGTCGCCCTGTACGAGAGGTTGCAGGGGAATCCGGGAGAGAATCTTGTACAAGCCATCGCGGCATTTCGGGAGGCGCTCGCCGTCTGGCAGCATAGCGAGCATCCGCAGGAGTGGGCGCGAGTCCGGTTCAACCTCGCCAATGCTCTCGTGCATCAATATCAGTTGGATCTGCCGGACTCACGCCACATTCTTGACGAGGCAATAGTCTTCTATCGGGATGCGCTTGCGGCGGTCAGCCCCTTGGAGGCTCCGGCTGACTGGGTGATCGCGTCGTGCAACCTTGCGGTCGCGCTGTCTCTGGTGGGTGACTTCGCGTCACGAGAAGAGGCGGTCATGACAGTGCGTAAGGGTCTTTCGGTCCTGTCGAGAAGCCATGAACCGGAGATCTGGGCGAGAGCTCAGCAGCTTTTGGGAACATTTCTGGTCGAGAGGAATGGCGAAGACCGCTCCCAGGATCTGGAAGAGGCGGTCACTGCTTTCCGCCGAGCTCTGCGAATCTGGCGCAGGGAAACCGCTCCGCGGCAATGGGCGAAGACCACGATCTCGCTAGCCCAGACTCTATTGGATCGAGAGCTGGGAAATCCCGCGCACAGCATCCAGAGAGCCATCCGGCACTTGCGAGAGGTTCTATCCTTCATTCACCTAAACTTCGCACGAGAAGAGTGGATCAACGCAACAACTCTTCTGGGCGAATGTTTGATCAAGCGGGGTTCAGGAAATCGTCTGCTCGACTTCGAGGAGGCGATCCGCTGTTTTCGGCGCGTTGCCCGAGCCCAGTCACCACAGGAAAGTCCCGAAGAACTGTCCGTGACATTTTTCTATCTGGCGGATGCTTTTTTGGACCGTCCGCGCGGCAGCAGGGCGAGGAATCTCGAAACTGCGGTCTCTTTTTGCCGCCAAGCCTTGAGTCTTCTGTCCCGGGCGGATTCACCTCTCCTCTGGGCTGCCGCTCAACGGAAGCTCGGCCATTGCCTGCTGGATCGTCTGAGGGGTGACAGGTCGGCCAGCCTTGAAGAATCGATCGATTGCTACCGGAATGCTTTGAAGGTCTTCTCAGTGGAGACAACACCATATGAATGGGCGTTGACCTTAAGTGACCTGGGAAATGCTCTGGTGTATCGGATTCGAGAGGATCGCTCAGGAAGTCACGAGGAGGCGATTGAGGCATACGAGCAGGCATTGACGATCCTTCGTAAAGAGACCTATCCCCAGGACTGGGCACGCACCATGATGAACGTGGGAGTCGCCTATTCGGAGAGGCTTCTGGGGGAGCCTCATGAAAATCTGGAGCTCTCAATCTCGGCCTTCCAGGAAGCCCTTTCCGTACGGCGTACCGACACCAGGCACGATCATTGGGCTGAGACCATGCTCAATCTCGGCGCTGTATACCAGGACCCCCGTGGCAAGGATCGAGCTCACGGGATTGAGCGGGCCATCGAGACTTACCGGCAAATTCTACGTGCGACGAAGCGGCGCACAGATCCTCTCACATGGGCGGAGGCGACACTGAACCTGGGGACAGCCTACAGCGACAGAGTTCTCGGCGAGCCGGCGAACAACGTCGAGACGGCCATCGCGGCCTACAGGCGGGCGCTGGCGGTGATGAGCCGGCATGGACATCCCATGGATTGGGCGCTCACCCAGTTCAATCTGGGAGAAGCCTATGAACGGCGAATTCTCGGAACCCGAGAGCTCAATCTGCGTCAGGCGGCTGAGGCTTACGAAAGCGCCCTGAGGATCCACGATCCGAGGACACTCCCCCTCGAATGCCGCCGTACAGCCTCCAGCCTGGGAGAGCTCGGTCTGCGCACGGGCCGATGGCAGCAGGCAGCCTCCTCTTTCCGGATTGCGCTCCGAGCCGCGGAGACCCTTTATCGGTCTTCTCTTCTGGCGAGCAGCCGCGAAGTGGAGCTGAGCGCCTTCCCCGAGATCTACCGCCACGCGGCCTATGCTCTGGCGCGGAACGGGAGGACAGGTGAAGCTCTGGCCGTCTTGGAACGGGGGAAAGCGCGAGAAATTGGTGAAGCGCTTGCCCGCGATCAGGCGGACATCGAGGGAATCAGCCGCGAGGAGCCCTCTCTGTATCGGCGATATCTCCAGGCGGCTCGCCAACTGCAGAAAGTGGAGAGGACGGAACGGTCGGCCGATCAAGTTGCTCGGCGGGAGTTGATTGCTCGCAGAGGACTTGAGCCACTGCGAGCCGAAGCTCGGCAGGCTCGTGGCAATCTCGAGGCCGTGGTCTCCGAAATCCGCAAGCTGCCGGCCCATCAGGACTTCCTGCGGCCTCTGGATGCTTCACAAATTGACGCCAGTGTCCGGCCTGGAAGGTGCCTCGCCTATCTCAATGTCACTGCCGCCGGTACTCAAATTTTTCTCCTCCTCCCGTCCCCTGGGGGGCGCGTCCGGCGGAAGGTCCTCTGGGAAGATAGCTTCGACGCGAAACGCCTCGGCGTGCTTCTGTCCCAATGGCGTTTGCACGCTCCACCGAGGACGGAGATCTCTCCCGCTCTCAGGGTTCTGGGTACTCTTGCCGGAGTGCTGGCACGCGAGGTGAGGCGATGTGGTCTCGAGAGGGCCACGTTGATACCTTGTGGTCCTCTGAGCTTCTTCCCTCTGCACGCAGCTCTCTATCGTACCGAGGCTGGTGAAACGGCCCTTCTGGATGAGATTGAGGTGTCCTATGCCCCTTCTGCACGGCTTCTGGCGACCTCGGAGAAGGCACTCCAGTCCCTTCACCTTGGTGTTTGTCGACTCGTCGGAGTCGGAGATCCGGAGGCTTCAGAGGAGAATCCTCTCCTGTTCGCCGGAGGTGAGCTTTCTTTCATCTCTCGGCTTTTTGCCGGGGAACAGAATTGTCTCCTGTTCGGCCAGGCCGCCAGCCGGGAAGCACTGCTCCGAAACTTGTCAGAAGCCACCTACCTGCACCTCGCCTGTCATGGCCAATTCATTGAAGAGGATCCCTTTGCCTCGTGTCTCTTCTTGGCGCATGGAGAATTTCTCCGCGCTCGCGAGATCGTTTCCGATGGCCCGTTGACCCGCACCCGCCTGGCCGTGCTCTCTGCCTGTCAGAGCGCCAGGACCGACATCGACCGCCTCCCCGACGAGGCCATCGGCCTCCCCTCCGTCTTCCTCCAGGCCGGCATCCCCGGCGTGGTCGGGACTCTCTGGCCGGTCGACGACCTGTCGACAGCCCTCCTCATGGCTCGCTTTTACGATCTTCACCTTCACGGCGACGGCCAGGGCCCGGCGCCGCCGGTCCGCGCCCTGCGCCGTGCCCAGCTCTGGCTCCGGGATGTCAGGGCGGGCGAGTTGGTGACATTCTTTCAGGAGCAGCGCCGTACGCGAGAGGAGGGCGGCCCGGCTCTGGACGCTGCCGCCATCGCCGCCGGACTGAGCCGCTTCGTCCTGGAGGAGCCGGAAAGCCGGCCGTTCGAAGATCCCTATTACTGGGCGCCGTTCGTCTTCGTAGGGGTGTGACCGTGGCGGTCGAAGAGGCCTACAAAAAAGGCGTCCTCCACATGAAGCGGGGGAACGCCTTCCAGAGCCTGACAGCGGGCGATCCGGACGACAATCTCGACCGCGCCATTCAGGAGTATGAGCTGGCTCTGGCGGCCTTCCCGCGACGGGGCGCGTCGCGGGAGCGGGCTTCCACGCTGGCCAACCTGGCCATCTGCCTGCAGGACCGCCGCCGGGGGAATGCGGGAGAGGATCTGGAGCGGGCGATCACGGCCTACGAAAAGTGCCGGCGCATCATCACCCGCAAGCTGGATGCCGAGCAGTGGGCGGCGCTGACCGTGAATCTGGGGATCGCCTGGATCGAGCGCTGGCAAGGGAGTCCCGCGGAGAACATCGAGACGGGAATCCGTTACCTCCAGAGCGCCTTGCGCGGCTTCACCCGCGACCAGTTCCCCTATGACTGGGCGACCACGCAATCGACTCTCGGGGCGGCCTGGGTCAACCGTATACGAGGACGCCTGGAGGCCAACCAGGAGAAGGGTATTGCCTGCTTCCATCGCGCCCTGGAGGTTCTCGATCCTCGCCAGTGGCCCTACGACCGCGCTACGGCTCTGGTCAATCTTGGAGCCAGCCTGCGCGCCCGAGAGCGGGGCAACCGGGCGGAAAACCTGGAGCAGGCCCTCCGGGCCTATCAAGAATCCATGCGTCTGCGGCCACGGGAGGCGGACCCGATGCAGTGGGCCTCGACGCTCCTCAATCTCTCCTTCGTCCACCAGCAACGGGTCCTCGGCCGCCGCGCCGACAACCTGGAGCGCGCCCTGAAGGTGGTGGTCGAAGCTCTCGAGATCCTGACGGCGGCGGGCGATCCGTTCGGCCGCGCACGGGCGCTCGTAAGCCTCTCGGACGTCCTCCAGGACCGGGTCCGCGGCTCCAGGGAAGACAATCTGGAGAGAGCCGTCGCCGCGGCTGAAGAGGCTCTGGAGATTGCCACCGGCGCGGGGCATCCAAACCTCCTGGAAAGCGCTCTGGGGAGCCTGGGAGCGGCGTACCTGGCCCGTGCGGGCGGCGACCGGTCCGACAACCTGGAGAAGGCCATGGAGCTGCTCGAGAGCCTTCTCGAGATGCGCACGAGAGAGGGGGCGGGGCTCGCATGGGCGCGGACCGTGACCAACCTGGCCATCGCTTACCGGGAGCTGACCCGGGGCGATCGGACCGAGAACCTGGAGCGCGCGATCGAGCTCCTGGAGCAGGCGCTGGAGGAGCAGGAGCGCGCGGGGGCGGCTGCGGATCAGGCGGTGACCCTGATCCATCTGGCCGCCGCCTATCAGGAGCGTCTGCGGGGAGGCCAGGGAGAGAACCTGGAACGCTCCATCGCGCTCGGGTTGCGGGCCGTGAAGCTGATGCGGCGCGGCAACTCCGAGGAACGCGCGCTGGCCCTGATGCTGGTGGGAATCTCCATGATCCATCGCATCCACGGCGATCCGGAGGAGAACGTGGAGAGCGCCCTCTTCGCCTTTCAGACAGCCCTGGAGGTCCTCCGCAACGCGCCAGCCCGCGAGCGCGCCCGCGTCTTGGCCAACCTGGGAACCGCCTGGTCTCAGCGGCGGCGTGGTGACCGTGCCGAGAACCTGGAGGCGGCCCTGCGGGAGACCCGGCGGGCCTTGCGTCTTCTCGCGCGCAAGGACGGGCCGGCGGAGTGGGCGGGAACGATGCACAACCTGGGCATCGTCTATGCCCGCCGCGTCCGTGGCCGGCGGCGGGACAACGTCCGGCGGGCGCTCGCCGCTTTTCGCGCGGCCCTCGACGTCTTTCGTCCCGACAACCTGCCCCACCAATGCCGCATGACCGCCCAGCAGATGGGGGCTTTGCTGGCTGACGAGGGCCGGTGGAACGAGGCCGCCGCGGCGTATGCGCTCGCCGGAGAAGCCGCCGAGACCCTCTACCGCACGTCGCTCCTGCCGGGCGGCCGTGAGCTCGAGCTTGCCGAGACCGGGGACCTGGCGTGGTGCCATGCGTTCGCTCTGGCGCGCGCCGGCCGCGGCGAGGACGCGGCGATCATCGTCGAGCGGGCGCGCGCCCGCGGCCTCTCGGAAGCCCTGGCGCGCGACCGGGCCGACCTGGGGAGAGTCGAGGCCGAAAACCCGGAAGTCGTCGCGGAGTACCGCGAGGCGGCGCGGGCGCTACGCGAGCTCGAGCTGGCCGAGCAGGCTCCGGCGCCCGGGACGGGCAAGGCTGCCGTTCCGGATCGCGGTGTGGCGGCCCTGCGGCGGCAGGAGGGCCGCACGGCCCGCGCGCGTCTGGAAAAGGCCATACAGGAGATCCGCGGCCTTCCTGGGTTCACGGACTTCCTCCGGGAGGCCGGGAGCGCCGAGATCGCGGCCGCCGTGCCCTCCGGCGGGGCGCTGGTCTACGTGGCGGCCACGCCGCGAGGGGCGCTGGCGCTCTGCATCCCTGCCCCGCAGCACCCTCTCCGGGTGGAGCCGGTCTGGGCGGAGAGCCTGACCGCGCGGGATCTGGACCGCCTGCTGGGTATGCCGGACGGCGGGCGGGTCGAAAAGGGGTACGTGCAGGGGCAGTTGGTGACCACCGCGGAGCTGGGAGCGGACCTCCAACCTCTCCTGGCCCGCCTTGGACGCGAGCTCGTCGGGCCGGTCGCCCGGCGGCTCCTGGTGCTCGACGCGCGGTCCGTGACCCTGATCCCAGGAGGAAAGCTCGCTCTGGTCCCCCTCCATGCCGCGCCGTTCGAGCTCGAAAACCGGGAGGTCTGCCTGCTTGAAGAGATGGACGTCGCCTATGCGCCGGCGGCGCGTGTGCTCTCCATGGCGCGAGTGGGCCTGGAGGCTCGCCGGGCGGAGCCTCCTTCCCTGGGAGGGCTCGCCGATCCGCGGCCAGATCCTCGGCCCTTGCGTCACGCCCGCGCCGAGCTCGGCCGGATCGCTGCTCTCTTCGATCCCTTGGCCCGGCGGACAGCCGTGGGCGAAGAGGCGACGCGTGAGGCATTTTTCCAGATGTACGGACAAGTCACGCACCTGCACCTGGCTTGTCATGGCCAATTCGATGGGTGGGACCCGATGGGCTCGTGTCTCCTTCTTGCCCGCGGGGAAAAACTGGAGCTGCGCGATCTCCTGGCGTTGGAGGCGGGGCCGGCGCCCCGGTTGATCGCCCTCTCCGCCTGCCAGACCGCCATCCAGGAGTTCCAGAATCTTCCCGACCAGGTGATCGGCTGGCCATCCGGTTTCCTGCGCAGCGGCGCGGCCGGCGTCGTCGCCTCTCTCTGGCCCGTGGACGATCTGGCCTCGGCCCTTTTGATGATGCGCTTCTACGAGATTCATCTCCGGGACCAGGGAAAGGGCTTGCCGCCACCCATCCGCGCACTACGGCAGGCGCAACTCTGGCTGCGCGATGTCTCAGCACAGTGGCTGCTCGAATTTTTCCGCGAGCAGCGAGGCGCGAGAGAGCGTGGAGAGACGGTTCTGGATGCCGCTACGATCGCCGCCGGTTTGATTCGCTTCGATCTCACGGAGCCGGAAAGCCAGCCTTTTGCGGACCCCTATTATTGGGCCCCCTTCCTCTTCGTGGGAGTCTGACCCTATCGGAAAAACAAGACGGCCTCCTCATCGTTCCCCCTCTCCCGGCCGGGTGGGTGGGCGCTGGGAGAGGGGGCCAGGGGGGGAGGTCTCGCAGGGCATGCCGCCCGATCATGGTATCGTCCTGAGGAGACGAGCCGCACCGCATTTCCATGTCCCGCATCCACCTCCTTCCCGACCACCTGGTGAGCCAGATCGCCGCCGGCGAGGTGGTGGAGCGGCCGGCGTCCGTGGTCAAGGAGCTGGTGGAGAACGCTCTGGACGCCGGGGCGGGGCACGTGGAGATCCAGCTCGAAGGGGGCGGCAAGGCACGGATCGAGGTCGCGGACGACGGCTCCGGCATGGGACGGGACGACGCCCTCCTCGCCTTCGACCGCCACGCCACCAGCAAGATCGCCAGCTTCGACGACCTGGAGCGGGTGGCCACCCTGGGGTTCCGGGGCGAGGCCCTGGCCTCCATCGCCTCCGTCTCCCGGCTGGAGATGACGACCGCCGAGCAGCCGGGCGACGGCCACCGCGTGGTGATCGAGGGCGGGCGGGTCCGGTTCGCCGAGCCGTTCTCGCGCCCCCGGGGCACCACCTTCGACGTCCGCTCGCTGTTCTTCAATGTGCCGGCCCGGCGCAAGTTCCTCAAGGCCCCGCAGACCGAGCTGCGCCGCTGCCTGGAGGTGGTCCAGGGCTACGCGCTGGCGCGGCCGGACGTGCGCTTCCAGGTCACCCACGAGGACCGTGAGCTCCTGGACGCCCTGCCCGCCCCGGGCGAGGCCGGTCCCCGCGAGCGCATCGGGCAGATCTTCGGGACGGAGTTCGCGGCCCGGCTCGCCGAGATCCCGCCCGGCGGGGAAGGCGAGGAGGCCGTCCACGGCTTCATCGGGACGCCCGAGACGGCGCGGGGAAGGCGCTCCTTCATCTACGTCAACCGCCGCCTGATCCGCGACCGGGCCGTGCTCGCCGCGTTCTATCGCGCCGTGCGGGACGACTGGCGGAGCGAGGACTTCCCGGCGCTGTTCCTGTTCCTCGACATCCCGCCGGAGGACGTGGACGTCAACGTCCATCCCCAGAAGGCGGAGGTGCGCTTCCGCGATCCCGGCCTGCTGGACCGCGTCTACGACGCCCTCCGCCGCGGGCTGGAGCGCGCCCGCGGCGAGGAGGCCGCGCCCCTGCGGCCGCCGGCGTCCGAGCCGTACGTCCCCTTCGCCTGGCAGGGACTGGGGGAGGCGCGCCCGCCGGTCGCCTGGGAGCGGTCCCGGGAGACACAGGAAACCCCCGCTTTCGTCCAGACGACGCCGGCCCGGCTGGCGACGCCGTCCTACGCCCCCGTCGAGCGGCCGATCGTGCCGCTGTCAGGCCGCAGCGGCGAGGCCCGCCCGTTCCGGCTGCTGGGGCAGTACAAGGGGACGCTGATCCTGCTGGAGGGGCCGGACGGCCTTTATCTGATCGACCAGCACGTGGCCCACGAGCGCCTCCTCTACGAACGGCTGCGCCGGGCGCTGACGGCCGAGCGGACGCCGGTCCAGCACCTGCTGACGCCGATCCTCCTCGACCTCGCGCCCGCCGAACGGCTCCGCCTGATGGAGCTGGCGGCGCCCCTGGACGACTGCGGCTTCGGCGTCGCGCCCCTGTCCGGGAACACGATCGCGTTGACGGCCGCGCCCGCCGTCCTCAAGGCCGGCGAGGCCGAAGCGTTGCTGCGTTCCCTGGCTTCGGAGAGCGGCGACGGGATCGGCGAGGCGGGGGAGCTGCGCCGGCGCATCCTCGAATCCCTGGCCGCCAGCATGGCCTGCAAGGCGGCGGTGAAGATGCACCATCCCCTCTCCGCGCCCGAGATGGAAGCCCTGGTCGCCGAGCTGTTCACGGCCGAGCAGCCCTACGCCTGCCCCCACGGCAGGCCGATCGTGTTGCAGATGACCGATTCGGATCTGGAGCGGCGGTTCGGGCGGCGGTAGGTTTCCCCTGGGACCGCCGGCGTCCCGCCGGCAACTGACTATCCGTTCCCCCGCCGCGCCCGCTTCGCCTCGTACATCCGCGAATCCGCCAGCTTCAGCGCCTCTTCGATGTCGAGGACCTCTTCCGGGACCCGGGCCTCGCCGAGGTCCAGGTGGAGATCGACGGCGGGGTAGCCGGTCATGGCGACGCGGGCGACGGCGTCCCGCATCCGATCGGTCAGCTCGGGATGCCGGTCGTCCGGATCGGGCAGCGTCAGGGCGAACTCGTCGCCTCCCAGGCGGAAGAGGAAGCGGGCGTCGAGAGGACGGAGCTGGCCGAGCAGCGCCTCGGCCACCTGCCGCAGGAAGAGGTCGCCCACGGCGTGGCCCATGGTGTCGTTGAGGGTCTTGAAGCCGTGCAGGTCCCCCACCCAGACCGTATAGACGTCGCCGAGGTCGGCCGGATCGTCGAGGAGCTGCTCCAGGGCGCGGCGGTTGCGCAGCCCCGTCAGCTCGTCGGTGAGGCTCACGGTCTGGAGGTCCCGCCAGCGCTGGACGCGGCGGAGCGCGGAACCGAGCATGCGGGCTCCGTTCTCCAGGAAGCGGCGGTCGTGCTCGGTCCACCGCCGGGGCTCGAAACCTCCCGAGACCACCAGCACCGCGGAGGCCTGGGACACGGCTCCCATGGGCAGGACGACCAGCCCGGACGGAGCGTCGAAGCCCGGGGAGACGTCCGTGAAGGTCAGCCAGAGGGTGCTGCCACCCTGGCTCTGACCGCCTCGGGCCAGCCGCTGAAGCTCCGGCGGCAGGGCCCCGGCCGCGCAGGGCGACCAGACGGTCTCGTCCTGGACCAGCACCACGGCGGCCCAGGAGAGGCCGGCCGCGTCGATCAGGGTCTCGATCGCCGCCTGCGCCGCCCGCTCCTCGGCGGCGTCGGCGGCCTCGTCGAGCTGCACGGAGATCTCGGCCAGCACGCCGGCGTACCGGGCCGCCGTCTCCAGCTCCGCCTGGAGCAGGCGGGCGTGCTCCATCATGCCGCTCAACTGGAGCTCGGCGGCCACCCGGCGGGCGAACAGATGCAGCCGGTCGAGCTCCGAGGCCGAGAGGGTCCGCGGGTTGCCGTCCGCCAGGCAGAGCGTGCCCAGGGCGTGCCCGTTGCTGGTGACCAGGGGGACCCCGGCGTAGAAGCGCACCCCGTGATGGGCGCAGAAGTACTGGTCCTGCCACTCCTCCGCGGCGGTCATGTCCTCGATGACCAGCGGGGTGTGGGAGGCCACCACGTAGGTGCACAGGCCCTTCTGCCGGTCCAGGTGCCGGAGAGCGGCCATCTCCGGCGGCAGATCGCCGGCCCAGGCCTTGAAGACCTGCCGGTCTCCCAGGATCAGGTTGATGGTGCACAGGCCCACGCTGTAGATCTGGGCCACGCGGTCGACGATCTTCTGCAGCGAGGCGTCCGGCTGGTCCGGGACGATGCCGAGGCGATCCACCTCCTGGAGGCGTCCCGCCTCCACGGAGACGTCGACCATCGGGCGTCCCAGGGGCGAGACGGGGACCTGCGGACTCTGAGCGGTTTCCGGGCGATTTCCTTCCATGGCTCTCACCACACCGTTCCTACCTTCCCTACGCCAGCGATTCCAAGAAGGATGAGATGGTGGAATCGTAGCAGGAAGAGCGGTCCCGGGCTCCCTCGCTGGTACTATTCCTCTCCATGCCGTTCGGCCGCCGTGACCCCACGCCCCTCGAAAGACGCCTCGGTTACCGCTTCAAGCGTCTGGACCTCCTGGATCTGGCGCTGACCCATCGCTCCTGGGCCAACGAGCAGAGCGTGCCCGAGCACTATGAGCGCCTGGAGTTCCTGGGCGACGCCGTGCTGGGGCTGGTGACCGCCGACTGGCTGTACGAGATGCATCCGGAGCTGCCGGAAGGGGAGCTCTCCAAGCTCAAGGCGCAGATCGTCAGCAAGACCACCCTCACCCGGCACGCCGAGGAGCTGGACCTGGGCTCGTCGCTCAAGATCGGAGTGGGGGAGGACCGCTCCGGCGGCCGCGCCAAGCCCTCCCTGCTCGCCGACTCCATGGAGGCCGTCTACGGCGCCCTGTACCTGGACGGCGGCCTGGAGGCGGCGCGCAAGGTCATCCTCGCCATGGTGGAAGGGGCCTACCACGTCCAGACCCGGCAGCAGGTCACCGACGCCAAGACCCAGCTCCAGGAGGTCGTCCAGGCCCTGGGCTGGGACCTGCCCGAATACCGGCTGGCCGGCTCCATCGGACCGGACCACAACAAGACCTTCGTCGTGGAGGTCTGGCTGATGGGCTCCCAGGCGGGCCGGGGCGAGGGTCCGAACAAGAAGACCGCCGAGCAGCGGGCCGCGGCGGACGCTCTGGAACAGCTTCCGGAGCAGGATCCCCAGCCATGAAGGCCGCCGTCCTCGACGCCTACGGCGACAGCGGCCGCCTGGTCGTCCGCGAGGTCCCGGACCCGGGACCGCCGGGGCCGGGACAGGTGGTCGTCCGGGCGCGGGCGACGAGCGTCAATCCGCTGGACTGGAAGCTGCGGAAGGGGAGCTATCGCTTCCTCATGCCCGCGAAGTTTCCCCTGGTCCTCGGCGTCGACGTGGCCGGCGAAGTGGACGCCGTGGGGCCCGAGGTCACCCGGTTCCAGCCGGGCGATCCCGTCTTCGGCGGCGTGGACGTCGTCAAGCACGGCGGCGCCTACGCCGAGCTCGTCCTGGTCCGCGAGGCGGCTCTCGCCGCCATGCCGGGCGTCCTCTCCTTCGAGGAGGCGGCGGCGCTGCCCACCGCGGGCCAGACCGCGCTCCAGGCCCTGCGCGACAAGGGCGAGCTGGTCACCGGCGAACGGGTGCTCGTCAACGGCGCCGCCGGCGGGGTGGGGCATCTCGCGGTCCAGATCGCCCGCGCTCTGGGAGCGCGCGTCACCGGCGTGGCCGGCGGGCGGAACCTCGAATTCGTCCGCGGCCTCGGCGCCCACGAGGCCATCGATTACGAGGCCGAGGACTTCATCAGCCGCGACGAGACCTGGGACGTCCTCTTCGACGCCGTCGCCGCGAGCAACTACCGCGACTGCGAGGCGGTCCTCTCCGAGAAGGGCGGGATCTACGTCACCACGGGGTTCTATCCCCGCCTGCCGATCGAGATGACGATCACGGCGCTGGGCGGCCTCTTCGGCCAGGGCCGGCGCGCCCGGCCCGTCATGGTGAAGCACCGGGCCGAGGACCTCGTCGTGCTGGAACGGCTGGCCAACCAGGGCCGGCTGCGGCCGGAGATCCAGGAGGTCTTCCCCCTGGAGCGCATCGCCCAGGCCCACGACCTCAGCGAGACCGGTCACGTGCGCGGCAAGCTCGCGGTGCGGATCGGCTGAGCCCCGCGGTTTCGATCACGTTCCCAGCGCCAGCCGCCGGTTCAGATAAAGCCGGAACCCGGAGTCCGGCGCCGGATTGATCTTTCCCCTTTTAAAAGGATCTGCGGGTTCCGAAAAGCGGACCTCCCTGGCGTGCTGGCGGACGCTGAAGAGGACGCACATCTCCAGGTATCTCTCCGCCTCCGCGGTCGAAATCGGAATCCAGTCGCTCGACCAGCGGTGGGTGCCGCGCTGGGCGAGCAGACCGTCCTCATGCCCGACGAACAGGATGAAGAATTCGGCTTCGGGATCACCCTGGAGGTGAGGCGGCCCTTCGTCCACGAACATCAGGTCGCGCGTGGGCGTGACGCAGCGCAGCAACGCACGCACCGTCTCGAGGTCGGCGTCCGGGGCGACCCAGTACGTGTGCTCGACGGTGAAGAGCTTTTCCGTCCTGAGATAGTGAAGACCAGGAATATCTTCCAATTCGGAGATGGGCATGGACCTTGTACGCTCCTTCCGGGCGTGCATCGTATCTCGTTCTGGATTTCACCCCGCTGTCTCCTCCCGGCCCTCTTGATGGCACTCATGGAGAGAAGCATGCTGTAAATTAGTCTCGGTTGTTTTCAGATGGCTGTTCTGTGAGAGGGAATGAGGAGGACTGCGCATGTTCTGTCCAGAATGCGGTCTGGAGTTCGAGGAGAGCTCCGTCCAGTGCGACGACTGTGAGGTGGACCTCGTCGCGGACCCGCCGGAGGAGGAGGAAGAAGGGGGGAGCGGGCCGGTGGAGTTCCACCGATTGGTGGAGGTGGTGGACGTCGCGGACTTCGCAGTGGTGACCTCCAGCCTGGAAGAGTCGGGGATTCCCTGGTTCGTCCAGAACGAGAACGGGACGGGGGTGGTGATCTACGTCGCCGCGAACCGGCTTCCCGAGGCCATGGGCCTGCTGGAAATCACGCTCGGCGTGCGTGCCCAGAGCTGACGGCGGAAGCGGCCTCTGCGAGAATAGCGGAGGCGGGTCAGGAGCCTTTTTCTCCTGACTTCGGGAGGGATGTCCGGGATGAGCTGTCGTGGGTGTCGTTTTTCTTTGACGTTTTTGTTGTTGTTTTCCATCCTCCCTTCCCATGCCGCGACGCAGCGGCCGGCGGACACCGGGGGAACCTGGGAGCTCTACGACGAAGAAGGAGGCTGCATCGGCGGCAGCCGCTGCGGCGATCAGGGGGATTCCATCCGCATCCCTCTCGAGGACTCCCCCATCTTCGGCGTCCGTTTCAACGCGCATGACGACGTGGGCGACACCCGGGCGGGGAAGCTGCGCGTCCGCATCGACGGCGGCGTCCTGGGCCAGGACATCGACGTCGCGGACGTCGCCCAGCCCTACGAGCTCGACATCGCGCCCCGGCGCGGCCGCTTCCTGGTGATCGAGACCCGCAGCGACGACGAGGTCGTGGTCGAGGACATCGAGGTCCGCTACGGCGACCTGCGCCAGCCCCGCGAGCGCCGGGAGTGGCGGGCCTATCCCGAGTGGACCGGCTGCATCGGCGGCGGGCGCTGCCGCGACCAGGGCGCCATGATCCGCATCCCCCTGGAAGACGCCCGCGTCTACGGCGTCCGCTTCCTGGCCCACGACCAGGTGGGCGAGCGCACCCGCGGCCGTCTGCGCGTGCGGCTCGACCAGCGCACCCTCGCCAAGGACATCGACGTCCTGCGCCGGGGCGAGGTCTACAACCTCCTGGTCGAAGGCCTGCGCGGGCGCTACCTGATCTTCGAAGCCCTGACCGGGGAGGAGGTGGTGGTGGAGGACATCGAGATCCAGTACGCGGGATTGCGGGATCCGTTCGAGAAGCGGCGGAAGACTTCACCCTGAGCCCTCACCTCCCGGCCTCCTCTCCCGACCCCTCCCTCCCACCCACACCGGGAGAGGAGGAGAGGTTAGTCAAGGACACCAAGGACATCAGGGACCTCAAGGACAGGGGCTTTGAGCAAACCCGGACAAACCCTTCCCCCTCTCCCGGTG
>DASVAS010000042.1:0-46269 GCA_036376245.1 Thermoanaerobaculia bacterium | reverse complement strand
AAAAACAGACAAACCCGACAAACCTCTCCCCCTCTCCCGGTGTGGGTGGGAGGGAGGGGTCGGGAGAGGGGGCCGGGGGGTGAGGCTTCGGAGGGCATGCCGCCTCATCTACCTCATCCTCCTGAACCTCCTCTTGCCTCTCCTCGCCCTCGCCGCCCCCCGCGCCTACGTCACCAACCAGCGCGCCGGCACCGTCACCATCCTCGACACCGCCACCAACAAGCCCGTCGGCACGATCAAGGTCGGCGCCGGCCCCCGGGGGATCGCGATCGGTCCGGACGGCCGCATCTACGTCGCCGTCAGCGACACCGCCCGCACCGCCAAGAGCGCCGCGGACGCCATCGTGGTGATCGATCCCAGGACCCGCAAGGTGGTGGCCCGCTACGACGCCGGCACCGACCCCGAGGCTTTCGTGGTCGGCCGCGACGGCCAGCGCCTCTACTCGGCCAACGAAGACGCCGGAACGGCCTCCGTCACCGATCTCAAGACCAAGAAGGTCATCGCCACCCTGGTCGTGGGGATCGAGCCCGAGGGAGTCGCCATCAGCCCGGACGGTCGCTGGGTCTACGTCACCGCAGAAACCAGCAACACGGTCTCGGTGATCGACACGCGGACGAATCAGGTGACGGCCAGTTTCCTGGTCCACCCCCGCCCCCGTGCCGCCGCCTTCTCGCCGGGTGGCAAGCGGGCCTGGGTCACGGCCGAGATCGGCGGCACCGTGGCCGTGGTGGACGTCACCCGCCACCTGGTGCTGCGGACCGTCCCGCTGCCGAAAGGGGCCAAGCCCGTGGGCGTCGTGGCCTCGCCGGACGGCAAGCGCGTCTACGTCGCCAACGGCCACGGCGACTCCGTGGCGGTGATCGACGCCGCGACCTACAAGGTGGTCGCCAACGTGCCGGTGGGGAAGCGCCCCTGGGGGATCGCCGTCACACCGGACGGCAAGCGGATCTACACCGCCAACGGCGTCAGCGGCGACGTCTCGGTGATCGATGCCGCCACGCTGAAGGTCGTGGCCACGGTGCCGGCGGGGGCGGGGGCTTGGGGTGTGGCGATCGGGCCGTAGGTGGGCGGCATGGGGATTGCGGTAAAAAGCGGCCATGAACGCGGCGGTTCTGATCTTCCTGGCCCTATGGGGCGGTCTGCCCTTCGAGACCTCACCCCCGGCCCCTCTTCCGGAGGGAGAGGGGGGTCTTGCTGCGACCGTCGTCCTTTCCCCGCCCTCTTTCCTTGTCCTTTCCCCCTCTCCCGGGCGGGGGGAGGGGGATGGGAGAGGGGGCCAGGGGGTGAGGCCTCGGAGCGCAGACCCTGCCGACCAGCAACCCCGCCCTGAATCCTTCTCGGACACCCTCGTCGTCACCGCCTCCGGCGACGAGCAGCGCATCGTCGACGCCGTCGCGCCCACCACCGTCCTGACCCGCGAGGAGCTGGAGCGCGCGCCCGACCTGACCCTGGACGACCGGCTGCGGCAGGTGCCCGGCTTCGGATTGCTGCGGCGGTCGAGCAGCCTCACCGCCCATCCCACCACGCAGGGCGTCTCCCTGCGCGGCCTGGGTCCCAGCGGCGCCAGCCGCACGCTCGTGCTCTTCGACGGCGCGCCGCTCAACGATCCCTTCGGCGGCTGGGTCTACTGGAACCGCCTGCCGTCGTCGTCCCTGGAGTCCGTCGAGGTCTCGCGCGGCTCCCTCTCCCAGCTCTACGGCAGCTCGGCCATGGGCGGGGCCATCCAGCTCCTCCCCCGCGCCCCCCGGCCGGACACCCTCGAGGTCACGGCCCGGGGCGGCGACTATGGAACCGGCGACCTTGAAGTCTTCGCTTCGGACGCCGCCGCCGGCGGGAACTGGGGGTACACCCTCGCCGGCCGCCTCTTCGAGACGGACGGCTTCTACGTCGTGGCTCCCGAGGACCGGGGGGCCGTGGACCGTCCCGCGGGCGTCGACTTCGGCACCTTCTACGGCCGCTTCCAGGCCAGCCGCTACCACGTGGGTCTCAACGTCTTCGACGAGGAGCGGGAGAACGGCACCGCGCTCCAGCGCAACGACACCCGCCTGCGCTCGATCGAGGCCGGCTGGTCCGGGGACCGCTGGGAGTGGAGCGCGTTCGGGGCTACGCAGAGGTTCCGCAGCACCTTCTCCCGCATCCTGCCGGACCGCTCCCGGGAGTTCCTCACCGCCGAGCAGGACTTCGAGACCGACGGCTACGGCGGATCGGCCTCCTGGCGCTCCGGCGGCGGCCTGCTGGCCGGGGTGGACGTCCGCCGCGCCACCTGGGAGGACCAGGACCAGACCCTCGGCGGGCTCTACGCCCAGCAGACCTTCCGCCTCACCACGCGCCTCGACCTCCTGGCCGGGGCGCGGGCCGATCTCTGGGAGAGCGGCGGCACCCGGACGAGCTTCAACCCCCGGGCGGGCCTCCTGTTTCGGGCGAACGACGCCGTCACCCTGCGCGCCTCGGCCTACCGGGGGTTCCGCGCGCCTTCGCTCAACGAGCTCTACCGTCCCTTCCGGGTGGGCAACATCGAAACCCTGGCCAATCCGGAGCTGGACGAAGAGACCCTCGTCGGCGCCGAGATCGGGGCCGACTACGCCCCCACAGCCGACCTGCTGCTGCGGCTGAACGCCTTCCGCAACCGCATCGACGGCGCGGTGGGGAACGTCACGCTCTCGGTCACCCCGACGCTCATCACCCGCCAGCGCCAGAACCTGGACCGCGTGACCGCCGACGGCGCCGAGGCCGAGCTGCGCTTCCGTCCCCTCCGGCGCTGGGAGCTGCGGGCCGCGTACCTCTACACCGACTCCCGGGTGGAGCGCACAGGCCTGCGCGTCCCCCAGGTCCCCCTCAACCAGGGCTCCTTCGGGGTCGCCTTCGACGGCCCCGTGACCGCCCTCCTCCAGGCCCGCTGGGCGGGGGACCAGTTCGAGGACGACCTCAACCAGCTCCCGCTTCCCGCCTACGAGGTGGTGGACCTCTCCCTGCGCCGGACCGTCAGGGAGCGTTTCGAAGTCTTCCTGGCCGCTGAGAACCTCTTCGACGAGGACGTCGTCACCGGCCGCACGCCCATCGAGACCTACGGCGCTCCGCGCATGGTCCAGATCGGGCTGACCCTCCGCCGTTAGGCTCGTTTCAGTCGCTGAATCCGCCGGTTTCAGTCACTGAATCCAGCGGCTTCAGTGACTGAAACCGGCGGCTTCAGTGACTGAATCCAGCGGCTTCACGGATAGAAGCAGCGGATTCTCGGAAAGATGGAGCGGCTTCAGCGACTGAATCCAGCGGCTTCAGTCCTTGAAACCGCTGGATTCAGGGATTGAACGGCTGGCTTCAGCGACTGAAACGGGCGCTTCTGCCGCTGAATGGCGCTATTCGCCTTCGTATCGGGGCGATTCCGGCTTGGAAGTGGCCGTGACGGAACCGCCCCATCGCCCGTAGAAGGAGTATGAAACCCAAGGCTCTGTCCTTGATGCTGGCCCTGGCCATGGTCGCCCTGGCGGGCTGCGGGCCCGGCGTCGTCCTCGATCTCCCGTCTCCCGACGGCCAGCGGGTCGCGGAGGTCCACTCGCGGTGGAGCATCGATCCCCCGGCCCAGTCCCTCTGGCTGCGGGTTTCCCGGGGGGCGAAGCCCAGGATGCTGGCGAACCTGGAGCCGGACGTGGACTGGTGCAACGAGATCATCTGGAGCCCGGACAGCTCCCGGGTGGGTTTCCTGATCCGGGGCGCCCGCCTGGACGTCTACGACGCCGGCAAGGGTGACATGCTGGAGTCGATCACCCTGGTCGAGCCGGACGGCTATCCCGGTAGCCGCGAGGCCCGCGCGGTGCGCTTCCTGGAGGACGGCTCTGGCGTGCAGTTTCGCGAGTGCGTGCGCGGCGGCAACCGCTGCGCCAAGGTGAAGCTCTGGAAGACGAAGCGGGCCGAGGGGCCGCGGAACCCCTCGGCTTCAGGCAGGCCAACCTAGCAGCAGGTGATGCCGGCCGAGCATCTCCCGCCCGGCCCGCAGTCCGCGTCGGTCTTGCAGGGAGCGCCGCAACTGCACCGGCAGGTGCGGAACCCGGCGAGGAATTCCGCCGTCTCGGCCGATCCCTCCAGCCCCGGGAGCGACGGCATCACGGCCGCGTTCTTCGGCGCGGGGCAGAGCCCGCTCTTTCCCGGCAGCACCGTCTCCAGATTGAAGCCGCAATCGGCGTTCACGGGCGCCGGGACGCCGACCTGGGGGGTGTCCGGGGCGGGCGCGAGGGCCGGGAGCTCCCCGGCGGCGGCCGGGGCGGCGAGCAGGACGGCGAGAGCGAAGATCCATGAGGCGAGGCGCATGACGTTTCCTCCTCCTTTCAAACACTCTTCATCTATACAGGTGCGTCTACCGATCCCTTTCGCGCACGAAATAGCCGTCCGCCCCGGCTACATCTCCGTCACGTCCGGCCAGCGCACGAAGTAGCCGTCCGCCCAGACGATGTCCTCGTCGAAGCTCTGGGGAGGGAACCCGCCGGACGTGTAGACGCTGGAGGAGAAGCTGCCGTCGCGGCCGGGGCTGCGGATGACGAAGACGTGACGGGATCCCAGGTCGTGCAGGTTGACCCGGACCTCGTACGGATGGCCCCAGGCGTCCGTCTCCGGAAGCCGCTGGATGTACTTGGGCACGAGCAGGCGCTCCAACTGGGAGCGGGAGATGGGGGAGTACTGTGCCCGGACGTCGATGGCCTGCTGGCCGGGGACGCCCCCTTCGACCGCGTCGTTGAGCCAACTGAACAGGGCGGTTCCCATGTCCCGGATCTCGTCGACGGTCTTCTGCTGGCGCTTGATCTGGGAGGAGACGTCCCGGACCTGGGCCAGCAGGTCGACCTCGTCCTCTTCCGGCGATTCCCTCCCGCGGCGGGCCACGGTTCCGCCCTGTTCCCTGTCCAGGGGCTGTAGCTGGAGCACCGGCGCGGCGTAGCGCCGCTTCGTGGGGAGCGAGAGGCTCATCTCCATGGTGTCGTAGCCGCTCTTGGAGGCGACCAGCGTCAGCTCGCCGGGAGGGTAGTCCAGCTCATAGCTGCCGTCCTCCGCGGTGATGGCCACGAAGCGGGTTTCGTCGATGCTCACGAAGGCGCCGGAAACGGGCTGGCCCGCGGTGTCCGTCACCTTGCCGTAGATGACGGGTTTGCCGCAGCCCGCCAGTCCTGGAAGGAGGAGCAAGAGAAGGCCGGCGTAAAGAATGCGGCTCTTCATGGGCGGCTGTTCAACCCTTCGGGCCAGCGCAGGAAATAACCGTTCACCCAGACGATGTCCTGGTCGTAGTCCTCGGGCGTGAAGCTGCCGGCCTTGTAAGGACCCCGGGAGTAGCGGCCGTCGCGCCCCGGGCTGCGGATGGCCATCACCTTGTAGGCCAGGGTATCCTCCTGGTTGAGATAGAGCTCATAGTCGTTTCCCCAGCCGTCCTGCCTCGGGACGGCCCGGATGTACTGAGGCACGAGGATCTTCTCGAGCTCCGCGCGGGAGATCGCGACGAATCCGTCCTCGATGTCCATCTCTTTCCAGCTCTGGCCGGCCGCGGCGGCGCCGACCTGGTCGGTGAGCCAACTGAACATGGCGGTGCCGAGATTCCGCATGTCCGAGACGGTCTGCTTCTGATAGAGGCTGTCGTCCGCTTTCTCGAGCTGGGCCGGCGGCGCCTCGTAGGGCCGCTTTTCGGCGATCGTCAGGTCCAGCTCCCGCTCGCCGTACCCTTTCCTGGCCACGATGAGCTTGATCTTCCCCGGCGTGTAGTCGAGCTTGTAGCTGCCGTCGGATCCGGTCCGCGTCTCGTACGAGCTGTTTTCGATCCGCACCACGGCGTCCGCCAGGGCGTTGCCCTGCTCATCGGTCACTTTTCCGCGGATGACCTTCTCCCTGGCGCAGCCCGCGGCGCTGAGGAGGACGGCGGCGAGGAGGAGCGGGTAGAAAAAGGTTTTCATCGTGTCTCCTGGGACTGACCTCCTGCGGGTTGCTGCGAGCCGGCGAAGAAGCCGTCGGTCCAGACGATGTCCTGATCGAGGTCCTTGGGCGGATATTTCAGGCTGGTGTACTTGTCGCCCGAGAAGACGCCGTCCCGGCCGGCGCTGCGGATGCTCATGACGGCCTCGGCGGTGGGTTCCTTGACGTTCAGCCGATATTCGTAGGCATTGCCCCAGCCGTCGACCTTGGGCAGCGACATGAGGTAGTTCGGCACGAGGAGCTTCTCCAGGTCCTTGTGGGTGATCTTCGGATACTTCCCGAGATCGATCTGTTGCGCTCCGGCCGCGCCGGCGCCGACCTGGTCGGTGAGCCAACTGAACATCGCGGTGCCGGTGTTCCGGATGTGCTTGATGGTCAGCTCCTGCTTCTCCTGGTCGGTGAGCAGCCGGTCCACGATCCTGTCTTTGTCTTTGGAAGGCGGAGTTTTCGCGCCGCGTTGGGAAGCGGAAGCGCCGGAGACGAGGCAGACGCAGACGAAGATCAACAACAAGAGCTTGCGGTCGGGCATGGTTCCTCCGGATAGGTAAGGGGATTATCGCAGATCCAGGGGAAACGCCGTGCTACCATGAAAGAGCCGACAAGAGGAGACGAAAGATGCGGACTTCGACCGTGTCCCTACTCGCTCCGCTGCTGCTCCTTCCTCTCGCGGGCTGCCGGCCCGCCAACTCCACGGCAGGTCCAGAAGAACTAGATCGGTTGAGGGGGGCGATGGAAGCCGTCCGGCCCCTGTATCAGCCCAAGAGCCGGCTCGTGTTCGCCGGAGACTGGCTCTACGACCATCCGGAGCCCGGGCAGACCTTCGAGCAGTACCTGGCTTCCAGACCGAACCTCGCGCGCGAGGGGCGGCGCGTCATCTCCGTGCGGCCGCTGGGCGACCTGACTCCGGCCCGGCTCCGGATCGTGGAGCTCGCGGCGGACTACCTGGAGCGGTTCTTCGGCCTGCCCGCCAGGGTCGAGCCGCCGCTGCCGCTCGACGACGTGCCGGCGAGCGCCTCCCGGATTCACCCGGAATGGAAGACGCGGCAGATCCGCACGGGCTATCTGCTGGGAGTGCTGCAGCGCTGGCTGCCGATCGACGCCGCGGCCCACATCGGGCTGACGTCCTACGACCTCTATCCGAACGAAAAGTACAACTTCGTCTTCGGGCAGGCGAGCCTCCGGACACGGGTGGGCGTCTGGTCCCTCCATCACTTCGGCGAGCCGGACAAGGACGATCAGGAATTCCGCGTGGTCCTGCTGCGGGCGCTGAAGACCGCCAGCCACGAAACGGCGCACATGTTCTCGCTCCATCACTGCACGAAGTACGAGTGCGTAATGAACGGCTCCAACTCCCTCTATGAATCGGACAGCCGTCCTCTCGACACCTGCCCGGAATGCATGGCGAAGATCTGCTGGGCGACCCGGTGCGATCCGGCCCGGCGATACGAGAGGCTGGCCGCCTTCTGCCTGCGGCACGGATTGGCGCGGGAGCGGTTGGCCTTCGAAAAGGCGCACCAGATCCTGATGAAGAAATCCTTGGTGGAAAAGGGTAGATAACAATCCGGCCCCCGGAAAAGCCGCGGGCGCGGCAGCCGATCCGGGCGACGAGGACAGAACCCGGAGCGGCCCGGGGGCCGGTATGGCCGCGCGAAGGACCGCGCGGCGCACAGGGTCAAGCGGGCGGTCCCATCAGGGGTCCACTCGCAGGCGGGATGGCCACCAGCGGTTCCGGAACCGTCGCCGAGGAACGTCGCCCGCCCGGGTTGGGACCGGAGATGGGTGTCTCACCCTCGGTGGCGGCTGGCCCGGAGAGCCAACAGCCGGCCATGCACCGCATGGTACTCCTGTCGTTTGAAGAGCGCAAATAGATGAGTATCAATGTTTTGGCGGGTTTGTTAACCTCCCGTCTGGAATGAGCGGTGCCCACTCGCACTCCCATAGTCACCATCATCACGCGGCGTCGGCCCGGAACCGGAAGCGGCTGACGTTCGCCCTGGTGCTGGCCGCTCTGTACATGCTGGCGGAGGCGGTCGGCGGCTGGCTGACGGGATCCCTCGCCCTGCTGGCGGACGCCGGGCACATGCTGTCCGACGTGGCCGCCCTCGGCCTCTCGCTGTTCGCCATGTGGATGGCGCGCCGGCCGGCCACCTCGCGCCGGACCTACGGCTACCGCCGGATGGAGATCCTGGCCGCTCTCGTCAACGGGGCCACGCTGGTGGCGCTGTCGCTCTTCGTGATCGCCGAGGCCTGGGAGCGCTTCCGCAATCCCCCCGAGGTCAACGCCGCCGGGCTGATGGGAATCGCCGCCGGCGGGCTGCTCGTCAACCTCGCCTCGCTCTGGATCCTCCACGAGGGGCGCGACGAGAGCCTCAACGTGCGCGGCGCCTGGCTCCACGTGCTGACGGACGCCCTCGGCAGCGTGCAGGCCATCGCCGCCGGCGTCCTGATCTGGGCGTTCGACTGGCGGTGGGCCGACCCCGCGGCCTCGGTGCTCATCTCCCTGCTGGTGATCTACTCCTCCTGGGACCTCCTCAAGGAGGCCACCGCCGTGCTCATGGAGCACGCGCCCTCCCACATCGACGTGGACGAGGTGCGGCGGGCCATGGCCGGGATCCCCGGGGTGCTGGCCATCCACGACCTCCACGTCTGGACCATCACCAGCGGCATGGAATCCCTCTCCGCCCACGTGGTCGTGCGGGAAGAACGCTATGGCTGCGAGATGTTGGGAGAGATCCGGTCCGTGCTCCACGACCGCTTCGGCCTTCATCACACGACCGTGCAGATGGAGACCGAGACCTTCGTGGAAAACGGCCATCTCTGCTAAAATAACAAATGAATTCCGTGCAGTTCGCCGTACCTGTCGGGGCAGCGAGCCCCGGATCGGGATAGGAGTCATCATGCGCGTTCCCGTCCTCTCTCTCGCCCTCCTCCTGTTCGCCGGCTCGGGAGCCTACGCCAAGGGTCCGGCCGGGCCGGTGCGCGTCCCGCAGGATTCCCGCACCCTGGACGCCGCCATCGCCAAGGTGACGGACGGCGGTGTGATCGAGCTCGCGGCCGGGACCTACCGGCCCACCGGCGACGGCTTCGCCATCGCCAACCTCCGCAAGGGCTTCACGGTGCGGGCCGCGGCGGGGGCCACGGTGATCCTGGACGGCGGCGGCGCGCGCACGCTGCTGCGCTTCGTCAACTCGCGCCGCGACCGGGGCAAGCGGGTGACTTTCGAGAGGATCACCTTCCAGAACGGCTTCAGCACGAAGCCCAACCAGGCCGGGGCCGTGACCCTGTCCCAGGCGGACGCGGTGTTCCGCGACTGCGCGTTCGTGAGCAACCGCGCCGCCGGGACGGGCACCGGCGGCGGCGCGGTGAAGGCGCTGGAGGGCTCCAGCGCCACCTTCGTCAACTGCTCCTTCCGGGAGAATTCGTCGCCGAACCGGGGCGGGGCCCTGTCGGTGCGGCCTTCCGCCGAGGTGACGGTCCAGGGCGGCGAATTCGTGGGCAATCGGACCAACGTTCCCGGGCACAAGACCAACGCCGCCGGCGGGGCGATCTGGGTGCTCGACGGCAGGCTGCGCGTCACCGGCGCCCGGTTCCAGGGGAACCAGGCGGGCTACGTGGCCGGCGCCATCTACGCCCTCGGGACCTGGAACAAGGGCGCGGACGTGCTGATCGCCAATTCCACGTTCTTCGAGAACCAGGCGCTGGCCGATCCCTGCTGCGCCCATCCCGATCCGACCACCGGCGGCGCTCTGCACGCCGAGGACCTGACGACGATGCGGATCCACCGCTCGCTCTTCGTCCGCAACCGGGCCACGGCGGGCGGCGCCGTGGGCAACTTCCGGGCGATCACGGAGATCTACGGCTCGGTCTTCCAGGGCAACCAGTCCCTCGCCGGCGGCCCCCAGGGAGTGGGCGGCGCCATCGGCCTCTGGTCGGTCGACTCCGACGACCCCTCGACGAATTTCGGCGCCGTCAACCGGCGCTCCGCCCGCCTGGTGCTGGCCCACTCCTTCCTCCAGGGGGGCGGGGTGGAGAGGGCGTCCTTCAGCGGCGGCTGCGTCCTGGCCGGCGGCGACGGGCACCGCGTCTACGGTGACGGTCCCGTGGCAGTGGCCGGCACCCTGGAGGAGAACCGCGCCCGGGTGGAGATCCGCCACACGGTCTTCTCGGACTGCGACATCGAGACCGCGTCCGACGGCAGCGGCGGCCTCGGCGGCGCGGTGTCCGGGGACCTTGTCGACCTGCTGATGGAGGACTCGACGGTCCTCGACTCCGACGCCCGGGGCTCCAACGCCGGGGGCGGCGCGGTCGCGCTGCGGCAGGAATCGAACGCCCGCATCGTCCGCGTCACCTTCGCCCGCAACTCGGGGCAGCGGTGGGGCGGAGCGCTCTTCTTCAGCGGCTCGACCGCGATGGTGGACGACTCCCGCTTCTACGGCAATTCCGCGGGAGAGTCGCGCGGCGCGGCGATCTACACGATCCCCTTCACCAACGCGGCGCGTCCCAGGAACGCGCGGGGCGTGGTCTCCAACTCCTTCTTCAGCGACAACGTGGGCGTGCCGGTCTGGGACATCGATCCGGCCAGCGGACCGATCAACGAGATGCGGTACGACGGCAACCGGTTCGACGCCAACGGCAGCGTCTACGTGAACACCCTCGCGGCCTCTGGGGGCGTGGACGTTTCGGGTCTGAACTTCCTGACGGTCTTCCGTCCCGGCCGAGGGGATACGCGCAAGAGCGAGATCCCCAACAACCGGGTCTTCGGTTCACGGGAGGGGACGCTGCGCGCCGTGCCCGCTCCGAGCTCCGTGGGGGCCGCGGCCACGGCTCCCAATACCTCGCTGCTGGCCTACGCCTGGACGGGCGGCTCGGCGGCGATCGGCGCGCAGGGGCTCTCCGCGCGGGCCGGCCTGCTGGAGGCGCCGCCGGGCGACTACGCGCTCTCGGTGGACGGCAGCGCCGCCGCGCAGGTCCGGGCGTCGGGCTCCTGCACGGCGGGCCCCTTCCTGTGCCTCGGCGGCAACCGCTTCCGCGCCGAGGTGACCTGGAAGAACGGCGCCGTCGCCGCGCCCGCCCAGGCGGTCTCGGTCTCGGGGAGCACCGGCTATTTCTGGTTCCTGGGAGCGCAGAACGTCGAGCTGATGGTCAAGGTGCTGGACGGCCGGGCGGTCAACGGCAGCTTCTGGGTCTACTACGGCGGCCTGACGAACCTCGAATACACCCTGACCGTCACCGACATGGCGACCGGGGCCGTGAAGACGTACGCCAACCCCGCCGGCCGCTTCGCCAGCGCCGGGGACCTCGCCGCCTTTCCCGCGCCGGCCCGCGCCCGGGCCCGGCTCGCCAGCGTGGAGGAGGACCTGGCGGCCGCCTGCGACGCCTGCGGCAAGGCCCTGCCCCTGGTCAACGGCCGCTTCTCCCTGGATCTGACCTGGAAGGACAGCTCCGGCCAGACGCGGACCGCCCAGGCCGTGCCGCTGACGAGCGACACCGGCTACTTCTGGTTCACCTCGGCGGAGAACACGGAGGTCGTCGTCAAGGTGCTGGACGGCCGCGGCCTCAACGGCCATTTCTGGGTCTACTTCGCCGGCCTCACCGATCTGGAATACACCCTGACGGTGAGGGACACCGTGACCAACCGCTCGAAGACCTACCGCAACCTCAAGGGCCGCTTCGCCAGCCAGGGGGACGTGACGGCGCTCCCGGGGAGCTGAGACTGGAGTTTGTCATGGCCGCACGTAGGTCGTATAGAAATTGTTCATGAAGATCTCCTGCGGATCGTACCGCAGCTTCTTCTCATAAAAAGTTTTTGCACCGGGGTAGGCTGCAAGGAACTGCTCGCGCGTAGCGTACGGCCGGTAGGGCAGGTAATAGGTCCCGCCCATCTCCACCGCGCGGTCGATGAGCATCCGGGTCCAGCGAGCGGTCTCCTCCTGCTCCTTGTCGCCGAAGCCCACATTGAAGTACAGCACCACTCCAAAGGATGGCTCCGACGCGCTGTAGGAGAGGACAGACTCGTTGTTGCGCGGCACGTAGCGGATCGTCGCGTTGAGGAGATTGAGCCGGTGCTCCTCGACGATTTCACGCAGCTCATCGATGAACGCCGGAAGCCGCTCCTCCGGCACGAAGTACTCCTGGAGGATGTCGGTGTCCTTGTCGGAGGAGTAGGCGAGGAAGCCAAGGTCCCGGTTCATGGCGTTGTTGCGGGAGATGAAAGCCGGCTCCAACCAGTCGCTGTGCTCCCTTTGCAGGTACCACCGAAAGCGCTTTCCCCAGTTGTGCTTCCTGGAAAGCCCGAAAAGGAACCGCTGCAGCTTGACATGCCGCGGCGGCCTCAGCGCAAGATGGAGTTCCGGTGGGGCCTGCGTGGCGCGATAGATCGTCACCACGGCTTCCCGCAGCAGGGAAGCGTTCGGCGCGATCGAAAGCCGCGCGGAGATCTTTTCGACGCGGTGATCGCTGATCATCCGCTGGAAAAAGGCGGGATAGGCGCGATAGTCGATCACCTGCTCTTCCCTCTGATAGATGTGGTTCTCGACCAGCGCGAGGTCGACGTCGAGGATGACGCCGAACAGGCCATAGCCGCCGATCACCAGACCGAAGAGCTCCGCATTCTCCTCTCTGCTCACGCGGACGATGGAGCCATCGGCAAGGAGCAGCCGGAACGACTTGACCGTTTCGATCATGGGGCCATACTGGGGATCGCTCTCGTGCACGTTGACGCTCATCGAGCCGCCCACGGTAAAGCCCGCATAGGCCTGCATGACCGCGACCGCGAGGTTGTGCTTGTTGGCTGCCTTGATGACTTCGCCCCAGGTGGCGCCACTCTGCACCGTCATCGTCTTTGCCGCCGGGTCGATCGCGAGAATCCTGGCGAAGGAAGTCATGTCGAGAACGACGGCGTCCTCGTAGAAGGCGTGTCCGCCCATGCTGTGGCGCTTGCCGGCGATCGAGACCTTCAGATGGCGCTCGCGCGCCTTGGCGAGCACGGCCTGAAATCCTTCGACCTCTTTCTCCCGCACGACCGCACGCACATGAGTCGGATTGAGCCGGCTCACGTCGTTGATGGGCACTCGTCCCGGAGGCCCGGCGAAGGCCGGCACGGCTGTGAGGAAAAGAAGAAACGTGGAGAGCGCCGCGAAACAGGCCTTCTTCAGCATTTTTCGTCCCCGCTTTGTGCCTTCGCTCGCCGCTAGCGACGCGGAGCGTCGAATCGGATGGTGGCGTAGAACTTCGGGAGGGTTTCGCGAGCCGTGGCGATTTGAGTTTCCCTGCTGGGTACCCTCCCGGCAAAGCTGAAGGCGCCTCCACCCACTTCGGTGGTCAACAGGTAGACGTAGCCCCCATGATAGAGGATCAGGACGCCGCGCGTAGAGTCCGCGCGCTTCATCTCTTTCGAGCCCGGTACGGAGAGTGAGACCGTCCCGCCGCCAGGTATGCTGACAAGGCCGATGAAAGCATCCGCGCCGTCGAGCGGGAAGAGCTCCTGATGCAGGATCTGGGTGTCCTTGGCGACAGGGAGAAACCAGGTGGGCAGGGCGGCCTGCTCAAGAAATCCTTCGAGGGCCTGCTTTCTTGTCGCCGGATCCTCAAAGACCTTCGTCACGTCGGCCGGGATCCGCATGAAATGGATGCCCTTCTGATTTCCGAAATCATCGTGGAAGGACACGGCCCCAATCCCCTCCTTCGGATCGTATCCGTCGTTCACCCTGAGCCCCAACCCGTCGGGGAGCGGGACGGAAAAGTTGCCGGCGGGCGAAGTGTAGGTGCCCTTCTTGATTTTTCCTTTCGTTCTGGCCCAGGCGGAGCCTGCCGCCAGACCACAAATCAGGGCGCAGAGAGAGACCGTAACGGCAAGGGACCTGTATTTTGACATTTCATCCTCCTTGTTGTGCTCCGCACGCTCAACGATCCGCCGTCTTGTCGGAGGGGCCGGCGGGCCCTGAGGACAGCCGAAGAGTGGCGAGCGCGGCCTCGTAGACCTCGAAGTTCTTGGCGAAGTTGGCGGCGGTATTTCTCAGCGAGAAGAGGTACAGGGTCTTGCCGTCGGACACGGCGCGAACATCCATGATCCACTCCGTCTTCTCGGGCCCCATCCGTCCACGCCCTTCGAGCTTCAGGGCCTGGCAGCCGGCAAGCTCGATCAGGGACGTTTGAGGTCTCCTGGGCAGGAGCATCTGCCGCGCCAACCCACCGAAGATCGGGTCGTTACCCACCATGAGCTCGATGTCGGTCCTGGCGTTTCTCGTCAGCCGGGAACAGGACAGGCCCTTCCCGGCCGGGTGCCGATCGACGAAGAAGGACGGTACATCTCCACGATCGACCCTCAGGAAAGCCTCAGGAGCATCCGGATTGAGCACCTTCTCACCAGGAGACAGCATCGGCTCGGCTGAAAAGAACACCATCCCCAAGAGGGCCGGTTTCCCCGTAATGGCTGCCGTCTGGTCATACACGGCCCAGCTTTCTGGGAGGACGATGGTGAACTGGTCCTTCATCTCGAACAGGCGGCCGGCCTCCGGCGCCTGCTCCTGGGCGGCCGCGGCTCCGGTGAGCACAAGCGCTCCGGCAAACGCGAGCGTGACGTTCAAGAGCCTGGTCATCTCATTCTCCTCGTGACGTCGGGGTTCGTTCCCCATCACCACGGTAGCGGGCGGCCGGCGGCCCTGGCCTGTGAAAGGTCTCTGAGGTTTCTCGGATACTTCTGAGACCGGCTGGAGCCACGAAAGGCCATGGACGTGGAAGCGGGTGTATACTTTAGGGTTGGACCAAGAGGCGCAGGAGGGACCCGGAGCCGTGTTCGGCGACTTCCGACTCGAGGATTGGCTGATCCAGCCGCAGCTCTCCCAACTCGAGGGCCCGACGGGAGTCGAGCGCGTCGAGCCCCGGTCGATTCAGGTCCTGGCCCTCCTGGCTGAGCGGGCTGGCGAGGTCGTGTCCCGTGAGGATCTCCTGGGGGCTGTCTGGGGCGAGACGTTCGTGACCGAGGAGGTCCTGACCCATGCCATCTGGGACCTCCGCAGGGCCCTCCGCGACGATTCCAAGAAGCCGAGGTTCATTCAGACGGTCCCCAGGCGAGGGTACCGTCTGACCGCCGCTGTCTTCCGGCTGGAGCCCGCGGTTCGTGCGCCCTCCCGCCACGAGCTTCCGGAGCAGATCGGGGAGGGGCGGCTCGAGGGCAGGACGCCCTATCCCGGCCTCGCCCCCTACACCGAGGCCGATGCCGAGCTCTTCTTCGGCCGGGACGCCGAGGTGGAAACGGTCTGGGCCAGGCTGCGCCGCCGGGAGCTCCTGGCGATCATCAGCCCCTCCGGAGCGGGCAAGACCTCGTTCCTGCGGGCGGGGATCCTCCCGGCCCTGCCGACCGGCTGGCACGCCGTGGTGTGCCAGCCGGCCGGGGCTCCCTTGCGCAACCTGGCGCAGGCGCTGGTCCCGGAGCTCGCCGGGGATCACGAGAGCCTGCGCCAGCTCCTGCGCTTCGAAGAGCCCGAAATTGCCCTCTCGGTGCTTGCCGCCTGGCGCCGGCGGCACACCCACGTGCTCCTGGTCGTCGATCAGTTCGAGGAGCTGTTCACCCAGAGCGGCCGGGACGTGCAGGCGCGTTTCGCGGAGCTTCTCGGGCGGGCGGCCGGCGAGGTGGGCATCCATGTGCTCCTCGCCCTGCGCGACGACTTCCTGTTCTCCTGCCATGCCCACCCGGCGCTGGCGCCGATCTTTTCGGAGCTGACCCCCCTGGGGCCTTTGGCGGGCGCCGACCTCCGCCGCGCGCTGGTCGAGCCCGCGCGGGCCTGCGGGTACCACTTCGAGGACGAGGCTCTGGTAGAGGAGATGCTCGCGGACGTGGAAGGTACGCTGCCGCTGCTCGCCTTTGCCGCCGCCCGCCTGTGGGAGGCCCGGGACCGGGAGGCCTGTCTCCTGCCCCGCCGGGCTTACCAGCAGATCGGCGGCGTGGCGGGAGCCCTGGCCCAGCACGCGGAGGCCACCCTCGCGGGGATCGGCGACTCGCGGCAGCCGATGGTGCGCGAGATCTTCCGCAATCTCGTCACCGTGCAGGGCACCCGTGCCGCCATGGACGTGGAGGAGCTGCTGTCGATTTTCGCTGACCGGGAGGAGGCGCGGCAGGTGCTGACGGCCTTGATGGATGCGCGGCTCGTCACCTCCTTCGAGGCGCCGGGCGACGGCGAGTCGCCCGGCGGGCGGTGGGTGGAAATCATCCATGAATCGCTGCTCTCCGCCTGGCCGCGGCTGGTGCGCTGGCGGACCCAGGACGTCGACAGCGCGCAGTTCCGCGACCAGCTTCGTCAGGCGGCGCGGCTGTGGGAGGCCCGGGGCCGGCCGGCCGATCTGCTGTGGACCGGCGCCTCGTTCCTGGAGCTCCAGGTCTGGCGCCAGCGGTATCCGGTCGCCCTCACCGCGACCGAGGATGCCTTCACCCGGGCGATGGCCGAGCAGGCGGGGCGCCGCCGCCGTCGTCGTCGGCTCGCCGTCGCCGCGGCCTTCGCGATCCTCCTGGCGATCCTCGTGGCCGTCGGCCTGCTCTGGCGGGAAGCGGCGAGCGAAGCCCGGCGCGCCGAGGCGAGCCGACTCCTCGCCCTGGCGCGGCTGGAGCTCGACCGGAACCCCTCGGCGACCGTCGCCTATGTGCTGGCGAGCCTGGAGCTTACCGACAGTCTGGAGGCCCGGCGCCTCGCCGTCGAGGCGTTGTGGCAAGGGCCCACGGCCTTCGTCGCGCGGCGCGATTCCTTCAATGTGAGCCTCGACTTCAGTCCGGATGGCCGAGAGCTGGCCGTGGGGGGCGAGCACGGCAACCTCGCCCTCTGGTCCCAGAAGGGCGGCGCGCCCCGGGTGTTCCCTGTCCAGGCGGGAACCAGCGTCAATCGGGTTCAGTTCGGCGCCGAGCCGGGCACTCTCGTGGCGTATGTCACTCCCGGCCAGATATTGCGGGTGTGGTCGGCGGCGAAAGAAAAGCCGCTACGCGCCCGTCGGCTCGCCAATCCGTTCTCGGTCTACACCGCCGCGGATCGCAGGGGAATGTTCACGCTGCGCAGAGAAGGCGGCCGGGCCGCCCTCGAGTCCTGGTCCTTCGACGGCCAGCCGCCGCGGCTCTTCGGGTCTGTGGGCTGGAAGCCCGTGTGGGGGGTGGACCCCGGTGGCGGATGGCTCGCCTACGCCGAGGATCGGGCGCTCCACCTCCTGCCCATGAGCGGCCTGGGGACCTCGCCGGCGAGGCTCGTAGGACACCATGAGAGCCCGATCTCCCGGATCCTCTTCGCACCCGGCCGCCTCGCCTCCCTGGATACCTCGGGAGAGCTGCGCCTGTGGCCGCTGCCCGCCGGCTCCGCGACCGCCCGACCGCGTCAGAGCCGGGAGCAAGCGCCTCTCCGCCTCCTGCGCGGGCTGGGGCGGGTGAGGACTCTTGGCTTCGATTCCAAGGCGTCGCTCCTCGCCACGGCGGATTACGACCAGGCGCTGAGCCTCTGGGACCTCGAAGGGCCGCCGGAGGCCGAGCCCACCATGCTCCGCCAGGGAGAGGATGTGGTTTCGGTGGTCGAGGTGGCCTTTCACCCGGCCAACCGCTGGCTCGCCGCGGCGTACACCCACAGCATCGCCCTCTGGCCGCTCAGTCGTCCCTATGCCCGCATCCTCCGCGAGCCGGGGAGCAAGCTCATGGCCCTGGCCTTTGCTCCCGATGGGGGCTGGCTCGCCTCGGCGTCCCAGGCGGGGGATATCCGTCTGTGGCCTCTCGCCGGTGCGGCCGCCGGCCGGGCGCTGTTCAGCGAAGAGGACAGACCCCGCGGTCTTTCCGCTGACCCGGCCGGCCGGTATGTCGCCGCCGGCTTCATCTCCGGGAAGGTCCGGCTCCTGCCCCTGGGGACGGGCCCTGTCCGGGTGCTCGACGGCTTCGGCGGCGGGGTCTGGCCTGTCGCCGTCGGTCCCGGCGGGCGCCTGGTGGCGGCCGGAGGGAGCAGCCCGTGGGAATCGGTCATTCGCGTCTGGGACCTGGAGACGGGGAAGGTCCGGATCCTGGATGCCGGTGACGGCAGGAGGCTCATGGGCCTCCAGTTCCTTTCCGATGGACGCCTGGCCTCCGCCGGCGAAGCCGGTCTGCGCCTGTGGCGACTCGCGGACGGCTCGTCGCGACTGCTGCGCGAGGGATTCGTCTGGTCCATCGCCGGGAGTCGCGACGGGCGCTATCTCCTGAGCGCGGGAGGAGAGGTTGGCGTAAGGGGCGAGGCCATCCTCTTCGACCTCGTGAGCGGCCGCTCACGGCGGCTCGCGTCCCACGGCTCACGCGTATCGGCCGTCGCACTGGATCCCAGCGGCGCCATGGCGGTGACCGGTGGGTTCGACGGCATGGTGCGGGTCGGACCGGTGAGCGGCGAGGCCCCGCATCTCCTGCTCGGCCACCGGGGCACCCTCTGGGCCGTCGCCGTTCACCCCGACGGACGCTGGATCGCTTCGGCTGGAGAGGACCGCACCATCCGGCTCTGGCCGATGCCGAAGGGCCAACCCTTCCACACCCTTCCCTATGGCGAGTTCCTCGCCCGTCTCCGGACCTTGACCAACTACCGCGTCATTCCCGATCAGAAGGCCCCTGCCGGGTACGGTCTGGACATCGCCCCGTTTCCCGGCTGGGAGACCTTGCCTTCCTGGTAAGCGGCCGAAGCCCTCACGAAAACGGCAGCGCCCGCCCCTCGATCTCCAGCAGCCGGGACTTCGCCTCCAGCCCGCCGCCGAAGCCGGTGAGCGAGCCGTCCGCGCCGATCACCCGGTGGCAGGGGACCACGATCGGGATGGGGTTGGCGCCGTTGGCGCGCCCCACCGCCCGCGCCGAGCCCGGCCGGCCGATCGCTTCGGCGATCTCGCCGTAGGAGCGCGTCTCGCCGAAGGGGATCTTCTTCAGCTCCTCCCAGACCGACCGCTCGAAGGGCGTGCCCTCGGGGGCCAGCTCCAGGTCGAACTCCTGGCGCTCGCCCGCGAAGTACTCCGCGAGCTGCCGCCGCAGCCCGGCCGTGCGGCCGGCGTCCTCGACCACGTCGATTCCCGCCGCCCGCATCGTCAGGACGGTCTTCTGCGACTCCCGCCCGTTGCCGAACTCGATGCGCACCACCGCGCCGGTCTCGTTCACCACGAGCAGCAGCGGGCCGCAGGGACTCTCCATCATGCTGGTGTAGTAGGTCATATGGATTCATCCTTTAAAGATTGCCAAAGGTGGAAGGTGGCCCAGCTCCGATAGGGAGCGAAGGGCCGCATCAGCTCCTGGGTCTCTTCCGCGTCCGGCCGTTCGGCTAAGCGGAAGTACTTCGCGAGCCCGCGCACGAGGCCGGCGTCCCCCACGGGCACGCAGTCCTCGAACCCGAAGGCCCGCATCAGCATGTAATGGGCCGACCAGGGCCCCAGGCCGCGCACCGCCAGCAGCTCCGCCTCGGCGCGGGTGGCCGACGAGGCGGCCACCCGGTCCAGGGGAAGCTCGCCGGAAGCGACCTGGCGGGCGGCGCCGATCAGGTACTCGGCCTTGCGGCGGGAGTACTGCTCCTGGAGCAGGTCCTCGACCTCCAGGCCGGCCACGGCTTCGACGGCGGGCGGCGTGAACAGCCCGCCGCCCGCCGCCGCCCCGGCGCGCTCGACCAGCCGCCGCCGCAGCGTGAAGGCGAAGGAGAGGGTGATCTGCTGGCCGATGATCACCCAGGTCAGGCCGTCGAAGGCGTCGGGAGTCTGGGGGATGCGCAGGCCGCTGCGGCCCGCGATCAGCGGCGCCGTCTCGGGCGCGGTGGCCATCCGCTTCTCGAAGGCCGCGGGATCGCGCGTCAGTCCCAGCAGGCGGAGCAGTTGGCCGTGCGCCCGCGCCGCCGCGTCGGCCGGCAGGGGGCCGCGGGCTTCGAGGCTGGCCCGCACGGCGCCGGCGGCCAGCTCGGCCTTCAGGAGGGCGGGAGCGCCTCCCAGCCGCATGCCGGCCGTCACGCGCCGGCCCTCGACCTGGATGGTCGAGCTGTCGTTGTCCCGCCCCAGGTATCCCAGCATCAGGCCGAGGGGATAGTCGGCCGGCAGCGCGATCCGGAACGACGTCGCGCCGAGGAGCCGGCGGTACTCCTGCGGGCTCAGGGCGGCGAGGCGCCGGAAGTTCTCGTTGAAGGTGGAGAGCCCCTCGAAGCCCACCTCGAAGGCCACGGCGGCGATGGAGAGGTCCGTCTCCAGGAGCAGCCGCTGGGCGGCCTCCACCCGCGCCCGGGTCAGGATCTGCGCCGGGGTGGTGTGGAAGTGCCGCCGGAACATCTCGTGGAGCTTGGACGAGCCCATGCCGGAGGCGCTCTCGACGTCCTCGACCCCGGCGAAGTCCGCGGGCTCGCGGCGCAGGCGCTCCACCAGGGCCTCCACCGCCTCCCGGTCCGGGTCGCGCCGCCGGTAGAAGTCGTCCGGACGGCAGCGCTTGCAGGGCCTCAGTCCCGCCTGGCGGGCCTCCTCGGGGTTGTCGAAAAAGCGCACGTTGTCGGGCTTCGGCTTGCGTGCCCGGCACGAAGGAAGACAATAAATGCCGGTCGTGAGCACGCCGGTGAGGAAGCGGCCGTTGTAGGCCGAGTCGCTCGCCAGCATACGGTCGATCATGCGTTCGCGTGCCAGTGCCATGACACGAAATATAGCGGGGGAAAGCGCCGCGATCTACCGGATTCCTCCGCCGGAATTTCCGATCGGCACGTTTCTCGCACCGCCTCCTGGCCAGGAGGTAGAGAAGATGCCTGAGAAGAACGACATCGAGAAGATCCGCGACCTGATCAAGGGCATCAGTTTCGCGATGCTGACCACCGTGGACGAGGACGGCTCCCTGCGCAGCCGCCCGATGCAGACGCAGGACACCGAATTCGACGGCGAGCTCTGGTTCTTCACCGGCGCGTCCTCCCACAAGGTGGACGAGGTCCAGCGCGACCGGCGGGTGAACCTCAGCTACGCCGATCCGGACGACAACCGCTACGTCTCCCTGTCCGGCACGGCGGCGCTGGTGCGCGACCGCGCGAAGATGAAGGAGCTCTGGAAGCCGGTCCTCAAGGCCTGGTTTCCGGGCGGGCTGGAAGATCCCGAGCTGGCTCTGCTGCGGGTGAAGGTCGAGAAGGCCGAATACTGGGATTCGCCGTCGAGCAAGATGGTGCAACTCGCCGGCTTCCTCAAGGCCATCGCTACGGGTAAGCGCCTGGAGTACGCGGGCGAGAACGAAAAGCTCGAGCTGGATCCGGCCGGCGCGCGCAACCGGTAGGAAAAATCAAAAGGGGGGTTGACAAGGATTTCGGACTTGCCCTATCCTGAATCTACCTTACTGAGGACGACGATCATGAAAGCCTTCCAGACCATCAATTCCTTCCCGTGCAGGTCATTTCCGTACCTGCGCGTCGGCGTGAGCCGGCGACCCGGCTGCGATGGGAGGGATCACCTCTAGGAAGGCTTTTTCAAGCCGGCTTTCATACGAAAGCCTTCCGGGGTGATGAGCCTCGGAAGGCTTTTTCGCTTTTGGGTTTCATTTCGGCTGGAAACCGTTCCGGCTCCGGCGGTGCACGCGCCTCGCGCGAGCGATCGGAAGGCGTGTATTCCGCGCACGGGTTCTGAAGCGGGCGGTGGATGGCCGCGGCAGGATAGCTCAACGGTAGAGCACCGAACCAAGGATTCGGGGGTCGTGGGTTCGAATCCCACTCCATGCACTCATGCCACCTTGAAAAGTGGTTTCTTTGACACGACGGCACCGGGAGGCGGACGTTCAGTTTTTCCGCCGGCCGGCCGCTCGTTTCGGCGAGCGGACCGGCGGCACGCGAAAGCGCTCTGCGGCCCGCGGATACCGGCGCCGCCAAAACGCAGCAACGCCGCGGGCGGGGCCTGACGAAATAGTTTTTCTTTCGTTCAGGTCCCGCCGCGGCGCCAGGGCGGAGTCGGCGGCGCCTCAAGCGCGGCCCCGCGCCGGAGGTGTGGCGGAGCCCGGCGTTTCGCCTCCCGGACCGTACTCACGCTGTAGTCGGTATAAGGAGATCGTGATGTTTCCTTTGCATTGGGTTTATATCCGCAAGTATGAGCGGGGCCTGCTGTTCGACCGCGGGGTCTTCGAGCGGATGTTGACGCCAGGCCGGCACTTCGTCTTCGACCCGCTGGGCCGCAAGACGTTGGAAAGGGTTTCGGTCCGTCAGGTTCCGTTCATGCACCGGGACCTCGACGTGATCGTCCGCTCAGGCGCTCTCGCCGGGCAGGCTCTCGTTCTGGATCTGAAGGATCACGAGCGCGCGCTGGTCTGGGTGGAGGGCCGTATCGACTCGATCCTGGGACCTGGCCTGCACGCGTTGTGGACTGTCTTCCACGAGGTCCGCGCCGACGTGGTGGACGCGCGCCCGGTCCGTTTCCAGGTTGCGGACGTGCCGGTGATGCTGGCGGCCAAGGGTGGGCGTGAGCTGTTGGAGACCGCCGCCGTGGCCGCCGGCCATACCGGTCTTGCCTTCTATGACGGCCGGTACGCGGAGACGCTGCCGCCGGGTGTGCACGCGTTCTGGAAGGGCGAGGGGGTGGTGCGCGTGCTGCCGGTCGACCTGCGGGAAAGGGCGTCCGACGTCCCCGGGCAGGAGATCATGACCGCCGACAAGGTGACCCTGCGGCTGAACGCCATGGTCAACTGGCGGGTCGCCGATCCGTTGAAGGCGGTCACGGAGGTGGAGGACTTCACGCAGGCCCTCTACCGGCAGGCGCAGCTCGCCCTGCGGGCGGTGGTGGGGACCCGCGAGCTGGACGCGCTGTTGTCCGACAAGGACGGCGTGGCCCGCCAGCTCGAGGAGATCCTGCGCGGCGAAGCGGCGGCCTGCGGCCTGGAGGTGAAGACGGTGGGCATCCGCGACGTGATCCTGCCGGGCGACATGAAGGAGATCCTCAACCGGGTGACCGAGGCCCGCAAGGCCGCGGAGGCCGCCCTGGTGACCCGGCGCGAGGAGACGGCGGCGATCCGTTCGCAGGCGAACACCGCCCGCATCTTCGAGTCGAACCCGACCCTGATGCGGCTGCGCGAGCTGGAGGTCCTGGAGAAGGTGGCGGAGAAGGCCAACCTCTCCGTAGTGCTCGGCGACGGCGGCCTCGCCGAGCGGGTGGTCAAGCTGCTGTAGCCCTCACGGCGTCACCCTTCGGGGTGGCGCCGTTTTGTTTACGGCACTTCGTGCCAGCGATAAGTAGGTGCAAGTGGCGCGAGGTGCCGTACGTTCTCGGTGACGACCACGCCGGAAATCTCCAGCGCCTGAGCCGCAAGGATCACGTCTCCGTCCAGGGCTTCATCGGCCGCGGTCGGTCTGCCAAGGCTCCGCGTTTTCGCCCAGAGATAGGCGGCCCGCCGCATCGTCGCTTTCGTCAGTGGCAAGTAATCAAGGCTCTCACCTAGCTGATCGAGCCGTTCGATACTGCGGGTTATCGAGCGGCCGCTCCGCAGCGCCACATGGAGGAGGCCGCGACGAGTCTCGTAGTCGGCGATCTCGGGAACGTAAACAGTATAAGTCGAGGACTCCAGCAGATCCGAAAGCCATTCAGCGACCGGCCGATTTTCCTCCCGGACCGGATGACAGAGCCTGCTGAGGATGTTCGTATCCAGGAGGAGCTTCATTCACGCTCGCCGCAACGCATACGGCCGTGCTTGAGCTCCTCTTCGACTAGCGGCCAGACTTCCTCGTCGTAGGAATCCTCCGAATCCATCCAGTCCCGCAGCAGGTGGGCTGCTTCCTGGTAGCGCTTCCGCTGCTCCGGAGTGGGGGGCTCCGAGGTATCGGGAGTCGGAGGAATTGAGGCTCTCTGCTGGCGCTTGTTCACGGGTCTTCCCTTCAGGTCCCCTCTACCTTACCACCAGGGACCCATAGACTGAAACCACGGCGTCCCCGCTACAATGCCCGCCCATGACGGGAGATCCTTCGGCGTACACCCTGATCAACACCCAGGCTTCTCTGGACGAGGCGGCGCGGCGGTGGGCCGAGGCCCCGGCGCTGGGGCTCGACACGGAGTTCGTCCGCACCAACACCTTCTACCACCGCCTGGGGCTGATCCAGGTCTCCGATGGCCGCGCCTCCTGGCTCGTCGATCCCCTGGCGGCGCGCGACCTGTCGCCGCTGGCCACGGTCTTCCGGTCCCCCGGCGTCAAGGTGCTCCACTCGGCCAGCGAGGACATGGAAGTCTTCTACCGCGCCCTGGGCGTGCTCCCCGCGCCGCTCTTCGACACTCAGGTGGCCGGAGCGCTGGCCGGGGCCGGCTCCTCGCTGAGCTACCAGAAGCTGGTGGCGGCCTACCTCGGCGTCGAGCTGGCGAAGGAGGAGACCCGCACGGACTGGATGGCCCGGCCTCTCTCTCCGGCCCAACTCGCCTACGCGGCCGAGGACGTGGCCTTCCTCGTGCCCCTCTACGAGCGCCTCACCCAGGACCTCGAACGGCTGGGACGCCTCTCCTGGGCCTTCGAGGATTCCGCGGAGTTGCTCGACACCACACGATTCCAGGAGGACGTCGACGGCGCCTACTTCCGGATCAAGGGAGCCGGCCGGCTCGACCGCCGGCAACTCGCCGTCCTCCAGCGTCTGGCCGCCTGGCGGGAGCGCGAGGCCCGGCGGCGTGACATCCCACGCAGCTTCGTGCTCAAGGACGCGCTGCTGCTCGACCTCTCGATTCGCCGCCCCAAGAATTCGAAGGACCTCCAGAAGCTTTCGTCCTACGATCCCCGGCAAGGCGCGCGGGACGCCGGGACCTGGCTGCAGTTGATCGAGGAAGCGATGGATCTGCCGGAGTCGGACCTGCCGCCGCGCATCGCCGGCAAGCCCCTCTCGCCCGAGGTGCGGGCGCTGGAAGACCGGCTGCGCAATCTGGTACGGCGGCGGGCGGAGGAGCTGGAGATCCCGCCCGAGATCCTCGCTCCCCGCCGTATCCTGGACGCCCTCCTGCGCCTCACCGTGGGCCAGCCCGATCCCCGGCTGCCCAGGGAGCTGGAAGGCTGGCGGCGCGAGGTGATCGGCGAGGACCTCCTGCGGGAGGTTTTGGCTGCTCCAGGATCTCCTCCGGCCAGCTAACCCACGTTCAGGTCATTGGACCGGCGTCGGTGCCAGGGAAGGCACCCGGAGAACCAGCTCGCCGTTAGGAACGAGCACGCCGCTGGCGCAATCCGCCGTGGGAGGCTCCGCTCCCTCCCGCAGGCGGGAAACCGCGGTCGCCCCCCGGCAGAGGCTGTAGGGACCCGATGCGACGTTGGGGACCGTTAGACGCCCGGGATCGGTCGGGCGCACTCCCTGGAGCTGTGCCCAGGTCTCCAGATGGTGCAACAGGGTAAAGGTCCCGCCATGGACCAGCAGAGGAGTCGGCCCTTCCTCTTTCTCCAGCACGAGGGTGCCGCCCTGCGCCTCTACACGAACCTCCAGAGGTTGCCCGGGAACCGCCAGGACGGTCAACAGGCGCATGGCGAAGCCGGGGGGCAGGACGGCCAGCGTCAACAAGGTGGTGTCGGCGGGAAGCTGGAGCTCAAACCGTCCATCCGGGCCGGACACAGCCTGCGCCGAGGTGGACGCTCCATTGCTGTCGAAGGCTGTCCAGGCTTCTACAAGAGCTCCGGGGACGCCGCCAGACGAGGAGAGGACCCGGCCTTCCATCGTACGCATTCTCCGCAGGGCGATCCGCAGCCACGGGCTTTCGCTGTCCTCGACGATCTGGGTGGAGACGAAGTCGCTCTGGCGTTCTCCTTCCATGGCCAGGACCATCACAGGACCAGGGGACAACCCACGAGCGGAGAACTCCCCGCGTTCGTCCGCGGTGAGCTGGCTCTGGCGATTCTGCTTCTTCGACAGGTGCACCACGGTCAACCGGGCAGCGGGCACCGGTTTGCCCGCGTCATCGACTACCTGGCCGGCGAACCGGGTGTCCGGGACGACGACCGTGACCTCCGCGACGCGCTTGCCGTCCGGAACCTTTACTTCGATCGGCTCCAGACTGATCTGGAGCCCTTCGCTTTCCGAGGCGACTTGAGGGTGCCAACTGCCTTCGCCAGGTAAGATTCCCGTGAAACGGCCCTGGTCGTCCGAGTCGAAGCGGATCTTGCGGCCGTCTTTCCCACGCAGCCACAGGGTGGCCGACAGCGGCTCCTTTCCGATCTTCAGGCTCCCTTTGACTCTCAGCACTGGAACCTCGACGTAGATGGGTTCTTGGCCGGGGCGAAGCTCGAGAGTCTCGCGATGCCAGACCGCTTTGAGATCTCCTACCACCCGAAGGTCGTACATCCCGGGAGAGAGTCCCGGAGAGCGCCAGATCCCCTGGGAGGAAGCTTCCCCGAAATGACTCTCTGAGGAAGCCACATGAGAAGGGATGCTCTGACGGTACAGCTCGATCTTCCAGGGTTTTCCGTAAGGTTCCAGGGGTGGATCGAAACGGATTTCGACCACCATCGGCTTGGCGAGGACCATCCGTTCGATCACATTGGCTTCAAGATCCGCTCTTACCTGAACAGGACCGATCCGGGCAGGCGCGAAGCCTGGCTGTAATCCGGTGATCTCGTACTGACCAGGCGGGACTCCGAGGAATTGAAAGAATCCCCGATCGTTGGGTTTAGCTTCCATCGAAGCCTTTTCGAGTCGATCTGTGACGGTCCTCTGATCCGAAGCGGCGCTGATTGGGGCCAGCCGGAGCCGGCACTCGGACGATAGGGGGCTGCCGTCCTCGGTCTGGACCCAGCCGGCAACCGAAGCGCCCCCATGGAGCACAACCTCTTCAAGATCCGCCGCCTTGCCTGTAGGAACCACGAAATCCCAACGGTAGACGGGAGCCCAGGCGGTTTCGGCCCGCAGCCGGATGTCATGGCGTCCTGCGGGGACCTCACAGGAGAGAGCGCCTTCCTTTACCGGGCAGGGGAAAGTGATTTCTGGCGGTTTTTCCTTGCCGGGGCCGAACGGAGCCTGCAACCGTAAGATCAGAGCTGCAGGCGGCCTCTCGCCAACAGGAACCACAACGCGTCCCTTCAGGATGCCGGAGGGAAAGACGCGCAGTCGGACCTCCGAGTCGGTCCGGATTTCGGAAACCGCCAGCGTCTCACTCCAGAAACCCTTGGCCTCGAATCGGACCTCCCAGACGATCCCGGCGGCAAGATCCACCTCTAGTCTTGCAGGCGCCTCGACGGGAACCTCCACGGTCCGCAACTCGGGTGCGGTGCGGGAGGTGATTCTCAGGATTCCGGAGACCTTTGGGTCGGGCGAGGCAGGGCCAGCCAGGTCGACGACAAAACGAACGGGGGTGCTACTGGCTGGCCCCCCGATCAGAAGGAGAACCGTCAGGATCTCAAGACTGCGCCTCATCGATCTTTTCCTCAAGGCACGCAGGAGGATTGTTGTGGAATGCCCAGAAACAGGTCTCACCACTCAAGTTGCAGTTGCCAGAAGCATCGGTTTCACAACCCACTTTGCTGTATTGATTGAAGGAGGCGCTGTCGCAGACCATGACGAACTCGCAATGGTCAGCCGAGCAGATGGTTCCGCCATTCCTGCACCTCTGACAAGAGGCAAAAGCTTCTTGAGACGTGCACAGGAGAAGGATGACAACCAATCCCAGGGCGGTGCAAATCCGCTCTCTCATGGAGACCTCCCTTTAGTTGCTTCATAGTGGCAAGAGATGTTGAGGTAGTCAAGAGAGAGCCGCTGGACGCCAATTCTTACCGGTTTCCCGAAGCCATCCGCGCCGCCTCCGGCAGCCGCCGCAGGCGCAGCATGCTCCACGCCCCCAGTGCCGGGCCGAGGGCGAGGACTGAAAAGGCCCACTCCCAGCCCACCCGCTGGACGAGCCAGGGGATCAGCCGCAGGGTGACCAGGGTCAGCAGGAAGCCCAGGCTGGTCTGCAGCGTCAGGGCCGTGCCCGCGTAGCGAGGATCGGCCAGTTCGGTGACGGCGGCGCTGAACTGGGCGCTGTCCGCCACCACGGCGAAGCCCCAGACGAGGCAGAGGAGGGTCAGCGGGGCGGGATGCTGGAAGAGGAAGCCTACGGCCAGGGCGCAGGCCCCGGAGGCGATCAGGCTCCAGGCCGTCACCCGGGTCCGACCCAGCCGGTCGGCGAGCTTGCCGGCGAGGATGCATCCGGCGGCGCCGGCCGCGAGCACGCCGAAGCCGGCGAGACGCGCCGACCGCTGGCTCCATCCCGCCGCCTCGTAGCTCGCCAGCAGGCAGATGGGGACCCAGGCCCACATCGCGTACAGCTCCCACATGTGGCCGAGATAGCCGAAGGTGGCGAGGCGCGTGGGGCGGTCCGCCAGCACCCGGCCGGCGAAGCGCCAGTCAAAGGGAGGGGCCTTGCCGAGGTAGGGCCCCGGCTGGACGAGCGTCGCCGCGATCACGGCGGCGATCACCGCCTGGATCGACGTCGCCAGCAGCACGTAGCGCCAGGGCGGCATGCCCGCCGGACCGAACAGAGGCAGCGCGTTCAGCAGGTGGGGGACTCCCGAACCCAGGGTCACCGCGCCCACCAGGATGCCGATCCCCAGGCCCCGGTCCTCCCTACACCAGGAGGCCACCAGCTTCATGCCCGGCGGATAGACGCCCGCGAGGGCGAAGCCGGTGAGGAATCGCAAGGCCAGCGAGGGGCCGAGACCGGCGTCGAGGATCGGGATCGCGGCGTTGGCTCCCGCCGCCAGCAGGGCGCAGGCGGCGAAGAGCCGGTGGGCCGCGATCCGGTCCGCCAGGTTGAGCGCCGCCGAGAGCAGCGCGCCCAGCACGAAGCCGAGCTGCACGCTCATGGTCAGCCACGAGGACTGCCCCGGCGTCAGGCTCCATTCCGCCTGGAGCTGCGGCGCCACCGCCGAAGCGGAGAACCAGACCGTCAGAGCCAATAGCTCCGCGATGGCGAGAAACGCCACCTGCATCCATTTCATGCGGTAATCCGGTGCTCGGAGATGGCGCCGGTGAGGTTCCGGCCCGCCACGTCGAGGTAGAGCTGCCGGCCGGAGACGGAGAGGTGGAGGCTCATCCGGCGCTCGAGGAGAGCGGCGAAGCCGTCGAGGAACTGGCGCTCGAATCCGTAGACCGGGATCTCCTCCGCACGGTGGATGCGCTCGCCAGCCCACCGCCGCAGCAGGGACGCCGGGTCCTTGTGCGTGTAGACCGCCACGCGGTCGGCCGTCTTGGCCGCCTTGTGGAGCCGCGCCGCGTCCGGCGCGCCGATCTCGATCCACGTCCGGATACGCCCCGCCGGGTCCCGCACCCAGACCGCCGGCTCATCGCCGTCCGAGATTCCCTTGGAAAAGGAGATCCCCTCCTCGTACTCCAGGCAGTACGCCAGCACCCGCGTGAGCAGGAACTCCTCCGTCTCCGAAGGATGCAGCGCCGCCCGCACCGCCAGCGTCTCGTAGACGCCGCGGTCTACGTCGGCCAGGGAGACTTCGAAGTTGTAGACGGTCGCGGTCAGGGCCATGGGAAGGGGGATCTTGTCACAAGAGGTTGGAAGGACACCAAGGACACCAGGGACACCAAGGACCTCAAAGACAAGAACCGCTTTCGTCCTTGAGGTCCTTGGTGTCCCTGGTGTCCTTGGTGTCCTTCAGAAGCTCGTGCCGATACTGAACTGAAACGCCTCGAACTCATCCTGCGGACGCGGGTCCAGGTTCTTCGCGTAGATGAACCGCAACGGCGCGCCGAACACCGGCAGCGTCACCCGCAGCTCCACGCCGGCGGTGGTGCGCAAATCCGAGAGATCGAACGGCTGGCTTTCGCCGAAGACGTTGGCCGCGTCGGCGAACAGCAGCAGGCGGAACGGTCCGCCCAGCAGGAAGTGATACTCCAGATTGAGCTGGGCGAAGCTGTCGCCGCCGAGGACCGCGCCGTCCGCGTCGCGCAGGGGATCGCCGTTGGCGTCGCGCAGGTAGATCGAGCCGGACCGGTGGCCGCGGAGGCTCCTCTCGCCGCCCAGGCGGTAGCGCTCGAGGGCCGAGATGCTGTAGCCGCTCAGGGGCTCGATCCGGCCCCCTTCCACATTGAACGCCAGCACCGTGCGCACGGGCTGCCGGCCCATCGGCCGGTGGAGGCTGAACGACGCTTCCGGCCGGATGAACTGGTTGTCGCCGCCCAGGACTCCGCCCGCGTACTCCACCGACAGGGACATCCTCTGGCCACGGGTCGTCTCGTAGGGATTGTCCCGGGTGTCGAATACGTAGGAGGGCCGCAGAGAGGAGTTGTCGATGGCTCTCTGGACGATGGCGAGGGTGCCGTCGGACAGCAGGACTTTGTAACGGTCGTCGTAGTGAGAGGCCGTGTAGCTGACGCTCGCGGACTGGAAGAGCCGCAGGTTGCGTCCGTAGGAGAGCACGGCTCCCTGGCTGTCGCGTTGGTAATAGTCCAGGTCCGAGACGCGGCCGTATTCGATCGATTGATCGTAGGCGCGGATCCCCAGGCTCTGCGGCCGGTCGAGGAACCAGGGGATCCCGTAGGAAACGTCCACCGAGTCGCTCTGGCCGCCGATCTGGACCGAGACCCCGAGCTGCTCGCCGCGGCCGAGGAAGTTCCTGGTGCTGACGCCGAACTGGCCGAAGAAGCCGTCCGGCGCGCTCCAGCCGCCGCCGAACTGCAACTCGGTACGGTCCGCCTCCTCGCCCTTGAACAGGAAGTCGACCTTCTTGCTCTCCACGTTGGTGTCGAACTCGACCGGGTCCTCCTCGTTCAGCTTGAAATAGCCGAGCTGGTTGACCTTGAGGATGCTGTTGCGCACCGCCGTGATATTCACCAGGCCACCCTCGTAGAGGCGCAGCTCGCGGCGCAGCACCTTGTCCTTGGTGCGCTCGTTGCCCGCGAACTCGATGCGCCCGACCTTGAACTGCTCGCCTTCGCGGACATGGATCACCACGTCGGCCACCCGCCCCTCGCGTTCGATCAGCTCGGGGTCGACGCGCGCGAAGATGTAGCCGGTGTTGTGATAGCCGTCCGAGATCTGCTTGACGCCTTCTTCGATCACCTTGGACCGCAGCCAGTCGCCCGCCTTCTGCTGGAACACCCGCAGCAATTGCTGGTCGGAATAGATCTGGTTTCCTTCGATCGTCACCGTACCGAACTTCCAGCGCTCGCCTTCCTCGATCGGAATGGTGATGAACATCCGTCGCTTCGGAGCGGCTTCCCGGACGTCGATCTTCGGATCGCCGATCACGACGTTCTTGTAGCCGGCGCTGCGGTAGAGATCGCGGATCTTGTCCAGGTCCTCCTGGAGCTTGGCCGGATCGTAGACGTCCTTCTTGTTGAACCGGGTGATCAGGCCGCTCTCCTTGGTCTTCCGCATCATCAGGCGCAGGCGGAGGTCGTTGTAGACCGTGTTGCCGTCGAAGCCGATGTCGGAGATCCGGACGAGATTGCCCTCGTCGACACTGAAGGTGACCCGCTTCTCGTTGGGCCCGACATCCTCGACGGTGAACTGGGCGGCGGAGAAGCGAAACCCTTTCTCGCCGTACATCTCCTCGATGAGCGTCTTGATCCGCTGCAGCTCGCCAAGGGAGAGCGGCTCGCCCTCGCGCACGCGGATGCGCTGCGTGACCATCCGGTCCTGAAGGTCGGTCTTCGAGATCCGCTTCAGACCGTCGTAGGAGATCGACCGCAGGGTCGGGCGCTCCACCACCGTGACGATCAGGCGGACCCCCGCCGGGGTGGGGACGCTCTCGACGGTGACGTCGTCCACGAGGTTGCGGTCCCAGAGTGCCTTGATGTTGTCGTTGAGGGCTTCCTCGTCCAGCGGCCGGCCCGGCTCGATCCCGAGGTAATAGCGGAGCGTCTCTTCGGAGAGGTTCTTCTCGCCCCGGATCTCGATCGACTCGATAACTGGAGATTCACCGGAGAGCGCCAGGGGAAACAGCAGGGCTGCCAGCAGGACGCGCACAGGAGTCGTCGCCATGCGCCCTGCCCTGGTCACATCGCGTGCCAGGGCGGGGGAGCGCGGGGAAGGTGTTCAGGAAAGGGGGGTTAGGCCGTTGACGGGGCGGCGGGAGAGGGTGTCGGGGTGTTGTTAAAGACAGACAGGTGTATTGCTGACTGGGGCGGCGTGCCCTTCGAGGCCTCACCCCCTGACCCCCTCTCCCATTCCCCTCCCGCCACCCGGGAGAGGGGGAACGATGAGTCAACGATCTTGCCGAGATCAAGAAGACCTCAATCGCAGGGCCCTCCCTCTCCCGGGGGCGGGCGGCAGGGAGATGGGAGAGGGACCGAGGGTGAGGTCTCGCAAGGGCATGCCGCCCCAGTTGCCGGACGGTTCTGAAGCTCCCTACATCCACCTGCTCAGATCCCCCGACTCGAACCCGTCCGCGAACGGCAATCCCAGCAGCGAATCCGCCAACTCGTTGATGTACTCCTCGATCGCCGTGTACCCCGACGGCCGCAGGGACGACGCGTCGGCCGCGCTCGCCGGGTTGAGCCCCCGCGCCGTCTCCCAGGCGTCGGGCATGCCGTCGTTGTCGCCGTCCGGGGGCGGCGTGCCGGGGGTGAGGCCTTCCAGCCAGTTCGCCGGCCGCCGGTTGCCCCAGGAGCCGGTGCGCGCCTGCGTCTCCTCGACGGCCCAGCGGTTCACGACGTCGCGCGGGAAGGCGCCGGCCCTGGCGAGCACGGCGGTATAGGCCTCGGCCGGGCTCTCGGTGGGGATCGCCACGTAACCGGGATGGGACGTGAAGTTGAATTCGCCCCAGGCGTTGAACTGCGACGAAACGATCCCGCAGCAAGCGAAGCTGTAGGCGCTGGCGAATCCGGGCGTGGTCCAGGGATTGTCCACCCGTCCCGTGAAGGTGCCGGGGTGGTCCACGTGGTTGTTCCAGACGTAGTAGCGCGTCGGGATCGGAGGATCGTTCTCGGGATCGAACCAGAGCGGCGCCAGGTTGGCGCTCGGGCCGTCCTTGTAATAGTTCCCGACGATGTTGAAGTCCCCCGCAGCCGGATTGTGGTGCACGAATCCCTCGCGGCCGTTGTAGATCACGTTGTTCCGCACGTCCGCCGGACCCTCGGCCAGCGCCGGGGTGCGCGCCTTGTTGTGGACGAAAAGGTTGTGATGGATCGAGATCCGCCCGCCGCCCGGTCCGTTCAGGATTCCATAGTTGTGCGCCGGGCCGTCCGGATGCCCGCCGTTGTAGACCGGAAACGTGATCGCCGACCACTGCACCGTCACGTCGCGCGCGCCGCCCCAGAGGTCGAAGCTCTCGTCGATCCCGTGTGAGATGTCCACATGGTCGAGGATGATCGTGTGGTTGGTCGAGAACTGGATGGCGTCGTGCTGATCGGGTGTCCAGGGGGCGGCCGTGGAGGCCGGCGCCCGCACCCGCAGGTGGCGGATGACGATGTTGCCGAAGCTCGTCCCGAAGGTCGTGTACAGGTGGCCGTGGATGGTGATCCCCGCGCCGGGCGCCGTCTGGCCCGCGATGGTGACGTCGCCATGCGGGATGTGGACGTCGCCGTTGATGACGCCGGAGACCGCGAAGACGATGATCCGCGGCCCCGTCTGATTCAGCGCCCATTGCAGGCTCCCGGTCCCCGATGCGGCCAGCGTCGTGACCTTCAGCACCTGCCCGCCGCGCCCGCCCGTGGCCACGGCCCCGAACCCCTGCGCGCCCGGGAAGGCCGGCAGGGCCTCCGCCAGCGGCGCCATCCCCAGCGCGAGCAACACCCACAGCCCGATACCGACCCGCACGTCCCGCATCCCGTCCCCCTTGAAAGGTCGCCTACCTATAGGACATCCCATGGGGGAGGCGCTGTGAACTGCTTCACATTCACCGGCCGCGGCCGGCTACACCGCCGCCAGCACCCGCTTCAGCCTGCCCCCGACCTCGTCCGCCACCTCGGCCAGCACGGGGTGGTCCATCATCCCCAGGGCGGCCTGGGTGTTCATCGCCCGCACCACGGTCTGGCCGCCCTCGCGGGAGATGGTGACGTTGCAGGGCAGGAGCACACCGACCTGCGGCACGGCGGTCAGGGCCCGGTGTGCCGACGGCGGATGGCAGGCGCCCAGGATCAGGTACGGCTCCATGTCCGCGTCCAGCTTCTTCTTCAACGTCGCCTGGATGTCGATCTCGGTCAGCACCCCGAACCCCTCGCCGGCCAGTGCCTCGCGGCAGCGCTGGACGGCGTCGTCAAAAGAGAGGCCGGTCCTGGTCTCGTAGGCGGCGGCGGTCTCGGTGATCATGATGGGGACTCCTTTCGCTATGGTTCCCATCATAGTCCTCCCTGCGGTCTACGGCCTTTAATGTCGTGATAACATATCTTCGCTGCCGTACTTCTCTGGGAGATCCTATGCGCCGCTCTTGGACGCCGCTGCTTCTGACCTTGCTCTGCGCCGCCCCCGCCCTGGGCCTGACGCCCCGGCTGGTGAAGGACATCAATACGCTTCCCTCTCCGGAGGGCTCGGAGCCGGATTTCATGGTGAGGTCCGGCAATCTCACCTATTTCGTCGCCAACGACGGCGAGAATGGTCAGGAGCTCTGGCGGACCGACGGCACCGAGGCGGGGACCTTCCAGGTTGTCGACGCCTGCCCGGGTGAATGCTCCAGCGGCTCGTTCCCGGTGGCCGTGCCCGGAGACCTCTTCTTCTTCGTCGCTTTCGACGGCTCCGACCAGAGCCTCTGGGTCACGAAGGGCACACCCGCGACCACCTTCCGCCTGACCGACGGAGTGGAGGCGCAGGCGTTCGGACGCCGTGTCTTCTGGATCGCGGGCGTCCTCTACTTTGCCGCGAACGACGGCGTCCATGGCTCGGAGCTGTGGCGCACGGACGGCACGGCGGTGGGCACCTTCCTGGTGGCGGACCTGCGGCCGGGCCCGCAAGGCTCCAATCCCGACGAGCTGACGGACCTTGGCGGACACCTCTTCTTCCAGGCCGACAACGGCGCCAGTGGACCCTCCCTCTGGAAGAGCGACGGCACGGCCCAGAGCACGCAACTGGTGCGGGACCCGGTGCCCTCCTCGGCCACTCACCCCGGGCCGTCTCTGCTGCGGACGGTGGGCAAGAACCTTTTTTTCGCCGCGCCGGGGCCGCGCGGAGGCGCGATCCAGCTCTGGAGGAGCGATGGCACCGCTCGCGGCACGACAACCCTGACGAGCCTGACAGTGGGGCTCCGGGGCAACAACACCATCCTGGACGTCACCGTTCTCGGGAATCGTCTCCTCTTCGCCGCGGTCACCGCCGCCGGAGAGGAGCTCTGGGCGTCCGACGGGACCCCGAAGGGCACCCGTGCCCTCACCGCCTTCACAAATCCCAGGGCGATCTCTCTGAACGCCCTCAGGGTCTTCCTGCCGCGGACCGCCGTGGGCAACCGGCTCATGTTCCGGGCGGATGACGGCTCCCATGGCATCGAGCTCTGGACCACCGACGGCACCCCGAAGGGCACGCGCCTGCTCAAGGACGTCTGTCCTGGCACCTGCAACGGCGCCGGGGTGACGGGGGTGGCGGCGGGCGGCCGGTGGTACTTCGCGGCCAACGACGGCTCACGAGGTTTCGAGCCCTGGGTGACCGATGGCACCGAGGGAGGCACGCGCATCCTCCGCGACGTCTGCCGCGGGACCTGCAGCTCGTCCCCCTTCGGCTTCTTCGCGCTCGGGGAGCGCGTCTTCTTCCTGGCCCGATCGGATTCCAACTTGCCCGAGCTCAACCAGCTCTGGCGCTCGGACGGCACGCTCCGGAGCACGGTTCGCCTCACCAGCTTCGTCACCGGCGGGGAGCTGCCCTTCCTCGATCCCTTCGTCAGGAATTCCGTCGGGAACGCTCTGGTGTTCGCCGCCGCCGACTTGCGGCACGGCCGGGAGATCTGGCGCTCCGACGGGACCGCCCAGGGTACCCGGCTCCTCAAGGACGTCAACCGCGGCGACGAGGGCGGCTCGTTCCCCCGCGAGCTGATGACGGCGGGAGGCCGGCTCTACTTCCTGGCCTACATCCAGGACCAGCCCTCCGGGCTCTGGAAGAGCGACGGCACGGAGGCCGGCACTCTCTTCGTCGACGATCTCGAAGAGGCGGGGCTGCTGGTGAGCCAGGTCTATTCTTCCGCGGAGGCTGCCGGCAGGCTGATTTTCTCCGCCCCCAGCTCGAATACGCCCTCCACGCTCCTATGGACGAGCGACGGGACTCCGGAAGGGACCCGGACCCTGCTGCCGGACGGGGTCCAGCCGCGATCATCCCTGAGCGCCGCGGGAGGCAAGGTCTTCTTCGTGGGTGGCGATCCCGTTCATGGGGAAGAGCTCTGGGTCACAGACGGGACGCCCGCCGGGACCCGCCTCGTGGCGGACCTCACCGAGGGGGAGAGCAGCCCGCGGATCGAAGGGCTGACCGCCTTCAACGGACGCCTGTATTTCTCAGCCGACGCCGAATTCCAGGGGCGGACGCTGTGGACCAGCGACGGGACGGCCGCCGGGACCACCCCCGTCGTCGCTCCCGGGGCCTTCAGCCTGGACTCCCCGGTCCTGACCGAGCACGCGGGCCGGCTCTGGTTCATCGCCTACGACGACACCCGGGGCTCCGCCTTGTGGAGCTCGGATGGGACCACCGCGGGGACCGCTCCGGCGGTCGATTTCTCCGCGGATTCCAAGACGTTCTCCGCGACTCACCTCGTCTCCGCCGGCTCGCGTCTGTTTTTCGCGGGTGAGTTCATCGGCGGTGAGCATGGGCTGTGGGCCACGGACGGCACGGAAGCAGGGACACGACGCGTCAATCCCTCGCCTTTCACTCTGGGGCAAAGGGTGTTCGGCTTCAACGGCAGTGTCTATTTCAATCTCGCCGGTAGCCAGAACCTCTGGAAAAGCGACGGCGGCGACGGCGGGCCGGACATCCTCCGGGATCGCGAGGGCCAGCCGATCGTCCTTCTTCCCTCCTTTGCTTTCGATTCAAGCATCGTGTCCCTCGCCGGCCGCTTTTATTTCGTGGATCAGGCCGGTTCGCTGATCGAGAGCGACGGCACTGACGGAGGGACCTCGGCGATCCTGGAGAACGTCGGTCCTGATCTTCTCGTCGTTGGTAACCGCCTCTTCTTCCGCCACCGGGACCGCGAGACGGGACACGAGTTGTGGGTGCTAGAATAGAAACATGGGTCAATGGATCTGGGTTCTGATCCCCCTGGCGGGCATCGCGGCGGGCGTCTTCCGGGAGTTCTTCCGGATGCGCGCCAAGCAGCAGAGCCTCGGCACGTCCACCCACGGGCTGGCCAAGGACGTCGCCGGTCTCAAGCAGGAGAACGCCGCCCTCCTCGAGCGCATCCAGAACCTGGAAGCGATCGTGGTGAGCCAGACCTGGGACGTGATCAACGACAAGAGCCTCTCCGCGGCCGAGAGGGACCTGAAGATCTCCTCCACGACCCGCCGCGAACTGGCCGAGCCCGCCCGCGAGACGGCCAACCAGCAGGCCGCCGAGCAGCTCGCCCGGCGGCTGCGGGCCTAGGAGTACAGGGAAACAGCTAGGCGCAGGCGAAGCGGGTGCAGATGAACCCGCAGGATTTATTGGGGCACTCGGAGAACTGCTCCGACAGGGCGCCGCCAACGCTCTCGAGGTGCTCCTCGTTCAAGTTGCGCAGCGTCTCTTTGGCGAGGGTCAGCTTCTTGATGCTCTTCTTCACGAAAACCTCCGATCTACCCTGAGCCGAGGGCCTGCCAGCGGATGGGGGAAGGGGAGGAGCGGCCGAAGCCCCTCCTCCCCGGAAGGTGCTTACGGGTTGCAGTCAATGACCGTGCAGGCGATGCCGCACGAGCCACAGTCGGAGTAGTTCTTGGACTTGACGCCGCCAGCGACGTCCTGAAGCTGCTCCTCGTTCAGATTGCGCAGCGTTTCCTTGGCGAGGGACAGCTTCTTGATGCTCTTCTTCACGTAAACCTCCAAACCGTTCAGTTTCAGTCTTTGTGCTCATCCCAGACGAGCTGGGAGGGGCTCCTCGTGAGCCCTTGCCTGAAGTGCGGCCCGGCGTCCCGGGCGGGACACCGGCCGCACATTGGAAGCCTACGGAACAGGAGGCCGGAGTGTCACAAGGCTCAGCAGTCGATCGCCGTGCAGGCGAAGCCGCAGGAGAGATCGGGGCACTCGGAGTACCGCTTCGACCGCTCGCCGCCGGCGACTTCCTGGAGCCGCTCCTCGTTGAGGTTGCGCAGCGTTTCCTTGGCGAGGGACAGCTTCTTGATGGTCTTCTTCACAGGGAACCTCCGTTATCTTCGGTTGCGGGGGCCGGGGATCAGGCCCTTCCCGACGAACGATCAGGGGAAGAGATTCCCCTCACCGTGTGTCAAGATATAGACAGCCTTCAATAATGGAGGCCAGAAGTCAAGGAGGTCCAGCCATGCGTCGAAACGCCCTTCGGATCTTCGGTCTGTTCTTCACCCTGGCCGCTCTCCTCCCCGCAGTCCCCCCGGCCCATGCCTTCCGGATGTGTCCCTTCTGCATCCCCGGCTACTACTGCTGCGTGACGGAACACTCGGAGAGGTGCATCCCCGAGTCGAAGGCTTGCGGATAGTGTGACAAGATATAGCCGGCCTTCGATGTTGAAGGTTCGCATCCTAAGGAGTACCCACCATGCGCAAGAACGCCCTTCGAATCTTCGGTCTGCTCTTCACCCTCGGCGCTCTCCTCCCGGCCGTTCCGCCGCCGGCGGAAGCCCAGACGATCTGTCCAGCCTGCATCATCGGCTACAAGTGCTGCATCAAGGGCAACGAGGCGCGGTGCATCCCCGAGGATCGGCACTGCTAGGAAGACATGAAAGACGAGGGGCCCCGCAGGGGGCCCTTCATGCTCGGGCTCTCGACGGGCAGCACCTACGGACAGCACGCCGAGCAGTGGCTGATGCTGAGCTGGCAGCAGATCTTCGTCTCGCGGCTGTTGAGCGTGCCACCCTCCACCTGCGCCGCCTCGCCGTCCGTGAGCAGGCGCACGGTCTCCCGGTTCAGGGTCAGCTTCTTGATTTGCTTCTTCATGGCGTCTCCCTTCGTCTGGGGGCAGAGCGGGTCTGCCCTGTGGGTCGCCGGTGCGAAATCCAGACCAGGGGCTCCCAGGGATCACGGGCTCGTGCGAGCGGATCGCGGCGTGACGACGATGAAGATCTTCGGCACGCACCCGGACGGCGGTCATTTCGTCGCGCCTCTGGCGGCAAACGTCCGCCTGACCTTCATCCCGGTGCAGGCGCCGAAGGGCGGGAACGCCCTGAAGCTGCACGGTCTGTGAGCCACCAAGCTGCCGCATCGATCCTGCCACCGGCAAGACTCTATGGGTGGATCTTCTCCCCCCTGTTGAGCATCCCGATAAACTTCTCGATGAGGCGCGCCCGGGTCTCGGGCTTCTTGGCGTCGTGGATTCGGTAGAGGATGGCGTACCGGTTCACCTTGTTGAGAGCCTCGAAGAACGCCGCCGCCTCGGGGTTCCTGTCCAACTCCCGCTGAAGGTCCTCGGGCACGACCGCCCGGCTCTGGGAGTCGTACGCGGCCTCCCACCGGCCATCGCCCTGAGCTTGCTCGACCTCCGCGAGCCCCGCCGGCCGCATCCGCCCGCTCTCGATCAGCGCCGCCACCTTCTCCCGGTTGATCTTCGACCACCGGCTTCGCGGCCGCCGAGGCGTGAACTTCTGCAGGAAGAACGACTCGTCGAACGACCCCTTCTGGCCGTCGATCCACCCATAGCAGAGGGCAACATCCAACGCCTCGGCGTAGGTGACGGTGGGGATCCCGGAGTCCTTCTTGGCGATCTTGAGCCAGAGGCCTTTGGAGGTGTCGGCGTGGTGCTCTTCGAGCCAGGACTCCCACTCCCGCTGGGAGGAGAAGGGGAGGATGGGGATGCCCTGTTTTTCGTCCATGGGATCGGAGGATATCGCTACAGCTCAGGATTCCTCCGCCTCCAGCCTGTCTTTCTTCCGCCGCCGCCAGCGCGCGAACAGCATCCAGGGGAGCACGATCCACCAGGCGACGAGCATGGCCATGAAGCCGAAGGAGGCGCGGTTGGCCATGGTCAGGAAGGTGTTGCCGCCGAAGACGTTGTCGTTCACCAGGTAGGTCCAGGTGGAGGAGGGGCCGCGCAGACCCTCGCGCTCCCAGTCGACGCCGTCCTTCGTGATCTCGATGCGCTCGAAGAGCTCGTGGATGGTGTCGTCGATCCGCACCAGGAGCGCTTCGTAGGCCGCGGCGGCGGTCTTGAAGAACTCGGTGAACGGGTCCTTGCCGCCGAGCTGGAAGAGATGCACCTCGTCGCGAACGGCCTGCATCTCGGCCAGGTGCTCGCTCCAGCAGCGGTCGATCGTCAGCAGGGTGAGGCGGCGCTCGACCTCGTTCAGCATCTCCTCGCCGCAGGTCTCGCGCAGGCGCGTCCAGCGCCCGGGGCTGCGCCGGGCCAGCAGGCTCTCCGGGGCGCGTCCTTCCAGGATCTCCTGCCGGAACTCCTGAAGCTGGGCGCGCTGGTGCTCCAGGATCTGCCAGTAGCCGAGTAGCCGGTTGCGGAGATCGCCGTGCTGTCCCTCGACGATGCGCTGCACGCGGGCCACCTCGCGCTGGAGGATCGGGCTGTCGATGGGCTTGTCCATCTTGCCGGCCTCGCTGGCCGCCCGCAGCTCGCGCAGGAGCTTCGGCGGCAGCAGGCTTTCGAGACCGTAGCGCCGCAACAGGGGATCTTCGAGGCTGACGAAGAAGCGCGAGCAGCCGGGATCGCCCTGGCGGCCGGCGCGGCCCCGCAACTGGTCGTCGATGCGCCGGCTCTCGTGGCGGTTGGTCCCCAGGACGTACAGCCCGCCCAGGGCCACCACCCGCTCGCGGTCGCGTTCGCCCGCGCCGCCGAGCCGGATGTCGGTGCCGCGTCCCGCCATGTTGGTGGAGATCGTCACCGCGCCCGGAGCGCCGGCCTCGGCCACGATCCCGGCCTCCTCGGCGTCGTTGCGGGCATTGAGCACCCGGCAGGAGATCCCCGCCTGTTGGAGATCGGCCGCGAGGTCTTCCGACTCCTCGACGCTGATCGTGCCCACCAGGACGGGTTGGCCGCCGGCGTGGACGCGGGCGATCTCCTCGACCACGGCCCGCCGCTTGGCGTCGCGGGTGGCGAGGAGCACGTCGGGGTGATCGGCGCGGACGCACGGCCGGTGGGGCGGCACGGTCAAGACTTCGAGACTGTAGACCTCGGCCAGCTCGCGGGCGGCGGGACGGGCCGTGCCGGTCATGCCGCAGAGCCGCGGGTACTTCCGCAGGAAGTGCTGGATGGTGATCGAGCCGAGGATGGTCCCTTCCGGCCGCGGGCTCAAGCCCTCCTTGGCCTCCAGCGCCGCCTGCAGACCGTCCGGCCAGTGGCGGTCCTCGGCCACCCGGCCGGTCAGCTCGTCCACCAGCTCGATGCGGCCGCCGCGCACGATGTAGTCGACGTCGCGCTTCAGCAGCCTTTCGGCGTGCAGGGCGTTGCGCACCTCGGCCTGGAGGCGGACGTTCTCGGCGGCGAACAGGTTGCCGCAGCCCAGCATCGCCTCTGCACGGTGCGCGCCGCGCTCGGTGAGGAAGATGTTGCGCGCGTATTCGTCGGTGTCGAAGTCCTCGCCCGGCCGGAGCCGGCGGGCGAGGTCGGCCAGGCGGTGGAGGTCGATCCCGGTCTCGTCGAGATGGCCGGCGATGACCAAGGGGATGCGCGCCTCGTCGATCAGCAGCGAGTCGGCCTCGTCCACCAACGCGAGATGGAAGGGCCGGTGCACCTGGCCCTCCGGCTCCAGGCAGAGGCCGTCGCGCAGGAAGTCGAAGCCGGCCTCCTTGACCGTGAGATAGGTGACGTCGCAGCCATAGGCCCGCCGCCGCTCCTCCGGGGTGAATCCCTCCTGGACGAAACCGACCGTGAGCCCGAGCCGCTCGTAGACCGGTCCCATCCAGCCGGCGTCGCGGCGGGCCAGATAGTCGTTGTAGGTGAGGACGTGCACGCCGCGGCCGGCGAGGGCGTTGAGGGCCACGGGCGCGACCGCCGCCAGGGTCTTGCCCTCGCCGGTCTGCATCTCCACCAGCTTGCCCTGGTGGAGGGCGATGCCCGCGAGCACCTGCTCGTCGTAGGGCCGCTCGCCGAGGGTCCGGCGGGCGCTCTCACGCGCCAGGGCGAAGAAGTCGGGGAGGAGATCGTCGAGCGAAGCGCCGCCGCGGGCCAGTTGGCGGAGATCGGCGGCGCGCGTTCTTAGATCATCGTCGTCGGCCCGGGCGAGATCCGATTCGCGGGCGTTGATGGCTTCGAGGAGCCTGGTTTCCATGAGGATTGGGAGATCCTCAGCGGTAGTGATACTTGCAGGCGATGATCGTTACAAAATTCTCGTCCACCTTATAGACCAGCCGGTGCTCCTGATCGATGCGACGAGACCAGTAGCCTTGGAGCTCATGTCGGAGCGGCTCGGGCTTGCCAAGACCTGAGAAAGGCTGTCTCAAGATGTCCAGGATGAGGGCGACGATTCGGCGATGAACATTTTTGTCGGTGGTCGCCCAGTCGGTGAAATCCTCGAAGGCACTCCGCTCGAAAGCGATCTTTTTCATGAAGGATCGCCGAGATCGACGACTTCGAGGTTTTTGCCCTGGGAAACGTTTTCTATAGCCCGTAACAGCCGTTCGCGGTTGACGGGGGACCGGAGAAGATAGGCGGTCTCGTCTTCCGCGCTCTCGACAGCTTCGGAGACGACGATCTCGATTTCCCGGTCTTGGAACAGATGCTTGAGCATGTCGAGGAATCGCTGATCGAGCTCGTCAGCACGAAGCTTGTAGATCGTATACATGAATCACTCCTACCCATTACGGCGATTTTCCATGATCGCCGCTTGGCGTAATTCTACCACGGCGGTCTATGGGCTCAGTCACGACAACAGCATCTCCAGATCCTCCCGGCTGAGGCCGGCCAGCAGGCTGCCGTCGGCCTGGATCACGGCGTCGGCGAGATCGCGCTTGCTCTGTTGGAGCTGCAGGATCTTCTCCTCCACGGTGTCGCGGGCGACGATGCGGCAGGCGAAGACGGGCCGGGTCTGTCCGATCCGGTGGGCGCGGTCCACGGCCTGGGCTTCCACCGCCGGGTTCCACCAGGGATCGAGCAGGTAGACGTAGTCGGCGGCGGTCAGGTTCAGGCCCAATCCTCCCGCTTTCAGGCTGATCAGGAAGAGCCGCTGGTTGGGGTCGGACTGGAACGCTTCCACCTTCTCGCGGCGGTCGCGGGTGCGGCCGTCCAGATAGAGGTAGGAGATCCCCTCGCGGTCGAGGTGCTCGCGCAGCAGCGCCAGGAAGGCCGTGAACTGGGAGAAGACCAGGGCCTTGTGCCCCTCGTCCAGCACCTCGCGGAGCTGCGGCAGCAGAAGGTCGAGCTTGGCGCAGGGATCGCCGGCGCGGTCGCGGTCCAGGAGGCCGGGATGGCACGCCGCCTGGCGCAGGCGCAGCAGGGCTTCGAGCACCAGGATCTTGTTCCGCCCGAGTCCCTGTTCGCCGATGCGCGCGCCGAGGGCGTCGCGGTAATGGTCGCGCAGCTCGTCATAGAGCCGGCGCTGCTTCGGCGGCAGCTCGCAGAAGAGCGTCTGCTCGATCTTGGCGGGAAGCTCCCGGGCGACCTGCTCCTTGGTGCGGCGCAGGATGAAAGGCCGCAGGGCGCGGGCGAGCAGGCCGCGGGTGGCGGCGTCGGGGTCGCGCAACTCCTCGGAGCGCGCCTGGAGGAGCGGCGAGGCTCCGAGCAGGCCGGGGTTCAGGAACTCGAGCAGGCTCCACAGCTCGCCCAGATGGTTCTCGACCGGCGTCCCGGAGAGCGCCAGACGATGCCGGCCGCGCAGCAGGCGGGCGGTCTTGGCGGTCTGGCTGTCGGCGTTCTTGATCGCCTGCGCCTCGTCCAGGACGATGTAGTCGAATTCCATCTTGCGCAGCGCCGCGATGTCCCGGCGCAGGGTGCCGTAGGTGGTGAGGACCACGTCGCAGTCCGCGAACGGATCGCCTTCCCGGGCGCGGCCGGCGCCGGTGTGGTCGAGGACGCGCAGCCGGGGCGCGAAGCGGGCCGCCTCGGAGAGCCAGTTGAAGACCAGCGACCGCGGCACCACCACGAGCGAGGGCGGCAGTTTGTCTTTCTTGCGCGAGGCGCGGCGGCTCTCCAGCAGGGCGAGCACCTGAACGGTCTTGCCGAGGCCCATGTCGTCCGCCAGGCAGCCGCCGAAGCCGAAGTCGCGCAGGAAGTGGAGCCATCCCAGGCCGGCGCGCTGATAGCCGCGCAGGTCGCCTTTGAATCCGGGGGGCGGGTCGGCCGGCGCCACGCCCGCGAAGCCGCCCAGGCGCTGGCGGGCGCGCTCGAACGCCTCGTCGCAGGTCAGCTCGGGCTCGTCCGCCAGCCAGGCGTCGAGGAGCGCCGCCTGGGCGCTCTGGAACCGGATGTGTTCCCCCTCGGACTGGCCGAGCCGGGCGATGGGCGCGAATCTCTTCACCCATTCTTCCGGGATCATCCCGAGGCTGCCGTCGCTCAGGGTCACGAAGCCGTCGCCGCGGCGCAGGGCGGCCAGCAGTTGGGGCAGCGCGATCGTCTCGCCTTCGAAATCGGCTTGACCGTGCAGCTCGAACCAGTCGACCCCCGAGGCGACGCTCATGCGGAAGCGGCCCGCCGAGCGGTGGAGCTTCCCTTCCGCCTCGACCGACCAGCCGTCGGCGAGGAGAGCGCGCACCGCTTTGGAGATCCGGCCCGCGGGGATCTGCCATCCCGGCTCGCCAGGAGCATGGTGGGCCGTGCGGAAGCCCAGGTCCGGCAGGCGGTCGAGGCTCTTCCGCTCCGCTTCGGAATCGCGCAGGATGAGCTTCCGTTCCTCCCTGAGATAGACGCCCCGGCCTCCGACGGCGGCCGGAACTTCGTGGCCGTCATAGAGGAAGGAGAGGTCCGCCCGGGGCCACTCGCTGGGCACCATTCTGGGCGGCGGCAGCAGCCGCACCTTGGGCCGGGGAGCCGTGCGGACCTCTTCGAGCCGCAGCGATTCGGGCAGGTCGAGCGGGGGGAGGTCGGGTACGGCGAGGAGGCGCTCGAGGAGCTTCTCCCGGTCCGCGGCCGGCACCCGCAGCTCGCTGCCCGCCTGGAGGAGATGGGCCCAGCGGGCGGCGCCCGGAGGGAGGCGCGAGCCCCGGCCGCCGGCGAACACGAGTCCCGAGCCGAGCAGGAGCACCTTCGTGCCGGGGGGCAGGGACTCGCCGTCGCGGCGCAGGGACACCGCCATCCGGTAGTCGCCGCGCGGCTCTTCCCGGACCTCCAGCCGGATTTCCCAGACCTCGCCCCGGTTCCAGGCGAGGGGCTCGCCGTTCTCCTCCGACTCCGGGTCGAAGCGGATATGGAGCCGTCCGGCCGCGTCGGCCAGGGAGAGCACGACGTCGACCGCCGCATCTGGAATCTCGCAGTAAGACGGCACGACGTGGTCGCTGTAATGCGAGTAGGAGTACCTCAGGATCCCGCCCTTGGCCGCTCCGGCGAGCAGGCTGAAGATCTCCCGGTCGGCGGGATCGGCGAGATGGGGGATCTCTTCGCGGTGCAGGGTCAGAGTGGAGAGCCTGCCCCAGGAGCCGTCGCGTTTCCTGCGGCCGGTCAGGAGCCGGAGCGTGAGCTTCTGGCTCTCGCGGGTGGCGGAGGCGTCGATCACATAGAGGATGCCGTTCACGCGCGACGGCGGCGGGGGAGCGAGCCGTTCGATGCGCTCCAGGACCTCGTCCCAGCGCGGCGCGGAGGCCACGCGGGCCGGAGCTGTGGAGGAACGCGGAAGCGACTGCGTGCGGACGCGGCTCTCCCCGGCGGCCGGTGGAGGAGCCTTTTGGGGAGGCTCGTCTCCGGCCTCCGCCACGAGCCGGGTGGGGATGGAGCCGTCCTCTCCCCGCAGACCCGCCCGGGCGTCGACGGCCAGGAGGGCCGCCCAGATGTGCTTGCAGGGCTCCCCGCGGCCGGCGAAGGGGCAGGAGCAGGAGGCGCGGAGCGTCGTCCCCTCCCGGATCAGGGCGACCTGATAAAGGCTGCTCCCGGCGACGGTCGCCTTCGCCTGCTCCCGGTCGCAGGAGGAGAGGCTGACGCGTCGTCCCCGGAAGTAGTGGATTCCGCGTTTACGGACCTTGGAGTTGAAGAAGGACGCGAGAGTCGAGGCTAAAGTCATCAATGGCGATGCTATCCGATCCTCCGTGCTCGTGAGAAGTTCTTTCTTGAGAGTTTTTCGGAGGCGACCGCCTCCGGGCCCTCACCACCCCGGCCTCCTCTCCCGACCCCTCCCTCCCACCCACACCGGGAGAGGAGGAGAAGTTAGCCCGGAAAATTCACGAGGGGGGCTGACAAAGGGGTCGTCCATCGGATAAGTGTAGTTCTGCCAAGAAGCTACACGGCCCGAGGAAAGGACGACCCCGATGACAGAGTGTATCCGACAACTGACCCTTTCGTTCCACCCTC
>DASVAS010000075.1:0-12163 GCA_036376245.1 Thermoanaerobaculia bacterium | reverse complement strand
GCACTGGCTTCCAACACCGCCTCCGGCGGCAACATGGAAAGAAGAGACGGCCACTGCGTCTGAAGAAGTTGAAATGGGCTCATGACGCTATTTTCAGCCATCATAACCCCGAAATCAAGAACTAGGTTAACGCGTATGGGGAGGGAGGGGTCGGGAGAGGGCCGGGGGTGAGGGCCCGGCCACCCGGCCGCCGTTATAGTCTTCTCCCCGAGCGAGGCGGGAGAGACCACCCATGGCCAAACCAGTCATCTTCGCGATCGACGACGACACCGAGGTCCTGCGGGCGGTGGACCGCGACCTGCGGCGCGAATACGGCGAGCATTACCGCATCATGCGGGCGTCCTCCGGGGCCAGCGCCCTGGAGGCCCTGGAGCAGCTCAAGCTGCGCAACACCCCCGTGGCCCTCTTCCTGGTCGACCAGCGCATGCCGCAGATGACCGGCGTCGAGTTCCTGGAGCGGGCCATCCCCGTGTTTCCGGCCGCCAAGAAGGCGCTGCTGACCGCCTACGCGGACACCGACGCCGCCATCCGCGCCATCAACACGGCCCGCGTGGACTACTACCTCCTGAAGCCCTGGGATCCGCCCGAGGAGTGCCTCTACCCGGTGCTGAACGACCTCCTGGAGGACTGGCAGGCTACCTATCGCGCTCCCTTCGAAGGCGTGCGCGTGATCGGCCACCGCTGGTCCCCGGACGCCTTCCAGCTCCGCGACTTCCTGGCCCGCCACCAGGTGCCGTACCACTGGATGGACGTGGAGACCGACCCGGAAGTCCAGCAGTTCCTCGGCGGGGACGGCGAATCCCCGAATCTCCCCGTGGTGGTGCTCACGGACGGCTCCCGGCTGTCCAACCCGTCCATCGCCGAGCTGGCCGAGAAGGTGGGCTTCAGGACGCAGGCGGAAAAGCCCTTCTACCAGTTGGTCATCGTGGGCGGCGGTCCCTCGGGGCTGGCGGCGGCGGTCTACGGCGCTTCCGAGGGGCTGCACACCCTCATGATCGAGGGCGAGGCGCCGGGCGGGCAGGCGGGCACCAGCTCGCGCATCGAGAACTATCTCGGCTTCCCCTCCGGCCTCTCGGGGGCCGACCTGACGCGCCGGGCCGTCACCCAGGCGCAGCGCTTCGGCGTCGAGATCCTCACGCCCCAGGAGGCGCGGAGCGTCCGCGTCGAAGATCCCTACAAGATCATCACCCTGAGCAACGGCGACGAGGTGAGCTGCCACGCCATGCTCATCGCCACCGGCGTCTCCTACCGCAAGCTCGACGTGCCGGGCGTGGAGCGGCTCACGGGCGCGGGCGTCTACTATGGCGCGGCCATGACCGAGGCGATGTCCTGCCGCGACGAGGACGTCTTCATCGTCGGCGGCGCCAACTCCGCCGGCCAGGCCGCCATGTATTTCGCCAGGTACGCCCGCCGGGTGATCATGCTGGTGCGCGGCGAATCGCTGAGCAGCTCCATGTCGCAATACCTGATCGATCAGATCGGCTCCACCTCCAACATCGAGGTCTGGCATCGCTCCCAGGTGGCGGAGGCGCGCGGCGGCGACCACCTGGAGTCGATCGACGTGAAGAATTCCGACACGGGAGAGGTGAAGAATCATCCCGCGCGATCGCTCTTCATCTTCATCGGCGCCCAGCCGCGGACCAACTGGCTGGAAGGCGTGGTGGAGCGCGACGAGCACGGCTTCATCCTGGCCGGTCCCGACCTGATGCGCGACGGCAAGCGTCCCAAGGGCTGGCCCCTGGACCGCGATCCTTTCCTGCTGGAGACCAGCGTGCCGGGCATCTTCGTGGCGGGCGACGTGCGCCACGGCTCGATCAAGCGCGTGGCCTCGGGCGTGGGCGAGGGATCGATCGCGATCTCGTTCATTCACCAACATCTGAGCAGGGTGTGATCATGCTCCACGATCCCAACGCCGAATCGCTGTTCCCGCGCCTGACGGAAGAGGCTCTGCGGCACCTGCGCGAGGAGGGAGAGGAGATCGAGCTCGAGCCCGGCGCCGTCCTGTTCTCCGAAGGGGATCAGAACTACCAGTTCTTCGTCATCCTCGACGGCGAGGTGCGCATCACCAAGCAGATCGGCGGGGAGGAGGCGCCGCTGGCCCTGCACGTGCCGGGCGAGTTCACGGGCGAGATCTCCATGTTGACCGGCGGCCCCGCCATCGCCACCGGCCGTGCCGTGGGCCGCGCGCGTGTCCTGCGGATCGATCCCGACAAGTTCCGCCGCCTGGTGGCCGAGTGCCCGCCCGTGGCGCGGGTCGTCCTCTCCGCCATGGCCGCCCGCGCCAACGACGTCGACGCCCAGCTCCGGCAGGACGAGAAGATGGCCGCGCTCGGCAAGATGGCGGCCGGGCTCGCCCACGAGCTGAACAATCCCGCCTCGGCGGCGCAACGGTCGGCCGGGCAGCTCCGGGAGTCCATCCGCTGCCTCCAGACGCTGGTCCTGGAGCGGGAACGGCCGTTCACCGCCGACGAGCGGCGCGTCCTCGGCGAGCTGCAGTCCAAGGCTCTCGCCGCGCTCGCGCAACGGGAGAACGGCGGACCTGCGCTCGATCCCATGGCGCAGAGCGACCTGGAGGACGCCGTGACGGAATGGCTGGAGGAGCGGGGCGCCGAAGAGGCCTGGAATCACGCGCCTGTCCTGGCCGCGGCCGGCGTCGGCCCGGACCGGCTCGACGCTTTCGCCGCCGACATCGGCGAAGAGGCGCTGGTCTCGCTTCTGCCGTGGATCGAAGGAATCCTCAATCTCGCCGAGCTGCTGGACCAGATCGAGAACAGCACCACGCGCATCTCCGAGCTGGTCACCGCCGTCAAGGAGTACTCCTACATGGACCAGGCCCCGGAGCAGGAGATCGACCTCCACGACGGCCTGGAGAGCACCCTGACGATGCTCGGCCACAAGCTGCGCAAGGGGAACGTCGAGGTCGTGCGGGAGTACGACCGCACCCTGCCGCGCGTCTGCGCCCACGGCAGCGAGCTCAACCAGGTCTGGACCAACCTGATCGACAACGCCGTCGACGCCATGAAGGACATCGGCGGCACGCTGACTCTGCGCACCTCGCGGTTCAAGGACAACGTCCTGGTCGAGGTGATGGACACCGGGCCGGGCATTCCGAAGGACGCCCAGCGCCGCATCTTCGAGCCCTTCTTCACCACCAAGTCCGTGGGGGAGGGGACCGGCCTCGGCCTGGACATCGCGAGGCGCATCGTCACCCGCCGCCACAACGGCGAGATCCGTTTCGAGTCCCAGCCCGGAAAGACCCTCTTCGAAGTCTGGCTGCCCATCCCCTGCGGCGGGGACGTGACCGCGGAGGAGATCGCGGCGGCGGAGCGGGGGGAGTAGGCGTTCAGAACGGCTTGCCTGGCGGAGAGCCTGCCCTGCGAGACCTCACCCTCGGTCCCTCTCCCATCTCCCTGCCGCCCGCCCCCGGGAGAGGGAGGGCCCTGCGATTGAGGTCTTCTTGAGATCGGCAAGACCGCCTCCTCATCGTTCCCCTTCTCCCGGGTAAGGGCGGGTGGGAGATGGGAGAAGGGGACAGGGGATGAGGTCATCGCAGGGCACGCCGCCTCAGCCGGCAATCCGCCCTGAACCCGCTAACACGTGCAACTCCCCCCGCACGTCACACACGTCGCGTAGCACGTGGCGCAACTGTCCAGGCAGGTGAACTCGTTGCACGTGCCGCCCACGGTCGGCCTGGCGCCGTGGATGCCGTGGAGGTCGTCGGAGGCGAGATTGCGGAGGGATTCGCGGCTGAGGGTGAGCTTGCGGGCGAGCTTCTTTTTCATCGCCGTTCCTCCTAGCAGGTACAGGTTCGATCACAACTGAAGCAGGATCTGCGCGTGTTGGTATCTGGAGCCGCGCCCTCCACCTCCGCCAGCTCCCGCTCCGTGAGGCAGCGGATCGACTCCTTGTGAAGCCGCAGCTTGCTCTCGACGTCCTTCTTCTTCATGGCGTTCTCCTGACGGCGCCCGGAGACGGTTCCGGGAGTCTCTACTGATTTCTGGTGCCTGCGGCCGGGAGGAAGGAGACGGCGGCTCACCCGGGTTCCATCGCCACCTGATCCACATAGCACCAGATCCAGTCCTCGCCCGGCTCCAGGGACTGGACGAGCGGGTGCTTCTCCCGGTGGAAATGCTTGGTGGCGTGCTTGTTCTTCGACGAATCGCAGCAGCCGACGTGGCCGCAGGTCAGACAGAGCCGCAGATGGACCCAGGTGTCGCCCATGCGCAGGCATTCCTCGCAGCCCTGGCTGTTCGGCTCCACGTCGCGGATCTGATCCAGATGGGTGCAGACCTCCACCATCTCCTCGCCTCCCGTGAGCACCGGTCCCAAGAGCGGGACCGGTGGCTTCAGGGTACAGGAATCCGGGAGACGCTGGCGACACCGACATGTTACTCTCGTCATTCCTGAAGAAAGGAGCGGGTGATGCTGAAGAGCAGAGGTTTGCGCAAGCTGGCCCTGGTGGGGGTGCTGGTTTCCGCGGTGGGATTCCTGGGGAATGCCAAACCAGCGCAGGCGTGGTGTGACATCCTGCCCTGTCCCGAGCTGTGGACCTGGACCGGGTGCCAGTGTTGGTGCGTCTGTATGACCGAGGAATGCTGCCAGTACTACGGCTACTGCAACCCCGCGGGAACCTGCTAGCCGAGCTCTCTTTCCTTGCCACCGGTCCCCGGATGGAGACCGGTGGCGCATCCACGAATCAGTCTAGTTATTCCCCTCGCAGTTCGGCGGCGGAGCGCAGTCGAGGTCCACGCAGAACCGGCCGCAGCACTCCTGGTAGCAGCACGTGTAGCCGCACGGGTCGGTGAAGCAGTAGCGGGTACATTCGTCAGCCTTGACGGGGGCCGGGGACGAGAGGAGTCCGGCCGCAGAGCTGGCCAGGACCAGGGACAGGAGCATGAGCTTGCGCATGTTCAGACCTCCTTGGGGGGAATGAGGGAAGCATTCCCGAGTATAGCGAACTGTCTAGAAGAACGATCCAGACGAGCGGGCCCCCTCAGGGGCCCGCCAGCCAACCAGGAGAGAAGCAGGGAGGAAGGAGGTTGCAGACAGGGAGAGATTAATTCCCGCCTCCCGGACCGCGCCACCGCTCGCCGGGTAGTTCCTACCCGCCTTCTGGGGCGGGAAAACGGAGGGTAGAACGGCGCGGGCTGACCTGGAGAAGGCTCGTCCCGGCAGCCGGGACGCTCCACCGGGCCGCCGGAGGCCGCGTACTCATGGGGGAGCGCTTCCAACTCAAGGTAGAGCGTCTCCACGAGTGGGTGGAGGGCTCCACCTAGTGGGTAGGACGCTCCGGCAAATGGGTAGAGGGCTCTACCCATTCGGTAGAACGCTCCGGCGAGTGGGTGGAGGGCGCTCCCCGCTGGGTGGAACGCTCCGGAGAAAAGGTAGACGGTGCTACCCGCTCGGTAGAGCGCTCCGGCAAGTGGGTAGAGGGCTCCACCCGTTGGTACGGACGATTCGGGAGTTGGGGAGGATGTCTCGGGAGCGCGGACGGGGCTATAGGAGAGAACCTGCGCGCATCCCACACCCCGTAGAGACGTCCCCAGACGATCAACGACACCGCCGCGCAGGCCACGGGGACGGCGGGGCGTCTCTTCGAAGGGTATGCCGACCCGAAAGGCAATTCCTTCTTGAACACCGCATTTCTCTGCCATGAGGGAAGAGAAAACAGCGCCTGTCCTATTCAGTCCGATTTGCTAGAGGAAGGATCTGCCCTTCGAAGAGACGGCCCGCCGTCCGTGGCCTCGGGAGGTCTTGCTACATCGTCTGGGACCGTCTCTACGGGGTCATATTTTCAGGAACCCTGTTCGCGAATACGGACGCGAATGGCTTCCACTTCGGCGGCATCCTTTTCCGCTTCGGGGTGGCCGATCTCGCGCTCGAAATCGACGCAGATCTGCATCAAGTCCGCGGCGCGGCGGAGATCCCCTTCCGCCTCATAGCGAAGCCCCAGATTCCAATTGGCATTGGCCTCTCCGCGCCGGTCTCCGATCTCGCGAGTAATGGTGAGTTGCTGCTCGTAGAACTCAATGGCGCGGCGGGGCTCGCCGAGATTCTTATAGGCGATGCCTAGGTTGCCGAGGACTTGTCCCTCTCCGCGGCGGTCTCCGATCTCGCGAGCGATGGCGAGTTGCTGCTCGTAGAGCTCGATGGCGCGGCGGGGCTCGCCTAGAGCCGCGTAGGCGAGACCCTGGTTGTTGAGAACGTTTCCCTCCCCGCGGCGGTCTCCGATCTCGCGAGCGATAGCGAGTTGCTGCTCGTAGAGTTCAATGGCGCGGCGGGTTTCGCCTAGAGTCGCGTAAATGAGGCCCAAAGTATTGAGGGTATTTCCCTCTCCGCGTCGATCTCCGATCTCTCGAGCAATAGCAAGGTGCTGCTCGCAAAATTTGATAGCATGACGCGGCTCGCCGAGATTTTTGTAAGCGATGCCCAGATTGCCGAGATGCACTCCTTCCTTAGACCGATCACCCAGCCGCCGGGCTGCCTCAAGCGCAGCCTCTCTCCACTGAATCTGCTCTCTGGGATTAAGGCGAGTATATAAGATGAAGGTACCCAGATCAGGATAACGACTGCAAAGATCTGCCGCCTCCTGAGAACCAGCAGAGTGCTCCGTCGCCCACGCCTGACCAGCCTGGATGTTGCCCCGCTCAGCATCGAACAGCCTTAATCCATTGAGGACCTCTTGCCCACCCCTTAGGTAGAGATCATTAGCTCGTTCAAGAACTCTCAGGTAGTGCTTCGCATGCCTCAACCGCGTGGCTTCACGCTCTGTCTCTTCAAGAAGTCCAACGGCAAACTCCCGAGCTAGGTCATGCAGCCGGTATCTCTCGTCGTTCGAATCCCATTCGACAAGGCTGTAGCGGACCAGATCATCCGCTACCCTCTGAGTCGAATCCTCGTCCAATTCCCAGACCGCCGCCGTAGCCGCCAGATTGAACGTGTCAGAGAACACTCCCAGCCACCGCCAGAGCTTCCGCTTATCCTCCTCCAGGATGTCGTAGCTTGCACGGAGGGAGGCATCGACTCCATCCAGCCGATCTTTCCCCTCGGACAGACGGCGGATGTAATCGACAGGGGAGAGGGTAGGCCGCTCAGCGAAGGCACTCCCGGCCACACGCAAGGCCAAGGGAAGGCAGCCGCAGAGCCGGGCAATCGGGTCAGCGTGCTCACCGATCCGGGGCGCGATCTCCAAGAGCAGGCCGCGTGCATCTTCGATCGGCATCTCGTCCAGATCGCGCGTATAGAGGCCGGGCAGGTGGAAGTGGAACCGTGACGTAACCAGCAGCAACGAGCCTGCGGGAGGGATCAGCGGCTCCACCTGTTCGCGTCCCTTCGGGGATGCGTTGTCCATGAAAAGAATCGTTCGCTTGCCGTGGAGCACGGAGCGGTAAAGCCCCGCAAGCTCAACTTGGTTTTCAGGAAGGTGCGCGTCCGGATGAAAGGACCGGATCACGTGCGCCATGGCCTGAGCGGACGTCAATGGTTGGGGATCGACACCCTTGAGATCGAGATAGATCTGCGCGTCGGGGTAGAGAGGCGTCAACTCCTCGGCGAGCTTCAGGGCGAGGGTGGTCTTGCCGACTCCGCCCATTCCACGGAGCCCAAAGATAGCTCCGGCGCCACCTTGGGTCAGCTTCTTTTTGAGAGCGGCGAGCTCTTCCTGACGTCCCGTGAAGTCGCCGGGGGGAGCGGGGAGTTGGTGGGGAGCAATGGCAGAGGCCGCTGTGTTGACGTTGATGATCTGCACACCACCGCCAGCCGACGTGATGATATCCCGTCCGCCCTGGACTCCCAGGAGAGAAGCCGTGCCCCCCGAAGCTAGGCCGGGGGTTCGGCTTTTGGGTGTGGGTCGCTCGTGACTTGGATGTCACCGTAGGTGTCGACATCCTTAACGTCCGCCCCGCGTCCGGTGTGGTCTGAGGCTTGGAGACTCCCAGCCCGGCTCTTCGCTCCTTCGATTTTCACGCCGGGAGAGGTCGACGCTTGGGGATTAGAGGCTTCGACATCGAGGGAGGTCCCTCCTGGACCCTTGATGCCGGCCTTGATCCCTCCCCGGAAACGGACGGCTAGGAAGATCACGATGAGCGCGAAGATCGCGACAGCGACGAGAGCCACCGCTTGGGTATCCATGCCTGCCCCCTTTCAGCGATGGGAGGAATTCTAGCGAATTCCTGCCTGCATTGCCCGCATCCCGTCCCGTCAGGGACCCAGGGACGTAGCCCAGGATTTCAATCCTGGGGATGCTTGGGGCGGAATCGGCACGCCGACATTGCCGTTCAGAAAAAGCCGGCGGGACGCCGGCGCTCCCAGGGATCCCTACGACGGCACCGCCGTCTTCCACAGCCCGATGACGTTGCCGTCCGGGTCCGCGATCCAGGTGAAGACGCCCTGGCCGGGGACGTTCAGGACGGGGAGGAGAGGCTTGGCTCCCAGCGCGACGGCCTTGTCGAGGTACTCCTGGACGTCGTCCACCTCGATGTAGATGGTCACGTAGTTGTGCGGCTCGTGGCCGAGGGCCGTGAAGTGACCCTGGATGCCGTCGCCCGCCGCCGTGTCGACGTTGGCCGAGAGGCCGCTGGGCGGCTGGATCTCCCAGTCGAACAGGTTGCGGTAGAACTCGGAGGTCCGGGCGAGGTCCCGGCAGCCGATCTCGAAGTGCACGACGGGTTTACCCATGGGAGGCGTCTCCTTTCCCGGTCCGCCCGCCAGTCTATAACGGACCCAGGCGCTTGCGCCTCCGGCCGCGCTCGCGGGAGAATGACGGGGTAGCCCTCGCGGCATTCCCCCTATGATCGACGTACTCCCCCAGCAGAAGGCACTCCCTCACAGCGAGGAATCCGAGCGCGCGGTGCTCGGCGGCGTCCTCCTCGACAGCACCATCCTGCCCACCATCTCGGGCCGCCTGCGGGCCGAGGACTTCTACTCCGAGCGCCATCAGCTCCTCTATCAGGCCATGCTGGACCTGCAGGAGGAGCAGGTGGAGATCGACCTGCGCACCCTTCAGGCCCGGCTGGAGCAGCGGGACCAGTTCGACCGCATCGGCGGCCTCGCCTACCTCTCCGGCCTCGATCTCGACCTGCCGGACATCGGCCGCATCGACGCCTACGTCGAGATCGTCAAGGAGCGGTCGGTCCGCCGGCGGCTCATCCAGATGTCCGGCGAGATCATCAGGAACTGCCTGGACGGCGGCCTGGAGGCGCGGGAGGCGCTGGGACGGGCGGAGCAGGCGGTCCTGAGCCTGGGCGAGGAGGCGATCCAGCGCGGCTTCGCCCAGCTCTCCCATGTCCTCCACACCACGCTGGAGGAGCTGGAGGAGCGCCCCGGCACGATGCTGACGGGCGTGCCCACCGGCTTCACGGACTTCGACCGCATCAGCCAGGGCCTGAACCGGGGCAACCTGATCATCATCGCCGGCCGTCCCGGCATGGGGAAGACCAGCTTCGCCCTGAACGTGGCCTCGCACGTGTCGATCCGGGAGAAGAAGACGGTGGGGGTCTTCTCCCTGGAGATGAGCCAGCAGGAGCTCGCGCTGCGTATCCTCTGCGGCGAGGCGGACATCTCGTTCTCCCGCCTGCGCTCGAACCGGGTGTCGCAGAAGGAGTGGACGCGGATCATCCAGACGGTGCGCACGATCGGCGACTCGCCGCTGTTCATCGACGACTCGCCCAACCCGACGCTGCTGGAAGTGGCCTCGAAGTCGCGGCGCCTGAAGGCGGAGCGCGGGCTGGCGCTGATCGTGCTCGACTACCTGCAGCTCATGCAGGCCGGCGGCCGCTACGAGAACCGCAACCTGGAGATCGCCGCCATCAGCCGCGGCATGAAGCAGCTCGCCAAGGAGCTGGAGATCCCCGTCATCGCGCTCTCCCAGCTCTCCCGCAACCCCGAGCGCCGCGGCGCGGATCACCGGCCGCAACTTTCGGATTTAAGGGAAAGCGGAAGCATTGAGCAAGATGCAGATATGGTTGCATTCATCTATCGCGATGAGGTCTACAGTCCTACGGACGAGAACAAGGGGCTCGCGGAGCTGATCATCGCCAAGCACCGGAACGGCGAGACGGGGACCGTGGACCTCGTCTTCCTCGGAGAGACCACCAGCTTCCGGAACCTCGACCGGCATGGATTCGACCCCGCCGCTACCCCCTTCTGAGGACCTCCAGGACGCGTTGCGCCCCGCCTGGGCGGACGTGGATCTCGCCGCCCTCGAGCACAACCTCGCCCGCATCCGCGAGCGCCTGGCGGGATCCGGCGCCAAAGCCATGGCCGTGGTCAAGGCCGACGCCTACGGTCACGGCGCCGTGGGGGTGAGCCGCGTCCTCGAAGCCGCCGGAGTGGACTGGCTGGGCGTCGCGCTGCTGGAGGAGGGAGCCGAGATCCGCCGCGCGGGCGTGGAGATCCCCATCCTCGTGCTGGGCACGGCCCGGCCCGCCAAGATGTCGCTCTACTCGCGCTACCGGCTGACCCCCGCCCTCTCCTCTCTTGCCGAAGTCGCCCGCTGGGGGGACTGGACGGAGGGGAATCGCGAGCCGCAGCCCATCCATCTCAAGGTGGACACGGGCATGGGCCGTCTGGGCGTGGCCATGGAGGAGGTGTCCCAGGCGCTGGAGATCCTGCGCGGGCATCCCGGATTGCGCCTGGCCGGCCTGTTCTCCCATTTCGGCGACGCGGACGACCTCGAAAGCCCGCGCAACAATCTCCAGGAGGAGCGCTTCGCCTCCGTGCTGGCGATGCTCACGCCCGAGGAGCGGGAGGGCGCGCTGATCCACATGGCCAACAGCGCCGCCGCGCTGCATCGGCCCGGCAGCCGTCACGCCCTGGCTCGGCTCGGCCTGGCGATCTACGGTCTCGATCCCGCCGGACTGTGGGCCGACCTGCGGCCGGTCATGTCCGTACGGGCGCGTATTGTCCACATCAAGGAGGTGCCGGCCGGCACGGCCCTCTCGTACAGCGGCCGGACGGTCACCCGCCGGCGCAGCCGCATCGCGGTGGTCCCGGTGGGATACGCTGACGGCTACGCGTGGCGCCTGACCGGCAAGGCCGAGGCGCTGGTGCGCGGGCGTCGTGTCCCGCTGGCCGGTTCGGTTACGATGGACATGACTCTCCTCGATGTCACGGACACGGGGGCCGAGTTGGGGGAGGAAGTCGTGCTGCTCGGCCGCCAGGGGGAGGAAGAGGTCACGGCGACCGAGCTCGCCGCCCACGCCGGGACGATCTCCTGGGAGATCCTCTGTCATCTGGGATTGAGACTGCCCCGCCGCTACGTCCGGGACGGGAGAGTGGAGGAATTGATGTCGCGTTTCTCGCGGGAGGATACTTGAAGCTGCCGCGCGCCATCGAAAGCTACTTCGAACAGATGGGGCGGTTCGTGGACATGGTCGGGCGGGTCTTCGCCTGGACCCCGCGGCGGCCCTACGACGTGCCGGAGCTGCTGCGCCAGATGGTGAAGGTGGGCATCAACTCCATCCCGGTGGTGCTGCTCACGACCCTGTTCACCGGCATGGTGCTGGCGCTCCAGACCTTCACCACGCTGCGCCGCTTCAACGCCGAGAGCTTCGTGGGCTCGCTGGTGGCCCTCTCGGTGGTGCGCGAGCTGTCGTCCGTCCTCTCGGGCCTGATCGTGGCCGGCCGCGCCGGCTCGGCCATGGGCGCGGAGCTGGGCACCATGCGGGTCACCGAGCAGATCGACGCCCTGGAGGTGATGGCCACCGACCCTGTCCACTACCTCGTGGTGCCGCGCGTCTGGGCCTCGACGATCATGCTCCCCCTGCTGGTGCTGATGGGCAACTTCGTGGGCATCTTCGGCGGCTATCTGGTCTCGGTGGTGCTGATGGGCGCGAACCCGGTCTCCTACATCGACCGGACCTTCCAGTTCATGGACCTCAACGACCTCTTCTCGGGCCTCGTCAAGGCCGCCGTCTTCGGCTTCCTGCTCGCCCTCATCGGCTGCCAGCAGGGCTTCTACACCACCGGCGGCGCCGAAGGGGTGGGGCGGTCCACCACGTCGGCGGTGGTGGTGGCGAGCATCGCGATCCTGATCTCGGACTTCTTCTTGACGAGGTTGCTGTTTTGAGCGGCATGCCCTTCGAGGCCCTCACCACCCCCGGCCCCCCCTCTCCCGACCCCTCCCTCCCTCCCTCACCGGGAGAGGAGGGGAGCTGGTTTGTCT
>DASVAS010000074.1:0-83846 GCA_036376245.1 Thermoanaerobaculia bacterium | reverse complement strand
TCCCAGGCAGATTACCCACGTGTTACTCACCCGTTCGCCGCTCTCCGGCAGCCGAAGCCGCCTTCGCGCACGACTTGCATGTGTTAAGCACGCCGCCAGCGTTCATTCTGAGCCAGGATCAAACTCTCCAGTTTAGATCCTTCGTCCGACAGCCGGGCTAAACCGACCGTCGGCTTTGTTTCGGAATCCTTCCCGCTCAAACCCTATGGCACAGTCGAAACCGCGCCTCAGGGCGAGCCCGGAAGTAAAGCCGCTGACTCTTAACTCTTTCTCTGTCTAGTTTTCAAAGAACCGACGCCTTTTCGGCGGCCGTCCAGCCGCCACTCCGCGTCCCCCTCGTTTCCGAGGGGAGGCGAAGCATAGGGCAGAGTGATTCGGGTGTCAACCCCTAATCTCCCGCCTCTTCGTCGTTCGCAGGGAGTTCTTACCGATTCGCCACGGTCCTTGTTCAGGCCCGCGGGATCAAGGTCTCTCACCGACTTTCAAAGCCCCACCGCCCCGTCGCTCGCTCAGTCTACAACAGGTCGCCGCGGCTGTCCATTCCCGGATTCGCGGCTTCCATCTCCCGTCTCTGTCAAAGCCCCCGTCCGCCCTCTCGCGCAGGGGGATAACCGGCCCCTCGCCCCCCTTATTCCAGCCCGGAGAGCTCCGAGATAGAGTCCCGGGAGAGGAGGAGGATGGAGATGAGGAAGCTCGCATTCGCGGTCACCCTGGCGATGGCGCTCGCGGCCTGCGGCGGGGATGACGGCGGGAGCCCCACCGAGCCGAGCAGCCGGCGGGGGAACTGGATCGGCACGATCTCGGGCACCCACGCCGGCATCCGGCTCCAGGGGACCTGCCAGCTCGAGATGCTGCTCGACCCCAACCTGAACACCGGCCGGTGGTGGATCGACTGCCCCGACGGCGCCAGCAGCCAGGGTCAGGTCGCGGGCGTCGGCTTCGAGGGCTTCGCCTTCCTCACCCTGATCTCCCTCAATCCCCTCCTGGACTGCCCGTTCGACCTCACCGGGACCCGGACGGCGGCGACGATCGAGGGAGATTTCGAGGTCACGAACTGCGACACCAACGCGGTCCTGAGCAGGGGGACGTTCAGCGTCCGGCTGCGGTGAAGAGAAGCCTTCGCCCTTCCACTCTCCAGGGCTCGGTCAGCAGTCTCCGCAGAGCCTCCGGGTAGGCCTGGTGCTCAGCTTCCAGGATGCGCGCCGCCAGGGTGCGCTCGGTGTCGCCGTCCAGGACGGGAACGGCCCGCTGGACGACGATCGGCCCGCTGTCGAGCCCTTCATCGACTAAATGGACGGTGCAACCCGCGACCTTGACGCCGTGGGCGAGAGCCTGGGCCTGCGCGTCGAGGCCCGGGAAGGCCGGCAGCAGGCTGGGATGGATGTTGACGATCCGCTGGCGGAAGGCGGCGATGAAGTCCGGCGAGAGCAGGCGCATGTAGCCGGCCAGGAAGACCCACTCGGCCCCGGCCTCCCGCAGCGCCGCGACGACTTTCTCGTCATGGTCCCGCCGGGGCACCCCCTGGTGCGGGATCGCCACCGCCGGCAACCCGAGCTCCCGCGCCTTCGCCAGGCCGGGAGCGTCCTCGACGTTGCTCGCCACCAGGACGATGCGGGCCGGGACCTCGCCGCGCTCGATGGCGGCGTGGATCGCCAGGAAGTTGCTGCCGCGCCCGGAGAGAAGAACTCCGATTTTGGATTTTGAATTTTGGATTTTGGATTCCACGGTCGGTCGTCGTCAGTCGGCGGCCGGGAGTTGGGGGGATTCGGGGCCCATGTCGTAGACGACGCCGGAGCCGCCCGGATGGATCGTGCCGATGACGAAGCTCTTCTGCCCCACGGAGCGGAGGAGGCCCAGGACCTCGGCGAGGCCGGCGGGATCGACGGCCAGGATCATGCCGATCCCCATGTTGAAGACGCGGAACATCTCCTCGGTCTCCACCTCCCCCGTCTCCTGCAGGAAGAGGAAGAGGTCGGGGACCGTCCAGCTCCCCACCCGGATCAGGGCGTGGGCGCCGTCCGGCAGGATGCGCGGCAGGTTGTCCGTGATACCGCCGCCGGTGATGTGGGCCATGCCGTGCAGGGCGCGGTGGCCGAGCAGGGGCCGCAGCGCCTTGAGATAGGAGAGGTGGGGCTCCAGCAGCTCCTCTCCCACCTTCCTCTTCTTGTTCCAGGGCGCCTTGTCGCCGATCTGGAGGCCGGCCTTGTCGAAGACGACCTTGCGGGCGAGGGAGTAGCCGTTGGTGTGGAGCCCCGAGGACGGCAGCCCCACCAGGATGTCGCCGGCGGCGACCCGGGAGCCGTCCAGCACCTTCGGCCGGTCCACGATGCCGACGATGAAGCCCACGAGCTCGTAGTCGCCCGGCTGGTAGAAGCCGGGCATCTCGGCGGTCTCGCCGCCCAGCAGGGCGCAGCCGTTCTCCCGGCAGCCGTCGGCGACGCCGGAGACCAGCTCGACCATCTTCTCCGGCTCCAGCACGCCGGCGCCCAGGTAGTCCATGAAGAAGAGCGGCTCGGCGCCCTGGACCAGGATGTCGTTGACGCAGTGGTTGACCAGGTCGCGGCCGACCGAGGAGTAGTCGCCGGCCATGCGGGCCACCACGAGCTTGGTGCCGACGCCGTCGGCCGAGGCCACGAGGACGGGCTCGGTCATCCCCTGGAGGTCGGGCCGGAACAGGCCGCCGAAGCTGCCGATCTCGGTCAGGACCCCGGGGGTGAAGGTGGACTTCGCCAGCTTCTTGACGCGGGCGAGTCCTAATTCCTGGGCGTCGATGTCGACGCCGGCGGCGGCGTAGGCGCTCTTGGAGGGGGGAGTCTTCATCTCGCGGAGACTATACCGCTCTGCGAAGGAACTGGAGAGCGGCGCCGAATCCGATGAGGAGCTTGCAGTTGTGTTCTTTCAGCTCTCGTCTGATGTCAGGGTCATTGAAGTCCGAATCACGGCTGATAAAGCATCCTGGCTCCGCCGAACGCTCCTGATGAACGAGTATCGAAGCGAAGACCACCGCGTCCTGGGCAGAAAGCTCGTGCCGGGCCTGCTGCTCCGCGGCGCGATCCAGAACCGCGTCCTCCAGAGGAGCCAACTCGGCGCAATCGAGGAGTCGCGACCGCACTCTTCCCAGACGCGCCAAATCCTCTATGGCGGTGTCCACAAGGAGAGACGTAGCGCTCTCAAAATCCTGAAGCTGGTGTCTATAAAGCACTGTCCGGGCAATCTGCCGGTACTGACCGTCCAGGACATACTTGAGTTGCCTACGGTCGGCCTTGCGCCGAATCAGGGTTTCATAGGGTTCCATGAGGCAATAGGCGGGTATGACGAGCCGCATGCCTTCCATCTCGCACTGACGAAGGATCTCCTCGCAATCAGCTTCCTCTTCTTGCAGCAGCGCAAGCTCGAGGACAAAGTTCGATTCGACGTAGACGTTCAAGCGGCGGCCGGGTAGGTAATCCTGCCGTCTTTCGCCGCCTCAGACAGGCCTGAGTCCTCCAGTTGTGCCTGCGAGGGAATGTCCCGTAACTGGAGCATGAGGTCTCTCAACCAGGACATCACGATGAGCTCGAACGCTTCACTGGTGATCTGCTCCAGCTTCAGGTCAGTTTTTTCGAGGTAGGGTGCAAAGAGAGGGTATGCATCCAACTCGTAGTCTGGAGGGACTGGATCCGCCTTCGCGTCATTACCGTGTCCATCCTTCCAGAGGTATAGCCGGTCGGGGGTCACGAACAAGAAGAACGGGGCGTACCGGAAAGCGTCGTACTCCAGAAGATTCCGCCGGAACTCCGCCGCCCAGGCACTGGACGTGCCCCGCTTAGCCTTGACCTCGACGACCGCCGTGAGGCGGCCATAGCGGTCATAGAGAGTGAAATCCGGTTCGTTCGCCATAAGCTCATCCTCAGCAGGCCCCCAAGGGGGCTCACGATCCAAGTCTACCTCAGGGCCAACAGGGTAGACGGCATGCCGTGATGATACTCCAATTACCTCTGCGAGGCAATCCTGCGCATGAGGAGGAGATTTCTCGCTGTCCGGCTGATCGTAGCGGGGAAGCTTCTGTACTCTAAAGGAGCCCCACGCTCAGGACGCCCGCGTCGCCAGCAGCAGCTGAGGCCTCTCGCGGACGGGCGATCAAAGTGTCGCAACGTCCGCGGACGGCGGCCTGTCTCCGCGGACGTTGTTGCAACCTCTCCTCAGGTTGTTGCGACTTCCGCGGACGGCGCGCCGATGTCCGGAGACATCGCTCCGCCGTCTCGGGAGACAGACCACCGTCTCCAGACATCGCCACGACTTCCGCGGACGACGGCCCGCCATTGGTGGAGACAGCGCGCCGTCTCCGGACGACGGCGCAATGACCGCGGACGGCGGCGCGATGTCCGCGGACGGCGGCGCGATGTCCGCGGACGGCGTGCCGATCTCCGGAGACATCGCTCCGCCGTCTCGGGAGACAGAGCGACGTCTCCAGACGGCGCCACGATTTTTGCGGACGACGGCTCGCCGTCTACAGAGACAGCCCGCCGTCTCCGGACGACGCCGCGATGTCCGCGGAAGTCGCCTCGCCGTCCCGGGAGACAGGGCGATGTCTCCAGACGACGCCCCGACTTCCGCGGACGGCGCCTCGACATCCGTAGACGGCGCTCCAATCTCCGGGGAGACGAGCCGCCGTCTCCGGACGATGGCTCATCTCTCCGGAGGTTGCGACATTTCCTTGGCCCTCTCCCTCCGCTGGCGGAAACCGCCGGCCGCGCCCCCCGCCACCGCCCCGAGGAGCAGGGTCCAGTGCACCGCGTTGTCCCGCGGACGAGGGCCTTCCGCCCAGGCGATGGGCGGATACAGAGCGGCGCCCAGCGTGATCAGGAGGGCGAGCGAATGTCCGATCACGCCGCCCCAGAAGACCCGGCGCCAGAAGGGCGGGCGGCGGCGGAGCCGGTGGCCGAGGGCCAGCAGCAGGGCCGGGAGGACGAACAGGCCCGCGAGCAGGGCCACATGCTCGGCGCTCATCATGACCGCGCCCGCGGGAAGAGCCACAGCCAGTAGCCGCTCAACAGCAGGAGACACAGCATCACGGCGGAGGCGTCGCTCAGGAGGACCCAGCCGTCGCCGAAGATCTCGCCCGAGTGGAGCTTCTCCAGGAAGACGTCGTTCCTCTCTCCCACGTGGAGGACGCGGCCGGTGTTGAGGTCCAGGTCCACTTCCCGGACGGTGCGGTCGTCGAAGCGCACCTTGACCAGGCCGTCGCCCGGACGGACGTCCATCCGGTCGATGCCGGCCGCCGCCACCGCCGGTCCGACGGCGGCTTCGGCCCGCCGCGCCAGCTCCGAGAGAGGAAGGGCCGCTTCGAAAGGTCCGCTCGGCGTGTGCGATACGTCCGGCATCAATCCGAGCGGCCGCTTGTGGTTGAGCAGGATGCCGGTGATGGAGACCAGGAGGATCACCCCGGTCGCCAGGATCCCCAGCCAGAGGTGGAGATAGAAAATCCAGCGCGAGAAGATCCGCGAGCGGTGTCCGGGATGCCCGCCCTTTCTGCCGGAGGGAGTCTCGGTTGCAGGGGCCTTCTGAATATGCATGAACGCTCCGCGCGGATCTTCCCATCCGCTAGCCAGCAGAACGGCCAGACGGAAGGAAAGATTTCCGGCTGGAGACGCTGGCGCGTCAATGACGTGTCACGGACGCGTCAGCCGATCCGCAAGCGGGGGACCGGAGGGCGGAGCCGCTCCTGAATCCATTTCCGATCCGACATGGCAGAAGGGTTGCACAAGGGGGCTGCACACCCGCGGGATGGATAAAAACTGAAGGTCCTATCAAGGGAAGGAGAACGTCTTTATGTGTGAGAAAACGCTTTCGTTCAATCCGTTGACCGGCCAGTTCACATTAGACTCGGTGAACCAACCCAGCACAGGTGCATTCCGGATTCGCTTGGACACCCCAGGGACAATCGTCATCAACGCGGGGCCCGGCATTCAATTCGTCCCTCTCACCTCTGATTCAAAGCCCGTCGAAACCCTGAGCCTCAACAACAGTGGATTCGTCGAGGCCCTCAGTTTAAGCGCGACTCAGATCACCCTGGACGTCACCCAGCTCCCTTCCACGAGCGGCGTCCTCGGATTCATCCTGTTCGTTCAACTCACCACTGGCATACCTACCATCCACGGAATCGAAACGCCACCCTTCTTTATCACCCGGAATGAGCACTTCACAGCACCGCATTTGTTTTTGCATTACTTACCCCCCACAGGCGACTTCCACATCGCGGACAATAACGGACACGAGAGCCCGCTCCTCTTGCCGGTCGAAAAAGGTGTGGTCATCCTCCGGCTCAGCGAAGGAGGCAGCAACGACAACGAGGTTCAAACGATCCAGGTGACGCTGCATGACGACACGGCAACGGCAGGGGTAAAATTCGCGACGACGCACGCAGCCGTGTCCACCCTGCCTCCAGGCCCATTAGCACCCTCTATAGAGAGGATCTCAGACACCGAAGTCCATATCACCAAACCCTTTACTCCGGGGACAGGATTCGGCGTGAGCTTCGCGGTAGAAGTTCCACAGGAAGGCCACGAGACCTGCACCATCTTCTCTCCCGATCCGGTCATCATCGACAAGACCGTCGGATCGAATCCTCCCGGCTCCGCATAATCAGGAAGACGTGCCAGAGCTCCGGCGGCCGAGGAGGCCACGGAAGCCTGGATCGCCATGCAGGGGGGCGAACCATGGAAAATCGAAGTACCGTGGATCGACCCCCTGCTTCAGAGCCCGCGTGGCGTTGAACCGGGCGGCGGTACGGTCCCCGAGAAGCAGATAAACGATGGAGATCTCGTAGGCCACCTGGGGATTCTCCGGCGCGATCCGCAGCAGCTCCTGGACCGCTCCGACGGCCGCCGCCCCTTGCCCCAGGTGCGCCAGGGCCTGCGCCCGCGTCGAGAGCATCTGGCTGTCGGCGGCGGCTCGCTCGGTCAAGGCCAGGACCCGGCGGTAGCCCGCCGCGGCAGCCGCCTGTTTTCCCTGCAGCTTGAGCGCGTCGGCGAGGTTGAGCTGGACGACCGGGCTCCCGGGCTCCCTTTCCAGCGCTTGCCGGAAGACCTGTTCCGCTTCGGGGTACCGTCTCAAGAGCAGGTACGCGAAGCCGAGATTCGACAGCTCGGCCGTCCCCTCGGAGCGGCGGACCAGCTCGCGATAGAGATCGGCGGCCCGCTCGACGCTGCCGTACAGCAGCTCGGTCTGGGCCAGCAGGGACATGGCGTCGTAGTTGCCCGGCTGCCGCTCGAGCAGGCGGGTCAGATGGGCCCGCGCCCTGTCGAACCGGCCGAGGCGGTATTCCTCGTTCGCGACCTGGAAAAGCCCCCAGGAGGAGGGCTGACGCCGGGCCGCGGTCTCCAACAGCTCGACCGCCTCTTCAGAATGTCCCGTCCTGGCGAGGAGGATGCCCTGGAAGACCAGGACTCGCGGGTCGCCCGGCAGGAGATCCTCCAGGTCTTGGACTACCTCCGCCATCCGGTCGAGACGGCCGGAGCGCAAAGCGAGGCCGGCGTCGAGGAACAGCGGGCGCGGATCTCCGGGAGCCAGGTCGCGCGCCTGGCGGAGCAGGATGGCGATCCGCTCGACGTCCTCGGGATTCCTCCCCTCTGAATACCGCTGTTCGAGGATCTCGGCCGCGAAAAGGTAAGCCTCCAGGAACCGGGGCGAGGTCTCGCGCAGAGCGGCCAGCCGCGCCAGGAGATCCTCCGAAGTCTTCCCTTCCCGCTCCACGTCATAGATGCGGCGGAGGCGGAGATATTCGGCGTAATCCTGGGGCCGCGCCTCCAGCCCGGACACACCCGCGCGCGGCCTTCGTCCATAGGCGATCCTCAGATATCCCCGCATGGCCTCCGCCAGGGGCTGGCGCCGGTCGGCCGCCGTGCTGAACGTCCGTGTCCACAACAGCCGGCCGTCTTCTCCCGTCACGCGGCTCAGAGAGACCTGACAGATCTCTCCCGGGCAGTCGAGCCGTGCCGAGAGAATTTCATCGGCAGCCGTGGCCCGGGCGATCTCGCGGGGGGAACCCTTCACGCTGTCCACCGCCTCGGCCGCCAGCGGTCTCAATCCTTCAAAGGAGAGAAGGCCCTGAAGAAGACTTTCCCGAACGCTGACGGCCATCATCTGGACGTCCTCCGTGGCGGGGCCTCCGCTCACTTCCGGCTTCGGCACCGCCACGTAGATGGGCTCCGGAGCCGGCGGCGCCGCCTGCTTTTTCGGCGGCTCGGAAACCGGCGGCTCGCTCCTCCAGAGGAAGAGGAGGGCCGCGAGGCAGGCCAGCAGCGTGAGCACGAGAGCGCTCCGCAGCTTCGGCCGGCCCACGGAGTAGCTCCGCGAGGGCGTCGAGGAGATCACCACCGGCCGTTCCCCGCCCCAGGTGTCCTCGTCGATCCTGGACGGCGGAGCCCCGCTCGCCAGGGCCTCCAGGCGGTGGACCACCTCGCGCGCGCTCCGGGGCCGGCGCATGGGCTCCTTCTGCAGGAGGTCCTCCACCAGGTCGGAAAGTCCCACCGGAACGGCGGGGTCGACCTGCCGGAGCGGCGTCTGGCGGTGGTTGCAGATCCGGTCGAGGGTCTCCAGGATCGAGCCGCCCTCGAAGGGGGACCGGCCGCTCACGGTCTCGTACAGAAGCGTGCCGAGGGAAAAGAGGTCGGAACGGTGGTCGAGGGGCAGATTGCGGACCTGCTCCGGGGACATGCAGCGGAAGGTGCCGAGCACCCGGTCGTCCTCGGTGATCGAGGCGTCGGCGCCCAGCCGCTTGGAGAGCCCGAAGTCGAGGATCTTGGCCGAGCCCTCGGAGTGGATCATCACGTTCTCGGGCTTGAGATCGCGGTGGAGGATGCCGAGGGCGTGCGCGGCGGCGAGCCCTGACGCCACGTCGCGGCCGATGCGCAGGGCCTCGGCGAGCGGCACCGGACCGCGGGAGATCCGCGCCGCCAGGCTCTCGCCCGCCACCAGCTCCATGACGATGGCGTCGCCCCCCTCCCATTCGAGGATGTCGAAGATCTGGACGACGGCGGCATGGGAGAGGGCCGCGGCGGCCCGCGCCTCGCGCCGGAAGCGCTCGCGGGCGGTCGCGCTCTCCGCCCCGTCGGGCCGGATCACCTTGATCGCCACCCAGCGGTCGAGACGCTCATCCCGGGCGCGGTAGACCTCGCCCATGCCGCCGCCCCCGAGACGGGCGTCGATGCGATAGGGTCCGATCCTCTCCGGACGCGCCCCCATGCCGTCCTCCTCCTCAGCAAGACCAGGTCGGGTTTCGACGGCAAATATACCGGAGGTCCGCCCGGGTGTAACGATCGGAGCCGCCGCTTCGCCCAAAGATCCAGCCCGGGCTCTGAGCCCCGGCATTGACTTCCATTGGAAAGCGTCTATAAATACGCTGTGACTCCAACTTCTTCACCCCAAGGAGTTTTTTCGATGAAGAAAGTAGGCTTCTCGGCTCTCTCGGCGATGTTCCTGCTGAGCCTCATGGCTCCCCCCCATGCCACCGCCCAGACCGCCGGCCCCTCGGCGAGCGGCACCTACCGGTGGGTCTACGAAGACGACCTGGTCAAGTCCGTGGAGTTCGCCGCCAGCACGGACGCGCGCGGCTTCACCAGCGGCCAGATGACGTTCTTCGATCCGGCTCCCATCGCGGACGTCGAAGATCCCGAAGACCCCCGCGCCGGCGAGCCGTTCGGGGACTTCTACCTCAAGGCGGACCTCGACGTCCTGACGATCGAGAAGAACCGGGCGCTGATGAGCGGGACCGTCCGGGACTCCAGCCACAAGACCTACATCGGCCGGTGGGTGCAGTTGGTGGTCGAGGACAACGGGGACAACACCAGGGTGCCCGACCAGATCGTCTGGTCGTTCTGCACGCCGCAGACGACCCTCGGCTGGGTGCCGTCGGACGCGGAGCGGAAAGACGACGACGGGGCCTATCTGCGCTGGTGGGCCACGGACGCCGAGCGCAAGGACGACGTGGGCATCCCCTCCGTCAACCTCCTGGGGAACCCTGAAGCGAGGAGCTGCCCCGTCTTCCCGCTGTTCTCGTACTCCCTTCTGGAGCCCCTGAAGTGGGACGGCGACGTCGTCGTCGTGTCCCAGGAGCAGCGATAGCGCTAGAGATACCGCTCCTGGAGGATCGCCATGTGGTGCGCGGCGTGGCCGGCCGCCAGATAGGCCAGGGCCCTGACCGTGAACGGAAGGTCGCTGGCCACGCCGCTCCGCATCCAGGCCGCGGCCGGCAGGTTGCGGAAGAACGTCAGGGTCGCCAGCCGCGCGCCGCGGAACTCCTCGAGGTGACGGGCCCAGGAGATCTCGTCGGCGCGCGCGCCGTCCGCGCTCACCCTTTCATCGAAGCTCGGCAGCGGACTGTCGAAGCCGCGGGCGAACCAGAAGGCCCGGAACAGGAACAACCGCTCGGTGTCGCTGATGTGGTTGAGCACCTGGCGAAAGCTCCACTTTTCCGGCGCGTAGCGGTAGAGGGACCTCTCCTCCGTGACGTCCCGCAGGAGCGCCGGGATCTGCTCCAACTGGTCTTCGAGCACGCCGAGGACGTCGTCGCTCTGGATCCGATCGATGTATCGGAAGTAGTACGGCGCGGCTTCGGTCGGCTGCGGTCTCACTGCACCTTCTCCACTCCGAGCTGCCAGAGCAGGAACGCGTAGTCGAAGGCCGTCTCGCGCAGGCGGTTGTAACGCCCGCTCCGGCCGCCGTGCCCCGCCGGATCCATGTTGATGTAGAAGATGAGCGGGTTGGAATCCTTCTTCACGGCCCGCATCCTGGCCACATACTTCGCGGGTTCCCAGTACATCACCTGCGAGTCGTTGTAGCTGCTCTTGACCAGGAGGGTGGGGTAGGCCTTGGCCTCCAGGTTGTCGTAGGGGCTGTAGCTCTTCATGTAGCGGTATTCGGCTTCGATCTTGGGATTGCCCCACTCCTCGAACTCGCCGACCGTAAGCGGCAGGGTCGGGTCCAGCATGGTGTTGATCACGTCCACGAACGGCACGTACGAAATCACCACCTTGAAGAGGTCGGGGCGCATGTTGGTCACCGCACCCATCAGCAGGCCGCCCGCGCTGCCGCCGGTGATGGCCAGCCGGTCCTTGCTGGTGTATTTCGAGGCGATGAGATGCTCGGCGGCGGCGATGAAGTCGGTGAAGGTGTTCTTCTTCTTCAGCATCCGCCCGTCGTCGTGCCACTTCTTGCCGAGCTCGCCACCGCCGCGGATGTACGCCGTGGAGAAGATCACTCCGCGATCGACCAGGCTGAAGATGCTGGAGTTGAAGCTGGCGCCGCTCGGCGAGCCGTACGAGCCGTAGGCGGAGAGCAGGACGGGGTTCTTGCCGTCCCGCTGGAGGTCCTTCCGGTAGAGCAGCCACATCGGCACCCGCACGCCGTCGGGCGCGGTAGCCTGGGTGATCTCGACGCGATAGCGCGAAGGATCGAAACCGCCGAGCACCGCCACCTGCTTCAGGAGCTTCCGTTCGCGGCGGACCGGGTCGTAGTCGTAGATGGACTGCGGCACGATTGGAGACTGATACGAGATGCGATAGAGCTTGGCGTCGAACTCGCGGTTCGCGTTCGGAAAGACGATGTAGGCCGGCTCCGGGAAATCAATGCGGTGCGTCTTGCCGCTCGGCAGCTCCGTTACGCGCACCTGCGGAACGCCGGCCTCGCGCTCGAACACGACGTAGAAGCTCTGGAACAGGTCCATGCCTTCCAGCATCACGTTGTCCCGATGCGGCACGATCTCGCGCCACTTGGCGCGCGACGGATCTTTTTCGTCCGCCACCACCAGCCGGAAGTTGCGGCCCTTGTCGTTGGTGCGGATCCAGAATTCGCCCGGACGATGGTCCACCTCGTACTGGTGATCCTGCTCGCGGGCGGCGATGAGCTTCATCTCCGCCGTCGGACGATCGGAAGGGAGGTAGCGCACCTCGGACGTCGTGTGGCTGCCGGACTGGATGAACAGCACCTGGAGGTCTCGCGACTTCGACACGTAGACGTCGAAGCGCTCGTCCTTCTCCTCGTACAGGAGGTCGTCCTTGGCTTCTCCGAGAACGTGACGGAAGACCTGATAGGAACGCTTCGTCTGCGGATGCTCGACGGCGTAGATCAGGGTCTTGCCATCCTCCGCCCATTCGAAGCTCGTCACGCGGGGAATCGCCTCCGGCCCGAGCTTTCCGGTGCGGAGATCCTTGACGTGGAGGGTGTACTGCCGGAAACCGGTCTCATCGGAGTGGTAGGCGAGGAGGTTGCCGTCCGGGCTCACGGCGCGCCGGCCCACGCCCATATATGCCTTTCCCTCCGCGAGCTGGTTGACGTCGAGGATCACCTCCTCCGGCGCCTCCAGCGAGCCTTTCTTCCGGCAATAGATCTGGTACTGCTTTCCCTCCTCCGTCCGCGTGTAGTAGTAGTAACCGCGCTCCAGGTAGGGCACATCGATGTCCGTCTGCTGGACGCGCGACAGCATCTCGTCGTAGAGCTTCTGTTGCAGCGCCTCGGTCGGCTTCATGAAGTCTTTCGCGTAGGCCAGCTCGGCGTTGAGATACGCCTCCACTTCCGGCGTGCCCTTGTTGCGCAGCCAGTAATAGTCGTCGGTCAGCGTCTCGCCGTGGATCTGCGTGGCATGTGGAACTTTCTTCGCCACCGGCGGCTGCGTCGAAGCCGCGGACAGCAGCGAAGTGAAGGCGAGGACGGCCCAGAGGTAAGCGAAAACGACAGTGGAACGGATGCGGATCATGGATCCTCCTGGAGGCGATTGACAGAAGAGAAGCTTAACAGAGATTAAAGCTCAGCTCCGGGCAGGAATCGTGGCGAGGTCGGTCACTTCGATCTCCGTCGCAAAGCGCGTGAAATCTCCAGCGTTGGCCGTCACGATCCTAGCCACTCCTGCGGTGAGCGCGGTCGCGACCACATTGGCATCATGGACTTGCTTCCCCCGGCAGCCATAGGCTGCAATCAGGGCACGAAATCGATCCCAGGAAGGTTCGCTCTCCACAAGGAGCCGCATCCGACCGCGAAAGGCTGCGATGTTCGCGAGAGCGTCATCGACGTCAAGCTCCAGGCCGTTGACTGCGACCGGCCGAGTAGCGACGGCGAGGTACTCACGCAGCACCTGACTACTCGTCGCAAGGACCAGCCCCTGATTAGGCCAGTCATTAAGCACCACGAGCGCCGCTCGGTGGAGCGGGCGCTGAGGGACCGTCGCCGAAAGCAGAACGTTGGTGTCGACGAGAACGGCTTTATCGTCCGTCATCGTCGTAGATCTCTTCACGGCTCCAGGTAGACTGCGTAGAGGCCTGAGAGAGCTTCAGGCTGAGAGGAGGCAGGGGAAGGGGCGGTGGCTCCTCACGGGCAATCGAGGAGAGGATGTAACGGAGCTCCCCCTCCAACGACCGCTCGTGCCGGGCCGCTCTGCGTTTGAGCGCTGCAACAACTTCGGGTGGCACATCTCGAATCTGGACAGCGGGCATGCCTCGATGATAGCGCAGGCAAATTGCTAGCACAAGCCATGATCCCGCTTTCACTCCGGCCGCTCGGTAGGGCTCTTGCCGCCGGGGCCGGGGAGCGGCGAATTCTCGCCTCCGCGGGCCTCGGCGGTCAGCAGGTGGTCCAGATCGCGGTACCGGTAGATGACCGGCGCCTGGTTCTGGAACAGGCCTCCGGTGTCGGCGGTGGGGCCGTAGGTCGAGTAGAGGCTCCGTCCGAGCAGGCGCAGATAGCTGGTGAGCTGCCCCCGGTGATGCGCCGAGTGGGCGATCCGGCGGGTGAGCACCCAGGCGCGGGACCGCTCCACGTCGAAGAAGCGGGTCACCCCCTCGAACCAGCCGTCCGTCTGCTCGCGCAGACGCGCCAGCCGCCGTCCGGAGCCCTCCGCGTATTTCTGGAGGAAGGCCATCCGCGTCTCCTCCGGCGGCAGCGGCGGCTCTCCGAGATCGATCCCCAGCATGCCGCGCATCCAGACGTCCTCGCTGACGCACTGGTGGACCATCTGTTCCAGAGGAGTCCGCGCCCGGGGCTCCGGACGGAAGGCCAGGTCCTCGTCGCGGAACTGCGACCAGACGGAGAGGGTCTTCAAGCGCTCGGTGTCGTAGGTGTCGAGGAGGAAGTCGTAGCGGGCCATGCCTGGCATTGTGATCATGGCTCCGTGCTTGGGCAAGAGGAGCTGATCCCACGGCTCGCCCCGCCTGGCGAAACGATTTCCGCGCTCTACGCACTTCTCCATGGACGCCGTATGCTCGACGGGAGGCGGTTCTGAGAAAAGATGATCAAGACCCTCTGCCTTGCTCTGGCCCTCGGCACGCTGTTCGCGGCGGGACCTGTCCACGCCCGCGCCACTGAAACCAGCTCCGCATCCGCCTCCACACAGGCGGCCTACGTCCGCGCACACACGATTCAGGAAGTCATCTCCCGATGGCGGCCGGAGACCCACCTCTACGTCCTCGGCGACGTGGGCCTGGAGGAGGACGCCCTGCGGGAGCTCGCCGGCTGGATCGGCGACAGGCACTGGACGGTCCTGCTGGTCCAGGACGCCACGGGCCTGACCTATACGGACGCCGAGGGAACACCGCGCGCGGGAGAAGACGCCATCGAGTACGGCACCGGCCAGGGCATCCCCCGGCAGGCCGGCTTCTCGGCGCAGGTGCATCCGCGGACCGGTCAGCCCGACGGGGCCATCTTCACGATCGTGCTCGCCCAGCGCGCCCTCTTCTACACCGGCTCGGAGGCGCAGGACAGCCGCGGCCTCGGGGAATACAGCTTCCGCGGCGATCTCGACCAGTGGGCCATCGCGGCGCTGCGGTCGGGCGGCGACATCGCCGGCGCGGTCAGGAACACGATCGCCGGCATCGACGGCCGGCTGGAGCAGGCTCTCCGCCAGGAGATCGACGCCAACAAGGCGCCCATCGTGGAGGCTACCTCGGCGCTGGTCCTTCTCGAGGCGAGAGTGACGGCTCTGCACGTGGAGTATCCCGGCGCGCCGGGACCGCTGCCCCAGACGGACACCGAAGCCCTGCGGCGGGAGCTCGCCGCGGCCGAGGCCCTCCTCGCCGGCTCCCCCGAAGAGGCCGTCCGGAAAGCGGAGGAGATCCGGACGCGGGCCGGGGAACAGGCTGAGCAAATCCAGATGTACCTCTATGCCGGCGAGGAGCTGAGGACCGCCGAGGCCGACCTCGCGCGGCTGGAGCGGAGGCCGGGAGCCGAGGCGGCGCGGCCGGAGCTGGAGTCCGCCCGCCGGAGCCTGGACGCAATGCGGCGGCCGCACGCCCGGGGAGACGTCCCGGATCTCCGGACGCTGGGGACGGTGAAAGCCGCGGTGTACACAGCGCAAAGGAGGATCTCCTACGCCGAGACCGCCGCCAATGTCCGGCGCGTTCTGGGCCGCTTTCTGCTCTTCCTCCTCGCCGGGATGCTCGTGGTCGCCGGCTTCAAGCTCAACCACCGGCGCCGCGGAGCCAAGCGCGAGGCCCGCGAGCTGCTCGACGCCTGGCGCACCGCTCTGGACAAGAAGCTCGAAGCCCTCCTCGACGAGCTCGAAAGGCGCGTCGCCCGCTTCGTCGGCCCCGCCAGCGGCGAGGGCCGGCGTCCCTGGGAGGGCGAAACCCTGCGGCTGGCCGAGGCGATCCGCGCCGACGTCGGCTCGCTCTACATCCTGTGGACCAGCGCCAGCGGCGTTCTGCAACAGGCCGAGGCGCTGATCCGGGCGCGGGGACTCGGCGCCGTCTACAACTTCTTCCTGCCCGGCAAGTACCGGCGGGGCATCGCGCTCCTCAAGGACGAGCCCGTCCCCTTCGATCCCGCCGACGGCCTGCCGCGGCTGTTCGGGCACGAGCGCACCTGGCGGGACGACCTCCTGGGGGACCTCGCGAGCTATCAGCCGTTCCGCAAGACGTTCCAGGAGATCGTCAACGAGCTCAACCTGCGCGCCGCCCGCGCCGCCGAGGGCCTCGGCGTCGTCGAGTCCAGCGTCACGGACGGTCCCTCGGAGCTGGACGAGACCGGCGAGCGCATCCGCGCCACGGCGGCCCTTCAGGACCGGCTCCAGATCGACAGCTTCCCGGACTCCCTGTTCCTCGTCCCCGCGCTCTTCGCCGCGGCCCTGCCCGCCGCCGAGGCCGTCCTGGATCGGGCCCGGGAGCTGTTCCCGGCCGACCCGGTGCGGGCCTTGGGAAGTGATGGCGCCATGGCCCGCCGGATCGCCACCGAGGCCGCGCAGCTCGCCGGGTGGATCGCCGGTGCGCGGCGCGGAGCCCTGCCGGCCGTCGAGGCCGGCCTCGGGGCGCTTCGCGAGGCCACGGTCGGCGCCGGCTGGATCGAGGAGGAGCGGCGCCGCCTCTCCGGCCGGGCGGACCTGCTGGCGTCCCAGGCCGCCGAGCGGACGATCGCCCCCGGCCTCGAAGAGCTGGCCCAGGGCCTCGCCGATCTCGGCGAGCGGGTCGGGCGGGCCGTCGCCCTCTCCCGCACGCTGCGAGAGACGGCGCGGCCGGAGATCCACCGCGTCGCCACGGTTGTCCAGTCGGCCCGCGGCGAGCTTGGGCGCGCTCTGGGACTGCCGCCGGACCGCATCCTGCGGGAGGAGGGCGCCGACCCTTCGGAGCGCCTGGAAAGCGCGGCACGGCAGGCGGACGCGGCCCACGAATCGCTGGGACGGGGAGAGCTGACAGCGGCGAGCGCGGCCCTGGCGGAGGCGGCCCGGCTCACGGCGGAGGCGGAAGCGATCGTCGAGGCCACCGGCCAGGCCTTCGCGGACCATGCCACGACCGTCGAGGAGCGGCGCGCTGAGACCGCTCGCGTCGAAGGGCTGCTCCCCCACCACGAGCGGCTCCTCGCCAGGATCCGGGAGGCGTTCGCCCCGAGCGTGCTCGCCCTGCGCGCCGACGACCCGGCGCACCCGGACGCCAACGCCACCTTGGCGGACAACCTGGAAGAGGTCCGGGCGCACCTCGGTCTCGCCCACGAGAAGCTCGGCCGGGCCGTCGCCGCCTTCCCCGCCGGCAAGCTCCTGGCGTCTGCCGATTTCCTGCGGCAGGTCAAGACGCACCAGGAGTCCGCCGTCCATCGTCTGGAAGAGGTCGCCGAGAGGCAGGCCCGCCTGGAGAAGACCGTGGAGAGCAACCGCGCGCTCCTGGAGACCCTGCAAGGGCGGGTGCGCGAGGACCAGGTCTCGATCGCCGGCGATCCGCGGATCATGCGGCCGACCGTGGCCGCCTTCGAAGAGGGCGTCCGCCAGTTGGAGCGGGCCCGCCGGTCCGTGGAGGCGGTTCCCGGCGATCCCCTGACCGCCGAGGAAAAGCTGCTGACCGCCAAGGCCATCCTGGACGACGTCCACGACCGCATGGCGCCCGCTGATCGCGCCCTGCACGCCGAGGCCCGGAAGAGCGTCGAGGCGGCGGCCCGGCAGCTCGCGGCCGCCGCTTCACTGACCCGGCGGGCGGCCGGGGACGGCATTCCGGACAGCCCCGAGACCACTCAGGCCGTCAGCGCGCTGGACTCCCTCTCGGCCGCGCACGGACGGGTCCAGGAGGCCCTGGAAGTCCCCCACGGCGACTGGCGGACGCTCGACGCCGAGGCCGACCGGATCGCCGCCGGGGCCGCCCATTCCGCCGCCGCTCTCACCGGCGAGCTGGCCGCGGCCGAAGCCGCCACCGCCGCGATCTCCAGCGCCTCCAATTGGGTGCACGATGCCACCTCCTGGCGAGGGGATTACGGGGTCACCATCTCGGGAAACCCAGGGGCCGACGCCCTTTCGGAAGCGAGGTCACATCTCGAACAGGGCCGCTATGGCGAAGCGGAGCGGTTGGCCGGCCGGGCCGAGCGGATAGCGGCCGACGCCGTGGCGGACGCCGAGGCGACCGTGCGCCTTCGCCGGGCCGAAGAGGAGCGCCGCGAGCGGGAAGAAAGGGAGCGCCGCGAACGGGAAGAGGAGGAGAGCCGCCGCCAGGCCTTCGCCGCCAGCTCCAGCTCGAGCTCTGACGATTGGAGCTCCGGGAGCGACTCCAGCTCGGGATCAGGAAGCTCCGGCTGGAGTGACAGCGGCTCCGGCTCCGCAAGCTCCAGTTGGGATAGCAGCGACTCGGGCAGCGGCAAATCGGGCTGGTAGGTGTCTATCGTTTCTTCTTTGCCGCCGCCTTCTCCAGATTCATCCGGACTCTGTACTGGACGATCTTGCTGATCAAGTCATAGGGGATGGGTTGATCCAGGGGGAACCTCGCCGTGCCCTTTCCCGCTTCATAAGGGGCCAGCTCCGCCTTGAACTCCTCCATCCCCTGCGGCGCGGGATAGAACCCGATGTGATTCTTGAACGCGGCGAAATGGACCAGGTTACCCTTCAGGACGAAGGTGGGGATCTGATACCTGATGGCCTCCTCCGCTTCCGGCGCCGCGTCCCTGATCGTCGCCCGGACCTTCTCCAGAAGCTTCTGCACGTCCTCGGGGAAGCCCGCGATGTACTCGTCGATGTTCTTGGGTTCTGTTGGATCGGTTTTCATAGACCCTTCGCCCTTGCGAGAAGATAGCAGCGGCGGCTTGGATACTCCACTCCTTCGTAGGGCTCCCGCTCGACGTGCTCGATGACGGCGAGCCGCTCGCGCCGCAACGCCTCGATGACGACGCCGGGGTGAAGGCCTGCGGCCACTCGGACCATCCCAGGCGAGAGATCGATGCCGACCACTGCGACGCCCTGTTCCTGGAGATAGCGGGCGACGTGTCCGGGCCCACATCCGAGGTCGGCGACAAGGCCGCGACCGCGCGCTTCTTCCGCGAACCGGTTGAGGACATGCCGATCGAGCGGCTTGTGGACCAGTTCCGTCGCGAGATGCCCGGCGTAGGCGTCCGCCGCCGAGTCGTAGCTGTCGCGAACATCCATGGGTCTGAATTGTACCGAAGCGGACAGCCGAGTGGCGCGGCGAACCTGCCGCCGCGCCACTCGGGCGCCGAGGATCAGACTCGCCTTACGGCTCGCAGAGGACGCCGCTCAGCTCGGACTCGAAATGATTTTCTACAACCTGGCCGAGAACCCAGAGATGCCCGGTGACACCCTGGTAATCCCCGGTCCCTTCGAGGACTTCCTGGAAGGCCGTGAAGTAGCCGTTGCCGGATTCCTTCAGACCGGAGAGCCCGCTCTCGCGCACCGTCAGAGTGCCGCCGTCCATCGTATAGATCAGGATTCCACTCGTGGCGATCGAGCCGGGAGCGGTCGCCGGGCCGCGCACCGCGCCGTCCATCACGAACCAGGTCTGGCCGCTCAGACCGTGGTTGCCCTCGACCGTGCCCGCGGCGCAGAACTTGTTGGGGCTGGTGCAACCTTCGGTCACCTGGGCGTCCACGATCGTGCCGTGGATCTTCTTGCATTCACCGGCCAGCGCGGGATTCGTCATCCATACGATCATCAACAACGACAGCGGTACGAAGCGGAAAAACTTCATCAAAAATCCTCCAACCGTTCGTGCCCCCCTCGCAGCAAAGTAAAAACCCTCGCCGCAGCCTGGAGCAACTCACGTGCCAAAGGATCTCCGAGGGAGCTTGCCCAGGAATCCAACGATCTGAACCCCTTTTATTCAAGATCCCGTACCGCGTCAGTCGTCACTCTTCGACCATTTCGATCAGGAAACCATGGGTCAGGGTGGCAGGAAGCAGGAAGCGTTCCCGGCCCTTGTATTCGAACGTGCTCAGGCCCAGGCCGGTGTTGCCGTTGACGAGGGTGAGCGCGGTGGGAAGATCGCCGACCTGAATGCTCAATCCCAGGATTCCCTCCCCACGCTCCGCCACGAAGTCCGCGACCAGGCCGGGACCGTCCGGCACCAACAGCGCCAGGGTGTTGTTGTTGTACCGGACCTCCGCGCCACGGGCCCCCAGGTAATGGATCTTCTTGTTCTTGTGGCGCACTTCGAGGCCGAGGCCTTCGTAGAAATCGATGGCCGCGTCCAGGTCCGACACCACCAGCCAGAGAGTGTCGATCTTCTCGGCCGTGTTGGCGTGCGGCTGAGGCGCCAGCACCGGAAAATCGGTGAACATCTGCTGCACCTGAGCGTCGTCGTACTCCAGGAAGAAATTCGAGTTGTCGGGCGCGAGCCGGGTGGTGAGGATGATCGAACGCCAGAGAGGCGAGAGCCCGACGAGATCGCCGGTCGATTCGATCGTGAGGGGAAGCGAGGGGATCGGCCCGACGTTGGGATAGCCGGCGCCGGTCAGGAAAGCGGCCGCCTGCCCGGCGTCGGCCACGTCGGTGCCGTAGTACTTGCCGCCTTCGTGATCCTCCAGAAAGGCCAGGAACGGCGCGGTGAATTCGTTCAACTCCGTAAGGCTCACGACCTCCAGATACGTGAGGTCGTCGAACCAGATCAGACGGTTCTTGGCCCCAAGAGGGGACAGCAGGGCCGGCGTGGCCGAGAACCCGAGCTCATCCGTGAAGACGCTCGCCGCGGCGTCGAAATTCTCGAGACGTACGAGCGCGGCGACGTGATCGATTCCCCTGCCGTCCCCCAATCCTTGCGCTGCGGCCTGGCCTCCCAGCGCCAGCAGCCCACACACCAGAGTCCACAGAATCCGCCTCTTCATATCTCACCTCCTGGGGCCGGATCATACGCGAGCATCCAGGACTTTCGGCGCCTCGCCCCCCTGCATCATCCGGTAGTGGGACACCCGCCAGGGAGGAGAACTATCGCATCATGCGGCTCCCCGGCGACGGGCTCCGTTTTCAGAATAGGTTTATCCGGAACGTTTCGTGGCGCCGCGATCCGCGCCGGATGCAAACGGTCCAGAACGGGAAGGAGCCCATGATGCGAAAGATCACCGCGGTCAAGCTGCTGCTGGCCCTCACGCTCGGCACGGCGTCCGTGCTCGGAATGTTCCACGTCGCAGCCCAGCCCGCGCAAGCCCTCAATTGCCCTTCGCAACGCCTTGGCTGCGGATTCATCGGAATCTGTGACGTGCCGGGCGGCATCTGCTGCGCCTACCAGTGTCCCAACGGCCAGATGCTCGAAGGCCCCTGCGAGCAGTCGCTGTGACCCCCTGCCGGGGCCGGCGGCCCGCCGGCCCCGGCCTTTCTCAACGGACTCGGCGCGAGCCAGGAGGAAACAACCCGGAGAGTCTTTACGTATGTAGCATTGATGACTCCTATCCGGGTGGCGATCGTCGAGGATCAATCCCAAACCAGGCTCGGGCTTTCGGCGTTGATCGACGGCACGCCGGGGTTCCGCTGCTCCGGAGCGTGGCGGAGTTGCGAGGAGATGCTGTCCCGGCTGCCGGCCGCCCAGCCGGACATCCTCCTGCTGGACCTCGGCCTGCCCGGCATGTCCGGCATCGACGGGACCCGGCGGGCGCGCGCGATCCTTCCGGACCTCCCGGTGCTCATCCTGACCGTTCATGAGGACAACGAGAGCGTCCTGGACGCCCTCTGCGCCGGGGCCTGCGGCTACCTCGTGAAGAAGACGCCACCGGCCCGACTCCTCGAGGCCATCCGGGAGGCTCACGAGGGGGGCTCGCCCATGAGCTCCCAGGTGGCCCGGCGCCTGGTGGAGGTCCTCCGCGCCCTGCGCGTCGAGACCTCGCCGGAGCCCGGCGAACGGGAGGGAGACGTCCTCACCCTGCGCGAACGCCAGATCCTGCGCGCCCTGGCCGAAGGCAGCACCTATCAGGCCGCGGCGCAGGAGCTCCACATCAGCCCGGACACGGTCCGCTTCCACATCCGCAAGATCTACCGCAAGCTCCACGCCCACACCCAGTCCGAAGCGGTGGCCAAGGCCATGCGCCTGCGCCTTCTCTGACCCCCGCATGATCGGGTAGCGGTCCTTTCCCCGCGCCGGAAACCGTCCTATCATGCAGCTCCTCAACCGCGGGCTCCCCATCCAGAATGAAGTGGTCCGGAACGATTCGCGGCGCCGCGGACCGCGCCGGACAGAAACGATCAATCATGGCAAGGAGTCCGAATCATGCGAAAGATCACGACCTTCAAGCTGCTGCTGGCCCTCGCGGTCGGCGCCGCCTCGGTGCTCGGAATGTTTCACGCCGCGGCGGAGCCGGCCCAGGCCCTCACCTGTGCCCCGAAGCGCTTCACCTGCACGTTCCAGGAAGTCCGGGACGTCGGCGGCGGCATCTGCTGCGTCTACCTGTGCCCCAGCGGCAACGAGCTCGTGGGACCTTGTGAGATCTTCCCCTGAAACTCTCCGGAAGGGCCGGCCCGCCGCCGGCCCTTCTTTTTCATGGCTGCCGATGGCCGCCCTTCTCTTCCTGGCGCTCTGGAGCACGGCGGCCCGCGGGCAGATCCTGATCGAGCGCAACCTCACGGCCGCGGACGGGCTGGTCGACTCCCGGGTCTACGCCTTCCGCCAGGACCGGCAAGGCTTCGTCTGGATCGGCACCGAAGCCGGGCTCAGCCGGTTCGACGGCGTGAAGCTCACCAGTTTCGAGGAGGCGGCCGGAGTGCCTCCCGGCCGCATCCTGACCGTTTACGAAACGCCGGACGGCACGCTGCTGGCCGGTGGCGATGGCGGAGTCATCGCCTTCGACGGCGACCGCTTCCGCCCCCTCCAGGGCGCTCCGGCCTGGCTGTCCGCCCCCACGGTCGTCATCCTCGCCGGCCGCCCGGACGGAACCCTCTACGCCGGCGGCTCGAAAGGGCTCGCCGCCAGGCATCCCGACGGCCGCTGGGAGCTCCTGTTGGCCAGCGGCAAGCCGCCCCTCGACGACACCTGGATCATCGACGTCCTGCCGGCCCGCGACGGCGCGCTCTACCTCGCCACGTACGGCCGTGGCGTGCTCGTCCTCGAAGGAGAGCGGAGCCGGTGGCTGAGCCTGGAAGACTCCGGACTCTCACCGGTGGTCAACGCGCTGGGGCAGGCTGGAGACGGCGCCGTCCTGATCGGCACCGACGAGGGGCTCGGCGTTCTGCGGGCCGGAGACCTCACCGTGCCGCCGGCCACCCGGGGGATCTCGATCCGCTCCATCGCCGAAGGCGGCGACGGCGTTTTCTATCTGGGGACGGCAGGCAACGGCGTCCTCCGCCTGCGCTTCCCCACCTTCGTGCCGGCCGGTCCGCCCCTCGACACCCACCACGGCCTCACCGAAGGCATAGTCAACGCCGTCGTCGCCCTGCCCGATGGACCGGTCCTGATCGGAACCCAGCAAGGCGTCAGCGTTTTCCGCGGCGCCGTCGTCGAGACCTGGACCCAGGAGCACGGCCTGCCGCCGGGAGACATCCAAGGGCTTGCCGAGGATGCCCGGGGACGGATCTTCGCGGCCACCGCCAGAGGCCTGGCGGTCCACGATAACGGCCGCTGGAGGCTCCTCGGTCGCCACGAAGGCTACCCGGAGGAGGCCCTCACCTCGCTTCACATCGGGGCCTCAGGCCGCCTCTACCTGGCGGGATGGAGCGGCAAGATCTGGATCTACGAAAGCGGCTCGCCGGTGCGGACGGTGGACCTGCCGGCTGTGCGGGCCGGCCCGGAAATCGAGGTCAGCGGCCTCCTCGAAGGGCCCGGCGGTGTCCTCTACGCCACCACCAACCAGGGCTTCGCCATCGTCCAGGACGGCCGGGCGCGTCATTTCGGAAGGCGGCAGGGGTTCCCGGCGGAAGCCGCCTTCGGCCTGACCGCGGCGGCCGACGGTACGGTCTATGTCGCGACCGAGGAGGGGCTCGTGACCTGGCGGCGGGGCGCCTTCCGCCTCTGGACCCGGAAAGACGGCCTGCCGGACGATTTCGTCTGGGCCGTCCAGGCAGGCCAGGACGGCTCCGTCCGGGCCGGCACCCGCCGCGGCCTCGCCGTGCTTCGCGCCGGCCGTTTCCAGACCTTCGGCACCGGCGACGGCCTGAGCAGCGGAGTGGTCACCTGCATCGTCGAAGAGGGCGCCGGCGGCCTCCTGGTCGGCACCTCCCGCGGGGTGAATCTGCTCGACCTTCGCGGGTCCCGCCGCAAAGTGCTCCCGGTTCATGGCCTGGGCCGCCGCCCCGTCAATTCCGGAGCCTGCCTCCGCGACCGGCGCGGCCGGTTCTGGTTCGCCCTGCAATCCTCCGTCAGCGTCTACGACCCGGCGCGGGAAGTCGTCCGCAGGCCACCCCGGGCGGTACTGACCGGCATCGGGTATGCCTCCGGCAAAGGGACCTGGAACGTTCTCCGGGGGACACCCCTCTCCGTCCCCGCCCGCCTCAACGACCTCATCTTCAATTTCACGGGCGTCGACGCCGCGGCTCATTCCATGTCGTTCCGCCTCCGGCTGCGCAACCGTCACGAGAATTGGATCCACACCCCTGAACGCAAGGTCCACTACCCTTTGCTGGCGCCGGGCGAGTACCGTTTCGAGGTCCAGGCGAGGAACGACGCCGGCCTCTGGAGCGAACCGGCGACGCTGGATCTGACGGTCGAGCCTCCTCCCTGGTGGAGGAGGACCGGATTGGTCCTCTCCCTCGCCGCGGCCGGCCTCGTGCTGGGGGCGGCCCTGGCGGTGGCTTTCCGGGTCCGCCAGCTCCTCGCCGTCGAACGCCTGCGCGCCGCCATCGCCGCCGACCTCCACGACCAGATCGGCGCCGGCCTGACCGAGGTGGCCGTGCTCTCCGAAGTGGCGGGCCGCAAGGCCGGCGATCTGCCCGAGCTGGAACGCATAGCGGCGACCTCCCGCGACCTCATCGACCGCATGGGGGACATCATCTGGCTCGTCAATCCAAGGCGCGACTCGCTGGAAGACCTGTTCCTGCGCCTCAAGGACTCTTTCGCCGAATTGTTCGCCCACCGCGGCGCGGTTTTCGCCATGAGCAATCTCAATCCTCTCGCGGGCGCGCGGCTCGACATGGCTCAACGGCAGCACCTCTACCTACTGTTCCGGGAAGCCCTCCACAACGCCTTGAAGCACAGCCGGTGCGGCCGGGTCGAGTTGACCCTGGCCCTCCGCGACCGCCAGCTGGTGGCGGTCCTGCGCGACGATGGCCGCGGCTTTGATCCCGGCCTCCCGGATCTGGAAGGCGACGGCCTCTCCACCATGCGCCGCCGCGCGGAGAAGCTCGGCGGTCAGCTCACCATCGAGTCCTCTCCCGCGGGGACGGCCGTGCGCCTCGAAGTGGAGATGTAGATCGGCGCCGGATCAGTCCTGCCTTGACATTGACGAACCGCCGCCGCTCCTCCACCATCAGGACATGGCGATCCGCCGGTCCCCAGGCGCCCCGCTGGCAGCGCTTCTGGTCTGGAGCGTGGCCGGAGCCGCCGAGCAATCCTCCCCTTTCCCACCATCCCGGGAAGTGATCTTCGTGGACGAAGCCGCGGAAGCGGGCGTGATCTTGCCGAACGTCTCGGGAACCTCCGAAAAGAAATACATCCTCGAGAGCACGGGCTCCGGAGCCTGCTTCCTCGATCACGATCTCGACGGCGACATGGATCTGTACGTGGTCAACGGGGCGACGCTCGCGACGACGGGACCCGCCAATCCGGCGAAGGACGCTCTCTATGAGAACCTGGGCGGAGGGCAGTTCAAGGACGTCACCCGCCAAGCCGGGGTGGGGGACGGCGGCTGGGGAGGCGGCTGCGCGGCGGCGGACTACGACAACGACGGCGACCCCGATCTCTACATCACCAACTACGGACCGAACGTCCTCTACCGCAACGAGGGGAACGGGACCTTCCGCGACGTCACGGCCCAGGCCGGAGTCGGGGATTCCCGCTGGAGCCTCGGCGCGGCTTTCGTGGACATCGATCGCGACGGCGATCTCGATCTGTACGTGGCCAACTACCTGCGCTTCGATCCCGCCGACCGCGAGATGATGTCGCGGAAGTGTTCCTGGAAAGGCGCCGAGGTGATGTGCGGTCCCCGCGGGTTCCCCGGCGAGGAGGACGTCCTCTACCGCAACAACGGGAACGGGACCTTCTCCGACGTCTCCGCCCAGGCGGGCATCGCCGGACACTCCCTCTACGGCATGGGCGTGGCGGCCGGCGACCTCGACGGCGACGGCGACGCCGACATCCTGGTCGGCAACGATTCGCAGGAAAACTCGTTCTTTGTCAACGACGGCCAGGGGCGCTTCACCGAGCAGGCCGTGCCGGCGGGCGTGGCGCTCTCCGGGGACGGCCGGCAGCAGGCGTGCATGGGGGTGGACCTCGGCGATTACGACGGCGACGGCGACGAGGATCTCTTCGTCACCAACTTCTCCGACGACTACCACACCCTCTACCGCAACGAGGGCCAGGGCCTCTTCACCGACGTCAGCCTCCAGGCGGGGCTGGATCCCGCGACCCGCTCCTCTCTGGGCTGGGGCGGCGGCTTTTTCGACTATGACAACGACGGCGATCTCGATCTCTTCATCGCCGGCGGCCACGTCTATCCGCAGGTGGACCTGCACGATCGGGCGACCAGCTACCGGCAGCGCAACCTCCTCTTCCGCAACGAGGGGAACGGCAAGTTCGCCGACGTGACGGAGCGCTCGGGGCCGGGAATGGCGCTGGTGCAGCCGAGCCGGGGATCGGCCTTCGCCGACTACGACGACGACGGCGACCTGGACGTCGTCGTGGTCAACGAGAACGACGTCCCCGCCCTGCTGCGCAACGACGGGGGGAACGCCGGCCACTGGCTCAAGGTCCGTCTGGTCGGCCGGCGGAGCAATCGCGACGGCATCGGCGCCCGGCTGCTCCTGGAAGCCGGCAAGCGGACCCAGTTCCGGGAGGTCCGTCTCAACGCCGGCTACGGCTCGTCGCACGACCCGCGGATCCACTTCGGCCTGGGGAGCGCGGCCCAGGTCGAGCGGCTCGAGGTCCGGTGGCCGTCCGGCAAGGTCCAGTCGCTGCCCGGCCTGCCGGCGGATCGTCTGGTCACGATCGATGAAGAGCGCGGCATCGTGAACATGGCGGTCCTGCGAGGAGCGTCGCGCTCACCGGAGACGCGCGGCGCCGCGTCGACGTCCGAAGCCGGGCCCGGCCCGGCGGCTCCCGCCGTCCGTGCCGTTCCGGAGCCGCGCGGCGGCCGGCTCACGGTCCAGGATCTCCGCGCGGTCGACGCGCTGGTCCAGGACGGCACCCGGCGGATCCAGGCGGGTCTCTACGAGACCGGGATCGCGGCTTATGAACAGGCGTTCGCCCGCCTCCCCTCCTGGCAAGCGGCGGCCGAGAGCCCGGACGCGCTCGGCTTCGGGGACCGGGAGAGCTACAGGACCTTCCTCTCTTCGCTGTACGACAACCTGGGGGTGGGCCTGATGCGGGCGGAGCGCTTGGAGGAGTGTCCCGCGGCGATCGAGCGCGCCCTCGCGGTCCTGCCCGGCCGGGCCAAGTTCCACTACAACCTCGGTCTCTGCCATTTTCACGGCCGCCGGTACCCGGAAGCCGTCGCCGCTTTCCAGGCGGCGCGCGCGGCCGGCGAGACCGGAGCGGACCTCCACTACGATCTCGGCCGCGCCCTCGCCGCCGCCGGGCGTTGCGGCGAGGCGGCGGGCGAGCTCCGCCTCGCCGTGGAGCGGCTCCCGCGCCCGGACCTCCGCGGGAAGCGGGCGGAAGGCTGGTACCACCTGGGGGTCTGCCACATCGAAGAGAACCGGTATCCGGAGGCGGTGGAGGCGATGCGCGAGGCCCTCGCGCTCACCCCCGGCCACCAGAAGGCTTTGTACAGACTCGCCTTCGCCCTCCGCCGGTCCGGGAAGACCGCCGCCGCCGACCGCGCGGACGCGCTCTTCCAGGCGCGCCAGCCGGCCGACGAGACGGTGCGGTCGTGGAAGCGCGCCGGCGCCCCATCGCCGGCGCAACGTCTCGCCCTGGCCCGCGCCTATCGCGACGCCGCCCTCGTGCCGCAGGCCCTGACCGAGGTCGGGCTGCTCCTGGCCGCGAACCCGCGCGACGCCGCGGCGCTGACCCTCCATGGCGAGTTGCTCCTGCGGATGTCGCCCCCCCTTCTCGACCGCGCCGCGGAGGCTTTCCAGAGGGCGTTGCAGCTCGATCCGAGCCGGTTGGACGCGCTGGCCGGCCTCGGGGAGGTCCACCGCCTCGCCGGCCGCGGCGACGAGGCGGAGCGGACGTTCCGGCGGGCGTTGACGCTGGACGCCGCGCACGCGGGCGCCGAGGTGGGCCTGGCGCGGGCGGCCTTCGCCGCGGGCAGGACCGCGGAAGCGGTCGAAGGGCTGCGGAGAGTCCTGGGACGGGCCCCGGACGACGACGGCGCGCTGCTGGCCCTGGCCGGGATCTACGCCGCGGCTCCGGACGGCCCCTACCGCCAGCCGGACGCGGCGTTGCGCCTCCTCGACAAAGCCGCCCCGCTGTACGGCGAGGACATCGGCAGCCGCGTGCGCGCCCTGGCGGGCCGCGGCGATCTGGACGCGGCCCGGACGCTGATCGAGGAGAGCCCCTTCCTCGGCCAGGCGGAGCGCGAGGAGCTGGCGCGGAGCCTCGCGCTCGACTGAGCCGGCGTGCCGTCAAGGCAAAGCGACGAAGAACCCCAGATAGGCGTCCACCCAGCTCGGATCGGTGCCGTCCTTGGCGTTGCGGTTGACGCGGTGCGCCGTAATCCCGGTGGCCAGCGATACGGCCGGCGTCACCGGCACCTCGATGCCGCCGCCGAGCTGGAAGCCGGGGTCCCAGGAACCGCTTTCGTAGTAGCCGCCGATGCCGATCTGCGCGAACGGGCGGAGGACGGCGCCGGCGCCCACCCAGCGGGCGATGGCCGAGAGGTTGGTGAAGCCGAGGTTGTCGACTCCCGCCGGAGGGTGAGCGTCAAAGGCGTGGTAGCCGACCTGCACGCCGAACGAGGCGTTGCTGGTGAGCGGCCACTCGAGCTGCGCCGCGAACATGAAGGCCGCGCTGTGGTCGTCGAGGCCGTCCACCGGCCAGTTGCCGCCGGTGAACACCCCCAGGCGGCGGAACCGCCCGAAGCCGAGGGGCACGAAAGCAGGGTTGATGGGCGTGCGGGCGCCGGCGCGGCAGTCCTCCTCCTCGAGCACCGCCCCGACCTGCCAGAGTCCCGGCGCCGCCCCCGGCTGCAGGTCGACGAAGCACCCCGCCGCGTCGGTGGTGACGTAGCGCACCGCGGTGCTGCCATCGGGTCTGGTGTAGACGATCGCCACCTCGGTGTTGGGCAGCCCCGGGTCGGTGCAGCCGCGAGTCTCCAGGCGGCAGAAGGCGAGGTCGAAGCCGCCGAGATCCTCGGAAAAGCGAATGGGACGCTGGTCGCACTCAACGCGCGTCTCGGCCGTCAGCGCCGCCGGGCTCTTGAGCTCGACGGCCAGCGAGATGCCGGTGCCGATGCGTTTCAGCGTGTCCACGCGCGGCGTGTAGGCGGTGAGGGTGATCTCCTCGCGCGTGCACAGCGGCGCGCCGTCGGGCGGCTGCAGAGTGATCTGGGCGGTGGCCACCTCGCGCGGCGCGAGCACCGGACGCTCCGGCGTCACCACCTTCGTCCAGCCGGCCGGCAGACCGTCGAGGCGGAAGAGGACCGGCACCGTCTCCTCGTAAGGGTTCTCGATCTGGAAGCGGGAGGTGACCGGCGAATACGGGCTGCCGGGCGAGCTGACGAACTCGTGGATGTTCTCCTGCGTCTCGTTGTTGGTGGTGTCGACGTCGTTGGTGACGGCGCGGACCCGCAGGCGCACGCAGGAGTGCACGTCGCCGGTGGGTCGCCAGTCGGCGATGATCAGGACGTCGTCGCTCGGGTCGGTGGTCTGCCCCTGCAGCAGCGGCACCGTCTGTACCTTGAGCGACCGCCACGGGCCGTCGGTGCCCCACGGCTCGAGGATCTCGAGCTCGACCTCGAAGTTGGTGGCGTCGGCGGGCCCGGAGTTGCGGATGCGGCCGATTACCTTGTTGAGGTAACCGGTCACCGGCCGTTCGTTCGCTCCCTGCACGGTGCGCGGATCCGGCTCGAACGCGAGCGCGGTGTCGGGCGCGTCGACCCAGATGTCGGCGGTCACCCATTGGTTGTTGGGCGGCTCGACGAACACGTTGTTCTGGGTCGCCGGCACGGCGTAGTCGAGCCGGATCTGCGCCTGCGCCGGGTCGGCGGCGATCACTTCGACGCGGACGCCCGTGCCGGCGTCGGTGAAGACGTTGCGGGGCGGAGCCGGCGGACTGAGCACGAACGGCGCATCGGCGAGGTCGCCGGCGGTGACCGGCGATTCCAGGACGATGGCGGGCCCTTCACCCAACGGGATGCGGTCGTTGACCTTGGTCAACAGCACGCCGGCGTCGGGCAGCACGCTGTCGAGGCCCTGCTGGAGGCGGTACTCGGCGGTGAAGTGAAGCCCGTCGGCGAGCTCGATGGCGACCATCTTCTGTCCGTTGTCGTCGCTGTCCAACGGGCGCAAGGTGTAGGTCTGCCCGGAGATCGGCGAGGCCGTGGACGGCTTCGCCACCCGGGTCAACGTCTCGCCGGTCGCCGAGCCCGTCTCGTCGATCCAGCCGGCCCGCCACTTCTCCCAACCCAGCACGTGGACCTGCTGCGTCGGATGTTGGACACCCATCAGGCTCCAGGGGCCCACGAACGGCCGGCTGAACGTCACCATGAGGGGGTGCTCGAAGAGATCGACCAGGCCTACCAGCCGGCCGGAGAGCTGGTTGAGACGAGGGTTCGTGGTGGCGAGGTTGAGCACGCCGGCGGCGATCAGGCGCGAGCCGCCGCTCACGGTGTAGGGCCAGCCGCCGGTCGTCGACCACTCGTCACGCGGGTCCATCTCCTCGGTGACCACCAGCAGGTAGCCGGCCGTCGACAGGTCGACGCCGCCCGCCACCGCGTCGTCGATCGCCTCCTGCACGAGATCGACCAGCGGCGTCTGCGGCGTCGTGTAGTACCAGTCGAGCGGCTGGGCGAGCGGATACCACCCGTGGCCGTCGACGGCGAACTCGATCTCGTCGTAGGAGACCTCCCTGAAGTAGTCGTTGAGCGCGGTCTGCAGCGCCAGCGCCTGGTCGGCGATGGACGGCGGCGCCGGCGGGTCGGCCGGGGTCCGCTTCATGAAGATCGCGGTGACCGGGATCGTTCCCTCCAGCGGGCCGATGCGGAACCCGTGGATCGTGTCGCTGCCCGTCGCGCCGCCACGCAGGGCGCCGAGCGCGATGTCGGCTCGGTCGCTGACCGCCAGCAACTGGTTGCCGGCCGCGTCGGCGCCGGTGATGGCGATCGTGTGGTCGCCGTCGTGAGCGCCGCTGTCGGAGATGGCGAGATTCGAGATGGTGCCGCGCCAGACCGTCCGCGCGCCGGCCGGCTGGCTGGAGGCGAGCGCCGGCACGACTCCCAGCGAGGTTGCGGGCGCCACCGGAGTCACCGCCGTCAGGCTGGCGGTCGCCATCGGCTCGCTGAACTCCACCTCGATGTGGAGGTCCTGCGTGCGCAGGGCGGTGAACTGCGCCGCGGCGTTGAAGGTCGGCGGGGCGATGACCAGGTGCGTGCCGGCGGCGTTGGGCGCCCAGGCGGCCTGGTAGACGATGCGCGGGCCGGAGAGCACGGTGAGGCGCTTGACGTAGGGCCGCTCGCCGTCGTTGATCAGTAGCAGCGGACCGGCGTCGGGCCACGTCGTCCAGGGTTCGGAGCCCCACTGGCCGTGCCCCCACAGGATGTCGACGTCGACGTCGCCATCGGCGTCGCCGAAGACGACCGCAAGACTACGACGCTCCTCACGGGCGGCGGGAAAGTCCGGGCCCGTCAGCGTCGCACCGGTGCGGTCTCTGCAGGGGACTGCGGTGGCGCCACTGCCCATCGTCGGGCAGGACCACCACTTGGGAGCCGTCTCGGCGGAAGTGGGCCGGCATCCGCCGGAGACGCAGTTGTAGCCGGGGGAAGGGCAGTCGGTGTCAACGGCGCAGGCGCTTCCGGCGCGGTTGAGGAAGAGGTAGTTTCCAGGCGACTCCAAGCCGGTGACCAAGATGTCGAGATCCCCATCGGCGTCGACGTCGCCATAGTCCGCACCGTAGCCGTCGGCCGGGGAGCCGGCCAATTCCTCAGGCAGTTCGGACGAGGCGTTCCGCCAGCAGATGCGGTTGGGGACGACGAGACCGGCCGGGCAGCTGAGACCGTCGCCGCAGCTCGCAGCGCAATCGACGCTGCCGAGGTTGAGGAAAAGCCGGTCGGCCGGCCCGAACGAGTAGTTGACGAGATGGACGTCACTGCGCCCGTCGCCGTTGAGGTCCGGAGTGCCGACGTGGACAGTGCGCGAGGTCTCGGTCTCGTTGGGGATCGGAATGGACTCGAAGAACAGCTCGCCGGTCTCCGCGAAGCGGTTGAGCAGCACGAAATCGCGCAGGGCGATCCCGTGATTGCCGCCGCCGATGACGATGTCCTGGTCGCGGTCGCCGTCGAGGTCGGCGAGCGCCATGTCGTGGGCGCTGTCCTGGAAGGTGGTGAAGTCGTCGTTCGCGGCGTTCGTCGGCGCCATCGCCGTCGGGTTGTACAGCGTGAACGAGCCGGTGCCGTCGTTGATCTGAAGCATGTGGGTCGAGGGCGTACCTGTGGAGTGTGAGACGAGCAAGTCGAGGTCGCCGTCCGGTTCCAGGTCTCCGGTCGCCAGGTTGTCCCAGTACGCCTCGTCGTCCGAAGCCGCCAGTGCGAAGCCCTGGAACTTGTCGGGCACGCCGTCGCCGTTGGTGTCGACGTTCTTGAAGTAGTGGGACGCCTCGCCGGCGCAGAAGTTGCGGTCGGCGCGCACGAAGTCGAGGTAGCCGTCGTTGTTGACGTCCACCAGGTCGGCATCGTAGGTGCGATAGCTGTGAAAATAGGGAATCGGGTTGTCGCCGGCCGTCGCGTAATCGCCGTCGGCGCCGCCGGTATGGTCGCGGTAACGGCCGTTGCCTTCGTTGATGAACAGCCGGTCCGGGAAATTGACAGGAGATGAACAGTAGAAGGGGATTCCAGGCATGACCCCGGCCGGGCACGTCGCGCAGTTGGGGCTCGAGATGTCGATGATGTCGAGATCGCCGTCGTCGTCGACATCGCCGAAATCCACGTCCTTGATGTCGCGCCAACCGAAGAAGCTGCCGTCGAAGGTACAACCGCCGGCATCCCGACGGCAGTAGTCGTCAGGGAGGCACGGGCCGACACAACCGGGGTCGCCGCAGCGGCAGGCATGGCGGAACCAGGGCAGGGCGTTGAATCGCTTGATGTCGAGGCTGATGACGGCAGAGCTCTCTTCACCGGCTGCGGTGCGCACCACCACCGGCTGGAGGCCGGTCGGCGTCGGCGTGGGCACGCCCCCGACCAACGAGCCTACCGGGATCTCGACCGTGATCCGCGTGTCGGTCCAGTGATAGACCGTTCCCGCGTCGACGCCTCCGAAGGTGACCCGGCCGGTGGCGCCCTGCGAAACTCCGAAACCGCTCCCCTCGATGACCACCGGCTCGCCGACCAGCGAAGCCGTCGGCCGGATGCTGGTCACCACGGGAACGGCCGTCGCCGCGGTAGGGACGAGAATCCCGGCCACCGCCAGCCAAAGAAGCCTCGCGCGTCGCGCGCTACGCGGCCTCCGCTTCCAGGCCGACGCGAGCGGCAGCCACAGGAACACTCCGCCGCCGACAGGCGATCCTCCGGGCTGGCGCTCGGACCTCCCGGCGGTCGTCCCTGGGCGTTCGCAGGGCCCGTTGACCTGGGGGCATGGATCGCAGAGGTCACCGAGACCGTCGTTGTCGCCGTCGCGCTGATCGCGGTTGGCTTGACGTGGGCAGTTGTCGAGATAGTCGAGGATGCCGTCGCCATCCAGATCGTCGGTGACTACCACCGACTCGGAGATCAGGTATCCGAGCGAGTCGGCCGGACGGTCGCTGTCGCTGTCCGCCGTCCTCACCTGCAGGACGAATGCTCCCAACCCGTGGCCGGTGATGTCGACCTTCCCCTCCGGCGCCTCGAAGTGGCCGATGCGCCCGTTGGGGCCATCGACGTCGACGACGACGAAGGCGAGGCCACTCGCGTCGCTGATCTTCCAGCCGAAGGCGGCGGGCTCGCCGGGGCGGAGGACGGGCTTCGGCAGCGTCCAGTCCAGCGTCGGCGGGGAGTCGTCGTCGTCCCTGACGGTCACCAGCCCGGCTTCGAGCTCAGACGTCTGCTGGCCGACGCGTACCTGGAGCACGACGCGGAACGTGCTGATCTCGTTGTAGTCGTGGGTGAGCCGCAGTGGGCCGTCGGTGTGCCGCCGCCCCGTCTCAGGGCGCGAGCCGTCCCCCCAGTCGACCGAGTAGGTGTAGAGGGCGCCGCCGCTCTTAACCTCCGCATCCAGCACCGCCGGCTGCGAGTCGAGGATCTCCACGGCCAGGCGCACCCGCGGCACAAGACGATTCCCAGTCTCTCTCCAGTCCTGCCTATAGTCGATCGTCTGACCGAGGGCGGTCGAGGTCGAGCCCAGGGCGAACGCGAGGAGAACGGCTACCAAGCGTGAGGTCATGGCGATACCTCCCTTGGACGGTTCGTTTCCCGATACGCGGTGAAAAAGACCTTAATTGAAATCGAAGACAGAGTCAATGATATTACAGCTATTCCATCAGGCGCTCCAGGGAGGGGATTCGTTACAGAGGACGACAGAAATAAATCTATACCTTGATGAAGATCCGCCGCCGGTACAGGAGGCCCGTCAATACCCACCATAGCGCCACGAACGCCAGAGCCCACGCGAGCGAGGCGACATAGTCCGGCAGCCACGAGTCGAACAGGCGGCTGTAGAGCCGCTGCTGCCAGCCGCTGATGATGAGGATCTTCGCCATCAGGCTGCTGCCGAAATAAGCGAAGATCGCGTTGGTGCCGAAGATGACGAAGGGCCGCGCCCATCCATCCCTCTTCTTGATGTCGACAAGATAAAAAGCGGCGGCGGAAAGCAGCAGCGCCAGGCCGGCAGTGAACAGGACGTAGGTGCTCGTCCAGAGATTCTTGTTGATGGGGAACCAGCGGTCCAGAACGAGCCCGGCGATCGTGGCGGCGCCGCCCCAGAGGAGGAGGCCCCGCAGCTTCTCGCTCCGGGTCCGCGACGACCGCAGCCAGTCGCCCGCGAACAGGCCCGCCAGAGCGGTGGCGATGGCCGGCACCGTGCTCAAAATCCCTTCCGGATCTCCAGGTCCCGGCGCCTTCCTCCAGGTATGAGAACCGAGGACGCGCTGATCGATCCAGGCCTCCAGGTTGCCTTGCGGGCTCAGGTCTCCGGCGCCGTATCCCGGCACGGGTATCCACACCATCGCAATCCAATAACCCGCCAGAAGCAACAGCGCCAGGACCGCCCGCGACCGGGCGCCGAGATGAAGCCCGGCGAGGGCGGCCACCAGATAGACGACGGCGATGCGCTGCAGGACGCCGGGGATGCGGGCGGCCGTCCAGTCCACCGTGTAGAAAGGAAACCAGCTCAGGAACAGGCCGAGGGCAAAGAGGATCAGGGACCGCCGCACGATCTGACCATAGAGCGGGCCACGGTCGCCGCCGGACCGCTCGAGGCGCCCGGCGAACGAGTACGGAATGGCGACGCCGACCGCGAACAGAAAGAAAGGAAAAATAAGATCGGTCGGCGTCCAGCCATGCCACTCCGCGTGCAGGAGCGGACTGTAGGTCTTGCTCCAATCGCCCGCGTTGTTCACCAGGATCATGGCGGCGATGGTCGCTCCCCGGAACACATCGAGCGAGCCCAGGCGCTCCGGCCGGACGCCCGGGCGTTCCTCCTCATTCCTTTCCACGCTGACGCCTTCTACCAGCACGCCGGCGAGACGCACTTGTAGGAACCCGAAGGGTCGGGTTCCCAGTAACCGTCGACGCAACGGGCCCGCAGGAGTTGGGTGGCATTGAGGAAGGGACAGCATGATCCGAAGTCGATCCAGCCAAACGTGCCAGGAGTGCACTCCTGGGCCGGGGCCTTGGTGCCGGCGGCCATCCCGGTCAGCAGGAGGACGACGACGAGGAGAGAAAGGCGCAGTCTCTGATTCATGCGGTTCTCCTTTGTTCTTCGTGGATCGGGCCTGGAGCGGCCCCCCCGAAAGGAAGGTGCTTCAGGGGAACGAATCCGAGCAGCGTCGGGCAGGTGAGGGGATCGGCGCGCGGATGCGTTCTTCAGGACAAGGCCGGCGCGGAGGGCGCCGGACGATCCTGAAAACAAACTCTGTCGCGCGGTAACAACTCCCCGTTGCGGCTCAACGATCGCGAGGAAATTCCCATGTCCATCCGAAAGGCCGTCCTGGCTGCCGCCCTGACCCTCACCACCCTCGGCTTCGCCACCGCGCCCGTCCAGGCCCAGACCTATTACTACGGCGTGCACTCGACCTCTCAGACGCTCGGCTATGTCGGCACGTACACCGACGACTCCCAGTTCCAGCCCGGCGGCCTTTTCACCGACACGCTGTCCGATCCGCAGGGCGCCACCATGTCGGCTCCGGGCTATGCCACGCTCTACGCCGACGTCGTCGCGGCTTCCGAGGCGCGGCAGGCGGAGCTCCATGCCTCGGCGAGCAGCCACGCGCACGTCGTGAGCGGGACCAACGTTCCCAACGCGTCGGCGCCTTATGGGTACGCCTACGCTCGTTTCTATGATCGGTTGACCGTGACGTCCGACGTCCTGCCGGCCGGCACGCCGGTCACGATCGTCTTCGGCAACGATGTGGAAATCCATCGCTGGGACCGGATCGGCGCCTATGACGGCTACATCGAAATGAATCTTCAGATCGCCGCCGGCACGGCGAGGTCGCGCTGGTATTCAAGCTATCTCTACGGCGACACGGCCGCCGTGGCGCCGCAACTCCAGATCCAGACCACGGTCGGTTCGCGCCTGAGCGTCGACGCCCGTCTGCGAGTGATGGCCAAGACTTTCTATTCGCTCAAGACCAGCGGCGACATCACCGGCGACGCGACAGCCCGGCTCGTCATCCGCCAGATCCCCGACGGTGTGAATCTCGTGGCTGACTCCGGCGCCACCTACCCGATCGTCCCCGCCAACTGAGCCGCTGCTTGAAGGGAGCGCCGGATCTCCGGCGCTCCTGGCATCTTTGTACATTCGCTGAGTTTTCTAGAGTGATCAGAGGTCCCGATTACTCGCGGTCTCGCGTCCCCCGCTCAAGCGCTCAGCTCGATCTCCAGATTTTCGTGGCTGTCGACGAGGATGGAGAAGCCGAAGCGAGGGAGCATCTCCTCAAAGGCGCGCCGGGTCATACCCAGCGCCTCCCTTGCCTGACGTGCCGTAAGCTTGCCCGTGTGGTAGAGCAGGGCGACAAGTGCTTCTTTCAGATACCGAGGATCTACGGAAGCGACGGAATCGGGAAGCTCAAGTGAGACGACCATAGGGCAATTCTACCTCCTCGGGCAGGTTCGACTCCAGGAGCTCGATTCGCGCTTCCAGCCGTCCCCCCGGCCCTCCATTGTAATGAAGTGAAACAGGAGTGGCCATGCTTTCGTAGGAATGAGAAGATCCTGCCTGGAAGGAGCCCTTGATGCGAAAGCAGTCGATCCGAACCGCCGTCCTCCTCGCCCTGACCCTGTTCCTCTCGGGGACGGCAACGCCGGCCCGCGGTGAATCGGGGAAGGTCTACCACTACACCACCAGCCTCATGGACGGCAGCGGCGCGGGGGACGAGCTCCTGTTCGTGAGCGGGAACCGCGTGGAGCTTCTCTCGAAGCGGCGGAGCGATGGCGCCGGCATTCTGGAGGTCTTCGAGATGGGCGGCCCCGGACTGACGCCCAGGGGCGCGAAGATCTGGGAGGTCTATCCGGGCGCGCGGCGGACGTTCGTCGGCACCATCGAGTCGCTGCCGGACGGGAAGGCCGTCCGCGTCGAGATCATCCCCTCCGGCCGTCCGGCCGAGACGGTGGCGGTTCCGGTCTCCCCCTGGACCGCGGCCGACGCGTTTTCGGCCCTGAACCTCGCCTTCGGCGCCCTGAAGGACCCCAAAGGGAGCTTCACCGTGGGAACGCTCGGCCTGCATGGAAGACCGGGCGAACCGCCGATCAGCTTCGCCGGCGCGATCAAGGTCTCCTATCTGAAAGATGAGGAGCGCGGCGGCGTGCCGACCCGCAAGTACCGCCTGGAAGGCGAGGGCATCCAGAACGGCGGCGGGTTCGCCTGGGTGCACCGCGACGAAAAGCGGATCGAGGCCCTGGAGACAGACGCCGGCAAGAACGGCCCGGAAGGCCTCAAGCTCCAGTTCGTGAACGCTCGGGCCGCGGACGCCGCGGGCTGGGAGGAGGCGAAGCGGGCGCAACTCGGACCGGCGCCCCCCACCGGCCCGGTCGAAGCGGTCGAGGTCAAGCCCCACCCGTGCCGGGTGCCGGGCTCCGAGCAGGACGTGCTGTGCGCCACCTATCCCGTCTGGGAGAACCACGAGACCAAGAAAGGGCGGAAGATCGGCCTGAACATCGTCATTCTGCCGGCGCTGGGACCGGACAAGCAGCCCGACCCGATCTTCGAATTCGGCGGCGGCCCGGGGCAGGCGATCACGGAGTTCGGCGGCTATTACCCGAAAGACCTGCGCCAGAAGCGGGACGTCGTGCTGATCGACCAGCGCGGCACCGGCCGCTCGAACCCGCTCCAATGCTCCTTCTACGGCGAGCCGGTCGACTTCCGCCGCGCCGCCGGGGACCTGTTCCCGATCGACGCGGTCAGGAAGTGCCGCCAGGAGCTGGAGAAGCGCGCGGACCTGACCCAATACACCACCACCGCCTCCGCGGACGACCTCAACGAGATCCGCCGGTGGCTCGGCTACGACAAGATCAATCTGAGCGGCGGCTCGTACGGCACGCGCATGGCCCAGGTCTACTGGCGCCGGTACCCGGAGACGGTGCGGAGCGTGGTGATCCTCGGCGTGGCCCGGCAGGGCTCCTACATCCCCCTGGCCCATGCCTACGCCGGCCAGCGGGCGCTCGACCTTCTGCTCGCCGAGTGCGCCTCGCAGCCCGAGTGCCGGGCCGCCTACCCCGACACGAAGGCGGATCTGAAAGCGATCAAAGAGCGGATCGACAAGGGCGTGACCGTGACCGTCACCAACACGCGCACGGGCGAGAAGCAGGAGGTGCGGCCAACCTGGGGGCTGATCGCCGAAGGCATCCGCTTCCTGATGTACGGCCAGGCGGCGGGCAGCCTGCCGCTCCAGATCCGCAAGGCCGCCCAGGGCGACCTCGCGCCGCTCGTTCAGATGTCGATCGAGCGCCGGCTCGGCATCACCGAGGGCCTCTACTTCGGCATGAACTTCTCGGTCACCTGCGCCGAGGACCTGCCGTACATCACCGAGGAGATGATCCGCGAGAAGACCGCCGGGACCTATCTCGGCGACTACCGCATCCGCCAGCAAAAGGCCGTCTGCGAAGTCTGGCCGCGGGGCGGGATCCCGGCGGATTACCACGAGCTGGTCCGCTCGGATGTGCCCGCCTTGCTGATCTCCGGCGATCGTGACCCGGTCACCCCGCCGGACCTGGCGGAGGAGACGGCGCGCCACATGACGAACCACCTGCATGTGATCGTCCCGCGCGGCAGTCACGGCGGCGATAGCGAGTGCATCGCCAACCTGGTCCGCGACTTCATCGACCGCGCCTCGGTCAAGGGGCTCGATTCCTCGTGCGTGGCGAACATCTATGGTCCGGTGAAGTTCATGATGCCGTAGACGTGAAGCAAGAGAGAGAGCGCCGCTTTCGCTCGGGAGCGGCGCGCTCACTCCGAGCCACGGCGGAACTTCTCGCCGAAAAAGTCGCCGGGATTCCAGCTCGGGGCCTTGTCATCCTGCGCCACGAGATAGCTGATCAGGAAGTTCAGCTTCGCGAACTGCGCGCCCGCTCCAAAATCGATCGCCTGGCTCATGTCGTCGCCCGGCCGGTGATAGGCCTCCTGCATCCACTTGTCCCAGAGCGCCCGGCCATCCATGGCGGGATCTCCCGTCTGGAAGCCACGGTTCAGATAGATCGAGGGGATCCCCTTCTGCACGAACGAATAATGGTCGCTGCGGATGAACATCACCTGTTCGGGAAAGGGATCCGGGCTTACTTCGATCCCGAGCCGGCGGGCCGCCTCCTTCACCGGGAGGTCCAGGCTCGAATGCTCCGCCCCGAAAGCGATGACGTCCCGCAGCGGATAGAGCATCTGGATCATGTCGAGATTGACGTTGGCGACGATCCGGTCGAGCGGTACGGTGGGATGATGAGCGAAGAAGCTCGAGCCGTTCAGGCCCTCCTCTTCGCCGGTGACGGCGAGGAAGAGCACCGACCTGCGGGGAGCCACGGGCAGGCTGGCGAAGGCCTTGGCGACCTCCAGGAGGATCGCCACGCCCGAGGCGTTGTCGTACGCGCCGTTGTAGATGGCGTCGCCGTCGACCGGGTCACCCACGCCGACGTGATCGAGATGGGCGGTCAGGACCACATACTCGTCCTTCAGCTTGGGATCGGAGCCGCGCAGCACAGCCGCCACGTTCGGGCTCTCGGTCCGCTCGCGCTGGTTGGTATTGCGCAGGCTCACCCGGACGGGCAGCTCGAACGAGCGCGGCCGGCCCGACTCGGCGTTCTTGAACACCTCTTCCAGGCTGTAAGGCGCTCCCGCGAAAAGCTCCTCGGCGGTCTTGCGGCTCAGGGTCGCGCCCGGCGGACCTACATAATGCGGCCGTCCGGCTTCATCCAACCACGACAAAGCGGGCCAGCGGGCGTGCTGCACGAAGAGCTCCCAGGGAAACATCCGCTCTATCTCGGGCGGGAAGATCCCCAGAACGCCGGCCGCGCCGTGCGCGAGCGCGTTCCTGATCCAGACCAGGGCCTCCGTGTGGTAGGCCCTCTGGTTATGAGGAAAGGAGGGAGGCGCTCCGAACAGGGACACCACGACCTTGCCTCGCGCGTCGATCCCCGCGTAGTCGTCGTAGCCCAATTCCGGAGCGGTCACGCCGAATCCCACGAAGACCGCCGGAGCGGTGACGTCCCCGTCCTGGGTACCGCCGACGTAGTCCTGCCAATACCGCAGCTCGGTTCTCCGGCCCTCGCGCACGAAGGCCAGGGAACATTCGGGCTGGTTCTCGGTGATCCGCACCATCGGAACCGGCTGGAAATAGCCGCCCCCGGTCCCGGCCGGTTCGAGCCCGAGCGCTTCGAATTGGGCGGCGACGTACTTTGCCGCGAGATCGTAGCCGCGCGTCGCGGTCCGGCGCCCCTCCAGCAGATCGTCGGCCAGGAAGCCCATGTGCGCGCGAATCGCGTGCGGGCGGATGGATTCGAGGGCCTGCTCCGGCTGCGCGAGAGCGGCGCCACCGGCAAAGAATGCGTAGAGAGCGATCAGGAACGGCGTTCTGACGTGCCTCATGGTCTCCTCCCAAGTCGGTCACGTAGAGAACTGTCGCGAGGGAAGCCTCTATCTCACATCCGTTGTCCCTTATCGCCGGACCTGCTTCAATCTCTTCGACATGGTTGGAGCTACCGGGATGCCCGCCTTGCTGAGCCTCTTCGAAAGGGTGGTGTGCAGTGTGCTGTTGGGTATGAAGTAATCGCTGCTGCCGCCAGAATAGAAGACTTCCACCTGAGAGCATTCGAAGCAGATCACGAGGTCAACGGAGCCGTCCTTCGAGACGGCGCGAATTCCATGTCGCGGGTCGAAACAGAGCGCTCGCTCTGAATCCTTCGACGCGGCGCCGGCGATGACGGCATCTACGAACTCTTCGCGGTCTTCCTTGTCCACGGCGACCTGTCCCAGGACCGGCCATCCATGGAAGCCCTTGGGGTCGCTGGGGCCGGCGACAGGCTCCAGGGAGAACACGAGGAGCGTGTCGGCGTTTCGCAGCAGCCTGGCCGCGCGGTCCGGGAAGGTCTGTCGACAGCCGCTGACCGCCAGGGCCGCGACGACAAGAGCCAGCCTCGAGAAGCCCGGTTTCATGGAACGCTCCCCCGCCGACGAGCGGACTACCGCCATCCGCCGTGCTTAAATTCATCGATGACAACCAGTTGCGACTATGGTAAGCCCTGTCCAGGGCTCCGTCAACGCCTCGAACGACGGGGTAGGGCCGTCCCCACCCTTTCCGGTGGTCCGGGGGCGCGGGAGGCCGTGCTAGCATTCCAGCCGATTGAAGAACCCCCCTCTTGGGAGACGGAGGACCATGGCAACCGCACTGCTCTTCGGCCTCTATATCTTCGTCCTGGCCGGATTCCTCGGCCACTACGTCATCCACAAGGTGCCGCCGCTGCTGCATACCCCCCTGATGGCGGGCACCAACGCCATCTCCGGCATCTCCCTGGTGGGATCGCTGGTGGCGGCCGGCGCCGACTACGGCACCCTCTCTCACATCCTCGGCTTCATCGCCGTGACCTGCGCCACCATCAACACGGTGGGCGGCTTCCTGATCACCGACCGCATGCTGCGGATGTTCAAGAAGAAGACCCCGGGGGACCGCACATGAACTTCCCCGACCATATCGACCAGATCGGACGCCTGGCCACTTATCTGGTGGCGTCCGTGTGCTTCATCATGGCCCTCCAGGGCCTCTCCTCCCCCGTCTACGCCCGCCGGGGCAACCTCGTGGGCTCCCTCGGCATGTTCATCGCGGTGGTGGGGACGCTGGTGTTCAACGACATCATCGAGTGGCGGTGGATCGCCTTCGGGCTGATCATCGGCTCGGCGATCGGCGCCGCCATGTCGGTGTGGATCCCGATGACGAAGATGCCGGAGCGGATCGCGCTCTCGCACTCGTTCGGCGGTCTGGCCGCGGCCCTGGTGGGCGTGTCGGAGTACCACCACCTGGGGTCCAACATCGACCGCTTCACCATGGCCGCCCTGGGGCTGGAGGTCTTCCTCGGCTTCCTGACCTTCACGGGCAGCCTGATGGCGTTCGGCAAGCTGCAGGGGCTCATCAGCGGCGCGCCGTTGACCTACAAGGGCCAGAACGCCATGAACATCAGCCTGTTCTTCGGCGCCCTGGTGCTGCTGATCTGGGTGGTCTACGACCCCAGCCAGACGGCGGTCTTCTTCATCATCGGCGCGATCGGCCTGGCGGTGGGCGTGCTGGCTGTGCTGCCCATCGGCGGCGCGGACATGCCGGTGGTGATCTCGCTCCTGAACTCATACGCCGGCCTCGCCGCCGCGGCCACGGGCTTCGCCCTCAACAACTACGTGCTGATCATCGCCGGCGCCCTGGACGGCACGTCGGGCTTCATGCTGTCGGTGAAGATGAGCCAGGCGATGAACCGGTCGTTCGCGAACGTGCTGTTCGGGGCCTTCGGCGGCACGGCGGAGGCGCCCGGCGCGGTGGCCCCCACGAACGTCAAGTACAACCTGGCGACGGTGGAGGACGCGGTGGGGGTGCTGGCCGCCGCCCAGACGGTGATCGTGGTGCCGGGGTACGGCATGGCGGTCTCGCAGGCGCAGCACGCCGTTCGGGAGCTGGCGCAGGTGCTGGAGTCCAACGGCGCGACGGTGAAGTACGCCATCCACCCGGTGGCCGGCCGCATGCCGGGTCACATGAACGTGCTGCTGGCGGAGGCGAACGTGCCCTACGACCAGCTCTACGACCTGGACGACATCAACGACGAGTTCGCCCGCACGGACGTGACCCTGGTGGTGGGCGCGAACGACGTGGTGAACCCGGCGGCGAAGCACACTCCGAGCAGCTCGATCTACGGCATGCCGGTGTTCAACGTGGACGAGTGCCGGGCCGCCATCGTGCTGAAGCGGAGCATGAACCCCGGCTTCGCGGGCATCGAGAACGACCTGTTCATCCAGCCCAACACGATGATGGTGCTGGGGGATGCCAAGAAGACGCTGCGGGAGTTCATCTCGGGGGTGAAGGAGGAGGCGGCGTAAGGGGCCTCCCCGAAAGGACACCAAGGACACCAAGGACGAACAGAGGCGCCGTCCTTGAGGTCCCTGGTGTCCGTTCTTGTCTTTCTCCCTCCCGTCCCGGCGGTCGGGGGGGGAGGCTGGGAGAGGAGGGCCGGGGTGGTGAGGGCCCTGAAACCTTCCCGCCCCCGCCGGCATCCTAGAGACGGCATGACCGTCTTTGATATAAACCTGTCCTCGTGGAAACCCTGTCCTCGGAGGAATCTCTCCTTCTTGCGGAGCTGCGCGCCGGCAGCGAAGCCGCGTTCGAGCGACTGCTGCGGGAGCATGGAGGCCGCATGCTGGCGGTAGCGCGGCGGCTGGTGCGCAATGAGGAGGACGCCCGCGACGCGGTGCAGGAGGCGTTCGTGTCCGCCTTCCGGTCGCTGGAGCGCTTCGAGGGGACCTCCCGGATCTCCACTTGGCTGCACCGGATCGTGGTCAACTGCTGCCTGATGAAGCTGCGGGGACGGCAGCGCCGTCCCGAGGAGGCGATCGAAGACCTGCTGCCCAGGTTCCAAGAGGACGGCCACCAGATGCCGGCTTCGGTGGACTGGAGCGAGCCGGTGGACGCCCTCCTCCACCGGCGGGAGATCTGCGCCCTGGTCCGCCAGTGCATCGACCGGCTGCCCGAGAGCTACCGCACGGTGCTGCTGCTGCGGGACATCGAGGAGGTCTCCACCAACGAGGCGGCCACGATGCTGGGCGTCACCGAGAACGCGCTGAAGATCCGCCTTCACCGCGCCCGGCAGGCTCTGCGCACCCTGCTGGATCCCCACCTGAGAGGAGCCGTATGAGCGCCCCCACCCCGGAATCCCGCCCGTTCGTCACGTGCCAGGAGGTGCTCACCTTCCTCTGGGCCTACCTTTCGGGAGAGCTGGAGGCGGAGAAGCAGAAGACGTTCGACGAGCACCTCGAACGATGCCCCTCCTGCGTGGCCTATCTCGGCTCCTACCGCGCCACGATCGAGCTGACCAAGGGCGCCTTCGAGGACCCGGTGTGCGAGCCGGGGATCGAGGAGGTCCCGGAGGACCTGGTCAAGGCGGTGATGGCGGTGCGGCGGAAGGAGTAGCTTCCGGCGTCCTCATTCGCGCGGGAAGCTGTGGTTCGCGCTGCAGGCGCTGTCGAGTTGGATCGCGTCAAAGCCCGTGCTGAACCGGCCTTGGCTTTCCGAAATCACCGTAACCCAGGCCTGAGCCGCGGACGGGTCCTCCGGCGGGTTGTCGCCCGCTGAGCCGACCGTGGTGTTAAGGTTCAAGTAAAACCAGCCGAAGTCGTACGGAACCGGGAAGTCCTCGCCGCCGACCACCGTGCGCTGGGCCTCGGCCGGGAACGGCGCGAGGCCCTCTCCCGACGTATCCGGGTTCTCCATCTCGTCGAAGATCACGATACCTTCCTGGCCCAGCGGGAACCAGGAGGGACGGCCGACCTGGGCCGGGCAGGTGAACGCCTGCTGCTTCATCTTGGAATCACGCCACACCACCAAGTCCGTGCCGCCAGTGAAGTCACCGCCGTTGGTATACCGCACGGCGAAGTTGGTGGCCAGCGGCTTACGGTTGTCCGCAGCCGTCCAGTTCACATAACGGCCGTAGAAGGTATAGCTGCCCGGGGTCGAGAATTCGGGGTTGTTAGCGTCGGCCTCGATGTGGACCAGCGTCTCGCCCTGGGCAAAGTTCTGACCGGGATTCACGTAGGAGTAGTCACCCCAGAGGATGTTCTGGTTCGTGACGTCGCCGGTGCCACCAGGCCCGAAGTAGCCGGGTTCGACAGGGAGCCGCAAGGTGCAGTTGTTGACCGCATCGACGGTTATGTAGCCACGGGCAATGTTGTCACCCAGGTTGCGCCCGGCACAGCGGTTGCCCAGGAAGGCTGAAGCCTGGCCGGTCAGCGACTGGCGCAGGTGCTGGACGAAGTTCGCCGGCAGCGGCGGCGGCGGCAGCAGACCGCTGCAACTCGCGAAGTTGATGTCCTGCGAGAACGTACCTTTGTTGCTGATGGTGTCTGTCGGGTCCTGGCCCGCGGAAGCAGTCCGGGGCAGATTGCCGGCCAGAATGTCGCGCAGGTTCATCGTCTGGACGTCATATCCGGTCAGGTAGATGTTGAAGTCGAGAACCGGGACCGACAGGTCTGACCAGACGACGACGTGGGCCAAAACCGCAAGGTTCGAAGCGTTGTTCACCGAGAACAAGGTACTGATCCCGTTCGCGCTGTTGAGATCCACCTCGAAGTACGGCAACAGCAAAGTGGCGGCCGGAGCGTCGCTGACGAGGCATCCACTCCTGCTCGGGGACGTGCCTGAGCCTGTCTGGGTCTGGCAGTCAAAGCTCTCGTCCGACACTGAGTAGTTGATCCCGAGATCGACGCTGGTCACCGAAGCGAAAGCGTAGGAGTTGCACTCCGTGGTTCCGGCGGCGCTCGCGGTGGCGAAGCTGCTGACAGTGGCGCCGGTGTCCAGGTCGGTCTGAGTGAGCGAAGTGGTGCCGTTCAGATTCGCCTTGGCGAACGCATAGGCGTAGGTGTCGCCAGGAAAGCCACAGGTATTGGTGAAGGAGGCGTCAGCGTCAGCCCGTACCCCCGGCGTTGAAACCGATGAATGGGCATTGGCATGAGCCGCATAGGTTTCGTTGCAGCCCGTCACGGTCTTCGTGGCCAGTCCCGACTTGTTCAGGGTCTGAATATGTTTCTGGATCTTGCTGATCTGCTGCCGATGGTTCTTGATGGTCTCCGCAAGGTCTGGCGTTGGACGGACCCGGAGCTCTTCGAGCAGAAAATCGAGCTGGGCCTGGAGCTGCTCCTCCATCCAGACGAAGCCCTCCAATCCGAAGGCGAGGGTCTCGACCTTGTGGCCGCCCTCGTTTCGCTGCAGCACACCTGGGGCGACTTGCGTCCATCCATCCCCTTGGGGAGGAGCAGCGAAGCCGGGGGTTGGGGAGAGGAAGAGACAGAGTAGGAGACTGGACGAGAGGATTCTGGGCTGCAACTTCAAGGAGCACCTCCTCTCTTTATTGTAGCATATTTGAAAAACTGAAGAGAGGAACTGCCGCAGGAGACCTCACCGTGGGAAAGGAGCTTGGACAGGGGTCGCGTCAGTGCATTACGCTCTGTTAATACGTGAGGGAGCCATGAAGACGATTTCTCTGAAGCTACCGGATGACATCGACCAGCAACTTACGGCGCGAGCCGAAAGCATGGGGACGACAAAGTCAGCTCTCATCCGAGAAGCGATCCAAGACTACCTCTCCCAAGAGGAGCAAGGGCCTGGAGAGGGCAGCTTCCTCGAGCTCGCTGGAGACTTGATCGGTTCCCTGGAGGGCCCAGGCGACCTGTCCTATAACAAGGACCACATGAACGGTTGCGGCCGATAGGCAGGCAACCAGCCTAGTACGACGTCCCCGAAGTTCGTTCCGGTTTCCGCCCCGAAAAGGGGCGACCGTTGAACAAGGCCAGCCTCCAGATCTCAGCCCCAGAGGGGGCGGCATGGCCGGCCGCAGCCTCGATGTCGCCCCCTGCGGAGGCTCTGAATGGGGGAGGATGGGCCTGCGGACCTGGGGCTGGCGCCCCAGGCTTTTCAACGGCTGCCCCTTTCAGGGGCGGGGAGCGGCGACAGGCCTAGCGGAAACTCGGAACGAATTTAGGAGCGTAGTACTAGGCCGCCTTCGCTCCCGCCCCCCAGATCTCCGTCAGCGCCCGCTGGAAGTTCTCACCGAGGACCAGCTCGATGTGCCGGTCGGTGTAGCCGCGGCGGATCAGGCCTTCGGTGAGGGCGAAGACCTTGCGGGCGGGCTCCAGGCCCTGGATGGCGTAGCGCGGGAGGATGCCGCCCGTCTTCGGATCCAGGGTCTCCAGGTCGGTGTCGCTGCCCAGGCCCACATGCTCGATGCCCGCCACCCGGACCACCTGGTCGAAGTGGCTCAGCACGTTGTCCAGGGTCGCGGGACGGCGCGGGCTGACGAAGGCGGAAACGGCCGTGATGCCCATCACTCCCCCCTGGGCCGCCATCGCCTTGATGACCGCGTCGGACTTGCAGCGCGGATTGGCCACCAGGGCGCGGCTGTTGGAGTGGGTGATCAGCACCGGCTTGCGGGACACGTCGAAGGTGTCCAGGCAGGTGCGCTCGGAGCAGTGGGAGACGTCCACCGCCATGCCGGCGCAGTTCATGGCGGCCACGATTTCGGCTCCGAACGGTGTCAGGCCCGTGTCGCGGGTCTCGAAGCAGCCGGCGCCGATGCGGTTCCGCTTGTTGTAGGTGAGCTGCGACACCCGCTGCCCCAGGTTGTGGAAGCTCTGCACGTCCGCCACCGTGCGGAAGTGGTCGGAGTTCTGGAAACCGACCAGGATCCCCACCTTGCCTTCCTCATGGACGCGCTGGAAGTCGGCCGGGGAGTTGATCCGCAGCAGGTAGTCCGAGCGCGCGGCCAGCAGCCGGTCCCAACGGGCCAGCCAGTCCAGCGTGGCCTCATAGGGACGGGGGTTGTTGGGTTCCACGGCGGGGTGGAAGACCCGGACGCCCGAGCTCTGGAGCTTGCGGAAATCGGCCGGCCCGAAATGCCCCGGATCGCGCTGCCACGCGTAGAGCCGCGGCCAGTCCAGGGTGAGGAGGCCGAGCATGTCGATGACCATCGACCGCCCGACCAGCTCGATGGCCCGGGCGGAGATATCCGTGGTGTCGGCGAAGAGGCGGAAACGCCCCAGGTTGATCATGGGGCCGGCGAGGATGCCCGCCCCTGCAAGTAGACCCGTCCGTAAAAACTGCCTGCGGTTCAACTGCTCTACCTCTTTGGATAGGTAGAGCATACACGCTCCCCCGGCGTTCCGCCAGGGGAGCGGGAAGATTTTTACCCGATGGCTACCGGCGGCCTAGCGCCGCCGCTCGAAGCGCAGGGCCGGATCGACCCGCAGCTTCTCCAGGAACGCCGCGATCTCGCGGGCCAGCTTGGCGGTGGCGCGCTCGCGCTCGGCCGCCTTCTGGAAGAACAGGAGGGCGGCGAGGCCCTCGCGGTGCACCTCGTGGACGCGGAAGATCTCCGCCATCTCCAGGGACAGCTCCTTGACCTCCTCGAAGCGGTCTTCCTTGGCGTAGAGGGCCGTCAACTCGAGGGTGACCAGAGCGGCGTCGTAGGCGATGCCGCGGTCGGCGAAGTCCTGCCGGAGGGCCTGGAAGACCTCGATGGCCTCCCGCGTCTGACCCTGGCCGGCGAAGATGCGGCCCTCGGTCCAGCGGAGGCGGAGCAGGTCCATGGGGTTGCCCAGCTCCTGGCAGAGAGCCTGAACCTCGGGGAAGAGCTCCTGGGCCTCGTCGTAGCGCTCGACCTGGGCGAGCCCCCACAGGAGGTTGTGCCGGAGGACCAGGAGCAGACGGGGATCGCGCCGGGCGTCCACCAGGTCCTCGGCCTGATGGAGGAGATCAATGGCCATCTCGGACTCCCCCATCTCTTCCAGCGCCATCGCCTTCTTGACCAGAATCCGGCCAGCCAGGTGGTCGTCCCTGTGCTCCAGACGCCCGCCATGGGTATGGATGGCGAACAGCCGGTCCAGCAGTTGGAAAGCCTCGCCAAAGCGGCGCTGGGCCGTCCGCAGCGATGCCTTGTAATCAAGGATGATGGGCTCGTAGCCCAGGATGTCTCCCAGCTCAGCCTCGCCGGCTTCCCACCAGGCGTCCGCGATCGAGAAAGACTCGTCCGCGTTGCGCAGGTCGCCCAGGACGCGGCGGGCGTTGCCGTCGTGCGCCCAGGCGTAGCCGCGGAGCTGATAAAGGCAGTGGGTCTTCTCGGAGGCCTCTTCCTTGAGCAGATCGGAGACGAGCACGGCCAACTCGGCGCACTCGACGGCACGGGCGGGGTCGATCACTGCCAGCCGCGCGCTCTCCTTACAGAACAGCTCGCAGAGTCCCCAGGTCACGAAGCGCCGGTGCACCCGGATGAGTTGGCACTGGTCTTCGAAGCGATATGGTTCGAGCTCAGCCCACAGCTCTGGCGCTTTCTCCCGCGAGTCTGTCAGGGCGTTCGCCAAGTTATTCATGATGTCCTCTTAACCCCCTACCTGCCAGCGAATTTTTACCTGCCGCCGTTCGGGTCGAGCATTCCGCCGTTTTCCCCACCGCCACCAGTCGTCGTCGTTGTCGTCGTCGACGTATCGTCACCAGTGCCATCGACAGGCGCCGGCCCCCCGTTGGGATCGAGCATCCCGCCATTCTTCTCAAACATACTGGTAAGCAAATTCCAGACCATACCGAAGAACCCAACCTCTGTATCGCGCGAAACGGTGGCGCTCTCCCACGCCCAGTCCCGAGCCTGCGCCAGTCCAGGAGCCAGGAAGGCCGTCAGGAGGAGGATCACCGTCATCTTTTTCAGTGTGGAACTCATGGCTGCATCTCCTTTAGTTTGCGGCACTTCCGGCCCCGCTTGCCTGCCACGTTCAACCATCGAACCGCAGCTACTTTTCGCTATAGCACAGGCCGTGCCAACCTCACGGCCGGAGATTCGGAGAGATGTGGCGGCGTCACCAAGGTGGACGAAAATTGTCACACCAAGCCGAGGATAAAATTTCAGAGCCGCTTCTCCAGATTTCAACGCCGGCGGGCTTGCGGAGCTTTGCGGCCGCTTCAGACCTGAAGCCCACGTGGCCCACGTACAGTTTTTGGAGATCGAGGGAGAGAGCGAACCGTGGTCCTGGGCCGCCCCGGGCACCGAGACTCGAAAGAAAGTACATCCTCGTCATCCTGGAGGGTAAGCGTGACAACGGCCAAAGGGTCTGCCCACAGGCTGCCGCGCACCAGAAGCCTGGTTTGACGGTCTCTCCGACAGCTCGTTATTCTTTATGGAATGACTCTTCAGAGTCGCCCTTGGGCGGTTCCGGCCGCCTTGGCTGTGCTCCAACTCTGGACGGTGGGGCCGTCCTGGGCCCAAGCCCTGCCCAAGGAGCAGGAGATCGTCGTCACGGGGCAGATCCTGGGGACGGACGGTCCTCAATCCAAGGCGCGGGTGGAGCTGCGGCCCCTCCTTTCCTCCTACGAACGAGGCCGGACGCTGCTGGCCGGAAAGCCGGCGGAAAAGGACGAGCCGGCCCCCGCCGCCGGCGCTCTCACGGACGACGGAGGATTTTTCCGCGTCCTCGCCCCTGCGGCCGGGATGTGGCGGCTCGTCGCGCAGGCGCCGGGCAAGGTGCCGATGGAATATCCCACCGTCCCGCTGACGGAGGAGATGGACGTTCCTCCTGTCGATCTGCCGCGCGATGCCGGCCTGGAGGTCAAGGTCGTCGGCGACGGTGGAGCTCCGATCTCAGGGGCGAAGGTCCTGGTCAGCCAGCGCCGGGTCCGGGACGCCTACACTTCCTGGAAGCCGGCCTGGGAACCGGCCGAGCGGTTCGGGATCACCGACGCCAAGGGCCGGCTCGCCCTGCCCGCCCTCCAGGGCGAAGACCTGACGGTCGAGGTCGTGGCGCCGGGATTCCAGCCCCGATCGTTGGCGGCCCGGCCGTCACGCGTAACGGTTCAACTCTCCCGCGGGACGGAACGGCGGATCGAAGTCCTGGATACGCGGCGCCGGCCCGCCGGGGACGTCCTCGTCTGGGTGGAAGGCATGGGGCTGCCGGCGGCTTCTTCAGGGGATGGAGGACGCCTCTCGCTGACCCTCCCCGGGGAGAAGCGGACGGCCGTGCGGCTCCTCGCGGCCGGAGGCGAGCACTTGGAGGCCGACATCGTCCTCCAGCCCGGCGCCGAACGCGTCCGCCTGACGCTGAAGCCCCCCGAGACCGTCTCCGGCCGGGTGATCGACATCCTCCAGCGCGGCCCGATCGCCGGCGCCCTGGTCTGGATGGGCCGGGATTACGCCACCTACGTCCGCACGGACCGCGCGGGCAACTACGTCCTGAAGCCAGCCCCCGGGGCTCAGCGCACCCTGCGGGCGGTGGCGAACGGCTATTTCGAGGACGTCGAGGGGCCGACGTTCGCGCTGAGCCCGAAGGCTTTCCTTCACGGCTCGGTCGTGGACGGCCAGGGCAAGGCGCTGGCCGGCGTCGAAATCCGGGTGCGGTATGACCCTGGCGCCGTCCGGCGCGCCAGCCTGCGGCTGCGTGGGAGCGGCAGCCTGACGCGGAGCCGCGGCCAAGGCGACTTCCGCGCCGGCGGCCTGGTCCCGGGCGCGACCTACACCCTCCGCTTCGCCAGGCCAGGCTTCGCGCCCCAGATCGTGAAGGCGGAAGCTCCGCGGACCGGATCTCCCGGGATTCCCATCCGGGTGGTGCTCACTCCCGGCAAGGTGGCGTTCGGCTCGGTCCTCGACGAGAACGAGCGGCCGATCCCCGGGGCTGTCGTAGAGCTGGTTCCAGCGTCCGAGAGCAATCCGGCGCTACGTCTCCAGCAGATCCGGGAACCGGACGCGGCCCTGCGCACCCGGGCCGTGACGGACGCTTCCGGCCGCTTCGAGATGCGGGGCGTGCAGACGGGCCGCTTCGATCTGGCGGTCCAGGCCCGCGGTTTCGCCGCGGTGCGGGTCCCGGGAATCGGCATCCCCGCCCAGCGGGAACGGTTCGATCTCGGAACGGTCGTCCTCAAACCGGAGGTTCTCCTATCGGGCCGCGTGCAGACTCCGGAGGGCACACCCCTGGAAGGCGCGAGCGTCAGAATCAAGCCGGAGGACCCGCTGGAGGAAGCGGCTTTCGACGAGAACGCGGCACCGGACGCGGTCACCGACGCCACCGGATGGTTCCAGATCTCCGGCCGGCGCGCGGGAGACATGTTGAAGCTCGTCGTGGCGCGCGCCGGCTTCGCCACGGCGGAGCTGGCCGGGGTCGCGGTGAACCCCGAGAAGCCCCTGGTGGTGGTCCTCAACCCCGCGAGCCTGCTGGCCGGCAGGGTGGTGGACGAGGACAGCCGGCCCGTCGCGGGAATCCTCTTGACCGCCATCAGTCAGAGGATGGTTGTAGTCGGCGGGGCGACGATGACCCGAGGACTCAGATTCCAGACCCGTTCCCGGGACGACGGGAGCTTCGCCCTGCAAGGAGTCGAGCCTGGACGGGTCCAGTTGACCGCCTCCGAGGCTGGATGGCAGACCGTCGAGCTTGACCTTAAGGTACCCGAGGGCAAGGATCTCGAAGGTGTCGAGGTCGTCCTCCGCAAAGCGGCGATCCTCACCGGCCGTGTTTCAGGTCCCGACGGCGCTCCCGTCGTGGGGGCAGAGATCCGCCGCCATGTGCCGGAACAGCCGGGCATGTTCACCTACTACGGCCCCTGGACTTCCACGGATGGCGATGGACGGTACCGCATCGATGGCCTGGCTGCCGGTCCGCTGAGCGCGGAAGCCAGTCACGAGACTTTCGGCCGCGCCATTCGGGAGCTGGACCTCCAGCCTGGAGAAAATGTCCTCGATTTCGAGCTCGACGGCCGAGGAGAGGTTTCCGGCCTGGTCCTTGACGGCTTGGGCTCTCCTGTGGCGGGCGCCAGGGTGCGGCTCCTCGCGACGCCCTTTTCCGGACCGTCTTCCCAGATTCTCAGCCAGCCGGACGGCAGGTTCACCGTCCGGGGGCTCGCGGCGGGAACCTACGACGTCAGCGCTTCCAAGGAGGGCCTGGGGCAAACCAGGGCCCCGGTCTCCGTCCAGGTCGGAGAAGCGGCCGGCCAAGAGGTTGTTCTGGAGTTGGTCAGATACGGCGTCATTCGCGGTCGGATACTCGGTCTCGACCCAGAGGACCTGGCCCGGGTCCGGCTCAGCATCGCCTGGGCGCCGGCCGAAGCCGCGCAGGTAAGCCATGACGGCTCCTACCGGATCTCCGACGTTCCCCCGGGCTCCTGGCGGGTGGCGGCCCAGTTGCCGCGGACCGGACGGCAGGCCGAGGGCGAGGTCACCGTCGACGCCGAGACCGGAGAAGGACGGCTGGATCTGGACTTCCGGCAGGGCCTCTCCTTGAGCGGAGTGGTCCAGCGCAACGGAAAGCCCCTGCCGGGCGCCTCCCTCCGCGCGACCGGAAAGACGGGGGCGCCGGCCTGGAGCGAAACGGACCCGGAGGGTAGATTCGCTCTGCAAGGGCTCTCGCCGGACCTCTACATCCTGGAGGTCTCCGATTTCCGCACCGGCCTTTTCCACTCCCGCGAGATCGATCTACAAGGCGACCAACGCGTCGTCATCGACCTGAAAACCGGATCTTTACGCGGCGTCGTGGTGGACGCCCGGTCTGGCGAGCCCATTCCTCAAGCCGAGATCACCATTTCTCCGGCACCTGGTTCTTTTGAAGGGCGGCAAAACACAGTTACCGGACTGGATGGCAGCTTCAGCTTCCCCGAATTATCCCAGGGATCCTGGTCGCTCAGCGTCACCGGCCCCGGGTACCAACCTCTGACCCGAGTAGTCTCCATCAGCGGCTCAGAAGCGCTTTACGACCTGGCTCTGGCCGCTCAACAGGTCCACTAGAGGAGGATCTATGACAAGGATGTCTGTCAAGCTGTCCGCCGCCTTGGCAATCCTGTTTTTTTCCGTCCTTGCTGGTCCCGTTACCGCCGATCCTCTCAGAGAATGCTGCGACCGGCAGCTCGATGTACTGGAAGCGCAATGCACTTGTGGGGTCAGCAGCTATTCCTGTTGGGACAATGGGCGAGGGGGATGCTCCACCCGCTTGATCTGCTCCAAGTGCGTCTAGCGAACTCGTAATCAAAGAAGGGCGCCCCCAGGGGCGCCCTTCGCGGTTGAGGTATCAGGGATCAGAACCGGGTGGAGCCGGGGCTCGGCGAGCCCATGCCGGCGCCGACCGTGGCGTGCTGGCCCAGGTACTCCTGGACCACCGTCGGCAGGCTCTGCTCCAGCCAGCGGGCCATGTCCTCCTCGTCGCGGAGGATGTCCTCGCAGATCCGCACCACGTCCTGCTCGCCCAGGGCGCGGGCGGCCACGATCAGGGCGCGGTAGGAGGCGATCTCCAGGTGCTCGGAGGCGTAGTCGGCCAGGGCGTTCTTCACCAGCTCGTCCGGCGAGGCGCCGGTGGAGCGGCCCTGGAAGAAGCCGGAGACGGCTCCCAGGGTGGTCTTCACCGTGGAGGTGCTGCCGCCCAGCCGCTCGACGCAGTCCCGCACGCGCTCGGCGTGCATCTTGGTCTTCTCGAGGTGCTCGGCGATCTTGCGGTACATCTCCGGACGGTCCTTCACGTCGTTCGCGTGGTTCTCCAGGACCTGCACCAGACCCTTCTCCATCGCGTAGGCGTCGTTGAGCCAGCCGATCAGGGTTTCCCTCGGGTCTTGATTCGTCATCGCCATACTGCAACTCCCTTCTGCTGTGGTTGTCTTGTGGGTCTTACCGGGCGCCGGCGGGAAAACCGGCGCCAGCCTGAACGGGGTGCAACATGTGTGCCGGAAAAGAAAGGTTTTCCGACAGGTCAGTCTTCCTTTCCGGCCAGGGTCACCGTGGTCGCCTGCGGGCCTTCGAAGCCCTGCTCTTCGGCGTAGCGCACCCGCGAGCCCACCTCCAGCTTGTCGAATCCGGGAGGGTTCAGGACGGCGTTGCGGTGGAAGTAGATCTCCCGGCCGTCGGGCGCCTGGATGAACCCGTAGCCCTCTTCGTCGTTGTTGAAGATGCGGATGACCTGCCCTTCGGGCGGCAGCACCGGGGTCTTCACATCCCCGCGCCGGCGATCCGACCAACTCTCCACCTGCCGCTCGGCGGCCTCGAACGTCTCGCGGATGGCCGCGTACAGCTCCTCCTCTTCCTTGGCAGCCACGAGCTCGGACCCGGGGACCGTGACGTCCACCCGCACCCGGTAGGGACCACCCTCCTGGTGGTGGTTGCCGGTGGGCATCTCGACGGCGATCCGGCAGCTCGTGATGCGGTCGCTATGACGTTCCAGCCTCTCGGCCCGCCGCCGCAGCTCCGCTTCCAGGTCCGGGGTGAGGGTGATGTACTTGGTGGAGATCTCCAGGGGTACCTGCATGCGCCTCTCCTTTCACGGAACCTTCCGGGCCGCAGGATGGCCCGGGTCAGAGAGTCAACCGCAAGGGTCGTGCCATCGGACCCTCACCTCCCCGGCCCTCCTCTCCCGTCTTCCACCCCCTCCCCGGGAGAGGAGGGAGAAAAGCAGGAGCCTTCCTGTTCGTTCCCCCTCTCCCGGGGCGGGCGGATGGAAGGCGGGAGAGGGGGCCAGGGGGTGAGGGTTTCGAAATGGCTGTCGCCAAACTGTCACTTACTAGAGAAGGCCAAACCGACAGGTGCTCGCAACTTCCGGTTTTCGCCTTCGTACCCAATCCTGACGTGCCCCCCACAACCCAGAAGGAAAACCCAATGTTCGAATCCATGAAGACTCGTCGCTTTCGCGTCCAGTCTCCGTTTCTGCAGCAGGCCCGCGGCAGGCTGGGGAAGATCGGCTTCCGGCTGCTGCTCGTGCTGGTGCCGCTGTTCTTCCTGCGCGGCTGCGTGCTGACCTACGTGCCCCCCGGCCAGATCGGCGTGCGGCAGGTCTCCTACGGCTCGGAGAAAGGCCTGCGGAAGCAGCCCGTGCAGTCCGGTTACCGGCGGGAGATCGCCAGCTACGAAACGATCCACACCTTCCCGCGGGATATGCAGGTGGTGGAGTTCACCAACAACTCCGCGGAGACGAGCCCCGGGCACCGGCAGATGCCGGCGGTGAACGTCCCCACGGTGGACGGCTATCCGGTCAACGTGGACGTGACCGTGATCTACCGCATCAAGGATCCGTACAAGCTGGCCTCGAAGTTCGGCTTCGGCAAGGGCTACGAGGAGGCGGTGGTGATCCGCTTCACGGATCCGCTGGTCAAGCGGTACCTGGGCGAGCTGCGGGCCGAGCAGTTCTACCACGAGGCCCGGCTGGCCAAGGTGCGCGCGCTGAAGGCCGAGATGGCGCGGCGCTTCGAGGCCAACGGTCTGAAATTGGTCGACGTCCTGATCCGCCAGTACGACTATCCGGAGACGTTCCAGGCGTTGACGGAGCAGAAGAAGATCCAGGATCAGTCGGTGCTGGCCAACCGGGCGCTCGCCAAGCAGGCCGAGGTGCAGACGCGGCTGAACCAGACCAAGGCCGAGGGCCAGAACCTGATCAACGTGAAGACCTCGGAGTTCAACGCCCAGATCACCGAGATCCGCGCCCGCAAGGACCTCTACGAGCGGCAGAAGCGGGCCGAGGCCGATCTGCTGATCCGCACCGCCGAGGCCAACGGCACCGAGGCCATCAACCGCGCCCTGGAGGGCGCCGGCTCAGCCAAGCTCCTGAAGCTCCGGCGCGGCCTCGCTCTGCTCAACAGCATCAAGGGTCCCATCTACATCAGTGAAGACCCGACGGACCTTGGCAAGCTCAGCGGCCAGAAGTGAAGGACATAGAAAGGAAAATGAAAATGAACCGCTTCGTGGTTCTCGCCTGTCTCGCCGCCTTCGCCCTGGGCCTCGCCGCGTGCACCCCGCACACGACCGAGGCCACGGAAGTCGGCGTGAAGTTCAACAAGCTCACCCGGTCGTATGACGTGAAGGAGCCGGGCGCCACCCACTTCTTCATGCCGGTGGTCAACGACTGGAAGACGTTCGACATCTCGCTGCGCAACCTGGTGATGACCCGGACCGCGGACTCCGGCGACCGGCACGGCAAGGACGACCTGCGCTTCAAGACGCGGGACGGCAACGACATCGAGACCGATGTGACGGTCCGCTGGCGGATCGATCCCACCCGGGTGGCCGAGGTGTGGAAGCTCGTGGCGCCGGACAGCGAGTCGCTGGAGGAGCGGCTGGTGCGGCCGCAGGCGCGGACCTACGTCCGCGACGTGCTGAACCGCCTCAACTCCGAGGACTTCTACAACCCGACCCGCCGCTTCGCGGCGGCCAACGAGGCTACGCAGCTCCTCGCCACCCACCTGCAGCCGTACGGCATCGTGGTGGAGCAGGTGCTGCTGGTGGACTTCTCTTTCAAGCCCGAGTACCAGCAGCTCATCAACGCCCGCAAGGAGGCGGAGAAGACGGCCGAGAAGCTGGAGGCCGAGATCCTCGCCACCCTGGAAGCCAACCAGGCCAACCTCCAGAGCAAGGTGGCGGAGCTGACCGAGCAGCTCACCCGCGCCCAGGGCGAGCTCGAGCAGGCCAGGCGCAACGCCGACGCCTATCTCGTCCGCCGGCAGCAGGAGGCGCAGGCCGTCCTGGCCGAGAAGCAGGCCCAGGCCGAGGGCATCCGCAAGGAGCGCGCGGCCCTCAACAGCAGCGCCGGCGACGCCTACGTCAACTTGCAGCTCATCGAGGCGCTGCAGAAGAAGGAGATCCGTCAGATCCCGAAGCTGCCCAACGGCAACGTGATCATCGACGGCAACAAGCTCCTGCAGCAGCTCGGCGTCACCCGCTACGAGCTGGAGCAGCACCAGCAGCGGCAGCTCGAAGCCGCGGGGAACCCGTCAGGGAATCAATAGGAGGCCCGCGATGCTCAACCTGGCTGGTCCGACCTACGATTTCGGCAACGTGCTGTTCGCCGTGCTCGAAGAGTGCGAGCACCAGCGCCGCGGCTTCTCCGCCGAGGAGGCCGCGGCGCGCCTGAGGGAGACCGCCCGCCGCAAGCTGGCGGAGATCCGCGAGAGCTACGAGGAGTGTGGAGGTACGGAAGGCTACTGGCAGAACCTGGAGCGGGAGGTGATGGAGGCGGCCCTGCCGGAGTACATTCCGGCCGCCATCGGGCAGAGCCGCCTGGAGAAGTCCGGCTACGACGTCTGGCGCGGCGGCGATCCGGCGGCCCGCGCCCTCTTCGGCCTGATCGGCCTGGTGATCGGGGGCCTCGTCATCAAGGCCCCCTTCATCCCGATCTGGGTGGACGCCTTCGCCTTCGCGCTGGCCGCGTCGGGCTTCCTCTACCCGGAGATCGCCCAGACGTACCACAACTACCGCCACTCGCGGCTCCTCAACCGGCTGATCGCGCGGGCGGAGAGGTACCAGTACAACAGCCGCATCCATTACACGAGCAACGCCCGGATGGAGGCGGAGCTGAACGCGATGGGGGCGAAGGATCCGATTCCCTCCCGCCCTCCCGCTCCGGGAGAGGGGGAACGGGCGGGGACGGTCGTGGAGCATCCGGCGGCGCGGAAAGATCGCGCCTGAGAACATCCGGGACGCGCTCCCCACCGGGTAGGGGCCCCTCCCCAATCGCCGGGACGCGCCACCCACTGGGTGGAGCGTCCTACCCACTCGCCGGCGCGTCCTTCCCACTGGGTGGAGGCTTCCACCCGCTCGCCGGAGCGCTCCACCGATTGGGTAGGACGCTCCGGCGTATGGGTGGAGACCTCCACCCGCTGGAACGGACGAGCCGGGAACGCGGACGAACACGCCGGGAGTTGGGAAGCGCGGTCCGGGGGCGCGAACGGACGGCCCGGGCTCTCCGCCGATCTTTCTGGAAGCAAGGGCGAGCCCCTCTGGAAGCAAGGACGAGCGCTCCGGGAGCGGGGACGAGCGTCCGTCCCTCACGCCCGGGAGGTTCAGCTCACGGCTTGGAAGAGTCCCCTCTCATCTCGGACAGATCCCCTTCCCACAAACCGGACCCGGCAAGCTCCAGGATGCGCCGCCCCGCCCGGTGCCGCCACAGGTAATCCTCCATGGCCCTCGTCACAGCCGCGGACCAGGTTCTCTCACCGCTGACCCGGGCCACCTCTTCCAGGAGCCGCTCATCCAATACCAGATTCGTGCGCTTCATACACACAATCTACTACTACGACCCGAGCGGCCGCGACAGCACGCAGGCGTTGACGTCACGGGGGAACGTCGTGGAGCATTCAGCGACGCGGAAAGAGCGGAGCTGAAGTCCGGGAGCCGATTTTTCTTCGGCGGAGCCGAGGTACGCCCCTCTCCCTCCCGGGTATACCCCTCTACCTCCGAGGTACAGGGCTCGACCCGCCGGGTACGAGGGTGTACCTCGAGGGTACGGGGCTCGACCCGCCGGGTACGGTGGCGTACCCGAAAGGTATGGGGATGTACCCGCCGGGTACGGGGGTAGACCTCGCGGGGAGAGGCCCGTACCCGGGCTGAACGGGCTACGAATCAAGCGGCCGCGACAAAACGCAGGCGTTGATGCCCCCGATCCCCATCGAGAGCTTCCCCGCCAGTCCCCGGTCGGCCGGACAGGCTTCGTCGAAGACGTAGGCGTCGTGGAGGCCCGCGATCTGGCGGTTCAGCTCCTCCCGGTGCAGCGGGGTCGGATAGAGACGCCCGCGCTCGTAGCCGAGGTACTGCGCCGTCAGCTCCCAGCCTCCCCCGGCTGACATGCCGTGGCCGAAGGTGCCCTTGCGGGCCGTCACCAGCACCGGGTCCGGCACCACGCCGCGCAGCGTCTCCACCTCCCGGTAGTCGCCCGGGGTGGCGGTGGCGTGCAGGTCCCAGGTGGCGATGTCCTCCGGCCGCGCGCCGGCCTCCGCGAAGGCCTGCTGGATCGCCGCCGTCGGACCATGCACCGAGGGGGTGATGATGTGGTCGGCGTCCGAGCTGACGCCCACGGCCACCGGCTCCATCCCGAGGGGGCGGAAGCCCTTCGCCGTCATGTACTCCAGATCCCCGATCACCCAGACAATCGAGCCGCCGGCCACGTGGGTGCCGCGCAGGCCCGTCAGCGGCTTGGAGACGCCGGCGTCGGCCGAGATCACCCGGGCGGCGTAGAAGGCGCCCACCGAGAGCGGCAGAGGCGGCGGGTCCGTGGCGCCGATCACCACCGCCTTGGCCTCGCCGCGGCGGATGGCGTCCATCCCCAGCTTGAGGCAGAGGCCGAAGGTCGAGCAGGCCCCCACTGGCGCGAAGGCGAGGCCGGTGATGTGGCCCAGCATCGAGATCTGCGCCGCCGGGGTGTTCCAGATGTTCCACACCACGTTCGAGGAGACCGACTGCCAGGGCGGCGTGGGCTCCCCCCATTTCTCGTGCAGGTGGCGCAGGCGGCGCTGCTTCTCCTTCATCAGGCTCACCTTGCCCTTGTCGATATCCCCCGAGACGTTCAGCCCTTCGATCTCCGCCAGCTCCTGGAGATAGACCTGGAGGTCCGGCGAGCCGGCGGCCCAGTGATGCCACCAGGCCGCCTCGGCCGCGTAGCGGTCTTCGGGGTCGGCGACCGTCTCCGGCCGGGGCGGCACGCCTTCGCGCTCATTGTCCTCTTCGGGGTCGGCGTCGAGATAGGCCTTCATCGCGGGATTGCGCTCGGCCCAGAAGCGGTCCCACCGGCGCTGGGCGCGGTCGAGGGAGCGCGTGTTCTCCGCCAGGGTCTGGACGCAGCCGATACCGGTGCCCAGGTAGATGTGGGCTTGCGAGCCCAGGCCCCGCAGCTCGGCCTCCAGCCCGGGGTTCTGTCCCAGGGACTGGATGAAGGCGGCGATGGCGTAGAGGACCGGCAGGTCCATCTTTTCGGTGAGCTGATGGAAGCGGGCCGGCGGGAAGCGGTCGTGGATCCAGCCCCGGTAGTCCTCGAAGGAGAATTCGGGGACGCCGACCAGGAAGTTGTCCGGGCCGAAGCCGTTGAACGGCCGCAGCCAGGTCTCCGTCGAGTCGAGGTTGCGGGCGAACGCGTCGATATTGGGCGAGCGGGGGGCTACGATGCCCCAACCGAAGATTCCGATTCTGCGCAAAGGCATCCCTCCGTCTTCAAAGCCTGGGATTCTGCCACAGGCGGGCCTCCCCCGTTCGGGGGAGGGAAAATTCATCCCCTTGGGCGATGATCGGGGGGCGGGCTGAACCCTAAGCTGACGATATGAAGACTCTCCGGAATCTCATCTTCCTCAACGCCATCCTGCTCGTAGGCCTGGGATTCGGGATGGCAATAATCCACCCCCACTCCTTCCCGGTGGTTCACAAGCAGTTTCAGGAGATGTCCACGATCCGCGTCCTGGGAATGCTGGTAGGCGGGTTCGGGATCATGCTCTTGATGCTGGGCAATTTCGCCCTGATCGCGGAACGCCGGCGAATCGCCCTGGGGCTGAGCGTCGTCAACGGCCTGGTCGTCTGGATGGTACTGATGCAGCAGGCGGGACCGGTCTTCGTATCCCCCTTGGGATGGATCCTCCTGTCGATCCCGGCGGTCATGGGCGCGGGCCTGGTCTGGGCCGGCGTTCGGCCCCTCAAGCCTGAGGAGGCGGCGGAGGGCCTCTCGATCCCGGACGAGGTGCGGCGGAGCTGGCTCCGGCAGATCGGGGAGGCCGCCGCCCAAGAGGAGCGGAACCGGCTGGCCCGGGATCTCCACGACTCCATCAAGCAGCAGCTCTTCACCATCAACGTCAGCACGGCGGCGGCCCAGGAACTGTGGGACCGGGACCCTGAGAGGGCTCGGGGAGCGCTGGCGGACGTGCGGCGGAGCGCGCGGGAGGCCATGGTGGAGATGCAGGCGCTACTCCACCAGCTCGGTCCTCAGGCGCTCGCCTCCGTGGGGCTGGTCGAGGCGATCCGGGAGCAGTGCGAGGCTCTGGGGTACCGCACCGGAGCCGAGGTCAAGCTGGAGCTGGGCGAGGCGATCCCGGACGACCGGCTGCCGCCCGGCGCTCAGGAGTCTTTCTCTACACCCTCATCCGCCAGCCCCGCACCGAAGGAGCCTCGTCATGATCCGCGTCATGCTCGTCGACGACCACCGCGTGGTGCAGTCCGGCCTGCGGAGCTACCTCTCGGCTTTCGAGGACATGGAGGTCGTGGGCGCCGCTTGCAGCGGCGAGGAGGCCCAGGACGTCCTTCGCCAGCTCGCCCACGGCCGCACCAACCGGGAGATCGGCCAGGCGCTCCACGTCTCCGAGGAGACGGTGAAGACCCATGTCGGGAACATCCTCTCCAAGCTCCAGCTCAGCCACCGCACCCAGGCGGTAATCTACGCGATCAAGCAGGGGCTGGTGTCAGTGGAGGATATTGAGCTTTCGTAGGAAGGACCTAAAGGACATAAAGGACATAAAGGACGCAAAGGACGTAAAAGAGATTAGAGTTTTGTCCTTGGAGTCGTTTATGTCCTTTATGTCGTTTAGGTCCTTTAGGTCCTTTCAGCAAGGAGGAGCCATGCGCCGTCTCTCGCTGATGCTTCTGTTGGCCTTCATGTCTTCCGGGGCCTTCGCGGCCAACCCCTACCTGGACTTCGACTTCGAAGCCCCGGACTGCGCTGGCGGCTGGTACCTCGGCGGGCAGGGCTATCAGGCGACGAAGGACGTCCTTCAGTCCCACTCGGGAAAGAGCAGCCTTCGCTTCCAATACACCAGCGGCGCTCCGTGGCAGCAGCGAAACTTCGGCGTCGCCACCCAGCAGTTCCCCGCCGAGGCCGTGGCCGGCAAGAAGGTCCGCTTCAGCGGCTACATCCGGACCGAGAACGTCGAAGGCAGCCACGCCGGGCTCTGGTTCCGGGTGGACGGCGAGTCCGGCACCCTCTCGCTCGACAACATGACCGGCCGCGGACCCAAGGGCACCACGCCCTGGACGCCCTACCAGATCGAGGTGGACGTGCCCGCCAACGCCAAGCAGATCTACCTGGGAGCCCTCCTGGTGGGCAGCGGCACGGCCTGGGTGGACAGCCTCGCAATCGAGATCGACGGCGTCCGCTGGGCCGAGGGTCCGGCGCCGTCCAACGATCCGCCGCCTGCGGACGCCGTGGCGTGGGTCAAGTCGCGCGCCATCCCCTTCAACACGGCCGAGGCGGGGAACGGCTTCGCGGATCTCCAGCCCCTGAAGAAGATGATCGGCGACGCCCGCATCGTCTCCCTGGGCGAGGGCACCCACGGCACCCGCGAGTTCTTCCAGATGAAGCACCGGCTGACCGAATTTCTGGCGTCCGAGATGGGCTTCACCCTGTTCGCCATCGAGGCCAACATGCCCGAGGCGTACGCGGTCAACGAGTACGTGTTCACCGGCAAGGGCGATCCCAAGGAATTGCTCAAGGGGATGTACTTCTGGACCTGGGACACCCAGGAAGTGCTCGACATGATCGAGTGGATGCGGCGGTTCAACCAGTCCGGCAAGGGGAAGATCCAGTTCCTGGGCTTCGACATGCAGACCCACATCGTGGCCGCGAAGAACGCCCGGGCTTTCGTGGCCAAGGCCGATCCCGGCTACGCGCCGAAGCTCGCCGAGGCGCTCACCCTCGTGGGCCGGGTGGACGCCGCCCGCACCCAGATCCCCTATGGCGTGGCGTACCAGCCGTTCCCCGAGTCCAAGGCCCTGGCTGGCCGGAAGGCCCGCCTCTCCGGCTGGATCAAGACCCAGGACGTGACCGACGGCGACGCCGGGTTCTCCTGGAACGCCCAGGGCTTCGGCGCTCCGAACCGGGCGAACACGGACGGACGAGGCGCCAAGGGGACCGGCGACTGGCAGCGCATCGAGATCGAGCTGCCCGTCCAGGCGGATGCCCAGACCGTCAACTTCGGCACCACCCTCAAGGGGAAGGGCACGGCGTGGATCGACGACCTGACGCTCGAGATCGACGGTGTGCCTTACAAGGGCGCGGACCTCAACCTCGGCTTCGAGGCCGCGGACGGGCTGAAGGGCTGGCTGACCGGCGGCATGGCCTACGAGGTCGCGCTCGACGAGACCGTGTTCCGCTCCGGCAAGCGGAGCCTGCGCATCCGCCACGTGGGGGAAGCGGGAAATCCGCAGGAGATGGCCCGCCAGGCCGCCGAGGCGGTCCGCGGCGTGGTCAAGGAGCTGGAGGGCAAGCGCGAGGCGTACGCCGCCCGCTTCCCGAAGCAGGAGGTGGACTGGGCGATCCAGAACGCCCGGGTGGTCCTCCAGATGGCCGAGATGTCCGCGGGGGAGGCCTCGCGCGACAAGAGCATGGCGAAGAACGTGGAGTGGATCCTCCAGCAGGCCCCTGGCGCGAAGATCGTGCTCTGGGCGCACAACGGGCACGTCAACAAGCTGGGAGATGCCATGGGAAAGCATCTCGCCGACCGTTTCGGCAAGGAGATGGTAGTCCTCGGGTTCGCCCTGGGCGAAGGGCGCTACACCGCCGTGGGGCCCGCCGGCCTGGCCGCGCACGACGCCACGCCGCCGGTGGCGAGCAGCGTCGAGTCCCTGTTCCGCGCCACGGGCCTGCCGCGCTTCATCCTGGACCTGCGAAACCTGCCGGCGGACTCGCCCGCCGCGCCCTGGCTGGCGCAGAGCCGGCCGTTCCGCTCCATCGGCGCCATGGCCGTGCAATGCGCCTTCACGCCGACGGCGGTCGCCAGCGACTACGACGGGGTGATCTACATCGACAAGACGATGGCGTCGGTGTTGTTGCGGTAGGAGATCGCCGCTGGTTATACTCCAGGTATGAAGACAGCCATCTCGATCCCTGACCAGGTCTTCCGAGAAGCGGAGCGGCTCGCGGAGCGGCTGAGGAAGTCCCGCAGCCAGCTCTATAGCGAGGCTGTGGCCGAGTACCTGGCTCGCCACGAGCCTGAGAGCCTCACCGACCGGATCAACGCCGTATGCGCCGAGGTCGACACGCGGCCCAGCCCCTTCCTGACCGAGGCCGCGCGGCGCATTCTCGAACGCACAGAATGGTGATCGCCCAAGGCGATATCTGGTGGGCAGAGCTGCCGGACCCGGTAGGTTCCGGGCCGGGGTTCGATCACCCCGTCGTGGTCGTGCAGGGTGACCTCTTCAATCGCAGCAACATCGCGACCGTCGTCGTAGTCCCCTTGACGAGCAATACTCGCCTGGCCGCGATGCCCGGGAACGTTCTTCTTCCTTCCCGCAGCACAGGCCTGCCCAAGGATTCAGTAGCGAATGTGACGCAGATCATCGCGATCGACCGTTCGCTGCTGACCCAGCGAATCAGCCGGATCTCTCAAAGTCAGCTCGAGTTGATCTGGCAGGGCCTCGACGTGCTGTTCGGCCGTTGATCGCGGTTCCGGCCGCGGGAACCTGGCCGCCGGGTGCCGAAACGACTTAAAGGACCTCAAGGACACCAGGGACCTCAAGGACAGCGGAGTTGTTGTCCTTGAAGTCCCTGGTGTCCCTGGTGTCCTTTATTCGGTCCGCATTGCCCGGAGCGGGTCTACCCGCGAAGCCCTCCGCGCCGGCAGCCAGGTGGCCGCCAGGGCCACCAGCGCCAGCACGGCCGCCAGAGCCGCGAAGGTGACCGGGTCGCGGGCGCTGACGCCGAAGAGGAGGCTTTCGAGCACCCGGGTGGCCGCCAGGGCGCCCAGGAGCCCGAAGGCGATGCCGGCTCCGGTCAGCCCCGCGCCCTGGCGCATCACCAGCCCGATCACATCTCTTTTCTGGGCTCCCAGGGCGACGCGCACCCCGATCTCCCGCGTGCGCTGCGCCACCAGGTAGGAGATCACCCCGTAGAGCCCCGCCGCCGATAGCACCAGCGCCATCCCCGCGAAGATGCCCAGCAGCCAGAGGTTGAGGCGGCGGCTGGCGAGGGACTCCGCGATCACCTCCTCCATGGTGAGCACGTGGTAGAGCGGCATGTCGGGGTCCGCACCCTGGACCGCCCGCCGGACGTCGGCGGTCACGCCCGCGGGCGGCACCTTCGTCCGGACCACCAGCACGGCGTCGCCGAGCGCGAAGATCCAGTCCTTGTCGCCATAGGAGAAATAGATCTCGGGCAGGGGCTCGACGTCGAGGCCGGCCTGCCGGACGTCCCCCACCACCCCGAAGATGGTGTAGGGCTCCCCTCCCCCGACAATCACCCGCTGGCCCAGCGGGTTCTGGCGGGGGAAGTGCTGGCGCGCCATGGCGTCGTTGATGAGGATTACCCGGCGTCCGCCCTCGCCGTCCGGCTCCTCGAAGTCGCGCCCCCGCAGCACGGGGATGCCCAGGGTCTGGAAGAAGCCGCGGCTGGCCACGCGCACCTCGGCGAACGGCTCCTTGCCGGGCTGGGGCTCCGGGCGGCCCACGATGGCGAAGCTGGCGTTGGCGTAGGCGTCCTGGATCGGCAGCATGGAGATCACCGCCGCGGACTCCACGGCGGGGAGGCGGCGGACGTTCTCCAGGAGCGGCCGGAACAGCCGGTCCCTGGAGGTCTCGACCTGCGCCGCCGGGACGGGGAGATGGGCTGTCAGGACGTTCTCCGCCTCCAGCCCCGGCTCCGTACCGCTCACCACGAGGAACCCCCGCATGAGCAGCCCCGCGCTCACCAGCAGGACCAGCGAGACGGCGATCTCCGCGACTACCAGGGCGCTGCGGAAGAGCTGCTGGCGCCCGCTGGACGTGCTCTTGCCGCCCCCCTCGGTGAGGGTGTCGCGCACGTCCCCGCGGGCGGCCTGGAGCGCCGGCACGATGCCGAAGGCGAGGCCGCTCAGCGCCGCCGCCGCGAGCAGGAAGGCGAACACCCGGCCGTCGAGGGGGATGTCGCCGGCGATCGGCAGCGCCGTCTTGGCCAGCGGTGTCAGGGCGGCCAGGCTCCACCGGGCCAGGAGCAGCCCCAGCGCCGCGCCGGCCCCGGCCAGCACCAGGCTCTCCAGCAGGAACTGGCGGATCAGCCGCCGCCGGCTGGCGCCCAGGGCCAGGCGCACGGCGACCTCGCGCTGGCGCACGGCGGCGCGGGCCAGCAGGAGGTTGGCGACGTTGGCGCAGGCGATCAGCAGCACCAGGGCGACGGCGCCGAAGAGGATCAGCAGCGCCGGCCGCACCCGCCCCACCACCGACTCCGCCAGCGGCGTCACCTCCACGCTGCGCCCCGTCTGCTCTTTGGGATGGTCCTTCTCGATGCGCGCCGCCACCTGCACGAGTTGCGACGTCGCGGCCTCCAGGCTCACCCCGGGCTTCAGGCGGCCGACCACGGCCAGGAAGTGGTAGCCCCGGTTCTCCCGGGCGGGCCGGTCGGGGACGTAGGGAACCCAGACGGCGGCGCCCGCCCCGCCCGGCGGAAAGTTGAAGGAGGCCGGCATCACGCCGACGACGGCGTACGGGTTGCCGTCCAGGAGGATGGGCTTCCCGAGCAGCGAGCGGTCGGCGCCGAAGCGGGTCCGCCAGAGCTCCTCGCTCAGCACGACGACCCGCGCCTTGCCGGGATCGTCCTCGCCCGGCGCCAGGGTGCGGCCGAGGAGCGGACGCGCCCGCAGGAGCGGGAAAAGGCTGGGGCTCGCCGCCACGGCCTGGATGCGCTCGGGTTCCGAGGTCCCCTGCAGGTTGAAGCTGCCCACCTGGAAAACCGACAGCCGCTCGAAGCCGGTGTTCTGCGCCACCCAGTCCCGGAAGTTGGGGAACGAGACGGAGCCGGTCCCCTGGTCGCCCAGCTTCTCGTAGACGCGGACCAGCCGGTCCGGCTCGTCGTACGGCAGGGGCCGCAGCAGGACCGCGTTGATGACGCTGAAGATCGCCGCGTTGGCGCCGATCCCCAGCGCCAGGCAGAGGATGGCCACCAGCGCGAAGCTGGGAGAGCTGCGCAGGGAGCGCACGGTGAACAGCACGTCGCGGCGGGCGTCGTCGAAAAGACCGGAAGTCGGCTGGCTCATCGGTTCCCTCCTGCGGTAGGACTTCAGGACTACGATGGTAGTCGAAAAATGACTACGAATGTAGTCTCAAAATGTTGCAAGGTCAACGGGGAATTTCTTTGGGGATGTTCAGGAAAGGATTGCCGACTGGAGCGATCTGCCCTTCGAGACCTCACCCTCGGTCCCTCTCCTGAAGGAGAGGGAGGGCTCTGCGATCGGCGTTGATCCTGGATCTCAAAGTTCCCCCTCTCCCGCTTGCGGGAGAGGGGGACGGGGGTGAGGTTTTTATAGCGGCTGGAACGGATCTTCCTGGACGGAGGAGGAGCCGCCGGTGACCTTGCCGTGCGCGAGGAGGTCGTTGTGGTGGAGCGAATCGCCGTGCGAGGCGAGCTCGACGCTCTTGGACGAATCGTCGTGCAGCTCCGCCAGGCCGTTGCCGTCGTGCTTGCCGCGCCGGAAGAGGCCGGTGGCGCCACGGCGGAGCCCGGAGCCGGCCTCGGAGATCAGATCCTTGGTGCGGTTGCCCAGATGGCGGGACTTCTTGCCCACCGCCGTGCCGCCCGTCTTGGCGAGGCTCACGGCCTTGTCGCGGGCCAGCGTCCGGCGGCCGCGCCCGCCCTGCGGATCGAGCATGTACATCAGCCCGGCCCCCAGGACGGCGCCGAGCCCGACGCTCCCCAGAAGAGTCAGTCTGTCTTTGTTCAGGGTTACGTTCATGGAGACCTCCTTCAGTGAAAGGCGGTCCCCCGGCAGGCGCGGAATCGTTCGCGTGCCGGATTTGAAGCGCTTGCCGGCGGACCTGTAAAACAACTCCGCGGACACGGGGGAAGGCCCGCGCGCCCGCTGGACCTGAAATGCAAGCCTTGTACCGGCGAACAAAGAGAGGACACCAGGGACACCAAAGACACCAAGGACCTCAAGGACATAGGAGTTTTGTCCTTGAGGTCCTTGGTGTCTTTGGTGTCCCTGGTGTCCTCGTTCTCCTAGATCTTGGAGACCTCGATCACGCCGTTGACCGAGCGGATGGTCACCCTGTTGCCGCCGCCGTTGACGTCCCCCTTGAGGACGTTGCTCTTCTTCGGACTGTTGCCGACGACCTTGAAGTCGCTCTGGACGACGCCGTGGGACATGGACGCGTCCAGGGTCAGGCGCGAGTTGGCCGGCAGCCGGATCTCCACCGCGCCGTTGACCGTCTCGAAGCTGAGGTCGTCGGGAACGCCGTTCAGATCGGCCTTGATGCCGCCGTTGACGGTGTTGGCCTGGACGCCCCCCTGCGTACGGGCGAGGGCGATCTCGCCGTTGACCGTCTGCAGGGTCAGGTCTCCCTGGACGCCGTTGACGGAGATGGCGCCGTTGACGTTCACCAGGCTCGCCTGGCCGCGGGTGCCCGCCAGATTGAGGTCGCCGTTGACGTTGGAGGCGGCGATCACAGCCTGCCGCGGCACCCGGACGCGGTAGTTGGCGCCCAGCTTGACCTCCTTGCCCAGGAGCCAGTCCATGAAGCCGTTCTGGTCATTGGGCACCTTGGTCTGGATCTTCAGCACGCCCGGTTTCTGGCTCACCTCGATGCGGACGTTGGCCAGGGCCTTCTTCAGCACGTCGGCGCGCTTCGACTCGGCCCACTTCTCGGCCTCGATGCGGACCTCGGCGCGGTCCCAGGCTTCGAAGATCACGGGACCGTTGATGTTCTCCAGCTCGACCCTGGCCCCCGGCTTGAGAGGGAAGGTCTTGTCGAAGCGCTCCTTCAGCTTCTCCGCCCGGGCGGCCCCCGCAACCAGCAGCAGCGCCAGGAAGATCGGCAGACCTTTAGTTGTTTTCACGGATGGCATCGGGATCCCTCCTCTGATCGGTCCAATCCCCTTACGAAAGATGCCGCTGAATTGTTACAGGCGCTCGGGCACTGATCTTGCCTGAGCCCGAAGGTGTAGCCTTGGAGGCCAGGAGACCTCACGTGCCCGAACGACACATCACGGACGACCTCGAGCTGCTGCTCGACGTCCTGCCGCCCCGGCTGCGGCAGGCGGTCGAGGCGCAGCCGCGGAAAGAATCGCTGGTGGAGCTGGTGCTCGACCTCGGGCGCCTGCCCGAAGCCCGCTACCCCGACAACGGCGAGATCCTCTCCGAGGAGCCGGTCACCCGCGAGGACCTCGCCTACGTGGTGGAGCGGGTGAGCCGCTTCGGCAAGGACAACCGCGCCGGCATCGAGCGCACCCTGCACCGCATCTCGGCGATCCGCAACCGCGTGGGGGACGTCATCGGCCTGACCTGCCGGGTGGGCCGCGCCGTCTTCGGCACGGTGGACATCCTGCGCGACGTCATCGAGGCGGGCGAGTCCATCCTCCTCCTCGGCCGTCCGGGTGTGGGCAAGACGACGATCCTGCGCGAGGCCGCCCGCGTGCTGGCCGACGAGCTGAGTAAGCGGGTGATCGTGGTCGACACCTCGAACGAGATCGCCGGCGACGGCGACGTGCCCCACCCGGGCATCGGCCGCGCCCGCCGCATGCAGGTGCCGGCGCCCGAGGAGCAGCACGCGGTGATGATCGAGGCGGTGGAGAACCACATGCCGCAGGTGATCGTCATCGACGAGATCGGCACCACGGCCGAGGCCCTGGCGGCGCGCACCATCGCCGAGCGCGGCGTGCAGCTCATCGCCACGGCGCACGGCAACACGCTGGAGAACCTGCTCCAGAATCCGACCCTCTCGGATCTCGTGGGCGGCATCCAGGCCGTGACCCTCTCGGACGAGGAGGCGCGGCGGCGCGGCACGCAGAAGACGGTCCTGGAGCGCAAGGCGCCCCCGACCTTCGGCGTGCTGATCGAGATCCAGGACAAGGACAGCCTCGCCGTGCACCACGACGTGGCCGAGGTGGTGGACCGCTTCCTGCGCGACATCCCGCCCCGGCCGGAGTTGCGGACGCGCGGGAAGGACGGCCAGGTGGAGATCCGCCGTCCCGAGCGCGGCTCGGAGCGGCGCGGCGCGGCGGCCCCCGAGCGCCAGCGGGCGCCGGGCCGGCCGCGCAACGGGCGCGCGCCGCGGGACCTGCGGAACGTCACGCCCTGGGAGCTGGCGGCGCCCGCTCCCGAGCCCGATCTCGACGAGGACGACGAGGAGCCTCTCCTTCCGCCCAAGGCCTTGCGGGGCAAGCCGCTGCGCATCTTCCCCTACGCCGTGAGCAAGGCGAAGCTGGAACGCGCCCTGCGCAAGTTCCGCGTCTCCGCCTACCTCGTGGACGACCTCGACGACGCCGACATGGTGGTGACGATCAAGTCCCAGGAGCGGCGCCAGCCCCGGCGCCTGCGCGACGCCCACGCCCGCGGGGTGCCCTTCTACGTGGTGCGCAGCAACACCATCGTCCAGATGGAGAACTTCCTGCGCGCTGTCTTCAAGGTGGACGAGGCCCACCCCGGCGACGAGGAGGCCCTCCAGGAGGTGGAGGCCGCCATCGACGAGGTCCTGGACCAGGGCCACCCGGTGGAGCTGCCGCCGCGCAACAACCACCTGCGGCGGCTGCAGCACCAGATCATCGAGCGCTATGGCCTGACCTCGGAGAGCAAGGGCGAGGAGCCGTACCGGCGGGTGGTGATCTACCCTACGGGGGCGGTGCGGGCGCAGGGGTGATGGCCGGTTGAAGCGGCCTGCCCTTCGAGACCTCACCCTCGGTCCCTCTCCCATCTCCCTGCCGCCCGCCCCCGGGAGAGGGAGGGCCCTGCGATCCAGGTTTTCGAGCTCGGCAAGACCGTTGAATCATCGTTCCCCCTCTCCCGGTGAGGGTGGGAGGGAGGGGTCGGGAGAGGGGGCCAGGGGGTGAGGCCTCGAAGGGCAGGCCGCCTCAGCCGGCAACAGGCCCTGAAGGCTCCGGGCTCGGGCTCGGCTCTGATTTCGGGCTGGGATCCGGCACCGCCTCCACCCGCGCCTCCGGCGGCTCGAGTTGAGGAATCGCGGGCTCGCCCGGAGCGGGGGCATCCTTCCTGGCCCCCAAGGGCAACGTCGCGTCCAGCGAATCCCTGAACTCCTCGCTGTAGATGTCCAGCAGCGAGAGGAACAGCGCGGCGACCATCGGCCCGATGATGAACCCCGAGGGGCCGAACATGGTGATCCCTCCCAGGGTCGAGAAAAACACCATCAGGTCGTGCATGCCGGTCTCCTGGCCGACCAGCCGCGGGCGCATCAGGTTGTCCACGTTCACGATCACGATCACGGTCACCAGCACGATCCCGATCCCCTGCCAGAGATGCCCGGTGGCGATCTGCACGATGGCGGCCGGATAGAGCACCAGCCAGGCCCCCACCAGCGGGATGATCGAGAGCAGCGTCGCCACCACGCCCCAGAGGATCGGCGAGCCGACGCCGAAGGCCCAGAGCGTCAGTCCCGAGAGAGTCCCCTGGACGATGGCGATCAGCAGCGTCCCCTTGACCGTGGCCCGGGCCACCGAGGAGAACCGCTTCGCGATGGCCTCCTTGTACTCCCGGTCGAGCGGGATCAGGAACCGCACCCGGCGCAGCAGGGCCTTGCCGTCCCGGAAGAAGTAGAACATCGTGAACAGCGTGATGAACATCGTGATCACCACCTGGACGGCTCCCCGGGAGGTGCGGTTGATCAGAGCCGCCAGGAAGCTCGCCGCCGAAGTCACCACGTTGCGGAACGTCGACTGCCAGTCGATCCGGTCCAGCCCGAGGTCGCGCACGAAGGGCAGGTTCCGGATCCAGGCCAGCGGCCCCTGCGGCCCCTTCTCCATGTAGGCGGTGAGCTGCCTCTGGGCCGTGTCATAGAAAATGGCCCCCTCGACCACCACCATGTGGGCGACCGCGTAGAGCGGCACGATCAGCACCAACAGCAGGATGAAGCAGGTGAGGAAGGCGGCCAGGGTCTTGCGGCCCTTGAATCTCCGCAGCAGGAGCTCATAGAGCGGATAGAACAACGTCGCGAACACGGCCGCGAGCAGGATCGGCACGAAAAACACCCGCACCATACGGAAAAAGACGATGGCGGTGCCGATCAGCGCGGCGATGAAGAAATAGCGGCTCAGTTTCTTGTCCATGGGTCTCCGGTCTCGCCCCCTCATTGTTTCACGAAGCGGCGTGGCTCGGTGGTTGCATCCTCCGGCCTTGGGAGGTCCAAAGGATTGGATCTCCCTGGATAGAGGAAGACATCATGAAGAGACATACGGTGAATTTCGCGATCTTGTTCCTCCTGGCGCCGCTCGCCCTCGGGGCGCGGCCGCCGTTGTCGTCAGACAAGAAGCCCGTCCAGCAACAGCAACCGGTGGCCCAGCCCGCTATGGGCGGTCCTTCGGCCAACGCTCCGGGCGACGTCCAGATCCTCCTGGACCGCGCCGGGTTCTCGCCCGGGCTCATCGACGCGCAGTGGGGCTCGAACTCCCGCAAGGCCGTGGCGGCCTTCCAGGGCGCGAACGGGCTGCCGGCGACCGGCCAGATGGACCCCTCGACCTGGCAGAAGCTGCTGGCCGCCGGCGGTACCCTGGTGGTCACCAGCTACACCATCAGCCCGGACGACGCCAACGGCCCGTTCACGCCCCAGATCCCCGAGGACATGGTGGAGAAGTCGCAGCTCAAGGCGCTCGCCTACACCTCGGTGCTGGAGCTGCTCTCCGAGAGGTTCCACTCCAGCCCGGAGCTGCTGAAGCGGCTCAACCGCCAAGCCCGCTTCGCGGCCGGGGAGACGATCCGGGTGCCCAACGTGCGGACGGTGCAGCCTCCGAAACCGGGTCAGGCCCCCCCGGACGGCGCTCGCGTGGTGGTCTCCAAGAGCCAGGGGACGCTGCGGGTGGAGCGGGGCAACCAGATCCTCTTCTTCGCGCCGGTCACTTCCGGCAGCGAGCACGACCCGCTGCCCATCGGCGACTGGGAGGTTACGGCCGTGGCCCTGAACCCCACCTTCAACTACAACCCCGACCTCTTCTGGGACGCCGACCCGGAGCACTCCAAGGCCAAGATCCCGGCGGGTCCCAACAACCCGGTCGGCGTGGTGTGGATCGACCTCACCAAGGAGCACTACGGGCTTCACGGCACGCCTGAGCCGCAGACGATCGGCAAGACGCAGTCCCACGGCTGCGTGCGGCTGACCAACTGGGACGCGCTGACTCTGGCCGGACTGGTCCAGAAAGGGACGCCCGTCCTGTTCCGGGAGTAGACCATGGCGGAGAGCGAGAAGAAGGCCGCCAACAAGACCCTGCTGGCGGGATTCGCGGGGTTTGCCATCGGGTCGGCCACCGTGCTGATGATGGTCTGGCTCTACGGCGCGGGGGACGTGCCGCCGGCCAGCGCGCCGAAGCCGGCGCCGGTGGAGGTGAAGCCCGCGGAGCCTCCGGCCGCTCCGCCGCCGCTTCCCGAGGAGGCGACCACGCCCCCGCCCGGCACGCCGGCCCCCGTTCCCCCGGCCAGCCTGCCGGAGGATCTCGGCCGGCGCCACCTCGTCGTCCCCGTGCAGGGAATCCAGCCCGGGGAGCTCCTGAACACCTTCGACGACTCCCGAAGCGCCGGCCGGGTCCATGAAGCCATCGACATCATGGCTCCCCGGAACACGCCGGTCGTGGCCGTCGAAGGCGGACGGATCGCCAAGCTCTTCACCAGCGACCTCGGCGGGCTGACGATCTACCAGTTCGATCCCACCGAGACCTACAGCTACTACTACGCCCACCTGGAGCGGTACGCCTCCGGCATCCAGGAAGGCGCCCGGGTCTCGCCCGGACAGGTGATCGGCTACGTGGGCAGCTCGGGCAACGCCGCCGAGGACAACCCGCACCTCCACTTCGCCATCTTCAAGCTGAACGAGCAGAAGAACTGGTGGGAGGGAGCGCCGATCAACCCCTTCCATGTCTTCAAGGAAGAGCGGGGCGGCGGCGGGGAGAGGTTGGGGCGGTAGGCGCGGGCCAGCAGATCCTGCCCTTGGAGCGGTCCGCCCTGCGAGACCTCACCCCCTGGCCCCCTCTCCCACCCCCCTCCCGCCGCCCGGGAGAGGGGGAACGATGAGTCCACGATATTGCCGAGCTCGAGAAGACCTCAATCGCAGGGCCCTCCCTCTCCCGGTTGGGCGTGAGGGGGATGGGAGAGGGACCGAGGGTGAGGTCTCGGAGGGCAGGGCGCTCCGACGGGCAAGCTCCTCCTGGACTCTCCCCTCAGTGCGCCGGTCCGCCCGCGAACTTCTTCTCGCCGGCCTCGATGGCCAGAGCGAGCTTGTTCTGCGGCGGCGGCAGCGGGCAGGTGGCGAAGGCCGAGAAGGCGCAGGGCGGGTTGTAGGCGGTGTTGAAGTCCACCACCACCTTGCCGTCCTTGGGCGGATCGGTGTCGATGAAGCGGCCGGCGCCGTAGGTCTCCTTGCCGTTGGTCTTGTCGGCGAAGATCAGGAACAGCTCCCCGTTGTCGCCGCCCGGGATGGCGTCGATGCGGTAGGTCTTGCCCTGCCACTCGAAGACCACGGCGCCCGGCGAGGGGGTCTCGTCCACCTGGCCCAGGACGTTGGGGATGGGGATCTTCTTGTCTTTGTAAGGCTCGAAGCGGGCCACCATGCGCCACTCCGGACGGATGGGAAAGGTGTCCAGCCCGTGGAAGGAGGCGCGGACGGGGCTCTCGCTGTCCTTGATCCGGACGCCGATCCGGTCGCCGCGCTGGATGAGATAGAAGGTGAGCGAGCCGAGCTTCAGGATCGTGGGCTTGCCGTCGCTGTCCTTCTTGACCGTCATGCCGGGGACGACTTCCGTGCCGTCGGCGGTGAGGGCCAGGCCGGGCTCGACGCGCAGCGTCACCTGATCCCCCTCGCGTACGAAGACCCCGGCCACTCCGGGCGCCTTGCCCTTGGGCAGGATCACCACGTTGTTCCCCGGATCGCTGCCGAAGCGGTTCTCGCCCGGCTTGAGCCAGAAGAGGCCGGCCAGGGTGAGCCAGCTATCCTCTTTCTTGAGGCTCTCGTTGCGCTTGGCGCGCCAGTCCTCGATCTCCTTGCGGTACGCCGCGGGATCGGGCTGGTCCGGAGCGGTCTTGCCGTCCGCGGCCCAGAGAACGCTCCCGGCCAGCAGGGCGGGGGCGAGGAGGATGGAAAGCGGTTTCAGGGATCTTGGCATCATGATGAAAGACCTCCAGGGACGGAGAGGATAACGCAGCGGGGTCTCCAGGGCTTCCCACCCCCCCGCCGTAACCTTCCCCCGCCCTTCCGCGTACTACCTCCCAGATGGGGCCGCCGAGCCCCCTCCCAAGGAGGCGTTCCATGCTGACGATCCGCGATCTCGTGAAGGTATATCCCGGCCCCGTCACCGCCCTTCAGGGCGTCAATCTCGACGTCCCGCCGGGGATGTTCGGACTGCTGGGCCCCAACGGCGCGGGCAAGTCGACGCTGATGAAGATCCTTTCCGGGCTCCTGGAAGCGACCTCGGGGCAGGTCGCCCTCGACGGCGAGGACGTGCTCGCCAGGCCCGAGATCATCCGCCGCCGGCTGGGCTACCTCCCGCAGGAGTTCGGCTTCTATCCCCATCTGACCGGCGAGAAGATGCTGACCTATCTCCTCAAGCTCAAGGGCGTCGAGGCGCCCGGCGGCCTCAAGAAGCTGGTGCCCGAGTTGCTGGAGCGGGTCAACCTCACCAACGCGGCCAAGCGCCGGGTCAAGACCTACTCCGGCGGCATGCGGCAGCGCCTCGGCATCGCCCAGGCCATCGCCGGCGACCCGCGGCTGATCATCGTGGACGAGCCTACGGCGGGCCTCGACCCCGAGGAGCGCCTCCGTTTCTACCGCATCCTGGCCGAGCTGGCCCAGGACCGCATCGTCCTGCTCTCCACCCACATCGTGGAGGACGTGGCCGTGCTCTGCCCCCGCTTCGCGGTGATCCGCAAGGGCCGGCTGGTGGCCCAGACCTCGCCGACCGAGGCCCGCGAGGCCATCGACGGCAAGGTCTACGAGGGACGCCTGGGCCGCGAGGAGATGGAGGAGGTCCACCGCCGCCGCCTGCGCGTCATCCAGTCCGTGCTCGTCGAGGGCAAGAACCGCGTGCGGGTCTTCCAGCCGGACGGCCAGCCGCCCGCCGGTTTCGAGCCCGTGCCCGCCACCCTGGAGGACGCCTATCTGCTGTTGATGCAGGACGTGACGGAGTCGAGCCAGGCGCGGGAGTCCGAGGCCGCCGAGGAGGCGCGGGCCCTGGCCGCCGGGGGGGCCGCATGAGCTTCGCGCGCACCGGCGTCGTCTTCGCCGAGGAGCTCTCCCGCACCTTCAAACGCCCTCTGTTCTGGTTCCTCATCGTCCTGGTGGCCTTCATGACCTGGGGCCTGTCCAGCGGCCACATGCAGATCGCCTCGGGCGACTCTTCCGTAGGCGGCACCAAAGCCTGGGTCACCTCCGAATTCGCCTTCGCCCGCGCCCTGATGGCCCTGATGGCGATGATCTACGGCTTCTTCGTCTCGATCGCCGCCGGCATGGCGCTGGTCTCCGACGACGAAGCCAAGATCAGCGACATGCTGCTCTCGACGCCGCTGCGGCCTTCCGAATACGTGTGGGGGAAGTTCCTGGCGATCTTCGCCGGCTTCCTGGGAGCCGTCGCCATCCACGTGCTGCTGGCCGTCTTCTTCGGCCACGTGATGCCGAACCCGGAGGCGGCGGAGATCCGCGGCCCGCTCGATCTCGTCAACTACCTGCGGCCCGTCCTCGCGTTCGGACTGCCGACGCTCGTCTTCTACATGGGGATCTCCTTCTTCCTGGGAGAGCGCTGGAGGAAGCCGGTGACGGTCTTCCTCTTCCCCACCGCCCTGCTGCTGCTGTGCGGCTTCTTCCTCTGGAGTTGGGCGCCGACCTGGCTCGACCCGCGGATCAACCGCCTGCTGATGCTGGTCGAGCCCTCGGGCTTCCGCTGGATCAACGAGACCTGGATCAAGCTCGACCGCGGGGCGGGGTTCTACAACACGGCCCGGATCGGGATCGATGCGCCGTTCCTGCTCTCGCGCCTGGCGTTCCTGGGCGTCGGACTGCTGGGCGTGGCGCTCGCCCAGCGGCACGTCGCGGCCCATCTGCGGGGCGAGACGTCCGGCGGCCGGCGGCGCTGGTTCCGCCGCCGCTCGAGCCCGGCCGGCTCCGGCTCGGATTCGGTGGTCCCGTTCCCGCGCACGATCGCCGACCTGCGCATGCGGTCGGGCCGCGTCGGGCTCGTCCGGGGGACTCTCGAAGTGGCCGGCACGGAGCTGCGGAACCTCCTCGCCTCCCCGGGCCTCTACCTCTTCGGCGTGCTCATCCTGCTCCAGACCCTGGGCACCAGCCTGATCGCCCTGGGGGCGTTTCAGACCGAGCTGCTGATCACGCCGGGAACGGCGGCCGTGGGGGCCTTGAACACCCTGTCGCTGCTGCTCTGCCTGCTGCTGATGTTCTACACCGTCGAGTCGATCGAGCGCGAGCGGACCCTGGGGCTCGCCGCCATCTCCTTCTCGACGCCGGCGCGGACGGCCTCGTTCCTCTTCGGCAAGGCGCTCGCCAACAGCGCGGCGGGCCTGGTGATGGTGGTCGCCACCTTCCTGGGCTGCGCCATCGCCATCTTGATCCAAGGGAAGGTGGGGATCAGCCTCGGCCCCTTCCTCCTGGTCTGGGGCCTTCTGCTCATCCCCACCCTGCTCGCCTGGACCTGCTTCGTCATCGCCGTTCAGGCGGTCGGCGGACAGCGCTATCTGACCTACGGCGTCAGCCTGGGCGTGATCGCCCTGACCCTGTATCTCCAGTTCACGGACAACATGAGCTGGGCCGGCAACTGGTGGATCTGGGGGACGCTCGGGAGCATGGACCAGCGCTGGTGGAGCGACATGGGGACCTTCGAGCTGGACCGCCAGGCCCTGCTGCTGAACCGGCTGATGATGCTGGGGCTGGCCGCCTTCTTCACGGCCGTGGCGGTGCGCGCTTTCGGCCGCCGGCAGGCGGACGCCATCGGCAGGATCCACCGGCTCGAGCCGGCCCCTCTCCGCCGCGGCCTGATGCGCCTCGCCCCCTTCGCCCTGGTGCCGCTGGCCGCCGGCGTCGCCCTCTGGCTCGCCGTCGACGACGGCTTCCAGGGCGCGGCCGTCGAGAAGAAGGCACGGGACTACTGGAAGCAGAACCTGGCGACCTGGAAGGACGTTCCCCAGCCGGCGATCTCGGACGTCGACCTCGATCTCCGCATCGAGCCCGAGCGCCGCTGGTTCCAGAGCCACGGCTCCTACGAGCTCTTCAACCAGCATGAGCAGCCCATGAGGAAGTTCGCCCTGACCGGCGGCAACCACTGGGAGAAGGTGAGCTGGACGCTGAACGGCAAGCCCTGGAAGCCCGAAGACCGCTCCGGCCTCTACGTCTTCGCCCCGCCCGCCCCGCTGAAGCCCGGCGAGAAGCTGCGCGTGGGGTTCCGGTTCGAGGGGAGCTTCCCCAAGGGGATCACCAGGAACGGCGGCGGCACCAGCGAGTTCATCCTCCCCTCGGGGGTCGTGCTGACCAGCTTCAGCCCGAGCTTCGTGCCCGTCGTGGGTTACATCGAGACCATTGGAGTCAAGGAAGACGAGAACGACTACGAGCCGCGCGACTACCCGGACGACTTCTACGTGGGCCGCACCAAGGCTCTCTTCGGCGCGGGCTACCCCTTCACCACCCGCGTCGCCATCACCGGGCCGGCGGACTACACCTTCAACTCGGTGGGCACCCTGGTCAGCGACAAGACCGCGGACGGACGGCGCACGGTGGTCTGGAAGAGCGACCACCCGGTGCGCCTGTTCAACGTCGTGGGCGGCCACTGGGACGTGCGGCGGGGCCAGGGAACGGCGATCTACTACCACCCCGGCCATCGCTACAACATCGACGAGATGAGCGCCGCCCTGGACGCCGCGCGGCGGCACTACTCGGAGTGGTTCCGCCCCTTCCCCTGGCGCGAGCTCAAGCTCTCGGAGTTCCCCAACCTGGCGACATACGCGCAGGGATTCCCCACCGACATCACCTTCTCGGAAGGCATCGGCTTCCTCACCAGGAGCGACGTCAAGACCGACGCCGTCTTCCTGGTGACCGCCCACGAGACCGCTCACCAGTGGTGGGGCAACATGCTCACCCCCGGCGAAGGGCCGGGCGCCAACCTCCTCTCCGAGGGGATGTCCCACTACTCGACCGCCCTGCTCTTCGAGAAGGTCAAGGGCGCCAACGCCCGGATGGAGTTCATGAAGCGGATCGAGGAGCGCTACGGCGATGCCCGCCGGGCCGACGCCGAACGCCCGCTGGTGAAGATCGACGGCTCGCGGGAGGGCGACACCACGGTCACCTACGACAAGGGCGGCTGGGTCTTCTGGATGATGGACCACCACCTCGGGCGGGAGCGGATGCTGGCCGGCCTGCGGAAGTTCATCGCCGACTGGGGCAATGGGCCGGACTACCCCGTCCTCCAGGACTTCACCGCCGCCATGCGCCCGTTCGCGGCCGACCCGGCGGCCTACGACGCCTTCGTGAAGCAGTGGTTCCACCAGGTCGTCGTGCCCGAGTACCGGCTGAGCGGCGCCCACGCGGTCCAGAGCGGGAAGGACTGGAAGGTGACCTTCGAGGTCAAGAACGCCGGCACCTCGAAGACGCCGGTCGAGCTGGCGGCCGTGCGCGGCGAGCGCTTCGACGACAAGGGCAAGGCGAAGCCCGGCTACCGGGACGCCCGGACCCGGGTCGTCCTCGGCCCCGGCGAGGCCCGCAAGGTGGAGATCGTCTGCGGCTTCCAGCCGGAGCGGGCGGTGGCGGACCCGGATGTCCAGGTGCTCCAGCTCCGGCGCAAGGCCGCGGTCGTCAAGCTGTAGGGGATTTTTTCCGGGTTCTTTGAAGTTCTACGGAGAGTCGCGGGCCCCATTGCCCCCGGTGTGAGCGGGGTGGTATAAAGTTCTCGCTCAAAAGGTTCGCAGGAAGGGCTCGTTTTTCTCGGGTCGCTGCACTTGAGTCTATAGGAAGCACACTCTTTGCCTCGCCCGAGAGAGCGGCCGGCTTCGTCCGGAGAGGGGACGGTTACGCCCCGGGCGGGCATCGAATCGATAACCAGGGGGCCTGGGCGAGAAAGGCGCCAGGAGCTGGACGCCGGCGCCGGAGGGGCTCGTGAAAGGAGGAGGAGATGTACCGTAGAAACATTCAGCGAGGGGTTGCCGCCTTGGCGTTCGTTCTGGTCATGAGCGTGGCCGGAGCCGAGCCGGCCGCCGCCGCTCAGCGTCCGGGCTGGCTGGACCGGCTGACCTGGTCGGCGGTGAACATTCCCGGCGGCCAAGCCTTCATGACTCTCCTGGACCGGCTCAGCGGCCGGGCCCGGCTCGCCGCCCGGAACGGTCAGGAGGGCCAGGAGAAGAAGGGCCTGGGAAGCGATCCCAATGGTGTGGTGGTTACCCTTCAGGTGGAAGACGACGATCAGAGCTCCGCCGAGGGCGGTCACTAAAACGGGAGACATCTCGACCTCTTATGTGCGAGAATCTCGAAAATTTCGTGAACTGATTTGAGGAGATCCCGGATGAGCGAGCATCCACGCCGCGACAAGCTGGAGAGATTTCTGCTTAGCAGCCTCTCCACCCCGGATGTGAAGTCCATGGTGACTCACCTTCTGGAGGGCTGCGATCAGTGCAGGGAGGACATGTCGCCGCTCGCGAGCGTCATGTTCACCCCCGATACCGGGCCGGAGCCGCGGCTCTCGGCCGATGAGGAAGCGGCGTACGACCGCAGCATCGCGGCCGCCTTCGCCAAGGCCCTGGAGCATGACCGGCGGCTGACGCTGGAACGGGAGGAGGCCGCGGACCAGGTCGAGGAGATCCTCCGCGCCGTGCGCCGCTCGGACACCGCCGTCCTGCCCGAAGGCCCGGTCTCCTGGGGCCTCTGCGAAGCCCTGCTGGACAAGAGCCGCGAGCTGCGGCACGCCAGCCGGACCGAGATGCTCCAGATGGCCAACCTCGCCCGGTTCGCCGCCGACCGGCTCGACGTCTCCCTCTACGGCAAGGAACAGCGGACGGACATGCAGGCCCGCGCCTGGGCCGAGCTGGCCAACGCCTGGCGCGTCAACGAGGACCTCTCCCAGGCGGAGGCCGCCATGGCCTGCGCCCTGGAGCTGCGCGCCCTCGGCACCGGCGACCCGCTTCTCTACGCCCGGATCGCGGACCTCGACGCCTCGCTCCTCTGCGACCAGCGGCGGTTCAAGGAAGCCTTCCGCATGCTGGACATCGCCCTCGCCATCCACCGCCGGCACAGCGAGCCGCACGAGGTGGGCCGGGTGACCGTCCTCAAGGGCCTCTACACCGGCTACGCCGGCCGGCCTGAAGAGGGCCTCCAGCTCCTGGTCCAGGGGCTCACCCTGATCGACCGGGCGCGGGATGCCCGTCTGGTCTTCCAGACCCTGCACAACATCCTCCTCTTCCGGGTCGAGCTGGGCGAATACGAGCGGGCCCACGCCCAACTCCAGCGGATGCGTCCGCTCTACGCCGCCCACGCGGTGTGGCTCGACATGGCCAAGCTGCACGGCATCGAGGGCGAGATCGCCGCCGGACTGGGCGACCTGGTCACGGCCGAGGCCACGTTCCAGCAGGTCCGGCAGGACCTCAACGACGCGGGTCTGGGCTATCAGGCGGCCCTGATCTCCCTCGACCTGGCCGGCGTCTGGCTGCGCCAGGGCCGTACCGCCGAGGTCCGCAGCCTCGCCGTGGAGCTGATCGCCTCCTTCCGCGCCCTGGGCGTCGAGCGCGAGGCTCTCTCGGCCCTCTACATGCTGCAGGACGCCCTGGAGCGCGACCAGGCCACCCTGGAGATCCTCCGGCTGGTCAGCGGCATCCTCCGCCGGCTGCAGAACGAGCCGGCGACGAGGGCGGGCCTCGACGAGCTCTGACAGGGAAACTCTCTACCCTCTCGCACAAAGGCCCGGGAGCTTCCCGGGCCTTTCTTTTTCGGCCTGCCTCTTGCAGAAGCCTCCAGCGGGCGCGGCCCGGCCGCTCGCCCTGGGAAAAACAACGCAAGGAGGCACTCCCATGCACCATGACGATGACCGGATCACGGGCCGACTCGACGAATCGCTCCCCGCGCATGTCGCTCCCCTGCGCAGCCTGCACAACCACCGGATCAGCGAAGGCGATCCGGACGTGCGGGGCTGGGAGGTCTACGGGGCCGACGACCGCCGGATCGGGCGGGTGGACGACCTGCTGGTGGACACCCACACCATGAAGACGCGGTATCTCTCGGTGACCCTGGAATTCGACCACGTCGCCGGCGGCGTGGTGGCCGACCCGGTGCCTACCGCGCCGGGCCCGCTCGCCTACGGCGCGCCGCTGACCGCCACCACGGCCATGGGGGGCCTGGCCCCCGTGATCTCCGAGACGCTGGTGCGCAACACCCTCACGGCGGACGAGAACCGTCTGACCATGGACGACCGTCCGGCAGGCGGCCGCCGCGTCCTGATCCCCGTCAGCCAGGCCCGCCTGGACCCACGCCGGGACCGCGTCCAGGTGGAAGGCCTGCGCGCCGAGGAGGCCGCCAGCCTGCCGGATTACGACGGTGGGGAGATCCACTCCCATCACGAAATCGGCGAGGGGCAGGTCCAGGCTGGAACCGCCCGCGCCGCCGGCCTGGAGCCCGGCCCGGGCGCCGGAGACCACGGCGACCGCCCCATCACGGGAGAGCTGGACCGGGCCGTGGACGCGCCCGACCACAGCGTGCTGGAAGAGGAGCCGGTGCGGGGACGGTAGGCGCGGTTCAGGGTTCCTTGCCGGGCGAGGGGGGATGCCCTTCGAGGCCTCACCCCCTGGCCCCATACGCGTTAACCTAGTTCTTGATTTCGGGGTTATGATGGCTGAAAATAGCGTCATGAGCCCATTTCAACTTCTTCAGACGCAGTGGCCGTCTCTTCTTTCCATGTTGCCGCCGGAGGCGGTGTTGGAAGCCAGTGC